>CAWHSD010000014.1:0-131613 GCA_963831895.1 Candidatus Bathyarchaeota archaeon
GGAAATTTGTCGAGTGGCTACTTTTTTGTTTTTGACTTTTGAAGCTTTCTTGTTCGATGAACAGGCTTTTAAGCAACCTGTACATATTTTTTTTAAGTCGAAAATGAGGTTTAGTGTTTGGGAAAGAAAAAAGTGTTAAGCGAAGGCGCAATTGGCGAATTAGTCTATCCTGGACAAGGCGAAGTCTTAGGCGTAGTAATTAAACTACTTGGTTTCGACCGTATACTTGTTAAATGCCAAGATGGCGCTGAACGTTTATGCAGAATCCGTGGTAAAATGAAACGTCGCGTTTGGATTCGTGAAGGCGATATAGTAATTGTTTCACCTTGGGATTTCCAAACTGCCGAACGCGGCGACGTTGTTTGGCGTTATACGCATTCACAAGCAGATACACTTAGGCGCAAAGGAATTTTAACTTTATAATCTATTTTTAACATTTCTTCCTTTTCCATTGGTTCGACTGGTTTTAATACCCTAAGCCGTTAATATCGTTGAATATTATGTCTGGAAAAACTCAAGAGCGAATAGCCCACACCGAAAGAAGAATAGAACGCAGAGACAAAATGCTAAACCATGACCGTTCCAAAGAACGCGCTACCGTCGAGGAAGTCTTCGATCAAACAACTCGAATGGTTGTTTTTGATTTAATGAACAGCGGCAAACTTTATGAACTCAACGGAGTAGTGAGTTCAGGAAAAGAAGCGAGGGTTTACTGGGGTACTTCAAAAGAAGGTGTTGATTTAGCAGTGAAAATTTACTTAACTTCTTCAGCTGAATTCAAACGCGGCATGCACAAATACATTGAAGGTGATCCACGGTTCAAAAATGTTAAACACGACACACGTTCTTTGATAGCTGTTTGGGCGCAAAAAGAGTTTCGTAATTTAGGAGAAGCTGACGCCGCAAAAGTGAGGGTTCCAAAACCAATAGCCGTTAAAAGCAACGTTGTAATTATGGAATTTATTGGCAAGAAAGGCGTTAGCGCACCTTCACTCAAAGAGCAAACACCAGCAAATCCCGAAAAAGTCTACAAAATCATAGTAACATATCTGAAACGCCTCTATCAAAAAGCCAAAATTGTTCACGGTGACTTGAGCGAATACAATATCATGATGTGGAAAGGAAAACCCGTGGTCTTTGATGTTTCCCAATCTGTTTCGATTCAGCATCCCCTGGCGGATTTTATGATAAAACGTGATATTGCAAATGTGAATAGGTTCTTTAGTCGGTTAGACGTTGAAGTATTTTCAGACGAAGAATTGTATAAAATGGTTGTTGCTAAATAATGTCAGGTCAAGAGACTTTTGTAAAAATTCCAAAAGAACGCGTCGGCATATTAATCGGTCCTGAAGGAAAAGTTAAACAGGAAATAGAAACTAAACTAAACGTAAAGCTAGATATAGACAAAGAAGGCAGTGTCTGTATAAAACTTCCAGTAAACATTCCTGATCCATCAGTTTTTCTAAGAGCAAAAGACATAGTGACCGCCATCGGGAGAGGGTTCAGTCCAGAGACCGCTTTCCGTTTACTTCGCAACGAAGACGATATTTTTGACATGATAGATTTACGCTTGATTTTTGGACGATCTGAATCAGACATAACACGAGTGAAAGGCCGAATAATTGGAACAGAGGGTAAAACTCGAAAACTTATTGAAGAGTTAACTGAAGCTGAAGTAGTTGTTTACGGTCACACAATTGGTATTATCGGCAGTTTTGAAGAAGCAGACGCAGCACGTAACGCTGTTCAAATGGTTATTGAAGGGTGCCAGCATCACACGGTTTACAATTACCTGCAGAAGAAGCGCACAGAACTCAAGAAACAAAAGCTAGAGTTGTGGGAGAAACCGCCAGAAGACAAATAATTTTTTCATACCTTTTTTAGAGGAAAAAAAATCTAACATTTACATCTTTCAAATGTTTCAAAGATAAAATGCATTAGCCATTTATACAAGCGCTTCCATCTTTTTAACAAGGACAGTTTTTTATGTCAAACCAACTAAACATTGGAGATCAAGCACCAGACTTCACTCTTCCAGATGAGGACATGAAACAAGTAAGCCTGAAAGATTTTAAAGGAAAAAATGTTGTATTAGCTTTCTTTGTTGGAGCCTTCACAATGACATGCACAAAAGAGGTTTGTGAATTTCGAGATTCAATGTCTAGAATGGTTGATTTAAATGCTCAAGTTATCGGAATAGATCTAACCGCACCTTACTCAAGCAAACGTTTTGCCGAAAAAAACAGGTTGCCATTCCCAGTTCTAAGCGATAAAAACCATGAAGTATTTGAAAAATATGGGCTTCAATTCTCACCTTGCGATAACTATGAATGTTGCTTTGGAACTAGCTGTTACCCTATTGTTAAACGTTCAATCTTCATCCTCGACGAAAAAGGCATAGTGCGTTACAAATGGGTTTCCAATAGTTTAACTACAGAGCCAAGTTATGAGGAAATACAAAAAGTTGTCGAAAAAATAACGTAGATTAACTATTTTATATCTTAAATAACCAAAACCCAATTAGTACCTCTATTTTGATCACAAAATTTAGGTGGGCTCTTAGGCATGCACCTGAAACTCAAATGCATGATACGCACTCAAGATCCTCATCATCCTTACGTCTTCGGGGCCAGAGTCGTCATCGCCCACCCAGAACAAGACACAGCCCATCAGTCATTAAAACTTTGGGCTAAAGAAGTAAAAAGATTAAAAGTTGGATTATTTAATATTCCAAGAAGCGTTTGTTTTTACCTGTCTATGTTGATATTGTTAAGCCCAACGAAACGGCCACTGTGAACGTTGAAACAGTTCTGTTGAAAACACTCGATAATTCTTAATTTTTGGAAGGCTATCAATTGAATCTTGGACTCTTTTTATTGCTTGAGCAAAAACACCTTTTTCAGACTTTTCTAACGACTCTTCATCTATCCATAAAGTAATGATTGTTACCTCGTTTGGGTTGTCTATATCGAGCAATGAAATAGCACCGCGAAAACCCTCAGTTTGATGTGCCAGTGTATTTAGCAGCAAATCTAGTTCAGAAAAACCTTTTTCGCTTTTACCTTCCTTAAAATTCCAAACGCTCATTCTGGCTAAAACCAAAAAATTCACCTAAATAATTATTGTCCATTCTCTTTTATATGCATTTAACAATTATCGATTAAACACTCTAAAGTTTAATGCTTATTTCTACTCCATCCCCGCCAACTTGAATGTAACGGCTACTGTATTTACCAGAGTTGCGGACATAATTCAAGTAGTCACCCATCTGATCAGCAAAAACAACCGAGCCTTTCTGAAGTTCATCCTCAACCATCTTGAGGTACTTGAAATATTCGTTTTTCTCAGCGTCGATAAATGCAAAATCAAACTGCCCCTCCAAAGTGGGAATCACCACTAAAGCGTCTCCTGTGATAATCTTTACATTTGGCTGAATATTTGCTTGAACAATATTTTTCCCTGCTAATTCTGCTTCGTCCCCATGGATTTCAATGGTTACAATCTCAGATTTATTTTCCATTTCTTTGCCCATGAGGATCGCTGAGTAACCAATTAATGTTCCAACTTCCAACATGCGTTTGGGTTTAGCTTTCCGAATTTCCTCCTCCAATAACTTGCCTTTGTGTGGTCCTATGATCGGAAGAAAATTCTTTTCCGAGGCCGCTTCAATCGCCCTTAAAACCTTATCAGCACTGCTCATTCCAGTTTGGGTTATCATAGAGGAACCTTGATTTTATCGATAAAATGAGCTTGTATCTTCGCGATTTTAGGGGCGATAACAGCTTGACAATACGGTTCTTTGGGGTGTCTTTTGAAGTAATCTTTGTGATAAGTTTCAGCATTATAGAATACTTTTAGGGGTTCAACTTTTGTTACGATAGGTTTGTTCCAGATTTCATCCTTAGTAAATTCTTCAATTAATTTTTCTGCGATGTTTTTTTGTTCAGAGGTGCTGTAAAAGATGGCTGAGCGGTATTGTGTTCCAACATCCGCTCCTTGGCGATTGAGCGTTGTTGGGTCATGCATAGTGAAGAATATCTCCAAAATCTCACGGTAACTAATCACTTTAGGATCAAAGAAGATTTGTGCAGCCTCTGCATGAGCGGTTGTTCCTGTTGAAACTTGTTCATATGTGGGGTTATCAATTTCGCCACCTGTATAACCTGGCTCTATTCGTTCCACTCCCTTAATGATGCTAAACGCCGCTTCAGTACACCAAAAGCAGCCACCGGCTAGCGTTGCAATCTCTAAATTCTTATTTTCGCTTGATGATTGACTCATAAAAAACAGCCTATACAAACTATTGCTGGTAGCTTTAAGAACTTAATTGTTTGTGGCTGTCATCACTCAATAACTCACTTTCGATTAACTTCTTAGGAGAATGCTCCAGTTGCGTTTGGAGTGTTTTCAAGAATATTCTGTGTGATATCCCAATACTCCACAATTTTTTCTCCGATAAACCGGAAAATATGCACTTGTCTTAATCCTCCCTCATTTGGGTTGGACCTTGCAATTTGAGTATACACAACAACAATGTCTCCTTCAGCTATGACCTGCTTGATTGCGAGCTTAAAATCAGCTTTTGACCCTTTAAGTATTCCCTCAGAAGCTTGATTTTGCACTTTAATAATTGCATCAGTTAAGTCGTTCATTCCACCTGGAGTGTATGGATTGTGAGTTTTACATTCAGGATCAAAGAACCGCATAGCTTCTTTTGGCTTTCCAGAACCAATTAAACTAAGAACTTCCACCGAAATTTTCTTACGCATCTTGTTCACATCGTTTTCAGTAATCATAAAAAGTGTAATATTCTCCAAAAAATTTTACCTAAAAAACTGTTCCAAAAAATTATTTAAACTTATTGACAACCATATTTATCAAAAACAACAAAATATTTATTTGTAAATTAACAACGGAATCCATTTTACCTGCTAAGCATTAAAAATAGCAAGGTTCCCCACGTGACGCATGAACTGGAAAAAACCAACAATAAGAATCTGCTTAAATCAATTCAATTTACGCCACTGGCTTCAGAAAGCCTCGGTGTTCGCTCAATGTGCACTCTGGTAGAAACTCCAGATATAACATTACTTTTGGATGCTGGCATCTCACTTTGCCCTTATCGCTTCAACTTGCCACCTCATCCAATCGAGTTCCAAACAATAGCTAATCTGCGAAAAACAATTGCAGAAGCCGCCAATAAAGCAACAATTACAACGATTAGTCACTACCACTTTGATCATCACACTCCGTCCTTCGAGGACTGGGTTGTAAATTGGACCGAAGATGGTGAAACCGCACGTCAAATTTACCAAAACAAAATTGTCCTTGCCAAGAACGCGAAGGAAAAAATTAACGCAAGCCAACGCCAAAGAGCTTGGATGTTTCAGCAGACAGGCGGAAGATATGCCAAAGTTCTAGAAGCGGCTGACAATCGAACTTTTCATTATGGAAAGACATCTCTGCATTTTTCTGAGGCTGTGGCTCATGGGATTGAGGATTCTATGTTGGGTTGGGTAATACTGACGATTGTTGAACATGGTGGGGAGCGGTTTATGTTTGCTCCTGACATTCAAGGACCAATATCCCAGCACACGTTGGAGTTGATTTTATCTGCTAAACCCACTGTTATTATGATAGGTGGTCCACCGCTGTATCTTGGAGGCTTTCGAATTGAGAAGTCTCAGTTGAAACAAGGACTGCAGAATCTTGAACAGATTGTTGAGAAGGTGCCTTTGGTTATTTTGGAACATCATGCACTCCGCGATGAAGCATGGAGACCAAAAATGGAAGCGATTTTCCAAAAAGCTTCCCAATCAGGACATATCATCTTAACTGCCGCAGAATACCTTGGCAACGAAAACCTGTTTTTAGAATCCAAGCGAAAACAGCTTTACCGCGACCAACAGCCATCCGTCGAGTTCAAGATGTGGATGAAAACTTTAAAATACAAAAAAATCGCTAAACCCCCTATCTAATTGCCGCACACTAATTATTCGCTGAATTCAAAGCAGTGAGATTGTGTTGGCAATTACCTTGGCGCCATCAGAGTTTGGATGTACCCTATCTAAAAACAATTCCTGATGACTAACTAACGAGGAATGTATATCTATCACTTCGGTCCTCAATCTGTTAGGAACCTCAATAAGGTTTATAACAACGTTTTGTTCATGAGAGAAAAGGGCACATCAACTATTTACTATGATTAGTTAGTTTTTGGGTGTCTCTTCATTTGAAATGGGTAAAAATGTCTCAATTCTTTTGTTGGTGCTTTGATTTTTCTTTTGGACCTCTTTGAGTCTATATTTGGAGTCTGTTTTGTGTGTTAAGCTATATGCTTTAGATTTTTTTGTTGTCATTTATTTTCTACCTCTAAAATTTTTTGATTCGAAGAATATAATTTCTTATCGGGCATGGAAACATTGTTTCCATTTATACTTCATCTGATGCGGTAGTGTATAAGCAGTTTTCGGTTTCGATGTACTCTCTCTAAATATTAGTCTACTATGTGCTAAACCTGTCTACCGCAATAGAGGTAGTTAGCACCCACTATTGAGGAGTTCTTCTTTGAACATTACCGCTTTTTAATGTTGGTTTGCTTTGTTTTCGAAGTCTTTCTAGGCTTACCCATTACAGCCGCCTTCCTAAGATCCAAAGGGGTGTTTATGTAAAAGAAGGTCTTAAAATCAGGATCCAATTGTTCAATCACCATCGTGGAAATATAACGGACTCCACGCAACTTTTCCACCATGGTTTGCATATCAGAATCAGCTTCCGCTAACGTTTCTTTTGTAGCTTGAAGTGCTTGTTTTGTGTTGTAAACAGCATGTAAGGGTTCAATCTCCTGATCTGTCCATCTTGGAACCGCCGCCGCTTTCCCAATGCAACAATCCAAAAGCAAAGACAAAACTTCTGTGGAAATAAAAGGGCTATCAAACCTTAAAAGAGCAGAATATTCTCCGTTAGCAGCTTCAAATCCTGTTAAAGCACCAACTAAAGGCCAATTAAATTTGGAGACATCAACGGCAAACCTGACTTTTTTAGAAGAAACCAATTTTGAATAAGAATCTGATTGTTCTTGAGAGCTTGTAACAACGATTATTTCTTCAACAAGCCCTTCAACAGCATCAATTACTAAGTTTAGCAAGGGTTTGCCTTCCAATTCTAAAATGCCTTTTTCGCTTGTGAATCCCTTTGAGGATCCGTCGGCCAGAATAATCGCTGATCTGTTCAATTAATTCATCTCCATGACAAAATTCTAGCACGTGCCGTATTGTTTAAGCTTTTTCATAAAGAAATATGATGATTAGGCTAGTTTACTTCGTTATCGTCTATTTTTCTAGCCATCTCAGCTAAAATTTTGGTGAAGGGATGGTCTGGTTTATCTTGGACGAAAATAAGGTTGCCTTCTGCTCTGAGAATTTCGCAGAAGCACGGAACCATTCCAAGCATCGGTACCTGATATTCAGTTTTAATTTTGTTTTGCATTTCAGTTTTCTTTGCAGCTAAGGAAGTGTCAAGTACTTTGTTTAAGACTAACCCTGTTTTCTTTTCGAATAAATTGTATAGTTCGGCTAACATGCGTTTTGTTCCGTCAACATCTGATCTATCTCCAGTTGTTGCTACAACCACGAAGTCAGCAGCTACAATAGCGTTAATCGATGAATACTGTAGACCCGGGCTTGTGTCAAAGAACAAGTAATCAAATTTCTGGTCTTTGAGCATTGATTCTCTAAGCGCTAGTAGACGGCCTAAAGCACGCATTTCCCATTTACGATCTTTTGATGATATGTCCCGGATTGCTTCTGTTGAGGGGTTTGCTAAGCCAGTGTAGAATTTGCCGTTTCCAGGTATTCTGCTGCTTAAATCTATTAGGGTTTTGTCGATTTCGCATGTGTTGTTTAGGTAATCGTTGAACCAGAAATCTGTATTTGGGGTTTTGAGTATAGCAAATAAGCTTGGGGCTCGGAAGTCAAGGTCGAAGATGCAAACTTTTTTACCCATCTTGGCGAATGTGGCGGCTAAATTTACTGAGAGGAGAGTTTTTCCTGTTCCACCTTTGTACGAATGTACTGCAACAATTTTGCTCATATTCTCAACTCTGAATTTCCTTTTCTATAAAAAAGTAGGCTTTCCTACCTTTTCGTTCTTTCTTCAAGTAACCCATTGTGACTAATTGATTAAGATATGCACTTTCCACTGCTCTAGCACGTTTTGTTTGTTCAGAAATTTCTTCAGCGGTTGCTCGGCTGCATCTGCAAATTGACATTGCTGTTTTTCGTAAATGATCAGGCATCGATAGGAGTGTCATTACATCTAGTGATGCATCTGGTAGTGATAGGGCTGATTTTTGATAGTTCGAGTTGCCGCCGTTTTTCTGGATTTCAATCATTATTTCTACTTTGTCATTAAGCTTCTCGAGGGTTTCTTCTATTTTTTCTAAAATGGTTGAAGATTTTTTATTTAAATGGTCGTTCTTGATCAAATGTCTTCCCCCGAGGTGTTATTCATGTGTACACTTTGATAGTCTAAGCTTGTGAGTTTATTAAGTCTTGCGACATTGCAGTACTTATTTGGGATAAGTAACCAAAAACGTACAAATTGAATGGAAGAATTAAAAAAGAAAGAAATTTTTGATTAGAGATTACTGAGGTTTAAAAAAAATTAAACCTGGGGATTAGTAGGGAATTGGAGTTTGATTTCTTGCTTCCTCTACTATAGGTAAGACTTCTTTTAGTTCCTTGAAGTACTTCAATACCATAATGCCGCGTTGCGTAACTGCAAATACCACGCGAGCTCTTCCAACGGTGCGTTCTTCAACAAGGCCTTGTTTTATGAGAAATTCTAAATATTCTTTGAGAACGCTGCAGTTAACGTTTGCTTTATACATGACATGAGTTAATTTAAGTGGTCCTCGATGGGCAAGAACCGTAAGGATGTCGATATACATTTCAAGTTTTGACCGACGCACTCTTGTATTCCTCTTTTTTTGTTAAATGATTCGTTTTATTATAAATGATTTATGTATTGATAATAAGTGCTCTTGACCATGTTATCGATTAATTGGCGGTTTTTCTTGTAGCGTTGTTTAACACATTTAATCTATTTTCGAAGGCTGTAACCATGTCATCTAGCAATATTTTACGCAATTCTGTAGACAAACTGTTGATTTCGTCATCAAAAACATTTGCTAATTTTGCTTCTAATTCTTTTCTATCTTTTTCTGCAATTTGTTTCATACATTTTCCTCCCAATTCACTTGACAGATCAGAAGGCTAAAGGTATTTAACTAACTTATGAAAGCGACCTACTTATCCAAAATTAATACTTAAAAACAGAACGATATCATATGCTTTCATTGTAACTCTAAGGATCTTTGACTTTTGGAGTATCGCGCAGGCGTTGATAGACCGGTGTTCCAACCCACAAAGGATCAAAGGCCAAGATCTGCATTCTGCAAAATAAATATAAATTACAATAAATAAAAAACAGATTTGGCCGTAGATTATTGTTGAACCTGAACTTGCAGATTCAAAAATGAAATGATTTTGTAGCCAAGAAGCAACTGTTAAAGAAAGAAGAAAGCAATTTTTCACTCTTCTTCTTTTAATACTTATTTTTATGACATTAGCTCTGTTTTTCAAAATATTTATTGTGACCACAAATTTGTCATAAGTATGCCGCTCATTTATCGTCAAGATATGTTGGGTGAATTGGTTCTTGCCATATCAGGACAGTGGTCTTACATTCGTCAGTCTTACTTTTTATGGGATGCAGCAACTGCAACAGTTGAAACACGTTTTTGTAATCGTAATTTCTTCGTTAATGAAGCTTAGGTTTTTTTGGCTGTTAGAAATATCTATTGCAACTTTCACAATTGTGGGGGAAATTAACTGGGTATGAGGACCTTTTAGAATTTGGTCACTTGTTTTTTTAATCGAATTCTCTTGAACCCTTGACTATTTAATTTGTAAAATAGTCATTAACAGTTTTAATTTTAAATTTGATTTATTTGATTCAGCAAGTGTTGACTCGGTGTATTAAACTCTCCGTAATTGTTGTTGGTTATAGACAATCACAAATAAATTTAAGTCATCATAATGCTTTTATATTATAAAAGCACCATGAAAAATAAATTTTTCCAGAAGGCAATTTATTTTGTTTAATTCATTCAAAGAGAAATCTTGGAGTGTTTTATTGCTCGAAGGCAAATTATCAAACGAACAAGTTCGATCCGAACGATGCGAAAACTGCAAATCAACAACAGAAGTCCTGACCGCCAACTACAATAACCCCAACCTATTTTTGTATGGCTGTAAAGATTCTAAATGCAAACATCGACTTCTACGCTTAAATTTCGAAGCCTAACAACATTCACTATTCTAAAATAACCACTTTAAAATTCTTCACATTTTTTTAACATTATTTCTAAACACAATCCAATTAACCGATTACCGACTTCAACAAATTCAAGTTCACAACATAGACTTAGTAAAATCATAAAAATTAGTTAACTAAAACAGAAACAGATCGTTTGAAACAAAATGGTAATTTTTTGGACAGCACTCTTAAATTTCTGCGAACATTTTGAGATAATCTTTTAGGTCATTGACGATGAAAAAGTTGTTTTTAACATGTTGTTTTCCATTAATGCCCATTTGTTTTGCTTCTTCGATATGACTAAGTAAATATTAAGTTTTCTCTGCCGTTCATTAATGTCTGCCACAAGGTAACCATTTGATCCGGAGATGATTTGATCAACCAAACTTCAATTGAGATTTAGGGAAATTCCAGCGTTGGAAAATAATTAAATATCATGGTAATAGTAATACTTTAGAAACACGTGGTTGAACCACAGAGACACATTTTGGAATGGGTTAAATTGGGCGTTATGTTACAAGCATTCTATTGGAATTGTCCTCAACTTGAGAATCGAGAACACAGTTGGTGGCAATATTTAATTGATCAGATTTCAATAATAAAGGAAGCGGGTTTTACTTCAGTTTGGTTGCCTCCTCCAAGCAAGGCTGCCAGTGAACCTTCGATGGGGTATGACATTTACGATTACTTTGATCTTGGCGAATTTGATCAAAAAGGCTCTGTAGAGACGTGGTTTGGATCAAAACAAGAGTTAATTGACTTGGTCAAAGTTGCACACGAATATAACCTCAGCGTGTATGCGGATATTGTGATTAACCATAACAGCGGTGGGGATGAGGAGGAAGAAAACCCCATTGACAAAGAAATGCATCCCGGGACTAACCGAAAACGGTGGACAAGATTCATGCCCAAGAGCGAAAAGTTCAACCGGGATTGGAAGTGTTTCCATCCCTCTCCTTATGAAAGATATGACGATAGTCTATATGGTGAGATGCCCGACTTATGCCACCGTAATCCATACGTTCTTGGCAACTTGCTCAAATATGTGAGATGGTTAGTGGAAAAGATAGGATTCGACGGTTATCGTTATGATTTTGTAAAAGGCTATGGCAGCTGGATGGCAACCTCTATTCAAGACTTGAGAGTAAGGAAAAATGGCAAATACACAACCTTATTTGGCGTGGGCGAATGCTGGGATGATTATTCAACAATTAAACAGTGGCTAGATGAAACAAATATGTTATCAGACAATCCTGCTTGTGCATTTGATTTTCCGCTCCATTATAGACTAAGAGATCTATGCGATGCCTATGGGTTTAGTCTAAAAGAGTTAGCTAAGCCAGGAACGCTGCACTCAGAGTACCCATTAAATACGGTAACGTTCGTTGATGACCATGATACTGACGACGAGGAACCTATAATCAATGACAAAATCCTAGCTTACGCTTATATTCTAACTCATGAAGGCTACCCCTGCGTATTTTGGAAGGACTATTTCAATTATCATTTAGCTAAAGAAGGAGCGCCAAACGGCATAGAAGCTCTAATAAAAATTCATGAACAATATGCTGGGGGAACAACTACATTACTCTACGTGGATGATAACCTGTATATTATGCAAAGAAATGGAGCTGAAAAACAGGAGGGCTTAATTTTTGTTCTCAACAATCGAGGCGACGCTTGGAATGGAAATTGGGTTAGGACTAAATGGAAGAACGTAAAACTTACTCCTTCTGCTTGGGGGACCAATGCCAATGTTGAAGCGCCGATGGAGAAATGGACACAAAGTGATGGATGGGGAGAATTCTATGCTCCACCAAGAGGCTATGCAGTTTATGTACCTCAACACTAATAGCAAAATGTAACAACGAACTGTGTTCTTTGGAAGAGATATGCCGAATAGGAGATTTCTGTGGCATCTGATTGTTTTTTATTTTAGGTTTCTAAAAGGAAGGTTTGCTGATGCTCTGCCACTTTTAGGAGAAAAGAGCGAGTGCAAAGACCATGTGACTATTATTGTAAGTTTAGCCAGCCAGCCGTTTTTCTCCAAGTTTATATCTAATACTAAAAAAGGGGAAAGATATTTTTTTGTTTTGTGTTTCTATGGTCGTTTTCTAAGGACCAAAATGATCATTAGACCAACGACTGCTATGGCTATAATGATGCCTGCGACTGCGGGAATGAAGTACATGTCAGCAGTAGAAGTTAATGGTTGAGGCGATGGTGAAGGAGTAGCAGGTCCTTCAACTGCAGTTAGGTATGTTGTTGCGGTTGAACTTCCATAAGATGCAGAGCCTGCAAATTTAGCAGAAATTTCGTATAATCCGGAAATCTCTGGAGCCCATGAGAAGCCGAATGTTCCGTCTATGTTGCTTGTTGCCTGACCTATGTTTATTATGTTTCCGTTGGGGTCAAGAGCGGTTAAGTCTACTGTAACGCCTTTTGCATCTGTGGGTTTTGGCATTTGTTTGTGTTTGTATTCCATCCATGCACTCATGTCTTCTTCAGAGATAGCAGCTGTGCCTGATTGAGCTGGCGACATGTCGAGAACTGTACCTGTTATAGTGAATTTCTGTCCAACCTGAATCTGTGTCGAAGGAGCATCCACTGTAGTTGCGCTTAATCCTTTGCCAAAGACGTACATTATTCCGTCGCCTCCAAAGAATGTGAAGTAGCCATCGTGAACGTATCCGGTCGCAGCTTCAGCGTGAGTGTGAGATGGTATTGATACTCTCCAAACTCGTTCGCCTGTGAGTGCGTTGATTGAGTGTACTCCCCAGCCGCGTTCTAAAGGTATTTGAGGTGAGTGTATAGCGTTTGCAACATAGATTTTTCCGTCAACAATGCGCATTCCAAATCCGAAATTGTACATCGGTATTACTGAAGTTCCATTTTCGCCAGTGTAAGGATTCTCAAATTGGTACTTCGCCGGGTCTTCATAGTGCCATACTACTTTCCCATTTGTCCAGTTAAACGCAGTTATGCCATCGTTATACTGTTGGTATATCATGCCATATGCAGAAGCTACGCCATAGGATGCCCAACTTGCTTCGCTCCATGGATAAGTCCCTAATTCGCTCTTCCAAGATAGTGCACCTGTACGCATATCCCAGGCTTCATAGAAGCCACCTCTCATAAGCATCGCTATTTTCCCGTGGTCAGCTACCGCTGTCTGAGTCATATAGATAGAATCAGAAGATGTTGTATTCCATAGTTCTCTTCCAGCTACCAAGTCTGCTACTCTAATTTGAGTTACATCTCTACCTCCACCGCTAACAGTTGCAACTAAGCCAGTATTGAAATCCTGAGTTGTTCCTAAGTTGCTCCAAGGCCATGTTATGTTCCCAATCACTCTGTCAACAAAATTGGTTGCAGTTCCTATTGTAGTCCAGTTAATCAATCGGTAACGTCCTGCGCCAGCACTGGAGCCAAGATCCTGAACACCCAACACCATTCCTCTCGTGTAATAGGTGCCTCCATTGCCAGTCATTGGTGCAATTGAAACATTCAGGTTTATTGCTCCTGTGCTTGGACTATATTTTATCAATCTTCCGCCGCCCATGTATAGTAATTCTGGTTTTAGTGGTCTTTCTCCCGCTCCTGGAACTGGTGCAGCTGAGAGGCCTATGTCGTATTCTATTATCGTTGGTACTTCAGTAACGTTTGTTCTTTGCCATTTTAGTTCGCCAGTGCGAATATCAAAGCATTGCCATACCAGGGTAGGAAATCCGTTCACTACTTTGGTAGTGGACATGTAGCCCAAGCCGTTGTATAGAATGTTAGGATTAGCGCCTGTGCCGACTGTAAAGATTGATGTTAAGTCACCGCCGAGCAGACCTGCAGTTAAATCTTGTTGATTTTTCCAAACTACGTGTCCAGATTCAGGTCCTAAGGTCCATGGAGTGAATTTTTGTCGTGCTGACCAGTATGGGTTGGTATTAGGATAGAGTTCGTCCCATTTCTCTCCACCACCAGGACCATACCAGGGGTAGTTGCCAGAAATTACCCACCAGTCTCGATTTTCTGCGGGTATTGGTCTTGTCCAGTAGTCAGTTGGAAGCGGATAATTAGGGTAGCCTTGTACAGGATCGCTTTGAACTACGAGTGTTGTTTCCTTTGTAGATGATGGTTTGTAATATTCATCCCATGTTCTAACATCAACGCCTCCAGTCGCACGTGGGTCTGCGTAGGTTCCATTTGGGAAGTAGCTTCCAAAAAACTCAAACTTTAGTTTATATTCACCAGTTTTATCAGGTGTAAATGTAAACCATGAGGTTGCATCTGCCCAATAAGAATCCATCACTTTCTTTTCTGTAGTTCCGTCTGGGTGTGTGATTGTCACTGTGTAATCATGGTGAGCTTTGAATCTGTCAAGTCCGGGGGTTGTCCATATGTTAACTAGTGCTTGTTGACCCACTCCTATTGGATTAGGTGATACACTTAGGTATGCATATGTTGTCCTCTGATAAACGGGGGTAACTCCTGAGGGTAAAGGTATTCCCAAGTTTGATTGATTTGCAGCCTTAACTTCAGTATTAGGTGCTATCGCAAGAATTGTTGAAGCCATCAAAATAATTATAACGAAAATTGTCGGTATTTTTCCTTTCATTTTTATCATTTTTTCTTCTCCTAATTTATATGAGTACAAAACAATTTTTTTAGAATTGATTCTACCCAACTCTCTATACATAGTTTAGTTTTTGCTTATAATACCGATTGGAAAGTGGCTACTGATTACAGACTAATTATTCTTGTTTTTATAAGATATGAAAAGGGTATATTGCGAGAACATCGCCACTAACCTCGTAGCACTAAATCTTCTAAATAGCAATTGAATGCGTTTACGATTGGCATTATCATTTATAACACTGTTTAAAATAGTTAATCAAACTCTTAATACTTGGGGCTTATCTTGTGAATATAAGTAAGCATTTTGACTTTTTGTGTGCTTTATCAATTGTAGTAATTGCAATCATCATATCGGTTGTAATTTATAATCGAGTTCTTATCGTCAACTTCTTTGTTTTAAACATGCGCATTTCACATATTTTCTCAATTATTGGCACAATTGGGATTGCGGTAGCGACGCCCATGTTTACTCTACTAAAACGTTCTCATCCTTCTTCTTGGATGAAACTTACCCAATTCCACATTATTGGCAATCTTATCTTCTTTACGTTAATAGTTTATCATTTTGCCTCTCAAATGGCAAGGTCCTCAACTAACTTCCCAGATTTAGGTACTGGTCTTGCAATGTTTGTTGCTATGGGTTTGCAGATAGCTTTTGGTTTTACTCAACGATTTGGGTCTCAGGTAAGATTTGGTCATAGATTACTTAATGTTAAAACTGTGAAATTTGTTCATGCGAGTTTGGTCATGGTGTTTTATCTTATTATTCTGTTCCATGTTCTGCATGGATTCAAAATCATATAATTTCGCTTTCCTTTCTGGTTAGCGCTTTGTGGCTTCACCAATGCAACAACACATCTTAATTATAATGTTTCAAGATAAAATCAAAACATTGAGGATCGACATATGATTTCTGCAGTTGTTTTATTAAACACCGATTCAGGTACCCAGGATAAAATATTAGAAAGTCTAAAACTTGTAGACGGCGTTGAAGAAGCACACGCACTATTGGGGGTTTATGACCTTTTAGTTAAAATCAAAGCCCTATCCATAGAAAAAATTAAAGAAATAACAAGATCAAAGATTAAATCAATAGATGGCGTGAATAGCTCTCTGACTCTTATGTTGATTCAGGACTGATTGTAATAAAACTCCCATTTTCCACACAATTATTTTTTTTAAAAGTTTAATTTAGCTACTTCTCATTATTCTTGAATTTTAAATTAAAAGATACAGCTAGTTTGAGTAGATAAAACACTCGAAATTATTGTGGCAGTAACCGAGACTATTCCTGCAGTATAGTTCTATCTTTCTTAGACTTTTCTAATTCTGGCAGAAATTCAGGCATTTTTAGCAAATAGTCTATGACGTTTTCGGGTAATTTACAGCATTTTTTCTGCATTCGAACCATCAAATCGGTTAGTTCGATGATGGAGAATAGAAGATTGTTGTCGATTTTTCCCAATTTGCTTCTAATTATTGCATGCAGGTTCTTGACGAGCGTTGCAATCGCTTCTTCTTCTCGAACTAAATCTGGAACCAAGTCTGGTTCAAACCCTAAGCCTCTTACGTGATCCTCAACAGAAATATCAGGTCGCATATAATCAAAGGGATACATATTCTTGTGGTCTTCGTATTGCCGACGACACTCTAATTGTTTTGCGGCATCCAAAGAATAGCCTTTCTTAGGGCAATTCCTACAAATACATAACCAGTTAGCACCCACCCAATCGGGTTTCTTAAAGAAAAACTATACAGTTTTTTCGCCCGTCAAGCAGACATTTCATAGGTTTATCAGCTGCCATCTTTTGGCTTATTCTTTCATGAGTAACTTCTCCTAACGCATGGGCATTTTGGAGTGCAGATTGCATTTCACACATCACTCGATAAGGTCTCTACCAACTTTGTTTAAAAGGTTTGTTTCGGATTCCGAACAGTATCAAACAACCATAGATTCTCCATAGCGGAACTCTGCTTCTTATTATTAACGTATGGCAAAAAAGTCGTCTATTACGAGCCACAGTTACATTGTTTAGGAAAAAAACGAAATGGTAGCTTCTCAATCAATTGATTTTAATTCCCCAAATTTTTGGGTAGAATTAATATTTCATTTTCTTGAGTTCTTTTTCAGACACGATGCTACGAACCAAAATAAGAAGTTGAAACCAACTATGATTAATAGTATATACCGCTCAATTGAACTCTGAAAAAATCTGCACTCAAGATCTCGGTTGGAAGGAATGTAAATGACATATAGGGCACAATTAACATTATTATTATGCTATGTATCAGATTCTTTCAACGTGTTTGTGAAGTTCAGTCATTCGTGTCACATAATAGAAATCAACCGTTGGAATATCCTTTAATTTATTACAGAAATAGGGAACGAAGGATTTGAACTGGAAGATTGGTGCGGTAACCGGGATTTGAACCCGGGTCCTAGACTTGGCAAGCCTATGTACTAACCAAGCTGTACTATTACCGCATTTGGCGCTTGCAATTCCACATTCTAAGCACTTCCTATACTTGTATGTTTCTTAGTTTTTGGAGACTTTTCTACTTTTTCCAATGCCGTTGACTAAGGTAAGTAGTACCTGTTTTCTTTAACTATATCTATTTTAGTCTTTAGATCCGCAATATCATCCTTTAAAGATAATACAAGACTTCTAAGTGCAGTTACCTCATTCTTGAGGTCATTGACTTCAGCCTTCAAAATTTTAACTTCATCCGCAAACTCACTATCAGTATTGCGATTGACTTCTTTTGAAATCATTGGGCTCGAAGGGGCTTCTATCATGTTGTCTCCGCATGTTTGGGATACATCACAAGGTGTCATCGGCTTATTTGTGGGAATTGATGATTTAACTTCTTTTAACGTTTTTATCCGATCTTGATAAGCGTCAACTTGCTTAAGGTAAACTTTGTTCAAGTTGGAATCTGGATGAAGTTCAACTAATTGAAAGAGACATTTAACCGCTCTCTCGAATAATGCTATCGCTTCATCGTTTTTGCTTTCTTTCTCTAGTTGAATGGCTTCAAATGCAGACTCGGTAGCGGATTTTTGAAGTTCTGTTTCTTGAACCACAATTTTTCACTTTAGTTAGTGTTGATTTCAATAATTAGGTATAGTTGCGTTTATGCTTATTTTGCCTTGTGCTTAAATCTATACTGTTTGTGTTCTTTTCTTGCTTCACTTTCAATTAGGACCCTGCTTTTCAAAATGGTAGTTTGAAGTCACCATTTAAGAATAAGAAACTGTCTTTTGCTATCCTTCGAATTAAAGGGAGAGTTATGAGATTGATTCAAAATGTAATTGTTAAGCCTGTGCTATCTCAACCAGTTTTTCCTTTGAACTTAAGAGGTTTAAATGAGGTTTTTCCAGGGTTTGCATTGGGCGATTTTGCAGTTCTGCAGGGGTCTGTTTTGTCTTTGGCATCGTTGTTATGTGTGAAAGCGCAACTTCCCACTCAACTTGGAGGATTACAAAGCAGCGTTATCTTTATCGATGGAGGTAACACCTTTAGGCTCTATCAAATAGCCCAATTTGCGCAGATCCATCGCCTTAATCCCAAGCAGATTTTAGATAACATTTTCATTTCAAGAGCCTTCACAGCCTACCAGTTAACATCACTCGTTACACATCAACTCAAAGAAGCTATCGAGAAATACGATGCAAAACTCGCTATAATTTCGGATATTGCAGGGTTCTTCTTAGATAAAGACATCCCAGAATATGAAGCCCAAAGAATCTTCAGCCAAGTTACAACGTACCTTTCGAATTTTGCCAGAGAAAATAAGGTAATAATAATCGCAACTTACCCGCGACACATAGAAACGGCGAGAAATAATTCCCTTCAAACTCAAACATGCACACGAGCAAACGTTGTTTTATCCGTTAGAAAAACAAGCTATGCTAGACAATTTGCCATAGAAAAGCATCCCTACCTGACTTCAGACATTATTGAGTTGCCAGATGAAAGCTCTACTTTAGCTGATTTTATGGAGGTGGCTGCATAATGGGAAAGACCGTTGAATCGTATCGAATGGCTCTGGAAGATGAAATTCACCGGTGGAGCGGTTTTGAAAAAGCATTAAGGACCGAGGACAGACAAGCATTTGAAGCGTTAATGGATGCTTGCAGAAACTATGCCTCAGCTGGAAGCAACGCTACTAACCCTATTCTTTTCGAACCAATGGTTATTTCAATTCTTTTGTCTCAGCAAGTCAAGATTAGTCGATTAGAGAAGGCTTTAGATGCAGTCAAGCGGTAGCCCTAAAATCAGAGGCTGGATCTTCGACGTTTACCCATCTAACATTGGCGAGATGGCAGTTTGGATAATAAGTGAAAACGGTCAAAGAATCAGATTAACCGACAAGTTCCAACCCAAAATCTACGTATCGGGTAAAAAAGAGGACCAAGAAAAACTTGTTGGCAAAATCTATTCAAACCCAGATATTGCAAATTGGATTTTTGTCTACAAATTCGCTAACCCAACGGATTCTGAAAAATCGAGGGTATTAGAGATCACTCTCAAAGACTGTAGAAAAGTATCATCATTAACCAACCAGATCCTGAAAATAGGCGATTACATGCGCCTTGAAGTTCACAACTGCGATTTACGCGGCGATAGAACTTACCTCTTCACGCATGATTTGTTCCCGCTTGCTTTCTTAGAAGTTGAAAGCCTCAAAACAGAGCTAAAGTACAATTTACTGGATTCTGTTGAAAGCATCAATTATGTTCTCCCTCCCTTGAGAATAATGCATCTAAAAATCGAAATAGCTAAAGTCGGTAAAATAGCAAGCTTTCAAGACTCAATAGCTAATATAAGTTTAGAGCAAGAAGAGAAACGAATTATAATTGACTCGGGCAACGAAGCAGAAAAGCTCCTGCAGTTAAGTAACATGGTGAAGGAACTTGATCCAGACATAATTGTAACTAATGGTGGAGATTCCTACTTTTTCTCATACTTGCTTCAGCGAGCAATCGTCAGTGAGGTTTCTGACAAGTTTATTCTAAGCAGAGATGAAGTTCCATTCGTGCCTAAAGTACAAAAGGGAAAAACCTTCTTTTCCTATGGACGCACATTCTACAAAGCTCCAACCATTCGGCTATATGGAAGAGTTCACATCGACGCAGGCAACACGTTCATCCTTAACGAAAGTCAGCTTCCAAGGCCTATTTGAAATTGCAAGAATCTGTCGGGCACCCTTACATACATCCTCTCGTTCATCAATAGGATCCAGCATGTCTTCATTGCAGTTCTACCAAGCCTTCAAACAAGAAATTCTGATACCCCGAAACAAAAGCATACCTGAAGCCTTCAAATCAGCCTACGAACTCCTCGTGGCAGACCGAGGCGGCTTTGTCTACGAACCAAAAGTCGGCATACACGACAACACAGGCGAAGTAGATTTTTCATCGATGTATCCCAGCCTAATGGTTAACAACAACATTTCAGCCGAAACGGTGCTATGCAAGTGCTGCCCAGATTCACACTTACGCATCCCGGAATTAAACTACAATATTTGTGAAAAACGAGACGGGTGTAGTTCCCAAAGCGTTGGAGCTTGTCGTGAAAAAGAGATTGAATTACAAAGAACTAAGAGATAAAACCAAAGACCCAAAGCTCAAAGAGATTTACGATAACAGGCAGATTGCATTGAAGTGGATTTTGGTAACCTGCTTTGGTTATTTGGGTTATAGGAACGCAAAGTTCGGAACAGTTGATGGGCACATTGGGGTTTGTGCGTTTGGCAGGGAGGCGTTTCTTAGGGCTGCTCGTATATCTGAGAGCCGAGGGTTTGAGGTTCTGCATGGAATTGTGGATTCGTTGTGGCTAAAAAAAGAAAACACCTGCCTTGAAGATTACCAAGACTTATGCAAAGAGGTAAGCAGCGAGATTGGTGTTCCTCTAAATTTTGAGGGGCGCTACAAATGGATTGTTTTCTTGCCCTCAAAAATGCATCCAAACATTGGTGTCTTAAATCGTTACTATGGAGTTATGGAGAGCGGAAAATTAAAAGTCAGAGGTATAGAAGTACGAAAACACGACACGCCTAGGTTTGTTTATAATGCACAAATGGAAATGATAGAAGTATTTTCAGTGGCGAATAACTCTACAGACTTTATGCATAAAATTCCCGAAGCACTAAACGTGGTAAAGGCTTATAGACAAAAACTAATCAACGGAGAAGTATCTATCGAGGATTTGATTGTTTCCAAACATTTATCGAAAAACCCAAAGCACTACAAGCAACATGTAAGCCAAGTTATTGCTGCAGAGCAGCTAATCAAGGAAGGTTCCGAAGTCCATGCTGGTAACAGCATAAAGTTCGTTTTCACCCATTCAGAAGATAGGCGGCATGAGCGCAGAGTTAAAGCAGCTCAACTTATAGAGGAAGGAACTAACCCCGACATCAAAAGGTACTTGCTTTTACTCTACATGTCGGCAGCTAACTTGCTTAGCTTCGCGGGTTACACAACCCAATCGGTCTATGAAACAGTCTCAGGACAAAACCAAAACAACCTTTTGGAATACTTTAAAAAATCTGGTGAATCTCATGGTTAAATTGCGATTTAGTAAAATAATAAAACACTACATGAATGACAAACGAGTTTACCAATACGAACAGGTTTCTTTAAACTTTCCTAAAAAACTGCATAAAATGTTGCAATGCTTTCGGAACCGCCCACTTGAAATTAAAGTAAGTCAGGTAGACAAAATTATCTATATACAATTAATCGACAAAGGATCTTCAGAAGAAAGCAGTCTTGGATAATTCCATTTGATTTCTGATCCTCGCTCCCGCTTCAACGTAAAAAAATCTTGTATATTTAATATTATCTTAGAAATGTGCCTGTTAAAAAGATTCTAAGCCTAGAAATCACCCTTTCAGAACACTAGCAAAAACCGAGTTTAGACTGCCTATGACTGTTGATTTTGATCCGAATCTAGCAAATTTGATATTTAAGGGAATCTCTAAGAAAATTGCCCTAAGCATTTCTAGTCTAGAAAAATTTTACCTCGGATAAAACTCAGAAAACTCAGTCAAACAATGTAATAGCCAACCTTGCAAATTAGTTACTATCGAGGTGAAATTAGTTTGGCAAGAATCATCAGCAAAAGAAATCGACTTGACCCAACCAAAATATCAGGTCCATATCAGCTTCTTGCAGTAATGCTTTTGGTGTCAGAAATTCTTTTCGCAATTTGGTTTTACAAATCTCAAAGTTCTACGGAAAGAACCATTGCAGGTTCAATAATGGCACTTGTTTTCATATCTCTAATGATCCTTGTTTTGAGAATGAATCGAACTACAAACACAGAAAAAAGCGAATGATTCCTTTAAGTCTACTGAGCTACCGGACTAATTATTTTTCAAAAAAGCATGTAATTTAGGGCTGTGATAACATGGAACTTTCAATTTATTTTAATGTCGAACATTATTTTGAGGGATTAAAGGATGTCGATTTTTGCTATTGTTCATCTACTGTCTTTATGATGGTTTCGAGGCTGAAATCGGTTATATCAATTATTGTAGGGCTAACCGTTAGTGTTAGTTTTATTGGAATTACTTCATTTTCTTTGAGGTTTTGTCCTGAGTAGTTCCATCTTAAAGAAATGTAGTTTGGAGCGTTAGCTGGAATCCAGTTTGCCGTATTTAATCCAAGGGTAACGATTGAATTGCCTTCATTTCGGACATAGACTCGTCAAATTGTTGTTTGAATTTGGGTCAATAAACCCCCAATTAAGAGAATGAGTGATGTTTGTACAAGTCGTTGTCCCAGTAGATTCCAACTCCTATTCCAATCACTGAATCTGCTTTCACTATACTTTTGCCTGGGCCAAAATCCTCGATAAAGGTAGTTAGTGATAATAAAGTTAAGATGCATATTGTAGCGAATATTGTTTTTCTTTTGATAATATTGTGTAATGGGCTAGCGAATGATTTTTTGGGAATTATTAATTGTGCTTTGATTATGCTTGTTGATTTCTTAAAGTGATCCCAAAACATATGAAAACCTCGGAAATATTATGTCATAATATATTGTATATTATGTTGTAAGATAAGAAATGATGTGATTGTCATGACACAGTAACAAAGTAGCTCTTTTGCGATGAACAACCTTATTTTCTAATATATCCAATTTGGGAAGATAACGTTTTTGAGATTACTTTCTGCTTTGAAATATTTGGGTGCCCGAAACATGGCTTTTATTGTTTTCATAAGAAATATGATGATGTGAAAAGTAAATGGCAACCCAAAAAATTCCCCAAAATCTTGAGAATGACTTTGCTAAAAAATGTCGAACTGCGCTCGAAAAATCTTGGGGGATTGAAATTCCAAAACCCACGCTAAAACAAAAACCTATGGCGCTAAGACCTTTCTGCGAAGAAAGCCCAAGCTATAACTGGTGATAATATGTTTAAAGAACGATTATTAGAATCTCTAAAGGTTTCTCAAAATACGAATATGCTAGACGAAGAAACGCTTCAGGCGATAACTAAAATTCAAAACCGTAAAAAACTCTCAAGCAAAGAATTTCTCAGAGTCTACGATACAATAAGAAAAGAAGGTCCTAAAGCAACTTATAAGAACCCAAACAGTTGGAGAAGAAGTGGAGACACACTTTAAACCAGAAGTCTGCTTTTTTTAGACTTATTTTTAGAAGATAGTAATTCTTTCATTCATTTCTAAATAAAATAAATTGCTGAATTCAATTCTTAATGGATTTTGAATTCATAAATCTTTTTAATATTATCTTACGTCGTACGAAATGTAGATTACAATAGGAAAGTGCATAATGGATGAACAAGAATCAGCCTCTCTTAGATCACATTAGTTCGTCAGGTGTTGAAACCATAACTTTACAAAATCAGGAAATCTATAACCTATTGGGTTTACAACTACCTAAAACAGCTTTAAACTACAGGGTGTTTTGGGAGAACTCTAAAAATAGAACGCGTGTCCAGAACTTATTAGGGTTATCTTCTAGTTACACTTGCAAGGTCAAACTCAAAGAGAGAGTTGTTATTTTTCAAAAAAGGCAATTAAAGTTAAAATAATTGGTTAATTTTAGAAGCATTTGCTTTTTTCTTGTAATTCGGAAATTTGAATTTTAATGCAAACTTATGTTCTGGTGTTGTAGAGTAATTTGTTTTATTTGACATAAATCAGCATATTTACATGTTAATTTTTGTTCCTCTGAGCAAACAAATTTTCCAAAGCAATACGGCGGAATAATAGACTCAAATCTATATTTAGTACTTCCATTAATTGATGAACTTGGTTTTTTTTTTTATCTTTCCCAAAAACTATTGCGGTAATTTACTGTTAGACACATCTTTTTATGTTTCTGGTACATTATGTTTTACTTGGCAATGAAATTAGTTGATTTTTAATTAGCGGTAAATTTAATAACAGATACAAATGTTAAGGGATGAAAATGCATTAATCGACGAAAAATTGCAACTGTGTCCTGTATCATCTTAATGTTGGGTCTCCTTTTGGTTGCTTTTTTTTCTTGGAGTGCTCCTAAGGGTTTAGGACAAACACAGAGCGATTATTTGATTCAAGTCGCTTTTCCAAACTTGATATTCAACCAGCCCGTAGGAATAATAAATTCTGGAGATGGAACGAATAGGTTTTTCGTGATTGAGCAACAAGGTGTTATTCGTGTATTTGAAAACTCCCAAACCACTGCAGATTCAACTGTTTTTCTCAATATTGCCAATAAAGTCGTATTTGGTGGCGAACAAGGGCTTCTCGGTCTTGCTTTTCACCCTAATTACGTTCAGAACGGTTTTTTCTACGTTGACTATGTTACTAATAATCCACTTCGAACAGTAATTTCCAGATTTCAAGTTTCTCCAAACAACCCCAATCAGGCAATCGTTAGTAGTGAAATCGTCTTGCTTGAAGTGAATCAACCTTTTTCAAACCACAAAGGTGGACAAATTGCATTTGGACCAGATGGTTATTTATACATTGGGTTAGGCGATGGCGGGTCAGGAGGAGATCCATTTGGAAACGGTCAAGATCGATCAACACTTCTAGGCAAAATCTTGCGGATCAACGTTGATTTATCATCCCAAAACCGCAATTACAACATACCAATAGACAATCCTTATGTGGGAAATAATCTGGGTTATAGAGAAGAGATCTATGCCTACGGTTTCCGCAATCCTTGGCGTTTTAGTTTCGATTCACCTACTGGAAGGTTATGGGTAGGAGATGTAGGACAAGGATTACGGGAAGAAATTGACATTGCTGGGATTGGAAAGAATTATGGTTGGAACATTATGGAAGGTTCCCTAACATATTCTAGCGGAAGTCAAGTTGGTCTTGAATTGCCTCTTTGGGAATACACTCATTCAGATGGCATAGCAGTTGTCGGGGGATATGTATATCGTGGTTCAACTTTGGCAAATCTTTACTTAAAATATATTTATGGTGATTACGGGTCAGGAAAAATTTGGGCACTTCAATACGACGGAGTGTCTGCACCCGTGAATAATTTGCTAATTTCTACAGGTCTAAATATTTCTTCGTTCGGAGTAGATGAACAAAATAATCTTTACATATGTGCTCTGGACGGCAAAATCTATCTTCTCATACCTACTATCGCACCTACAGTGACTCCAACCCCTGTGTCAACTGCCTCTCCTCTTTCAACCCCAACATTAACCCCTACTCCTACACCTGTACCAACTGTCATTTTATCTTCAACGCCAGTTCCAACCCCAGTACCAACTGCCATCCCAAGTTCCTCAGCAACGTCTACACCTATCATAACACCCACTCTAACTCCAACGCCAACTCCAACTATTCCAGAGATTCCATCAATTATAATTATATTAATCGTCATAATAATCGCGACTACAACGATATTATTCTACACAAAAAAATAACCAGTAACTAGGAAAATAATTTTTATGTTATATTCTATTTCCTAATTTTCATTATATTTTTGGTTTTAGTTTGCTTAAGATAAAATTTTTGAGCTTGCCGCTACTACGAAAATTGTTATAATAATTATTAAGACGAGAAAAAGATAGAGGTTTGAAGTTCCATCAATGTTTTGTCTTGAAGTTGTCTCTTGAGGGGTTGTGGAAACAGTAGCTGAACTGTTGGAATATTTGATTGATTTATATTCGCGGGTGTTGCCAAGTCAATACCTACAAAGACATCTGGCACATTCTCGGCTTTAACACTTGCAGAAGGGAAAACCCCTAATTGTCTGAACAAAATAACGTAATAAATAACAAGAATCCGAGAAATTGAGTCTTCATCAGTCTTTAAGGTGAAAAGGTATATTTTTTGGTTATCTGCAATCACATGCACAGAGTTATTCTCATATCGACTTGCTGTCTAAATCTATTGGTTCAATCAACAAATTAAAAGTGAAGAAAATTCTTTTCTGATTACGGTAAGGCTAAAGAAAGTAGTCATTATTTATGTAAAGCAGCAGCAATAACAACTTTTTCAATTTTACAGATTCATAGTGTTTCTGGAGGGTTCCACAAATCGTGAGTTTTTAACTTCAGGCTTCTTCTACCAAAGGAGGTGCTCGAGCAAATTCTTTGAAATACCCTAGTACATTTGTGCCGCGTTGAGTAACTACGAAAACTACATTGTTTGTTTTTGCAGCTCGTTTTTCAACCATTCCTTGTTTAGTTAGAAAGTCTATATGCTTATTGAAAATGGTTTTCTCGAGGTTTGTTTTTTTTAAAATTTGATTAAGTGTTAATGGACCGTTGTATCTTAATACTTTGAGAATGTCAAGGTACATTTCTAGTTTTGATTGTATAGTTTGCAGACCCCAACTCTCCATTTGCGTAGGTGGTATTTCCACTCTACTGCTTTTAAGTTTTGTCATTTGCAGGTGTTTGATTCAACTAATATTTGCAAAACTTAATTTAACTCATAAATGCTTTTAAATTTCAATATATGATAAAAATTTATTGTTAAATCCTGTATAGTTTTTTGCTATTGGTGTTGCTTTATTTTTAAACCTTGAAAAATCAACCAAAGCAACCAAAACTACCCGAGTGAAGACTATCTTTACATTTAGATTTAATTTTGCCCATTATTGAAAACAAATACAATAAATCAAGTAGGTCCTCTGTTTTTTTTATTGCCCACAGCAAGTTTTAAGGCAATGTTCAATTACTCATTCAAGCATTAATGCAGCCTGTCTGGGAGTTGAATTACAATAAATATTTCTGAAGCGATGAAACTTAAAACAAAAATTCATGCCGACTGCGGAATTAATCTCAAAATGCTGGATACATCTGAAGAGGGACTTGTTCTATATATTGAAAGAAAAGAAATCAACATTAGTGCATACAAGCTTCTTGCTGATTTTACCGCCCAGAACAATTTGAGTTTGCAACTTGATATCGGAAATTTTATAGTATCTAAGAATGTACTGCCACCTCATTAAGACCTATAAATCATGCCTATACTTTTGAATTGAAAAGTTGGCAAAACACTTCATTCATGGCTGAAGTTTAGTTACGAGGTTTACCTTTTCATTTAACGGCACCAATCAAACTGCCTTCCCCAGACTTTTCCAGACTTACCAAGACGGGTACAGACGCATCCTAAAGCCTTCCAAAAGCCTAAACTAAAAAAGCAACTTAAAATAAACTCACCCAACTTTTGCAGCAGTAACAAAGCCTCTTCTATCAGACAATACAATTCCAATTTCAATACTTAAACATCAGTCATATGCGCGAATCCTTGATTTAATCAAGGTGTTTTTGCAGTATTTCTCCAGCTTCACTTAAGTGATTTATCTACTTTGCCAAACAGCAGTAGCTATGCCGAATCGGTATTTGGCTTCGCAATTAACTAAAAAAAGAGCCCAAATGCATCTGTTTTGCTTTTAATTTATCTTTTGCTTTTTTCTGATTCTCTGATAGTAAGCCGAGTTTTTCAAGCATATATAGACAGTTTTCTGGCGCATAACCATGATAGTGGTTGTTGAAGAATCCAATTACTTTTTTTACGGTTTTACTTGTTTGTTGGATTTTAGGGACCCACTCGTCAAGTTCTTCTTGTGAGTAGTTGTAATCAAACCAAATTTTCTCTCCCTTGCCATGCCAACGGAAATATGCAAAGTTAGTTGTCAAGTGTACTTCAGGCGGCAATAGAGGTTCATCAACAATGGTGTAGGCAACGTCGTATTTTTTTAGTAACTCCCAAGTTTCATCCCTTAGCCAGGATGGATTGCGAAACTCAATTGCGTACCTAAATATAGGATCCAGCATGCCAAAAAAAGATTCAAGGTTTTCATAGTTGCAGTCACATTTTGGCGGCAGCTGAATCAGAAAACAATTTAGTTTTCCACCCAACTGTAGCGGGCGCATTAAATCAAAGTAAGTATCTAAATCTGCTTTAACGTCAGTTTTAAAACCTAGCTGTTTGTCGTGCGTGATTAATTTGGGCATTTTGGCAGTGAAGACGAAGTTGGGTGGTGAGTATTTTAACCAGCCCATAACGGTGCTTTGAGAAGGGTTGCGGTAGAAAGTGGAGTTTATTTCTACGATTTTGAAGATGTTTGAATATGCGCGGAGTTTTCTTTTTTCACCTTTCCGGTAGAATGGTCCTTCCCATTCTTTGTAGCTCCATCCTGAGGTGCCCAGATGAATGTTTGATTCGCTCATTATCTTTGCTCCAGTGCGTTTATGACATCGTCAATTGAGGTGTAAGTTTTTTCAGGCAATTTCGAGAGTAATTCTGACAGATGAATTCTCTTCTCAACCGATTCATCGTATACTTTCCATCCCTGATCACTTATCAAGGTCTGCTTTGAAGAAGGAAAAATGGCATCCTCACTCAGAACAGATCTTGCAGAATCCAACCCGATGAATGGAGTTACAATTGGGAAATTGCCTGTTATTTTAAATTGCTTGAACCTAAGCGCGTCTTTTATCATTCTTGCACTATGGTAGGAAAATGCAACCACCTTAGCTTTGCTATCTTGGGCGTTTTGATCAATTTCCTTTAGTTCTTCATCGGTGAACTGCCAGATGTTATGTCGGCCTCTGCCAAAGAGCCTAGTATTAGCCAACATCCGACCATTCAGTCGGCTTATCTCTTGAAATGTCTACGCAGTTAATGATGTTAAAGTCCGACATCAACTCGATTGCCTGAGGGGTTATAGGCGCTCTTATTTCCCAAACAACTCTAATTCCTTTTAAACTAACTGAATCAAAAAAATCCCTAGCTACTCCTAAGGTGCCAGTATCAAGGACGTAACTGGCAGGTGTTTCTAAAACAAGAAAGGGCGAATCAAGAAGTCTGCAGTATGATACCATCTGTCCAAAAACTTGGTATGCTTCATCAACAGGTCTAAAGCCAATCTTATGGGTTAGGTCTTGGTGACATCTAACGGAAAAAGTGAGATTTTTAGGCACTGCTTTTCGCCATTCCTCAACCAATCGTATGTTTGGATAATGGTAAAAGGTGTAATTTACTTCTACAAAGTTAAATGCTTCAGAGTAGGCTTTGAGCGAGGGCTTTTTTGGTACTTTAAAATAAGCCCAACCGCCAGTGCCAATGAGAAATTCAGGCAAACACAAGCACCAGGGTATCTTTTTTTATTTCTTTGTTTATTAGCTTACAGATTCATGGATAAATCATCGAAGCGAAAATTTTTCAACAAAAAGAAAAAGGGAAAGATTGTTGTTTTTGTTTGGTTGCTTATGCTTCTTTCCTAGCATCAATAGAGCCAGTACAATGGCTACTACTATGACCAGGATAAACAAGCCTGCGATTGCTGGTACGAAGTACATGTCAGCTGGTGATTGAGGTGATGTTTCGGTTGGTGCTGCTGTTGGGTGTGCTTGATTGACGGCGAATGCTGTTGTTGCGTGTGATGGCCAATAAGAATTCGAGCCTGCGAATGAAGCGTAAATCGTGTATGTTCCCTCTATGTCGGGTTTCCAGTTGAAAGCAAATGAGCCATCTGCGTTGGTTGTGGTTGTTCCGATGTCTCTGTAGTTACCGTTAGAATCGACTACGCTTAAGGTAATTGGAACACCTATTGTGTTTGTTGGGCGTGGCTTTTGCATGTAGACATATGCCATCCAGTCTGCCATGCTTGCGTCAGAAACTGCGGGTACTCCGTTTGGAAAACGCGCGAGTTGCTGTGACTGTTTTGTTCCTGCAGCTGTATCTGTTACAGTTCCTTCAATTAGGACGCTGTCACCTATGCTTGAGACTTTTGGCGAGGCTGTAATTGTTGAAGCGCTTGGTCCCTTACCTACCACGTATACTTGGTTGTCATAATAGTTGTAGTAAGACCAGAAACCATCTGCAACTATGCTTGTTGATGCTCCAGTTCCTCCGCTTTGACCTGACCAGCTTAGCATAGACCAGAGTTCTGTACCATTAAAGGCATCGAGACAGTAGATTTTGTTGTTTTTGTAGTAAGGCGAGTTGGGTGAGTGTTCATTGTTGAAGACGTAGACTTTTCCATCGGCAACTGCTGCTATGAAGATTGGACGAATACCCCACGGTGTCTCAAGACCGCTAACTGATGAACTCTCGTATCTCCAGAGTAGTGTTCCTGTTTTTGTTGAGTAGCAGAAGATTTCTCCGCCAAAGCCTTGCACGTATAGATTGCCATATGCTGTTACGCCTCTTTGTCCCATTCCTTCTCCGCTGCCGAAGAATTGCATGTCACGTACTGGTGTTTCTGTTGGTCCCCAAAGTGGGCTTCCATCTTCCAAGCTGTAGCCAACCCATTGTTGGGTTTCGCCGTCTTCCATCATCCAAACGCGGTTAACTGGATCTAATGGTCCAAAGTTGCGTGAGATGTTGCCTGCTGGTGCTGTATAGTTTCGTATCCATAGTAGTTGGCCTCTTGTTGCTGGTTTGTCGCTTATCGCCCATACCGTATATGGGTTTGGCATTGCTCTTGTGCTGCCTACTGCCGGTGTGATCGAGCTGCTTGAACCAAGTATTACATCACCAGGTAGAACTGCTTGGATTGAAGGTGCTGAAAGTCCATTTAACGCTGGAATTGTGACGTTCCAAGAATATGAAAGGCGTTGCGTTGAATTGTAGACTAATCCAACAGGGCGGTATCCGGTGCTTGTTAATGTTCCCTGAGTGAGTACTTGAGTAAAGTTCCAAAGTGCCATCCATCCAGAGCGCGCAGTAGTATTATAGTTAAGAACATATCTTGTGTATTCGCCATTTTGACTGTAGACATCTTTTCCTGTTGGAACATCGGTTATGTTGAATAGCCAGTTTCCATCAAATCCGCTGAAGGCGCTCCAAGTAGTGCCACTAATTTGCCATAAGTAGCCACTTGGAATTACACCGTGTTGGTTTGGTGAATCGAACCATTCAAGTTGACCAAATGTTGGTGAGATTGCAGAGTTTTGCCAAATGATTGCGCCAGTTCTTAGGTCAACGCAAACGAATGGTCCATCGGAGCCGACTGCGCCTGAACCTGATGTAGCGGCGTTGTTGCCCTTTGGCATTTTGTAGTATAAGAATCCGTTCATAATTATTGAAGTTGCAAATCTTCCTTCATATGAACCGCCTGAATAAAATGTTGAACCGTTAACGCCTGTGTTGGTTCCTCCGACTACTCCTCCGAACTCCATTGGTTTTGTCCACATTATGTGGGGACTATTTGGTGCTGAACCGCCTTGTTGCCAGAGATTATAGTTAGCCGTCATTTGGAAAGTGCCAAATTGTGCTCCACGTAGCCAGTTTGATGAGATTGTCCACCAATCAGTGTTCTGTCCTTCGATGGGGTGAGCCCAATATTCTGAGGGAAGCGGGTAGCTACTTCGTGCAAAAGGAATTGGATCTTGTTGAACTTCTAAAGTTGTTGTCTTTGTGGCAGGTAAGAATTTTACTCCTGTCCATGCTCTCATTGCAGCAGTGTCGTTCCAAATATATGTTTGACCGCCATAATCAAATTTGAAGGTGTAATTGCCTGCTTGAGTCGGAGTGAATGAAGTAAACTGTATTCCAGTTGAATCGTCAATTACATCCCAATGTTTTGTTTCTGTAGCTCCAGCCGGGTTAGTAATAGTTAAAGTGTAATTGTGTCGTCTTATGGTATTTGTTATAGCTGATTGAGGAAGAGATATGTCAACCCAAATTGAAACGTAGGCTGTCTGTCCAACGCCAATCGGACTTGGGGCTACATCAATGAATGCATATGACGTCATTTCACCAGAGCTTTGAGCTTCAGCATTGGTTAGAAATAGCGGACCTATTGTCATCGTTATTATCAAGGCAAATGCTATTACAATTTTTTTATTTTTTATCATTTTTTATTCTCCTAAAATATATTGGGCTAGAACTTTTCTATTAGAAATAGCCCAATAATTTAATTGTGATTGTTTTTACTAATAAAACTTGCCTATCTTGACTAACTTCTTCAATAATTTCTTCTCATAATTTTGAAATCTCAAAAATTGAATAAACGTCTTTCTTTTATGATCGTGTGGATTTTTGTTCTTTGTGTGCTTTCTTGCTGTTGTAGCTAAGAAGCAGTCACATACCGATATGTAATTATGTGCAAAACTGATTCTAGATCGTTAATGTCTGACATTATTACCGTTAAGAATCTTGTTGAAATCTATTCTGATGGAACCAAAGCCGTTGACGATATTTCTTTCAACGTAGGGGAAGGCGAATTTTTTGGTTTCTTAGGTCCTAATGGCGCTGGAAAAAGCACCACTATCAAAATTCTAACAACGCTTTTGAGAAAAACGTCTGGCACTGTGAATATCGCAGGCTATGATGTTGAAAAGCAGGCAGCCGCCATACGTAAAATCATTGGTGTTCAGAGCCAAGAAACAACTGTCGATGGAGATCTAACGGGCAGGGAAAATATTACTTTGCAAGGTCATTTTCACCAGATGAAAGGAGATGAAATTAAGAAACGAGTAAACGAGCTGTTGGTTCTTGTAGGGCTTGAATCAGCTTCTGAAAAACGTGCTCGAAATTACTCTGGGGGTATGAAAAAACGTCTTGACTTAGCCACCGCTCTTATCCATAAACCCAAAATCTTGTTTCTCGATGAACCAACTACTGGTTTGGATCCTCAGTCTCGTTTAGCGATTTGGAGTTATCTGGAAAAACTAAACAAAGAAGAGGGCATAACTATTTTCTTGACAACTCAATATCTGGAAGAAGCAGACAAGTTGTGCAATAGGCTTTCGATTGTTGATGTTGGAAAAATAGTTGCAAATGGATCTCCATTAGAGCTTAAACGTGAAATTGGAGCAGATTCAATCAGGATCTCACTTGAAAATTGCGAAAGAGACAAAGAAAGAGCAAGAGAACTCATAAAGAGTCTTACAGACGTTAATCAAATTTTAGATTCCGATGAATGCCTGACTGTTTATGCCAAGAATGCGGGTCTCTTAATAGCTGACATCGTGCGGGCTTTAGACAGTAGCGACATCCGGCTTTCGTCAATTACTTTTTCTTCCCCTTCTTTGGATGACGTTTTTATGAAGCATACTGGCAAAAGAATTCGTACGGAAGAATTGATTAAAGCTCCAAGTGGAACGTTTGGAGGTCGACGTTTTTGACTTTGCTTTCTGATACACGCTATGTTTTTGTTAGATATATGAGAAAACTTGTTCGAACGCCCATCCTGCTTTTCTTCTCGCTCTTTCAACCTATCTTGTTTCTCGTTCTATTCACACAATTGTTGACAAGACTTGGCAATTTTCCAGGAATTTTACCGCCAGGAGTAGGCTACTTAGAGTTTGCGACCGCAGGGATTCTGATGCAAAATGCTTTTGGAAGTTCCTTGCAATCAGGTACCTCTATTGTAGCTGATATTGATTCGGGGTTTTTGCAAAAAATGCTTGTGACACCGATGAGTCGACCTGCGATTCTTCTAGGGCGTTTAACCAGTGACGCTTTCAGAGTTGTTGTTCAGACAACCATAATTTTGGGTTTAGCATATGCTTTGGGCGCTTTCGTCACCACCGGAATTATTGGTATTCTATTGATCTTCTTTACGATCGCGTTCTTTGGACTAGCTTGGTCAGGGATTTCGCTAGCATTAGGCATGAAGACTAGAAGTGCAGAAACAGTTTTTGCAATTGGAGGAGTTATCACTTTCCCATTATTGTTCTTAAGCTCTGCTTTGTTTCCAATTAGCTTCTTGCCTGAATGGGTTCAAACCGTATCAAAGTTTAACCCAGTAAGTTACGCTGTCGACGCTTGTCGTGTGTTAATGATCAATGGTTATGACTGGGGTACGATACTTCCTGCTTGGGGAGTAATTGGGCTAGTGGCAATTATAACCTTGAGTGCAACGCTCTACCAGTTCAGGAAAGTAGTAAGTTAGAAAAGTTGATTCTTATTTAGTAGGGTAGATGTGTGCGTCGACATTTGACGGTTGAGGTAACCGCTGTATTTTTACTTCAATTTCGTCAGGTTCAACTATTTCTAGCTCTTTTAGGGTTTTAGAAAAACCCATCAATATGTTTCCGATTGTTTCCTGAATAAAATTATTTAACGGAAGCTTATTTCCGTCAATGTACATTTCAGTTTCAAAAGTTTTTTTTCATTATTCTGTGGCTTTCTTCCAAGGAATCACCATTAATTCTTATTTTTTTGATAAGAGAATATTTCTTCTTAACTCTTGCGGGTGAATGAGGTAAATAATTATTTTTTCTGCTGGAAGTGCACTATATATTTTCAGGTTAAATATCAAGAAAAAAACCTAGCTTTAATGTAACTGCTAATATAGTTGAACACCCAGATTCTTTTCCTTCGAGCAAAACTACTCTGATGGATGGAAAGGAGCGGCGCTGTGCTTAGCAAAATCTGGAACGCACTAAACAAACTTTCATCTAAAAAACCCTTAAAGTACACCCTCTACCTCTCAGCCATCATTATATTTTTTGGAATAATTCTCATCCCGCCTATACTAGGTATATTGATCAAAGCAGGAAGCCTTCAAAACATCGTTGATCAACCAGAATTGATGAATACTGCTCTGGGCGCAATTGCTAACTCGTTTATTATTGGTTTAATTGTTTCCGCTTTAGATTTGCTGGCTGGAGTTCCATTAGCGTGGATTATTACTAGAGGAAAATCAAGGTGGCTACCGATCTTAGATACTTTAGCCGATCTTCCTTTCGTTGTTCCAACTGCTGCCCTTGGTTATTCACTTCTTCTATTCTGGAGTTCAAGTGGCGGAATATCAACACTTTTCGGTTCATCGCTGGTTTCCCCAGGATGGCTTCTTGTCATGATTTTACACTTTACCTTTTCATTTCCTGTAGTTGTTCGAGTAATGGTGGGTGCCTTGCTCGACTATAAGATGGAATATGAACGTGCCTCTAGAACACTTGGAGCTCCACCTATGACAGCTGCGAGAACCGTAACTTTCCCAATACTAAAACCTTCATTAATTGCTGCCTTCACCCTTGCGTTCGCAAGATCGTTATCTGAAACAGGCGCAACCTTCATCGTGGCAGCAGGCGTTTTCCTAAATGGACCAGTATTTATCCAAACCGTAAGCAATCAATTTAGGTCAGGTGCAATAACCCAAGGAACTTATGAAGGAGCAACGGTTTTCGCCAGTATAATCTTGATTTCTGTATCATTGACTATCTTTGCATTAATTAGAATTGTAGGAAACAGGTTTAAACTGCCATTTGGTCATGGATTACCTTCTTTTGAAAAGAAACTGAGCTACAAAAAAGGTGCTTGGTCACGTAACAGCATTGCTTTGTTAGTTTTCTTTTTGATAATTCTTATTCCTTCAATGTTCGTGGCGTTGCCGGCTTTCCAAGCAATTGCTACAGGACCTACTTTAGTACAGGCTTTCACTGGCTCTGGAGTATGGGCAAGTTTTTGGCAAAGCTTACTACTCTCATATGGTTTGGCGGCTATAGTAACTGTTTTAGGAATACTACTTGGATTACCAATGGCAATATTGATTGCTCGTAAAACTTTTGGAAAATGGCCTTCTGCATTTCTAGACACATTGATCTATGTTCCAATAATTGTACCATCAATAGCTTTAGGAATTTCATTAAAGTTTTTCTGGGTAGGAGTTCCTGGGCTCCCAGAATTTTTACTCTTAGTGTTTGCACATCTATCAATTACGTACCCATACTTTGTCAGGTCGATGTCAGCGGCGATGGAGCGAATAAGCCTTGATATGGAAGAAGCTGCAAGAACCTTAGGGGCTAAACCTTTCGCTGTTTTTAGAACCATCGTTTGGCCTATAACAAAATACTCTATCTTTTCGGGTGCAATCATAGTTTTTACAAGAAGCATTAGTGAAACAGGTGCAACTCTTGCAGTCGCCAATAAGTTGCAGACAGCACCAGTTTTGATAGTGAACTGGGTTAACTCAGTTAGAGGTTCAATATCACCGATTGCTGGAGTCAATGAATTAATTGTTGGTTTAGCTTGCGGTTTGCTAATTTTGTTTAGTTTCATAATTCTATTAGTTTTAAGGATTTTAACAAGGAAAGGAAAGGTTTAGAATGTCAATTAAAAATGTTATAAGGAGAGCTAACAATGCCTGATGTCAAGGTCGTAAATGTAACAAAGAAATATGGAAATGTCTACGCTTTAGACAATGTCAGCTTAACTATTCATGATCAGGAATACTTTTCTTTGTTGGGTCCAAGTGGCTGTGGCAAAACCACACTACTAAGAGTTATAGCTGGGTTAATCGAGCCTGACAGCGGTGAAATCTACATAGGTGATAGAAGAGTTGATAAAATTCCACCTGAAGACCGCGACATAGGGTTTGTCTTCCAAACATTCGCACTGTTTCCTCACATGACTGCTTGGAGTAATGTATTGTACGGTCCAAAAGTCAAAAATTATGATGCTAAACAAGCAGAAACGATTGGACACGAAGTTCTTGAACTTGTCAAACTTAATGAACGATTGACTGCCTACCCCAGTGAACTTAGCGGCGGAATGATGCAGCGAATTGCCGTCGCCCGAGCATTGGCAGCTGGCGCTAAAACCCTGCTTTTGGATGAACCCTTAGGTCAACTTGACGCCAAAGTACGCAACGAGATCAGGTATGAAATTCGACGAATGGCAAAAGACCTTAAACTCACAGCAATCCATGTTACACATGATCAATCTGAAGCAATGTCCATTTCTGACCGAATTGCAGTCATGAAAAAAGGTAAGATTGTGCAGGTTGGAACTTCACAGGAACTCTATATGCATCCTAATAGCTTATTTGTTGCCTTCTTTATTGGTGAATCCAACTTTTTAGAAGGCTACATCACTAAAGCAAATGGTCAGACAGAAATTGAGTTGCGTCAAGGACTAAAGATTAATGCATTAAATCAATTGAATATCAAACAAGAGGAAAGAGTGGTCTTAGCAATTAGACCTGAAACGTGTGAAATGAAGAAAGGTCACATAGCTGGCGAAAATAGTCTTTATGGAAAAGTTGAGAAAACCACCTTTGAAGGTATAGTTGTTCGTTATGAAATTAGGCTTGAAAACGGCGATAGATTTGTCATCAACAGACCCTCTCTAACTGAGGAATGGATAAAGATTGGAGAGGACGTTTCCATTACTTATCCTTTAGACAAGGCTCATCTGTTTCCATATCCTGCAGTAGGTTTAGCGGAAGAAATTAAAGTCTAAAAAGATCTCTTTTCTCAACCAATTTTCTTTTTTAGAAGGTGTCTTTAATAAACTATAGTTGCTTTTAAATCAAATTTATTAAGGAAACCTTACTTGAATAATAGTAAGTCTAGGTTGCCAAATTTTATGACCCAAAACTCTGAGGAAAAGATGAAAGGGACCAATTCTTTAACAGCTATAATATTTTTTGTAATAGTTATCGCAGCTTTTTTGGCTACTATCATAACTTTACTTTACCCTGACTTCATAATTTTGCTATCGGGTGGAACTATTGTTTCTGGGGGAGTCATTTACGACGCTATTTATGTTATACTCACTTTGGCCGCTGATGCGCTCTATCTTTTCGGCGGTGGCGTGATAACTTTTGGCGCAATCTTGGTAATTATCCGCTTTGTTCAGAGCAAACTTAAGGACCCTTATCAACCATCATCTTCCACGCACTACCTATCTGGATACTTAACCTTAAGTCTCAACTTCTTTATTGGAGCAGAAATCATTCGTACTGTAGCCATTAGGACTATTCCCGAGTTTGAATTGCTAATTTTAGTGATATTCAGTCGAGGTCTTTTCAGTTTAATTCTTTACTTGGAAAGAAGATGGCATGGAACAGCTGAAACTGACTAGAGCCAAAGCTTCTTTTCCTAAAGAAGTATGAAATTTTGCATTTTTTTGTGCTTAAAATTTAAATGCAAGTGAAGTATTTCTATGTGAACTAGCTCGGGGTAGTATGGGAGACAACAGAGCAAGTGGAGAGGGCATACTAGGCGGCTTCGTTATTGAAGTCTGTTATGTCAAAGACAACCGTATGTCAAGTGCGTTAAATGCTGTCCATTTGCACAGTTTTTGTACAGATAAGTCTAAATACGTTCATAACAAGCCTTTTGTATATAACATGTGCAAATTTAAAATTAACCTCGAAACAACTTTAATGGTTAAAAATATAAACGGAGAGAAAAACTGTGCTTGAAGAGGCCTTCATAGCATTCATATTGATTTTCATTTCAGCACTGGCAATCTACACAATAGGCAAACGGTCGGCACCTAAAACCACCATAAGCGAAAATGCGCAATCTGCATATGCTTGTGGAGAAAAAGTATCCTTCTTTGGATTAAAAATTAATGTTTCATTATACAAGTATCTAATCTACTTTATAGTTTTTGATTCATCAATTCTAGTTCTTGCTTTTGCATCACTTACTCTGGTGGGAGCAAACTCGACAAATCCACTTCTTCTAATCCTGTATCTTGGAATAATTCTTTCGGCAGGATTGGTTCTCGTTGAAGGAGGAAAAGATTAATGACTGACACAAAAACGTGGGCTCGCGTAAAATCGCCATGGGTTTTACATTTTAACTCAGGAGCCTGCAACGGATGCGATATAGAAATAGTAGCGTTGTTGACCCCAAAATATGATGTTGAACGCTTCGGAGTAAAACTTGAACCTTCACCAAGACATGCCGACGTTTTACTAGTAACAGGCTGCGTCACACAGCAATGCGCAGAACGGCTAAAAAACATCTATGACCAAATGCCACAACCCAAATTTGTAGTAGCAATTGGCGCTTGCGCATGCAGTGGCGGAGTTTTTGAAGGAAACTACAACGTGGTCGGCGGCGTAGATAAAGTAATTCCGGTTACGGCCTATATACCTGGATGCCCGCCACGTCCAGAAGCAATCTTAGACGGCGTAGTAAAGCTTCTAAATGCATTAAATCCACCTAAACCAAAAAAACAACCTAAACAGGAGAAACAAAAAGAGGTTGTCAAACCACAAGTTGTAGCCCAATCAGCTCAACTAGAAATCAAGGAGGAAAAACCAATTGTCAAATAGCAACATAAACCTGATTGAGATAATAAAAACTAAGTTCGGCGATAAAGTCCAAATTCAACTGGGTCAACTTGGGGCAGCCGCCATAACCGTCAACAACGGTTTGCACCGAGATGTCCTACAAGCTATGATTGAAGCTGATGAGAAAACTGGTATTACAGCCATAACTGGTTTGGACCTTGGAGCAAACATAGGGGTCTACTATCACATTCATACTTCCAAATTATTTGTAACAATCAAAACTGAAGTTCCTAAAGAAAACCCAAAAATCCAAACCATAGTTGATATTCATCCAGGCGCAGCCTTTCATGAGTTAGAAGTAGCAGACCTTTTAGGAGTGGTCTTCGAAGGAAATTCAACTTCTGGACACTTTGTTTTATCGGAAAATTGGCCTCAAGGTGTTTACCCTCTGAGAAAAGATGTCAAGGCAAACGAAGTAAAACTAGTTCCAACACCAGCTTCTGAAGAAAACAAAAATCCCGAGAACAGCCGACTTGTTAAAATCATCATCGGTCCACAACACCCAGCGTTATTGGAGCCTGAAAAATTCGCAGTAACAGTTGAAGGGGAAACAGTAACTAGAGTTGAACCCCGAATCGGCTATGTGCACAGAGGCATCGAGAAAGCTACTGAATCACGCACCTACCTCCAAGACGTTTACTTGGTTGAACGAATCTGTGGAATTTGTAACAGTATCCACGCTGCAGGTTTTGTTGAAGCTGTCGAAAAAATAGCAAAAACTGAGGTTCCACCAAGAGCAAAATACCTTAGAGTAATCGCTTTAGAACTCAACAGACTGCATAGCCACCTCTTGACTTTGGGACATGCAGGATTAGAAATCGGTTATGAAACTCTGTTCCAGTATTTCTGGAGAGACCGCGAACCAATCATGGATTTAATTGAGTTAACCAGCGGCAACCGCGTTTACTCATCGCTCATTACGGTAGGCGGCGTAAGACGGGACATAAAAGAAACGGATATCCCCAAAATCAAATCCACCCTAAAAGATCTTCGCGGAAAACTACCCTTCTATAGACAAATTTACGAAAACGAACCAACACTAAGGCTCCGAATGATAAACGTGGGTATACTCAAAAGGGAAGATGCTCTCAAGCTTTCAGTGGTTGGTCCAGTAGCTCGAGCTTCGGGCGTTGACATAGATGTGCGCAAAGATGAACCTTATGAAGCCTACGGAGAGATTCCATTCAAAGAAATAGTTTACACTACAGGCGATACATGGGCAAGAATGAACGTTCGCATGGATGAAGTTGAAGAAAGTATCAACATAATTGAGTACGCAGTGGATCACCTGCCATCTGGACCATTCCGAATTGACGGTCCCAGACGTTTACCAGTGGGCGAAGCTGTAAACCGCGTTGAAGCTCCAAGAGGTGAACTCTTTTACTATGTTAGAAGTAATGGTACCGATATGCCCGATCGCGTTAAAGTCCGTACGCCAACATTCGCAAACATACCTTCATTCCTCAAAACTGCCATAGGTGAAAGCATAGCTGATGTTCCAGCAAACTTTGTCAGCTTAGACCCCTGTTTCTCATGTACAGATCGGTGAAACAGAAATGATTGATTACTTTCTCCTAATCTTCCGCATACTCGTTTTCCCAGGCTTCGCATTCCTGGTACTATTAACTCTCTTTTGCGATTGGATGGAGAGGAAAATCGAGGCACGCCTGCAGAACCGCGTTGGTCCAATGGTTGCCGGTCCAGGAGGAATTCTTCAACCTTTAGCAGACATCATAAAACTCTTAACAAAAGAAGATATTACACCAAGAGAAGCTAAAAAAACAATTTTTAAGTTTACTCCTCTCTTGGCTTTTACCATTATGATTTTTGCTTTATGTTTTATACCTATTGACGGCGCAAGTGTCCTTACCGTAAACGGTACAATAGGCGGTTTTAACGGAGATTTAATCATCATTTTGGCTTTTGCTACAGTCGCCAACTTTTTGTTGTTCTTGGCTGGTTGGGCATCATGTAACCCTTACGGCACCATAGGTTCAGCAAGAGTATTAACCCAATTTTTAGGCTATGACATACCCCTCTTCTTATTAGCGTTGACACCAGCATTCATCGCTGGAAGTTTACAGATTTCAAGAATCGCTCTTTTCCAATCGATCCATGTTCTTCCTTTCATCCTATTGGCCCCATGGGCTTTCGTCTTATTTGTAATAACCATGCAGGCAGAACTCGAAAAAGATCCCTTCGACGTGCCTCACTCAGAAAGCGAACTTGTGGGCGGATTAGAAACCGAATTCACAGGCGCCAAACTCGCTTTCCTCCATTTGACACGCGATGTCCAAATAGTTTTTGGCTCAGCCCTAATAGTTGAATTGTTCCTTGGCGGTCCATATGGACCAGTGTTTTTTGGAGCATCGTGGTTCTGGTATACACTTTGGTTTGTACTCAAACTCCTCGTAGTCGTAACAATATCCGAGTACATTACAGTAGTCTTCGCACGCTTCCGAATTGACCAAGTATTATCGGGTAACTGGCGAATTCTCCTACCTGCAGCGTTGCTCTCTCTGATGCTCACAGTGGCATTGGTAAACTGGGTTTATCATCCATTAGGTGTGTAAAAAGATGGATAAAAAATCACGAATATCTCCAATCTTCAGACGGGCAATTTCACACATATTCACTAAGCCAGCAACAACAAAGTATCCTTTTGTGAAAGCTATACTTCCTGAAGACGCTCGATGTAAAACAATTTACACTATTGAATCATGCAATGTAATCGATATTGGAACAGGCAATAAAGGGTTAACTATGGATGTAAGATCTATCGTAGGCTCTAATTGCAAAGTATGTGTCCGAGATTGCCCTGCTACAGCTATTGAAATTGTGGAAGTAGAAGGCAAAAGAAGGCCACAAATACGTTTCGACAAATGCATTTTCTGTCACCAGTGCGTTGAAAGCTGTCCTAGAGGTGCAATTAAAAGCTCAGTTTTCTATGAGATGGCAACAACTGACAAATGCTCATTAATCCAGAAGCCAACTTCAAATCTAAAACCCACGGAGGACAAATAATGATCTTTGAAATTCTTGCAGTAGGATTAATAATTTCAGCCGTATTGGCGCTTTTCCTAGAAGAAGTAATATATTCTGTTGCTGCGCTATCTGCAACCTTCTTTTTTACTGCATTACTCTACGTGGAAAATGGTGCAATTTTTGCAGCTGTTTTCCAGATTGCAGTGGGTGTTGGCACGTTAGCTATATTGTTCCTATCTGGAGAAATGTTAGGTGATAAACCAAAAAAGAAAGCTTCTCCAAAACGCACAGGAGTTTTGATAGGGGCTGGAGCAATCTTATCCTTGCCCGCAATTTTTCTCTCAATTTCCGGTTCAACTGGTACAAATTCTAACCTTGACTTCGGTGATGCCTTATGGAATGTAAGGGGCTTGGATGTTGTTTTGCAGGCTGTTGTTATTCTAACAGTGGCGTTGGGAGTAGCTATCGTGTTGCATGAGAAGAAGAAAAAGGGTGGTCAATAATGGACTTCGTTATTTTGTCACTGGTTATGCTTGCGATAGGAATCTATGGCTTGCTCACTAACCGCCAACTCTTAAAAGTCTTCATATCCGTAGAATTAATCGCAACCGCTGCAACTTTGAATTTTGTGATGCTTGCATCTTCAATGGGTGTTGGCTTAGGTCAAGCTTTCTTAGTTTTAGCTTTTTCAACTGATACTGCCGTTAGTGGAGTAATCTTAGCGTTGCTTGTCATCGTATCTAAGAAATATGGAACAAGCGATATGGGTAGAATAATTCAGATGCTGCATGATAAAGGCGAAAGTGAGGATGAAGCGCAATGATTCTTGAAGAATTCTCAGCATGGTTTGTTTGGGTCCTCCCACTCATAGCAAGCTTATTTGTACCCGTAATCGGAAAATACAATGAAAAAGCCAGAAACTACTTCGTCGTTGCAATAGCTGCAGTCACTGCGGTTTTGGCGCTTTCTTTGGTTCCAAGTGTCTGGTCTGGAAATGGTTCTGCAACAATTTTTACTGTAGATTGGATTCCAGGACTCCAAGCAGGAGTATATATCGACTCCCTTAGCGTCTTATTCGCTTGTTTAGTTTCCTTCTTTGCACTAATAATCGTCGTCTACTCAATCGGATACATGAAAGGTGAAGAAGGATTAACACGATATTACTACCTTATCCTGCTCTTCATTGGCTCTATGATTGGTTTAGTAATTTCTGATAACTTGATTCAGATGTTTATTTTCTGGGAAATGGTGGGTCTATGCTCTTATTCTCTAATTTCCTTCTGGTACAAAAAACCTGAATCAATTAAGGCAGGTGTCAAAGTTTTTATTATGACCCGCATCGGCGACATTGCATTACTGGCCGCTATAGGCATTTTGTTCACGATGTTCACCACTTTTAGCTTCCATGGAATAATAGGAGGGATTCAAGATGCAGCAGCTGCAGGCACTTTGGATACAAGTCTTCTGGTTGTGGTTGCGTTCCTTGTTTTAGGTGGTGCCATTGCAAAATCTGCTCAGCTTCCATTGTTCACATGGCTATACAGCGCCATGGAAGCCCCAACCTCAGTCAGCGCTCTTTTACATGCTGCCACAATGGTCAAAGCTGGTGTCTACTTGCTTGCAAGGTTAATACTTATCTTATCAGTAGCACCCGCAATAATTGCTGCTCTGCAACCTCTCTGGTTCCCAATAGTCACTTGGATAGGTGTGTTAACCGCAATAATTGGCGCAACACTTGCTCTAACAACCACTGACATCAAAGGAGTCCTTGCATATTCAACCATTAGCCAAATCGGCTTCATGATGGCTGGTTTAGGCGCAGCTGTGCACGGGGCAGAATCAGTCGGCTGGTTCTCCAGCTTATTCCACATGGTAAGTCATGCATTCTTCGAAGGACTCGGATTCCTCCTCGCAGGAGGAATCATACATGCCATTGGCACCCGAGACATGCGTTTAATGGGCGGTCTTAGAAAAGCTATGCCGATCTCATTTATTTTAATGGCTATAATGATTATCACCACAAGTGGTTTGCCGCCTTTTGCAGCGTTCTTCAGTAAAGGTTTAGTCATCACCAGCGTTACTGAAGCAGGAAACCTCATACAAATCATCCTACTCTACGCGACAACCGCCGTCACATTCGCATACAGTGTTCGAATGTTCAGTTTAGTGTTTATGGGAAAAGAATCTGAACATTTGAAGAAACAGCATGTCCATGAAGCACCAAAGATCATGCTTATTCCAGCTTTTGTTCTTGCAGGCTTATGTATTGTTTGGGGTTTATCTCAACCTCTGATTGCAAGCTTCATGCACTTCGAACTAGAACACACACTAATAGGTGCTTTCACAAATATAGAAACGCCAATTTTTCTGTCTCTACTGTTACCGACGGGTCTAATAGCATATTTCACCTACTACAAGAACAACCAAACGTTTAGGCGTATTGCAGCCAGCAAAAATCCCCTGACAACCATTCTTGGTCATGCTTACTTCTTTGACGATGTTTACAGCGGTATCGCAAGAGGAATTTCAAAGTTTTCTGATGGAGTTAGACACTTCGAGAATGTGATCAGTATTTTTCCATTAAAGTTCGGTCAGTCAGTTATTCGAATTGCAAATGGATTTCATGTTTATTTCGATACGAAGGCTGACAATTCACTGGATAAGCTAATAAACGTCTTATCTAATACAACGCTGACTGGAGTCTCAAAAATGAGAAAGGCACCTTCGGCATCCCTGAGAAACTACATCGCCGCTGCAGTGGTCGGTTTCATTTTGATTGTTGTTTTGATAATATTAACGATAGGAGCTTAAAAAAATGTCCTTTACTTTACTAGCAGTATTTGCCCTTCCCGCGATAAGCATCCCCTTTGTCTACTTTACGGGGAAAAAATCCAATAAAGCTGCAGCCATATTCGTGGCCTTAATAGCATTGGCTACTTTGGCGCTTTTGTTAACTACCGCACCAGCGGTGCTAAGCAATTCCCGTTACGTGGAATCCTACGATTGGATTCCGATTTTGAACTCTGAATTCTCTCTCTTTGTTGATGGCATGAGCTTATCAATCGCGATAATCAGCGTGGTCTTAATTTTAGCCGCTGCAATCTTCTCTATTAACTACATGGAAGGCAAGAAAAACATAGCAGTCTACTATGCTCTTCTCTCGATGCTTTCTGTAGGATTGATCGGTGTATTCATAACATCTAACCTGATATTGTTTTACTTCTGTTGGGAAATGATGTTGATTCCCGCCTACTTCATTGTGGGCAACTGGGGTTACCGTGACTCATACAAGGCAGCATTCAAATTCTTCATATTCACACATGCAGGCGCTGTCTTTGTTTTGCTCGGCTTAGGCGCATTATACATGGTAACTGGGTCTACCGACATGTTCAAAGTTCAAGATGCATTAATGACTAATGGCACAGATATTGTGAGGTGGATCCTCATCGCCCTAACCGGCGGATTTGCCGTCAAGATGGCTATTGTTCCAGTGCATATGTGGCTGCCAGATGCACACTCTGAAGCTCCCGCAACGATGTCTGCTTTACTTAGTGGAGTAATTATTAGTGCAGGCGCTTATGCAATTTTACGCTTATCACTGGGTGTTGTTTTTCCAGCAGTCAACTTATTCGACCATGCTTTTGCAGTAAACTTCCTTCATGCTTTGGCAATCTTTGGGATAATTTCAGCGTTTTTCGGTTCCTTCATAGCGCTGGTGGAAACAGACATAAAACGACTCATCGCCTACTCCAGTATTGCCCACATGGGATACATAATGTTTGGTATTTCACTTTTCCCCACAAACGTTATCGCGGGAACAGCTGTTATTGTAACTTCATCCACAGCAATTGCGGGAACAATCCTGCACATTCTCAGTCATGCGGTAAGCAAAGGGCTTTTCTTCCTTTCCGCAGGAGCAGTTATGCACCAAACAGAAAAACGTGACATCCGTGAAATGGGTGGATTAGCTGGAAAAATGCCCTTTACCACAGTTTCAGGTACCATAGCTGCTTTAAGCATTGCTGGAGCACCCCCGTTTGCATGCTTTATAAGCGAAGTTTTGATATTCGTTGGCGCTTTCCAAGTTATATTTTATGACAGTTTCTACCTGATTCCTACAGCCTTAATGCTTGTTGCTACAGTACTCTCACTTGCTTATTCGTTAAGATTCGTCTCACGTGTATTCCTTGGTACATCCAAGACCACAGAAATCCTGGAGCATAAACCAATCGTTGAAATACCTAAATACATGAAAATCGCACTGGCAATTATGGTAGTGATGGTCATAATAATTGGGATATACCCAACTTTCTTCCTAAATCTAATACAATCAGTGCAATTTGGCTGATAAAATAAGGCGATCTCTGAATGGTTGGAATCATAGATATCTCGTTACCGATTATAAGCTTAATAATTTCTGCTTTGCTGACTATTCCATTGTTTAAAATTTTTAGGAAAAGTAGTCATAAAACCGCCTTAACTCTCTGCTGGTTCATAGCCGTCTTCTTAATTGCTGGATTAGCTGTTGCCAACTTAGCATTAACCTATTATAGCGTAGATAACCCAGTACCTCTTAACATAAGCTTAAGCGGGGACGTATCATCAGCAATTTCGAGCTCTTTTCTTGTAGACGCTATCTCAATTTACATGGCAATAATCATCGTTGCAATAAGTGCAGTAGTGGTAATCTACACAGTATTTTTTGTTAACTCAACCGAGCGACCCTCTGAAAGATACTTCGCGATCATGCTTATACTCACCGCAGCTTTGTTGGGCGCTGTTCTTGCGGGTGACCTCTTAACCTTTTTCATATTCTGGGAAGCAGCAACAGCTGCCGCAGCCTTCCTAATGATGTATAGGAAGAGCGCTTTTAGCCTCGATGCTACCCTAAAGTATTTAGTAATGGTCATTATCGCCTCAGCTTTTGTACTTTTTGGACTTTCAATCGTTTATGGCATAACCGGTAGCCTAAACTACATAGCCATAAGAGATGCCCTAAGCGTGGTAGTTGCATCCGACAAAAACTTGCTAATTATAGCTTTCGTTTTGATTGCCGCTGGATACGCCATTGAAGCTGCAATCGTTCCCTTCCACTTCTGGTTACCCGATGCATATCAAGCGGCACCAGCACCCTCATCAGCTTTCCTTTCAGCACTTGTTGACCAGGGCAGCTACTACATTCTCATACGAATACTGCTGTATATTGTAATTCCAACAGGTCCAAATGCAGCGTTAGATTGGACTTTTATGTTAGCAATCTTGGCAGCTTTAACTATGATAGTTGGTAACGTATTCGCCTTAATCCAAAATGACGTAAAACGCTTAATAGCTTACATTTGTGTAGCAGACGTTGGCTACAACTTAATTGCAATAACAAGTTACACTTCACTTGGTTTGATGGGTAACCTGTACTTTTTCTTAATCGGAGGTATAACAACAGCCCTTGCGTTTATGGTAGTAGGAATAATAAACAAACATGGTTTTAAAACCTTGGAAGACTTCTCTGGTATAGGTAAGAAACTGCCCCTTGCAAGTTTAGCACTTGTAATTGCTGGTCTTTCATTTATTGGCGTTCCACCATTGGGAGGATTCATAGCTAAATACTTAGTTTTCACATCAGCACTTCAAGCAAACTTAAGCTGGCTGGCAGTGATTGGAGTTGTTACAAGTGTCCTTCAAGCTGCTTATTTGTTTAGATTGATACATTACATGTATGCAAGAAAAACCAAAGATGCAACTGCAATAAAGGAATCCAAAAATATACTTATTCCCATCTTCATTTTAGCAATAGCATTACTTATCTTGGGACTTTTCCCGCAGCTAGTCCTCAACATGCTAGAACCCGCCACTCGCCAACTTCAATTAATTGTGCCTCTACCTTAAAATGACGTTGCACCAAAGAAAACTTCCTAAAGTTAACTACTCAATTGAGAAAAATAATTGAGTAATTAGCTTTGGGTTATTTTCTGATTTGTCCATTGCCTAAAATAACGTATTTTGTGGTTGTTAGGTGCTGTACGCTCATGGGTCCTCTTGCGTGAAGTTTCTGGGTACTTATTCCAATTTCTGCTCCAAGTCCAAATTGGTTGCCGTCTGTGAAGCGTGTAGAAGCATTCCAATAAACGGCTGCTGAATCGATTTCTTTTATGAAATTCATAGCTTTATCGAAGTCGGTTGTGAGTATGCAGTCGGAGTGTTTAGTGCCATATTTGTTGATGTGTATTATGGCTTCTGCCAGGTTTTTGACGACTTTGACACCTATTATTAAGTCAAGATATTCTGTACCCCAATCATCTTCAGTTGCTGCTCTTACGTCAGGAACAATCTTGCGTGTTTCGAGATCTCCTCGAACCTCAACTCCGTTCTTTCTGAGTTCAGCAATTACAACTGGTAGGTATTGTTTTGCTATTTTGCTATGAATAAGCAGCTTCTCTGCTGCATTGCATGTTCCTGGGCGTTGACATTTCGCGTTTATGACTATGGGCGTAGCTTTTTCAAGGTCAGCGTCTTCTTCCACATAGATATGACAATTACCCGTTCCTGTTTCAATTACTGGAATATGCGATTTATCCACTACAGTTTTGATTAGGTCTGCGCCTCCGCGGGGAATAAGCACGTCAATGTATCCTCGCATGCTCATCAACTCCTCCGCAACTTTACGGTCAGGAGAATTTACCACTTGAAGGGCATCAACGGGCACGTTTGTTCCCGCCAACGCATCACGCAAGACCTCGCCAATAACAATGTTAGAGTTCAAAGCGTCTGAACCTCCGCGCAGGATGACGACGTTTCCTGATTTTATGCAGATTCCCGCCGAATCTGAAGTCACATTAGGACGAGATTCATAAATTATGCCCACTACTCCAAATGGCACGCGGACTTGACTAATGATTAATCCATTGGGGCGTGTCCAAGTGCTAAGTATTGTGCCTATTGGGTCAGGCAGCGCTGAGACTTCCCTGAGCTCTTTAGCCATGGTTTGAACTTTTTTCTGATCCAATGATAAACGGTCAAGTAGAGCTACTTTGAGGCCTTTAGCTTTGGCAGCTTCAACATCTGCTTTATTTGCAGCTAAAATTTTCTCTTCATTAGCTTCCAGAGCGTTTGCCATCCTGCACAGTGCATTATTTTTGGTTTCTGTTGAGAGCTTAGCCATTTCAACTGAGGCAGCTTTGGCTTTTAGGCATATTTCCTTAATCATTTTTCTTCCTCAATTAGGTGTATGTTTCGACGGACGATAACTTCTTTGGATTTATCGGTGCCAAGTTTTTTGTGTACTTCTGTTACTTGTAAGCCTTTAATTAGGTTTAACTGGCTGCTGTTGTAGTTGGGGTTGCCGCGTGCAAACTTCACATGGTTCTCGTCTTCTAAGCTGACTACATCCCCCACATCGAAGATTCCTACAACTTTGGTTACTCCTACCGGTAGCAGGCTTGAACCCTGCAAAATCGCCTTCTTCGCTCCCTCATTAACGTAAATAGTACCCTTCACTGCTGCCCCGTAAGCTATCCAACGTTTAACAGCTGACATCTTGCTTTGAGGTTTAAAATAAGTGCCCACATCTTTTCCTGCAAGAACATCAAGCAAGACGTTTTCTTTTCGACTATTCGCTATAATTACGGGAATGCCACAGGAAGTTGCGATTTCGGCGGCTTTGATTTTACTTTGGATACCACCTCTACCCAGCTTGCTTTTGCCGTTTAGCGTGCTTTTAAGTTCAGCGGTGATTTCGTCAACTGACTTTATCAATTCTGCCCCAGGTTGTGCGGGGTCAGCAGTGTACAAGCCATCAACATCGGAGAGAATAATAACTAAATCAGCACAGACTGCTCCAGCTACAAGGACAGAGAGAATGTCGTTGTCGCTGAAAGTTTACTTTGTACCCTTCAGTGCGCATGAGTTCATCGACGGATGTTACGTCGTTTTCGTTTATTATCGGAACTACACCGATTTTTAGGAGCAAGCCCAACACGTCGCATGTATGCACGTATGATGTTCTGTTGGATAGATCTTCTGCAGTCAACAAAATCTGAGCAACCTTTAGGTCAAATTTCTTGAAGAGTTCCCGATATTTTGCCATCAAAACGCTTTGTCCCGTTGCTGCGGCTGCTTGCTGAAAAGCCACATCCTTGGGCTTTGGAGGGATTCCCAGCTCAGCGATGCCTGCTGCAACCGCTCCTGACGTTACAAGAACTACTTTGTCGCCTTGCTTCATAGCAGAAGCTATCTGATGAGCGAGTTTACCCATCTCTTCGGTATCCAAGTTTCCTTCGGTGTTTGTTAGGGCGTTGGTTCCAACTTTCAACACGACCAGTTTGGCTGTCATAATTCAATCCTGAGCAAGGTTTACACGCATTATTTTATTTGTAGATGCATATAATCGTGGTTCCTTAAAAAAGCACTCATAGAGAAAGCATCGAGGATTTTAGGTAAATTTGTTTTTATAAGAAAAGAGTGGTTAAAAAAACTAGTTTAGGGGTTTAGTTTCCCTTTCGGAAAACTCACCCCTTTTTGAAAAGGGGGAACTATTTTGATGGAGAGTCTTCAGCGACTTTTTGTGCTTCTTCTTTTGTTTCGCGTTTGCTGTACATTATGGCATATCCGACTATCACTATCAAGACTGTGGAAAGAATTGCTGCAAGCCCTGGAATCTGGAATTCTGTGTTAGGTATCTGAATGAGCCAAATGTCCCTGACTGCCAAGATTGCGCCTGAGAACAGCAGCGAAATCAGGTTAATCACTTTAATCATTGGGTTGAGTGCTGGTCCAGCTGTGTCTTTTAGTGGGTCGCCTACTGTGTCGCCTATAACTGAGGCTTTGTGGTTTTCTGAGCCTTTACCGCCGTAGTAGCCGTCTTCGATTTTCTTCTTTGCATTATCCCAAGCTCCACCTGAGTTCGCCATAAATACTGCTAAGAGTTGACCTGTCACTATTACGCCTGCTAAGAATCCTCCCCATGCTGCAGCGCCGAGTAAGATTCCGACAAGTAACGGCGTGAGTATAGCGATGATGGCGATGCTGGCTAGTTCACGTTGAGCTGCTGAAGTGCAAATCTTAACTACTGCTGCGTAGTCAGGAAGTTTGGTTCCTTCCATTATGCCGGGGATTCTGAATTGTTTTCGTACTTCCTCTATTATTTTGCCTGCTGCTCTGCTGACTGCTCTGATTGATATGAAGCTGAACAAGAATGGTAGTGAACCGCCGACTAACAAGCCTACGAAGACCATTGGGTCTGCTGCGATGTCGAGGTTTACGTTTACTGTTGCGGTGAATGCTGCAAAGAGTGATACGGCTGCCAGCACGGCTGAAGCGATAGCCATTGCTTTAGTTACTGATTTGGTTGTGTTGCCAGATGCGTCTAGGTCAGCTAGGATTTGACGTGGTTTTTCTTCTAGTCCAGCCATCTCTCCTATGCCGTTTGCGTTGTCAACTATAGGTCCAAATGTATCCATAGCTACTGTGTTGCCTGTTTGCGAAAGCATACCGATGCCTGCGAGTGCTACGCCGTAGAATGCGAATGTTATACCTGCTCCTGCCCAAATTATAAGAGAGACCACAATAGTGAGGCCTATTAGTAGTGCTGTCCAGACGGTGCTTTCCAAGCCCAAGGAGAGACCTTGCAATATAACGGTTGCAGGTCCTGTTTTGCTTGATGCAGCTACTGCGTCGACGGGTTTTTTATTTGGGTTGGTGAAGTGGTTTGCAAGCTTGTTGAAACTTACTGCTAGAACTAAACCCATGGCGGTTGCTAAGAATACTCTGATGTCGCCAACGTAGAATACTGCTAAAAGCAGAAAGCCTATTGCAGAAATGATGCTCGAGAGGTCATAGGAAAGATCCATCGCTTTGAATGCATCGCCTTTTGTTAGTCTTTCAGGCCAAAGAGAAACTGCGTAGGTACCAATAATGGTGCTGATCACTCCGAATCCTCTGGCTAACAGCGGGAATATAATCCATTTGAATCCGAACGGTGTTAATGCTAAACCGAGAAGCAATGCTGAAACCATAGTTACCTCGTAAGATTCAAAAATATCTGCTGCCATGCCTGCGCAGTCGCCAACGTTGTCTCCTACAAGGTCTGCAACGACTGCTGCGTTTCTTGGGTCATCTTCTGGAATGCCTTTTTCAACTTTTCCCACAAGGTCTGCGCCAACATCAGCTGCTTTGGTGTAGATTCCGCCGCCTACTCGCATGAACAGTGCTAGCAGGGTTCCGCCGAAACCGAAACCTAACAGAACTTCAGGGGCATCGACCGTGAAGATGAGAAATATTAGGGTTCCGCCTAGGAGGCCTAATCCATCGCAGAGCATTCCTGTGATGGTTCCAGTGCGGTAAGCTATTTTGAGGGCTTCACCGAAACTTCTTCTTGAAGCTTCAGCAACTCGAATGTTTCCCTGAACAGCCATGTTCATTCCAAAAAAGCCGACCATAGCTGAGAAAAATGCCCCCATCAAAAATGCTCCAACTCGCCCGATAGTTATCAAAAATGGACTAGTTTCTAGGGCAATTGGTGGAGCTACTGCCGAAGCCACATAGAGGAAAATGCCCAGGATACCGATAAAAAATACTATCGATCTGAGCTGGGTTTTCAAGTAGGCATTCGCGCCAGATTTGATGGCACTCCAAACAGTGTGCAGCTTTTCTGAACCGGTAGACTCTTTCAATATTTGTCTTCTAAGGAAAAGTGCATAGAATAGGGCGCCTATGGCTATTCCAACTACGGTCCATAGCGCTATTGTTTCAAAATTTGTGGGTACAACCGACATTTTAAGATCCCTTTCGTTTAATTAAATGTGTTAAGTTCGACATATCAGTAACCTGAATGCTTTTTTTAACGAAAGATTTTATTTGTGCTAAAATTTAAGCCTTTGGGAGTAAAATAGCTGAAGGGAAACAAAAATTTGCGGTTTTTTTCCAGCTTAAAACTCCGCAGTATATTTCTATTCCATTGCATACAGCTAACTGCAGAGTTGTCCTGCAATGAAGATTATTGAGAAGAACATTAGCCAAGGTTTCGTTAAGGTGGTTCCAGATTCGCCAGATGACCTTTGGCACTTGTACAATGTCATCTATACGGGAGATGAGGTTTACGCTTATAGTTCAAGAGCTATAAAAAGCGATACAGAAGGATCACGCCCTAAGAGTGGAGAACGGTTTTCGGCATTTATGGGTGTAAAAGTAATTTCAGTTGGCTGGGACAAATTTTTAGGTAAACTGAGAGTTCACGGGACAATTTGCCATGCTCCAGACATCGTTCCCACTGGCGCTCATCATACAATCAGTGTGGCGTTGAATCAACCTGTAACTATCGTTAAGAAAGAGTGGCCAAAACACCTTCTTGATCGTATCATTAAAGCAAGTGAAAGCGAAAAACCTCTGCTAATAATCTCCATTGACGATGAAGGCTTTGCTATTGCTGAAACTAAACAGTACGGTGTAGAAATCAGGGTGGAAGAACGAATGCGCCTTCCTGGAAAACATGAAGCAGATAAACGTGTGGAAGCAACAAAAGCCTATTTCAAAAGAGCATTAAACAGCCTAAGCCAATTGTGGGTTCACAACCATAGTTTAATTGTTATTATTGGAGTGGGTTTTGTTAAGGGAGATTTTGTTAGTTATCTTTCTGAAGAAGCCAAAGAAATGGCAAAATCAATTGTTGATGTGAAAAGCGTTAACAATGGAGGTACTTCAGGTATTTACGAGGCTTTACGTTCGGGTTTATTATTGAAAGCTTCCCATCAGCTTCGTATTGTGGATGAAACTGAGACTATGGAGGAAGTTATGAAGCGATTAGGCAAAGGTGAAGGAACAGTTACTTATGGTTTGGATGCTGTTGAGAATGCAATTATGATGGGAGCGGTTGAGAAGCTTGTGGTCGCGGATACTACTCTTAGGGATTCAGAAGAAACAAAACGTCTCAAACTAGAAGAATTGATGCATCAAGTTGAAAAACGAAATGCATCAGTGACAGTAGTTAGCACTGAGCATGAAGCTGGAGCCAAACTCATAGCGCTTGGGGGAATAGCTGCTTTGCTGAGATTTCAAATATACCGAGATACCCAAAATTAAGATATTTCTATTATCGCTTATTACTTTGAAAAAAAATGAATTGAATACTTTGCAAATTTTCAAACCCGTTTTATAATTTAAGGCTCATAAAGATTTTAGGACCTACTTTGCAGTGTTGTTTGGGATTCTATAAATGGGATTTTTCATTAAATAGCATTTTTAGACCCTTTATAAATAGATGCTTTATATACCCCTACTTTCTTTAAATACTTAGCCGTGAGTTGACATGAGTAAAAGAAAACCAATCATTAAGATCCAAAACATTGTAGCCTCAGTCTCACTTAACCAGAAAATTGACTTACAAAAAATCGTTGAGAAATTCCCCCAAACCGAATACAACCCGAGTGTTTTTCCAGGTCTAGTTTTCAGGTTAAAAAAACCTAAAACAGCAACGCTCATTTTCGGAACAGGCAAAATGGTTTGCACTGGCGCTAAATCTGAAAAAGAATCACGCAGCGCAGTGGAAAAAGTAGTGAAAGAACTACGCGGCGAAGGTATCCAAATTACAGAAAAACCAGTTGTAATGATACAGAACATCGTTGCGTCAGCAGAGCTAGGCGGCGAAATCGACTTGGAAAGCCTTGTCTACAAACTTAGCAAAGTAATGTATGAACCAGAACAATTTCCAGGTGCAGTCTACCGGATGGACGTACCCAAAGTGGTTTTTCTAATCTTCTCAGCAGGCAAACTCGTTTGCGTGGGTGCTAAAAAAGAAGAACAAGTTTACGAAGCAGTCGACAAAATCCAGTTGCTACTTGAAGAAAAGGAACTCATTTACTATCCTGCTCCTCCATAACCTATTTCTCCATTCTTCGTCTAACTGCAGGATTTGAGTAGGCGAGTCTCTTTAAAGCTAACTCAAAGGTTTCATCCTGCAACAATTCTCTTTTAACAAAAACTCCTGTCCGCCCTACTGTATCACGTTTCATTAAAGCATGAATTCTATCCAATACTGTCTCAGTTGCAATTCCCAAAGTTTTTGCGGTTAACTCTTCTTTTCCAACGACACATGTTTCAACATGCCCTTTCTCAGTGGGTTCAATGAGCATAAGCCGTTTATCTACACCAACGACACGCGAATTCATTTTTAATTGTTTTAGTTTTATTTCGCCGCCAAACCGGTAAAATTCCCTCTCCACTCGGCGCATCTCCATAAGAGGAAATGAAACGGTTATTTTTTCATCAATTTCGATATGGGCTTTCATTGCGTAGGTTGGAGTTGCTTGAACAATTAACCTTGAGTTTATTGGTATTTTTGCTTTTTCCAGTGCGGTCTCTACAACAAAACTGTTTTGCACTTCAGGAATGAACACATCAACGTCGCTGCATTGATTTACATCGCCTCTAGCTATGCTTCCATGGGTAAGTGAACTCAAATGAAAATCCTCAAGTGCCTCCATAACCCAGACTGCTTTACTCCTAAGAATGGTTAGCTGTTCCCAACGTAAACTGGAATAGGTAACCTCTTTGTATTCATCATGCTTAGTTGTTTTAACAGCCAATTTAAAGCGCCGCACTTTCTATTTATTTTTGAGCTATTACAATGGTTCTTGCGTTACCATCAATCCTTCATGATATGAGTTATTCTATAGTTGGGTTATTCCAATAATCAAGTTTGAACGTTAACGCCAGTTTATTGTAATATTCAGATTTCCCCAATGAAGACTCCTGGGGCAAAACTACGATTAGAAATGTTAAAGACTGGTTCTTCAAGCTTATCCTCAATAAAAATATATTAAACAAGGTTGGCTGGATTAATTTTAATCCAACCAAAGGGTATCTACGTTTTATTTCTCTTGTAGCACCCTAAGTTTTGTTTTATATTCCTCTTCAGATATTTCTCCTTTGATAAACCTCATTTTCAGCTGAACTAATGGGTCTTCAGCAGGTTGAGAAGCAATCGAAGGGGTCTGCCTAAAAACCATCTCTGCAGGTTTCTTGAATTCCCAATCCGCCATGCCAAGAAGTTCTCCTTTGCGTTTCATTGATACCGGTTCAACCGCGATGTTATTATACGAAATTTCTAATGCATCGATAAAGTTTGCCATATCGCCGCGGCTTACTCTTTCCACGGTATAAGAAGTACCGTCCTCCATTTTAACCGAAACTTCTCCCCACACAATTGCGCCCCTATGCGCACTTATTTCAAGTACTTTCTGCAAAGGCAAGGATTTAAAGTCGTATCGACCCAAGTGTTTTTCGTCGAAGTAGATAAGGCGAAGGTTCGTAAGTATTATGAAATTTGATCGTTCAGCTATTACGAAGCTATTGAGAGAACTGATAACTTCTTCGCCAGGAGAAAGGTTCTTTTTTAAACCGCCTGGTAACTTATCAACTAAATTTTTAGTAGAAGGTTTCTCGCTCATTTTTTCACTTTCTTAAATTTTTATTTTTTTTTGTTTTTTTTCTATTTTTCATTACTCAATTATTTTTTGGCGGTTTTATTCTGACCTATTGACAATTCGCGCTTTTAGTTCGTCATACTTTTGTCGTATTTCATTCCTGGCAATTGCAATCTCGTCATTTATTTTTTTCTGAGACTCAGCGGACAAATCTTGGTTTTTTCCCTTGTTGCGTTCAAGCTTTTCTAAATCGCTTGCGGCTTTTGTCATCATTTCTTCAGTTTTTTTTAAAGATTCAGCTTTCAATTTTTGTGACTTGCCAAAAACATCTAGAATTTCAGTAACTTTTTTACTTGAATTAAATTTGGTTTTGGATATTTTTTCTAAATACTGTTGTTCAGAATCTCCCATTCATTAAGCCTCATTAAGTTTTATTGGAAAACAAGTATATTTAATTTGGTATAGGGTCAAGGCGGGTTGTCGTCGTTTGTGGTTGGTTCGATTAGGATTTTCATGCATAAGATGCCTTAATTTAAAACAGAATGAAAACACGAAAAATGTGTGGAAGAAGTGAGGTTATCTCAACAAACCTTCATTTAGTTTAATTCACCAATCAAGCAATGAAGGAAAGTTAATGAATACTCCTGTTTGCAGCACCTGTAAAACCCGCGAAGCCTTTTTCTACAGGCAATACTCAGGTGAAAGGCTGTGCAAAAAATGTTTCACCGAATCTATCGAAGCAAAGGTAAGAGCAACAATCACCCGCCACCATATGCTAAGCTATAACGATCATTTGGCTGTGGCAGTTTCAGGCGGAAAAGATAGTCTAAGTATACTTCATATTATTGCTAAGCTTAAGCGGTCTAGACCAAAAACTAACCTTACAGCTGTTACAGTTGATGAAGGCATAAAGGGTTACCGTGACGAAGCCTTAGAAATTGCATCAGCAAACTGTAAACAACTCGAAATTCCACATCACATTGTTTCATTCAAGGACCTCTATGGTTTTACGCTGGATGAAATAATTTCTAAAGCAAGAAAGAATGGTCAAACAGAATTGACTGCTTGCGCTTATTGTGGTGTTTTGCGACGCAAAGCAATCAATACTGGAGCGAGGCAAGTTAAGGCTAACAAAGTCGCTACTGGACATACACTTGACGACGAGGTGCAAACGGTTTTGATGAATATTTTCCATGGTGACATAGCAAGATTAGCCAAGGAGAAACCCGTAACAAGTGAAGTGCATCCGATGTTTGTTCAAAAAATTAAGCCTTTCTGCGAAATACCTGAAAAAGAAAGCGCCCTTTACGCTTACGCCAAAAAAATTGAGTTCCAAGATACCCCTTGTCCATATGCATCTGAAGCGTTACGCAATGATATCCGAGGAATGCTTAATCGCATGGAAGAAAAACATGCGGGAACAAAATTCACTGTTTCAAAAGCAATTGAACGCTTGCGTCCTGCGCTTGAGGAAACTGCTAGAAAAGAAGATTTTAGAACGTGTAGTGAATGTGGCGAGCCCTCTGCGCTGGATTTGTGTAAGGCTTGTGATTTGCTTAAACATGTTCGCTAAGTTTTTTGTGATTGATTTTTTGTTCGCTTTTTAGTTTGCGCAGTATTTCTGAAGCTTCAATTGCAGTGTTAGATGCGGCTAATTTTTGGGCTTTTATAAGATTTATTTTAGAACCGCAGTATGGGCAATTTTTTGTTTTCTGTCCTTTAGCACTTAACGTTAAGCCGCCACATTGTGTGCATTTTACGATGAGTGTTACGCCCATTATGGGTTACCTTCCGAAAGGCTTTAAGCCCTATCTTCAATTTGCATCTTCCGCATATATTCTTTTTTTTCTTGGCAATAACCTGATAAGCAGTCCGAGCCTATAGAAGATTCGTTAAACGTGGGAGATTGAGGATATGGATTCATTTAAGGAATCTATGAATGAGTATAGAAGGCAACTCAAAAAGGGAACTGTTCAAAGGGCATACCGAGGATTAATGGATTATATTATGGGCTTGAGGTCGTATTTTGAAAAGAAGTATCCAGATTATTCTTTATCGGGAAGCATCTATTTTGGTTACATGGATATGACGTATTTTTCTTTCTTCCCAAAATCGTTGAAGCTTCGAGGATTAAAAGTTGGCGTTGTCTTTGTTCACTGTACGTTTAGATTTGAAGTCTGGCTATTCGGAAACAACAAAGGCATCCAAGCAAAGTACTGGAAAATGTTCAAAGAAAGCAGCTGGAACAAATACCGAATTCCACCAACGACAAAAGGTGTCGATTCCATTCTTGAGAACATTCTAGTTGAAAACCCAGATTTCGGCGACTCAGATGCATTGACTCAGCAAATTGAGAGAGGGACATTGAGGTTCATAGAGGATGTCGAGGACTATTTATCTAAAAATAGCTAAGGAGACAAGAAATGGAAGTAGCAATCAAGACATTGCTAGGCACAGGCAATGAAGCGTTAATAGCATTCACGAAACGGAAATTGCTCGCAGAAGAAGTGGATGTAGAAAAATTGTGGACCCTACCGCGAGTGAAAAAAATACTGGAAAAACAACAATCGAATGGCTCATGGGTCTATCCGAACAAGAAATCATCATTGCACTCACCCACGAATTACAACCAATACCAAACATACAAGACAGTAGCAGAATTAGTGGAATTCTACGGGCTAAATAATGGGCATGATGCAATCAGGAAAGCAGCTGAGCATTTATTTTCATTCCAAACAAAGAAAGGAGACTTCAGGGGAATGTACGGCAACCAGTACAGCCCCAACTACAGCGCGAGCATCACCGAATTCCTGATAAAAGCAGGATTCGATGGCGCAAGAATCGAAAAATCACTTGACTGGTTGCTCCGAATGAGGCAGGATGATGGGGGCTGGGCTATTCCCTTGAGAACCAGAAATAGAGAATTGGAAGCTCTAAACGACAATGATACCATTGAGCCAGATAGAACCAAACCTTTCTCCCACCTAATAACAGGTATTGTGCTAAGACCATTCTCATTAATGCCTGCATACAGGGGAAAAGTGAAAGATGCGGGAATGCTGTTAGCGGGTCGGGTCTTCACCAGAGACAAATACTCGGACAGAAGGGGAGTCGAGTATTGGATAAAATTCACTTTTCCATATCATTGGACAGATTTACTATCAACAATAGACACGCTTACACGTCTCGGAATTAACAGTTATCCAAAAATAAATGAAATAATCCGTTGGTTTGAAACTCACAAGCAAGACAATGGAATTTACGACGTAAGTGTGATGGCTGGAGCCAAGTATAAGGATGTCAAGTACTGGATAGCCTTACAATACCTAAATGTGCTCAATAGACTAAATCAGTGCGGATAACTTGTGGCAAGGACCAAGGTAGTAGGACTTATGGGTGGAATAGAATGAATAATCAAGCGGATGCCTACATAGAGAAACAAAAATCGCCGCAGAAGGAAATTCTGAAAGAATTAAGAATGATATTCAGAGAAACACTACCAAACTGCAAAGAAGAAATGAGGTGGGGCGTCGTAACCTTTGGAGATGGCAAGTTCTATATTGCGGCAATGAAGAACCGTGTTCATGTAGGCTTCGTAATCACTGGTTTAAGCAAAGAAGAAATGAGTCTTTTTGAAGGAAACGGCAAAACAATGAGGCACATAAAAATCACCACAATAGAAAACATTGACAAGACAAACCTTGTTAAATTGATAAAAATGGTAGACCAAAAAGCAGTATGTAAACCATACTAAAATCTACTCTCTTCACCTTGAGCAACTGAAAGATTAGTGGCACCCACCAATAAAAGACCTGAGAACAAACTCCCTACAATCTTCAGGAATGGGCTGCCTCGCAATCAAACCAAGTGGAGATGTTACCGTATTCTTATCTCAACAAATTAATCGGTTGATTGAAACTGAAGTTTTGGCTAGCTTGTTCTAAAACTATTGCAATTTGTTCGTCTCTGTGGAGACCGCCAAATATAATTTTACCCATTCCCCCGATGAAGAATTTGGATTCAATATTTTCCACCGAAAAAGGTTTTGATTTCACCACTTAGTTCACCGAAAGAAAGATAGGCTCTTGACCCATTTGTGGGCTTCTACAAAATAAACTTGACTTCAGAATCACTCTGCGGGTTTAGCGTTCCAGCGATATGAACCGTCTTTTTTCTCGATGGATTTTAATCTTTCTCTCTCAGCTAAAGTATGAACTCAAGCGCGTGCATAGGCGTGAGAGTTGATACTTTTATATGCTAATCATACGCATTAGAAAATACAAAAAATAATGAGAAAACTTAAAGCATGTATAAGTGGGCGGGATTGGATGAAGTACAATTGTAGGATGTTTAGATCTAGTATGGAAAATTGGGAAGATCCAAAGAAGCTTGAACAAGTAGTTATCACTATTGAATCTAAGACGTTAGCTGATGCTAAGGATAAAGCTGGTCGTGAGGCTCAAGTGCTGGATATGCAAAGTGCCAATAAGATTGTAAAGAAGATCGAGATAGAAGTAAACGGTGAATGGCAACCAATTCCTTGGATTTAATGCGCGTGCCCAAGAACAATCACGCTTTTTATGTGTGGTTTTTTTTATTAAACTCTATTTTTCCTTATTCTATTTCGAATTTTCAGTTTGATCTAGGCGAAAAACCGCAAAATAGCTAAAGATTTAAGATTACTTTTGTTTTAAGCGACTAAAAACTCCAAGATGAAAACTGCACTGGGTTGAGCGCTAATCTATTCGCACAGTGTTAGGATAAAGGTTATCCATCCAACCCATAGTGTTCATTTGCATTTATAAACAAAAAAATAAAAAAGATTCGAGTTGGAAAAACTCAAATCCATCATTGCAGAGTAGCATAGTTCCATGTCTGAGTTTTGTGTACTGATTTGTGGAGTATTCAGTCTGTTTTAGCGGCTGTAGGCTATGAGCTCAGTGGTTGACTTCAAGACGCCTTCTTCAGTGGTTTGAGATTTCACTAATCCGAGTATGGGTATGTTTGAGTTAACCCACCTGTCCGAAACGCTTGTTATTCCATAAACTGTCATTGTGGTTGTAGATTTTTCGCAGTTGAATGTGCCAGCGGGAACCGTGATTGTTTCCTGTCCAACAACTGTGCTAGAAGCGGGTAATGTTAGACTGTCTAAATCGAAATCAGATGCATCTAAGTCGCTTTCAGTATCAGAAACCACAACTCCATCGGTGAATAGCTGTGATCTTATGTGAATTGATTCAGGATTGCTTTTGCTTATCCAATAGGTTAATTTCATTACATCCCCTTGGCCCATACCGCTTTCAGTTGATAGTACCCAGCAAGCAACTCCGTTTCGGGTGTCTTCGTTAACAGCGTAGCTAATGGAGTTTTCATCAGTTACAGCTCCGTTAGCGTCATAGCTTTTTGAAGTGTAGTTTGCCCATGCGCCTGCTCGATAATTCGCAAATGGTCCAGATGTAGTGGATGTAGGTGATGCTGTTGGAGAGGATGAGGGATTAGTTGAGGTACTAGGAGAGGAGGTTTGTTCCGGATTCTGCGTGGGTGTGGGCGATGGAGAAGGGTTGAGAGATAATGGGTTGTTGGTTAAGTAGTAGGCTCCAGCTATTGCGGCTACTGCAATGATTACTATGGCAACTATAGCTAGTAGTTTTTTCTGAGAACGTTTCTGAGGTAAGGGTGGTGGAGGGGGGTAATTCATTTCAGTTAATGCTTTTCTTTGCATATTTTTCACGCGTTTCATTTGGAAATATGTTTGGATAAAACTTTCGGTTAACACTTAGAACGTTTTTAGGCTTTATTATTAACCCTGCGTTCCGCGCTATCCTATTTGCCGTTTGTTTAAACTGCATCTGAACCACGCGGCAATCATCACACAATATCCTGTGCATGTTCGAGACAGGAATATCATGCATATCTTTGGTGAAGTGGAGGGGTTCTTTCTTGCAGACAGGACACACAAACCATCCTACAAAGTATGCCTCACTTTTGTTCCATAACAATGGTTTTTTCATGATGATTTTTTCGCGGGATTGCTTATGAACCAATTTTTGCCTATCCACTCTAACATTTGCTTGGAAGTTTGGCGCTGTTGGACTATAAATCGGCGCGCAAGAAAGCCTACTGAGGTTGAATGCAATAAAGAAGTTGAAAGCGCAGTTGGAGCTTGTGAGGGTTTTGTTAGCTGAGCTTAGCTGTGAGCCTTGTCGCTTCTCGATTTTGGAGAAACGTGTTTTAGCCAAAGCTGGAACTTACGCGACGGTCACTATTCTGCTTTTTTTTCTGCGTGATTCAGGCTTCATCGTTAAGGATTCTTTTGAGAATCGATCGCCTTACAATATTTCCGCTAAGGGTCGGCTGCAGCAGGAGGCACTGTCTTGAACAAAGTCTCCGCGAAGATTAGGGAGTTTTTGAGTTATTCGCCTTCAAGTGTAGCTTTGCATGTTAAGCGGTTCTATGCGACTTGTGCACCGGAGAAGGATTATCCTAAAGATGCAAAATCCATAGATGCCGTTGATGTTCTCTACGAAGAGGTTTAGCAGCTATGTCTAAAAGTGTAGTGGTATGAATAAAAACGCATGGCAAAGGAACAGAAAGCCTTTTCATCATACAGGTTCATTAATTGTTTGGTAGGGTAGAGCGAGTATTATGAGCGTTGATGGAGACCAGTTTAAATCTAGGACCCATTTGACCGATTTGGCGGTTCAATATTTCAAGAAGGAAGGTTACAAGGTTAACAGTGAAAACGTCAAATTGGAAGGACAAAGCGGTGTTGCCCGGCATTTTGATTTGATTGTGCAAAAGGGGCGCTTAGAGCAGGGTGTTTGGGTTCGCGATTGGAATCGAACCATTGGAGTTAACGTTATCATTCATTTGGATACGTCTTCGGAAGATGTTGATTTGTCAAGTCCTATTATGATTGGCGAAAAATTTAGTGACCACGCAAAATCCTATAGCAACAGACGTAAGATAACATTGCTCACCAAACAGAAAATCGGTAGCTTGCGATGATTAAACTTTAAGGTATTCGTCTAGGATCCCTTCGTTTTCAAGCAGTCCAAGCCAATCCACTACGCCAGAAACGCATTTTTTGTTTCCGTTTAGGATGCTTAAGATTTCTTCCACATTTTCATCTACCGTTTTTCCTGTTACATCAAATTCGCAAACTTTTCCCTGCTGTGTTTGCAAGGCTTCGATAAGGCAACTATCGAGGATTTCAGCGGAGAGGTTTTCGTTGAGTTTGGAGCTGTTAAAGCCGCATTTTATCATGAACTCTTTGAGTTCTTTGGGGTTTCGCCTCAAAACAAAAACATTAGCGACAAAGTCTGTTGGAATTACGGCGGCAGCATAGTGTCCATCTACAATAATATTGTTGTTTTCTGATGTTTCTATTGTTTGTGCTAATTTGGCGCCCATTTTTTCTTCGTCAATAATGGTGGTTTTACGTTCTGTATCTTCACCCAACGTTAAACCGTAGGTTTTAGAGAAGTCTGTCAAGTTTAGGTATTGTCCGCCTAATTTGGTTGCGAGTTGTTTTGCTGTCGTTGTTTTTCCAATGCATGGTGTTCCCGTTATTAGGATGACTCGTTTCATGAGCATATGTTGGATGGCTGTGATAATTATTGGTTGCGCATTAGAGCCATTATTTTGAATACGCCGGTTTTTTATTACGAGTATGTTTATTGCCCACGACTAAGCTTTCTGTGATGGGCTGGCGAGTTGGTGTGTGGCTTTCGGACCCAAAATTTGGGTCTGAGGAAACTCCGCCCACAAGTAGAAATGCAGTTCCGCAGGGAACAAGGCGAGAGCCTTGGCAACGGAGCAGAAACGAAACGTCCACCCAGATAGGCTATGAGACATTTGTGATGTCGAGTGTGCTGGGCTGGAAGCGGTGAAACGGCCGTCCTGCATGTGGAAAGGGCAAACAGACGCCGATGAAGAATCTACCGGAAGGCGCGGGTAGCCCGATTAGCCGAATGCCACAAACAACAGAAGGCGGGTTACAGCCAACACACCAGCCCAATTCAACTGTACACCACCTGTTTTCGGGGAAGGAGGGAAATATATGGATTTTAGATACAAACGTCCAAGTGATAACGCCATGCCAAATAGACAAGAACCTTGTGCCCGATGAATCCAAGCAGATAAATGTACTGATTCAAATGAAGAACGACAACAAAAGCGATGACACAATTAGGTTTACCAGAAAAGCATTAAGCCTACTGTCAAGACACGGAAGCCTTTCAGAACCAGAATCAGTTAAAGCGTTCATAGCACAGATGGAGGGCACGGACAGCTACAAACGAAACCTATGCATAGCATACAACAAATACTGCAAATTCTACCAAATAGAATGGAAAATGCCCTTCTACCAACAAGAAGCAAAATGATCAAGCTGCCAACAAAAGAAAAGCTGATTATGCTAATATCAAGCGCACAGAGACCGTTATCGATCAAACTGCAGAATCAGCATGGAAGCGGGACTTAAGACCAGTAGAACTAGTGAGACTCAAAGCCAAAGACATAGACTCAGACCACAAAGCAGTAACGCCGACTACAGCTAAAGGAGGAAACCCAAGAGCTATCAAAATTTCGCAACAACTGAACAGCATCAATCGAACAATGGATAAGAGAGAAGAATCTGAACCCTAACGACAAGCTATTTAAGGGAACAGTGCAGGAAACTATGGATTGCAGCTACCGTGAAATGAGAAATAGACTAGCACGAAAAAATGCAACGACTCAACAATCAAATCAATAAGACTGTACGATTTTAGGCATTACTTCTGTACTAAAACACTCCGCGACTCGGGAGACGCGTTCTTCACAATGAACCAAATGGGTCACAAGAAACTAACAACTACTCAACTATACATGCACCTTGTGAACCTCGAAAGCGAAGAATGGACTTGCAGAGCAGCATACGACAAAAGAAGAAGCCATTAGCTTAATCGAAGGAGGGTTCCAACTACGTCACAACAATAGACGGAATACAGCTATTCAAGAAACGCAAATAGTCGCCCAATATTCCTCTTATGTTTTAAAGTATTAAGAGTTAACTGAAACCAAAAATAAAACGTGAGAAGTATTATAAATATAAGAAAACAATAAATTCAGAGTAATCGCTTCGTAGTTCTGCCATTTTCAAACCAGACAAGGGACTATAAGACCGAGGAATATTGGAGACGCCAGTTTAGATTCGTATCTCAAATCGCTTAATGAAAGAAGGGACAATTTGAAGCAAATCGTTCAGAACCCTTAGGGGAGACATTGCGACTTAGATGGCGACATTCACGGCAGACGCAAAAAGTTTGATAGTCGATTTAACTGACAAAATAATTCGAAAGGATAATTAGTGGTGATCACTTGGATTCAATTGAAGATGTTGCAGATAATCATGTACCTTTATCGAAGCGATTAGAAAAAATGGCACACATAATCACTACTCAATTTAGGCGTAATAGGAGTTCAGATATTAAAACCCAGCGAACATCTTCGACAGAATTCGGATATATTGACGAGCTATGTTGTTAAATTATCGGAAGATTGCAAGGGTACTCGTTACGAAGGCTTCAAATGTCCCAGATGTGAGATACAAGTATAGAACCATTTTAATGGATGCAAGGGATTCAATTTCCCATCATCTTGATTATAAACAGGAAATTGATGTTAAGAAAATTAGAGAAGAGATTTTTATGCTTTGAGCGGTCTTTTTTATGTCGCAGAAACCCATTTTGAAATCTTTCGGGATTCGTAACGTCTTTGAAATCATTACTTCAGAAAACCGTAAGCAATGATGAATTCGAATTAGACCGAGAAATTAATCTTACATCGCTCCAAGTTTACCTTAAATGGAAGTTGCCGAGGAGAGAAAGAGGAAACGAACAAGCTTATTCCGAGGTAGTCCAAGAACTAAGATGCTTCAGGCTATGGTCAATTTAGTAATTGAGACCCTACTACGCCTACAGTATTGAAATTGCTGAAAAAAAGAGAAGCTGGAACCCCTTGTGACTTACCAAGATGAAACGGAAATTTCTACGTTAAGTACGTGGATTTAGGACTTATATGGTTGGCTTGAAAATAATAGACCCTAGATTTCTTGCTGAATGGATCAAAACGCGTGACGCTAAAAAATATGAGCGATACAGAAAAGAAGTCGAAAACGAAGAAAGAATTACTCTGACCTGCTTTAGCAAAACTAAGCGCCAACGATATTAAACAGGACAACTAGCATAAGTTGGAATCCGATTGAAAAGTTTAGACAGGCACATGGGTTTCTAAAAAAATGAGTACAATTTAAATCATCAGGCTACAAGTGCTTCGCTCCCGCTTCGCGGGTCGCTCCGCTTCTCCGCTTTCTTTAGGAAAGAAAGTTAAGCAAAGAAACGGTGCAACCGCAGCTATTCGGAATCATCCTCTTCGTCAGCTCCAAGCTTCTCCCACACATCGAGCATATTCACGAAGCCATAGTATAGTATGGGTAGACTTCTCGGTGCACGAGCGCCCAGATAGTCAAAGGAAAGCACGATGTCATAGCGGAGGTAGTGGCTGCCTTCGATGCGATAGTATACGCCGATGCTGCTGTTTAGGTTTAGCTTGCGGTACTTGTGGTAGCCTTTGGCTGAAGATGGCGTTAACCAATCGTCATCGTAAATTAATCCTTCGCCATCACAATCAACGTAGTCAATATCTTTTCTCATGCGTCTCCTCCTCCACCCAGACATCGCCACCGCCTTCGTCCATATCGCAGAATTCGCTTCGTTGATAGTCAATGCTATCTCTGTTGTAGATGAAGCACTGATTACCAACATACCGTAAAGGAACTAATTCGTTTTGGCAAATAGGGCAAAGCTCTTTTCGTTTTTCATATAGTGACTTTTAGTTTGCGGTAGCTACAGGTGCCAAACCAAGTGGCAACATGGAAACGTGCAACGTTACGTTTAACAGAAGCATGGTTTAGTTGATACCAAGCCGTACCCATGATGGTTTTTCGTTCACCTTTTACCTTAACGATATAGCCATCTTTCTCGAACAAGCGTCGAGTACGTGCTTCAAATCCGTTACAGCCAGCACAAGTGTAAACGCTCTTAGACTCAAATTTGGGGCAATGGCGACATTGAGCATAACCATCCAAGGATAAAGCCAATGCAGTGAAAATGAGGGCTCCAATACCAGCCCTTCATATTTCGGATGCCATTATTGTAGACATCGTAAGAGCGATATCTGAAGCCGTGAAAAATCAAAACACCGCCGATAACACCGCGAGAATTTAGGATTTTTACGGCTTTTAGGCGTAGTTCCTCAAATTCTAAGCCGTAATCTGATTTAGGAACGCTTACAATAATGTGTTCTGCAACACCAGCAGTCTTAGAGGCTGCTCGAATCCGTTGAGTGATTCTGTCAGCTTCTCGAACAGCCCAACCAGACTTATAGCAAACTGGGCAAGTTGGTTTGTCACAGCTTGCATGAACCTTGCGGACATAAACCATGCCTTGTAATTTTCTCCATCAAGAGTTGTCTTATTGTGAAGCTCAGTATGAAGGCAACCCTTGAAACTAACAAATCGACCGCAGTTACTAGTTGGTTTGTTTGCCATGACCAACTAATTCAAAATCACCATAGACTCCCCATTCCTCTGAACTTTTGAGTGTCTCGAAAGCTATCTTTATTTCTTGAATTGTATTTTTACTTCTTCAGTTACTTGCATTGTTATTATTCCTCAAAAATAAATAAGCAAGTGTTAATAATAGTCTGTTGTGAGTAGTTATAGCTATGTATACTACACACTATCTCTACACAGTATGGTGAGTATATGTCCCGCAAAGAATCTCAAAGACGATATAATCTTTAAGGAACTTGGAAGCTTACAAGAAAAAGTGCTCTTTTACTTAGCAGAAAACCCCGATAACCACAAACAAGGAATTCAGCAAGGAATAGACGCATCCAACCGACCAGTATGGTTCAATCTCAAAAGCTGTTGACGCGCTCGAAAAATTCGGTTACATAGAATCCAAAGAAGCTATCTCTCAAAAGAAAGTCAAGATAAAAATCTATCACTGTACTGAATCAGGCGTATTTTATGCCCTAACAAAAAACCAGTCTGCTAATGTACTAAAAATTTTAGATGCATATAAATCAAAGGTAGAATTTTGCGGTTCATTTCAGGCAACTCTATGATGTTTGGGGGCATGACCATTTTCTGATGTTACCTAAGAGACATCGGTGACACTCTTACCAATAATGCAAAAGAACGGCATTGAAGCAGCTATGCCTATTTTGTTAATGAAAATATTAGAGGAAATGAAGAGCAAACTCGATAAGAAAACAAGAACGAAAAATGCCAAGGAAGCATTGAAACTATTTCCTGAAACGAAAACAAATGCTAAAGGAATGGCGCGATAACATCTACGATGAACTTAAATTTAGTTACAAGCAAGACACCTCGCTTAGCGAGTACACCCCCCTAAAGGGTACCCTCCTCGCAAGCAAGGACTCTGTCTTGCCTCTGCGAAATTCTTACTTAAGAATAGATGAAACATATTATAATGTAATATAGTATTTTATCTTAGTCCGATTACCCTGAAAAGTTGATCAAAGAAATCAAATTCTATCATGATGGGTGATGGAGGTTCAAGGGTTTGTTCGTTTACTCTATGAAATTGAAAACACCATGCACGAGTGTTTAAGACGTTTCCAGAATCTACTTCTTTTTCGACTAATGCAATGATTTGTTTATTAAGTGCAAAGGCAATCGCAATTTCATCATAGCATTTATCAGGTGCCTTCCAACCAACTATTTTGCCCTCTTCATCTGTATATTGATATCTTTTGGTGAGGAAGGAAATAACAAAATCCGCCTTCGTAATACCATCTAAACTTTTTTGAAGCCAATCAACTGGTCTTGCATCATTTTCGATTATAAAAGTGCTTACGCCCCAGAGTTTTAGCAATGATCTAAAATAATCCAAGATTCTTTTTTCATTCTTGTTGGAACTATGGATCAAAAAAGCGGTTTTGTTTAACTCATATTGATAAATTTCAACGGTATTTTCTTTTGGGTATAATTTCATTGGATAGTAACAGTGAAAACACCATGTCACTAAATAATTAGGGATTTCCAAATCTATGCTTGTGATAGCATTATGATTTAAGCGATTCGGGCAATCAAAATTGAACGTTCGCTTTGACATGACTTTTTAATTATGTCGTTTTAGTATTAAGAATTTCTCAAGTTTAGGACTTAAAATCCAAATGTTTATTACTAGTATTGGGTAGAATGAACATAGGGATTAAAAAATGAATAGAGCAATTAGAGACAATGCTAAGAAATTACTAAGCCCAAAGGCGGGTTACAACCAACACACCAGCCTATTTTACTAATACACCAGCCTTTTTGGTTATTCATTGCGTTTTTTCGCCTTCCTAAACAGTATAATGCCTTGCGGAGTTGTGAGAACATTTGTCATCCTGTTCTATCAGTTCCCCCGCGTCTTTTTCGTTTTTAGTAGTTGCCTGATGGTATCATACTGCATCATCATCAATGGGTACTAAATGGGTATAGACTAAAGTTCTGTTTATGGTGCGGTGACCTAGTATTTCTTTAACAGGCAGTATTTTACTTGTCATGGTATATTCATTAGTTTCTTTAAAATGCCTTTTACATGTTTTTTCGATGAGCATTATTTGCGACATTTAATATACTAGTTGCAAACAAACCAGACTATTGGTTGAGCTAGGGCTCTTCCGCTTCTTGCTCAATACAAATTTTGAGGAAAAGAAAAAAGAAAAGATAAAGGAGAAAAATCAAAGATGAAAACAAATATCAAAATTATTGTATTGCTTCTGGTGTCAACCATTGCTTTAACTCTTGTTGAACCTTCTGTTTTTGGACAACTTAACCAGCCTTATGTAAGTACTGGTAAGTTCAAGACACAAGCGTTTATTGGTGCTTTGCCCAACCCCGTAGGCGTTGGTCAAGAAGTGCTACTCCATATAGGAATACAGCAGCAACTATCAACCGAATCTCTAGGTTGGTGGGGCATGAGCGTAACCATAGAACGACCCGATGGTAAAAATGAAAGTATAATCGATATTAAAACCGATTCAACTGGCGGAACAGGCAGAATATACGTACCTCCGATAGCCGGAACATACTATTTGCAGTCTCACTTTCCTGAACAGCGAATGCCCACGACTGCTGGCGGTATCCCAGCGAACACAACAATGCTTGCCAGTGACAGCCCCAAGCTAACACTGATCGTAACCGAAGAGCCACTGAAGTATTACCCAGCCGTGCCGCTTCCAACTGAATACTGGACTCGTCCTATAAACTCTCAGCTTAGAGCATGGTCAACGATTGCTGGAAGTTCTTGGATGGATAATGAATACAACGCAGCGCCGAATAGTCCTCACGTGCTCTGGACAATGCCGTACACAATTGGAGGAGTCGTCGGTGGCGACCTTGGAGAAAAGTCCTTCGATCATGGAGATGCTTACGAGGGTAAATGGTCCAACAGATTGATTCTTGCTGGAAAACTATATTTCGCTGATGGTCCCTACGAACGCCCAACAGTAACTCATTGCATAGATCTGCATACTGGTGAAGAACTATGGGCAAAAACACTCTTAGACAACCGAACGATAACAACTGGTCAACTAATCTACTGGGATTCTTACAACTACGATTCTGTTTTCGAATACCTCTGGGTAGTTATTGGCTCGACATGGTATGGCTTTAACGCTTTCACAGGAAACCAGCAGTGTCAAATAAGTGACGTCCCTACAGGCACCAACGTGATCGGACCTAACGGTGTAATCTATCGATACAACATTAGCTTTACAGCAAACAGGATGATGTTCTGGAATCAAAGTGCTTTTGTCTCATTACGAGGAAGTTGGGGAAGCGCACTCGACAATCAATACACTCTAAACGCCTCAGCTACGAGTGGAGGTGTTCCAACAGCCAGAACGCTACGGGCTTGGTCATTGAACTTCAGTATCCCACAAGGCCTAACAGGTAGCATTCGCTCAGTCAAATTTGGTGAAAAAGTCGTCGGCGGTGCCATAAACACAACGCACGTTACTAACTGGGCTTTCAGCCTGAAACCGGGACAAGAAGGGCAATCGCTGTACAATAAGGTCTTGGCAGCACCTGCTAGTTGGACTACAAACAACGTAACCTTCGCAACATATGGCAGTAGTTGGGCACTAACCGATTTGGACGCAAACATTGGACTCGTTTGGGCTAAAGAGGAACTAACATACTATGCATATGATCTCAATACAGGAGATTTCCTGTGGAAGGCTTCGCAGCCTCATCCATATCTAGACACATACAGTATTGGGGCTCGCATAGAATACGGGAAGATGTACTCGGTAGGCATGGCAGGACAAATTCACTGCTGGGACACTGCAAACGGCAACCTTCTATGGATGTACAACGCCACAGACCCATATTCCGAGTTCTTGTGGGGCAACTACTGGGCTGAAGATTTACTCTTCGTAAGCGGCGGTAAACTCTACCTCTTCCACAGCGAGCACTCTCCAGAGAACCCGTTGTTCCGGGGCGCACCCGCCCTCTGCCTTAATGCAACAACAGGAGAGGAAATATGGCGAGTCGACGGTTTATTCCGAAAGACTGACTGGGGAGGTAGCCCAATCATGGGCGACAGCGTCATAGCCATGTACAATAGCTACGACCAACAAGTATATGCTATCGGCAAAGGTCCAAGTGCCATTTCTGTTTGCGCTGGTCCCAAAAACATAGTATTAGGCGAGAGGATAGTAATAGAAGGCACCGTAACTGATATTTCTCCAGGCACACAGCAAATAAGCAATAAGTTGCGATTCCCAAACGGTGTTCCCGCAGTATCTGACGACAGTCAAGGTGAGTGGATGAAATACGTATACGCACAATTCCCGCGACCGACTACCACAACTGGTGTTCCAGTTACCATAAGTGTTGCTGATGCAAACGGTAACTATAGAGACATTGGGACAACCACTAGTGATGCTGATGGATTCTTTGCATTCAATTGGAAACCAGACATTGAAGGACAATACACAGTTTACGCTTCATTCGGCGGCTCTGAATCCTATTGGCCATCACACGCAGTCACAGCTTTTGCAGTAGATCCGGCACCATCAACACCAGCACCAACACAACCACCACAAACAAGCATAGTTGAGCAATACTTCATTCCATCAATCGCAGGAATCATCGTTGCCATAGTTCTTGTTGGATTAATAATCATTTTAGTCCAAAGAAAACGACCATAAAACAACAAAAACGACACACACCCATCCCTTTTTTTAGTCCGAAATTATTTCGGCAAAAAAGTAAGCTGAGAGGACTCTAGTGATGCATTAATAGTGGCCATTGAGAGTCCGCATCTCCGTTTCTACGTTTGAGTCAGAGTCCCAGCAATCAATTAGGAAAAGTATTATATTCAAAGATAGATTGTACTAGAATTGGTGATTATGTTTGGTTAGCTTCAAAGACCTTTCAGATAAATTTGTGATTTGTTCAGGCGGTTTTGACCTTGGAAAGATTAATGGAGTAGAAATTAACGTTGACACTTGGCAAGTTACCCATTTACACGTCAAGTTGTCAAAATCAGCATCTGAAGACCTTGGATTTAAGAAAAGAATTGGTAGCTCAACCGTATGCTTGCCTGTCTCATTGGTTTCTAAAGTCGGAGACAACATATTGCTAAACAAATGTCTTGATGAATTAACCCGACACCCAGAAATCTCAGGATGCAAATAGCGCGCAATAAAATCAATGTAAGCATAAGAATTTTTACTTTTTAAGCAAGAAACCCTTGCTTAGCGAGTAAACCTCCCTGAAGGGCACTCTCCTCGCAAGCAAGGATTAGTCTTGCAAATCTCAATAATATTTATTTGGAATCTATAAAATAGAAATAGTAAATCCAACAACTGATTAATGAATAATTCAATGAAAGATAAGAATGAACATATTTCTACTTGGATATTGGAGCAAATGCATGAGGAAGACCGAGCTAGAGTCCGAAAAGAAAAAGCTCGTCAACTTCTAGAAGAAAAACATCATTGTTCTAAATGTAAGAAGGTTTTTCCGGAACCCAAATTAATTCAATACTATGCTTGTCCTCATTGTGAAAGCAAATATGAGAAGGAAGAAGAGAAATCTTGTCAACATTGGTTTGGTTTTCTTAATCAAAAAAACTCCAATCGCTCGATACCTTCTGAATGTGTCGAATGTAACAAAGTGCTAGATTGTATGCTAGGTAATCAAACCACAGAAAATGCGGTCTCACAAATAAAAAAATGGTATTAATTTTGTCTCTAGAAATTTTTGAATTTTAAAGCAAGTGATTAATATAACGTCCAGTTTACTTTGAATCAAACAGGGGACTTTTTTGAGAGGACTTCCTTTTAGAATAAGATGTCACCTCTGTTCAAGCGAGTCGCTAAATAGAGGGATAATATTTCTAAAAGCTTATAACTAGATATCAACAATAAATAATTCTAGCTTGGTCAGAAAAGTTCGATAATGTTTGTATCTTTAAGGTTAAATTCTAAAGTGTAAGGTTGGTTTTCGAAGTCTGTTATATAAACAATTCTAAGAGGCCACAAGTAAATGTTATCCAAATAGTATGTAGCATTTATGCCTTCGTTGGTATAGTCGTAGACTGAGCAATTTCGGGTCCCAATGCCTTTGACTATTATTTGCGTGCTGTATGTTCTTGCAAGGGTTTCACCTTTATTTTGGAAGTTTATGTTCGTTTTGTTTATCCAGCGAATAGTCTGATCGGAGAGTGGTGGAGCAAAAGATGTCGCTATCGTTGAGTTAGTCCGTATCTGTACATGCGTGGAGTTTTGGTCAGTGACCTCTATTGTTGCGCTAAGGTTGTATGGCAAAGAAAAAGAATCTATTTGACCTTCATACGTAGCATAGGCACCTGTAAACATCCAAGGCTGTACATTTTGCTGCGAACTCGTCAAAAAATTGTACCCAATCAATCCGCTAGATGTTGAAATAGCAAACACGATAGTAAACCCAATTAGGATCCAACTTTTTCTCATACATATTGATCACAAGAATAGATTGTTTTAAAAGTGTTCTCTTATTGTTGATAGATCTTTCATAATATCTTTTTGAGCAGAAAAACATCTTACTGAACAAAAAATTTTCTGTAACTGATTAATTTGAGGGTCTTGTTATTAAAAGTTCGCCGTTCGCGAAGGAAATTTCTGGTATAAGCAGATCCTTTTTCATAATCATCTATTCTTTTAAAATTAGATTAACTAACATACATATTTCTTAAAAAACGCTTAAGAACGATATGAAAGTTTAATTTTTTAGCAAAAGAAAAATTTCCTTTTACCGTTTTACCGCATCATAAATGACGGAGAAGAGAAATAATGACTTTTTGTCGTCCAAAGGTCAACAGTGTAATTTCCAGAACTCAAATTAATGCCACTAAGATCAACTGTTACTATCGTGTTCTTTTGGGCAGGAAGCTCGTTCTGGAATGAAACAATCGTCGCGACAGTTTCATGTTGTGAATTCTTGATTACGGCCGTATTAAAGACAATAGTTTGACTATACATTGAATGTACAATGATCAAAAGTGTGTTATTGTTGGAACTATCAAATGAAACCTTTTGGATAACAGCTTGTTCAGCTATTAACCCCAAATTAATCGGTTTTCCTAATAGACTCAAAGCGTTAGTATTCACTACGACAAATCCCACCGCAATAACGACGAAAGCACCAAAAAATATTTTCTTGTAAACACCCAAATGTCTTTGCCCCAAGAAAATTGTAAATAAACATTATTGTATTAAATATTACTATTTACTTAACAAATAGATCAATTGTACAACACACTCTCAAACGGCAAAAGACAAGCCATATGTTCCCCAAGTTTTCTGCATCTTTTGCACAGGCACTCATTTGACATAGTGATATCAAAAAAAGCTTCTTTAGCCAATCAATTCATCATAATTTTTGCTTAACTAAGTTATTAGAAAGGCTCTAGAGTAACATTCACAACATATCCTGCAAGATCCATTTTCTTGTCCTGCAACAAATCCATATTAACTTTAGGAATGTCTATTCGTCCGTCCTTCCTTATTCTTGTTAGAGAAAAAACTTGTATGGTTAATCATACTCCAATTGACGCTGACGGTTACTTTTAGGGTTTGATCAGATTCGAGTTTGTATTTCCAGACGCACATATTTGGGGACTTGGAAACGATTTTCCTTCTGTAGCTTAGCAACAAAGTTTACCTTCTCATACAACGGCATTAAACACACCGGCGTTCCGAGACTTTCCGAGACGTACCAAGACGGGTAAAGACGCATCCTGAAGCCTTCCAAAAGCCTAAACAAAAAAAGCAACTTAAAGCAGACTCACCCATCTTCTGGTAGCAGCAAAAAACTTCTTCTAGCAGACAAAGTACAACTCCAAACCGAATAGCTCAAACATCAAACATATGCACAGTCATTAATCAAAGTTTCTTTGCGTAAATCTCAAACCTCACCGAAATGACTAAAAATGTTTTGCCAACGGCAGCATTAGCAATTGCCAAATGCGGCAGGTTTTTTAATGGCAAAAATTCTTCCGGTAGTAAAGCAAAGATTTTTTTCACAGCTAAAATTGTCTTAATACCTGCCTTTACTGCTCCAGTGATTAGATAATTTTGTCTTTTTTTGAGTTCAAAAATTAAAATAAAATCTTGAGATTAATTTTTTCCAACAAGTTTTTTCTATTGCTTTGTCTACAATTTCCAAGGTTATTTTCTGCAACTGCGTTTCAGGTTGATTGTTTAATGCTTGACGGCATTCTATCAAATCAGTTGGATCATATTTTCCACTTTTTTATCCAAAAAAAGTAGTGTGAAGCAAAATAAAATCCAAAACACCCACCACATATGACGGAACCCAAAAAATCAATGTTAATTGCGCAATTCTTTTACTCTTAGATGCAAATGACTCTGAATCCAGGACGCCAAAGCGATACTAGCCACACTCCAAAGACTATTGCCGGAATTGAAAAAATACCGTGCAAAATATTCATAACCAAACGCGAAGGTGAATTAGAAAAAGCAGAACTACTGGTTAGGGGACCCATAAACAGTACAGCAGAAAAACTAACTAACAATGCACAAATTGCGATTAACATCATAATCTCATGGATAAAATATTTACCTTTAAATCTAACCCACATACTCACCAAAATTAAACCTGTCCAAAAAGTTTGCATAATAAGGTTGATCTCAGCGAAACTCAACCCTACCTGTAGAAAAAGGGAAGAAAACTATGGCTGCAATTGTCCCCAAAACAGTTGCGAGGATAACAAGGACTGCGATTTTTCCTTGCGATGGGTGAATCTCCATAAGCTTTCTTGTTTTATTTCTCCGTGCTATAACCGATGACGACACAATGAATACTGCTAAAACAATACTTATCGCAACCAATGCATTAGATGTCGTCTGATTTAGGTCCATTGTTTGAGGATCCCACATGTTTGTAGAAATCGCCAGGGATATTACTGTAAAGTTTTTTGGGTATTCCACAGAATAAGTGTAAACGCCAGTCGCTTTATCCCATTCCTTGATAGGTCTTACAGAATCGGATGAGTGCGTTATGGTTCGAGTGGCGCCAGCAACAATTTTTTGTTCTTCACCTAAAATAGTAATATTTGCAGGTTTCGAAGAATCATAGAACACATCTCCTACTCCAAGGTTTGGGGGAATAATTACCCAGCCTTCAACTTGCCCCTCGGTGAAATTAAAATTCCATATGGAACTACTCAAGGTCCCATTAACGTTCCTAACCGTAACATTTGCTTGAAATGCTGAGCTCTCTATGTCTAAAATGTCTATTCTAAACCAACTAATATTATGGGCAGGAGCTGAAGTAGGCCCCGTAATGTTAACGGTATACTCAATCCAATCACCATTCTTGACTCCTATCGAAGAATTATCGTAAGCACTCGTTGGAGAGAAAACAAATGATATAGAAACGATCATGATTGCCAGAATTAAAACATCGAAGGCTTTCATTTCTATCAAAATATCGATGATGATCAGGTTCTTAAGAGCTTTTTCGTAAAGGTTTCTTGACTAACTCAAAAAAAGGCTTAGTCAAACTTTCTTTACTAAATAAACAATAACACTGGTAAAGTTCCTATCGAAACTTGTAAAAAGAAATCTAAAGAAATCCTCGATTGCGTCGAGACATTCAACAAAGCCAAGGTTTAAGAAATAGAATATTAAAAAAAAGTGGAATTTTACGTTTTTTCTATACCTATTTTTTTCCACTTAATCTACAGGTCTAGTCTGAGCCTTATCATTGGTTACGACCCACCTGAGCAATTCCTTAATGCAGCAGATTCTTTCGCCGATTTGAACCTACTACTTCACTGCTTAGATGTACCAACGCTATGCATGTTCAGCCCATAAAGGCAAAGTCTTTATCGCGCACCAATTTTTCGCTGTTTTAATTAATGCGCTTCCATGCCTCAATGCATTACATCTAAAGCTTGCTCCCAGACCTGCATAAACATCAAAGAATCAACTTCATATTAAATTTTGTGACATCTATACTACAAAATTTGGAAGAATTGTGCCATTTAGAACATTTAAAAATAGAGTATAAACATCACTTAGTTCCTTGATTATTGTTCTCTTTAGTTGATATTCCATTAGAAGTTGAAGGCTATCGCTTCTGCAGTCCATCAGTATAAGATTAGATATTTTTAAGCAATAGAAGTCAATTTCTAGTCTGTGTGTTGAAAAAATTAGGTTCGTTTAGTTGACAAATAATACTGCTAAAGACTTTTTTTGTAGTTTAACTTTCTTTAATTAATTAGATACATCTTTTTTATCCTTTTAAACGATTTCTGTCTATAAATGAGAAGTATTAGAGAAAGCACTCTTGAAATTTGTAAATGAAGAAAAACCTCATTTGTTTTTTGTCTACGGATAAGCTTTATAGTAAGGTCAGCATTAATCAACCTTGCAAAGTAATTTGCAAAAGCAATAAAACAGGAAGTGAAAAATTAAATGTCCTCATATCCAAAAGAGATGCACAAGGCAACCTGCGCAGACTGTGGAAAAGAATGTGATGTTCCTTTCAAACCAGACGGAAGCAGGCCAGTATACTGCCGAGAATGCTACGCAAAACGAAGACCACCACGCCGATATTAAGCTCATAAGCTTAACATTCTTACTCGTTTAACAATAATCCTTTTTCTTTTTTAATTAAATTAATTTTAAAGTTCTTATATTTTTTAAGAATACAAATTCGCTAACTATATTTACATCAACAACATTTGATCATGCATTATTTTTTGAATCACGAATAAATGACCCGATTACAGTTGAAGGTCTGCCATTTCTACAGTTCTGCGAAGCAACCTCGATCGAGTCTCAGAAAGAACCCTCTTATCAGTTATTGGAAAACCAAGGTCATTTGCTGTTAACGCCAAGATTTTCTGTACAAGAATTTGAGCAGCCCGCCCAATTTCTTGTATTGGTGGATCGGCTGTCTCATTACATGTTCCTATGCAGCATTGAGTAAATGGAAAGTTCAATTCTAATTCAATAATATTCTTCTTGTAATCGTAATCCACTATTGTAAATGGTTCCAACCTGCATACTTGGGGCCTGACAGAATAGATTGCACATTTGTTTTCTTTAGTAAGAAAGAAACAGGCGCCATCTTCCTTTCTTTGAATCCAACATATTCCATTTTCATCAGGATCACTCAAAAAATCTTTGAAGCCTCTGGCTTCTATTCGCTTTTGTTCAGTTTTACTTATGTCGGGTGGCTGCATTCGGCAGCAGATTCCGCAATTTTTGCAATGGAAACCCACAGAATCAGGGAAGATAACGTTTTCGAACTTCAAGGTGACTGTGGATGGGTTAAAATGGTTTATTTAGGTTGTGCGGTGAAAAAGAAGAATTGACTTATTTATCCCAAGCTTTTGGAAAAAAAGTGGATAATTTTTTAACGTATTTTAGATACAGTTGATTATGAAGATAAGCGTGACTGGATATGGCTCCTAAGGTTAATGTTGATTATGAAAAAATTCGCCGAAAAAAAAGAACAATAGGCGTTATTGCAATAATACTTCTCATTCTCATTACAGTTTTAGCTATTTTTCTACATATTTCTTTTCTTGTTTGGGTTTTGGCAGATTTGGCTGTGGCAACTGTAGCTAACTTGCTGTTGAGAAGAGTTGGTAGAACACCGCTCTAAAACTGAGATGGTTAGTTTACCAAACATAACGTATCTGACCATTGGCAATATTCGATATATCTTGCTAAATTTTAGAAAAGTAACATTAAAAATCTGTTATCTTTGGTATTTAGGACGTTTTAATTCTTTAATCCAAAATAGAGGATCATCAACTTGTATGATCTGAACTTCACAAACATTGCTGGGATTAGTAATTGCAGCACGGAATTTTGGAGAAAGATCAGGGTTTGCAAGAAAATCCATTCGAGATTTTTCCAATTGCTCTGCAATGTTCTCAGCTTTTTTATTTGCGTAACCGCGATATTTTACACTCTTACCTTCAACGATTGCTTTGTCAAAACCTTCTTTGGTTGTTTGGATTAGTTTTTCTCCATCTCGAATGAACCAACAGTAAGCAATTGGAGCAGGTTTATTCATAACAATCGTAGCTATATCGTTCAGTGATTGTAATTAACGTTGTCCATTTAAGTTGAGTTGTGCGCCTCAGAACCGTTATTTTTTTCAGTCATATGGGAAAAACAGAATTATCTGCTAACTCCATACTTTCGTGCAATTCTCATCATAGGCGCTAAACAATTAAGTTAACCTATCAAGTCTAAGCTTAAAAAAGAAACGTAAGTGCCTCAGAATTCGTATAACTGACATCATTTGTAGGACTACCAATCCATCTCAGACTGACGTGTTAATCATCATAGGCAAGGTCTAATGTTTAATGTCAAATAAAAATAATCCATTCAAACAACAATTAACATTGATCAATAATTGAAATAGAAAAAATAAAAACTATAAGGGGAGAGTAAAAACAACTTCAGACTAACTTAACTAGTCTGTGTTTTGCTCTTCTTTTCTTTCTTTGCTTTACGTTTCTCGTCGCGTTCTTTCTTAGTTAACGGTTTTTCTTTTTTCGGCATCGGGTTTTACTCCGAGAGTATTCCTATATCGATAACATGCTTTAATAACTTTCCAAAATTAAGTGTATTCTCTGAACGTGTGACCGCATTTTGTGCACCGCATAAACTGAGTTGACGCCTCATCGCCGCCGCGAGTCTGCACTTGCCACACATAAACCATGTTGTTATCACATTTATCACACTTCATTTTAATAGTCTGCATAGTCTGCATTTTTGACTCTTCTTCAGAAATAATGGTCATAAATGGTTTAGGTTTAAGTTTAGGTGTTATAACTGCACCTGTTCGCGCCTCAGTTTTCTTATCTACTGGCTGCTTTGTGAAATTACATTTTGAACAGCATAATTCAAACGCGTTGCCCACAGTTCTTTTTGGTTCAAGACGACAACCGCATTTTGGACAAAACTCCATGAATCAGAATCCTCACATTCCTTTCCATAAAGCAGACAAATAAGATATAAGGCTTATTTTTCGATTTCACGGAAATTCTAGGTTAAATAGTAACAAACTTTAACTAGAATATTCAATTCACAACCTAATCTAAAAGGGTCAAACCATGCCAAACCAAGATACACCCACAAACGAATGGCAAACAATCGAACATACACTAGCCTATTTAGCAAGAGCAGACAAGCTGCCACACCGCACAGAAGGTGAAAAAGTATTATTGGAACAAATTCCAATTAACGCCAAACGGGTTCTGGACTTGGGAACTGGCGACGGAAGATTACTTGCCTTAATAAGATTGAATAATCCCGCTGTTGAAGGAGTCGCCCTGGATTTTTCTGATTCAATGATTCAAGAAGCAAAAAAACGCTTCTCAAGCGATAGCAAAGTATCTGTTTTTAAGCATGATTTTAACCTGCCTCTCCCGGCAGATCAGTTTTGGGACGTTTTAATGTAGTCGTCTCAAGCTTAGCAATTCACCATTTAACGCATCCAAGAAAGAAACAGCTCTATTCAGAAATATTCAAATTATTAAACCCAAAAGGTGTTTTCTGCAACCTTGAACATGTCTCTTCAGCAACCGAGAACTTGCATTTAAAATTCTTATCAGCTATAGGTTGGACAACCCAAATGGAAGATCCTTCAAACAAGCTCTTAGACGTCCACACACAACTTGAATGGTTACGAGAAATTGGTTTTATTGATGTCGATTGCAACTGGAAATAGCTTGAATTAACGCTTTTAGTCGGTTTCAAACCATAATTTCTTTAGGGCTAAGTTGAGTGATAGAAAGATATTAATAATAAAATCTCAAAAGAGTTATTAGGAGTTTTATAATAAAATGACAACCAGTAATGAACAAATTGATTTTACTCATTGGCTCTACCGCTTAATCGCATACATAATCGACAGCATAATAATCGGCATTCCTGCTGCGATCATATATTTCGTCATAATCCTAGCGGCATTCGTTGCTAATCCTTTCTTCTTTGCATTTGGAGGCTGGCTAATACTTCCGTTTCTATTCGGAATTCTTCAGTTTCTCTACTTTATGATACTTGACACTGCTTGGGGCGCAACAATTGGAAAAAGACTCATGGGCCTGCAAGTGCAAATGGTCAACGGAGGAAAAGTACCCTACGGCAAATCATTTATACGCAACATAAGCAAAATCTACGGTTTATTTCTCTTCTTAGATTGGCTCATCGGAGTCGTCACCACTGGAGATAAACGCCAAAAATTCACCGACCGCTACGCAGGAACAATTGTTATCCAAGCCAGACAAGCATTCCAATCAACGCCTCCACCACCACCGCCACCACCAACATAAAAACATCATTCTTTTTTTTAAAAACCCAATTTTTTTCAAAATTTTTCAGTATCAACTATAAAAAATAACCACAATTAATCTATGGTAATCTACAGTATTAGGCTGGCTTGAAATCTTCTATCCAAACATTGAAATCTTCTTCACTTAAGCCTCTACCAAGTTTACCGTTGAGACGTTTACTAACTTTGCCATTTTCAAAATAGATAACCGTGGGAACCGCCGGAACATCAAAATCGTCCCATAACTGGTTATCATAATCGTCCAAGATAACATGGATAATGCTTTTGAAACCTAAGCTGACTGCTTTCTTGACAAAGCTTGGAACAGATCGTACGCAGTAAGGACACCAAGTAGAATAAAACAAAGCTAGAACATGTTCATTTTTCTTAAGTTCCAAATCAAGATCTTGTCGATTATCTATTTTTATCATGTCTTCTCAATTAGAAAATGAGTTTTTGGGTTTGATAAACATGCCGATTACAATAGTTTATTGAATAGAAATAAGCGACACCTAAAATACTCTTAAACACAGATGAGTAGTCGATGAAGCAAAAAAACTACAAACGCGGCTACCCTGTAGCGATGCTAATAGGAATAGAAGCTGACCACGCATCATTATGGCAGATTTTCAGCCAAGTCGCCAAACCCCAACAAACCATACCTATAATTGGTGAACGAAAAGACCAAAAATCAATCTATAACTTCCATGAAACTATCATAAACGCATTAAGACCAGTTTTAAAAGAAGGCGTAAGAAGCATGGTAGTAGCTTCACCGCCAAGAACCAACTATGCACAAGAATTCCTTCATCACATAAAAGCTCACCACGCATGGCTCGCACAGGGATCAAATAAAGCCTCTTTCTCACAAATAATCGGATCTGCAAGCTCACCTCCACAAGTAGCCGCCCTAGCTAAAACATCAGCTTTCAAACAACTAATACAGGAAAATGCAACAGAAGAAACCGAGAATCTGCTTGAAATTCTCGAAAAACGCCTTAGCAAAACCGATAATCTGGTGCTTTTTTCTCTGCAAGAAGCAGAAACCCTCATTCTAAACCCACAAGCCCCTGGAAAACCCCAACCTGAATACTTAATGCTAACAGACGATTATCTTGCAAGTAGCCGACAAAAGAACAGAATAAACCGTCTGATGATGATTGCCGCAAAAAACGGAGTTAAAACAAGAGTAATAAATAGTGAATCAAACGCGGGTGCACGACTTACTCAGTTGGGCGGTATTGTTTGTCTGGCAAAACACGATTAAAGCAACCGTTCTTGCTTTAGCTGTTCAATAGAGATTTTACCTGTATGCAACGCAGTAGCCACCAAAGCACCTGATACACCAATGTTTCTTAATTCAACTAAATCGTTGATGTCTCGAATGCCGCCTCCAACATAAACGTCAACACCAACTTCCCCAATTACCTTTTTTAGAAAATCAACATTCACACCTCCACCACTACCAACCCGCAAAAGATCCAAAACAATCATTTGCAAAACTCCCATTTCCTTAAACTGCCTCAGAAGACAAAACGCATCATTGCACCCATCAAATCCTAACTTAACAAGAATCTTATTTCCCTTCAAATCCAAACTAACAACAACACAATCTGACCCAAAAAGTCTAACTGCATCTGACACAAAACTCTTCCTTTGAAGAGTTTCTGTTCCAATAATAAGTTTCGAAACCCCACTGTCCAACAGTTTTTGTGCTCTTTCAATGCTAGTCACACCTGCATCAACCATCAATTTTAAGTCAGCTACATCGCATATTTTCTTTAAAATATTAAAATCAGTTGAACAATCGATTATTGCATCCAAATCAGCGACATACAACTCGCTAAAACCAATATTCTTGAAAGTCAAAGCAACTTCCGAGGGTTCAACCGATTGGGTAAGGACGCTCTGAAGAGGCTGATACTCTTTTCGTAAACCCCTAACAGCATGAACAACTGTCTTGTTTAAAACATCAATTACTGGTACAACTTTCAAATTGCATCATCCTGTGAATTGAACTTTACCGTATACAAAAACATGACTCTCCTTGAATAATTGTATTCTCAAAAAAAAACACTAAAAAAATTTTGGCTCAAACAGTTTAAAGCCCAAAGTAGCGCATAATTTTTTTACATATTTTTTCTCAACCAACTTTACTCCATACCTACGGCTTAAACAGTTGCAACTAAAACATCATTGAAAAAAATGTTCCCACAACCACAACAACAACCAGACAAAAAACAGAAACAAAGACCAGCAAACCCCAACACAAGGTAAGTCATTTTCTTGGCAATGTAATGCTTTTTTTCTATCAGGGAGAAACTTGCTATTCAAGAATTTTTCTTGCTATTACAGGAAAACTTTAAAGGCACCAATAAGTCGCATCAATGTGATACCACTTGAAGCTGCTCATAAGCCCCAAGAATGAAAAAGAAGCTTTAGAAGCAATAGCTGGAGGCGCTGACATAATAGATGTGAAGAACCCTGAAGAGGGTGCACTTGGCGCAAATTATCCATGGGTTATCAAGAAAATAAAAGACATTACCCCAAAAAATCTCGAGGTCAGCTGTACATTAGGTGAATTTGGAAATCTGCCTGGTTCAGTTTCACTGGCAGCAGTTGGAGCTGCATCATTGGGTGTAGATTATATTAAAGTAGGTCTTTTCGGAATCAAAACCTTAAAAGACGCCGTTTTTCTACTTCAAAACGTAAATAGAGCCGCCAAAGAATGCAATCCTAAAATCAAAGTTGCATTAGCCGGTTATGCAGATGCAAAAAAAATCGGCACAATAGATCCCTTGCTTATTCCTGAAATAGCAAACAAAGCTCAAGTCGAGGTTGCAATGTTAGATACCTCGATTAAAGATGGAAAAAACCTATTTGATTACCTGACGATTGATCAACTTAAAAGATTTGTTGATTTGGCACATAGTTTTGGTTTAGTAACGGCTTTGGCGGGTTCGCTGCGAAAACAGGATTTGCAGGCGGTTTACGGTTTAGGTGCAGATATAGCTGGATTACGAGGTGCAGCATGTACAAACAGCAATCGAGTAACAGGTCAAATTACCAGAAAACTGGTAAGTGACCTTGTTGATGAAGTTAAACAGGCAAAAACACAAACCAGCCTAAAGAGGGCTTAGCCTTGCAACCCAAAGGGTTAAGCGAAAAAACTGTTTTAGCTGAACTTAAAAAGAAACATAATTTAGATCAGCACTACGTTGATGGACATATTCTATGTTCAATGTGCACAATGCCTCATCCGATAGCAAAAAAAGCTTACCAAATGTTTTTTGAATCAAATCTGGGCGATTCAGGGCTTTTTGTTGGAAGCTCGCAAATAGAAAAAGAAGTCATTCACACTCTTGCAAAATTACTCCAAAAAGAGAATGCAGTCGGGTTTATGGTTTCAGGCGGCACAGAAGCAAATTTTATGGCGTTGTTGGCGGCAAGAAATATGGCAAACATAAATCAGGCAGAAGTGGTGTTGCCAAAGTCAGTACATTTTTCATTTACCAAAATCTGCAATCTTCTGAATTTGAAACCTGTTTATGCAGATTTAGATAGTTCTTTTAGAGTTGACACATCAAAAGTTGAAAAATGCATAAGCAAAAACACAATCGCAATTGTAGGCACAGCAGGAACAGCGGAATTAGGCGCAATCGACCCCATCGATAAACTCTCAGAAATTGCACTACATCACAGAATTTACTTGCACGTTGATGCAGCATTCGGTGGATTAATAATTCCTTTTTTACCCAATCCAAAACCAACCTTTGACTTCAATTTAAGAGGCGTTAAGTCAATTACGGTTGATCCCCACAAGATGGGAATGGCGGCAATTCCAGCAGGAGGTATCCTATTCAAAGACACAAAAACCCTGGATTATATCAAAACTGAAACACCTTACATAACTGATAAAGTCCAATACACATTTGTAGGGACAAGAACTGGAGCAGCAGTAGCTTCGGCTTGGGCAGTTTTTAAAGCGTTGGGCATGGAAGGCTTCCAAAAAATCGTAGGCAACTGCATGAAGAACACAAAGTTGCTCGCTGAAGGCGTCGAAAAAGCTGGTTTAAAGCTTCTTGTAGAACCCACTTTGAACATTCTTGCCTTTCGAAGTAGAAATACTAAGGGCTTGTCGGAGAGTCTGCAAGCAAAAGGCTGGTTTGTTTCTTATGTTCCACGTTATGACTGCATAAGGTTAGTTGTTATGCCACATGTGAAAAGCAAACATATCAAAGAATTTCTGCGAGATTTAGTTGAGATAGAGAAGGTCTAAGATTAATATGATCATACAATTGATTTCGGAAAGGAGTTAAATTTTGAAGGTTTTAGTCTACGAGCATGTTTCAGGAGGCGGTTATGCAGGTCAAGATATCTCTCCCAGCGTATTATCAGAAGGATTTAGCATGCTCCGCTGTCTTGCCGAAGATTTTAAGACTGCAGGTCATGAGGTTACAGTTTTAATTGATTCACGACTATCAAAACTTAACCCACCCATAAATGCCGACTACATTGTGCCTATTTTCTATCCCAATGAACCAGAAAAATTTCTTGTTAGCATTTCCAAAATTAACGATGCAATTTATATTATAGCACCTGAAACTGGACAAACACTACAATCTTTTGTAGCACTTGCAGAGAAAACGGGAAAAAGATCATTAAACTGTGAATCCCACGCAATCGAGAAAGCCGCTGACAAGACCGAGTTATATGAAATGCTACAAAAGCTTGGAGTTTCACCGAAAACTGTGATACTAAGCATGGATGATGGATTAGTCAAAATTAAAGAAACAATCAAAAATTTTTTAGGTTATCCATTAATTGTGAAACCAGCCGATGGAGTAGGCTGCAGCGGATTAAGCTTAGTTAAAGACGAAATCCAACTTGCCGAAGCCATTAAAAAAATAAATGCTGTATCAACGAGTAAACGTTTTATTGCCCAAGAATTCATCAGAGGCGAAGCTGCAAGCGTCAGTCTTCTATCCACAGGTAAGAAAGCAAAAGCACTTAGCTTAAACAAACAAAATGTTTACCTTTCTATTCCAGAAGCAACTTCAAATTACGAAGGCGGCGACGTCCCCTTTGAACATTGGCTAAAACAAGAAGCATTCACAATTGCAGAAAAAATAATCGAAGCCTTCTCTAATTTGAAAGGATACGTCGGAGTAGATTTCGTTTTCACTGAACACAAACCATTCGTTGTCGACGTTAATCCAAGGTTGACAACGTCGTATATTGGCTTACGCAAGGTCGCACGATTTAATGTTGCCGAAGCCTTAGTTAATGCTGTTCTGAAAGATACGCTTCCAACTAAACTAGAAAATAAAGGATTTGCCAGCTTCTCAAAAGTAGAAATATCCAAACCAACAATTACGGCGTTCCAGAAATCAGCACAAATGAATGCTGTGGTTTCACCACCTTTTCCTATAAACGAAAACGAAAAATCCATTGCCCTCATCATCGGTGAAGGCGCAACCTTGAATGATGCCAAGATGAATTTAGAAGAAACTAAAAAGAGTCTACATAACATATCACTTGAGGAAGACATTTGGTTCACGTGCTAGGCTACGATATCGGAGGCGCAAACACTAAAGCCGCACTCTTATGCGTAAAGAAAGGCAAACTGATTAATGCAAAAGTCGCGGTTGAATATTTTCCAATCTGGAAAAAACCCGAAAAACTCACAGAAGTTATTCTTAATCTTAAACAACAGTTAGGTGCAAGCAGTCTTGATGGTGTTGGCTTAACCATGACCGCTGAACTTTCAGATGCATACCAAACAAAAAGGGAAGGCGTCAACGACATCTTGAACTCCGTTTCAACGGCTTTTCCTGATGTTCCAATTTTTGTTCTAAATACATCAGCTGAATTGGTAACATTGGATGATGCTAAACAGGAACCGCTCGAGATTGCCGCAGCAAATTGGGCAGCAACGGGTTGGTTAGTAGCTAAAAAACTAAAAAACTGCGTTATTGTCGATGTTGGAAGCACAAGCACAAGCATAATTCCAATTATAAACAGCGCGGTTGTTGCACTTGGTAAGACTGATTTAGACAAACTCATATGTGGCGAACTTGTTTACACTGGAAGCCTAAGAACAAATGTTGCCACAATTGTTCATTCAATTCCAATTAGAAATGTCGTTGCAGCTGTTGCGTCTGAGCTTTTCGCATTATCAGGCGATGCCCACTTGGTATTAGGCAATATTCACAAGGATGATTATTCTAGTGAAACTGCTGACGGACGGGCAAAAACCATACCCGAAGCTTTAGCGCGAATTGCCCGAGTCGTATGTGCAGATACCGAAATGTTAACCAAACAAGAAATCATCAAAATGGCGGAATACATTTCCGAAAAACAAATCCAACAAGTTGCTGAGGGTTTAACCAAAGTATACTCCTTCACAAAGTCATTAACATCATGTAAAGTTCCAGTCGTAATTACTGGACTTGGAAAAAACTTTATCGCACGAAAAGCCGCTGAAAAGTTATGTGTAGATGAAATAATTGATTTAGGAACGTTACTGTCTGATCAGGCTGTTTTAGCTACACCTGCATTTGGAGTTGCTTTAATGGCTGCAAGTAAACTTGAAGGAGAAAAACGCTAAATGAACGCTACAGTCGTAAAAATTGGCGGCAGTTTATCTTTACACCCTGAAAAGCTGAGAAATTTATGCGTAAAAATAAGCGAATTTTCAAAAGAACAAAAGTTGATTGTGGTTCCTGGCGGAGCCGAATTTGCCGATGTTGTTCGATCTTTAGATGGGAGATTCCATTTATCAACCTATACATCTCATATGATGGCAATTTTAGGCATGGACCAATATGGAATGTTATTGTCGAATTTAATGCCTGGTTCGATTACGACAAATGAGATTGAAGAAATAGAACACATTTTAGAATTGAACAAGGTACCCATTTTCTTGCCTTCAAATCTGTTTCTTCGAGAAGACCCTTTGGAGAATTCTTGGGATGTAACATCTGACTCTATTGCCGTATACGTTGCAGGCAAGTTGCAAGTAACCAAAGTTCTATTGGTTACAGATGTCGATGGAATCTTCAATAGCGACCCCAAAACGTTTTCTGGAGCCAAATTGATAAAGACGCTATCTGTAAACGAGCTTTTAGCTATGGATAAGCGAACAAGTGTAGACAAAGCATTGCCTAAACTGCTCTTGAAAACGCCAATTGACTGTTTTGTCGTTAACGGATTATTTCCAGAGAGGATTAAATTAGTATTGGCTAATCAAAATTCAATCTACACATTAATCAAAGGATAATGTACTCAATGGATCAGTTAACCTCTAAAGGTTGAATCTTGGAGACGAAAAATACGTCTCTTAAGAAATTCTAATCTCCAAAGCAACCTTGAAGTCACAGAACAATTTTTTTATTTAAAGAAAAAATAGAAAAAAGAAATGGAAGTTTTTCTTTTTAAATCTTTTTCTTATCTAATACTTCGCGGAAAGTCTTACCGCAGCAATCATAGAGAGCTATGGTAAGTTGTGTCCGTTTGCCTTTCTTGTCTGGTTTGCCAGCCATCTTCCAGGTTTTTTTTGGGGTCTTTGCGTCTTTTCCACATGTTGGGCATTTTGCCATGATTAATCCTCTGATGGAACGTATCGTATGTATGTGTTTAAAACACTTTCTATCGCTTGCCTGTTAAATGCCTAAAATAGAGTTTTTTTATTAGAAAAACATGGTGAATTTACTATTTTTTATTGAAACTAGTGGGTCTCGAATGGTTAATTGCGGTGAGCGAACACGAACAATTATTAACAAAGAATAACAAAATTTGAGTTGAACACAGATGTCGATTGTTGGCTTAGATTTAGCTGGGGTTGAAACTAGACCGACAGGTTTCTGTTCACTTAGTGATATGTGTGTTGAAACCAGTTTAATTTATACTGACAAAAAAATAATAGATAAAATCGTTGGCATCCACCCGAAAATAATTGCCGTCGATGCACCGCTCTGTCTGCCGCCTGGAAGAAAAACCATCGAAGAACGAACAAATATTCACCTAAGAGAAAGCGATAGAGAACTCCTCAAAAAAGGCATAAAACTCTTTCCTATCACTTTGGGTCCGATGAGAAAACTAACCATCAGAGGTATGTTCCTCAAAAGCGTTCTTGAAGCCAGAGAATTCACAGTAATTGAAGCCTACCCTGGAGGCGCACAGGACATCCTTGGTATTCCAAGAAAACAACATGGGCTCGAGAAGTTGAAGTCTGGTTTAGAAAAATTGGGTTTCAATGGATTAAAACGCGAAATTAGTCATCATGAACTTGACGCTATAACCTGCGCTTACGTGGGAAAATTGTTTCTAGAAGGAAATGCCGTAACTTACGGAGCGCCTAACCAAGGCATTGTGATGCCCAAGGGTGAACGGTTTTCGAGAAAGCGTCAATAATTAGAATAAAAATATGTTTTGGTGGAATTTAGTTTGATTCATTTTCAGGTTTATTGTTTCGTCCAATTTTGTTGGGTAATAAATCAAAAATAAAAAATGGGCGGATCACAAAAATAGATTATTGACAAGGCATTGACAGGTCATTTAAACCAGTTTTGAATAGTGAATTTGTTTCTTTTTCCTTTGCCCTGTGGTGTTTTGGGGTGCCCTAAAATAAAAGGAACCATCATTTTATAGTTCTCTGGAACTCCTACCTTTTTGAGCACCTCAGGCTTGTGATTAAGGAAATTGATAAATCCCATATAACATGTTCCAAGACCAAGCTCGTATGCTTTTAAAAACATGTTCTGAGTAGCAAGAACACAGTCGAGTAGATTCACGTTATCCCATTGTTCATCTTTTTCAGTACATACAAAGATGAGTACTGGTGCATTATAGCAGACTATATCGGCCTCAGTTGAGAATTGTTTGGCTAATGGAGGCATCATTTGTTGAACTAATAACTTTGTTTCTTCAGAGATATATTTGATTAATTGTTTGTTTTCGATAACTGTGAATTTCCATGGCTCTCGATGCATACCTGTTGGAGCCCAAGTTCCTGCCTCCAAAACTGCTTCAATTAGCTCTTTCAAAACAGGCTCAGATGTGTAAGCTCTTACGCTTCTTCTACCTTTAATACAAACATCAAGATCCATTTGTTAATTCCCAGTGATTCAACCGATTTTGGGCTTATAAAACTTTTAGTAAACTTGCTTCACTTATTTTTTTGAATGTGGAATTAAATATTTGTTGTAGAGCGCAAAAAGAACCATGATATTTACAATTATTAGATAGATAGGGAAGGCATATTCCGAAAAAGTCCACAGAGTTGCAACTGCCAAACTTGAAGCTGCTCCGAACACGCCAATTATGAAAGGCCAAACAGATTCAGTTTCTGGGTTTGTCCATGCTTTTGTAAGTGTTGGTATTGATGCTAAGGCATCGCTAGAGATTGCAAAAACTATGGCGATGTTTGGGTTTTTAGTCAACCACCACATGAATAGCGCAATTGCCGAAAGTGCTCCGCACACATAGTCGAAAGATGATAGTCGCCAGTAAGCTTTTTTTGCAAAGAAAGATGCAGTAAAAATCAAGATAGGGGAAAATCCCGCCATAAAAACAGGCAAAACTGCCCAACCTACACCGTTTGATATAGCTGCCGCCGTTGCAATCAATGGAGCAATAGCCCACATTAACCAAGATACGCGGTTTGGTTTGGTACCTCCTACGAACATCGAGCGTATGTAAACAAAAGCGGCGACAAAAGATGCAACTGCAGCAATTACAACGAGGTACTCAAACATGCATTTTCAATAATATGTGTAACATTATAAACAATTGTTTGTATTCTAATGAATTTTGGAAAAATGATGGTGCCGAGGGCTAGCTTGACACCGTCGTTTAAACCGTCGTTACAACAATATCCAAAAAACAGGGACAGGTTGTACCGGGCTTAACCCCTACACGGTATGAGTCCCTACACTAAAATTTACTGTCAAAGGCCATTCTCGTAGTTTTTGGCCCAAGTTTTGAAGCTGCCCGTCCTCTTACCTGAACGGGTTCAAAACCAGAAATCCTTGGAATATTCATTACTTTGTCGATCACAAGGTAGACATAGGCATTGCTTGGATTGCCAAAAGTTGAAAGGACTTCGATAACGACTAAGGCAACAAAGCTAAGGATCAAGGTTAAGCTTAACACTTATGACAACTTTTCCTTTGACACGTCCTTCACCAAGATACTGAAGCGCTTCAGGAACCTCAATTAACGAATACCGTTTATCAATAAATGGTACGATTTTGCCGGCTTCACAAAGCTCCGTTATATGAACCAAATCTTTTAGATTTGGTTGAACCGCCAGGATTCGTATTTTCTTGCCTGATGTTCTTCTAATCCATTGTCCCATGAGCAAAATCTGGAAAAGTGTAGCTGCAGAACCTCCGACAGCAAAATAGCTTCCATTAGGCCTTAGCGCCCGCTTATAGGCGAAAACCGAACGATTCGCAATAACATCAAGTATCAGATCATACTGCTGTCCATTTTTGGTAAAGTCTTCCTTAGCGTAATCAATGACATGGTCAGCACCAAGCGAACGCATAAAATCCAGCTTGCCGGCGTTATCCACTCCAGTCACCTCAGCCCCGTATAGCTTGGCAAGCTGCACTGCAAACATACCGGCACCGCCGCCGGCTCCATTAATCAAAACCTTTTGCCCAGGCTGGACTTGTCCTTTATCTTGAATCCCCTGCAAAGCGATCACAGCACCTTGTGGAATTGTCGCTGCCTCCTCGAATGTCATACTGGTTGGTTTCAGCGTCAAGGTTTCTTCAAGAGCGCAGACATACTCAGCAAAACCACCCATACGAAACGAAGTGTCTCCGAAGACCTCATCCCCTAGTTGAAATCGACTTACATTTCTGCCAATCATTTCAACGCGCCCAGCTATGTCCGATCCAAGTATTTTGCGCCGCGGTCTTAGAATACCCCCGAACCGCGCATATAACGGCGTACCTGTCAATCCCTCCCAGTCAGATCTATTAACGGATACCGCCTGGACCTTAATCAGTACTTCATTGTCCTCGGGAAGAGGTCTCTCTACCTCTTTGAGTTGAAGAACATCAGAAGAACCGTATTTTGTGTGGATAATCGCTTTCATTTGATATTCAGGAATAATTACTCTTAAGGATAATAGCATTTTGCCTCAAAAGTAAATCAGAAATTTTTTCGCAAATTTAAAAAACCTCAATGCCACAATAGAATAACAGGTGAACTTTAATGAAGACTTTGATAGTTGTACACTCTTATCATCATAACAACACCCGGAAAGTAGCGGAAGTTATGGCAAACGTGCTTGATGCACACATAAATATGCCCCAGCAAACGGACCCCAAAGAGCTTCAAGATTACAATCTAGTAGGTTTTGGTGCAGGAATAGATAGCGGAAGACATTATGAACCTCTACTTGATTTTGCTGACAAGCTAATCGAAGTGGATAACAAAGAGGCTTTTATTTTTTCAACTGCTGGAGTAACAGGAGAGAAAAAACTAGTCAAGGATCATTCAACTCTTAGGGAAAAACTGGAAGCTAAAGGTTACAGGATAATTGGTGAATTCCAGTGTAAAGGTTTCAACACTAATGTATTCCTCAAATATTTTGGAGGAATGAACAAGGGTAGACCTAATGAGGAAGACCTCAAACATGCAGAAGAGTTTGCCAATAATCTAAAAAGAAATGAAAATTGAATATACGAATTCTTTTTAGTTATTGCCTTTTTTTTACTATATTTTTAACTTTGTTCCCTTGCTTTACGAACATACAACCGTAATAATAGTGAGTATACTGCGAAAATTAGGTGAATGCTAAAGAGTAGAATTAGTAGCATTAGAGCGATTTCGTTGGAAATCCACTGAACTAGAAATCTGAGGACATCCGGCAATACTTCTGCAAAATTAGCGAAGTCGAAAGGGAAGACCACAATAAGCCAACCAATAGCGAAAGTCGCAAAAAAGAGTCCTCCGAAAGAATCCAGGTCGCGGGATGGATTTTTTTGATCTATTAATATTAAGACTGAGGTAGTTATCCAATAAATTGGTATTCCATAAAGCATTATCATATCGAGCGTTTCAAACTTTGGCACAAAAAAGCCTGTGCTGTTCGTTTGATGTATAATCAAGTAAAGGCTGAATAAGGCGTTAACAGCTATTAGAAAAATGGATGCTGCTTTATCGTCAGATGCGATTTCATCAGATAACTCTTCTTTTGCTGTTTTGGAGAAACGGTTTTTAATAGATTCTACTTTTGAAATATTGTCTTTGTGGTCATTTGCTTTGTTTCCCAGACTTGACACCGACTTTTGATCTTCATTTTCTTATCTTTTAATTATGTTTTTCGCCAAAGATAGAAAGCTAAAGCTATTATGACAAGTTTCAATGCTGACCAGATTAGCCAAGCAACGTTTGGTTCAAAAATAACCCCCAGAGCAAGCGCACGATTCACTACCGAAACAGCAATAACCAGAGGCGGTGCCCACTTTAATTTACTTAACAACCCAAAGACACAAACAGCGTAAACCACCGCGTAGCCTAAAAGAATGGCGCTTGTTATCATAACGGCGCCATTTTTTCCCGCAAAACTTGCAATCAAACCGCCGTATACTGACAACTCTCCTAAGGAAGGGTCCCACAGAAAAAACGCTGCGGCTAAAACGTCCCCAGCAATGTTGAGTATGACCAGAACTATCAGAATTTTGGTAATTAAGCTAGCATAATTTGGCTTTGAAGTTTTGGCGCCCATGGCTTGCCTTTATGTCTTTTTCCTTTATTTAACACTTGTCTCCGAGCGCGTGCGTCCCCCATCATAAAAACAAGATGACTCCTGGTACGCTGGGGTTTTTTACCCCTGTGGCAAGTACAAGGGAGTTGAAAACTGCGATGTTGACTCTTTAATTTGAACGGTTAAAAACTTTACGATTAAGGCAACTATGGTTGGAACTATTCCCCCCAAAACGTAATAATTCATTTACTTCAGTACTTTGTTTCTTATCCTCATTTATCCTTATTATTAGGTCATGCACTGGCTTTAGCGTTGCTTTATGTGAACTGCAGGGGTTACGTTTATTATTTAAGACTGCAGAATTTTTTGGTGATTCGAGGGGAAGCTTGTGAGTTCTGAAGAATCTTGGTATGCAATTGAAGCACAGGAAGCGTTAAGCAAACTTAAAAGCGAAAAAACAGGGTTAAGCTCAACTGAAGCAGCCGAGAGACTAAAAAAATACGGTCCCAACCAATTAGCCGCAGGCAAAAAAAACTCGCCCCTCAAGATTTTCCTTGGCCAATTCAAAAGTATACTTATCCTAATTCTAATCGCCGCAGCAATAGTGTCATTTGCCACAGGGCACCAATTCGACGCCAGCATCATCCTAATCATCGTCGTCATCTCCGCATCATTGGGCTTTGTCCAAGAATATCGCGCAGAAAAAGCATTAGAAGCCTTAACAAAGATGCTAGTGCCAACCGCGTCAGTTCTGCGGGACGGCAAAGAAGTGCAGGTCGCCGCCAAAGACATTGTGCCCGGCGACATCATGGTACTCAAAGAAGGAGACAAGATCGCTGCAGACGCGCGACTAATAGAGACTTACAACTTGTACGTTAACGAAGCTCCTCTGACAGGTGAATCTGTTCCTGTTGAGAAGAGCACGGAAAAAGTAGCTAAAGACGCTGCAATCTTGGATAAAAAAGACATGGTTTTCTCGGGAACTGCGGTTACCTCCGGAAAAGCCAAAGCCCTCGTCGTCATGACCGCTATGAACACAGAGTTCGGAAAGATCGCCAAGCAAGTTAGTGCTGTCGAAAAGAAGGAAACTCCTCTTGAAAAGAGAACCAAAGAGGTTGGAAAATGGCTTGGCTTAGCAGCATTGGCTGTCAGCATAACCGTAATCGTTTTAGGTGTTGCGCGGGGCCTGCCGCTGCTGGATATGTTCCTCTTCGGCATCGCATTGGCAGTTGCGGCTGTCCCAGAAGCGTTACCCGCAATTGTAACTGGAAGCTTAGCTATTGGCATGTATAAGATGGCGAAACGAAACGCCCTCGTAAGGAAGATGCCTGCGGTTGAAACACTTGGCTCAACAACAGTGATCTGCACTGACAAAACAGGCACCTTAACCAAAGGCGAAATGACTGTACGCAAAGTCTACACGGCAGGCACAACAATCGATGTCAGCGGCGTCGGCTACTCGCCTCAGGGCGCGTTCGACGAGAAAAACAAGGCGACAACCAAGACCGAGTGCTTCTCAAGGCTTATAGAAGGAGCTGTTTTATGCAATGACGCCGACGTGGTTCAGGAAGACGACAGATGGGTAGTTAAGGGTGACCCAACCGAAGGTGCCCTTGTAGTAGCCGCGCTAAAAGCAGGCGTCCAAAAAGAGGAATTACGCCGCTCTTACCCACGTATAAACGAGTTCCCTTTCTCCTCAGACCGAAAACGCATGACAACAATCCATAGCCCACAACAGCAAGCTGACAGCAAAAAACTCATCTTCATGAAAGGAGCCCCCGAGATTATCCTGCGATACTGCTCCCATATTTGTACAGAAACCAAAACAGAGCAACTCACTGAACAAAGTCTCAAAGCAGTGCTTGCTGTAAACGAGGAAATGGCAAGCGGCGGACTACGCATTTTGGGAATAGCATACAAAGAAATGTCAGGCGATTTAATTAACTGCAAAGAAGAAACCGCTGAAAGTGAACTGGTTTTCCTTGGCTTAATCGGCATGATGGATCCGCCGCGTAAAGAAGCCATGCAGGCAGTGAAGCTTTGCCGACAAATTGGAATCAAGGTCGTAATGATTACTGGAGACCACAAGCTTACTGCGTTAGCTGTTGCCAAAGAATTAGGTATATATCTTGAAGGCGACCAAGTCCTCACCGGCGAAGACCTAGAACGGATATCGCAAGAAGAGTTCGAAGCCAAAGTCAGAAAAGTAACCGTATACGCTCGCGTTTCCCCGCTTCATAAGCTGAAAATCGTGGAGGCTTGGAAAAAGAAAGGCGAAGTTGTAGCAATGACAGGCGACGGCGTCAACGACGCCCCAGCACTTAAGAAAAGCGACATAGGCGTCGCCATGGGCATAACAGGCACCGAAGTCACCAAAGAATCTGCGGATCTGGTTCTGGCTGACGACAACTTTGCAACCATAGTCAAAGCCGTTGAACTAGGACGCGAGACGTATGATAACATCAAAAAATACCTCACCTACCTCTTGCAGGCCAATTTAGTGGAAATCGTCGTCCTCTCCATTGCAGTGCTAGCTGGTTACCCGCTTCCGCTACTACCAGTGCACATCCTCTACATCAACCTCGCTACAGACGGCTTGCCAGCCATAGCTTTAGGTTTGAGTCCTCCTGAACCTGATGTGATGAAACGGCCGCCCCGGAACCCCAAAGAAACCATATTCACAAAAGACGTCAAAGTGTTCCTCATACGAGCCGTCCTCATTGAAGCGCCACTACTGCTATGGGTCTTCATCAGCTCGCTACCACTAGGCCTCGAAATCGCCCAGACAAGGCTATTCTTAGTGTTGGTCTTCTTTGAACTCGTCTTGGCATTAAGCTGCCGTTCACTAAAATACAACATCATCAAAGCCAGACCCCACAAATTGCTCGTGGGTACGATCCTTTGGGAAATCGCACTTATACTGCTGATCATCAACGTGCCGTTCCTTCGCGAAAGCTTCAATCTCGCCCCAGTAGGATTCGACGAAGTAATCCTAATAGCAGGACTCTCCGCAATCGTGTTGCTGACCATTGAAGTAACCAAACACCTTCTGCACTACCGCGACGCAAAGTACGAAGCGGACTTGCCTGAGCATTCAAGCGCAACAGACAACACAGCACTATACACAGAGGAATCCACACTCAAAAGATAACTTTGCATAGAATCGAAATCAAGCACACATGTTTGTGGGTGCGATACTTGGAGGCTTTTAGAAATTGAACCAACAGTATTTTGGTTAGTTACGTAGCGGGGCTAATATGCGTCCCGCCCTAAAAGCAGAGGTTGTTTGCATTTCTGTAAGACATAAAATAATGTTTGCGTGTAGTTTTTCTTGAAAATAAATGTAATGCCTATATTTGGGCTACAGTTTCTTGAACCATCTTTCCATGCGGTGAAAAAATTGGATGCGCTAACCATACTCTTAATTGCTGTAGGTTTAGCAATGGACGCTTTAGCTGTCTCAATCGCAAAGGGAATAACAATAAATAAAAACAGGCGAAAGTCAGCTATCTTATTAGCCTCATTTTTCGGTGGGTTCCAAATGCTGATGCCAGCAATTGGGTGGCTTGTAGGTTTGAGTTTTAAAGAAATAATTATGGGTATTGACCATTGGATTGCATTCGGTTTACTTGCTTTTATTGGCTCAAAGATGATTTACGATTCAACAAAAAAAGAAAAAGAAAACAAAGAAGAACCTCTCAAACTACATACCCTGGTAACTTTAGCAATCGCAACCAGCATTGATGCTTTGATGGTCGGCTTAAGCTTCGCCTTTCTCCAGACATCAATTATAGAGCCAATTCTAGTGATTGGACTCATTACTTTTCTGCTGTCATTTTTCGGCTTCTATTTTGGATGCGGCTTGGGACGAGTCTTTGGAAACAAAATCAAAATCGTAGGAGGACTAATACTAATAGCAATCGGGCTAAGAATTCTTCTGGAACACATACTCTAAAAACATCCTGTTTCGCTCAAAAAATTGAATTTTGGCATAACCGCTAACTTTTTTCAAAATTACACCCTTTTCCGCTGCTCTGCTTAAACTGAATCTGAACTACACGGCAATCTTCGCACCAAACCCTACGCATCTTCGAGACTGGGCTATCGTGGGTGTCTTTGGTGTAGTGGCGAGTTTCTTTCTTGCAGACAGGACACATTAACCATCATGTAAAGTGCGCGTCAGCTTGTGTCAATAAAATGCGCGCTATATCTGGTTCAAATCAGTCCACCGCCTAATTGTCAGAACAACACATGCTAAAACCTCAAACAAGTGAAGTTGTTTTGGCTCTCACCAAAAATAATTGGATTCGAACTTGAGATGGTTTGAGTCTCTATGATTCTGCGCCCAATAGGGGTTGGAACTTTTTAATAATTTTACGACTTTTTCGAATATTGCTCTAAGATTTAAACGCTCTCCGGGAATACCTGGATCCGAAAAAAATATTTATAGACAAAATAAATTAAATTTAGCCCACTTTACGCTAATGCACTCCATATCAAGTAGATTGTTTTATGTTAATGTTGGTGCCGAGGGCAGGGTTTGAACATGCGACGACTCGGTCTTCAGCCGAGCGCTCTCCCAGGCTGAGCTACCTCGGCACATATCCTGGGATACCACATCAAACATGAAACTAGGTATTTTAAAGGTTTCTGATACTTTCTTACCTTAAATTCCTAGCAAGGCATAATGGTTCATAAGCAGGTAACCTATCATTGCGCTGCCGAAAAAACATGTAAAAACCAAAAAGCCGTCGTGTTTATGCTCTTCAAAGTCGTTGTATTCACGCATTTTAAGATTCACTTAAACATAGATAATGGGTTTGTTAAGTAAAGGTTTTATGAAGGAAAACTATGTATTCACAAACCCCAAAGCAAGGGCCGTTAGTCTAGCTGGCTAGGACGTCGCCCTCACGCGGCGAAGATCACCGGTTCAAATCCGGTACGGCCCACCACTTCGCGCTTATTAAGTTAGTCGAGAAATGTATTTAGAGGATTCTTATGCATCGAAAAGCAATATTTTTTGTAGGTATCTGGTTGTAGCTTAGTTGCTCTTTGTGTTATTTTATTTTTGTAATCCGATAACGACATACAACTAAATTATTTCACAGAACCCGCAATAGACTTCACACAAACGATAATGTTACAATCCTTTCAACAGAAGAAATACAGGAAACTTATAATTCAACATTTATTCTTATTGCAGTAATTGAGATTTTCTTTATAATTCTGTTTGCCCTAATCTTATACGTTGGCATAAACCATACGCATCCGCATCCAGAACGTTGACTTGTAAGCCCAGCTTCTTCTAAGTAAAATAGACACTAAGGAAAGTGTGGAGTTCGCAAGAGATGATGGAATTTGTATAAATTCTAATTTCATTTGTGAATATGGACAAGTTATGAAACAAATGGTTTTCTTTTTGCTGTTGTGCTTACACAGTCACAAATTCATAAAAGCAATCGATCCGCAAATTATTGTAGTTAACTAAATCTTATCTTAGGAGGTGCATTGTATGCCAGAAACACAAATTAACATTACTGAGAAGCTACAAAAAATGGGCCAAACGGCTCAAGAATACAAGGACGCAATCGTTGACCAATTCAAAGATATGGAAGTCGACATTAAAGATTGGAACTTCGCAGTTGGAAAATCGGACAAAGAATACAACGTTGATGTTACCCTAAAACTTGTCATTCGCCCAAAAAAGTAAACAAATTCCAGGTCTAACCTGAACCTCTTTTTTTAATTCATTCATGATTTTCTTAGATTGTTTGGTTCCAAAAATAAACTTTTGAGTAATTTCCTTGTATTGGAAATTCCGGATCATCATAAATAATATCCAAACGTGCTCCATACTTGTTGAGAAGCGTTTGGGTGTTTTTCCAAATTAAAGGTGATTTGTCATCTGGACCCCAAAAACCCCAAATTTTATCATTCTCATTTCGCATACCCCACCCATAATCCTTGGGTAAAACCAATGCAACCTCGGCGTGAACAGAATTTGGCGTTTGTTTTGTAACAATTTGGTTCCAGAATTTCTCAAGTGCCTGAAAATGATCATTTGTTAAGACGCCATACGGGTTATCGGTAGAGTTGTATGGATAATCAAAAACTGTAACGTATTTTGCTCCGGCATTGTAAGCTGATTCCATTTGATTGTAAATTTCTTCGTCTGTGTCAAGGTATGGTGGCTGCTTGTATTTCCAGGTTATTATTGCGCCCCAATCCTTATTCTGAAGAGTTGCTGCGCCACGTACTAGAGATATTTGTTGGGTAATGCTTTCGTTCCATCCAAATTGCGCTAAAAGGATATCGTAACCCCCAAGGTAATCAAACCAGTAAAGTGCATAGTCTGAAGTGAATGTTGTAATATTGTATTGTTTGAGGCTATTGTGACCTCTATTTCGCTCCAAAAGTTGATTAAACCATTCGGCTTCAAGAGCATAGTTTTCCGGTTTAACCCCACTTATAGTGGATAATTGAAGATTATAATGAATATGAGTTAAATCCAATGGATTTGCACCAGAGAAAAGGGAACTATTCATGGTGAAATAGCTAGTCCAATCCCAGTCAAGAGGTATGCCACCGACTTCATCATCGTAGTAGGCGCCAAGAAATTTATTACCATACATTTCCGTGGAAGCATTAAAAAACTCGATTTGCCAAGGCCAATTTTCTCGTGTGAAGGTTCCCAAATTCACAATAATGTTCAAACCTGCATTAACAGCATAATCACAGATTTCTTGGACTGCCGACCTGTTTGTGCTTATGGCGTTTATTCCTGAAGCCAGGATGAAGAGATTTGTATAACTTTTTGTCCTGTCTATGAGGAGTTTTGCTTGATCGGTAGTGTTACCGCCAAAGGCGACACCAACATAAAATGGCTTTTTCTGTGGGATGTTACTGCTTTGGGTGTACGAAACCCACAGAGATATGGTTGAAATGAGCAGGATAACTATGAGAATAAGCGAAAGGATATGTTCTTTTTTCATTCGCTTATTTTCTCCATCAAACACCTCAATGCACAACTGTATTAATGCAATTTAATTGAATATAAGAGTTGCAATAATCGTTGTTTACCTATTAGAATGTCATGTTGTACCAAAACAGATAAAAACGTGGCTTTGCATCCATCACAACGAACTAACACAAGAGGATAAACCTATGCCATCTGAAATTACCGATGTTGAAAAATTCGTGGCCATGAGCGCCAAAGCAAAACAATGCCAAGTAAAAAGGCTCAAGGACACAGTAAAATTGAAGCTTCGAACACCAGGCCAACTCTACACCTTAAAGATTGAGCCATTGCGAGCCGACGAGATCATAAAGAAACTGCAATGCACAATCGTAGAAGAAGATAAATAAATCCCCTTTAGTCTTTTGTTTATATCTCATTATTTAAAGAATATAATTTTGTTACTCTTCCTTGACAATTAATTTTCAAAGTCTTTCTATCCATTATATTTGATATTTGAACATATTTCATATGATCGCCAATCGGTATACGAAAGCATCGCCCAAATATACTTATGAGTAATCAAACTCTGCCAAAACGCGTTGAATTCTTCGAACCGTAGCGAACTATAAATATTCATCAAAATAGCAAATGATGAGCAAGAGAAAATTCAGAATATTAAAACCCCAAATAATCTCTATTCAATTTTGATAGATTTCTTGCAGCTCTCTTAATGTAAAATTAGATAATTATCCGCTAAAGATTGTGTTTCTAATCTCTAAGATCATAGGCAGGGAAAGAACAATAGATTAATTGAAAAGTTGCAAACAAAATTTACCTTTTTTAAGCCTTAATTTAGATAAATCGAATTTTATTAATGCCATTTAGCCTAAGTCTTCAACCCGAAGCTGGGTATTTTGGTAAAATGAAGTAAACACACTCATCAATATTTTGTCCCAACAATATGAAAATTTGTAGTTGTCTTTTTTTCAAATAAATTTTTTTGAAAAGGCTAAATGATTTACATTCTATCGAGCGAAAATAAATCGAACATACAATTTTAACATCTAAAAGTTAAAAAATATATCTGCTTTAAGTTGAAAATGAGTTCAATAAGTGCAAAAGACCATTCACTCAGCCATATTTTGAAGGTACGAGAAACGAATATTGTCAATTTTTCAATTTCCTGAAAAAACAAGGGGAAACATTATTTCACTAGAAACATTGAATTCAAATAAATGGAATGAGCTGGTATATGACAACTTGGAGAAGGCAAGAGACGGTTGGCATTTACAAAAATGTGTTTGGGGGATGCTTTTGTATACGTTTATACTAATAATTTACAGCTTGACGTTGCTTTAAAACAACATTTTCTATGTTTCTTGCTTATTTTATGTCAATTTTATTGAGGATTGAATATGAGTGTTGAAAGAAATCTGGTAATTTCGCTCTTAAAATTGACTAAAGAAGGGACTGTTTTAATTGAAAGTATCAATAATGATTCGAGGATACCCTTTGAAACCATGATGAAGTTGCTGGATAAACTGCAAAATGAAAACCTCATTTATCTAAAAAACAACTGTATTGATTTGGACAGCAACAGCCGACTGAAATTGGCTATCAAAGCTGCCTCTTTGGGTGCAGACATCGAACATATCAGCGATTTGTTATGTTGGCAAGAGTTTGAAGAAATCGCTGCTATGGCCCTAACAAACAACGGCTATATTGTCAAAAAAAATGTAAGGTTCAAACACGAAGCAAAAAGATGGGAAATAGACGTGGTCGGTTGTAAGAAACCCCTTGTCATCTGCATTGATTGTAAACATTGGCAGCGAGCGATTTCACCCTCGGCACTCCACAAGATAGTTAATTTACAGACACAAAGAACACTTGCGTTAGCGCATTCCCCTCCAAGTATTTCATTAAAACTTGAATGCGCCAAATGGGAAAAAGCCAAATTTATTCCAGCTGTGCTTTCTCTTATTCAGAGTCCCTTTAAATTCTATGAAAAAGTCCCCGTGGTACCGGTTCTTCAATTTCAAGACTTCATATCTCAACTACCCGCTTACACTGAAACGATAAAATTCTTCTCGACGTCAATTCGCAAATTAAGTCATGATTTAGAAGAATAAAATTAAAAAAAGCTACATCATCAAGTAGGCTTGTCTTCTAGGTTTGTTCTTTTTGGCGAAAATAATATAATTAAGAGAAGAAGAAGATTAAAAATTCACTTTTCTTCTTCTCTTTTACTAAAATTTAGTGCACACCCCCTTCTACTGAGAATATTGCGGTTTTACTACGCTTATCATATGTCAGAGTCGTTTAAAAGAAATCTAATTCATTTCTCTTTTTCATTAATGCGGTAATAGAAAGTATTGAAATGAACAATTGTAGATTCATCAAATAAGATAACTCTGGAACAGAAGGAGTTGGAGTTGGGTTTGTGGTCTAGTGGTGAGAGTTTAGAAAAAACTTTGCTTACCTTTTAAGTTAGGATTTAGTATAATCTTTGTTCATCTATAACGGTGCTACCAGTGGCACTGAGAATGGCTAGGTAACTTGAAGCCTTATACTAATTGTACTTATCCAAACTAAAAGTCATGCTAAGACCAACTAGGCGAATTTCTCTTGGTTCAAGGGTTCCAATGTTAACTAATTGATAATGTCCAGACGCAATAGACTTTTGGTCATTAAACCTTTGAACTGCAACTTGAACTCCAGTAATTTCTTCATCAGAGATATTTTCTATTGTAACATTGAAGAAAAAAGTCAGTGATACTCCGCCAAGATTGTTCCAATTCATATCTGCAGTAAAATCAGTAATTCCCTTTTGAGCTTGATGTTAGATTAGCCAATTGACTCTCTAAATTAGAAACTTTGGTCTTATAATCTGTTATTTCAGCACTATGATTGGTAACCTGAGACTCTATAACAGATATCCTTGTATCTTTATCATTCAGTACTTTCTGATAATAAAGAATAATGCTGCTAATTGTAGCTAAGAAAATCACAACGGATACCAATGCTTTACTAATTTTTTCCATAATTGTCACATATTAGATTAATAGATAAAAGTCTCTTGTCCACATCTCTATACTAGTAAACTTTCTACGTCAAAGTTTCTTGACAATCTTGACAGTCGCTTACGCTTAATCGAATAACAGTTTTTTTCTTCTCGAAGAAAATTGAGATTTGGCCATAAAATTAGCCTACTACAAATCGGCAATTCTCTGAATCCAAGTCGGACGCTATCCTTAAAGATACTTTGCGAACAATAGAGCCTCTTCATTAATTAGCATCTCTATTTCCTGTTTTGCACCAACTTTAATTCAAGAAACATTACCGTAACTTGTGAAATGAGCAAATAACGGAAGTAGTGACAATGGTAAACATCTTTAAAATAAAATTATTACTTGTATTTTTCAAAAGTTGAGCTATCAATCAGTTGTTATAGAGGAATAGTTAGTTTGGAGGCAAGATAACGATCTTTATTGGTAGCTTGTGTCTAGATTTAAGTTGCCTCGGTCTCTTTTTAGAATTCTTACCTTGTCAGGAACCTTGTTTTTTTCCCAGTCAGTCCAGCTAATTTCTTTAAATAACCACCTTTTGCCCAGGTGAGCGGCGACTACGGCATGTTTGTTTTCGTTACCTGTGGGGATGAATTGGTTGAGAAATCTAAAGAGTTTGTCGATTTGCATTCTTGGAAAGTAGGCGTAGTAGGTGGCGTTTTTTACTTCAAATGCATAGACGTGTTTGCCTTTTCGCGCCATGATATCTGGTAGAGGGTTGAGGCTGGGGTTGCTTACCGGTACGCGAACTGAATAATAGCCTTTTTTCTGCAGGAGTTTAACAAGGACGGTTTCGCTGTAGAAGCCTCTTTTACGCCAGCGCCGGAGTTTGATTCGATCTATTTCAGTAGTCAACGATTTCTCCTCTTGAATGCTTGTATCTAATCTGTCTCTTGAGATAAAAATTGTTCCTCAGGGGACATTAAACTGTGTTGCGGGGATGCTTCTGTATTCACATGAATCTGGGCTGGTGTGATTGGAGAGCACTGGTGACGGTATAAAATTACAATATTATAAATACAACCAAAGTCACCGATAAGGTATTTTTTGACATCCACACATTAAAAATATCCGCGGTTTAGACTACACTAAGCACTTGAAAAGTCACCGCCAACTCCAAACCCTACAAAAAAATGATCCCTAAGAGATCAAAAAATTAACCCTAAGCCTCACCAAAAACATCCAATACCACCAATGAACCTAATTGGGAAAACTCTCAAGTGATCAATAACAAAGTTTTGTCTAAAAGCATTTCTCAAGATTCAATCAACAGCCTCAAGACACTTAAAAAAATTATAGACTGCGGGATTAAAAAATGAAAATTAAACCGCCACAACCCCTAACATTAAATTGGTGCACAAAAAAATTTTGAGCTGAAACGCCAAAGTTCGCTGAATTACTAAAAACGTCTAAAAAGCTGGTTTATTCTCGAAGGGTAGCCGAAGAAACTGCCTTTTGCTTCGCATGGAGATTTTCGAGGGTACTTATATGAGGCTCTAGTAATGTCCATGCCAGTTGTTTACACAGAAACCAATTAAGGCACAATTGAGTCTTTTTTGCATTTTAGAGGTTAAATTGAGCCTCTAGATTATGGTTTCCATAGAAAAAAATGGCTTCTTTTATCATTTAGAGACTTTCGGAGCGAAACAATACCCATGTTTCAATATTATGTTAAAATACGCCTAATTACACGACTTTTAAGCAAAAAGAGCCCAACGATTAGCCGAAAAATTTTACCTAAAAAACTTTTATTATTTTTGACCAAATTTAATCTTAAGGCTTTTTTGGCATTGAATGTTTGTTAAATCCCGATTACCAGTTTTCTCTCTTTAGAAAAAATGATCCTAACGGAGTTTGAAAAATAATTCAAGCTTGGCTTTAATAATTATTTTTAGACTGATCTTATCTGGATTCATCCAGCAGCCTTTGCACATTCCACAGTTTCCAGAATTTCTCATTTTGACTCGTGATATACCTAAAGTCTTGAACGGGTTTATAGAGAAACCAAGTAGAAGAATCATTGATAAAAATCGTTTTGGATCCTATCTTTGATTGATTGTTTTTGAACCCGTCTCCTTTACGCTATTAGGAATTGGATTTTCTCAAACAATTGAAACTAAATAAAAAAACCATAAGTGTCTATTACCAACATACAAGTAGAGAAGTAAAAGAGTTTCTTTAGTTTTTTATGCCCAACTGTAATCTTAGTTACATAGACGATCAAATCAATGAGATAGCCAAAAACTACAACAAGGCAAAACAAGTATATTTTAGCCCAGAAAAAAGCCTTCCCTAAACTGCCACCAACCACTCAAAAGAAGCCACATCGCCTTGAAAAAACATTGCAGATTAGACTTGGCTATTGAGAGGTATTTAGCTTTAGCTTAATCGGAGTTTTGTTACTTTTGATTTTACTTTTAGGTATCTTGGATGAGGAAGAAGACAAAGTGATCCGTAAACTACCTTTCCTAAGCTCTTTTTAGTTGAGAAGCTGCAATATTATTAGTGCTAAGCTTCAGCTAATTTGACTAATGTTTTGGAGTGTTATTGGAATGAAAAGACACGTTCAGTGATTTTTGTGAAGTGAGTATTACCATAAAAGTAACCATCACGATATGCAACGAGCTGAAAAACGCAAAATGATTCACTAAATTAAGCCTCTATCAAATAAGATTTGGATTGACGTCTTCTTTCAAATTAATTCAAAAACACTAACAACCGGTGATAAATTTTTACTCATAGGAGAATTATTCGTGTTTAAAGATTTAAGAAAAAATAACAAAAAATTGCCAGATATAATTATCGTTTGGACCTGTTGGTTTTGACTATAACCAGCCAATTGATTTCATCAAGCAGCTCAATATTCTTAATAGCAATATCTAAACTTGAATTAAAACACTCAAGTGACTTATTGACACCTTATAAAATCACTGTGGACCTTTGATTATTCTTTTAATCATCGCGCATTAGAAGGTTTGATGCAAAATTCTGTATACAAAAGCATCCCCCAAACACATTAATTTCCGTAGAATCTCGAAAACTATTTCAACAAAAACTTGCCAATACTTCAAAGGAGAAGGTAAATCTGCCAAACTTTAAAGTTCACAATAAAACCTACAAGTTCACTACTCGAGGAGAAATAGACTTCATTGACTTATCCGAAAAAATCCTAGAAGAAGTCAATAAATCCGAAATTAAAAATGGCATAGTCCATATTTTTGCTCCTCACGCTACCGGCATTTTAATCTTGACAGAAAACGACGATGCGTTACTCGAAGATATCAAGGTTTTTCTAGAGGAACTGGTTCCAAGAAATGGAGAATACCAGCATCCGTCTAATGCCTATTCACATTTGCGTTCTATGATTCTTCCACCAGACAAGACTCTCCCTGTGATTGATGGGAAAGTAGAGTTTGGAACTTGGCAGTCACTGCTTTTTGTTGAAACCGATGTTTATCCCAGAGAAAGAACAATTATTATTCAGGTTTTAGGGGAATTCTAAAATTGATAAGGTTTGAATTAATCGGCAAATGATCTTTTTTTCAGTTTGTTGTTTAATTTTGCATTTTTCGCTTTTTATCGCTTTTTACAAGGCAAAAAAAGGTGTTCAAAAGCTATTTTTAACATTAAAATGATAATTCAATTTGTAGGCATGTGTAATTTTAACTATTTATTGTAAAAAGTTACCATTCGAAAAAAATTCGCAGACTACAAAAGTAACAAATGCTTGAAATCCAAATCTGCAGAATTAAAAACTACCTAGTCAAGGCATCAAACCTAACATCAATTCATAATTTTATGGTCTATACCCTCGAAAAACAGTTTCATCGATGACAAACACAAGCAATTAGAGTCAAATCCAGCCTCAAGTCAATAAGATAGCATAAATAATTCGTCCAATCATCATTTTAGACTTCTTTGACTTTTCAGAAAAACAAAATCTCAACTTTCAATCTGCAAAAAACACTAATCAAGATCAAAATAACCTTAAAAAGAGTTGTTTTGCAGGAACCTTCAATTTTCACTCAAAACTCAATTGCATGATTATATAAGGTTCGCTGCTATTCGAAAAAAAAATTTAGCCATGCTCCGTTCGAATTCGTTTTGCAGATCCTTTGGGACGCATTCGAGCTTTCTTCTTAATTTCAGCTCTAAGCGAGGGTTTCTCAGCTAACTCATCATGTTGGGTTTCCTCTAAAGGCAAAGTATCCAATGCTTCTGGAAAATCGTCAACTGTTGCTTGCAAGGCACCGTTTGCAATCATAGTTTGGATGGCAGCATCTACATCTCCGGGATTCACATTGATGCCTAAAGTTGCATCCATAAGCACAACTGTTTCAAGGCCGAGTTTTCGTGCATCAAGAACCGTATTAACAACGCAGTAATCGGTAGCTAAACCACCTATAAACAACCTCTTTGTGCCTAATCGTTTCAACTCAGTAACCAAGATTGTACCATCAAAAACAGAATAACTCTCGTGAGTGGGTTCAGTTGCTTTTGAAATAACCACTGTATGTTCGGGCAACTTAAGGAGAGAACTGAATTTTGCACCGTTTGTTTCTTTTATGCAGTGTGGTGGCCATGGACCTCCTTGAGTGTTAAACGAAACATGGTTTGATGGATGCCAATCTCTGGAGGCTAAAATAGGAGTTTTGGCAGTATCAAAAATTCTGATGTAGCCATTGAGGACAGGAATAATTTCGTCTCCCCCATCGATTGGTAATGCGCCTCCTGGTAAGAAATCTTTTTGAATATCGGTTATCAAAAGGGCATCTGAATTTTTTAATACGAGTTTTTTACTCAAATAAGTCACCATTTTTTAAAAATTCTCTAAGCTTAAGTAATCTACTAAGCCTAATTTAGTTAAGAGTAGCGATGTGGATAAACTTTTTTGCTGGTTGATTTAGACTTCAGGAAAGGTAATTAAGACTTTATGAGGTAATGTTGGTAGTGAATAAAATGGCGATTTTAGCGTATGTTCTTTTCAAAGTAGCTTCAGGCAGCGAAAGGAACGTTGCCCAGAAACTAATTGAGTTCAAAGAAGTTACACGGGCAGACATCGTTTTTGGCGAATATGATGTAATAGCAACAATGTCAACAGATAATCTTGAGAGACTTGAAGAATTCGTATCAGAAAGCATTAGAACTGTACCTAATGTTCTTGTTACCTCAACGATGATCATTTCAAGAGAATACAAGAGTAAAGAAGGCCGCCCCAAAAGCAAATAACCGGTTTTTAACTTGATCTGTTCTAAATGTAATTTTAGCGAGAGCCATATTCCAGGATCCTTCAATAGACTTCGTAAATCGTAACCCTAAAGCAACTTGCAACAGATGGATAATTTAACTAATTTATACCAATTTCACATATTAACCATCTCTATTTTTAACTTTTTAATGTTAAAAATGAACGTTCGATAATTTTTCGCAAACAATTAAGAGCGATTTTAAAATCTAAAATATTTAATGATAATTTTGTTCAAAAACCCAAACGTAAAAGTAAAAATTTTCTGATGCCGAACAATTAAGAAAGCAAAGACAACCAAAAAATGTCCTTTAGACAGAAAATCTTGCACATTAATCTACCAAAGAATGTTAAAAACTAATTCCGGAATCATCGAAAGAGGATTATAGAGGTATTTGGATATATAATGAGCCACTAAGTAAAAGGATAGCTATGTTCTTCCTGGTTTATTGCTTTCAGCTTGGCTTTAAATCTGAAATTATCGATTAAACGATTTCTGACTCTTTTATTCTATGGATATTTTCTGTTAAGTGTTTTTTACGTATATATAAGGTTCGTTAAATTTCGGTGTTTTCGTACTATTTGCAGGTTAATTCAGAGCGTAATAAAGAATTTGTGGGTTGGTCGATGCTTTTGTATTCGACTTAAGGATAGCCTTATTTCTTAATGGACAAATTAGATTACCAAGGTTTCAAAATGCAATCCAAAAACAAAAACTCATCCATTACAAGTAGTGAAATGCGTGCCTTAGAAGTCAACGCCCAATACTTTGGTTTAACCTTGCTTCAACTGATGGAGAATGCTGGAAGAAGCGTCGCTCAAGAAACCACCTCACGTTTTCAAAAGAACAAGAAAGCTTTGGTTTTCTGTGGTTTAGGAGGAAATGGCGGTGATGGGTTTGTCGCTGCAAGACATCTCTTAGATGCTGATTTTGAGGTAACTGTGGTTTTAATGGGTAGGAGCCGCGATATTAATCATGAAGCAGCATTAGACAACTGGGTTATTCTGCAATCACTTCAGAATAGAATTACTTTACTTGAAGTATCTGATAGTTCACTTATACCTAAAGTGAATGCTGGCATAGTTATTGATGCTTTACTTGGAACGGGTACTAAAGGAAAACTGAAAGCTCCAATAACTCAGGCAGTTAATTACATCAATAGTTTAAGTGGCTTCAAAATTGCGGTTGATGTTCCATCCGGAATTGATTCTGATACGGGTGAAGTGTTAGGAACTGCTGTAAAAGCAGATCTCACCATAACTTTTCATAAAGAGAAGCCAGGTTTGGATAAAGCCAAAAAATACGTTGGTGATTTAGTAGTAGCTGACATTGGTTTACCTCAAGAAATCGAACGCTTTGTGGGTCCAGGCGATGTTCTTCTATCCACTAAACCCAGAAGCTCGACAGCTCATAAGGGAGATTTCGGAAGAGTCCTAGTTATAGGTGGAAGTGAAGTTTACTCGGGTGCACCAACACTGGTTTCATTGGCTGCAATGAGAACTGGCGTAGATATTGTATACCTTGCTGCCCCTGAAAAAACAGCTTTAGCCATTTCATCAATGTCCCCTGACTTGATAACCATAAAGCTTGAAGGAAATAACCTTAACCCATCCAATGTGGAAATATTAAAACCCTATTTAGCTAAGGTTGATGCAGTTATCATGGGACCGGGATTGGGTTTAAGTCCTGAAACAGTAAAATTTGTTAAAGCATTTATAGATGAGGTTGAAAAAGCCAAGAAACCTCTGCTTTTGGATGCTGATGGATTAAAAGCCTTTTCAAAATTCAAGCGACCCCTAAAGGTGCCTCTCGTGTTAACGCCACATGCAGGTGAATACAACATTTTAACGGGTGAAGTATTGCCTGAAAACCAGGAAGAACGTATTCTAGCAATACAAAAGACGGCCAAGAAGCTGAATGCTGTCGTTTTGGTAAAAGGAAAAGTTGACCTAATATGCAGTGGTGATCAGGTAAAGTTGAATTTTACGGGTAATGCTGGAATGACTGTTGGCGGAACGGGTGATGTTCTCAGTGGTATTGTTGGGGGTTTGATGGCGCAAAAAGTTGATGCGTTTAATGCAGCTGTGGCGGGAGCTTTTGTGAATGGTGCTGCAGGCGATTTCGTTGCAAACGAGATTGGTTTTCACATGGTTGCAACTGACATTGTAGATTGGATTCCTCGTGTTTTTGAAGATCCTATGAGCCATTCTAAGGTGAAAGAAATAAGTGGACAGTGAACTAGAAACACAGCCTCTTCCAGCTTCTTTTCCAAGGCTCACCATTTACCATGCTAATCAATGTGACCGCAAGAAATGCACTGGACTTCGTCTAAAGAGACGTGGGTTTGCAAGAATTGTTTCAAGTATTCGGTTTTTGCCCAATCGTGCGATAGTACTAAACCCTTTTTCGGAAATAGCATTTTCGCCATCGGATAAAGAGCGTGTTTCAGATTTTGGTTTGGCAGCTCTTGACTGCAGCTGGGAACATGCGCAAAAAGTTATGCAAATTCATGTGAAAGGAACTAGCCGCTGTTTACCTATTCTGATTGCAGGCAACCCAGTAAATTTTGGTAAGCTTACGAAATTGACAACGGCTGAAGCAATAGCGGCTGCGTTATACATTGCTGGATTTAAGGAAGAGTCAGAACAGCTTTTATCTATCTTTACATGGGGACATACCTTTTTTGAATTAAATCGGATGTTTCTGGACAATTACGTGACAGCAAAAGACAGTTCTGAAATTGTTAAGATGCAAAATAACCTTCTGAAAGATAAAAAAGGTGATTAGCTCTTTGTTTGGGGGATGCTTTTGTATACAGAAACCTGAAATACTTATAGCGGACCATGCAAAAATGATGTAAAGTATCGTGGAAGGGGATTGAAGCTTGGAGTTTATTACTGATTTCTATTTGTTCTTAGCTTCAGTTTTGCTTATCTCGCTCTCAGGAGTTTTGATGCCGGGACCATTGTTCGCTATCACACTTAAGAAGGCAGCAAAAAATAAGTTTTCAGGTGCATTGATTGCTGTTGGTCATGGTATTGTTGAGTTTCCGTTAATGTTTCTGATTTTCTTTGTGTTAAGTCAATTCACTATTCCAAATAGTTTGCAGGCTGCTGTTGGTTTGGTTGGTGGTTTCTTGATGATTTTCATGGGGGTGCAAGCATTTAGAAGTAGAAATAATCAAGAAGAGGCAACTATGGGTTTGAAGAGAGATTCAGTGCTTGCAGGAGTCTGGACTACAGCAGCAAACGCAGGTTTCATCTTATGGTGGTTAACCATCGGGACGACACTTATTTTGAATGCTAAATTATTTGGATTGTTAGGATTTTCTATTTTCGCTGGGGTTCATTGGCTTACTGACTTTTCATGGTACGCTGTGGTGGCTTTATTGATTTTTAAGTCGCAAAGGTTCTGGACAAAACGAACACGAATGGGAATTACGCTGTTCTGCGTGGCAGTATTCATTGGTTTTGGAACTTATTTTATGGCTTCAGCATTGTGGTCGCTGTTGGTATAGTTATATAGGCTTTTGAGGTAAATGGTATTTATGGAATTTCAAGTTGGAAATGCCAAACTGGAATTGGTTAAGGGCGACCTTACAGAAGTTGAAGCTGATGCAATAGTTAATGCGGCTAACTCGACTCTTCTTGGAGGCGGCGGAGTTGATGGGGCTATTCACCGTAAAGGTGGACCCCGAATCCTTGAAGAATGCAAGCGTTTACGCGCTACCGAATGGCCTGATGGTTTGCCTACTGGATGTGCAGCTATTACTTCTGGAGGTAATCTCAAGGCTAAACATGTTATCCATACTGTAGGTCCAGTTTGGCGTGGAGGATTTTATGAGGAAGCTAAACTTTTGAAGCAGGCTTATAGGAGTTCGCTAAAGCTTGCTGTAACTAACGGGCTTAAGACAGTTGCCTTTCCATCGATTAGCACTGGAGCTTATGGTTACCCTATCGAAGAAGCCAGCCGCATAGCTTTAGGTGCCGTTAAAGAGTTTTTGGAAAAAGAGGATAAGCTTGAAAGGGTCAGTTTTGTTTTGCATTCTGAAAGAGATTTTGAAGTTTACCTTAAAACGGCTAAAACCTAAATAAATATTTTGAGATGTTCTATTTTTAATAAATAAGGAAAGAAGAAAAGTCCTTTGGGACTTGTGTTTTCTAATCAGTGGTCTATGGGATAACTGAGACTTCCTCAGCTTCCATAATCGAAGCCACTGGAATGTCTAGTTGCTCTTGCACAACCTGCAATACTGCTTCTTCACTTGGACCATCAACAAGGAATGAAACTCTGTTTTCTGATTCGCAACAATAGCAAGCTTTCATTTCAATTCCTTTGATTTTTCCTTTTGCAAGCATTTTTGCTGCTCCTTGTGCACAGGCTTTTGCGTCTTTTCCAGATTTTAAGATAGCTGAATTAATCATGTATGTTGTCAAAAAATTCACTTCCTAATACTAATTATTAGAAGGATTTTATAAAGTATTATGGCGTTTTTTTTGTACTGCAGGTTTAGGATTATATCGATATTGGCTAGCGTCATTTATTTAGCAAGAATATTCAGTCTTTATTAACGTATAATTGTCGGAATTTGAATAAATGAGATCATCTAGAGTTAAGCTTGAAGACTATTTTTTCTGAAGCTTCATAAGCAATTGAGGATGCTTATTTAGATAATGGTCAGAGTCAAAGTTGATTTTATGCTGCTGACGTTTCCTATGCGTTTATGAATTATCTCACGAAGGTTATCAAAAGATGAACCGCTAACTTTAGCGATGATGTCATACGCTCCATGAGCAATGTAAACCTCTTTGACTTCATCGATTTTTCTTAAATCTTCAATTGCCGTATGACTAGCATCGGATTCTGCAGTTATGAAAACGAAAGCACTTCTTTTGGATTTGTCAGAATTTTTTTCTTCAGAAAAATTGCTGCTAATTTCTGTGCCCATATCTACAAAAACGTTCTCCAAAAACTCAATCCTCCCAAAAAATACCTAAAATATTCTTAATCAAGTATTTGGAAAGGAGCTATTAAACATACGTTGCTGTTATGTAACTACAACAAATAATTTGAAGAAAATAGAAAGTTTGTGTTCGTCTTCTTTTGTTAAAGTCATGCAAATGCTGATGTATTTTTGTTTTTAGCCGTTTGTTGTCTTTAAATTGATTAATGAGTAAATCTCGTGTTTGGTGCTGATTGCTTTTCTGCCTTCCAAATAGTCCAGCTCAATGAGGAAACCTAAGCCGACAACTTTGCCGCCTAACTTTTCCACTAATTCGATGTTTGCTTTCATCGTTCCGCCAGTTGCAAGTAGATCGTCGATGAGTAAAACATTCTGTCCTTTTTCTATGGCATCTTGGTGGATTTCGATTGCGTCGCTTTCGTATTCCTTCTTGTAGGATAAGTCGACGCATTTGTAGGGTAATTTGCCTTTTTTGCGTATTGGAACAAACCCTACGCCTAATTCGTAGGCTAAAGGAGCACCGATAATGAAGCCTCTTGCCTCGTTAGAAACTATGACGTCGATTGGTTTGCCTTTGTAGTGAGCTGCTAATTGTTTTATGCATTTGCGGAAGCATTGTTTGTCTTTTAGCAGTGGAGTTATATCCCAGAAGACTACGCCTTTGAACTCTGGGATTCTTCGGATCTTAGTTTTTGGGTCTATGATTTTGTCAGTTTTGTTCATTTTGGTCTATTCTCCTAAACGAAGGCTCCTTTCAAAGCCTGGTTGCATGCACAACTGCTTTCAGCTGGCATTTTAGCAATGGTTTGAGCTATTATTTTCTTAAGGTTTTCAACGTTTTTCTTCATTGTAGCCAATATGTCGTCGACACAGACCACATGGTCTTTCCAAACGTCGTAGTCGGTTACTGTGGATATGCTTGCGTAGCAGATTTCTGCTTCACGAGCTAAAACGCATTCAGGAACCAATGTCATGCCAACAACATCAGCTCCCCATTGTTGATAAAGTTTTGATTCTGCTTTGCTGGAGAATCGTGGTCCTTCGATGCAGACGTAAGTGCCTGTCTCATGAAATTTGATACCTATGGTTTTGGCAACGGAAATGACGGTTTTTCTTATTTCGGGGCACATGGGTTCTGCAACTGATATGTGGCAGACTTTGCCTTCTGTGTAGAATGATTGTTCACGCCTTGTAGTTCGATCTATGAATTGGTCGACGAAGGCGATTTCTCCTGGGTGATATTCTTCGCGTAGTGAGCCAACCGTTGATGGTGCTAGTATTCGTTTCACTCCGAGTTTTTTGAGAGCGAAAATGTTGGCTCGGACATTGATGTCTGTTGGACGTATAGTGTGTTTTTTTCCATGTCTTGGCAGAAACGCAACGTATTTACCGCCTATTTCGCCGATGGTAATTGTGTCGGAGGGTTTCCCATATGGAGTTTCAACCGTTACTTCCTCAATGTTCTTGAGAAGCTTAGGGTCATAAAGACCAGTTCCACCGATTACTCCAAATTCAGCTTGCATGGAAACTAATTCAAGAGTTGAGCTTATAAAAATAGCGACGCTTAACAACAAAGTGGTTAGGTAGGGCATTACCCCAATCGCTAACCTTCCTATTCACACCTACTAAATAGCAAACCCAACAATCGATACTTCACCGGAAATAGTTTGTCTGATTTTGATGAAAAGTAGTTGTTTTGCAGTAATGGATGGGTTTGTTTTGGGTTGCTTTTTTGTTTTTGGTTATGTCGTGTTTGCAGGTTGCGTCTGGATTCGTCACAGAACGTCTTAGAACGGTACAGAAAGGCTAGAAAAGGCATGTTGTTATGGTGATCGCACCAAGAGCTATTAATCGGGCCGGTTTGTCTTTAAAGAGCAAACAAAGAACTGATCAAAAAAGCTGAAAGACGCTTACGTTTTGGTGGTGGAGGGGAAAGAAAAGAGAAGACGCTGGTGATGATTCCGTAAAAAAACCTCAAGCTAAACCATATTTATCCATTTTGTTTTTAAGATGAGAAAGGCTCCTCAGGTACAATGAGCGATTTTTTACAGATAGGGCAAATCTCATCACCGGGTTTGATGCTGCCCCCGCAGTTGGGGCACTTGTTGTTCTTCATTGCCATATGCAGTCCTTCTTTTTCTTTGATTATTTTCCCATCTTTTAGGAGCAGCATTCGTTCAGTATGGTTTGCGGCTTGACTATCATGCGTAACCATGATGATAGTAGTCCCCTGGGTCAGGTTAAGGTTGGCTAACAGCTTGATTATTTCCTGCTTATTTTGACTATCCAAATTTCCAGTCGGCTCATCTGCAAGAATAAACGCGGGATTATTTGCCAAAGAACGCGCAATTGCGACACGTTGCTGTTCTCCAGCGCTGAGACGTTGCGGACGATGATTTTCGCGTCCTGAGAGCCCAACCATAGCTAAGAGTTCGCTTGCGCGTTTCTTGCGTTCAGCTTTTGATTTGATTTTCCCTTCCATGGGCAACTCTACGTTTTCCCGAGCGTTTAGGTATGGTAGCAAGTTGAAGGTTTGGAAGACGAAGCCCATTTTGTCTCGGCGTATTTTGTAGAGTTTGTTTTCCGGCATTTTTCCTAAATCTATACCGTCTAGCAGAACTTGACCGCTGGTTGGTTTGTCGATTGCGCCGATTATGTTTAGCAAGGTGGTTTTGCCCGAGCCTGATGGTCCCATTATAGCTACAAATTCGCCTGAGTTTACGGTAAGATTCAGATTGGAGAGTGCATTGATGTTTCGTTTGCCTAGCGTGAAAGTTTTGTTTAGGTTTTCTATTTGCAGTACTGGTTTATTCATATTTCATCGCCTCTGCTGGTCTGATTTTTGCAGCTCTCCAAGCCGGATACAAGCTGCCTATTGCTCCAAGCAACACCGATGCACCAAACGCTAACAACACAAGCTCAAAGTTTATTGAAACAACAGTTGTTGTTGCAGCAGTTGCACCTCTTGCTCCTCCAAAGATGTTTATGCTTGGGAGCAGAAGAGATGAAATCGTTGGAGCTGCTACAGTGCCGATTGCAATTCCGACCACTCCTGCTATTAGGCTTAGCAGGATTCCTTCAAGCATGAATTGCCCCATCACTGTCATGTTGCTAAACCCAATTGCTTTAAGCGTCCCGATTTCTTTGGTTCGTTCTCTAACGGTGTAGAGCATTACGAATAAGACTATCAGGCTGGTTGCTGCAATTACAACGATGATTTCTTCAAATGCAGTTGTTTGGGTAGCGTCAATTGAAGCTTGTGCGTTCTCGAGGGCAGTGTTATAGGTTGATTGAACTGCCTGAAGCTGAGTTAAACGTTCTTGACCTGTTGTTACAGTAAGTTCTGAATGCAATGAATTAATAGAACTTGCGACCTGTGTAACAACGTCGCTGCTTTGGGCGAATATCCTAAGACTGGTAATGTATCCAGTGTTGTTTGTTACTGATTGAGCGTCAGATAGGTTCATGTACAATGTTAGGCGGTCAGAAACTGATGTAGTTCCATGAATACCTACCACTGTAAAGTCTTGTCCCAGAATCGAAATTGTGTCGCCTACTCCAGCGTCGAAATACGCGGAGTTGTTCTCGCTTAGCAAAACAACTCCACTCTCGCCAGCCTGCAAGTTACGTCCAGCAGTAATGTTCGTTGTAAGAACAGGGTAATTATCTATAAGATTTGACGTCAACGGAATGCCTTCAATGGTGTATTCAGTTAACATTCGAGTAAAGGTTCGGCCCATCATTGAAATTGTTTGGTTGCTTCCTTCTGAAGCTTGGAGGATAGGTTCAACTGCGGCAATGCCTGAAATTGAAGTATTTATGTCTTCGTAGAGACTCTCGTTCATTGGATTTGCTTGTCCACCACCAAAAGCGCCTCCACCAAATTGACCTGGAGTACCAACTCCGATGCCACCGCCTCCACCAAATTGGCTTGGATCGAAACCACCGATGCCACCGGTTGGAGGGCCTCCTTGACCAGATTGATCAGGCCTAAACGTAGTTACGTTGGGTGGCGTAAAACCGAAGCCTGCAAAATCCGGTGCTAAACTGCAATCTATCTGGGTTAAGGTCTGATTAATCGACTGTCCAGTTTCAGTTATAGTGTTGCTAAGGTTTGCAGCTAAATTGTTTGCTTCTTGCTGGTTAGCCAAAACGCCTGCTGGGATTGAAATCATGATTGCCATCGAGAACCCTAATGCAATAATGACTAGTAATGCACGAATTTTTCTTCGTGAAATATTTCTTAAAGCTCTATTGATTATTCCCATAATTTATTCCTTCAATTATTTGAAATTATTTTTGACACCCAAAAAGAGACTTGGAGGGGAACTCAATAATTTGGGCAGTTATTGGGCTTAGGCTCTATTTTCCATTTTTCAAATCTCTTTTTGGATGCTTATCCAGCTTAACTTTCGTTTAGTTATTAAACAATTTTTCAAAATCTTACCCAAATCTCACCCTAATTGTAAAATGATTGCAAGTGAAAAAATTGAAAATATTGAAAACACCTCATAAATTAATGAAAATTTTGAAAAAAAAGGGAAAAGGAAAAAGAAAAATATTGTGGAGTTTTACTTGTTGATTTCTGTGATAGTTAATGTCACGATTTTTGTTACTTTTTCTTGTGAGAGATCGACTACTACTAATGCGCGGCCATTTGTGCCTATTAATGTTAAGTCTGCGGTCGAGGCTTTGGTTACTACGTTTCCGTTGCCGTCGACTGTTGTGTTAATGTTTGGGCGGATTGAGGTTATGTTGTAGCCTTGGTTGAGTAAATTTTGTACATCGCTGTCATTTTTGGCGATATTGGTTACGTTCGCGGTGAATTCGCTGCTTAGTTGAATTCCCTCAGAGCCAAATCCTCCAATGCCTCTGTCCATTCCTCTATGACCCATACCTAATCGGGGTTCCATTCCCATCATCATTGGTCCTCCTGCAAATCTGTTAAATCCATTCATGCTGCCAACATCAGATGTGTTTATGGCTGAGAGTGTAGTTTCTGAGTCAGTTGCAACGGTATTGGTCGTGTCTGCTTTAACTGATTGCAAAGTGAAAATAATTGATCCTGCAACTAAAGCAACAAGGATGACTGAAAGTAAAGTTAAGGCTTTAGTTTTTGTGTTCATATCCTGTTTTTTCACCTCCTAATTTCAAAAGACGGTTGAACAGTAAATTATTAAATGATTTTTCAAGATTAGACCCAAATTAAATCCAATTTACACCTAAACTCGAAAATTTTTTCAGTCAAAAGAACAGATTTATTACTTCAGTCAGATTAAGAGTGACAAAGAATCTCACAAACACGAAGCGGTCAAAATGTCTGCAAATGCACGTTCGCTAAAATACCTGTTAGGATGGCTGATTGCAGGTACCAGAGGCGGACCTACACGTGCAAAAATAATTGAAGCGATAAAAGATACGCCGCCGAATGCTAATCAACTGGCTACTTTGCTAAAGATGGATTACAAGACGATGCGTCATCACCTTGAGGTTTTGGAGAAAAACAAAATAATTATGTCAGTCGGAGACAGGTATGGCGCAACATATTTTCTTTCTCAAACAATGGAGGAAAATTATGTCATGTTTGAGGAGATTATGAAGAAAATCGGGAAAAAGTAGAAAAAGGAGATCATGTAAGAGGGAGAATTAGATGAATAGAAAACAAAAAATCTTGATACTGCTCGTTGTTTTGATAGTTTTAACCGCTGTGGCATCAGTTATGCTAGCTGTTCTTAGAAGGAACTTGGATTTTCCATTCATCGCTAGACAATATAGACCTAACCCAGCTGACATTGAATTGTACTATATTGCTAGAACTGTGTTTTCAACGATCAATATCGTGCTAACATTAGTGTTAATTACAAATTACGTAAGTATCTATTTGAAAACGAAATCTGAATTCACTATAGGTTTGACACTTTTCGCTTCGTTCTTCCTCATAAAAGACATTACCTGGAGCCCGTTTGTAATTGGATTTGCTGGGTTTGGCACTTTTGGTTTAGGTCCCTTCGCATTTTTACCTGACCTTTTCGAGATGGCAGCATTGCTAGTAATGTTTTACTTGAGCGTTAAATATTAAACGTTAAGGCACTTGCCTTCTTCTTTGTTTTTAAGAAGGTTGGGTACAATCTGGAAATAAACATTTAAGCGAGATCATCTCAAGTAGAGAAAAAGCAGATGAACCAGATGACCCAAGAAAATCCGGTTGGAAAGAAAAGCAATATGAAAGTCATTGCATTGGCAGTAGTCTGCGTTATTCTCGCCGCGAGTTTGGTTGGAGTAATTGCAGTTTATGTTCCAAACAATTCACAAGCCCAATTAACTGAGAAAGACAACACCATTAACTCCTTGAGAACCCAAATCAATGCTTTAGAATATCAACTGTCAACAATTAACTCGACAAGTTATGTTTCACAAATTGCTTATTTGAATTCTCAGTTATCTGATTTGAACGATACCCTAACAAGCTTATCCTTTGATTATTCCTCATTGCTGAGAATTGCCCAATTAGGGACTTCTGAAGTGTGGTATGATAATTCGTTTACCCAAGACGCTAATAGTTCAACTTTGCTTGGAACCGCCGAGGTAAACTATGCTGGATACGTAGTAGTTCAGGCTACTGCCACGGCTGACACAACCTATGCCCAAATATTCTACACTTTTGGCGGAATCGACTTAGATTTTAACCAAACTATAGGAACAGCGGGAACTGCTTTATTCCCAATATTGCCTGGAACAATTGAAATTCGAATGGGCAACATCAACCAATCTAACCCAAACAACGTCACAGCAACAATCACACATTACTACTAAATTCTTCTTGCTAACTCTAATAAGTTGTTTTAGGTATGTCAGGTACAGCACAAGCGACAATTCAGGCTTTAAGAGGCCGTGAGGGATCTTTGCTTCCACTACATCCAAGGCATAATAATCGGCGCCGAAGCTAAAATGCCGATCAAACTATTAAGAATCTTGTCTGCTCGAACGCAAAAAGCTGAAGAATCGTTAAATCGGCTGATGGATGAATTGGTGGGGAAAACGAGAAACTCGGGGTTGTAGGTGGCTTAACTAGGCATGATTTTCGAAACAAGCTTCGGCGGTAACTGGTTATGCATATTCGCTCAAAAAGAAGCATCCTGACTAGGTTGACAGCGTAGATGGGCTTAGCAAGATGGAGTTGGCTGTTAAAGAGGTTGGAATAATTTTTATCTTGCCAGAATTTATGAGCATAGGTGTGAAGAGCTGACATACATTACCGTGGAAGAAACTTTAAACGAAGCGTTGGAGTCTATTTTTAGGTTCCCTTAACATTAAAGCCATCAATGATTGCCGTGGGTTGACTTTGTTAGCAGATTCTTTGCTGAGACAACTTTTTTCAATCTGATTAATAACACTTTAAACCATGAAAAAAAAGGCCACGACTATAAGGGTGAGCTATGAGAAAGCAGATCAAAACAGGTTAAGGGTAATTTACGAAGAGGACGGCGTTGGTGTACCAATTGATAGTAAGCTAAAGCTCTTTAAGATAGGATTCAGCTTGGTGGATCGTCTGGTTTTGAGGTTGGATTTTATTAATGGGATGATGGAGGTTTACAGTTAGCTTGTTCAAGAAAATGGAGACCCAACAAAGGAGCTAAATTCACTATAACGATTCCTAGAATTAACCAAAAACAAAAAAACTTTAGAATTATATTATAAAAAGATGCCGTTTCCAACTCAGGAATGCAGAATTTTTTGTTTAGGCGCTATCTGAATAAATTGAGTAACCCTAAAAAGAGAAGGTATTCAAGAGGAGGTGGACCCTGAGATTTCTTCATCTACACTAGTTTTGCCATTAACAACAGTGCGGTCTAACAATTTCAAAAAACAGTTGTAGCTTATTGTAATCACAATTCTTTAAGAGTTCATGTAAAGAGATATTTAAGTGGATTAGGCTAGTTGTATGGATTTTGCTGAAGCGATAGATTTTTCAAAGAAATTTCCCAACGTTCATCCAAAAATATTCAAAGGATTCACTGAATGGGGGATTAGGGATATCGAAACAGAAGGCTACGTAGTTCTAACAGATGCAACTTCAGATCGTCAACCATGTTCTAGTCAATTGGTAGATTACGTTAAGTGTCACAACTTAAGGATAGGTCAGGTAAAGGATTATTTGATGATTGCCACTCTTGTTTAAGTTCTTGGCAAAAGTTTCCTGGTAGGCTATTCAAGCACAACTAATTTACATTGACAGATTAGTTTGCTGCTGCAATTAGAACCTGCTCTGTTAACCGTTTTGAAACATCACTTGATTTTTTGTGGTTAGCAACATGATTTTTTATGGCTCGATCCATCGCTTTTAAATCAGGCACCAACAAAATTTCAAAGCCACAGACACACTTGATAATAGGTAAACGTGTTCTATGAGAAACAAACTTGCGGGTACAATCTTTGTTGAAAATAAAGTTACTTTCTTGAATGCCCTTTTTTGTCATACTCAATTCCTTAAAGAGTAAATGGGGAATTTTCTCTAGTTGTTCAACATAACATAAAAAATATAGGTGTAGGCGCGACACAGTCACAAGTACATTGTAAATGATAATAAGTCTCTTTATTTTATGCGATTTTAAGTTCTTTTTTGGACATAATATTTGATTTGTTAATATAAAGCAAAATTGCTTGAATTAAACAACACTAAATAGCAAAGTTTATACCACTCCACAACATAACATGCAGATATATCGGTTATTGAGAGGGAAGGGCTCGAAGATGAGACGATCAAAACTAGAAGTGTACATTGCCATTCTCAAAGTGTTGGCGGACAAGGGACCATTAAAATTGACACACATAATGTACAAAGCCAACGTCAACTGCAGTATTCTCAACGAATATCTGGATTTCCTAATCAACCAAGGTCTCGTCGAAAAAAGAACTATTGAAAAGGAGCATATAGTTTTCGCAATCTCGCCACGAGGCAAAAATATACTGAAGTATTTCTATGAACTCACACAAGCGCTACCAATAATAGAAGAAGCCCGAAGACAAACAACGCCATTGCTCTATTAAACCTTCAAACAAACCTCCAGACAAATCAGCTTCCCCAAAGACGCTTCTATTCTCCTAACTACTTCAATCATTAAATCAAACGCTCCGAATGCGTTTGCATTCTCCTCGCGATTAGATTATTGATTTTAGCGTTTGAACCATTTGGATACTTTTTACTCTTTAACTTTTCACTAATTAGCGGACAACAAGTCAATGGGACTAATGAGATTTACCACATATGCGTCGATGCTGTCAAATCGATGGCTTTAGTGCTTAATTCAAAGACGCAATACTCGTAATTATTATTTTAACAGAGTTAATCAGAAGGTCACCTATCTTTTAAAGAAGATTATTCCATCTAATCGGGTAGACTAAAATCAACCAAAAGCTCAAAGCGTCAAAAAATTGGGAAAAACAAAAAACTGGCATAGCATAAAATAACAAGCAAGCTCACCGGTTTTACTAAAATGATGGGCGATAATACCTGTATGGTTTATTTTTTTGGCAAAAGTTCACTAAGTTCATAACTAGCAACACATACAACGCTGTCAGCTCCGCCATAATAGAGTAAGAGTTGGTTATCCATTATAACTTGTCCACAGCTGAAAACTACATTTGGGACCTGTCCAATACGTTCATATTCTTCAATAGGGGTCAAAATTGGAGATTTGGAACGATATAGAACGTGCTCGGGATTGTTTTTGTCAAGTAATGCAACTCCAAGTGAGTAAACTCTGTCTACACTCACTCCATGGTAGATGAAAAGCCACCCTTCATTTATCAGAATGGGAGGACCCGCAGCGCCGACCTTCCAGGCATCCCAATTGTTTGAACTTGGACCTAAAACAAACTTTAATCCATGCCAGTGTCTAAGGTCATGTGAACGAGCTATGCATATATCCGGTTCCAAACGGTGAAACATCACATATTCTCCTTCTACCTTTTGAGGGAATATAACCGCATCTTTATTGAAAATTCCTGGAAAAGCCAGAAGCTTTTCGCCCCAGTTCCATTTCCTAGCAAGAAAATCAGTAACGTCGATAGAAGTTAAACCAATCTGGTAGACTCTATGTTGTGAATGCATTCCAAATGCAGTATACGCCATAACTAGTGAGCCGTCTATCAAGGTCAAACGCGGATCCTCACATCCTTCCATTTCGCACTCACTTAATGGACTAAAAACTGGAATCGGCAAGCGCTCATCTATATGATATCCATCCGAAGAGGAAGCTAAGCCTATGCGAGAAATATTGTCTGCACCCATTGCACGATAGAGAATGTGAACGCGGTTGTCTGCTGCAAACGCAGCTGCATTGAAGACCTGCCGTGACTCCCATGCGTGAGAATCTATGCGTTCAAGTATAGGATTATTTTGAAAACGTTTCAACTACCCTCATCAAATCCTTTTACTCAGCAAGTGACCTTAAGGTACTTAACTCACTTGTGAAAGCCAACATAATATTCTAGATATGAATTTGTATACACATTTAAATCGCCATTTTCCCGCTTAGAAAATGTTGAGTGTGTTAGACGCAATTTTACAAAGTGCAACGGAGATTTCTACTTCCAGTCATTTCTGTTTCTCCCAGTAATTCTTATACCAAGAAGGCAATGTACCAACTTCACAATCGCAAGATACAGCAAAACCTCTAAAAATTACCTCAGATGTTATAACAACACGCAAGGAAACCAGACCTACTGCGTTTTAAACTATAGAAAATTTCTATATTCTCAAATATAGCTCAGTGCTAACGCTCAAGAGAAACCCTCCTAAAAACGTTTAGAGCTTGCGCTATTCTATTGATAAACTAAAAATTAAAACAAGAAAGCCTTAGTTTTTCTGGAAAGGACAAGTGAGACTAATAAGCTTCAGTGCTTAATTATAAAAATAGGAGAATGCCTCTTCTTTGCTAAACACTTCTGGGATAGAAAGAAAACCGAATAGGTTGATTAAAGAAAAAAGTCCCTATCTTCTGCAACACGCATATAATCCTGTTGATTGGTATCCATGGAGCGATGAAGCTTTCCAGAGAGCCAAAGAAGAGAATAAACCAGTTTTTGTTTCAATAGGCTATTCCACTTGCCATTGGTGCCATGTAATGGAGAAAGAATGTTTCGATGACAATGAAGTAGCCGAACTTATGAATCGAAATTTCATCTGTATTAAAGTGGATAGAGAAGAACGTCCTGACCTTGACGCGGCGTATATGGCTGTTTGCCAATCTATGGGACGTAACTGTGGCTGGCCTCTAAACGTCATCATGACTCCTGACAAGAACCCTTTTTTTGTTGCCTAGTTACATCCCAAAGGACAATCGTTATGGTGCCGTTGGCATGTTGAGTCTTGCACCTCAGATTGGAGAAATCTGGCGGACAAGAAGAATAGAAATGGAATCGATTGGAAAAGAACTCAGAGAACAATTCAAAGTTAAATTTCCAAAAGAATCTGAAAGTCTACTTGATAAAAACTCGCTTGATAATGCTTTTGAGCAATTGTTCTTGCGTTTTGACCAGGAAAATGGCGGATTCGGAAGAGCTCCCAAATTCCCCTCACCCCACAACCTGCTTTTTCTTCTTAGATATGCTAATCGAACAAAAGAAAAAAACGCTTTGATGATGGTTGAAAAGACGTTGCGTGCCATGAGGTTAGGCGGAATATTTGACCAAGCAGGATTAGGTTTTCACCGTTACTCAACAGATTCAGAATGGTTGGTTCCACATTTTGAGAAGATGCTATACGACCAAGCATTGCTAACTTTAGCTTATCTTGAGGCTTACCAGTCTTTGGGTGCACCAAAGTTCATGATAACCGCAAAAGAAACCATTGAGTATGTTCTAAGAGATCTGACTTCACCTGTAGGCGGTTTCTATTCGGCTGAAGACGCGGACAGCGAAGGTGAAGAAGGAAAATTTTATCTTTGGACGTTTGATGAAATTAAAAAAGCCACGGGGGAAGATGCGGATTTAGCTATCAAGATGTTTGGTGTTAAGGCTGAAGGCAACTACTTTGAGCCGCCCAATGGCAAAACTGGAAAAAACATTCTTCACTTAGCCATGCCGCTGGAGCAAGTTGCTTGTGAAACGAATTTATCGATTGATGAGCTCATAGGTAAACTTGGAAAAATTACTAACTTACTTTTCCAAGTTCGAGAAAAAAGGGTTCATCCAGCTAAAGATGATAAGGTGTTGGTTGATTGGAACGGATTGATGATCGCCGCATTAGCAAGAGCGTACCAGGTTTTGGGTAACAAAAATTATTTGCAAGCGGCAACTAAAGCTGCAGATTTCATTCTCAAAGAAATGAAAACCCCCGAAGGCAAACTATACCATCGATATATCAAAGGAGAGAAGGCTGTTAATGGGTTCTTGGATGACTACGCTTACTTGGTCTACGGATTAATTGAGTTGTACGAATCTTCTTTTGAAGAGAAATATCTCCAATCAAGCGTAGAATTAACTAAAATTATGATTGAGGAGTTTTGGGATAGGGAAAACGGAGGATTTTTCTTCACATCTAAAAGTGCCGATGATTCAGTGCCTAGGCTAAAACAGACTTATGATGGAGCTGTGCCTTCGGGGAACTCGGTTGCACTCTACAATTTGCTGCGTTTAGCACGTATGAGCGGTGAAGCAAGCTTTGACGTATATGCGAATAAGTTGCTCAAAGTATTTTCTGATGAAGTCAATGATCAATCGCTTGGACATACGTTTATGCTGGTGGGACTTGAGTTTGCTCTTGGACCAACCTTCAATATTGTTTTAGTGGGAGACCCCTCAGATAAAAACACAATTTCCATTCTCACAGCTTTAAGAAAAGAGTACATTCCCAACTTAACCATAACACTATGGACACCCGAAAAAAACTCAACTATTCCCGGGGTGGTTTACGAGAAAATCGATGGTAAGTCCACAGTTTACGTTTGCCGTGACCAAACTTGTTTGCCTCCTACAAATAGCATTGACAAAATGTTGGAATTACTCAAATTCTAAAGTGTTACTGATTTTATTGAAGTCAAGGTTAAAAAACTGATAGGAAACAAGTGAAAATCTAGCCAGCAAGTTAAAAAAATCTCAGGTATTAACGAAACAGGGTGTTTGTTCACCCATGTGCGTTAAGGGTTACTACGTCTTTTGTCTTATTGCAACCTTTGCTTTCATTTCAAAGATGGTGTCTTCGCCGGTTTTTCCAACATTAAAGTTCCATTCTAATACATCCACTTCCATGTCTTTGAAGTGTGAAACCCAAGTTTGCTGGAATTCGTGAACAGAATTTGGACCCTTCAAGCAAGTCGGTTCCACAACTTTCACACTTAATCATTTTATTCTCTAACAAAAGTTTCTAAATAGTTATTTAATTTCAAGTTTTCCGAGATTATTCTCTTAAAAAAGGGTATACAACGTTTTTACCCCTTTCTGTCCTGTCTAAAACGGTAAGTTGATAATACTTCTTAGGCTTTTCTTTTTGCTTTCCCTACTTCTTCTTGGACTTTGCCTGCTACTTGTTCCACTTTGCCTTTAATCTGTTCACTTTTGTCGCCCGTAATTTTGCCTAAGCCTTCGCGGACTTTGCCTTTTCCCTGTTTAATTTTACCTTTAGTTTCGTCTTCGCTCATAAAAATTCACTAACGACTATTGTCTCACCGATTTTATTAAAAGTATGTGACTGTTATCTCTCACCAACAAACAAATGCACCTAATCGTAAGAGCTGAGTATACTGCAACCATCAAGAAGGCGCTGAATGAGCGATGGATCGATGTCTATCCGACAGAAGGCAAACGTTCCGGTGCATACTCCAACGGCAGTGTGTACGACGTGCATCCGTACATTCTGCTCAACTACAACGGGAAATATGATGATATGAGCACGATCGCGCACGAGCTTGGCCATACCATGCATAGTTATCTTTCCAATAAAAATCAGCCTTATGCGACATCGCAGTACCCGATATTCGTTGCAGAAGTCGCTTCTACATTCAATGAGGCACTCTTGATCGATTACATGTTGAAACAGATTAAAGACGATAATGTAAAACTTTCGCTCCTCGGAAATTATCTTGAAGGAATTAAAGGAACGGTTTTCCGGCAAACACAGTTTGCGGAATTCGAGCTGCGCATCCACGAGATGGCAGAGAAAGGCGAACCGCTGACCGGCGATGTGCTCAACACCGTCTATGTGAAATCGTCAAGAAGTATTATGGACACCAGCAAAAAGTCTGCATCGTAGATGATGAAATCAAAGCGGAGTGGATGTTTATTCCTCACTTCTACTATAATTTCTATGTGTACCAGTATGCGACCGCCTTCACAGCATCGGCGGCGATTTCCGAACAGGTCCTTTCAGGTGATCAAGCCGCAACAAAACGTTTCATTCAATTCCTTTCGTCGGGAAGCACGGATTATCCTATCAATCTTCTAAAAAAAGCCGGTGTCGATATGACGACTTCCGAACCGTTCGAGTTAACGATGAAAAAAATGAACCGTGTGATGGATGAGATGGAAAAGATTCTTAAATACGATGGGTAAATGAGTTAAATCCATCTGAATGGTAGGAACACTCGAGGACGGTGATTATCACCGTCCTCGTTCATTTCTACAGATTACTTTACTGTTCTGCTGCTTTAGTAGCATCGTTTTGCGCACGTCTGTCTGGTCAATTGTCTCAAATCTGTAGAAAGCAAACTCCACTGATGAGATCAGCATCGCCCGTTTGTCGAAATTTATCAATGTCAAGAGGACGGAGGGTACGCACTACCACCGGAAGAATCAACTTGAGGCTTCGCCATCTCAATGTAGTAAGACCATGGGGCACGTCATGGACGAGAGTATTGATTTTGCTGAAGGGTAGCAATACATTGATGCAGCACAATTCCTGCAATAGTGATTTCATTTCAACCCGTGTATCGCTTCAAGAACCTATCTTCTGAGTCTTACAAGCTCTTCGCACTTATTGCTGTCACGACAATTGGTCGCATGATAGCTGCATCCCTTGTTGACCTGGGCACCGACGAAGCATACTATTGGACCTGGTCGAAACACATTGACCTTTCCTATTTCGATCACCCCCCGATGGTTGCGTACCTGATTCGATGCTCTACATTCTTCTTTGGCGATGGAACGTTGTCGGTAAGGCTGCCTGCGATTCTGCTTTCGGCCGGTTTTCTTTTTTCTTACCTATAAATTATCAACTGAATTTATGGTCTGCCGCAGATTGGCTGGCTTGCGGCACTTTTGCGTCTGTCCGATGACATATGTGCTGGGATTTCTCATCCTTCCGGACGCCGCTGATTGTTCTTCTCGGCGTTGACCATGTATCTGTTCCTAGCCTATATGGAGGGGAGACGAGAAGTCTGGTGGCTCGGAGGTATCATGCTCGGGTGCACGCTTCTCTCACAAAGTACAACGGTATCCTTCTTTGCGTTTCCGCAGTCACATTTTTTGCCTCTGGTTCCAGCAATGATCGCCGGCGGCTCCTCGACTGGCGTTTGGCGGGCGCGGGTGTCATCGCCTTTATGGTGTTTGCTCCAGTGATTCTCTGGAACATACAGCATCACTGGGCATCGTTTTCATTTCAACTACACCATGGCTTTGCAGGAACGCAAAACGCTTGGTGGTTGATCGTTCTTGGTCGGACTACTCGCGGAGGCAGGATATGTCAGTCCTGTCCTTTGGATGGGAAGCATGCGAATTGGAATCTTTGCGTTGAAGGGGAGGCTGAAAGATAATCGCACGCGTCTTCATAACGACGTTCGGTAGTGTTCCCGTCATTTTCTTTACCATTGCTGGTCTGAAGTCC
>CAWHSD010000015.1:0-93503 GCA_963831895.1 Candidatus Bathyarchaeota archaeon
TTGCGGGGTGTTCGTGCTTGTTATGACGTAGAACTCGGAAACCTTCTTTGCCTCCAAGATTGCTTCTGCTACCCAATCAATCAGCGGTTTACCCAGAAACGGCAACAACGGCTTCTCCGTTGACAAACCCATCCTTGAGCCTTTTCCGCCAGCCATCACAAGTGCAGGAACCTTCATAATAGAATCAGCACCACCACAACAAACAAAACCAGTACAACTGCCCTTCCAACTTCGTTGGTTGCTCCAATCATGTCGCCCGAAACGCCGCCAAAGACGCTGTTCGAAACTATGTTCATCACGTACGCCACTGGAAGGCTAGCAAACACCAAGGCAATTGCGGCTAGACCAGCTATTGGGTAACCTGAAAAGTAGAAAACTGGGTAAACAATCAAGGGAGACATTAAGTAGGCTGCGAAGTTGAGTTTCCTTTTGGCTTTCGCAAGAAAAATCGAGCCTAATCCTTTATGGGAGGGTTTGCCGACCCAAACGATTGTCACCATTGAAAGCTTAGCTGAAACCTCAGCCAAAAATATTACTGAAAAAACAAGAAACAAATTCGTCGTTATATTCAGTGTTAGCCAGTTAGTTAAGAATAAACCTGCAAAAGCTAAAAACTCAACGACTAACGCCAGTACTGCGCCAGCACTTGTGACTGTCCAAGCATGCGCCTTCATTTTTCGATCCTGAACATTTCTTAAGCCAACAGCGTTTCCTAAATCGATTAAGCCGTCGAAATGCTGTAGTCCAGTTATTACGCTAAGGAAAGCTATGGTCATTGCTGCGGGAATAATGGCTCCAAAAAGCCCAACGGGCAAAGCTACAAAGCTGTTAGCTAAACCCAAAAGAAAACCAACGATAACGCTTGAGCCGACAAAGTAAGCTGCGCCAAGCAAACCGATGAAGCCGCCTATGAGTGGAAAAAGCCACATGTTTTCTGCCGTCGTGAAAATGAAATCTTCTTTTCCTCCCAACTGGAATTATGGTGAGGAAAGACAGCAAATCCCTAAAAGTTTTTATAGTTTTCACAGGCGACATATACCTACAACCTTACCAATAGGGAATATAGGCTTTGTCGTGACTTGGATGGCTGACTTGAAAGGGAAAAAAGTGTTCGTTACTGGTGGAGCAGGCTTTATAGGCTACCACCTTTGCAATAAACTGTCAACTCTCACTGATGATTTGACGATCTACGATAATTTGTCAAGCGGTAAGATGGAAAATGTCAAGGACAATCCTAAAGCCAAATTCGTTGAAGGCGATATTTTAGACGTTAAAAAACTCTGCAGTCAACCAAAAGTCAGACTTGATTTACCATTTAGCTGCACAGGTAGTTGTTCCTTACTCGATGGAGAATCCGTTGATAGATTTTGAAATTAACGCCAAAGGAACCCTTTGTGTTCTTGAGAAAGCGCGAAAAGACGATGCGAAACTGGTTTTTGCTTCGAGCGCCGCAATCTACGGCAACCCAACACAGTTGCCAACCTCCGAAGATTACGGTTTCCATCCATTCTCATGCTACGGATTATCAAAGGTTGTGGGCGAAGAATACTGCCAAATGTACCGTGAACAATACGGTTTAGACATTGTAATCACAAGGTTCGCCAACGTTTATGGACTAAGATGCCACGGCGTTATCCATGACTTTCTCGAGAAACTCGCTAAAAACCCAAACAAACTCGAAATCATAGGCACAGGGCAACAATCACGCGATTTGGTGCACGTCTCCGATGTTGTGGAGTTACTGGCTAAAGTTGGCTCACTTGAATCTGCCAACGGACAAACATACAACGTGGGTCTTGGTAAAACAACAAAGATAATCGATTTAGCTAAACTGATGCTTCAGATTCTCAACCTTCAAGACAAAACCGTCGTAACAACTACAGGTGTGTCTTGGCAGGGCGACATTGTCACCATATGGTTTAACAATCAAAAAGCCAGACAAGAATTAAATTGGAATCCAAAGGTCACTTTAGAAGAAAGCATAAAAGAAGTCATCGCCGCGAGGAAACTCTAGAAATGACCGCTGCCGCGCCAGCGAAAGGATTAATCGCTCTTCTGCGGCTTCCCTACTGGCTCATGACTGGCGGGTTATCAGTTTTAACAGCTTTTGCAATCACAAAAACCATGATTGCTCCCCAAACAATCCTGCTTATTTTCTTTTCAATGGCGTTCATAACCTCTGCTGGCTTTGCCATAAACGATTATTTCGACCGAGAAAGTGATGCGGTAATCAAACCAAAACGCCCTATTCCTTCAGGAGCATTATCGCTTAAACAAGTAGTGGCTGTTTCAAGCATACTCTTCACTTTAGGATTAGTTATGGCAGCTTTGATTAATTGGCTAAGTTTCGCGATCATCGCCGTTGATTCGCTATTGCTGCTGGTTTATTCTTACATGGTGAAGCGCAAGTCTGGTTTTGTTGCTAACATTTTGGTCGGCATTCTAACAGGGACGGCGTTCATGTATGGGCAAGCCACAATAACCAATCCTGCAATTGTGAATTTGGTCTCGTTAAGCTTGTACCCCATAGCTTTTGGCACCATCGGCGGCAACGTGCTTCGGGACATCTTGAGCGTGGAAGGCGACTCCAAAGTTGGATACCCAACCCTGCCCCAGAAAATCGGCAACATAAGCGCAGCCAAAGTCGGCGCTCTATTTTTCCTCTTGACAGGTTTACTTGCACCTCTTCCATATTTCATAGGAAATTTTACTTTCTACTATCTGCCGCTAATTCTGCTCTGGAGTGCCCTGTTAATCTACGCATCAATTCGACTAGTAACCTCATGTTCAACCGTTCAGAACGTCCGCAAGTATGAACGCATAGTTACAATGTCGATGATTCTGCTGCCTCTGGCATTGATAGTTGAAGCTGTACTTGGATGGTTGATATGAGCGAAACTAAAAGTATTTGCCCTGACTGCCAAAAGAAAATAGATGCTCAACTATCTCAAACCAATGGCAAAATCCAAATCACAAAACAATGCCCTGAACATGGCGAATTCAAAGCAACCCACTGGCAAAGCGTGCCAATATACAACCACATGCAAAAATACGATCAATACCAGTACCTTGGCGACTTGAACGCGCCAAAAAACCCTGAAGGCTGCCCATACAAATGCGAAACATGCACAAAACACGCTTCTGGAACCGTAATCGGCGTAATTGACGTAACCAAACGATGTAACTTTAAATGTGCAGTGTGCTTCTCAACTTTTCCAGATCAAGAAGGGAATTATGAACCCACCAAAGAAGCACTCATAAACATGCTCGAATTCGCAAGCAAAGCTAACCCCAAACCACCAGCAATTCTCTTCTCAGGCGGTGAACCCCTCGAACGCGAAGATATGCCTGAAATCATCGCAGCTGCTCATAAACTTAAGTTCATGACTATCTTAGCGACCAACGGAACACATTTGGTTGACACACCGGGATTAGCCAAGAGGCTAAAAGACAGCGGCTTAAACATCGTTTATTTGTCGTTTGACAGTTTCCATGAAGAGTTCAACAGGAAAGTTAGAGGTCGAGAACTCTTAGACATGAAACTTAAGGCTATTGACGTTTGCCGCAAATACGACATGGAAATTATTCTCGTTAACACCTTGATGAAGAGTCTTAACGATAAAGAAGTCGGCGATATGATCCGATTCGCCGCTAAAAACACTGACATAGTTCGAGGCTTAATTTTTCAACCCATCGCCTTCACTGGCAGAGCAACAGAGAACCCATTCCGCGAAAACTTCCGCGAATGGTCTTTTGCTGAGGATGTGGAAAGCCAAACTCATGGCGAAATAAAATCCACTGATTTGTATCCTATGTCCGTTATGACTTCACCGATTAAAATAATGCGTAAGTTCATGCAGAAACCTTGGCCCTTATTCTCATGCAGCCCGCAGTGCGGCATAGTCAATTGGGTTTACGTTTCCAAAAGCGGCAAAATGTTCCCAATCAACCGTTTCGTAAACTTTGATCGCTTTTTCAATAGTATTCGCAAAACTGCTGAAAACGCAGAGTCCAAAGGCAAAATGTCCTTACTTTCCTCACTTTTCATGGCTTCGATGCTGTCTATGGATATGTTCTTAGTTACCAAAGAAGTCGGTATGCCAACTCTGATGAAATCAATTATGAAAATGCATCTTTCGCCATCGTATCAGTCGCTGGGCAAAATCCGACGCCGAATATTCCTATTGGGCTGCATGGCGTTTATGGATTCATACAACTTTGACGTTAATCGTGTCCGACGATGCGTCGTGCACTATATCACACCAGACCTAAAAATTATTCCATTCTGCGCCTACAACAACGTCCACCGAGTCGCCATCGAAAAAGCGTATGCTAAAAGACACAAAAAATCTTGATCCGTTGAAAATGGAATTTAACCCTAAAACACTAAAAACGCTTTCGCCATTTTTCTGGTTCCCAAACTCACTTATGCTCTCAGCGACATCCCTCCTCACTTAAAAAATGAATTTGCGACATGCTGATGAAGCTTAAAAACAGCAATACAACCATACCTCCTACAGTTTCTTAGAATCAATAAAGTTAGTTTATAACTTGAATTTTTAGGACACAGAGGTTCTGGGTAAACAACAAAGAGCCATCATCTTTATGTTGCCAGAGTTCAAAAACCACAGAGTAGCTGCCGATAGTGTTCTCTGTAACGTTTGCTGTGGTCTGCCATGGTTTTCCGTTGTTGCTTAGACTTCCAGTTTCGTAGACCTGCGTGGGCTGAATGTCGATGGGGAAAATAGCGGGAAGATTCTTAACAATTTTCATTTCAATAGTGTAATTGGCGCTTTTTGCCATGTGATTTTCCACGTTAACGTACACGTTGAAGGTGCTGTTCTGGTTCGCAACTAAAACTTCTGGGAAATCCATGGCTTTTTTGTTGGTGTCGAGCAGGTAAATAGTATTGTAAGATTCCGCCGGTGGCGCAAGAAATGAATAGTAACCGATAACAGTCGCGGAAACGATGAGCAGCGCAACAAAAATGGCAACTGCATAGCCGGTCTCATCGTTTAAACCGATTTTTCTTCCAATGGCTATAACAGACGCGAAACGTTTTGGCATCCAAGAACCCCTTAAATATAGTGGTAAATATCTCTATTCCCGATTTAAATGGTTTCAGCTTCGTTTTGCCGTAGGTACGAGGCATATACGTTGTGGGAATCTCAACCATGTTGTAGCCTTCCCTGGCGAATTGGATAAGCATCTCTGTGGCAAACGCCATGTCAGTTTCTTTAAGCTTCACATTATCAATGGCTTCATGAGAGATTGCACGGAAACCAGATTGACTGTCGCTGAGGAATTGGCTGTAGAAGAAGTCATAAGTTAAAGTTATGGCTTTGTTGCCCAAGAAATTTAGGAAGCCCATGGCTTTGTTTGGGTCATACATGCGTGTAGCTAAAACCATGTCTGCGTCTTTCTCAAGCATGCGGTTTATGAGGAGGTCGATGTGTTTGAACTCGTAGGTTCCATCCGCATCCACCATGATGATGATGTTGCCTTTTGCGTTCTTGATGCCTGTGCGTAGCGCTATGCCGTAGCCGCGTCTCGGTTCAATGATGAGTCTGCAAAGGTTTGTGTCTTTTACGATTTCTATTGTTCCATCCGTGGAGTTGCTATCCACTATGATGATTTCTTTAGGATACATTACATATTTGTCGATTGTGTCGATGGCTGCTTTTATGGTTCCCGCTTCGTTTAATGTTGGAATAACAACCGAGACCATTTCAACTTTTGACGTCATCAGCTAACTTCCATCTTAGAGGGCTATATTGTTTCCGCATCATGGTTAAATAAGTTCTTCGTATATTTCGATGAGTCTTTCAACATTTGTGTCCCAGCTGAACTTTTCTTCCATCATGGCTCGGAGCTCCAGTTTGCGTTGGGAAAAATCCTGCGCAGCGAAATCCAAAACAGCCTCTGCAAGCAGTTCAGGCTGGTTGGGCGGCACCAGTTTGCCGTAATCTTCCTTTAGGACTTCTCTTATTCCGCCTACGTCTGTAGCTATCACTGGTAGCGCAGCATGCCATGGCTTCAAGCGCGACCAAAGGCAATCCTTCACCCGACTTAGATGGAAGAACAAACAGGTCCGCGGCATTGTAGTAGGACGGCAGATCAGCGTCGCTGACAAAGCCTGCGAGTTTAAAGTTATCTTCGATTCCCAACTGCTGTATTCTCAGTTTGACTCCGTCAGAGTCAGGACCCTTCCCAACAGCCAAGAACACGATGCGTGGGTTCTTCTTGACTGCGATGTTTGCACCCTCAATTAGCGTGTCTACGCCGTTCTTGTATACAAGTCGCCTCACAGTCAAAACGACTATGGCGCTCTCTGGGATGCCGAGTTTTCTGCGCATTTCTTCACGTTTCTTAGCCCGCGGACGAAACTTTTCGAGGTCAACCCCGTTGTGAAGAACCTTCACCTTCTTGGGTTTAGCTCCTAAACTCAGAACATAATCTTTGGTGGCTCCGCTTACAGCGATGATTCTGTCGGCTTCTTTTAGATTCTGCTTCCCGACTGTTAGGTCGTTTAACCGTTCAACTTCGTCGAATATGTTGTTGTATTCGATGAAGGTGTTGTGTTGGGTGAGCACGAAGGGTTTACCGTACACTTTGGCAAGTTTACCCGCCGCAAGAGAAGTTAGATATGGGTGACCGTGGGCGTGGATTATCTTGCAAGAGTTCACTGCTTTAAGAAAAGTTGGAAAGCTGGTAACAGTCGGAATCGAATAAGGAATTCCCAAACGAAACCCCGTGTTGAGGGATTCATAGCATTCGACTTTTACGCCGTCAACCATGTACTTTTTGGGTGTTCCAATGCGGTTAGTAACAATCATGGGCATAAAATTTTTGTGAAGGAGCCGCTTGCTTTGTTCATTAACCACCTTCTCTATTCCGCCCACATGAGGCAGGAAGGTGTGTGTGACAATGCAAAGCTTTGTTTGCGCCATGGAAGCCCAACGGGTAATTCCTCAATCGGCAGAGTATTATAATCTTATGGTAAAAGCGCGGCGAGCGCTAATCCGGCTAAAACTTGCATAAAAAAGAAAAAATTTTGTTTTTACGATGGAATGCCTGCGCTTTTCAAGGCACGCGTGTAGACGTTTGAAGATGCACCTGCCACTATCGCGCCTATCGCGTCGTTGGTAAGCGGAGGTAACTTCTTTAGAATCCCGGGCTTAGCCTGGTCAAATCGCACGAACTCGAACATGCCTTTTGACCCGCCGATGTATGTGGCGATGGCTATGCCGATGAGTTCGTCGGCGACGAGTCCTGGTCTGCCCAAAAATCTCTCTTTCGATAACCCTGGGATTCGGCCATTCTCTGCTTCTTCTTGAGCATGAAAAGCAGCAACGATGAGGGTTGAGACGTTTACGTCTGTTAGTATGTCGAGGAGTTCTTCTGTAAGCAATTTGGTTGCTTTTTCTTGTGTTTCTACGCCCGGGTGGGGCACATACATTTCAAGTGCGCTCTCGATTAGGCTTTGCAATGTGATGCCTTTGTCTTTTAAGTAAGTTAATAATGGTGGGTTTTGCTTGCTCATAGGGTTCAACCTCAGGTTTTAGAGGTGGTGACTGTTTTAAGTGTTGTGTGGCTTTATTTGCCTCATTTCTTATTTGAAAAGGTAAGCTATACCAACAAAACTTATTTGCTGAAAAACAAAAAAACCTCAGTTATTCCGCTCAAATTTTTATCGAATTGGAAGATTACTAACAGTTTGCATAGAAAACGCTTACTTTTTTATACAAGTGTATCTACATTAAATAATCAATTTCAAGTTCACCCCAAACTTCAAAACAGCATTTGAGGATGAAACCACATAGGAGGAAAAACTGTATGAAAGTTGTTGCTTCATGGAGCGGCGGAAAAGACAGCGCCTACGCATATTACCTTGCCCAACTGCAAGGCCACCAAGTCCTAAACCTATTAACTATGATGATGAGTGAAGAAAAATCAAACTTCCACATGATACCCGCAGGTATTTTGGATGCCCAGGCAAAAGCCATCGGGATTCCGTTGATAAAGAAAACCACGTCGGCGGCAGCCTACGAAGACGACTTCAAAGCTGTTCTGCGCGAATGCAAAGCTAAAGGCGCCGAGGGTTTAGTCACAGGAGACATCTACGAAGTCGCAGGCCACGAAGAAGGCTGGCTGGCTCGCGTCCTAAAAGAAGTGGGATTAACTCCAGTCAAACCCCTGTGGATGGGCGACACCAAACTAATCTACCTCGCCTACCTTAAATCCGGGTTCAAAGCAACCGTGGTACGGACCAACAAGGACCTTAGTCTTAACTGGCTCGGACGCGTGTTGGATCACAAATTCTACGACGACATCCTAAAACTGCCCGGCGTTGACCCTTGCGGTGAAGGCGGAGAATACCACACCGTCATCACCGACGGACCTGATTTCACACAAAAAGTTGAATTGCTCGAGACCGAAAAGAAACGCTTAGATAATGGCTTTGGGTACTTAGAAATCAAGAAGTACAAAGTAACCCCAAAGCAAGGTTGAAACCTATGGATGTGCTAATTGCAAACAACGAATTGAAAGCAAAAGCCTTCTTAGACGAAATCGAAGGCAAAAACCCATTATTCATCTGCACCATAGCCACCACCGAAACCGCGAAAATCCCCGGTTTATCGGCGGCTGGAATGAATCCGGATTTTACTGATTTTACTCCGCCCGCAGATGCAGAACTACTGCTTTTGGGCAAGTGTAAATCGATTGCTGGTGTGCCTATAACGCCTGATGGAATTCCGACACCTGGATTGATAACGATGTCGGCTTTACGTTTAGCGGATATACCTGTACTGGTTGTTAATGGTGGCGTGAAGGTTAAGCCCCAGATTCCCTACATTGATTTGGGCGGTAGCAGTGGCAGAGATATCCGAACAGGCAATTCCGTCGATAACGTCGAAGAAGTTATTGAACGAGCGAAGATTTTAGGGGAGCAAATGGCTAAAGTGTCGGATTACTTAGTTATTGGCGAGAGCATTCCTGGAGGAACCACATCTGCACTGGGTGTTCTGTCAGCTTTGGGAGTTAATGCGCAGGGAAAAGTAAGTAGCACCTTACCGGAAAACCCACACAATTTGAAAGCTGAAGTTGTAGCCGCTGGCTTAAAAGCTGCAAAAGAAAAATTCGGCAGCTTAAAAAATAACCCCATAAAAGCGGTTTCCTGCGTAGGCGACCCAATGATGGCGGCTATGGCTGGCTTAGTCATTGGTGGAGCAAGACAGGCACCTGTATTGATGGCTGGTGGAACCCAAATGACTGCTGTTTTAGCAATAATTAATGCTTTAAACCCAGAAGCGCTGTGCAATGTGGCTGTGGGAACGACACGTTGGGTGGCAAAAGACAAACACTCCGACATCTGCGGCATAGTTAAACAATTCTGCGAAGTACCCGTTCTGGCGGCAGACCTGGATTTTGGTCCCTCAAAATATCCAGGCTTGAGAATTTACGAAACAGGGCTCGTCAAAGAAGGTGTAGGCGCAGGCGGTGCATCAATTGCAGCTATGTCCAAGCTTGGTGGCGCTGTCACGAAGGATATACTTCTTAAGGAAATAGAGCGTAATTATGCTTTACTGATGGGCATAAAGTGACTCGGGTTTGGTTGTTAAAGAGCTAAAAAATCTTTTTTCTTTCTTAACTGTTTTCCCAGTTACTATGGATAACGATTTGCTGACGGATTGTGCCCGAAATATGTGGGCTTTCCCGTTAATCGGTGCTTTTCTGGGTTTGCTCGCAGGCTTGTTCGGTTGGGTGGCATACCAGTTTTTGCCTGGTCTTGTTGTCGGCGCTTTGACGTTGGCTCTACTTCTATGGATGACTGGATTGCATCATACAGACGGGCTGCTGGACTTTGGCGACGGCATAATGGTGCATGGTTCCGCAGAACGCAAAATTGAAGTTATGCATGACCAGTTGACAGGTGCAGGAGCCATAGGACTGACTTTGATGACCTACATTATCACTGCTTTCGCGTTTGCTGAACTCGGCAGGACTATGTTCATTGGGAATTTAGCATGTCCCCTTGATTTTTCCTGCTTTAATTGTGATTGAGTTATGCGCAAAATTGTCGATGGTTGTAGTTGCTCGAGCAGGAAAATCAGTTCATCAAGGCATGAACTCACCGTTTCTGGAAGCCATGCATGGAAGCAAGGGCAATTTGCGTTTGGTTGGTGCAATAGTGATTTCTTTAGCGATTGCTTTGCCACTTTTGCATTGGGCAGGAGTCTTCACCGTTCTGGCAGGCTTAATAACGGGATTAGTGATGGTTGCAATTGCACATAAACACTTTAACGGCGTTACAGGCGACGTTTTTGGCGCAACTAACGAGTTGGCGCGGATGGTTTGCGCTGTTGTTTTGTTGGCGGTGATTGCATGGGTGTAGTCGCGCTCGTTATGGCTGGCGGCAAAGGCACACGTATGCGAATTACCGAAGAGAAGCCGCTGGTTAAAGTCTGCGGCAAACCCGTCATCGAATACGTGCTTGCAGCTTTGAAGGACGCCAAAAAAATCGACTCCATAATTGTCGCCACATCCAGCTGTACACCAGAAACCACCAAACTAATGAAGCAACTCGGAGTCCAAGTCATAGAAACCCCTGGCAAAGACTACGTTTCCGACATGGGCTACGCAGTCCAAACCCTCAAACTAGGCGTTTTCTTAGCGATCGCCGCTGACCTACCACTGGTCAAAAGCGAAATGATAGATAAAATTGTGGACCGCTACGAACATTGCGGCAAACCAGCCTTAACAGTAGCGGTTCCACTTGAAACCAAAACTAAACTCGGCATGTGCATAGAGTACTCCTTCAAAACTGACGACAAAGACGTCGTACCTGTCGGAATCAACGTTATCGATGGACACAAGCGGTATGGTGACGAATGGCTAGATCAAGACATCTGCCTACTGAACTGTGAAGAATTAGCCGTAAACATCAATACAATTTCGGAATTGCAACTAGCAGAACTATTATTGAACAAGCAAATCAAAGAATAGTCTGCTTTTTTTATGAAAATCTCTTAACGAGTATTGTTTCTGAAATGAGTTACTCTGGAAACAAAATATGGCACTGCATCCTACCCGCCATAAGTGTTCTTCAATTGAGGAAACTTTTTTCAATTATTTTTATGACTGAGGCTTCAGGCGCTTGCTATCTAAAACCTCTTTTAGCGTAGCTTGCATTTTCCTTGCATCCACATCTAAAATTGGAGACTCACAAATCATGGTTGGATGCAGCCCAAAGTCAACAATAACTTCGGCGAGCATGCGAAAGTCTGGTCCATACCTTTCTTCGTCGAGGGTGTGATGGCGTTTTTCGCCTTGGGTTGAAAACTCGATTTTTGAGAAGTGGCAGTGCATGTTTTTTAGAGTCTCTGTGCCGAGTTTTTGTTCGACTTTTTCGGCGATTGCACGGAAGTCCTCGACTTTTTTAAGCGTGCCTTGATGTAGGGCATGTAGGTGTCCCCAGTCAATGACGAGTTGTGTGCCTTCGACTTCTTGGCAAATGGATAGGATTTCGTCGATGGTGCCAACTTGGAATTTTCTACCCATCGTTTCAGGTCCCAGCTTCACTTTTAATCCAAGTGCTTTCATTTCGGCGCTGATTTCTTTGAGTGCGGTAAGGGCGTTTTTGAAAGCAAAACTTTTCTCAACTAATCCGTAGAAGCCTGTGTGGAAAACCACAACATATGCTCCCATCCAATCAGCTGCAGTTGCACAGGCAATTAATCGTCGTTTGCTGGCTTCCACCACTTCCTTCTTGCCAGACAAATTAACAAAATATGAACCGTGCATACTAAGCCGTACGTCATTTTTTTTGGCTTCTAAACCGAGTTTTTGTGCGTCTTCAATCTTCATCTGGGGTTTAGGTCCCCAACGTGAAGCTTGATATTCAAAGGCATCTAGTCCCTCTTCATGTAGCAACTTTGGAACATCAGTCATACCTGCGCCTAGAAGCCTGAACATTGGTGGAACGCCTGCTGGACCAAAACGAGTTTGCTCTGCCATTCTAATCCCTTTCATCCTTTAGGTCACGTTGGCAATATTGTTTTCTCTTAAAATGCGATAGTGAAGAGAGATAACAGTTAGAGAAAAAAGATTAGGATATCTAACATTTGACTAAACAAAAATTTTTGTTTCAATTCGCGTTTAATGTGACAGTTGGGTTGAGAGTCCATCTATTATAACAACTGAGTGATTGTTGGGATCAGATACAAAAAAGTGTACGTAAACAGCTATAGCCAATATTCCAAAGGCAATTGCTAATAATGTATAGTCGCCTTTGTGTAACTTAAGTAAATACAAGTTTGTGCGTTTTTTTGTGGCTCCCCATGCTCGTGACTCCATTGCCTCTGCCAGCTCCAAACTCCTGCGAATGGCACTAACAATTAACGGGATAAGTACAGGTACATAATTTCTAATTCTTTTGAGCAAGCCGCCCTTCTCGAGCTCCAATCCACGGGCTTTCTGGGCATCCATAATTGTCTGGGCTTCCTCCGCTAAAACAGGAACAAAACGCACTGCAGTCGTGAAGGCAAACGCGAATTCGTAGGGAACGCGTGATTCCTCCAATGCCAAACCTAAGTGATCTGGTGAAGTGGTTAGGAAAAAAACTGAAAACGACTCAACGAGCACGACAAAGCGCAATGTCATTGCAGCTGCATTCTCTACATTTGGAGCTGTCAACAAGTAGCCTGAAGTGAAATAGGTTGTGCCAACGTTAACTACAAAAATGAATGTCGCCAAAAAAGCTGCTCCACGTAGTGAACGTAGCCACTGCCTCTGAACACGTGCTAACAAAACAAAAGGTATCTGCATAAAGAACAACAGAAGCAACGGAATAATCTGGAAAAAAAGAATAGCAACTATAAAGATGGCGATGACATAAACAAACTTTATTCTTGGGTCTAGATTGTGGATTGGAGAGTAAACTTTTCTGAACCTTAAACCGTCAAAAACACTCATATGCCCTGTTTGCTCTCCTTGGCTTTCAAAATGATTGCTTTAGCTTCGTAAATATCGATTATGTCCTTGGGAAAACCCAGTGGGGCAAGCTTGTTGAAAACTTGCGCAATCTGAGGCAATACAATCGACGATAATTCTAAAAGTGCTGGGTCAGTGAGGATTTCTTTTCCGACTCCATCTGCAACGATCTTTCCATCTTTCATCAACACTACGCGCGGGTTGCATTCCGCCACAAACTCTACATCATGTGTTACAATTACTACTGTTTTCTTCTGTGTCTGCATCTGCATAATGAATTGACGTAGCTTCTCCTTTTGATCATGGTCCTGTCCGATAGTTGGTTCATCTAGAATCAATGTTTTGGGGTCCCAAGCTAAGACCGAAGCCAACGCTACCCGCTTACGTTCCCCTCCGCTAAGCAAGAAAAGGCGAGGTTTTTCGGTACTGAGTTAGCGACATCAGATTCAAAGCCCATGTAACGCGGTCTTCGACAACTTCGGATTTGAAACCGAAGTTTTTGAGAGCAAAAGCGATTTCTTCTTCGACAGTTTCGCTGAATAGTTGGTGATCTGGATTCTGGAAAACGAAGCCCACGTTTCGCGCTAAGGCTGCAACACTTGATTTAGTTGTTTCAACACCATCTACACGGACCTTTCCCTGTGAAGGCTTCAATAGTCCGTTAAAGTGTTTGACAAGGGTTGATTTTCCAGCACCGTTTTGCCCCATTATGGCAACGAATTCGCCGTCTTGGATGGTTAATGAGACACCTTTTAAGGCCTCAACTTTGTTTGGGTAAGAATAGCGAATGTCTTGCGCTTCAATCATTCGGGCGGTTAGTGCCTCAAAAGTTGGTTAGCCAATTCCTCTGATGATAGAGGCGTAGAGTCTCCAAGGTTTAATCCATCTTTCCTTAGCATTTGATAGAGCAAAGTAGCCTTCGGAATTCCAACACCAATTAGACGGGTTTCTTCATTGCTTAGGATTTGTTTTGGGTCACCTTCAAAACGCACAATTCCTTGATCCATAACGATTAAGTGGTTAGCATACTTCGCCGTTAGATCCAAGCGATGTTCGACAAGAATTACTGTTATTCCTTGTTCTTTGTTTAATTTGTGAATAACCTCAAAAATTTTTTCAGCGCTCAAAGGATCAAGAAAAGAAGTAGGCTCATCTAACACAATGACTTCTGGCTCCATAGCAAGCACAGATGCAATTGCCACCCGCTGCTGTTGCCCTCCAGAGATTTCGTGAGGTGAACGTTCACGTATATCATAGATGCCTGTTTGATTGAGTGCCCAATCCACTTTTCTACGCATCTCTTCTCGTGGAACCCCCATATTCTCTAATCCAAATGCCACATCTTTTTCGATTGATAACGCGAAAAGTTGATTTTCGGGATTCTGGAACACTAGACCAACGTGCTTTGCCATTTCGTAGGTGTGATGTTTAAGCGCGTCAATTCCAGAAACTGAAATTTCGCCTTTTAATTCACCCTGGTAAAAATGAGGAACCAACCCGTTGAAGCATCGGCACAAAGTAGTTTTTCCACAGCCACTTGGACCAGTAATTAAAACAAACTCACCCTTCTCCACCTTAATTGAAACATCCACAATCGACGGTTTTGTGGCGCCTGGATATGTGTAAGTGAGGTTTTTTGTTTCAATTATGGCCATGTTTTTTGTGCCTGCTTATCTTAAGCGTAATAGTTTGCTCATTTAAGCGTAGCTACGCAGTTTTGGCTATTTTCTGTTTCAAGAGAACAAGGCATTGTTTGAGAGCTTCCTGGATTTCGCCTGTTCCACTGACTCCTGAAGCCATCGCGTGTCCACCACCGACACCATGCAAATACTCACCCAGCGGCGCCGCAATATCAACCCCCAAATGAACACCTGCTAACTCATTAAATTGCCGCGTAGACCGCAAACTCAACTCAACCTTCCCATTCTTTTTCCCCGCCACCGCCGACATATGCGCGCCCAAATCAACAAGAGCTTTGGCAGCAGGAGCCTGATAAGCACTAACCTGTGAAAGCGCAATAATCCAACCTTCAACCTTTATGATTTTAGCTCTTTTGCAAGCCTTCAGCTTCGCAACCCGCTCAGAAGGGTCGATGGGTAGGGCAAACTGCGCCAATGTTTGCTGAGCATCAATGCCTTTTACAACTAATTTAGCAACAATCTCAAAGGTCGGCGAATTAGCTAACGCAAAATGCCTGGTATCAAAGGCTATGCCGATAAACAGTGCCTTTGCCTCGTTAAGGTTAGGTTCAACTTCTGCTTGGCTGAAAAGACGATAGACTAATTCGCAGTTAGCAGCTGCTTTTTCGTCTACTAAGCAGAACTTGCAGGTTTGCATCGTTTCGGGGCTGGGTGCATGGTGGTCGATAATTAATTTTGGCGAAGGAGATTTCTTTATGATATCAGCGAATTCATCTAGTTGCTCAACTGTGTTCATGTCTAAGAGTACTATGGCTTCTGCTGATTCAATGTTGGGTTTAAGGTTCACTGTTATGGGCATTCGTTCAAACAATACCTTAGCTGGCTTATTGACTCCTTGTGGACAACCAATCTCTATAACTGAGTTCGGTAAAAACCGTTTAAGCAAACCCTGCAAAGCGTAAGCCGAACAAATTGCATCAGCGTCGGCACTACGGTGACACAGTAAAAGAATAAACGATGCATTCGCATCCTCTAAAACTTGAAGTAATTCTTTAAAGCTCATTTTATCTTTCTCAAAAAGTTTTCAGTAGCCTTATGCGCCTCATTCACTGCCTCTTTAACCAAAGCATCAGCATCAACATTTTTCGTTTGGGACCCTAAAATGAGATCGATTTCAACAGTTACATTTACTGGTTTTGACCCATCAGCCTCAACGCTAATGTTCAAACGATCAATATCTTTGTTAGAAACTTTGGATAAAATATGTTTTCTGGCGGCGTTTTCAGCGGTAGAGCAAAGATTTTCAATTTGCTCAGTGGTTAGCTCTGGGAATCCGAGCTCTACCACAAGCTTCACCTTAAGATAGGGGTTGACCAGAGACAGGGCTTAGGTCTTCTTGCAGTTTGGTTTGTGCTTCCTTAACTTGGCTGCGTATGCGTTCTTCTTGCCTTGTCATAACAGTGCTTCTTGTATCCAAAAGCGACTTGCGCTCTGCAAGATCTTCATTTACTTTTGGTTTTTCTGCCTTAACAAGTAGCGAACCGATTGCTTTGTAAATGACTGCGTCATCCGGTGTTTTTTGAAGTTCGGCTAAGGTTTGTTCAACTTCAGTTTTTTCCATGTCAACCTGCTGTTTCTGCGCTAGGATAGACTGTAATGTTTGTTGGAGTTGTTGGAGTCTGAGAAGCCTTTCTTGGACGTTAGGTGGTAATTTTGAAATTTCGTCACTCACGTTTTATTCCTTCGGTACCAGCAATAAGATAAGCTCTTAATTAAGCATTTCCAACCTAAAACGCGGTTGATTTGGACATGTTAAATGGCTGTAGCGTTCCAGTAGTACACTTTCTGGTAGGCAACGTTTGTAATGGGGTAGGCTGAATCCTCATAAACTATGTCTAAATTAACACCGTAGTAGTATATACACATGGCAGTGACTACGGCAACCTGATTTGTTCGGTTGTCAGTTAACCAAAAACCCCACACGCTATCATTAGGGTTGCGTAGACCCCAACCGAAGTTCTTGGGCAAAACCAAGGCAGCTTGAGGACTGCTTAAATCGGAAAATTGTTTGGTGGTTATGTCATTCCAGAATCTTTGTAGCGCTGTAAAATGGTCGTTTGTAAGGGTTCCGTAGGCACCACCTTCGTAGGGGTAATTGAAAACGGCGATGTATTTTGCTCCAGCTTGATAAGATATTAACATTTGATTGTAAATTTCATCTCCACTATCTAGGTAAGGTGGCGAACGATACTTCCAAGTAATCATTGACCCCCACTCTTTATCCTGCAACCTTGCTGCACCTTTAACTAAGGCGATTTGCTCAGCGACACTAACGTTCCAGCCTAACTCCGCAAACATAACATCATAACCGCCTTTGTAATCCCACCAGTACAAGCCATAATCAGAGGTAAATGAGCGGATACCTGAGGCTGTCAAGTTCTCAATACCAGGGTCATAAGTGATAACATGATCCATGAAAAACTCAGCTTCTAATTCATAATCGTCAGGAGAAGGTTTAGTTCCGTTTTCGACATAAGCAATTAGTTTCTGTGCAATTTCATTGAGTGATTGCAAGGCGGGATTACTGCTGTTGCCAAGACGATTAATGGTGCGCTCATAGAATCGTCTCCAGCTACCATCCAGCTGAATGCCTCCAGGTTCATCGTTATAGTAAATGCCTAAGAATTTGTCCCCCCACCGCTGTGTCCACTGCTGTTTTATGCCATCAAGAGAAGGTTGACCCCAAAACCAATCAGAAGAGTCATGCTCATCTTTAATTCCCAAATTAATAATCACATACAAACCCTTCCCGACGGCGTAATCGCACACTTCTTCAACCTTTGACTGATCAGCGCTTATCGGGTTTCTACCTGAATCCAAAATAAACAGGTTAGTGTAGCTATTTACTTTGTCGATGAGTAGTTTGGCTTGGTCAGTTGTGTTCCCGCAAAACGCAATGCCCACATAAGCATTGGGGTCGGCTTTGGTTTGGCTAGCCTTAGAAAACGACAAGTAAACTGCAAACATCGAAGCAGCTAAAATTACAATTAGGAAGGTGGGAACCAAAAATTTTCTAAAACGATTGGAGCCGCTCATTCCCAAACCTTACTATACAATATGATTTATCCATCCTTAAGGGTTTGCCCAAATCACCTATAACAAAAATCTGGTAATTTATGAAGTCTTTTTAAGTATCCAAACATTAACCAACATCACAGAAAGGGGAGAAAGAAAGTGGAAAGAGCCAAAGTTGTTAAGGAAGAAGTACAAGAAAAAGACATGCGTTTTCTAGCGGTTTATGTCGAAGCAAAAAACTCGATAATGATTATGCTCAGCGAAAAAGAAGACAAGCTTGGCACTTTGGCGATCGCTGTTCCAAAACCCAAAGACTTTTTGGGCTCTGCTACTTCATCGGTACTTTTAGGCGATAAGAATGTTATTTCAGCCCGGATGTTTGCTGAACTTGTTGCTTCTAAGAAAGGCAAAATCGCTATGGTCTCAGTTTACCTTGAAACAGTAACTGAACTTCAGGCGCAATCGTTTTTCATGCATCTTGTTGACAAATTGATTAAGAGTGAAAGTCAGAAGGAACCCTCAGCAATCTAACTGATCCCGCAAAAGTGAAGTTTCAATGATTTGTAAACTAGCAGACAACAGACTCCCAGAAATTATAGATGTAATAAACAACGCTGCCATTGCATTCAAAGGAAAAATCCCCGCAGACAGATGGAAAGAACCCTACATGGATATCCAAGAACTCAACGATGAAATCCAAAACGGCGTCCGATTTTACGGATACTTGGAAAAAAATAATTTGATTGCTGTCATGGGAATCCAACATGTCAACGATGTTGCATTAATCAGACATGCATACACGCTAAAGGGAAATCAGCGAAAAGGAATAGGTGAAAAACTCTTAAAACATCTGCTCATTTTAGCCCAAACAGACAGGATTCTTGTTGGCACTTGGGAAACGGCGTTGTGGGCAATCAAATTCTATGAAAAGCATGGCTTCAAGGTTCTTTCAAGAGAAGAAACAAATAATATGTTAAAGACGCATTGGAACATTCCTGAGCAACAAGTTGTAACTTCAATTGTACTTGAATACAAAAGGAACCTCCAATGAAAACCCTCCTGCTAAAAGTTAACCCAGAAAAACCCGACCAAACGAAAATCCAATCTGCAGCAAAAATAATCCAACAAGGCGGGTTAGTAGCGTTCCCAACAGAGACCGTTTACGGAGTAGGTGCAGATGCACTCAACCCAACGGCGGTATTGGCACTTTTTGAGGCTAAAAAACGACCATTGGATAATCCCGCCAATAGTTCATGTAGCTGACCCTTCGGAAGTTTTCAGGCTAGTTGAAGAGGTTCCTGCAAAAGCTCGGATTTTGATGGAAAAGTTTTGGCCTGGACCCCTGACGCTTATCTTTAAACGTTCAAACATAATACCAAAAGTGACGGTTGCGGGCTTGGACACCGTTGCGATCCGAATGCCAAAACACAAAGTAGCACTTGACCTGATCAAATTAAGCCGTTGTCCTATTGCAGCACCAAGCGCAAACCTCGCCGGCAAACCCAGTCCAACCACAGCACAACACGTCTACGAAGACCTCAATGGAAGAATCGATGCCATACTCGATGCCGGAGCAACAAACATTGGCGTAGAATCCACCGTCGTAGACTTGAGTGTAGACCCGCCGATGCTTCTTCGACCTGGAGGCACACCATTTGAAACGTTAAAGAAAGTTCTTGGCGACATGAAACTTCACATCTTCGTCGAAGCTGAACAAGAGTTGGCGGTTCAGGAAATTCGGTCTCCTGGTATGAAACATAAACATTATGCGCCAAAAGCCAAAGTTATCCTCATTGAAGGAAATGTTCAAGCTGTAATAAACAAAGTCAATGAATTGTCCGAATCATTTAGACATAAAGGTCAAAAAGTAGGAATCCTCGCCACTGATGAAACACAAATTGCTTACAAAGCAGATGTAGTTAAATCTCTTGGTAGCCGTTCAAACATAGCAATTGTTGCTCGAAACCTATTTCGCTTGTTGCGGGAAGTTGATGGTGAAAACGTCGATTTCATTATCGCTGAGGGTGTGTCTTCTGAAGGACTTGGTTTGGCAGTGATGAATAGGCTCAGAAAAGCGTCTGGTTACCATATAATTAAGGCAGAATAAAATCTAGTTTTTCTCCAAGAATGCTGATCTGAAGCACTTTCAAAAGATCCAGAATAATCGATATTGCGTATCCAATAAAGTGAATAAAAATAACAGTTAGATTATTTTCAAAACTAGTTTTTTATGATTTGCTGAAGTTAATTAGCCATTTTAATACCTAAGTGCTGGGAAAAATTTATATCTAAAGGTTTGATTGTTCCGTTTAGAATCTAATAACTCTAAAAGGAAATATTTGGTGAAAAATATGTCTCAAGGCAGTGGAAACATTCCAATTCTAGTATTAAAAGAAGGCACCGGCCGATCAAGTGGCCGCGAAGCACAAAAAAACAACATAATGGCTGCAAAAATAGTTGCTGAAGCAGTAAAATCTACATTAGGTCCATGCGGAATGGACAAAATGCTTGTCAGCGGCATGGGCGATGTTGCAATAACCAACGACGGTGCAACCATCATGAAGGAGCTTGACGTTCAGCATCCAGCAGCAAAAATGCTAGTTGAAGTTGCAAAAGCACAAGATAATGAAGTTGGCGACGGAACAACAACCGCAGTCATTCTAGCGGGAGAATTACTTGCAAAAGCTGAAAGCTTGCTTGACAAAAATATACATCCCACAGTCATAATTGAAGGTTACAAAAAAGCAAGTGAAGAAGCACAGAAAATTCTAGAAAAAATAGCTATTCCCGTTACATTCGAGGATGAAAAAACCCTTAGGAATATTGCAATTACATCCATCTCCAGCAAAAGCATAAACGTTGCAGAAGACCATTTTGCAAAAATAATCGTTGAAGCTGTAAAACAAGTCTCCGAAAAAACAGGTAACAAATACGTATCTGATATTGATCTGATAAAAGTCGTAAAGAAACATGGTCAAAGCTTAGATGAAACAGAACTTGTCAAAGGTATGGTTCTCGACAAGGAAGTTGCCAGTTCAGGAATGCCAAAACTAATTGACGGTGCAAAAATCGCTCTCTTAAATGCTAAATTAGAAATTGAAAAAACAGAGTTCGACGCTAAAATTAACATCGAAAGTCCAGACCAGATGAAGATGTTCCTTGACGAAGAAGAACGAATGCTAAAAGACATGGTTACTGCTATTACCAAATCGGGTGCTAATGTTATTTTCTGTGAAAAAGGCATCGACGACATGGTACTGCACTTCCTCGGCAAAGCAGGTGTTTTAGCTGTTAAAAGTGTAAGTAGTGGCGACATGGAAAAACTCTCTCGTGCTACAGGCGCAAGTATCGGCGCTAGTGTAAAAGACTTAACACCTGACTCTCTTGGCAAAGCTAAACGCGTTGAAGAGGTCAAAATCGGCGATGATAAACTAATCTACATCCGCGACTGCAAAAACCCAAAAGCAGTAACGATTGTTATCAGAGGCGCATCCAATCACGTAATAGACGAAGCAGAACGATCACTCCACGACGGTTTATGCGTCGTACGCAATGCAATTGAAGATGGCAAAATCGTTGCGGGCGGCGGTGCACCTGAAGCTGAATTAGCCAAGAACCTACGCGCTTTCGCAGTGAAAGTTGGCGGACGTGAGCAACTTGCAGTAGAAGCATTTGCTGATGCAGTTGAAGAAATCCCGCTTACACTTGCTGAGAATGCAGGTTTGGATCCAATAGACATCATGGTCGCATTAAGAGCACAGCACGAGAAAGCAAACAGCCAAGCTTTCGGCATCGATGTAAGCACTGGCAAAATCGTAAACATGTGCGACAAAATGATTATTGAACCACTCCGTGTCAAGCAACAAGTCATAAAATCCGCAACCGAAGCAACCAACATGATATTGAAAATCGACGACTTAATCAGCATAAAAGGCGGAGGAAAGATGCCCCAAATGCCACCAGGTATGGGTGGTATGGGCGGCGGCATGGGTGGAATGGGCGGTATGGGCGGAATGCCCTACTAAATAACCCAATTTCTTTTCTTTATTATAGTTATTAAAATTAGAAAAGTCATTTAATTTTGTTTATTTTTCAACCTCACAATTTCCCTAAATGGACGGATTGGGAAAAAAAATTTCCCCTTGCATAAAGTTATTCCAAGTGAAATTTTAGGGTGAACATTGCTCCTATCTTGGCCTCTCCAGAAAGTTTATGTGACCAAAAGTTTGGTGTCTCCCAAAAATAATTAAGTGCCGAGCAACAATGAAATGAAAGAACACCATGAAACACGTAAAGATTTCCGCCTTCGATCTCCCTGATGCATGGTTCAAAGTGCTAAGCAACATATGGAAAGAAGGTGACATTTACCCGGTTGGCTTTGGGTCCGAAGAAACCGAAACCAAAAAACTCAATTTAACTATCGAAATCAGTCATCCTGAAAATAGGCCTCTTGTTAGCGACAAAGCCCCTTGTGATTTCAAGTACGTCCAAGGTTATGCGCTGGAATATTTATGGTGTGGCGAAAAGCAAGAGGATGAAACTTACACTTATGGTAGCAGGCTTAACCATCCCATAAACCAAGTAGAAGAAGCTATCAAGAGGTATGTCGAAGAGCAAAGAGACCGTCAAGTTACAATGGTTATTAGGCTTCCCAGTGATATAAAAAAATTCGATGAAAACCAAAAGAAAAGTGAACCGCCATGTTTAAGTCTCATTGATACTGAAATCCTCGATAACCGCATGCATCTAACTTGTTATTTTCGCAGTTGGGACTCTTTTGGCGGGTTGCCTGCTAACATTGCGGGGCTCCAACTTTTCAATGAAGCCTTCGTGAATGAAATAAACGAACGCGGCAATCTATCGCTGAAAACCGGTAAACTAATTTTCCATTCAAAGAACTGCCACATCTATCAACGACAATACAACCTTGTAAAGGAGCTTTTGGAACCCAAAGATACATCAAAAAGAATGGCTAAAACGTTAAAAGGTGAAAGCTAAGTTCCCTTGGTTGTTGGATAACCAAGATTATTCCAAGCCGTCATGCCACCCAAAACGTTGCTGACCTTAACAAAACCTTCTCGTTCAAGTATGCTTGCTCCTATGCTGGAGCGGTTGCCTACAGAGCAAGTTACGGCAATATGTCTTGTCTTTGGGAAGTGAATCCGTTTTTTGTTGTAAATCGGCAAAAAATATTCTGGTCGCTTTTTCAACAAAGCCATCTTCTTCCCATTCAGGTGGATCCCTTACATCTAAAAGCAAAACCTCGCCTTTGGTCAACCGGTCCTTGAGTTCTGTCACCGAAATGGTATCGAAACTTCTGATGGTTTTGCCGGCTTCCTGCCACTCATTCATGCCACCACAAAGATACCCACACATATTATCAAATCCTAGCCGTCTCAACCTTGGTGTTACCAAATCTATGTCGCTTGGGCGTTCATGGATAAAGATGATATATTGGTTGGTATCAAGGATCCATCCTGGATAGACGCTGGTTCCTCCAATCCATAGGCTAAGCGAATTTGGAATGTGAGAACCAGCGAAAGCGTAGGGCAAGCGTGTATCAAGTATTATCATATTTTGTTCATGCATTTCTTCCTCAAATTCAAGTAGTGAGAGGGGTCTTGGGTAAGATAGCTCACTTAGAAGTGGTGGACCGTTTAAGTTAAGTTCCTCCATTTTCTTGAAGTAACGAGGAACCACTAAATCTTCAGCGGCCAGTTTTTTGATGAATTCTTCTTTACTTAACTGAAGGTAGGGGTTTGTTTTCTTTTCAAATCCCAAAGTTGTGGGTTCCATTCCGCTTATGCCATGTCCGCAAACGCTGCCCGCTCCATGCGCTGGATAAACTAGAACATGGTCGCCCAAAGGTAACAACTTTTCGTGTAAGCTGAAATAGAGTTTTTCGGCTTGAACCTTTTGTGCACTTTTGCCGTATAGGTCTATTCTTCCCACTGATCCAGCGAAAAGAGTGTCACCGGTGAAAACCATCTGTGGCGTAGCGTTTCCAGACTGATAAACAAAATAACACATGGATTCATTTGTGTGACCTGCAGTGTATATTGCTTTGATTTTCATACTACCAAAGCTTAAGCTGTCTCCTTCGGATAGGAAGTTTTCACCATACTTGAAGTTCAATTCTTTACTATGGCCAATTTCTGCTTCAGTCATATTTTGCAATTCGAGTGAACCAATTGCATAATCTTCGTTTCGATGCGTTTCTAAAATATGTTTGATCTTAGCGCATTCTTCCTTAGCAATTTGAGTGTATATATCGCAGTCTCGACGTGGGTCAATTACGATTGCTTCTTTCTCACTGGATAGGTAGTAGCTGTTATGGGCTAATCCTTCAGACTTGATGATTCTTAAATTCATTTTTGTCACCGATAAATACATATTATTAACGAGAAGGACAGTTGAATGATTGATCTTTCGTGAAAACCTGTCAATTAATTATTAAAGGATTAGTGATTTATTTCTTTCCAAATCAAAGATTCCACGATTAAATCTTTATAGAGCAAAAACGCCTAACATTAAACAAGGTAAAGTTTATGGGTCACAATACGGCGACTTGGAAACTGCTTGAAGAAATGCTGATTGAACTAAAGAAGAAAGGCGTCAACGTCCCAACTGACATTATGGAGGATTTGAGAGCTGCTAAATCAATGATTAAACTCTCATGTATGCCAGGCGGGGGTGATGCTATCCAGAAAGCTGAAGAATACACTGCAAACGTCGAAGCATATTTGATAAACCAAGCCCAAAAAATCTTTGACTCAGAAACTGCTGATCAATGGCTAAGGCGCTTAGAAGAAGCCAATGCTGAAGTCTGCGACGCAACAAAGGCCGAAAACAACTTTGTCATTGGCGTTCCTCGAGACCAAAAATGGGTGCGCGTTGAACCTATCGAGACTTTGCCGACTGAGAGGATCTTGCAAATCGCAAAAGAACAAAACCTCACCGTTAAAACACAAAGTGACGGGCGAATAGTAGTTTACGGCCAAACTGAAAATATCAAAATATTCCTCCAAAAAATGACAGATGAAGCAGCGACTAAAAAATAAATAAAAAAATAGTGGGGAGCTATTTTCTTGTTGGTTGATCAGTTGGTTTCGATATGTTTTTTATGTTAATTCGCTAGTGCTCTTTTGTGAGACTGCTTGGTGAAACTCAAGGGATTTCAAAAACTTACATTTATTGATCAAGCACTACAAACTTGGTTTAATGCTTTGCAAATCAGCCCGCCCGACTTTGTCGAGGTGCCGCTGCGGGATGCTTTGCACCGCGTTTTGGCTGAAGACCTAATTGCCCAAGAAGCTTTGCCCCGGTTTGACAAATCAGCTATGGATGGCTACGCAGTTAGATCAAATGATTTAACAGGAGCAACGCAATCCAAACCGGTAGTTCTCAAATTAACCCAGTCTGAACAAGTAAACGCTAAAGAAGCTAAGCAGGTTTGGACGGGAAACCCCATTCCTAAAGGCGCAGATGCGGTTGTGATGATTGAAGACACTCAGAAACGAGCAGGGCAATTGGAGGTTTGGGGGCAACTTGTACCTTGGGCTAACGTTTCTAAGATTGGTGAGGACATCAAAAACGGTGACCTCTTAGTTAAGGCTGGTACACGTTTGAACCCATATCATCTTGGTTTAGCTGCTGCTTTAGGACACATTAACCTTAAAGTGTCGGTGAAACCTAAAATCGCTATCATAGCAACAGGCAACGAAATAGTTGAAACAGGCACAGACAGGGCTAGTAACCAAATTTATGATTCTAACAAAACCATGGTCGCCTCCCTATGTCATGAACTCGGCGCAGAAACAACTGATCTAGGTATTGCAAAAGATAATACAGATGAAATTGCTGATAAAATAAGGACTGGTCTAAAAAACAGTAAAGTTGTAATCACCACTGGCGGAACAAGCGTTGGCGGATTAGATTTAGTTCCTGACGCTGTAAACAAGCTTGGAAAACCGGGAGTAATCGTTCATGGGGTTGCGCTTCGCCCTGCCATGCCCACAGGTGTCGGAATGCTTGAGGGTAAACCCATTCTGATTTTATCGGGAAACCCTGTTGCGGCAGTTATAGGTTTTGAAGTATTTGGCAGACCCTTAATTTGTAAACTTCTGGGGATGACTCAAACCGATCAAAGACCTATCATTAAAGCAGTTTTGACGCGTAGAATAACAAGTGCTTTAGGAAGAAAAACATATGTTCGAGTTCGAGTCACCATGAAAAATGAAGACTTTTTTGCTGAACCAGTCAGTGCAAAGGGTTCAGGTTCAATCTCTACAATGACCCAAAGCAACGGTTACCTCATAGTTCCAGAAAACCGCGAAGGTATAAATGAACTTGAAACCGTGTTTGTACAAATGTTCGGCAAATTGGAGGTTGAAAATGATGTTTAGAAAACTCATGACCTTTGATGAAGCAAAAAAAGCGATCAACGACCACTTTAAACCCGTGTTTTTGGGGGAAGAAAAAGCCGTACTGCTAGAAGCTTACAACCGTGTCCTCAACCAAGATGTGGTTTCAACTTTAGATATTCCCCCGTTTAACCGCTCAACTGTAGATGGTTACGCGGTAAAGGCAGAAGATACTTTTGGAGCTGACGAGAACGAGCCTGCAACTTTGAAGATTACTGGCGCTATATGTGTAGGTGAGGAGCCCAATGTCACAGTTGCAAAAGGCGAAGCAGTTGAAATTGTCACAGGCGCGCCCATTCCTGAAGGCGCCAATGCAGCCGTCATGATTGAAGATACCGAGCGAGAAGACACAAAATTAGATGTATTTACTCCAGTCACCGTTAACCAGAACATTATGAAGAAAGGCTCGGACATCAAGAAGGGTGCAGTGGTACTCAAGAAAGGACAAGTGCTGGGATCTTCGGAGATAGGTGTTTTAGCAGCTTTGGGTTTAACTGAGGTTGAAGTTCTCAAAGCTCCAATAATTGCAGTTTTATCCACGGGCGGGGAAGTAACTGAGCCCGGAAAAGAATTACCCGCTGGAAAAATCTACGACATTAACGCTTACAGCATCAGTACAGCCGTAATAGAAAGCGGCGGAAAACCCGTTTACTTCGGCGTCGTACCCGACGATAAAGCCGCTTTAACGAAAGTTTTGCATACAGCAGTGGCTTCCGCAGATATGGTGATTACTTCAGGCGGAGTCTCGGTCGGTCCCCGTGATTATACTCCTCAAATCGTAGATTCATTAGGCAAACCTGGAATTGTTGTTTATGGGATAGCAGTTAAGCCTGGTAAACCTACAACAGTTGGGTTTATTGGGGATACACCAGTTTTTTCGTTGCCAGGTCATCCAACGTCTGCTTTACTGATTTTCTATTTGCTTGTTAGACCACTGATTCAACAGTTGGCAGGTAGACCAATTGGAGGTATGAAGAAAATGAGGGCTTTTGCAGGTTCAAGAATGTTTAGCGCTAAAGGCAGGCGAACCTTTGTTATGGTTAAATTAGAGTTCGATAAAGAATGCCGCTTGATTGCTGAGCCAGTGGAATCTGGGGCTTCAGGCGCAATTACCACTTTAGCTAATGCTGACGGGTTTGTGGAAATTGTCGAGAACGAGCAGTTTGTAGATATGGATGACGAAGTTGAAGTTGTCCTCTTCCGAGGTTCTGCAGCTAAAGTTTAGTCTTTTCTTTTCAGTAAAAGATATGCTGTGAACATCCAGGTTAGAACAGCATAGGCAAGCATGCTTAACGCAATTACTATGTTGCTAAAGCCAACTGAGAACAGAACATCAAGTGAAAAAGCAGTATTTACAATGAAGAATATTGCGACCAACCATGGTGCCCAACCTCTTCTTGCAAAAAGGCTGTAAGCAGTTATCAAACTAAAGATTCCAAGAAAACCCACATGCGGCGGATAACCTGTTAAAGGTAAGAACGCCAAAAGAATTAATCCTGTGACGGCATAGAATGCTATGGAGGCAAGTTGGAAGGGCTTGAAAGTTTTTAGTCTTTTTGACAGGGACACAGTTATTCGCCTTTACCTTATGCAGTATGGTATAATTAATAAATTTAATGTATTAGGTTGGAACGAAATAATTTAGAGTAATTTTTAAAATTTAATCAAATAAGAAGAATATTTGATGATCAATCTCTAATTCTATGCTCCCAAACCAACATTTTTTGGCGGAATCCAGAAACTCTTCAAGAAAAGAGAATAATTGATCTGGGTGTCCCTTTAATGCAACGAGTACTTATTATTCGAGAGCAAGGTTTAGACCAACCTCAATTCGTCAACCTCTATCAACATAGAAACCAACCTATATTTTTTAGCAGGAATGGACTTTGAAGATTTAACATTCTAATGTTTTGTAATTGAATTGATTTTAGAGTTTGCTAGGATTCATATATTTTCAAGCCTATAGCTAATGTTGTAGAGGGCTAGATGTTTTGTCGAAAGCGCCAGAAACGGTGATCTTAACGATTGGTCATTCAACCCGCACACTCGAAGAGTTTATTCAGATCCTGGAGGTTTACGGTGTGACTCTGGTGGTAGATGTACGCACTGTTCCTCGCAGTAGACACAACCCCCAGTTTAACAAAGAAACCCTACCAACTACCCTCAAACATTATGGCGTAAAATACATCCATTTGCCCGAAATCGGCGGTTTACGACACCCAAAACACGAATCAGTAAACACCGCTTGGAAAAACAGCGGCTTCCGAGGATACGCTGACTATATGCAGACCAAAGAATTCACGGATAACCTGCTAAAAATTGTGGCTTTGGCAAGGGAAAACCGTTTGGCATTAATGTGTGCGGAAGCTCTGCCTTGGCGTTGTCACCGAAACCTCATATCGGACGCATTAGTGGTTCGGCATTTAAAAGTTGAACACATCATAAGCAAAGACAGTATAATTAACCATGAACTCAACTCGTTAGCTCAAGTCGAAGGAACAAAAATAACATATCCACTATTCAACAAAGAAACCCCACAACGAACACTGGGAGATTTTAGCACCACTTAATATTAATTGGCGATTATTTTTTCTGTAGTTTTGCAATGAAAAAGCCGTTGCATTGGTGAATGTGTGGGTAGAGACGTTGGCACTGGGTTAAGCCGTTTAGCCCAGGCATGCCGATTTTAGGTTCGATTTCCAATAGTGAGAAATCTGGGTGTTCTTTTAGGAACCTCTCAATTATGTCTTCGTTCTCTTCGAGTGTTATGCTGCATGTAGAGTAAGTTAAGACGCCACCTTTAGCTACTTTTTCTGCACAATTGTTAATCATTTTCGACTGGAGCTCTGACATGTTTTGAATTGACATTGGACTCAAACGCCATTTAGATGAGGGTTGCTTGGCAAATACGCCTGTGCTGGTGCAGGGTGGATCCAAAATAATAAGGTCTGCCTCACCAATCAATGGCACCGAAATGGTGGCATCGGCTACAATGGGTTCAGCAATTATAGTTCCCATGCGACTGGTTTCTTTTTTCCAGGTTTTCATGCGTTTTGATGAGAAATCTATGGAGTAAATGTTGCCTTGGTTTTGCATGAGTTGCGCTAGAAATGTTGTTTTAGCGCCTGGTGCAGCGCAAATATCAAACACCTTGTTGCCTGGTTTGGGGTTTGCAGCTTGGGTGGCAAAGCAACTTGCTTTGTCTTGCACGTAGAATAATCCTTCTGCATAACTTGGCAAAGCGTTTAAGGGTTTTTTGGAAGATAAGACTTTGTATGTGTAATTTAATTGTGGGATTTTTTCTAAAACGACGCCTTCTTCATCAAGCTTATTTATTGTTGTTTCTTCGGGTGCTGTTAAGGTATTGATTCGTATGTATCCAGGTGGTGGAATCATGCTACCATTTAAAAACACGATTGCTTCTTCGTGTCCAAAGAGCTTGAAGCAGTATTCAACGAACCATATAGGATGGAAGGTTTGAAAACTGATTTTTTCTGTTTCATTAACGCCTTCCATAATAGTTGATAATTTTTTCGTAAGCAAAAAGCCTAGGAAAGGTTCAATTTCACGCATCGTTTCCCAACCAAGTATTGTTCTGCCCATGCTTGCGATGTTTTCGGCTTCTTTTTGATTGATTTTTTCCCAGTTTTTAACGACACGTGTCTGGTAGACGTACAAACGAAGGAAAGCTTGAATACCCATGTCATATTCGCTGACGCTTTTTGGTGCAACTACTTCATTTATTAATTTGTCGATTAAATTTTTTCGGCGTTCTGTCTCAACTACTAAACCGTAAGCGAAACGTATGGCGCTTGGGTCTTTGACGCCTAGCTGTTTCACTGTTTTCATCAATGCTGAGCGCTCGTTGAGTCGACGCATTTCTATCCAGCTGAGGGTTTCTATGGCAACAGTCCAAGCATCTCGTAACAAACTTTTTCACAGCTATGAAAAACACAGTGCAACTAATAAGAATTCAAAATTCGCGGTATCGTTAATGACATAAAATACTATGCAGTCGATTTCAAATTAATCCATTTTTTTAAGCTCCAAAATTTCTAATAAAGTGTGTAATCGAGCTCCGCAGAAATTCTAATAAATTCCTTTTATCGTATGTATTTAGCTAATTGGAAACTTGCTTGATCAAAAATTACAGAATATACATTGTTTAAACATTCTTATGACTGCAAAACAAAAGCTAACAGAGCAAAACAACGCTCTTAGAGTTTAAATCAACAATCCCAACGTAGTCTACGTAATGTAAACCCACACGATACCCACAAAGCGAGTTTTTTCTGGTTTGACATGGATCTTTTTGATATTTATTCTGAGAAGAAATCTTCAGGTTAAGAGTAAGTAAGCATTTTAATCTCCATGTACCATAGTGGAGTTTAAGGTTAACTGGGGATGGCGCGTACTCTCTTAGATTACTGTATCAGCGAACAAACTAAGCCTTCTCTTAAAAAGGCGATTATAGCGCCGGCGCCAACTTCAGTAGTTGAAGTTCAAGAGGTTGTAGTTGTTAAACGAAAGAAAATTGCGCGTCAACAATATCCGCCAATTTGCCCAGAAAACCTGCCTTCTGCATATTTTGTGTCAGCTTCATACGACGGACGCCAAAAAAAAGCAGTAATTAAATTGTACGAGCCAGAGTCAGGTAACATTTACTTCTGGTACGATAACACAGGCCACAAGCCTTACTGTTTAACCAATCTAAAGCCTTATGATCTAAACAAAATTGATCGTTTAACTCATCATGAAGGCTTCGATAGTCTTGAAGTCACGGAAAGATACGACCCCCTCCTAAATCAAACTGTTAAAGTTACGAAAATAATCGCCAAAGACCCCTTGGCAATCGGAGGCAGACCTCAAGGCACAATAAGAGATATCGTGCCCGAAGATTACCCGCGAGTATGTGAGACTCACATTGACCCTTCGGAAATTAAGATTTGGGAATCTAAAATCAAGTATTACCAATCCTACATCTACGATAAACAGCTTCAGCCAGGCATGATTTACGAAGTAAAAGACGGTCACCTAGTTCCTAAAGTGCTTGAAGAAGCAACCGAGAACCTCAACAAAATCCGAAGCCTGTTTAAAGAATGCTCTGAGGAGGAACGTGAATATGCGGAAATGTGGGCTAAGCTGCTCGAATATCCCGCTCCGAAGTTCCGTAGGGCAGCCATAGACATCGAAGTTTACTCGCCCCTTTCAACAAGGGTCCCTGACGCACGGGAAGGCGCCTGCCCAATAATAGCGTGTTCCATTTACAGTTCTGATGGCGAAAAACGGGTTCTAGTCCTCAAACGTGAAGGCATGCGGGAGGGCAACGTGCATTTAGCGCCGGATATAGAGCTCGAGTATTGCGAAACAGAAGAAGATCTCTTGCGTAAAATCTTCGATGTTATCTGGGATTACCCATTCATTTTAACTTTTAACGGCGACGACTTCGACCTACGATACCTAGTTCATCGCGCTTACAATTTGGGCATCTCCAAAAAAGAAATCCCCATCGCCATTGGAAAACGTACCTGCAGCCTCAGATACGGCATACACATCGACCTCTACAAGTTCTTCTTCAACCGTAGCATCCAAATCTACGCTTACGGTGGTCGCTACAAAGATGTCAGTCTCAGCGACGTCTCCAACGCACTGTTGGGTGAAGAAAAAATCCATCTAGAAAAGACATTTGGTAACCTAAATTACAGTGAACTCGCAGCCTACTGCTTGCGCGACTCGGAAATTACCTTTAAACTGACGAGTTTTGAAAACGACAGCGCCATGAAACTCATCCTTGTCCTTTCCAGAATCAGTAGCATGCCCATGGAAGACGTAAGTCGCCAAGGAGTAAGTCGATGGATACGCAACTTTATGCATCGCGAACATCGCAAACGCGGTATGCTCATCCCAAACGTCGAAGACATATTAACCAAGAAAGGTAAAACCACCTCAACCGCCGTGATTAAAGGCAAAAAGTACAAAGGAGCAATTGTCGTTGAACCCACGCCCGGCGTACATTTTAATGTGGCAGTAATGGACTTCCCTAGCCTATACCCCTCAATCATTAAGGTCTGGAACCTTGGCTACCAATCAATCTGCTGCGAGCACCCCGGCTGCAAAAGCCACTCCATACCAGACACACCACATTGGTCTTGCCTAGAGAAGCGTGCTCTCGAAAGCTTACTCATCGGTTCGCTGCGGGATTTACGTGTACGCTGGTACAAGAGCCGCGCCAAAGACAAAACCCTTTCGCCTGAACTTCGCAGCTGGTACAACATAACCCAAGGCGCGCTAAAAGTCATTTTAAACGCGAGTTATGGCGTCTTCGGCGCAGACAGCTTTGATCTCTACTGCCCCCCAGTAGCTGAAGCCACAGCTGCCATCGGACGCTACAGCATTACCCAAATCTTAAATCACGCGAAAACAGTAGGAATTACAGTCCTCTACGGAGATACCGATAGTTTATTTCTTAAAAACCCCACTAAAGAGCAGATCGAAGATGTCGTGCATTACACTGAACATGAGCTAGGAATGGGCATAGACGTCGATAAAACTTACAGATATGCAGTTTTCAGTTCACGCAAAAAGAACTATCTTGGCGTTCTCGAAGACGGCACAGTTGACGTTAAAGGTTTAACTGGCAAGAAAAAACATATTCCCACATTCATCAAAGGCGCATTTAACATGATGAAAGACAGGCTGGCAAAAGTTAAGAATCCTGAAGATTTCGAAAAAGCTAGAAAAGACATAGCAAACATAGTTCGAGAGCGCCATAATATTCTCAAGCGACGGGAATGGGGCGACATGAGCGAACTAGCCTTTCACGTGGTTTTAGGCGATGAGGTTGCAAGCTACACCAAAACGACGCCGCAACATGTGAAAGCCGCCAAAATTCTGCAGGCAAGCGGAAAAGAACTGCGTGCAGGCGACCTGATAAGCTTCGTTAAGGTCAATAGTAACAAAGACCATGTGAAACCAGTTGAGTTGACGTCAAGAAATGAAGTGGACGTTGACAAGTACGTCGCGTATTTGCAAGCGACTTTCGACCAAGTTTTGGATGCATTGGGTCTCAATTTTGAGGAGATTATAGGGTTAACAAGGCTTGAAAGTTTCTTAGGAGTCTAAACCCGATAGGTCTTCTTGGTTGACCACTTCCAATGTATAAAGTTTGCTTCACCGCACGAATAATTCAAACTCTCATTTTTTGGGATTAAATTTCATCTACCACTCTGAAGAAACTAATTCTAGGAGCTAAAAAAACGTATGATAACGCCGAGCAACGTAAAGAGCGCCACTATGAAAGCGATTAATTGCACTATACGCAGCTCGGTTATCGGTCGCTTGTAAGTTATTATCGTGACGAGGCTTTTTCTGCCGTCTGAGCAGAGTTTTTCGCCGTCGAACGTGACCTTAGCTCTTTTACGAGTGAAGAAGATTGCAAGCAATATAATGGATGAGTTGAAGATAAATGGTAACATAGAGATTAAGAGGCTGACTTTTAGGTCTGAAATAACTGCGAAAGATGCGATCGTTATTCCTATTGCAAATGAACCTGCGTTTCCCACGAAAATCTTCCCTCGCACATTAAGGAACGACAAGATAAGCCAGAAGAATAGAGGTCCAACCATAAGGATGTAGGTGGGTGAGAACGACATTAACCCCAATATAACGATTGCTGGACACACGGTTTCGAGCCCATTTAACCCGCCAAGCTGGTTAACGGTGTTTGTAATTATCATGACGATAAGTGGAACGATGAGGAAGACGTAGTATGCACCAAAATGTAGTGTTCCCAAGAAAGGAAGAGCTATTGATGTTCGAATGGCACCGATCTGTAAACCCTCAAACACATAGTACATTAGCGGTAACGCTGCAATGAGGGGCATGAACGCCTTGTAACGCCATTTCAAATCCATAAAATCATCTAAAAGACCCATGAAACCGCCGAACAAAATGCAAACTGCCAAAGTTAACGCGGCGGAAACACCGTTCACTGAAGTGTCTAATCCTAAAGTGAAAACTCGGTTCAAGAAGTAAATCGAGAAAAGATAAATGGTGGTAGTTAGGACGAAAAGAACTCCTAAACCATTGGGGATTAAAGGTCGACCAACTTTGTGTTGATCTGGAACCTTTGGAAACACTGCTACGCTTCCTGCTTAGGGTGGTGTGATGCCGTGGTCGGCATTATATGCTGCCCAGTCAATTTCGTAGATCGCAATTATCGGTACTAAGCCACCGTATTGTGTGGGGTTTGTTTGTTCTCCTGCAAAGTATGCGAATTTGAAGTAGGTTGGCACTGTTGTTGTTTGGTCTGGTGAAACGTTGATTCCTAAGCTCGTCATAGTGTTGGCATAATGTACTTCTGCGTAATTCAATAGTTCAAACACAGTGCAGTTTAAGCCTTGGTCATTCCATTGCCATCGACCAGTTGTTGGGTCACTTGCACCAAATTGACTTTCATTAGTCCATGCTTTTGCAGGGTTCATGTAGCCTTGATCTATTAGTCTTGCTTGGGCTTGTCCTGAAATTCTTGCCATCCATACCCATTTGCCTTCGTCACCATATCCGGCTGGACTTACAATATAAGATGCTGAACCGCTTGTTGCTTGTTGTACTTGAAGCACTTCAAAGACGGCAATGTATTTGACGCGTGATTGACCATAGTTGTTGAGCATTGCCATTGATTGGTTTTCGTTTCCCATGAATATGAAGCCTACGTTCTCTATTTGTGTGCTATTCACTGTTGTATTGTCTGCAAAGCTAGTTACGTTTCCAAGGTCAGTTAACCAGTTGCCATAATCCCACCACATTACAACTGCATCTGTTGATTGAACGTTGCTCTTCATCCAGTCTACTGCTTCCTTCCATGCAGTTACTGGCGCACTTAAACCTGCTCCGCCCAATGGAAGGCTTGATCCACTGATGGCAGTTGGTACATAAGCTTGGGAGATGGCTCTTGGCATTCCTCCTGTTTGAGGTGAAAATGCTAAGTTTGTTACTAGAATTAGGAATATTACAAAGACCGCGACTCCGCTGTATTCTTTGCTTACTCGTGCCATTCTACGTTTTGATTTGGCGAGGGTCTTTGGCGCTTCTTGAAGTAGAGTGAAGAATGGCTTTAGTATGCTGATTATGCCTATTGCTGCAATTATAGCGAAGACTGGGGCGAAGAGTACCAGTAGACGAACCATTGAAGTTGCAAAATACAGTGAAGTTACAGCGAATAGCATTAGGAAGATGTTTCTGTTGGTTGGGTTTCTAAGAACGAAGTACAACCCTACAAGGAAGAACAGTATGGATATGCCCAATTCTATGTATAGATTTCCCCATGCTGAGATTCTCTGTTCTGCGACTGAATCGATAAGCGGTGAAGCTGCCCTAATGAAGGGGTCTATAACGGTGATGAATTTTCCAGCTATACCGCCAAGTAAGCCTGTTACTGCCGCTGTGATTATGCCGCCTATGATTATGACTATTGAGGCGATTGCTATTGTAAGCTTGTTCTTATAGGATATGTTGTTTCGAAGAATTTCTGCCAGAATAAGCACCATGAATACTGCAACGACTGGGACTATTGCGGCTGAGGTTAAGTAGCTTAATGAGATGTAAGGGACTTTTGTTCCAATAAATAATGCTAAACCAAAGACAATGCTGTAATTAATGAGCAGTCTTGGAGTATATCTCTTTAATAGAACCAAGACAAAAACGAACAAAACTGATAAATTGATTAAGTAATACGCTGCTCCCCATCCTGCGATGAAATATCCTAATGCAGCGGCTGCACCTAAAGAGTACAATAGTGATGAACGCAGTGATTTGTTTGCGTCAATTGATCTTAGGAACAAGAAGATGAACAATAATAGCCCAAGTACGCCAGGTACCTCAGTATCGAAAAATCCCAGCGAACTTCTCTGTAAGAATGATGGTGCTAAAGCGAGAAATAGTGCAGCAAATAAACCGACTGCTTTTCCGGCCATGTCTTTACCGACAAAATAGATTACTACGCATGAGACTGCTGCTATTAGCGCTGGTAAGACCGAGCAGAAAGTCATTAAATCAATTTTTGCGCCGAATAATGAGACAACCTGGAAAAGCACTGCTGCCGTCATAGGTAAAGCAGGCAATGAAGTGGACATATCTAATCCATCTGGATACCATTTCTGAGTGTTAATCCAGTGGGTTGGCCAATATGGAGAAAGTAAACCATTTTGTACCATGTGTTGGGTGATGCTGAATTGATAATAGGGGTCAAACTCGTTTAGAAGGGCTGTGCCGCCAGAAAGATTTTCCCAACGTAACGGTAAAATACGAATTGTGAATGCAACAAATAAAATCATTACTAACGCTGCAAAAGCAATGATTGAACCGTGGCTTACCTGAATTCTTAATCTGCTAAAAATTGATAAGCTATTACCAAGTCGTTCCTTAATTCCTTCGCCCACCTTAAGTCATCTCTTCCAAACGTATATTGCGATTGTACTATTTTACACATTGGTGATTTATTTATGGCTTTCCAAAACCAGATCAAATGACTTCAAGTGACTAAGACGAATTGGTTACATGAATAATAATCCAAGGGCTAAACCTAACCACCCTTTGCAATCCAAAAAATCTCTCAAACCGCGCAAGAACAGATACAAGACCGCTTTCAGAAGTCCTTCCAAACGGTAGCCAACTGTACCCAATTTTCTTCTTGACCAAGAATCCTGTCTTAGAAAGGCACTCCATAACTTCCTTGTATGAATGGCGATAAGATTTTCCTTGCAAAGCCTTCAACTTTGCTTTAAGACTTGATTTGTTGCCAAAAGATAATACACTGGCAGCATTGTTTTTCAAAGTACGTTTACATTCACTTAAGGCTTTGTCCAGTTCGGAAATATAATCTAAGACCTCAATCAAAAAAACAACATCAAACACGTCGTCCCTTAAAGGAAGCTGTCTCGCATCTGCCTGGATAATATTGATTTCTTTGTTTTTCAGTTTGAGTCTTTTAAGAGCATAAGAATTAATATCAATGCTTACAACTGTGGCTTTATTGTTTGCAGCTAAAAGCGAGAAACGCCCAGCTTCAGCGCCAACATCCATCACAGTGATGTTTGCTTGGGATAGATCTATGGATTTAGAAATAAAATCTGTTTCTACTTTAGTTAGATACTTGCCCATTTTGGTTTTAGCAGCAAATTCCCAGTGAGTCTCTACAGATAGTTCAGGTGAGGTACTCAAGTATGTAGTCAACGCTTAGCTATGGGTTTAACTTCAACTTCCATTGGCAATAAGGATAGTTTTCTGTCGCATTTTGGGCATTTTCCTCCGTGTTGCGCGATGACTTCATCTGGCGGTTTAAGATCTTTGCCTTCATACAAAATGTGTTTACAACCATGGCAAATGACACGTTGCGGCATCTAAATCCCCCGTAGATACATGGATGAGGCTTATTTATTGGTTGCTTAAAAAAAATATATCTTTTATTTAAATGACGTTTTTTGTAAAGCTTTTAATGGGAACTACATTGGAATGTTAAAGTGTGGTTTAACGGCGTTTGGAAAAATATACTTTAATCATCACGGAAAAGCCTGATGCTGCAAATAAAATAGCAATGGCAATCGATTCTGTTGGAAAGCCAAAAAAGGTCGTTAGCAATGGTGTTCCATACTACCAAGCATACCGAGACGGTAATATCATGGTGGTTCCTTCGCTGGGTCATCTGTATACTATAGCGAGCAAACAGAAAGGACGTGTCTACCCTGTTTTCGATTATCAATGGGTTCCACGATACCAGGCTGAACGCGGAGCATCTAGAATTCGAGTTTGGTTAAGTGTTATTGCTCAATTAGCGAAAAATGCAGATGGATTTGTAGATGCGTGCGACTTTGACATTGAAGGCAGCATAGTAGGTTACAACATTCTAAAGTACACCTGCGGCAACAAAGAAAAATCGGCTAAACGCATGAAATATTCAACTCTTACAAAAGAGGAACTTCAAGAATCATACGCTCACTTGTTGCCATCTTTGGATTTTGCTCAAATTGAGGCTGGATTAACTCGTCATGAAGTCGATTGGTTATACGGTATAAACCTATCGAGGGCTTTAACCCAAGCTGCCCAAAGCTGCAGTGGACAATATGTTACGCTGAGTACTGGCAGAGTGCAAGGGCCAACATTGAGATTTTTAGAAATCCGAGAAAAAACCATCAACTGCTTTGTGCCTACACCTTATTGGAAAATTTCTGCGAAAATAAGTATCAACGAGTTTGTTTTTCAAGTAGAATATGAAAAAATCCTTGAAAGCAAAAAGCTAGCGACGGCTATAAAGGACGCTTGTAAAACCAAAGAAGGCCAAATAGAAACAGTCACCGTAACAGAGTTTTCGCAGAATCCTCCCGAACCATTTGATCTTGGTTCGCTGCAAAGTGAAGCTTTTCGCATCTTCAAGTACACTCCACTTCGTACTTCAAGCATTGCCCAACATTTGTATTTGGATGCTTTGATTTCTTATCCTCGAACAAGCAGTCAAAAGCTCCCCCCATCAATCGGCTACGAAACAATACTTAGAAAACTTGGAAAATCACCCGCCTATTCTAAACTTGCAGCTGAACTATTATCTAAATCTACTTTGAAGCCTAACGAAGGCAAAAAGTTAGACCCTGCACACCCTGCTATCTACCCTACTGGAAACCTTCCTGCAAAGTCACTTGAAGCGGCTGAAAGAAATATTTTTGATTTGGTCGTTAAGAGATTCTTAGCTGTCTTCGGAGATCCAGTAATCAGGCAAAGCATAATTGTAGTTATAAACATCAATAAAAATCTGTTTCATTTGAATGCATCTCGGACTTTGATGGATGGATGGCTTCATTTCTACAAGCCATATGCACAGTTTAAGGAAGACTCTTTGCCTCCTCTAATTGAGGGACAAGAAGTCAACGTTAAGCAGATAAAATTAATTGACTATTTTACTAAACCGCCCGCTCGTTATAACCCTCGCAGTTTACTTCTGAAAATGGAAAAAGAAGAAATAGGTACAAAAGCAACGCGGGCAACAACAATCCAAACACTCTACGATCGCAAATATCTAAACGGAACAGGGAACCTCTATGTTAGTGATCTTGGCTTAGAAATAATCGAAGCTCTCACAGAGTATTGCCCAAACGTTGTGTACCCAGAAATGACACGATTACTCGAATCGAAAATGAAAGCGATTCAACAAGGTATTGAAACCAAACAAAACGTTTTGCAAAACGCCATTGACGTACTAAAAAAAGTCACATCTGAGCTTAAGGAAAAAGAAGTAGCGGTAGGTGCGAGGCTAAGTAAACAACTATCAAAAAGTAAACTCAAAAAAGTAAATGTTGGATCCTGTCCAAAATGCAGTGACGGTAAACTAGTGATTTTGCGTTCCAAAAAAACAGGTAAACGCTTTGTCGGCTGTACAAACTATTTTGAAAACAAATGCAACACTTCTTTTCCACTGCCCCAAACGGGGACGGTTAAACCGTTACGAAGTGTTTGTAAAAGCTGCGGCTCACCAATAGTTGCTGTTTATCTAAGGTCTAAGATACTCTGGAGGTTGTGTCTTAACCCAAAATGCCCCTTAAAAGGAGTTTCCAAAAGTGAATTGTAAACTTTGTTGTCGTGAAGCTGTGGAGAATGGTTTTTGTAAATTGCATTTGAGGTCTTACAAACACGTGGTTTTAAAATTTAGGGTTTGGGAGGCTGCTTCAAACGTTTCTTGGATGGAGTATTTAGTTGAGATTCAGAAAAATTCATTAACTGGAGTATGGGCTAAAGAAGTAGCAAAGTACCTAATTGAGGAAGAGGACCAAAAATGACTAGTAAACTAAAGAAGAGTTCTTCAGACATGTCTTTTTCGCTTAGCCGATGGTTCCGAAGAGTCTCAACCACAGCACCTTCTGCATTCATAGTTACATTAGTGGGAATATCTTATGCCATATTTCTTTTCGGGGGCGGTTTATTTGCTCTAATTAATCATCCTATTACATCATTCTACAATAGCAACACTGGACAATTCTTCTTCTTATATCCAGACATTAGCAATCAATTCGTATCAGATACGCTGATTTCAGTATCGCTCTACGGATTGGGCTTCATTGGTTTACTGGCTATTTACCAGAGTACCAAAAGTGCATATAAGCCAAGACAAGCCTACATGATGCTAATCGTAGGCGTCGCACTTCTGCTATTAGCATATGTGTTCCTGGAAGGCTCGATCTCGTTCAAAATAAACGGCGGAAGATAATTTTTTTAGCCGCCTTACCAAGGATTTCTTTTTAACTTCATTTTATAGGCTAAGAAATTAGTGAGTAAATGAATTGGTGGAGTAATTAACAACACTGTCAATGCAACTTCCCAGCCAATCAGTGCTAAAGGAAGGGAAAACACTACAGCTCCAACCACAAAGTCAATTTGGTCAACAATAGGTAATAGCCCTCCTGGAGCAATGCTTAATCTGCGTTTTATGAAAGCACCTGTTAAATCGCCTAAAAGTGCGCCCAACGGAATAAGAAAGGCGAATAGAATTGGATAATTCTGAAACCCGAAAACAGCTCCTTCAGCTAACCCCACACCAAAACCGACACCCCAACCGAAAAAGAAACCTCGAAACGTTTTGTTATTCCCAAATAATCGCTTACCATCCACAAAATTTTTACCAAAATCCATCTTGGTTCCACCTCCAGCAAGCACAGGCGTTCCGTTTGCGCAATATGCTGGGAAAATAAACTTCAATGCTTCAACAATTATTAGAGCTATATCCATTGGGTTTCAACCGTTCGTCACTGGACTTGAGTATCTTGTATTCCAGCTTCTCCTATTTGTACATAACATGTTGATTCTTCTTCAATTTCCTGTGCCTTCTCCAAAACTGCCTTGATTTTTTGGTTGTTATTTGTTGGTTTAAGGGTTATTATGGTGTCGGCCCAGAACTTTAAAACCCGCGTCGCCAATGGTCTAACGCTTGTACTTTGGTCGTCAAAGACACTACGTACTTGACTTGTAATTATTACTGGGATTTTCTTTATTTTTGTGGTTTGCGCCAAAATAGCGAGTTGCCGGTTCAATTCTCGATTAACACCGAATGTTTTGAATTTGATCGAAGACTCAGAAACTTTAGCTCCGTAGAGCGATGTGAATGAATCTATTATTATCAATCCGACGTTTGCGGTTGCATAGTCGTTAATTTGGTCTATAAGAGTTGTTTGTTCCTTAAAATTTTTGGGTTTCACTAGAATTATTCGTTCAGCAACTTCATCAAATCGGTCTTTTGAAATTTGAGACAACCTTTTGGCGTAGAAACTGTTGTCGCAATCAATAAAGAGCACTTTAAGATTTTGGATAGCACAATTGACAGCGCATTGGATTGCAAGGGTTGTTTTTCCAGTTTCAGGTTCGCCATAAATTAATGTGACTGTTTCAGGCAAGATGCCTCCGCTAAGGCTTGTGTCGATGCATTTGCAGCCTGTCTGAATAATAACCATGCTTAACACGTCAAGGATTACTAACTTGAAGCTAATAATGTGTTTTTGCACTTAAATCTATACTTTAAGGTTGCTTTATGAAAGAAAAAGTGGCAGTGGCAACCGTTCAAGGTAAAAGTCTATTTTCTCATCGTTAATAAATTAAACGAGCAAAACATTTCCTTCATCAGTTAGTTCCTGGAGAATCTTGGCATGCCAAAGTGACTTTAGGGGTGACAACTGAACAGAAAGAACATTTGTAAATCATGATAAAATCGTGATTTTCTATGCTGAAGATAAGCTTGACTGTTTAGTTTATCACGTGAAAAAATTGCTTTTACGAAAAAGTGCCTTTCAAAAATTTGTAAGCGGTATCGTTCCCAGCTTCGTTACTGGGAAGGTGGTTATTGTTGATGGAAAAGTTATTGAGGAGGGTGATTGATTTAGCAATAAAGAATTAATTACCAGCATCTTTAAGATACTAAGAAATGTTAACTTTGAGATCGTAAGCGTTTCTGTTAAGAATGGAAATGGAGTTCCTTTCTATAAGGAAATGCTTGAAGGTTTAGATAGCGATTTGCCCCCGCAAGTAGCAATAGAAGTGTTGAGTGAGGCGGGAACTAACAAACCTTTAAAAGAAAACAAATGTAGCAGAAGAGTCAGACATATTTCCTCAGCCATACGAATAGCTGGAAGAAAAGGGGAAATCATTTCAAGGAGAAAAATATTTGCAGCACACAGTCGAATCCAACAAAACAATGTTAGTTGATGGTCCAGCGTCAGTGCGGCTTGTTTTAGGGAAAGCTGAAGTGTTCGGGTACCCAATGAAAGAATCACAAAGAGTCTTGATTCAAATAGGAAAACGTCTTCCCTTTTTTGTTAATGAAAAATCAACATTTGATGTCTCGTTAGGCGCCAGTTCTGGCATTGCCGAAACTATAGGCAGCACAAATCCATCATCGTGGATTACAACAGTTGAAGCCATTTTGAGTTTGCAAAAGCGTCCTGCGGTTATAATGATTTTGGGGGCGTCTGATTGTGGTAAAAGTAGTCTTTGCACTTATTTAATAAATAAATTAATTGATGGAAAATCCAAAGTTGCAATCTTAGATGGCGATTTAGGTCAATCCGACATCGGTCCCTCAGCCACTGTTGGTTACGGATTAACTTCTAAACAAATATCAGAACTATACGATTTAAGACTGAAAAACGCTTTTTTTGTAGGTGTCACCTCTCCGCTAACATCATTGTCCAAAACTATTGAGGGTTTAGTTACCATTGAAGCTGAGATTCTAAAAGGGCAGGTTGATTTTGTCTTAATTAATACTGATGGCTTGGTTGAAGGGGAAATTGCTGTTAAATACAAAGTTGATTTAGTAAAATCCCTTAAACCCGACATTGTCATTGGTATACAAAAGCAAGATGAACTTACACCCTTGATTAATTGTTTGGAAATTCCAGTGTTCATTGTTGAACCATCATTCGCTCTAAACCCGCGAACACCCGAAGAACGTAAACACCTAAGAGAAATGACTTATGCAAGGTACCTAAAAAACGCAAAACTGCAGATTTATCCTAAGAGTCAAGTGACAATCGACCCCAGAAACGCCATACCGAAAAATCAAGAACCAGAAAAAGGCATACTTGTTGGTTTATATGGTCGGGGTAGCAAGTTTTTAGGAATTGGTGTGTTGCGTGAAGTTAATCAACTTCGAAAAGCTCTAAAAGTTCAAACTGCGGTTTCAGCTAAACCCTTACGGATTATTATCGGAAAAGTAATTGTTAACGAGAAGTTTCAGGAAGTCCAGATTGAGTCCTAAAGAAATTGCTAACTTCAATTGCTAAAACATCTTTTTTGTCTGGTAAAATTTTCATTCCATTAGTAATCCATGAAGGCAAGAAGTTTTTGCAGTAATTTGTTGCGAAACGGAAATCCAAGAACACGATAGCGCCTCGATCTTCAAGTGTCCTTATGGGTCTTCCGGCGGCTTGCGAAGCTTTTTTCATGGCGGGCAAAACATAGCCGTATTCGCGTCCAAATCCAGGAAAACATTTTTCATAATATTCGATTTGCGCTTTAATTCTGGGAGTAGGCTCAGCGTAAGGTACACCAACTACAACTACTGAATTCATTTGGTTGCCTGGAAAATCCACACCTTCTGACGTTCTCCCGCCTTGAACACCTAAAAATACGGCGCCGCCTTTGTCACCGCAGGCTTTGAAGTCCTGAACCATTTTTTCGTTGGCTTTTGAAGTCATTCCTTTTCGTTCATTGAAGAGGGGCTTTAATAGAGCGTTTTCTAAGCCTTCAGCCAATAAAGAGTTAAGGACTTGGAAAGAGGCGGCGAATATGCCTGTATTGGTTGGGGTGCTGTTTACAACTTCGTTTATGCGTTCAACCATGGTCTGGTACATCTGAGGAGTTCTTTTATCCATTGATGTGGTTACACCGAGAGAAACCGCGGCAAATACATGTTCCTTTGGAAACGGTGAGGGAACAACAAACTTCACTGTGCTCTCTGGCAAACGAGTTATCCTTGCGAAAGCTTCCAGTGGCTGAAGTGTTCCTGACATGATTACATTGGCATAGGTTGATGAGAAAACGGGTTGTGTAACCTTCGATGGGTCTAGCGCCACTATTTCCAGTTTGGCGGTCTTGTTGTTTTCTTTGTTGAAGTACCTGCTTGCGACGTTGATGAAGGAATCATCTTCAATTGTATCGAACCATTTGAGCAGAAACTCGCTCATCGCATGAACGTAAGACCTTGGGTTTTTGCCATCTGCCAACAAAGCCTTCTTTATAATTCCGCCTGCTTCATGCATGTGCTCAAAGAACTCTCTGGGACGCGGAATGTTGCCCTTTTTCTTAATGATTTCGATTATAATCTTTGCCGAAATTATTTCCTCCCGGCTTATTTTATCAGTTATTTTCTCCACTTCATTTCGGAAGAAAAAAGCAAAATCCTCGATATCTTTGTGGCCGAAACGTGCAGCTTCCATCTCTGCTGCCCTCATGACGAATAGAGAAAGAGTGCTGCCCGAGATGCTGATGGCTGTTTCAGGCAAATTATGTGCTTCATCAACTATTAGAATTATTTTTTGCAGTTCAGTTTCAAGGTTTTTAAGAAAAGCCGTTCGTATGACGGGGTCGAAGACGTATAGATAGCTTAAGGCAATGACTTTGACGTCTGAGAGCCCTGCTTTTACTAGTTCGTAGGGGCAGACTTCTTTTTTCTTGCAGATCCGTTGGATTTCCGAGCCCATGTAGGGGCGGCTGGCTACTTGCTGTTGTAATTGCATATAGTCGTACGTCCTCTCTTCTACGTTTGTGTAGTAAGGGCATCTGCTTTTCGCTTTGAGCAGCTCACACACTTCCATGAGTGACTTAGAATCAAATGCGCCCTTTGAAGCGAAAACGTTCAGGCACATTTCGTTGCGTCCTCGGATTGAGAGGCCAGAGACTTGATGTTTTCTAAATACCGCTCTTAATTCTTCAATGACACGGTCATGTTGACGGTGAGTTCGTGCTACATAGAGGATTTTAAGTTTTTTTTCAATCGCTATAGGTAAAACGGCGGAAAGAGCCGAGATTGTTTTTCCTAAGCCATTGCTGCCTTCGATTAAAACTGAACGCCTGCTTGCAACTGCATTGTAGACGGTGGTTATGAATTCATCTTGATGAGGACGCACCCTGTCGTAAGGGAAGTATTCTGCAACTTGACTGGGCAACTTAATCATGCCTGATCACAATCTTTTGTTGAACATTAATTGTAGTTATGAAAGGCAAACGTTCCTGTAACACATTAGAGATTGCTCTTGTACATATCAAAGTAATCATTTTTGCCTCCCCCATCTGAAAATACAGCCACAAATATGGTTTGCAAGCTATAAATACCAATTGCGATAATAACAAATATTTTTAGAGGCGGATCAAGAGTAAAAAGATAATGTCAAAATCTGCTCCACCAAAGTTAGTGGGATGAGATTGAGGAGAAGTCTTGTCTCTATAGATAATGCTAACACTGTAAGCTGTTTTTTGCTTTAATAGGAAAGGTTTTTAGTATAGTTATTATATGAGACAGTGAAAAAGTGTATAGTGTAAAGTGAGGTTAACATTATGTCTGTATTTGCAGCCCCAGGAGCATATGACCGTGCCATTACCGTTTTCTCGCCCGATGGACGACTCTTCCAAGTAGAATACGCAATGGAACTAGTGAACCGCGGAGCAACCATAATAGGTATCCAATCCACAGAAGGTTTAGTTCTCGGTTCTGAAGAAAACATCGAAGTCCTTGAAGAAGCAGGATTCTCATGGAAAATCTTTCGAGTAGATGACCATATTGGCGCAGCCATTGTCGGCTTAAGTTCCGATGCAAGAATCCTTATCGATCAAGCAAGAATTTACGCTCAAAGCAACAAATTAACTTACGACGAACCCATCGACGTAGAGGTTGTAACTAAACGCATATGCGACATCCAACAAATGTACACACAACACGCAGGTGTACGACCTTTCGGCGTTTCCATTATCTTCGGAGGAGTCGATAAAACAGGAACTCGAGTATTCGGGACACACCCAAGCGGAACCTACAGAGGCTACAAAGCCACGGCATTAGGTGCAGGTAGAGAAACAGTCTTGGCTATACTAAAAGAAGAATACAAAGAAGACCTAACTCTCGATAATAGTATAAAACTTACAGTCAAATGTTTGGTAAAAGCCCTTGAAGCACGCCAATTACCTCCAAGAATAAAAATCGCAATCATCCCTGCTGCAACACAGAAAATGGAAATGCTAAACGACAATACTGTGGAAGGTTACATCAAAGAGCTGGGTTCAAGCAAGTGAAAAATTAATGAGCGAAAAGTTCACCGTCGCGCGCTTAACAAGAGAAAATGAGCATTTTGAAATATTAGTTAAACCACAGAAAGCGCTCGACTACCGAAACGGCAAAATCGCGGGAATAACCGAAGTTTTAGCCGCGGAAATGATTTTCGCTGATGCTAACAAAGGAACCAAAGTTTCTGAAGAAGCAATGAAGAAAGCTTTCAAAACATGTGATCCATTAAAAATTGCAGATGAAATCATAAAGAAAGGCACCCTGCAATTAACAACCGATCAAAGACGCAAAATGGTAGAAGACAAGAAAAGACAAGTAATAGATTTTATTTCTCACCAAGCAGTTGATCCAAAAACAAATTTACCGCATCCTCCAGCACGAATTGAAAATGCAATGGAGCAGATTCGTTATCCAATTGACCCATATAAGCCAATTGAGGAACAAGCCAAAGACATAGTTAAACTTCTTCGACCCATCTTGCCTCTTAAAATAGAGCAGGTTACTGTCGCCGTGAAAATACCCACACAACACGCGGCAAGAGCTTATGGCACAGTTAAAACTTTAGGAACCATCAAGCGGGAAGAATGGCGTGGTGATGGTTCTTGGTATGGCGAAATCGAATTACCCGCAGGATCATATTCTTCGTTGATAAACAAACTTGGGGACGCAACCAAGGGAATGGGAGAAGCAAAAATAATCTCTTAGTAATGGAAAAAAATGATAGGTGATTTTATGCCAACATTCTTTGAAAAAAAACAGCTTGTTACGCCCGGAGAAATGCTCGCTGAAGGCGACTATTTACCTGGCGAAAACACGTATGTAGAAGCAGGCAAGATTTATGCCTCAAGGATTGGACTCGTAGACAGCGATAACAAAAAAGTAAACGTTGTTGCATTAAGGGCATTTTACGTCCCAAAAATGGGTGATATAGTAATAGGAACAGTCATCGAAGTAGGCTTCAATGGCTGGACAGTCGATATTAAAGCACCCTACACAGCGATGCTTCGTGCATCAGACGTACTCAGCAGACCCTTTAAACCTCAAAACGACGAGTTATCCCAAGTCTTAACAGCAGGCGACTTAATCGTTGCCAAAATCGCGACCTTCGATAGAGCACACGACCCACAATTAACAGTGGGAGAACCAGGACTCGGAAAAATTACTAGAGGCCAAATCCTTCATGTGACCCCCACAAAGATTCCTCGCATCATCGGACGGAAGGGTTCAATGATTTCAATGATAAAACAAGAAACCAACTGCCAAATTATCCTTGGATTAAACGGAGTAATCTTGGTCACAGGCAAAACCTTGGAAGAAGAGGAACTCGCTATATTCGTGATTCGAAAGATTGAGGAAGAATCCCATACAAGCGGTCTTACTGATCGCATTACACAATTGCTAAAGGAAAAGAAAATAGGTAAAGTGGAGGAAAATAAAGTTGAATGAAAAACCAGATAAATTAATCGATAAAAAAGGCATCCGATTAGACGGTAGAAAAGCGGATGAACTTCGCCCTGTAAAGCTTCAAGTAGGCGTCTTATCACACGCTGATGGATCAGCCTATATTGAACATGGAAAAAACAAAATCTTAGTCGGCGTGTTCGGCCCAAGAGAAGTTCATCCAAAACACTTGATGCAACCTGACCGTATGGTTTTGAAAGTTCGATATCACATGGCACCATTTTCCGTACAGGAAAGAAAATCCCCCGCACCATCCAGAAGAGAAGTAGAACTCTCAAAAGTCATAAAAGAATCTTTAGAACCAGCCCTATTCCTTGAATTATATCCACGAACAGGAGTTGACGTTTTTATTGAGGTCTTGCAAGCTGACGGAGGAACAAGATGTGCAGCTATCACAGCCGCAGCCCTAGCAATCGCAGATGCAGGCGTTCCGATGCGTGACTTAGTTGTAGGTTGTGCCGCTGGAAAAGTTGACGACACAGTAGTCTTAGACCTATATGACGCCGAAGACAAACTTGGCGCAGCAGACGTACCGGTAGCTTATATGCCTGCTTTAAACGCGATTACATTGTTGCAGATGGATGGCATTTTAGAGCCTGCAGAATTCGAAAAAGCTGTTTACATGGCCATGGAAGGCTGCAAGAAAATTTATGAAATGCAAAAGGAAGCGTTAAAAACCAAGTATATGGTTGTTAAAGAGGTTGAAGAATAATGTCATCACTTGTAACTAAAGTTAGACTAAAGCAGATAGAACAACTACTCGAAAAAGGCAAACGCCTCGACGACAGAGGCTTACTTGATACCCGCGAAATCAAAATCGAACAAGGACTAATAGAAAAAGCTGAAGGCTCCGCAAGAGTTTTCCTTGGAAAAACTGAAGTTCTTGTGGGCGTCAAAGTAGGGCTTGGAGAACCATTCCCAGATACACCAAACGATGGCGTCTTAACGGTAAACGCAGAATTAGTTCCCCTAGCTTCACCAAACTTTGAACCAGGACCACCAGACGAAAGTTCAATCGAACTAGCTCGAGTAGTCGACAGAGGCATTAGAGAATCAAAATGCGTTGACACAGAGAAACTCTGCATTGAACCAGGCAAAAAAGTGTTCGTAGTCTTCGTTGACATTTACGTACTCAACCACGATGGAAACTTGATTGACGCAGCAGCGATAGCAGCCATGGCAGCACTCATAAATACAAAAATGCCCAACTACGAAATCAAAGATGGCGAACTAAAAATCAAGCAAGGTTATACTCAACTGCCCCTTAAGAGCCACCCAATTACAGTTACCACAGGCAAAATCAACAACCACCTTATTATTGACCCATGGATTGAAGAAGAACAAGTCATGGATTCACGTATAACATTTGCAACAAAAGAAGATGGAACCATATGTGCAATTCAGAAAGGCGGCTCCAGCTATTTCACACCACAACAGATTTTAGAAGCATCAAAGATTGCTCTGGACAAAGCAGCAGAACTGCGCAAGAAACTTGATTGGTGAGATAAAAGTTGCCTAAAATGAAGAAAGTTGGTCCAACACGAGGTCTAGGGGTACGTTACGGCTCTACAGTAAGAAAACGCTACATGAAAGTAATGATTGAACTCAAGAAACCCCACAGATGCCCGCAATGCGGATTCAACCGCGTTAAACGTGAAAGCGTTGGCATCTGGAAATGCAAAAAATGCGAGTTCACTTTTGCAGGCGGAGCATACACACCAGTAACTAAACTAGGTGTTGTGGCCAAACGTGCAGCTAAAGGAGCGCCAATTGAAGAAACGGCAAAAGCTGTAGCGCAGTCGAGTCGGCAACTGAAGAAGAAAACAACGAGTAAACCTTCTTCCTTCTTTTTAATTTTTATTCTTATTTTTGTTTATTACTATGAGGACCTTGTCTTAGCATTGGAGATGCTGAATTGTGATCGGTGCAAAGGCTTTTGTATGCCTAAAGTTTGATTCACAGAAACAACTTTCTACGCTTCTTGAGGCTTTAACGCCAGAAACCAAAGCGCGAGTTACTAAACGAGCCAATGTTATGCTTGAAAGTGAAGGTTTATTTCTCGTATTGACTGTTGAGGCTAATGACACAGTTGCACTACGTGCAACATTGAATGCTTACCTGCGATGGATAAATTCTATGATCAATGTTATGCAAGTGGTTGAAGATACTTAAGTTATAGAGCTTTCTAAGGGGAATAGTTTTGATGTATTTTTGATGAACCTTATTGAGATTGATCGCAGAGAATTAGTACTTGTAGTTTCGAAAGTTAAAAACCAATTATTTGTATTTTGCCTTGAAAAACAGAATCACTATGGCTTGAACGAAGGCTAAGGAGTTCGCTACAATAATCGGTAGGTCATTGACGAAAACCCCATAAACAAACCATAAGAACACTCCAGATCCAAAAAGGGTGAACATCCCTGTGGAGATGTCTTTGGTGGATTTTGTTTTGTAAACTCTGATTATTTGTGGAAGAAGCGAGACAGTTGTGAACAGGGCGGCTATTAACCCGATAATCGTTATTGCATCCATGAATGCCTTTTTTTGCTTAAGAGAAGTATTTAGCTTTCGATATCCAAAGTAGTTTATCCATATGTAAAATGCAAAAATTAGAGTTTTACATTTACCGTTGATGGTACTTTTTGGAAAGGAAGGTTTAAATAAATACCGCCATATTTCGTATATGCTTTAAAGTTAAAAAACGGATGAAAACTTAGCATGTCGTCACAGGAATATCGCTATATACTTCGTATAATGGGTACAGACGTTCAAGGTACCTTAAAGAATTATTACGCTGTCGCGCAAGTCAAAGGGGTAAGTGCGGCTCTCGCAAATGCAGTTCTTAAAAAAGCGGGAGTTAACCCTGATCTACGCGTTGGTTTTATAACAGAGTCAGATATCTCGAAAATCGAAGATGTAATTAAGGACCCAGCAAAATACGGCATTCCAAGCTGGATGTTTAATCGTCGAAAAGACACAGACTCTGGAAAAGATCAACATATTTTGAGTTCTGAACTTGCATTCAAAATTAAAACTGACATTGATCAAGCCAAAGAAATTAGGTCTTGGCGTGGATACCGCCATGCTTACAGTCTGAAAGTACGTGGCCAAAGAACAAAAACCACTGGAAGAGCAGGCAAAGCCTTGGGAGTCAAGAAGAAGACTCTAATGCAGAAGCCAGGTGGAGCACCCGCAGAAGGAGGCAAATAAACATGGGAGATCCGAAGAAACAGCGTAAGAAATTTGATACTCCACGTTTCCGATGGCGAAAAGATGTCCTCCAAGAAGAATTAAAACTCTTGGGGCAATTTGGTTTAAGGAACAAACATGAACTCTGGCGTCACAAAACTTCTCTATCCAAATACAGAAGTATCGCCCGATCATTAATCAGCAAAACCACTGAAGAACGAGCAAAAATGGAAAATGAATTACTCGCACAACTAAAGAAGAAAGGCATCTTGGACGAGACTACGGTGCTTGACAATGTTTTAGACTTAACTATTGAAGACATATTGGAACGCAGATTGCAAACAATTGTTTTCCGCAAAGGTTTAGCTAGAACAATTTTCCAGTCACGCCAACTGATCACGCATGGACATGTAACAATCGATGGTCGCCGAGTAACAATTCCAGGCTATATAGTTCTAAAAGAGGATGAAGCAAAAATAGTATACTCACCAGAAAGTGCAATAGCAGTTCCAGAACACGCATTACGCGTTGGATTAACAGTGGTGGCTAAACAAGTCGAAGCTAGACCACCTCAAAGAGGTCGCAGAGGCGGACGCGGAGGCGGCAGATTTTGAGCGCTCCCAACAATAAACGCAACGAGAAGTGGGCAATCGTACATATATTCAGCTCGTACAACAACACTTTAATCCATATCACCGACATTTCAGGCGCAGAAACAATAGCCCGCACAACAGGCGGAATGTTTGTTAAAGCAGACCGCATGGAATCTTCTCCATACGCAGCCATGCGCGCATCAACTGGAGCAGCTGAAATCGCACGTGACAAAGGAATTACAGCAATCCACATAAAAGTTCGAGCACCCGGCGGTGCAGGACCAAGAACACCTGGACCAGGCGCTCAAGCAGCCATTCGAGCATTAGCGAGATTTGGTTTTCGCATTGAACGCATCGAAGAAGTCACACCAATTCCCCACGATGGAACAAGAAGACCCGGTGGCAGAAGAGGCAGAAGAGTTTAATCTGCAGTAATCTCCCTTTATTGAAAGTAATTTATTGGAGTGTCTAGCAAGTGAAAATAGAAGTCCTTGAAAAAAACGATATCAACCTCCGCATAGCTGTTAGAGATTCGGATGTGCCTTTAATGAACGCTCTGCGACGCCTAGCACTTGCTGAAGTTCCTTGTATGGCTATCGAAGAAGTTGTAATGATAGAAAACTCTTCAATTCTGCAAGATGAAATTATTGCTCACAGACTTGGTCTTACTCCACTCAAGACTGATTTAGACGCATACAATCTTGCTGAAGAATGCGAATGTAAAAGTGAATTCGGCTGTCAGCAATGTCGAGTGACATTAACTCTTGACGCTGAAGCAAAGGATGGAACAAGAACTGTTTATTCTGGAGAAATTGTTTCTGAAAATCCAGAAATTGTGCCTGTCTCAGACAAAATTCCAATTGTTAAACTGGCAAAAAACCAGAAATTGAAGCTGGAAGCTTATGCAAAACTTGGAATAGGTAAAACTCATGCAAAATGGCAGCCTGTTTCAATGTGTGCATACAAGTATTACCCAAAAATTACTACTCCAACAGAGAAATGTGAAGATTGCTCAAAATGCGTTGACATGTGTCCCAAAAAAGTTCTTGTAATAAAAGACGAGAAAGTTGATGTGCGCGATCTTTTATCATGCAATCTTTGCTTGGATTGTGTTGATGCTTGCCCCAAAAAACCCTCACCGCTCAAGGTTGAATGGGAAAAGAACGCTTTTGTAATGAACATAGAGTCTACAGGTGCGCTTCCTCCGGAACGGGTGTTAAAAGAAGCGACTAAACTGTTGGGCCAACAACTAAACGAGTTTGAAGAACAAATAAAGGCTGGATTACAATGAGAGAAACTAAAACTACAAACCCACAATTAATCGATCTTATTTATCATCTTAAGAAAGAAAGTCGTGAGAAGCAAGCACCCATTTGGCTAGATGTCGCTGACCACTTAGCAAAATCACGAAGCCAACGCGTAGCTGTTAACTTGAGCAAATTAAACAGGCATACGAAAAAAGCTGAAGTTGTAATTATCCCAGGTAAGCTTTTAGCTTCAGGTAGCATCGACCACGCTTTGACTGTCGCAGCATTCGATATTTCAGATAAAGCTAAGCAAAAACTTGAAGCTGTTAAAGCTAAATATATTACAATCTCAGAGCTGTTGGAGAAAAATCCCAAAGGCTCAAACGTAAGAATTATTCGGTGAGAAACATGCAAACAACCAAAACATCAGTCACTTTCGTGAACGCTGAAGGCTTAATCGTTGGTCGAATGTGTAGCAAAGTAGCCAAACGATTGCTAAACGGTGAAGAAGTAATCATATTAAACGCGGAGAAAGCAGTTTTTTCTGGCAAGAAGAAAAGCAAAGTGTTAGAAGCACACAAATTCCTCGAAGTTGGTGCTCCTATGCGTGGACCTTTCCATTACAGAAGACCCGACCGTTTTCTACGTAAGACAGTGCGCGGTATGGTTCCTTTTAAGTTACCTAAAGGCAAAAGCGCTTTCAAGCGGTTGAAAGTGTTTATGGGAGTCCCGCTTGAATTCAAAGATCAAACAATGATAACATTCGAAGAAGCAAATTCAGTAAATCTTAAAGGACCACACTTTACCCTTGGCGAATTAGCAAAGGAAATTGGTTGGTTCGACAGGATGGAATAATTATGCCCGCGAAAAAAGTTTTAGTTGTAAGTGGAAAGCGAAAAACTGCAGTTGCCCGCGCCGTGGTTAAGCAAGGCGTAGGTAAAGTGCGAATAAACATGACTCCAGTTGAAATTTACGAACCTGACATTGCTAAAGCAAAAATCATGGAGCCTCTGCTTCAGGCAGGCGCAGACGTTTGGCAACAACTTGATATGGATGTTAAAACTAGCGGTGGAGGATATATGGGACAGGCTGAAGCTGCACGCATGGCAATATCAAATGCTCTTTTAAAATGGACAAAAAGCACACATTTACGTACAGTATTTAGTGAATACGACCGCACAATGATTGCTGGAGACTCACGAACTAAAGAAACTAAAAAAGTCGGCGGAGCAGGCGCACGTTCCAAAGAACAGAAAAGCTACAGATAAGGAGATAAAAGAACAACATGATTATTCCCGTACGATGCTTCACTTGCGGTAAACTCGTTGGAGACCGTTGGGACGAATTCACTCGCCGAATAAAGACAGGCGAAAACGCCAGCGACGTTCTTGACAGCTTAGGCTTGAAAAGGTATTGTTGCAGACGGATGTTGCTCTCAAACGTAGAAATCATCGATGAAGTACTGCGGTTCTATGAAGAAGCCGAGAAACGTAAAGAAGCCCGCAACTTCTACTAAATTTCTTTTTGAATCTTTTAATTCCAGTTTCTTGCGGAAGCCCTAGCTTATTATGAACTTAATTGGCTTATTTTAAGTCAACAAATTTCAAAGTTGTCAACTTGCAGCTCCTTTTTGTTGTCTGATATATTTTCCGAATCTTAATCGAGGCGTCTACGATTGAGGTTTAAAAAAGTTAGAAAAAGTTTTGGTGCTTTCAATTATCGTCACAGGAAAGAGAAGTTTTAAGCCTTGATTGCATCGGCAAATCAGATCCTGAGAAATCAAAAAAGATCTGAATAAATATAATTATTCTACGACCCTTCGAATTCTAATAGAATCATTGCAGAATCAAATGTGGAAGTCTTAACCGTCTGCATTTATCACTTGTTGGAAAATATGGTAGGTTTGAAAAGATTCAAGTAACTCTCATAAGAGAATTCTTTTTATTATTCCAGCATGAGTAGCGGATCTATCCATAAAAATCCCAATTCTGTTATCGCCAATACTCATGAGAAGCACTTTTACAAATTTTCCTTCAACTAACACACTCTCAATATCCGCCAAATTGAGCTGTTTAGCTATTTCATTGCTTGACTCAGAAATTTGAGAAGATAAGATAGCGAATTCAATTATTTTTTCCTGTTCAGCTATGTCAATTATTGCTAAGGTGCCGCTTCTTAGAATATAACCCGTCACACCTTTTAGTTTGCGTATTTCTGCTAAACTTGTAGCCAAATTTTCGAAAATAGTATTATCGTCTCCAACCGAAATAACCGGAGCGGTGTAATTCGGTTCAGTTGAGATTTCAAGGTTTGTTTTCTGTTTTAACATCATACCTCACTCTCATTCGATTACTGGTTTAACCATGACTAGCTTTCCTTTTTCAGTTTGCAATGTTTGCAAGATTTTCTCTGGTACTTGGATAATTCCTTTAGAGTTGGCTTTTGCTTCTCTGATTGGTTTGAACTTGCAGGTGGTTTTTTTGCCGTCTAAGGCTTCTATGTTTACCATTGTAATTTGTTTACCGTCGTATAATTCGCTCCATTGTGATATAATTTCGCTGTCTATCCTTACGGAGTCGGTTTGGACAAGGATGCCTCCGATTTTCTCAACCATGAACTGGTTTACAGGTGTTTTGGGTAGAAAATGTTGGAAGGTAGGTTGAGGTTCAGAGATGGATTCTATTTTTAGTTTTTCTTCTTCAATTGGTAGAACAATTTTTTCGACGGTTGTTTCCTTGAGTTGAATAGTTTGTTGTGGCTCATTCTCTGATGATAAAGATGCAATCTGGTCAACAAGATGCACAATCGTTGGTACCACAACCTGAGTTAATGACTTAATGATTTCTTGGTTTATTGCACGTGAAAAAACCGTTGCCAAATAAAGATTGTTAATCGCTGTAATGTTTAGTTGGCTATCGCCAGCTTGAATAGTTAGACATTCTACATCTCCTATCGATTGACTCTGTGAGGCGATAAAGGCAAAGTTAGAAATAAGTCTCTTGGCTTGGTCTTCGGATGCGGCCTTAGTATTAGCAACGATCTGACCGCTATTTCTGAAAATTAAAACTTTATTGGTTTCTGGGCTTAAAGTTTTGAATTCATCTACAACTATTTGGAGCGGGTTTGAATAAGCCTCAGTCACCATTTTAGTCTCCATTTACCTGATTAGGATATTTTGAATAATATTCGCTCAGGAATGCCTTCGTCTTCCACCACAAGATACTTGAGTCCATCGGTGTCGCCGAGTTGATCAAGCCATTTTAATGCTTCACGAACCTTCTGCAAAACCAACAGCCGTTCCTGGTGACTACGTACAACTGATTCAATGGCGGTTAACTCGTGGCTTGCGCTAGCGTCTAAAACAATGTTTAAGGTTCCGACGGTGATTTCGCTCTGGTTTTCTGTTGGAGCTTTTTTACCAGCCAACTTCATTACGACTTCGCGGACCTTTTTTGATTTTTCCGCTAAGGTGCGAATTTCATCGAGTTTTCGTAGGTACTCGCCCAGAATGCTTTTGGTTTCAGACAATTGCTTGTCCATTGCTTCGGCTATTGCTTGGGCGGATGTATATTCTTTAATTTGTGTGACCATGATTCTTTACTTCCTAATTTTTTTAATAGAGAAAGAGGAAAGTTGGGTGAAGATTCCTTCACCTTACCCCCGATTTTATTGGTGTACTGAATGTTGGACGTTTATGGGTTGTATGTTGCAGTGTAGACAATTGTTGTTCCTTTTGATGTGAACCAAGTCGATAGTTGGTATTGTGCTCCTGCTATGAAATTGAACCGCTTACCGCGAGTCAGAATGAAACCTTGATGGTGCCTTTAGCAACAGTGGTGCTTCTTACTGAATCGTCACTGGAATTGTTAGAGTAGCGGTGTTTCCGTCTATGGTGCCTGTAGACTACTGTTACTGAGGATGCTACCACTATTTCTAGCAGTTAAGGTGACAGTACTAGTGGTAAATATGGGTTTGTTACTGTTACTTGTTCTGCGTTATTCATGAGTCCGAGGGACATTCCTCCCATCCATGCTGCGACGACAACGCTGACTGCGACTGTGACGGCGATCAAGATGATTGATGCTACTACGGGGCTGAGTGCTTTCGCGTTTTTATTAAATTTTCTGAAGTATTTGTTCATTTTATTTTTTTCCTTTTGTAGGTTTGTAATACTTATCGACGGATTCAACCTTTTAAATATTACGTCTTACTACACCATATTAAATTCTTGTAGAACAAAAATACAGCTAAGCCAAAAACTATAAAATATTCAAAAAAATTAATTATTTTTGAAAAATAAAAATAAAATGATGGAAAGAAAACGGCTTTTGCGCCATCTATCTATCTAACTCTTTTTCTTGGCGTCGAGTTCGTCAAAAAATCCGAGAAGAAGATTTGATACTTTTTCTCCAAGTTCTGTTTTTACGTAGTATTTTTTGAGTGGGTCGATTCGTTCACTTTTGGCTAAACCCAAGGATTCAATCTCTATCATTCTTGCTCTGAAGGTGCCGTCGCTAAGGGTTAGGTTATTGTCTTTCATGAAGTCTTTAGCATCCTTCCATTTGCCTCGACCAACATGAAGCAAAAGCAAACAGTCGATAGCATGATCTTTCTCGAGCATCGATTTTACGGCTGCCAGCTTTGGTTCTGTGAGCACGCGTTTTATCTTTTCTTCATCCACATTCTTCACCATTTTTTTAGTCTCCTTTCATTTGTTAATATTGGAAAAGACGTCTAAGCATTTAAACTATATTACGAAATACGACACATATCTCCAGACGCCTATCTCCCGAATAAATTTAATAACATTAACCCCTTAATAAACCTGCAACCAAGCAAGCGAAAAAACAAATCAACCAACATTAAAACTCAACATAAAAATCGAATAGCATGCACAATAAACCCAAGAATAGCTGAAATATTAAAAATGAGATGCAATAACGTATACATGGCTATTTTGCGCTATCGAAAGGCTTAACAGATTCAAAAAAAGTAATTCACAATCACGGGACGAAAGCTTTGGTTTCCAAAATAGAATATGAAGTTCCAACCTGGAGTCAAATCTACGAAATGCTCCTTTGTCAAGCCCAAAAAATAGAAGCCCAAAATTACAAGCCAGACATAATCGTTGCCATAGCAAGAGGAGGCATAATACCGGGGCGTATTATGAGCGATCTATTGGAAAATCCAAACCTTAGCTTCATTCAAATAGAATTTTACAAAGACATAAACCAAACACTAAAAGAACCAAATCTAAAACAAACCTTAAATACAAATGTAGCCGGCAAAAAAATACTTTTAATTGACGATATCTCTGACACTGGAAAAAGCCTAAATCTCGCCAAAACACACCTTCAAAATCAAGGGGTTATTGAAATAAAAACATCTACCCTGTACCAAAAACCCCAATCCTTAACAACCCCCGATTTCTACGAAAAGCAAACAACCGATTGGGTAGTTTTCCCCTGGGATATAAATGAGACTCTACAAAAAATAATTCATAGCCCATTTGGCAAACGCTCTCTAAACCAGGAATTGGCAAAACTCGTAAAAGCTGGCTTGCCAAAACAGCTAGCTGAAAAACTCATAAAAGATTTGTAATTGGAATTAAAAATGCTACAATACTTAAGAGAGTACGGCAAATATTTGGAAATTACAGGGTACCATGATGTAGAATTTGATAAAGCTGAACTTTTTTTGAAAACCAACAGAAAACAAAAATGCCAAAATGTTGATATCCAATTCTTCGATGCTGAATTAATCGCTACCCAAGAACATCTTTCCTTCGCTGTACTGAACGCCCTGCAAGCTTTTGAGAATAAAACCAACTTTTCAAAGAGTCTAGCCATGGAAACCATGTTGTATGCTTCGGCACAGGGGCAAATACAAAAAGCAATCATTCGCTCTGGAATAAAACCTCAAACTAACAAAATGGCCCTCATAATTATTGGCGATGATCCAAAACAAATAGAAACAACACTTCAAGCTGTAACAAAAAGCATGGGTAATGAACCAGATGAGAGTGTTCTTGACTTGACAAAAATCAAGGAAGAAAAAATCAAGGAAACCTTTGAAATCAAAGACGAAGAAATAGAAGTTATCGAAAACGACAATCAAAAAAAAGCGTTAATTAACTTAGTTATTGAGCGCGTTGCCCTGCTATCTACTCGACTGTGAGTCAAATCATTTTTTCTTTCAAAACTGCCAGCATATCGTTAGGCTTCAATAGAGACAAACCTGTTAACGCCCCAAGGACTTCAATAAGCATGATTTTGTCAGGGTTTTCAAGATTAGCAGTATTTTTGATTTCTCCTACAGCTGCCTCAATAAGTTCCTGTGAGTGTAGATTCGTGAAACGCTTTTCAATTGTTACTCTGAAGGTTTCGTTTTCGCCTATTTTTTTGGCTAACTCTGCTGTCGCTTTTTTAATTTCCTCCAAATCGGTAGGTACAACTTTTTCTATTGGCAGAATTCTCAGAGAATAGCGGAACTCGTATGGGCGTTCTTTTAAGATTTCGCGGAATTTTTCTATCACCGTGCATGGATCAAGTGAAGTTTTAGCAACAATTAGTCCGCGTATTTTCGTTTTTGCAGCTTGCGCTTCATTGTCGCCTAGTTCTTCTTTGAGCATGAAAAGAATTTCGTTAATCATAGCGCGTTCGTTTCCGCGAGAAGTGGTTGCTAAAAGATTGAAGCCATTAATCATTGTAGTCACACTTGAAGGAATGTTCGTAGACAGTTATTTTTGTTTTCGCTAATTGATTTCAATTATTAACGTGGAGCAGAAAGATACTTTGATCAGCCAATTCAACAACAAGTACAATAGCGAATCATTAAATCACCAAAACAAAATAGATGACTACTACATCAATGCAAGGGTAAAAGTTTATATTTCCGTTGGGGTTTTTGCATAAAACCGTATTAAACAAGGTTCTAGTAAATAGGGAATGATAATATGGCGTATTTAACAACAACAAATTCAGGACAACCGGTCCTCATCCTTAAAGAAGGAACAACACGAAGTAGAGGCAAAGAAGCCCAAAGAAACAATATAATGGCAGCGCGAGTAATCGGTGAAGTGCTAAAAACCACTTTGGGTCCACGCGGCATGGACAAAATGCTAATCGACAGTCTGGGCGACATCACAATAACAAATGACGGCGCAGCCATCCTTAAAGAAATCGACGTTGAACATCCCGCGGCAAAAATGATGGTTGAAATTGCAAAAACTCAAGACGACATGGTGGGCGACGGAACAACATCAGCAGTCGTTCTCGCAAGCGAATTACTTAAAAAAGCCGAAGAACTACTTGACCAAAACATTCACCCAACAATTCTTGTCAGTGGCTACCGTAAAGCTTCAGTAAAAGCAATCGAAGCTATAGGAAAAATGGCAGTACCCTTAGACGTTAACGACCGTAAAACGCTCCTCAAAGTTGCATTAACCTCAATGAGCAGTAAAGCAGTCGGCTCAGCAAAAGATCACCTTGCAGAAATATCAATAGACGCAGTTTCACAAATCTCAGAAAAGCGCGGCGACAAAACAATTGCTGATATAGACAACATTCAACTCGTCAAGAAAACAGGCAAAAGTCTTCTTGAAACGCAATTAATCCAAGGCGTAATAATTGACAAAGAAGTCGTTAGTCCAGGCATGCCAAAAGTCAAAGAAAACGCAAAGATCGCACTCTTAGATTCAGCCTTAGAGATCGAGAAAACCGAAATCACAGCTGAAATCCGCATCAAAGATCCCTCACAAATGAAAGCGTTCCTAGACCAAGAAACCGACATGATGCAAGACATGGTTACAAAAATCAAAGCCTCAGGCGCAGATATAATCTTCTGCCAAAAAGGCATTGACGACATGGTACAACACTTCCTATCAAAAGCTGGCATAATGGCAGCTAGACGAGTAAAAGAATCAGACATGGAAAAACTTGCAAGAGCCACAGGCGGAAGAATAGTTAGTGACTTAGATGACCTCAAGAAAGCAGACTTGGGCTTAGCAGGACACGTTGAAGAACGCAAAATCGGCGACGATAAAATGATATTCGTTGAAAAATGCAAAGACCCACACTCAGTTGCAATCCTCATACGCGCAGGCTTAGAACGGATGGTTGACGAAGCCGAAAGAGCAATGACCGATTCATTATCAGTAGTATCAGACGTACTAGAAAACAACAATATCGTTGCAGGCGGCGGAGCAGTTGAAATCGAAATTGCCAAAGAACTACGCAAATATGCAACCAAAGTTGGTGGACGTGAGCAACTTGCAGTTGAAGCATTCGCAGACGCAGTTGAAGTAATCCCACGTACACTTGCAGAGAACGCAGGTTTAGAGCCAATTGACATACTCGTTGAGCTACGACAAGTACACGACAAAGAAAGTGGCAAATATATGGGAATCAACGTTTTCACAGGCAAACTACAAGACAGTATAGCAAACGGCGTAATCGAACCAATCGTAGTCAAAGAACAGGCCATTAAATCAGCAGCAGAATCAGCAGCTATGATATTGCGCATAGACGACGTAATTACCTCTAAAGCACCAAAAGGCGGTCCGGGCGGCCCAGGCGGAATGCCGGGCGGTATGGGCGAAGAATAATTTTTTCCCTTTTAACTTTCTTTTTTTAGTTTCTTCTAAAGCAATTTTTGTTGAAATTATTGTTTTTCTGCCAAATACAAGTACCTAAAGAACGGAGCTTTAACCTCGATAGGTTTCCTTGGGTTATTTATGATTATTGAGGGTTTTAACGTGGATTTGCCTAGCTATGTTCCAATAATCGTGACATTCCAACTGATAGGTGATGCTTTCTACATGTCCTGGAGACTTCTAAAACCAGCCAAACCAAGAATTGCAACAAAACTCGCAACAACCAGCTAACATCATCAGTCAAATGCACTACTTCGGTGATTTGATTTAAACTACAAAACCTATTTATTTCTTATAGCGAACCATCTTTCCCGAGCTCCGGTAGTATAGTCCGGTCAAGTATGCCGGCCTCTCGAGTCGGCGACCCGGGTCCAAATCCCGGCCGGAGCACTATCAATAACACATAATTTCAGCAATAAAAAATTATTTGTATGCGAGAGTTGAACAGAGTTCTTCAACGGTTCGGTTAAGTGTTAGTTCTGCCATGCTTCGACTGTAATCCATAATGCGTCTTGAACTGTCAAAGATTAAACGTAGTACTGAGACGATGTTTGGGTCGAGTTTCTTGCTTGACATCAACATGATTAATTCGTTTTCAAGAGGGATTAGAGCTTCTCGTTTGGAGATCAGTTTTTCTGCATCTTTGTAATCTCTTTTGAATAAGGCTTTGATTGAGTCATCGTAAAGTTGGTGTGCTTGGGAACTGAAATAGATGAGTTGATTGTAAATTTCTTCGTCAATTGGTTCTTTTATAAATAAGGTTTGGTCATCGATTAATTTTTGTAGAGTGTCTAGGTTGTTTATGATGTTCATAGCGTTTTGAGCGATGTTTTCTATGTCATTTACAGCTATGCGATAGAGCAGGAATTCTTTTGGTGTCTTAAAGCCAAGTTCACGGTAGAGGTTACGTTCTATACCGTGTTTTAGCTGACGTACAATATAGAGTCCGAGTCGGTTTACGTCGTTGTGTGCGCTTATGACGCTGTCAAACAGGACGGTACTTCGCTCTTTTAATGCAGCTATTGCATCTCTGTTTGCAGCAAGGGCTACGATTGCCATTCTGCGGACGGCTTTTTCTAAAGGAAATTCTGAGTGTTTGATCAATATTTGCAGGGTTATTTCATCTTGGGTTTCATCGATTACTTCTGAGCCCAAAAATTTGTCTCGGGCTAGGTTTTTTATTTGGGTTTTGTTTTTTGTAGCGTCTTGCGTGTTTTTGAAGTGGACTCTTATGATGTCGGCGCCTATGGCATAGAGTGCTCGTATCATTCGAACGGTTGCTTGTGGAGGTTCTTTGGGGTCGATGTTTATGCAGTATTCTTTGGGTTTGGAGGAATCATCTCTGCCTTCTTTTTCCATTATTATTCTAGGAATCAAGGTTAGTGTGGAGTCGGGTTGGAAGTTGAAAGCGATTTCGCTGCCGCGTTTTAAACCTATGTCTTCTACCCATTGTTTTGGGAGGGATATAATGTAGGAGCCCCTGCCGGTGCATTGAACTCTTCTATAGCCGAGATCTTTTTCCGTCAAAGCATCCACCTGGTAAATGTTTCATGTAGATTACATATCTCATTAAGGTACATATAAATGATTATCGACAAAGTTATATAGAATACATGCTATTTGGTGGGCTGATTCAAAAAAAGAGGGCTATGGAATGCCGCTAAACACCTGTAAAATACTAATCAAAAACAATAATCAAGCAATAACAAGTAAAGGCACATTATGCACAAATGATATTGAACTCCATGTGCAGATGCTCACTTGTCCACGCGAGGCAATAAAATAGAAAGAGGTTTAATGATGAAAAAAATAGTTGCAAAACAAGAAGCTTGTATGGGCTGTGGAATATGCGAAGTTCACTGTGTTGTAGCTCATTCAAAATCAAAAGATATAGTTAAAGCCTATAACAGCGAAAAGCCAAAACCCATAAGTCGAATCAGACGCGAAGTAAACAAGCCCGTTTCATTTGCCATCCAGTGTCGACACTGCGAAGACGCTCCATGTGTAAGCGCTTGTCTATCTGGCGCTATGCAAAAAGACCAGAAAACTGGTGAAGTTACCCACAACAAAGAAAAATGTATCGGTTGCTGGACCTGCGTCATGATTTGCCCATACGGTGCTTTAGTCATGGATAAGGAAGGTCATGTGGTCGCTAAATGTGATTTGTGTCAAGGCTTAAGTGAACCCGCATGCGTGGCAAATTGCCCCAATCAAGCGTTGATATTCAAAGAGGTAAAACCATAATGGCGAAATACGTTATTATTGGTGCTTCAGCAGCGGGCATCGCTGCAGTCGGAGCTATAAGAAAAATTGACCCAAACGGCGCTATCACAGTAGTCACAGAAGAAGCATGCTCGGATTACTCTAGACCAATGATTAGCGATTTAGTTAGCGGCAAGGCAGATCTATCAAAGATGAAATGCAAATCCGAAGACTTCTGGACGGAAAACAAAGCAGAAGTACGTCTAGGCAAGAAAGTAACAAGTCTAAACTTGGCTGAGAAAACCGTAAACTTGGAAGATGGAGAAAAAGTAGTTTATGAAAAGTTGTTGCTTGCCACAGGTGGCAAACCATTCGTTCCCAAGATGGAAGGTCAAGAAAAAGACGGTGTGTTCACTTTCACGAACATTGCTGAAGCCCAGCGGTTAGCGGCAAAAATTGATAGCATACAAGCAAAAAGTGCTGTGGTCATTGGTGCAGGTTTAATCGGAATAAGCGTTACTGAAGCCCTTATGAAACGCGGTTTAAAGGTTACTGTGGTTGAACTTCAAGAAAAAATACTAAGTTTACTCATAGACGCCAAAGCATCAGACATAGTTGAAGCCGTTATCAGAAAAGCAGGTGTAAACTTTGCGACTGGTCAATCTGTGCAAAAAATTATCGGCAGACCAGAAAATGATGGAGCAGTTGGTGGAGTAATCTTAACTAAAGGTGACGAAGTGCCATGCGATCTTGTCATTGTCGCTATTGGTGTGATTCCAAGAACTGAACTTGTAGTTGGAACAGATGTGAAGATAAACAGAGGCATAGTTGTGGATAATTTTATGCAAACCACTGTTCCTGACGTTTATGCCAGCGGAGACGTAGCAGAAACTTTCGATTTCATACTAAACCAAAGTCGTTCATTGCCTTTGTGGCCTTTAGCGGTTTTGGAAGGCAGAGTAGCGGGCGCAAATATGGCAGGTGCAAAAACCAGTTATGAAGGCGGTACCAACATGAGCAGCCTCAAGTATTTTGGTATACCTATCGTCTCAATTGGCTTAGCTAACCCCAATGAAGATCCAACACTGGAAATAATCGTTAAACAAGATTTAGAACATAATGTGTACAAAAAATTGGTTCTAAGAAACAATATAATCGTTGGTATGACCTTGGTTAATTGTATTGATCGCGCTGGAATACTATTCAACTTGATTAAGGACAAAGTTAACGTGAAAAAATTTAAGCACGACCTTCTTCGAGACGATTTCGGTTGGGCAGTTTTGCCTGTTAAGATGCAGAGAGAAATGGGAGTAATACAATAATGAACCAAAACGATAGAAAGGTAATTAGTCCTTTCGGCGATGACAAAGATTTCTCAGGTTGTGCTCTCTTTGGCATGATGAATACTCAGGGCACACGCTTCAGCTCTAAAGACCCCGTTCGAGCAATTACCAACATGCATGACCGCGGCAACGGATTAGGCGGCGGTTTCGCAGTTTACGGCATATATCCAGACTTCAAAGAACAATATGCATTCCACATAATGTACCTGGGAAAGGATGCAAAAGAAAAAACTGATAGAATCCTCGCTTCAAAGTTTGACATAATATATGATGAAGAAATGCAAACCAGACCAGCTAATGTTCGGGATCCACCGCAGGTATGGCGTTACTTTGTTCAACCCAAAAAAACACGTTCTGAAAATCAAACTGAAGAAGACTACCTTATAGAAGCCATTATGCACATAAACAGTGAAACCGGAAAAGCGTTTGTCTTTTCTAGCGGCAAAAACATGGGAGTTTTCAAAGGTGTTGGGTTCCCCGAAGATGTTGCAGATTTCTTCTGTTTAGACGAATATGAAGGATACCTTTGGTCGTGTCACAGTCGATTCCCAACTAACACACCCGGTTGGTGGGGGGGAGCACATCCATTTAGCATCCTGGATTGGACTGTGGTGCATAACGGTGAACTCTCATCATACGGCATAAACCGTCGTTACTTGGAAATGTACGGTTACAAATGTACCATGCAAACAGACACCGAAGTGTTAGCTTACGCTGTAGATTTGCTTATGCGAAGACAAAAGTTGCCAATAGAACTGGTAGCACAAGTATTGGCTGCGCCGTTATGGAGTGAAATTGATAGTATGGAACCCAAACAAGCCCAGATTCTTAGGACTCTTCGTCAAACCTACGGCAGCCTACTAATGAACGGTCCATTCAGCATAATTATCGCTCATCATGGCGAAATGATAGGGTTAACAGACAGAATCAAACTGCGACCCATGGTTGCCGGCACAAATGGCGACTTCACATACCTCTCATCTGAGGAATCCGCAATGCGACTAGTCTCGCCGAACCTTGACAAGTTCTGGTGTCCAAGAGGCGGGGAACCTGTAGTCTGCAAATTAAAAGATAGCCTTGGGGGCTTAAAATAATGAAAACATTCATCCAACCCGAATATCTAGTTGAACGAGACGAAAAACGTTGCATCCGCTGCAAAGTCTGTGTTAACCAGTGCACTTATGATACTCATTTGTACGATGAAGAAACAGACACTGTGTGCAGCATAGATGAGAACTGTATTAACTGCCAACGATGTGTAACTTTCTGCCCAACCCACGCCATCACAATCAAAAAGAACCCTAATGTGAGTAGAGACAACGCCAACTGGACTATGGAAAAAATTCGAGATGTAAAAAAACAGGCAGAAACTGGGGGCGTCATATTGACTGGTATGGGTTGCGACAAACCAGAATTCACTTACTGGGACAGACTATTGTTAAATGCTAGCCAAGTCACTAACCCTTCAATAGATCCACTACGGGAACCTATGGAAATCCGAACTTATCTTGGTACTAAACCCGACTGCTTAGACTTCAAGGTCGAACAAGGCGAAACCGTATTGAAGACACAGTTAACTCCGCAGCTTTGCTTGGATACGCCAATAATGTTTTCTGCGATGTCCTATGGTGCCATCAGCTTAAACGTGCATGAATCCTTAGCACGAGCTGCAACCGAATGCGGTACATACTGGAATACAGGTGAAGGTGGTCTAGATAAAAGTCTCTACAAATATGGCGACCACACCATTGTTCAAGTTGCTTCAGGCAGATTCGGAGTTCACTCTGATTATCTCAATGCAGGAGCAGCAGTTGAAATCAAAATCGGTCAAGGAGCAAAACCAGGAATTGGCGGTCACCTTCCTGGTGAAAAAGTCACTGAACATGTAGCTAAAACTCGTATGATCCCCCAAGGGACAGATGCGCTGTCACCGGCGCCCCAACATGACATTTACTCGATTGAAGACTTACGCCAATTAATCTTTGCATTAAAAGAAGCGACCAACTATACCAAACCCATATCCGTTAAAATCGCTGCCGTTCACAACGCAGCCGCAATTGCAAGTGGTATGGTGCGAGCAGGAGCAGACATAGTTGCTTTAGACGGAGTTCGAGGAGCAACAGGTGCGGCACCCAAAGTTATTCGAGACAACGTGGGCATACCCATAGAATTAGCCATTGCCCAAGTAGACCAACGTTTACGCGAAGAAGGCATACGAAACAATGCATCACTGGTTGCGGCTGGGGGGATTCGAAGCAGCAGCGACGTTATAAAAGCCATCGCACTTGGCGCTGACGCAGTGTATATTGCAACAGCAGCTTTGATATCTATGGGATGCACGGTTTGCCAGCGTTGCTATACAGGTAAGTGCCCTTGGGGAATCGCGACCAGCGACCCTTGGATTAGTAAACGGATAAACCCAGACATTGCGTCTAAGAGACTTGTGAATTTGCTCAATAGTTGGAGTTTAGAGATTAAGGACATGATGGGTGGAATGGGCATAAACGCTATTGAAAGTTTACGTGGTAACCGTTTAGCGCTCAGAGGTGTCGGTTTAAGCAAGACTGAACTAAGGATATTGGGTGTTAAGATGGCAGGAGCGTAAAAGAATGTTGCAACAAAGAACTAAACCCATAGAAATCGATGCAAAATACCAAAACCTAATCACAACTGAAGATAAAGTAGTTAAAATAAACGCTGAAGGACTCTACTACAAAGAATTAAACTGCTTACTAAGACAGGTAATCACCACAAACGTTGAACGAATCGAACTACACAATGTTTGTGGACAACGATATATAGGCACAGACCTCGATACCAAAATACAAATCGACGTTTACGGAACACCTGGAAACGACCTAGGCGCTTTCATGTGTGGACCAAAAATGGTTATCCACGGCAATGCACAAGACGCCAGCGGCAACACAATGAACGAAGGCCAAATAATAGTCCACGGCCACGCAGGCGACTTAACTGGGCATTCGATGCGAGGTGGCAAGGTCTTCATCAAAGACTATGTCGGTTACAGGGTAGGGATTCACATGAAAGAATACCAAAAGAAAATTCCCCAAATCGTCATCGGCGAAACTACAGGAGATTTTCTCGCAGAATACATGGCAGGCGGAGTTATCCTCATCTTAGGCTTAAATCTTAAAGAAGGAGAAAAAAGCATAGCCAAATTCGTTGGCACAGGAATGCACGGCGGAGTCATCTATGAGCGCGGTGACATCCTTGTATCCGAGCCAGGAACCAAAACTATGCCTGTGGGTAAACGCGATTTGCAAGTTATCGAAGGCTTAGTTAACGAATACTGTAATCACTTTGGCACAGATTGCAAATCAATTCTATCCGGCAAATTTAAGAAAATACTTCCAATCTCAAAGCGACCATACGAAAAACTATATTCCCACTAAACCTCAACTTTTTACTTCATTTTTTGTTTAAGTTAATTTTTGAGAAAATAATCTGTTGAATTTCCATCTTAGCATTATTTTGGGAAGAATATTGTTATGGGCAAAATGAAGCGATAGTGAAAAAACCTTTAGCCCTGAGCTCGTCTGATTTCTCTTTGCTGTGCCATTAGTGTCGCCGCCAAAATAGCTAAGAATATTGTTGCGAAAACAATCACGCCGACAAATATTTTGAATGAGAAGTCTATATTAACGTAGAAAAGCACCAGAATAAATACCAGTATCAAAGCTAAAACAAGTGCTTCTTGAACTCCACTAAAAACCTTCATTCTTCCAAAACTCATTAGATCTCCACCACTTTAATGCTCTTTCACATGCGCACCATATTAATTTTCTGTCTAAACTATTAGTTTTTTAATTACGATTCATAGTGCACTACATAAAAAAGAACGTTCAGGCTTTTTTTGTTTGAATTTTTAAGTAACAAAAAATTTTTTAAAGTTTAACTTTAAGTCGAGAAAAATTATTTGCCGCTTTAACAATTTTATTTTATTGTTTAGAGAGCAGATTCCCCCATCAACATGTTTAGGGTTAAGTTCTAAAAACTTATATTGAATATTATGCGATGTACAGGATTATACAAATGAGGACACAGATATTTGCTGAATTTTACCGGTAGCTTGCGACAAATGCTTGGTTCTGAAATCGGCAAGGTCTTCATTATTGGTTTATCTTCAAGACTTCTAATTTTTGGAGTCGCTTTATTAGTATCTAACTTTTACAGCGCAACAAAAATTGTATCGTCAATTCCTGTTGTGAATTTCTTTAGCCAGTGGGATGGGGCTTGGTATAATCAAATTGCGCTTTTCGGGTACCCTGCTGGAAGTAACCCTCTTAGCGGGAACTGGGCTTTTTTCCCTCTATATCCTTTTTTGATGCGTGGTTTTGGGACTCCGTTTTTTGGATTAATGTCATCTTCTGACGCGGTGTTATTTTCTGGTTTTTTAATAAGTAATGTACTTTTTTTTGTCAGTCTATTTCTATTTTATCAAGTAACTAAAATTATTTTTGGCAAAATTAGCTTGGCTTTGATTTCAACGATTTTCTTTGCTTTTTGGCCGGGTGCCCTATTTTATTCCACAGTATATTCTGAGAGCTTGTTCATGACGTTTGCACTAGGAGCTTTCTACCTTATGGAAAGAGGAAAATCAGGCAAATCAGCTGTTCTTGGGTTTTTTGCCGCTTTAACACGAAGTAACGGCTTTTTAGTGTTCATACCTTTTGTATATAATGGACTGCAAACTCGTAAATACCGCACAGCAATTTTACAAACTTTTGTTATATTCTTACCCTATTTGCTATTCAATGTTTATGGCTACTTCTCAACTGGATTATTTCCAGTTAGAGAAATAGTGTATAATCATATTTGGGGCGCATCAAGACTGACACTTACCCAAGTAACTAGCTATCAAATAGGTTATACGGGACTATTTTCAGTGGAAGCCGTTTTAATTTTATTGCCGTTCGCTTGGTTTGTTCTTACAGAAAAAGTTCCCATTAGTGATTTCTTTAAGGGTTTAATTACTCAAAGAAGAGATTTGAAATACTGGGCGTTTTCAGTTTACATCCTCTTGATATTACTCTTCTATTCTGACCCTCAGAACCTGCATAGGTATGCTTTACCGATTTTGCCTTTGTACTGGGTTTCAGCTTTTATCTGGGGAAAGAACAAGAAAATAGGTAAAGCAATGCTTATTATATCTACGGTAATTTTGGTTATTGGCACAATATTGTTTACTACAGGCAATATTTACTTGTAGTCAACAAAAAACCCATTATCTGTGTTAGTTGAAAATTCGTAGTAATTGCTTTGATTTTTAAGCTTTCTTTGTTTGTCCATGGTTTTTCGCTATATGCAAATCAAGGTCAGCTTTAGTGTTAAAGGATTTTCCACAAATAGGGCAAATGAAAGCCTCGGTATCCGCATTTTCAATAGGTTCATGATTAGGCAACGGATTCTTCACGTCGGGGGAGGGAGGGATAAGTTCATTTGTTTCCGGAGGAATATCCGTTGGCTGTTTAATGTAGGGTAAGTCTGATTCAGTCATGTTAAATCAAAAAATGTTAGTTGGACTCTTTTCTTAAACATATGTGATAGCCATCATACAGCAACAAATTTTTAGGCAACAGTTCATCTAATTCGAAATTCAGCAGCGACCATGAGAGAGTGCTTTTTAAGTAAAAGATGAATGTTGCTCATAGGGGTTTCAGATTGTTTCTCGACTGTTTCACATCTGTTTCAGCCAACTGCCATAAGCCTCCATAACCATATGGTAATATGGTGATAAAATAAAATGAATAAAACAAAAATCGTAATAGCATTGGCCGCAATGGCGGCTTTAACATTGGTGATAGTTGGATTAGCTTCAGCACAAATAGCACCTAGCCCAACATACGCAGGAGCAACGCCCAATACAGCAGTACCCAACGGCGGGTTCTTAGGTTGGATTGGAAACTGCTTTGGATTAAGAAACAGCCAACCCTACGCCAACCAGAACATAACTCCCCAAGATCCACCAACAACCGGTTCAGTTCCAACACCCAACCAAAACGGATACGGCTATGGATATGGACCCTGCTGGGCAAGATAATAAAACATGAAATCTTGCTTAATACTTTACTTTTTTATTAATTTGCTGTACAAATTGCTAAACTAAATAGTCCTAAAAACTCTGTTTTTGGAATTTATTTATTATTATAAACGCAGGGACCTCTTTTTAATTCGTCTCTTTCTTTCCCTTCTTTCAAGCCCTACAAAAAGAGTCATCACGAATGAAGATAGATTCCATTTAACTTTTTTAAAAAAACTCATAAAAATTCTAACCTGTCGTTACTATCATATGGGGTTAATTGTATTAAAGAAAATGTGATTGTTGCAATGCTACAACAAATGTTACAAGAATTAATGATGCAATTGTGACTACTCAACTTCTCATTTAAAAAAGGGCACTTAATGGTTTTGGACTTAAAGCTTGGTAAAAAGGCGACTGAGGTGTAAACGAATAGAGAACACATTGAAAGTCATGCTGATGATTAATTTTACCGACAAAGACTTCGAGGTCTCCGCTTCAACCGCTCCTGAAGAAGTTAAGCAACTATAGATGTCTGGATGGATAAAATACGGCGAAATGACTTTTAATGGAACAAATATGCATTTTTACAAAAACCTAAAAGGTTCTCGAATCTATAGGATTCCGATCTAAGTTATAGTGTATAAACGCATAAGAAACGCTTTAAGCTTCTATAGATACCAAGTTGGCGACAACAGGGGTATATCCCGCGATGTCCCTCTTTTTTGGGTTGTGTCATCTAAACTTAATATAAACAAGTCTTATAAAGAAAAATAAAACATAACTTGAACTATTGAACGAGGGACATCATACTTCTCGTTCAACAAAAAAAACAATGAGGAAAATAAAAATTGCAAAAAATTAAAAATAAAACTATGACTACTTTGATTGCTTTGATTCTAATGATATCTATTGCAGTTCCACTTGTTAATTTTCCCACAGCAAATGCACATACGCCACCATGGAATTTTCCATCTTATGCCTATATTGTTCCTGCACCTGCAACAATCGGTGTAGGTCAAACTGGCGCTATTGTGATGTGGATTGACTATCCTCTACCCTCTGCAGTTGTTGGTAATGATATTAGACGCCACGATTACACCTTGACCATTACAAAGCCTAATGGAGAAACTGAAAGTAAACATTGGGACATCGTAGATGATACAACAAGCATACAGTATTACCAGTATACTCCCGACCAAGTTGGTACTTATACTCTTAAATTTGACTACGCAGGACAAACATACACTTGGAGCGGCACCTATCAAAACGATACTTATGCACCAGCCACAAGGACAGTAACTTGGACCGTTCAAGAAGAACCACTGCCATCACCTCAGGGAAGCTATCCACTTCCAGCAGAGTACTGGACACGGCCAATCGAAGGACAAAACACTGACTGGTTCACTATTTCGTCAAACTGGCTTGGAAGCCCACAAATCGAAAACAGGTTCCAGCCCGACGGCATTGCACCTAACAGCGCACACGTTATGTGGTCAAAATCAATTGCGCAAGGCGGAGTAGTTGGCGGAACAAACCTTGGCACCGAGGGCAAGACATTCTATATGGGTGGTTCATACAACGTCAGATGGAGTAATCCACTTGTCATGAATGGAAAACTCTACTATGAATTGCCTTACGGCAACTCCGGCAGCGGCGGCGGGTGGGTATGCGTTGACATAAGAACTGGTGAACAATTATGGTATACTAACACCACTGGTATAGGCTCGCCATCATTCGGTTATCTCTACGCTTTAGATACACCCAACCAACATGGGGTCTTACCAAACGGCTTACTATTCACAAGCAACTTCGCGCGAGCATATGATCCAGACACAGGAATCGCTACAACCATGAACATTACAAATGTGCCTTCTGGGACATCTGTTCTTGGTCCAAAAGGAGAAGTCCTACGTTATACTGTCTCCAACGCTGGAAATACAACCAATCCAAACTGGCGCATAACTCAATGGAATTCTTCTAAGGTGTTCGGTGGTGCTTCAGGAACAGGTGTAGGTGGTTGGTATTCAGGAACATTTCCAGCAAACTGCCCAATAATACCTGCATCCTCAGGAACGAACAACAATTGGAACGGTTCTATGTGGGTTACCTCGTCGGTAAGGGCATCGCAAGGCTATACAGTTGCAGTATCAACTCCAGCTTATGACTTCAACAAGTCGATAACACTGATGAATTCTGATTCATGGAGTATAAACAGAGCTAGGTACGGCAGCTACATGCTTCTATCTCAAGGGGCTTTCGGTGGCAGAGCAGATAACTATTATGGAGGGAACTGGTACGGTGCAAACGTAACCTGCGTAAGTCTAAAGGAAGATTCAATGGGACAAGTACTTTGGGCTAAATACTTCCCAGCGCTACCAGGCAACGTTACAAGAGATCTTGTAGCTTGGGATCCCGACGCTGGAGTTTTCGTATTTGAAGTCCGAGAGAGTCAGGTACACTACGGTTACAGTCTGACTGATGGTAATCTATTGTGGGGACCATCCACACCTGCGAATCAATACGACTACTTTAGGTCAACAACGCGCGCTGCTTATGGTAACATCTACTTCGGTGGCTTCGGTGGAGTACTTTACTGCATGGACATAAAAACTGGAGAACTCAAATGGACTTATGGTAACGGCGGACCGGGCAATAGCACAAACAGTGGTTTGCAGACAGCTTGGGGTAACTATCCAATCTTCATGCCCGTTATTGCAGATGGCAAAGTCTTCCTTTCCACTACAGAGCACTCTCCTGACTCGCCATACTACAAAAATGGACGTGTACGCGCTATTAACGCTACTGACGGAACTGAAATCTGGACTTTGATGGGTTGGGGCACAGGCATGGACGCAAACTATGACATAGTCGCAGATGGCTTCTACGCCTATCTTAACTGCTATGACATGAAAGTCTACAGCATAGGCAAAGGACCTAGCGCAATAACAGTTGATTCACCGCTAAGCGGGGTAAAACTGGGTGATTCAATAACCATACGCGGAACAATAACTGATATTTCAGCTGGTACAAAGCAAAAGGAACAAGCAGCACGCTTCCCTGAAGGTGTTCCAGCAGTATCTGACAATAGCCAAACAGGTTGGATGGAATACGTTTACATGCAAAAGCCACGCCCAATGGATACAACCGGTGTTCTAATCACAATCAGTGTTGTTGACTCAAACGGAAACTATAGAGACATCGGGACAACCACAAGTGATGCTGATGGATTCTTTGCATTCAATTGGAAACCAGACATTGAAGGGCAATACACAGTCTATGCTTCATTCGGCGGCTCTGAATCCTATTGGCCATCACACGCAGTAACAGCATTCGCAGTTGACCCAGTAGCACCAACGCCTACACAACAACCAGCAACCGCGTTGCCACCAACTGAAATGTACATAGCTGCAGCGACAGTCGCAATAATAATTGCAGTAGTCTTGGTTGGCGCAGTTATGGTTCTGATATTGAGAAAGCGCCCATAAAAACAAAAACAGCAACTATCTTTCCCCTTTTTTAGTCTTAAATTAAAACTTTGAGAAGAAACGGAGGCTGAATAGGCTCTGATAAAAATTTTTCGCAGTAGCTTTAAAACGTGAAGCTCTACAATAGCCTAAGAAGTTCTCAAATAATAGTATTTCCAATTTTATCGTATAAACGCAGTGGCATATCTATAAGCTTTTATAGATATGTTGATGAGAGATGTTAAAAAGAAAATGATAGCTTCCGAGAGGATAAAGACTAAATGCCCTACATAAAAAAAATTGAGTTGAAAGGCTTTAAGTCTTTTGGACCACAAACAATTAAAGTAAACCTTGACAGAGGTTTTACGGCGATTACTGGTCCAAACGGAAGCGGAAAAACCAATATTATGGATGCTCTTCTTTTCTCGCTTGGAGAACTTAGCACAAAAAGGCTTCGTGCTGAAAATTCAGCTAAACTAATTTTTCACGGTTCAGAAAAAGCTGGGCAGGAAAAAGCCAAAATGGCTAAGGTAGTGGTGCAGTTTGATAATTCAGATGGCACGATGCCTGTTGACACAACAACAGTTACAATTTCTCGTGAAGTCTACCGAAACGGTCAGAGCGTTTACCGTTTAAATGGTCGCAGGATGTCGCGTACTCACATCACTGAAACGCTTTCTATGGCTGCTATCAGTAGCATGAGCCAAAATATCATTCCACAGGGCACTATTACTAGATTAACTGATGTTAATCCGCTTGAAAGAAGAAAAATCATTGAAGACCTTATCGGCATAGCCCAATACGATGACGAAAAAACGGAAGCAGAAGAAAAGTTGCGTGCAGCTGACATTTCTATTCGAACAGCTATGGGTCGAATAGATGAAGTTCAGAAACGCTTAGATGATTTAGAACGAGAACGCAACCAACTTTTGCGCTACAACTTCATTCAGACCGAGACAAAAAAGTTTCAGGCAATAAAAATCTCAAGCGATCTAACCCAAATGAACCTGAAAATAAATGAAAGTACAGGACAAACTGTTAAAGTAAAGGAAAGAGTTGACAAACTAAAAGAGCAAAGGGACCTTCGTAGAACCAAACGTCATGAAATTGAGGGTGATTGGCGAAAACTCAGCGGTGAAGGTCTTGAGCAGGGTGGTTCAGAGGTCCTTAAAGTCCAGATTAAGATTGGTGAGTTAAAATCTAAGTTAACTGAGCTGTCTACAAAAATTAATTCTGGGCAATCTACTCTTGAAAGTTTTAAGCGTGTTAGAGAAAATAATCTTGCACAACATGAAAACCTGAGAAATGAAATTAGGGAGAACCGCTTAAAAATTCGTCAATTCCGCAGTGAATATGAAAAGCTCAAAGCTCAAATAACAGAAAAAGAAGCGGCGCATAGCGTTTTAGCGCAGGAAACGAGTCAACTTTGGGGTGGACTTGATGACAATAACCTTAAGATACGAGCCCTTGAAGCTCAAATTGAAAATCATGTTAAACGAATAGCTTATTTACGTTCAGTATACACCCAGGATAAATCAGCACTTCGTCTTTGTACTGGAAGAATCAAAAACTTAAGTGTTAGAAAAGAAAGATTCCAATCGAGCCAAATTGAAATTGAGAAGTCTCTATCTGAACTTGAGCAAGTTCAAAAGGATCAAAGAACCCAACTTAAAAATCTTGAGAATGCAATTGAACGGAAAACAAATCAGAAAGAAACAGTTCTGAAAGAAATCACTGAAGCCGAAAAGATAGCGAGTTCAGCCAAAGATGCCGTTATAGAATTTGCTACTCAAAGAGACCTTGCGGCAACTATTGCTAATGAAGAAAAAGCACTTCGAGGAATCGAGGAAATGGGTGATGTTGGCGCCATCGCGGGCATTCATGGGCGGCTTCGTAACCTAATAAAAATCGACAAAAACTTCAAAAAAGCCATCGATGCAGCCGCCACAGGTTGGCTTGATGCCCTCGTCGTAAAAGATATAGATATTGCCTTTACCTGTATGGAAACTCTTAGACGAATGAAACTAGGCCGAATCAAAATTATTCCACTTCAAGGTGCAATCAACATAAAAAACAAGGACCCCCCAAAACGGGAAGGCATTATGGGTCCCCTTTCAGGTTTCATGAAGTATGATAGTGCTTTTGCACTTGCTGTTAACTATGTTTTCGGTGATACAGTAGTTGTTTCCAATGATAAGACAGCTTTTGCAATTTCAAATGAAGGTTTCCGAGCAGTCACAGTGAATGGTGACTTGTACGAGCCAGGAGCTTTCGAAAGTGGTTATTACCGTGCGCCAATAGATTTCTCAACCATAATTCCCAGCGAAAACGCATTAAAGAGTTTAGATGAGGCTGTTAAAGCGTTACAGCAGCATCTTACCCAACGAGGTACTGATATTGTTGGTATCGAGGAAGAACTTGAATATACCAAAATTGCGATTACAAGACTTACAGAATCTGTAGCTACCCTAGAAAGAGAAATAATCAGGATAAAACGTGGAGTTAAAAGGACCCAATTTAACATTCGACACTTAGAAAAGTATGGCGGTAAACTTGAACGTGAAGCGGCATCTTACAAGGGGCGTATGGAAGTATACAGAAATGAGAGAAACTCTATTCGAAAAAATCATCAAAAAATCCATGCGGAAATCGCAGGTTTACGATTAAAAACTGATGTTGCCCATATCCAAGAGCTAGAAGTTCAACGGGAAAAAATAGGTGAAGAATTAAACACTCTACGTCAACGGTTGGGTTCTGCGCAGACGGAAATTTCAACTTACCAATCTCAATTCGACAGAGTATTACGTAATGGCTACAAAAACACCAAGATTCAGCTTTCAAAGGTTGATCAGCAGCAGAACAAGCTTGCTAAAGAAGTTGTTGATGCACTTGTTGAACGTGACGCAATTAAGAAAGAAGCGGATGATTTAGAGAAAAGTCGTGTTGACCTTTCTAAAGCTGTTTTTTCAGCTCGTGAAGAATCCAAAAAATTTACTTCCCAAATTGACTCCATTGATTCAGAGCTTAGACTGCTGGATTCAGAGTATGAGCAGGCAGAGCGGCTTCTAAACCAATTGCAGCTTGGTATAGAAACTAGTCAACTTCGTTTGCAGCAACTTCAAGGTCAACTAAGAATGTTCGGGTATGAGGTGCCTTTAGAAACTAACCCGCGGCAGGTTCAAGAAGCAGAAACAACCATTCGCATGATGCAGTTTGAAATGGAAAGAATAGGTGCCATTAACCAATTGGCTGCTTCCCACTATTCAGAGCAGATTTCAAGATATCGAGAATTATCGGTGCGCTTAAACGAGTTGGAAAGAGAAAAGCAAGCTATCGTTCTATTTATGGATGAGATTGAATCTAAAAAACGTAAGGTTTTCATGGCTGCTTTTGAGAAAATCAATACTGCATTGAAGGTTTACTTCGCAAAACTCACTGGCGGAGGAGAAGCATCGCTTAAGCTTGAAAACCCAGAAGAACCTTTCAATGGAGGCATAGATATGGTTGTGCAATTTCCAAATAAGCCTTCGATTGTGGTGAGTGGAGCAAGTGGTGGTGAACGTTCTGTTTCAGCAGTCAGCTTTATTTTTTCACTCAAAGAGTTTACGCCAGCTTCATTCTATATCCTAGATGAAGTTGACGCGCACTTGGATGCTTACCACACTACCAAACTTGCAGAGGTACTGCTTGAAGAAGCAGGAAAAATTCAATTCATAGTAATTAGTCTAAGACCAGAAATGGTTAACAAAGCGCAGAAAGTGTATGGTGTCTACGAACGCAATGGAGTTTCGAATGTGGTGACTGCAAAGTTCCCGCCGGAGGCACCCAAGTAAATGGCGTCATCTACACCGACAACTCCTATGAGGCGGCCGTTTTATCTTCGACCTCCATGGAACATTCTCTTCGAAGTTAGCAAACTCGAAAAAGTTACACCTTGGAACGTTAACATAGCCTATTTGTTGAGGTCTTTTCTATCGGAAATGGAGCGAACAGAAAAAGTGGATTTCCGCGCTTCAGGCGTGGCATTGGATTCTTCAGCATTGATTTATCTAATGAAGTCAAAGCTTTTGCTTACGTTGCAAGAGCCTCCTGTGTTGCCAAAGGCTCCAACGGATTTTGTACCACCACCATTATTCCTGCCATTGCGGCATGAATTAACATCTACTACCATCGAGCATTTACTCGATGTCTTAAAAGAAGTCTTGACTGGTGAAAAGCTTCTGACTCTAAACCCTGAGGTTAAGACCCATCCGGTTTTTCCATCGCTTACAGATTTGCTTCCTCAATTCGACAAATTCATGGCTGAACTCGAGCTGCAAGTTGACCAGTTATATGCCATTTTATGTGAGAAAGTAGGGGGTCAAGGAATAATTGATTTTACAACTCTCTCAAAAGGTGCAACTCGAATTGAAGCTTTGAGAATGTTTATTTATTTGTTGTTCCTTGCGCAGAATGGCTTAGTTAGTCTATGGCAGAATGAAGAAACAGAGGAACTCTACATAGCTGTGGGGAAACTGAACGTTGGAAAAGTCGAAAAACCTACAAGTTGATTCAAACATAGTGGCAGAGCAAACGGTGGAGATTGATCGAAAAGCCCATCATTTGGCACTTTTAGAAGCGGCTCTTTACGTTGCAGGTCGTCCACTTGACTTAAACGAGCTGTGTCAAGTTGTTGGTAGCCGTTCTAAGAAGAGAACTCAAAGTTACATTGAAATATTGATGAAAGAATATGCATCACGAAATAATGCATTAGAGATTTTATCACTTAAGAATGAACGCTATGTTTTGCAGGTGAAACCTGAATTTACTCATTTAATTAAGAAACTGGTGAATCGCCCCCTACTCTCGTCTGGTCCCCTCAAAACGCTATCCTATATTGCTTATCGACAACCTATCTCTCAAAAAAGAGTGATTGATGTAAGAGGTCAACACGCGTATGGGCATGTAAAGATGCTTAAGGATATGGGGCTGATTATGTCTGAGAGAAGTGGGCGTTCATTGGCGTTGAAGACAACTGATTATTTCGCTGACTATTTTGGCTTGACCACGGATACATTGGTAATGAAGAAAGATCTCAAAAAGATTTTTGGTGAAGCAATAAAAGAGGATGCTGAAGTGAGAGAAGAAAAAGAAAAACAAGAGCAACAAGAAAATAATTCCAAACAATTATAGATTGCATCTTCTTGACCACATAAATCAAACAATACGCAGAACAAGAGCCAATAAATGGATACATTTATATGGAAATCTACGGTTTTAGTGACTACTCGAAAGCAGGAAATGTAGAATATGTCTACTCATAGCAGTTTACGCAAAAGAAAACTCTCAGGCGGCAAAAAAAGAGCTTACCGCTCAAAGAAAAAGTATGAAGCAGGCGGTTACCCAGCAGAAACAATTCTTGGTGAGCCAAGACGAAAGACCACCCGAGGTATGGGCGGCATATGCAAAATCAAAGCTCTCGCCGAAAAATTCGCTTCAGTAACTGACCCTAAAAGCGGCAAGACAGAAAAAACTGAAATCACACGCGTTGTCAAAAATGGTGCGAACGTTGACTACAACCGCAGAGGAGTAATAACAAAAGGCGCAGAAATCGATACTGCATTAGGCTTAGCAAAAGTTACAAGTCGACCAGGTAGCGACGGCGTAATAAATGCAGTTCTAATAACAAAAACAAAGGCATAATTTTTTTATTTTTTTAACGTCTTATTGTCTGCTGCTGTTGTTGGCTTTTTATTTTAATTAGTTGTTTCGCTATCTTTTGTATTATCTTTTCTTTTGCTTCAGTCTTTTCAACAAGTAACATTCCTGATTTAGCCCATGGCATTTTTGGAAAGTGAGCTTCAAGGTTAATTTCATTTTTTAAACCTATTTTATCTGTGGCTTCTTTGATTTCTAGGATTTTTGGAGATTGCACTGCCATGTTTTTTGGGACTCGTCGTCCGTCTTTTCTGGTTTTGTTACAGTCGAAGTAGATTGGCCAGATTATTGCTTTATCGAGTTTTCTCATTTTTTCACCTATTTGTGGGCGTAATAAGCGATTAGTTTCTCGCCGACTTCGTTTATGCGTACGAATCCGAAGCGTTCAAACTGTATGATGGCGTCTGGCTTTAACTTTTTGCAGTCTGCTTCAGAAAATCCCTCGTTGACCGATGCGTCTGGCATGATCACTTGGGTTGGGAACTCTGTTTGTTTTGGTATCCATTGGATTAGTTGGACTTTGATTTTTCGCACTTCTTCATAGGATTCGCTGGCAAACTTTGCGGTTACTGAGTTGTCTTTTTTGCTTTCAATTTTGACGTTGAATAGTTCCATTAGCCTGAAGATTTTTTCAGGTTCCATTGTTTCCGAATCCTTCTTTGAAATCCAGAAACTCATAGCTTTGTCTTCACTGTCGGGTTTTATGGTGTATTCTCTGAATCCATGCTCTGGTTTTTCGGGGTGTAATGGGAGCTTGGTTTGGAAAGTTTTTGGTAATTCTGTTACTTTGAGTTCGAAAGGTTGGGCTACGAAGAAGTATCTGTTGCTGATGTTATCGAGGATTTTACGGTTGTATGAAAACAGGTTCTCCCAACTTAAGGTAACGTCGTTTGGTTTGATGCCTACGTCGATTATCATTTTTTTGATGGCTTCTGAGGTGATTCCGCGTTTTCTTAGTGCTGCGAATGTTCCAAGTCTGGGGTCGTCGAAGCCTGTGTATGTGCCTGCTTTTATGCCTGCGACGATTTTGGATTTGCTCAAATCGGCGCCTGTGATTTTTAGTCTGCCATAGTGTATAGCTTCAGGATAATCCCATCCTAAATAATTGTACATGTACTTTTGGCGCACCATGTTGGTGTAGTGTTCTTTGCCGCGGATAATGTGGGTCATTCCCATTAAGTGGTCGTCTAAGCCTGCTGCTAAGTTGTAAAGTGGCCACACGATGTATTTGCTTCCTACTCGGGGGTGAGGATATTTTATGGTGTCGATGACTCTTAGTGCTGGCCAGTCGCGAATAGCTGGGTTAGGGTTTTCAAGATCAGTTTTTACACGAACAACTGCTTGACCTTCATTGTAGCCACCGGTTAACATGCGGTGCCAGCGTTCTAAATGTTCGCCAGCTGGTAAATCTCGACATGGACATGCGATTTTAGCTATTATTTTTTTGCGGAACTCTTCAGAAGGGCATTCACAGACGTATGCGTTTCCTTGCCCAATGAGTTTCTCTGTGTAATCATAATAAATTGGCAATCGATCGCTCTGGATATATTCTTCATCAACTTTGCAGCCCAGCCACTTCAAATCTTGCCTAATGCTATCATAAAATTTCAAAGATGGTTTTTTGATTTTTGGATCTGTGTCTTCAAAACGCAGAATAAATTTACCATTATAGTTGCGTGCGTATTCGTGGCTTAGAAGTATGGCTCTTGCTGAACCCAAATGTAAAACACAATCTGGGTTAGGAGAAAACCTTGTGACGATCTGTTTGTATTTGTCGGCATTTGGAAGTGGCGAAAGATGCTTTTCTTCAGCTTTTTCTTTCTTTTGGGTTTGGGGCCAATTTTTTTCAACAATAGTCTTCTGTTCTGTTAATGATAAACTGTTGACCTCATTCACAACGGTGTTAATGATGGCTGAGAGCTCTTTTACGCGGCTTCTCAATTCTGCTTTTTCTCCCAGTATCTTTCCAACCATTGCGCCAGCCTGTGCTTTCCCATCATGCCCAACCGCGTTTAGCAAAGCTGCTTTTCGAATAAGTTCCCTAAGGTTACTGTCGTTTTCTAATGCCAAATCCAATTACGCTCGCTGAAGTTTACTTGTTTCGTGTAATCAAGAATTCGGCGAACGCTTTTAATTTTTCCTTAGCTTGGGGTGTTGGAAGAAGTTTTTTTGCTTCACTCCAGCTTTCTATAACCATTTGTTCTGCGGTTTGTTTCACGTGTTCCATGGCGCCGTATTTTTGCATAATTGCGATGGCTTCGTCGCGTAGTTTCTGGTCGGAGGTGTGCATGTTTAAAATTTTAATTAGTCGTGCATTATCTTTTCTGTTGGCTTTTTTGAGAGTGTAAATGACCATTAAAGATCGTTTTCCTTCGGTGACGTCTCCTCCAACGCAACCTTTGCTTTTGGCGAATTCTTGTCCCGTTAAATCCAAGATGTCATCTTGCATCTGGAAGGCGACGCCTATGCTTTCTGCGAAACGACCAAGCTTTTCAACTAAGGGTTTGTTGGCGCCTGATAGAATCGCCGCCATCTTTGCTGCCATACGTGCGAGTGTGCCGGTTTTGTAAGCGCACATTTGCAAATAGTCGTCTTCATCTAAGCCGTCGGCGTTTGCGATACCACGGTGCCATGCTATATCCATAGCTTGCCCCATGCTTAAATTAATCATTTCTTGCACGTAAACCTCGTAAATATCGCGCTGAATTTCTGGCGAAACCTTTGCTCCAATTGCCATCAACGGCAGAAGCGGTAGATAGTACATTGCATTTCCTGCATTAACGGCGATGTCGGTTTGGAAAATCTTGTAGGTGCATGGTTTGCCACGGCGAATCTCTGAGGAGTCTTCGATGTCATCGATGACAAGTGTGCCGTTATGGATGACTTCGGGAATAATTGAGAAATCCAAACAATAATCCGATTTTTTACCTAATGCCTCGCAAATGAGCAGAAATAGGGCTGGGCGCCAACGTTTTCCGCCGCGGTCGAGCATGTCCCAGATTGGGTCGGCAATTGCTTTGTTGATGGGCTCAAGAGTGTAGCTGTAGATTGGCTTTTCGACTTTAAAGAGAACTGCGTCTTTGGTGAATTTTCTTGGAATGTATTTTTCGATGGCTTTATCGATTTGGGGTGCTGTTTCTTCGAGAAACTTTTCAATATCCACGTTAATGTGCTCCTCTTTTAGCGTATTTTTGCAAGTTGTAGCCTCTGGCTTGTAGCCACTCGCCAGTCTTGCCCGTAATTACTACTGATATCTTTGCTAAATCACTCACTTTTTCTGCCCCAACAAGGAACATGGCATTTCGTAATTCCTCAATTAAGCATGAGAGTTTGTCCTCTGTTTCTTTTGCGCTTTTGACTGCTGTTTGAAGAATTGGTTGGGAAATGCTTGCTAAACTTGCGTTAAGGGCTAATGCTTTAGCTACATCGGTGCCACATCGCAAGCCACCTGAAGCAATAACGGGCAACTTGACACTTTGAACAGTTTCAATAAGGCTCACCGCAGTTGGGATGCCCCAGTCCCAGAAAGCTTCTCCCGACAAATTCGCTTTTGCCGTTGAGCGGTAGTATTCGACGGCTGCAAAGCTTGTTCCTCCAACGCCGCCCACGTCAATTGATTTGACGCCAGCATTTTCGAGGGCTTTGGCATCTTCAGCGGAAATTCCTGCACCGGTCTCCTTAACAATCACTGGCGTATCGAGAGCGCTTGCGATTTCAGCAATTTTTGCTAAAACCCCTTTAAAGTTAGTTTGACCTTCAGGCTGAACCGCTTCTTGCAATGCGTTCAAATGCACAGCAACAGCGTCAGCATCAATCATTTCCACGACTTTCTTAACTTCTTTTAACCCATAACCATGAACTAATTGGACTCCGCCGATGTTGGCGATTAAGAAGGCATTGGGTGCCATTTTGCGTGCTATTGCATAGGTTTGTTCGAGTTTTTGGTTTTCAATTGCTGCTCTTTGACTTCCAACACCCATACCCAACCCGAGTTTTTCGACAGCTTGAGCAATTGACGTGTTAATTTGGGTGGCTTGTTCGGTTCCCCCAGTCATGGCGCCCACTATTATTGGGGCATTAAATTTTTTTCCAAGAAAAGTTGTTGATAGTTTGATTTTTTCTTTGTTTACTTCTGGGAGAGCTCGATGAATTAGTTGGATGTCTTCGAAGCCTGAAGTGGCAGTTTTGGCTTGCGCTTTATTATCCAAGCAGATTCTTATGTGGTCTTCTTTGCGTTTCCCAGTTTCGTTAGCCATTTTAAGTCTTCTCTATTTCAGTGCCTAACACACTTTGGTCTGTTAGCGCTCTGTAAATAGATAACCCTTTTGTGGCTCCCGTAACAGTAACATGGACTCCGTGGTCTATTGCAGGAATTAATGCTGCTATTTTGCCTGCCATGCCGCCTGTAACATCTTTGCCTTGGGCTTTGCCAAGTTTAGGTTGAATCGCTTTAAGCTCTGCTAACGTTAGTTTCTTGTAGGGTTTTGCATCTGGATTGGTTTTTGGGTCTGCATCGAATATGCCGTCTGTATCGGTGCCGACAACGATTTTGGAAGCATTGTATTTGATTGCTAAGTATGCGACTAGTTGGTCGCCTGAGAGGATTGTGAAGCCTAATTTTTCGTCTAAAACTGCATCGCCATACATGACGGGTGTGAAGTTCATTTTCTGCAATGCTTTGAGGACTGTTTCGTCAAAGACTTTTATTTTTCCATTTTCGGTTAAGAAACATGAAGATGGGGCGATGCTTACAGCGGCGATCTCGTGCCAAATCATAGCATCCATAACTAGACCGTTTAGAACAGTCATCACATGGTGGGTTTCGGCGAAGCCAAGTTTTTGTGTTGGGTCATCGTTGTAGCCGTCTTTTAAGCCGTATTTCAATGCGGTTGGGTGGCCAAAGCTGCCGCCTCCATGTACAACGATTAGGTTGTCGAGGTCTGCGCGTTTGATTTCTTCCGCTAAACGGTTTATTATTTCCGTTTTTGCTGCTAATTCTCCGTTTTTGTCGGTGATGGCTGAACCGCCAATTTTTAGGATGATTGGTCTTAAATCGCTCATTGTAATCGTAACCAACTATGTCTATTTGTGTTCTGCTAATTTAACATTACAGTTCGCACTGGGTGTCATTAATTGATTTTGAACAAATTTTTTGTTTGGTGATTAACAAACCCAGAAACCGAACCACAGCACTAGTTCTGGGAGCGTTTTCATTGGCTTCATTTAACGTTAAAGTTGTTTAAAAGGGTAAAAAGAAAAAAAGAAGTTGCGCCAAGAAAGATGCGATCTATGAGATACTTACTATATCGTTATCTAAGCTGACTTTATTGCCCGTTTTTATTTTGCTAACGTCTATTTTGTCTATGAAGGGGATTTCGCTGATTATGGCTCCGACTGCAACGATGGTTTCGGTTTCTTTGTTTATCATGCCTGCGGGAGCTGCGCCATTTTTCTTTAGGCGGTAGAGTGTGTAGCTGCCCACTGTGCTGCCTTTGCCTTGTGGAAAAACGAGGATTTTGTCTTTGACGCTTATGCCTTGAAGTTCGTGTCCTTTTTCGGTTACGACGCCTGTGTTGGGGTCTACGCCGCCATAGAATGAAATAGGCTGTGTTGTGACGAGTGCTTCGCCTTCGGCTTTGCCTTTGTAGATTATTCTGCCTTTTAGTTGTTCCATTTTCCAGTCACCGCTGCATCTACGCATTCTTTCATGCTTCCCATCTTTGTTTTCATAAGGTTTTGCCTTGAATAGAAGCATCCTTTCGCGGATGTTGTCGCTAGGGATTTGAATCTGCCTTTAAGTGGCGCGACTGCCATGCAGGTATCGCATGCAAATTTTCCACCTGCCGCCTCAATAACTTTGGTGTAGCCACGTTTATCTGCAAGTTGCTTGGCGGTTCGGGATGTGGCAACCCAAAACTCTGTGGTCTCTGCAACCTGTTTGCCCTTTACTAAATCGGCGATTTCAGAAATTTCTTTAATTGAACAATGAGGGCAACCAACGCAGACTAATTCAATTTCGGACACATCGTCGTTGATGTTGTCGTAGGCGTTTTTCAGGTCGCTTTGATCAATTATCACTTTGTCTTTGAGTTGGGGCTGTTGTTCTGCTCCAGGTGTTACGCCTTTCATGTAGAAAAGTGGTTTCGCGCCGTAAGTAACAACAGATGCGCAGAATGATTTTAACTCGTCAAGTTCTGCTGCTTTTATGCCTGTGATGTATGGGATTTTGTTTTCTGCTTTCTTTCCAATTGCGTAGCCAAGTGCTCCCCAGTCGGAGAGTTTGTTTAATTCTGTGTTAACTTCGACTAAGACATCTGGTACGCGGTTCTCATCCAGATGCAATCCATAGTTTGGGGTCTTGCCGACAAATGCCGCTGCGAGCGCTGATGGTCCGCCTTCGCGGTTGGTTCTTGCGCCTAGAACTGAGTTTGCGAATGTTACTGCGCTGCTTTCTGACCATGCGAGGTGTTCGCCGTATAGTGGAAGGTTGCCGATTAGGTAGGGTGTGCAGGTGCAGCTGATTAGAATGCCCATGCGTTCGAAGGCGTTGATGACTTGGTTTTGTTTTTCGGCGAATTCGGGGCTTATGCCTAGTTGTTGCCAATTTTCAAGGTCCATGCCTGCGGGGTTTAGTGTTGTTAAGACTTTGACTCTGCCATCTACGGCTAGCTCATTTAGGAATTCTAAGCCAGCGTCACCAAGATTATGATAAGATACTCCTGCAACTTGGACACTGCCCACTTTGATTAGGTCTTTTGCTCCAAAGATTTCGCCTAATGCAACGAGGATTTCCATGCTTTTGCGGACAGCGTAGCCTTCTTTGCCATCCAGCATTGCTTGTTCTTGTTTAGTTAACTGCATAAAGATCACAAGTACTTGTTTAAGTCAACTTTAACATAATCTACTTTCTTAAAGCCCTTGCCTGTGGATACCATTGGTGCTGTGGCGTCTAAGCCTGCTTTGGCTGTTGTTGCTTTCTTTCCTTCTGAGAGATCACCAGATGGGTCAAGTGAGGAGCCTGGTTGGTTTGAGAGGATTATTACGTTTTTGTCGGCTTGGAGCCTTGTTGCAATTGCCCACTCCACATCTTGGGGGTCATAGATGTTGATGTCTTCGTCTACTACGATGCAGTGTTTTAGTGATCCATGTCCTTTAAAGGCGGCTGCGATTGCTTTTTTGCCGTCATCAGCGTCTACCTTTTTGATTTGCACTACTGCGTGGAGCCAGCTGCATCCGCCGGGTGTGATGTAGACGTCTTTGCATTGGCAGACTTTGCCTACTTCGTTGTAGATGGTGGGTTCTTTTGGCATACCCATCAGGAATTTGTGTTCGTTTTTGCCGGCGAGGATGGTTTGGTAAATTGGGTTTTTTCGGTGGGTGATGCATTTGATTTCTACGACGGGTTGTTGGCGTTCGCGGTCAACGATGCCTGTTAAGTCGAGGAAGGGTCCTTCGGTGGCTTTTTCTTTGGTTATTGTGCCTTCGAGGACAAATTCAGCGTTTGCTGGGACTTCTAAATCGATGGTTTTGCATTTTACAAGGTCTGTTTCTTCCAATGCGTTTGCCATTCCAAGCTCATCTACGCCCGTTGGTAGGGTTGTTGCCGCTGAAATCAAGGTTGCAGTCGAGTTGCCAATGCAGAATGCTATATCCAGCTCTCCGCCTGCCTTTTTTAGTGCTGAGTCGGTGCCTCGGTTCTCGACGATGCGGGCGACGAAATGGTTTTTGTCTTTAAGCATTAGTCTGTGGAAGCACATGTTTCTGCCAAGTTGTGTGTCTTTAACGATGGCTACGGCTGAGGCTATGTATTTTCCGCCGTCTTTTTCGGTGTAGTGCATTATGGGTAACTTTGTTAAATCAACTGTTTGTTCTACAACTTCTTGGCATGGCGCGTTTTCAACCGTCTTTGGTGCAATTGGTTTTTTGATGGCGTTGAGAAGTTTGGGTAGAAGCTGCTCTTTTGAGATCCCCATTGAGCGGCAGATTAGATCTTTAGAGGACATTAGTCCCGCCACGACGGGGTAGCTGGATTCTTTAACGTTTTCAAAAAAGACTGGTTTTTCGCTTAAAGCTGCGATTATGCCTGCTATCTCATATTCGGTTGAGACAGGCTTTGTAATCTTTGTTAGTTCTCCCATCTTTTGGAGTTGTTCGATGAAGTCTCTTAAGCCCACTTTTATTCGTCCTGAATCAAATTTACTTGTTTTCTTTCTTAAAAAAGAATCGCAAAGTTTTCTTTTTTTCTCTTTGTGTGGGTGTGGAGAGTTATAAATGCACACCACACTTGGGGCTTTGGATTTGTTTGTTTTATTGGTTTAGGTTGTTTCTCTTTTGTGTTTTGAGTGTGGGAAGAGGTTTTGATCCATACAGTTAACATGGAATCTATGTTGAGATGTGTGGGTGTAGGTGTGGGAGTATGCAAACATTTCTTTTTCTTTACATAAGTTTATTCTATGCCAACCTGTGACTTCGTTTTTTGGAATGCTAAAAAGTATAAATCATTGTATTACTTTGCCTAATTTATCTAAGAAATTGATTGAAAAAGAGATGAAAGTGGGGTCAAAAGGACAAGTTGTAATTCCAAGCACAATGCGAAAAGCGCTAAAGATTAATCCTGGTTCCAAAGTTTTATTCAAATTAGACGATGAAAAACTCATTTTAGAAAAATCAAATGTGGATGCAGTGGGAGTCTTCAGAAAAATAGCTAAACAAATCAGCTATAACCAAAAAATAGATCCACAATAGTACCAAGAAGAGTTTGAAGCGAGAAATCCTTAATGATCTATATTGATTCCAACGTTTTCATTTACCCAACCTTAAACCTTAAGAGATTGGAGAAAAAGCAAGATCTCTGCCTTAAATAATTCAAGAGGGATACGAGAAAACAGAAACCTCAACATTGACTTTCGATGAGGTATTTTGGGCAATAAAGAAGCTTGACTTTGAAGCTGTTAAAGAGTTTTGCCGTGAAGGTTTAGCTGTTATAGTTTTTTTTAAGAACGCTCTATGTCTTGATTTTGGTTTTTGGCAGGGATTCATCGTTTTGAAACGGGCTTTCTCTCATGTAGACTATTGATGCTAAAAAGAGAGTTATGATTAGTACGCCTATGAAGAGGTATTCGAGGGTGTTAATTGCGGGGGGGATTGGCACTGAGAAAAAGGATCCGGTTTGATCCACGAAAATAATCAGGAAAAAGAGTGCTGAGCTAACGATTGCCAGATTGGAAGCTAGTCTTATTCTGGTTCTCTTAAGGAGAAGGGCAATTGACGCCAGATCCATGGCGAGACCGACAAAAATGGTGGCAATCGCTATGTAGCCTAAGGTTGTCAAGTTGGATTGTGGGCGTGTCTCAAAGCCGATTGGAGTTAAAAGGATGATTATCACGACGTTCACAAGCATCACAATGATCAACATAATGATGTTTCTGGAAACTTTCCCTGCTGTAATGGAAATGTTTGAGATCATGATTTAACCTTCTTATTTTGGGATCTTTTTGCATTTGGTCTCAAGGCTCTTATAGCCGCTTATCTGCAACGAATGTTTGAACCATAGACAAGTCGAAAGAGGCAAGCGCTAAAATTTTAGTTTGGGTGCAGTCCGAGTTCTTCCATGGCTTTTTGCTCATCTTGATGAGCTATGAACAAGATGATTTTTGGTTCTGTCCCTGTCTTTTGGATAAGGTATGAGACGTCAAACTCTACAAGTTTGTCACCTGTTTTTTCGAATGTAACGCCCCAGTGAACCTTTACCATCGAATACATTTCCGTAATGGGCGCTTCATCTATAGTGAGTATTTTTGCAGATTTCTGGCCAACGCTTTTGTAGAACTCAGAGGCTTTGTCAGCGGACTTGAGCAATTCAGCTTTAGAGTTTGCTATTGTACCTTTAGGGCCTGCAGAGATGAACGAATCGGCAAAGAACTGAGCGCTTTTCTCAATATCCAACGCACTGAAAGCTTTCTCGTACTCGTCAAAAAGCCGTTTAACAGTGGGACTTGCTGCCATAAAACTCCCAATAATTAGCAGCTATTGCCGACTATTAAGTTTGGTGCAACAAGAAAGTGTTTGTTCCAAATTACCTTGAATTCCACCAACCATAGATGAATTTATCTTCCTCCTCGTTTTGCAAGATTTCAAATATAGCAAATCATTAATTTGAATGGACTTCTGCTTTGTATATTTAGACACAATAAGCTCAAAAACAGTCATAACTGTTGAAATGGCGCCGGAATGGGGATCCTATTCCCAATTTACCAGTAAAAAGATGTTGAGTATACTGGGTGAACTGGACTTTTTCTTGGACTGCAATGCTATCACAAGACCAAAACTTGATTCGTGTAACAATAGACTACTATGAAAACTCTTGTTATGTCCCTTAACCAACGCATTTCTGTGCGACGGCGTAAAGCAAACCCATTTTTGCCGTCACTGATACCTTGGTGAATCCAGTTTTCTCCAAAACAGCCCTTAACTCATCTGGGTGTAGTCCCGGAGGCTCTTTTAATCCAAACACATCTTCAAAGAGGATTTGGCTAAACATGTTATCAGTTTTCTCAGTTTCAATCGCTAAAAGCACCCCACCTTTCTTCAAGCTCAAATAGAGCTGGCTTACATAGTTGGCAATATCAGACGTTTCATTTCCGATTAAGCATCCGACTCCTAAAAAGCTCAACGCCTTATCAAATGTGTTGGCGGAAACTTGCAGGTCACTCGAATATGTTACGTCGGCACCTTTTAGAAAACGTTTCAGCTCGTCATGGTCCAATGTGGAGAGCACTTTCTCTTTGCGGTTGATTTCTATAAGTCCTCGTACAATCTCCAAAATTTTGTTGACATGCTCAGAGGTGTCACAGCAAAATTTTACCGAACTAGTCAGATGGTCATGCGTCTTTTGGGTGCCAACTTCCGTTAAGAAATAGACTTTTTTGCGGACTGCACCCTCTTGTTTCAACTTTGAAGTCGATTAAGCCTTTTGTTCGCAGAACATCGAGTACGGGGTAGATTGTACCGGGGCTTTTGATTCTTAGCCTCTTCATTAGGTCTACTCCGCAGAGTTGCTCTTCTCTTAGGAGCATCATTATTTTGGCTTGTAGGTTGCCTGCGATTTCAGGTTGGGGTGGCTGCATGGTGGTCGTCCACTATCGGATACCGACACGAAATCTTATAAGCGTATCGGTATGTCCGATATTGGTGTGACCGATAAATGACACAAGAAATGAAAAAACTAATTCAAAACCGAAAATTCCTATTCTTCGGCGGAAAAGGAGGCGTAGGAAAAACAACTATGGCAGCCGCAACAGCCATCTGGCTAGCCGACCAAGGCTACAACACACTAATTGTCGCAACCGACCCAACAGTCAGCCTCTCAGCAACATACGAACAAAAAATAGGCGAAACCGAAATCACAAAAATCGACAAAATCGAAAACCTCTGCGGATTAAACATCAACCCCAAAAAAGCCACAGGCGTCTTCCAAACCAGACTACAAGGAATGATGCAGAACTTTGACCAAATCCTTGGAAAAGACGCCATCAGCACCCCATGCGCAGAAGAAATGGCAGCTTTTGACCAATTCGTCACCTATCTTGGAGACAAAAAATATGACCACGTAGTATTCGATACAGCGCCCACAGGCCATACACTCAGGGAGCTTTCGATGCCGTTTGATTGGTCGGGATACATGACCAACCAAATCAAGAACCGAAAAGAGCTTGCAGAAGCATTAGGCGGCGTGGATGAAAGCACGCTAGAGGGGCTAAAGAAAGAGAAACAGCGATACGACCAAGCAGTAAAAAGCCTCTCAGACGAAAGCATATCTGCATTCAACCTGGTGATGTTGCCCGAAAAGCTGCCCATTGAGGAAACCGCAAGAGCCATGGCGGATTTGTCCAAGTTTGGCATAAACGTAGCGTCATTGATTGTGAACGAGGTTATTCCCACGGAGGTTCTTAATGGCAACTGGTTCCTTGAAAGACGAAGAGCAACACAAGAGAAATACTTCAAAGAAATCGAGACTAGATTCAAGGATGTGCTAAGAAAAGACGTCCCTCTCTTTGACACGGACATTTACGGTATCCAAAGCCTCAGAAAGGTTGGGAAGCATCTCTATGACCAATAAAATGCAAATCTCAATCCTTACTTTTTCTTGCTGCAATCCAGCTCTTAAGCCAATGGATGAACAGTACGTTTCAAAAGTAAAGGAAGTACTGAGCAAAATAAACGTCGAAGCCAAAGTTGAAGTTGTAACTGCCACTGAGGTTCGTTATGGTCGGGAAGTCGGCGATTTCAGCAAACTTGAGCCTTGTTCAACAAATATGGCATGGATGCAGTTCCGGCTTTGTTCATAAACGGCGAATTGGTGCTCTATGGCGGTGTGCCTTCCACTGAAAAGCTATCTGAAGTAATTCAGAAGGCTGGTCAAGACGAATCGAAAAAGTCGTCTTTTGTGTAAATGCTATTTTTCCCTTCATTTTTCTTTTAACCGTTCTTCGGAAAAAATCCTTTCTGATCTAAAAGCAACTATTGTAGGACCATCTCAAATTCCTAAAATCTTCTTTTTATTTTGACATTGAACTCTGATTCGGCCTTTTTAGAAGTTCATATTTGCACTGTTTGGAAAGTCTGCGGGAACCGAACTCTGAACATTCATGTTAGTACTTGTATTGGGATGGGCTTTTGATTTAAGTATGGTTCCCTACCGTTTAGGCTTCAAGGAAATGGCTTGCATGCAAATTAGATTGGGTTCTTTTGATTATCGATGAATTGATCGTTCTCTTGTTTTTTTAATTTCTAAATATAACAAATGACTTATTTGAATGAACTTCGACCTCGTCGATTTTAGACGAAATGATCTTAGAAACAGACATAATAATAAAATGGCGCGGGAGGGGATAATAGCACCAATTTACCAGTAAATGTCGGTTGGGAGAGGTTGAAGTGGCTGTAACCGCTTTCTGTTTTTACGACGTTCAGTTATTAAAACTATTCACAGTTAAAGCATAGCGGGGATAAATTTTATCAATATGCATGTATACATTGTGTATTGATGAGGAAAATGGCAGACAAATTTCTGTTTCAAACGAAGTCTACGAGCTTCTTTTAAAACGAAAAGGGAAAAAAAGTTTTTCAGAGGTAATCAAGGAAAACCTCTGCCCCAGAGAAGAGAAAGTAGACAT
>CAWHSD010000016.1:0-132803 GCA_963831895.1 Candidatus Bathyarchaeota archaeon
ATACACAATCATCTTTATGGTTGCAAAAAAATTGGAAAGCAGCTTATGTCGCTGCTTTTTCGATTTCGGTTGATGTTATACTCTGCGTCCTGAGAGCAGCCGGAAAAGTATTATGATGACGGCTATGACAAGCAGTACCCATATGATTGCTCCAAGATTGAAGAAGACAAAGCCAAGAAGCCACAGTATGATAAGTATCGCAGCGACAACAAAAAGCAAATTAAGTAAACCCATATTCAAAAACCTTACTAAGCCTTAACTCGCCTGTCTATTTTAAGATGTGTGACTGTCACCAAACAATTACAATTCATCAAGCGTTCTATTTGATCTTTACAAAAATCTATAAGTGAGTTTTTGAATTATTTTTAGGTTCAATTTCCCTTGAAATAACAGGGTATCACTTTGGTTATTAGCTTCTATAAGATTATCTTTTTTGCGATTTTTTATGAGCGACGACAAACTCAAGGTAAAATTAAGAAATCAAAGCTTAAAAACGTAAAGTAAAGCATTGCCCTATTCGACATTTTAGCCAGAATAGGCAAAAGTATGTTTCCGAGAATTTCTTTTAGTTTCTGACGGACATTGAATGGGAATTTGTTCTCAAAAAAAAAGATGTTTAAAGTGGATCTGGGGCGCAAAGATTTTCCGCTTTGGCAGCTGTACGCATGCAGCCTTTGCAGATGTATTTCGCGTCTTTAACAAGTGGCTTTATCTTTTCTAGGGGTACTTTGTCCTCTACCATTTTGCAGAGGTGTTTTTCATGACCTGGATGAGGTTGAACTTTCGACAAAACTTACACCTAAACAAATGGAGTAACAATACTACATATAGCGTTGTGATTGTGCTTTCACAACAACAGACAATTATTCTCCACTATTTTATCATTGAATAACAATAACAGAAAAAAAGAAGAAAGCAAAGCCTCTAAATTAAACTTTAATTATCGTTTGTATTAAGATAGACATAACCCATCCTTGTTACATTGGCTAGGTGGAAATACTTCTTGTTTTGTATCTTTGAGTTCGCTTATTCTCGTTTGAACCATTTTTGACAGTTCTTGCCTTAGCTTCTCTCCCGAAATGCCCCGTTCTATAAAACACATTCTGCTAGCTAATTCGTTGTCTTTTACTATGTCTCTTATCCAAGCTTGGAAATCGCCCCGTGGATAATGAAACAGAATGGAGCTATCATCTATGTCTTCCAATTTGGCTGCAAAATCTTGGAGGCTGATTGCTGAAGTTTTTGTGTAAACTCCCTCTGAAGTGCAAAAAAAGAAAGCCTTCTCCTTGGGCACGTTGGATAAAATATTTGAAGCATCTTGATTTGTAAGATTTTTACTCATTTCTAATCGCCTTTGTACATTAAACCTTCGCGAGGGTGAGGTATATCCGTTTGTTGTTGGGTTTCGACAGTTACAATGATGGTGACAGCTCTTGACAAAACAATGTTTTTTATTATTTTGAAGTCGGGGTTTAATTTGATGGGCATCACGCAATAAGCTTGAGAAGGGGTTGCATCAAAGTTCCATGCAACGAGAATTTTGTGCGGATTATTTATTTTGTAAGCTGGCGCTTTGTCAGTTTTTTCTATTCTTAACATGTTATTCGTAAATCTTCTTTTTCTGTCTGGGTTATTTTTTGTGAATGTCTGGCTTGCATTAGGTGCGTTCCTGCATAGCTCCATAGATTCCTTCACCACTGACAAAGATAAGGGTGTAGAGTGGCTTTTTCTATTATCCAGGCTGGTGAAGAGGGGGCGTTACACTTTACCTGTAATATCAAAAGACAGGTCGTGCACGCTAAATCTTAAGGATCAGAACCCGCCTGATCGGGTCTGCTTCTTAAATAAAGATTCGCCAGAGGCGACTAAGCTTTCTGATCCTGATTTGAAGGAGTCAAAAGCGGTTCCTTGGCGTAGAACTTATGGGCCTGTGGCGAACGGGCAACTATTTGATGGAGGGATTTTTGTAGCATCTTTTTCACTGTTAATTCTTTATGCCTTGGTTAACCCTGATTTGCAATGGCTGGCAAAAACCTCCTCTTATCAACTCAAATAATTCCTCCTATGAGCATACTAACGGGCATAGTGTTTGTTTTTCTCGGGGGCTGGCTCAAAGGAACAAGAAAACGACAAAAGGATATCGCGTTCTCTTCGTTGTTGGTGGTTATTTCATTGTTTTGTCGGCGGTGCTTTCAGTTGGCGGAGTTTCGTGCTACATATTCCTTTTAGAGCCTATTTTTGTTGCTGTCGCCTGACTGGTTTGTTTGTTGAAGCGTTTTTCGTTTGGCGACTTAGCACCCGCGGTGGAAGAAAGGCGATGGTTTAGACAACGATGAAACTGTGCATACTCAAGACAAAGCAAATTTCAGAGACAGGCAGGTCCAGTTTGAATTCACTCATAATTCGCGATAAAATTTTTAAAGAGCTCACTGTAGGTCCGTGCCACGTTTGACCAAAGGAAACGTCTGCTTTCCCGGTAAATCATTCTTTAAAGGTTTTTCTTCGAAGAATGCAAGAAGATCCTCGTTGATTTGTTGCTTGTGAGTGGTGCACATGCCATGGGGAGCTCCCTTGTAGACTTTGAGTGTTGCTTGCTTTACAATTTTTGCAGAAAGCATAGCCGAGTCAGCAATAGGCACGATTTGATCATCGTCGCCGTGAAGAATCAATGTTGGCACATCAAATTTTTTCAAATCTTCCGTCATATCTGTTTCTGAGAATGCTTTGATGCAGAAATATGCTGCTGGAAATCCCGCCATCATACCTTGATGCCAGAAATTCTCGCGTACCCCTTCCGAAATTTTTGCGTTTGGTCTGTTGAAGCCGTAGAACGGCATCGAGAAATCTTTAAAGAATTGTGAACGGTCTGCAACGACGTTTGCCCGAAGTTGTTCAAAAACTTGTATGGGTAACCCTCCAGGGTTATCTGCTGTCTTGACCATTAAAGGTGAAACCGAGCCAATTAGCACAATTTTTGCTACTCTTTTGCTTCCATGGCGACCTATGTATCTTGCAACTTCGCCCCCTCCAGTGGAATGTCCAATCAGAATTACATTTTTTAAGTCAAGCTTTTCGATAAGCTCACTAAGGTCGTCCGCGTAGGTGTCCATGTCATTTCCGTTCCAAGTTTGACTTGAACGTCCGTGCCCTCGACGGTCATGTGCAATACAGCGATAACCTTTAGGCGCCAGATAGAACATTTGATCTTCAAACGCATCTCCATTCAGTGGCCAACCATGACTGAAAACAACAGGTTGTCCTTTGCCCCAATCTTTATAATAAATTTTCGTACCATCTTTGGTAATAATATTAGGCATTTCAAAAAACTCCTATTCTAAAAATGGATAATGAATATTTTAGCATTTGTGACTTCGGGTCAACTACAATAGAAAACTTAAAAACCCAAATTAAAAATACAACTATAACGGCCCAATTCTGAGAAAAAAAAATCAAAATCCAACACCCCACCTACCTTATCCTACTACAAGAAACCAAAGATTGAATTTAACGCCCTTTCCTTCTTGAGACTTATCGCATACAGGTGAAGAAGAAGTTGATTAACGGATTTCTTTCCCCCTAATGCGGGTTCAATGCATCGTCCACACCAAAAAACGCAATCCATCAGTAGAAAACTTTAGAGTATTGAGAATTGTTAGGACTGAATAGAAGAAAAAAACAGTATATTGTCGCACTAGAGGAGGCGCCGAGGATGGGATTCGAACCCATGCGGAACGGATGTTCCACGGGCTCTCAAGGCCCGCGCGTTAACCACTCTGCCACCTCGGCACTTACAAGTCAACAGTTCTAGTTCACTGTGTCTTAAATGTTTATGGCACGAGGTTTTGCTTTAAGACGCGAGGTTTCGATGTTAGTCGTTGCTGTTTCAGGTTTCGCAAGGTTTCCATGCCGTGCTTAGGTGTTGCTTCTGGATTTCGCATGTCAACAGGTGTACCTGCAATAGCTATCCGTTTAGGTCGTCTAAACCAACTTGCACCAAATTTTTTAATTACCAGCTGATAACCCCCGAGCAATGCAATCTTAAGTTATTCAGGTGTGGTGACTGAGAAGTATTCATAGTCTGTTTCTGATCTAAAGCTAAACTTCCTAATATTAACATACTTCAATGTGTTTGTACGTTTTTTATACCCAGCATCTTCATTACAGTGGTAGGGTTGCCGTTTGAGAGATCTGCTATTCTTGTGCCTTCCCAATGGCGATAGTTACGCAAACGACAGTTTTTGTTTAAAACGCTTATTGCATAAATCAACGGCAAAGAAACAAAAATCAGCACTAAATTTTTGAAATCGTTAGTTAATTTTGTCATTTCATCTAATCTAATTGAAGGAATCTCTCCGACAAATTTTATGTTTGGTGTCACCAGCGAATTCCCTATGTTTGCAAAGTCTTATAACCAAATTAGAAACAAATAAAGTTCGATTGAGCAGGAGCACCTATGCTTCGTGTTCAATACAAAATAAAATGAGGAAAAACAAAATACAAACAATAAAAAATAAAACCCTATCTCTTATAGCAATTGTACTTTTAGCATCTTCAATTTTTACAGTGATGACAAATATCTCTACTGAAGCACAACTATCAGCACAACAACCAGTTAGTGGACCACTACCATCAGGAATAACAGTAAGCGTTAACGCTGAATCTGCCGCTCATCTGAGTACTAGACCAAATCCAGTTGGCATTGGCCAGACCTTCCTAATCAACATGTGGGTTAACCCAGCACCGCACGCTTACCGTCAATACTTAGATTACAAACTCACAGTAACCAAACCCGATGGAACAATAAAAGAATACATAATGAATTCTTATGTCGCTGATGGAACGAATTGGATGGAACTAGTCGCCGACCAAACTGGTGAATGGAAACTTCAAATGGAGTTCCCAGGAACATACTTCCCCGCAGGTCGATACTTAGACGGCAAGATAATTACCGCAACATCTGGAGGAGCAGTTTATGACGCAGTTTACGTAAAGCCAAGCAAAACACCAGTAACAACACTTACAGTCCAACAAGAACCGGTATCATCCTATCCAGAAGCTCCCCTTCCAACCGACTACTGGACACGACCAATTAACGCAGAACTTAGAGAATGGTGGCCAATCATCGGCAACTATCCCTGGTTTGGCGTCGGAGGGGGAGAAAAATGGAATGAACTCTACCCTAACACAAACCCATACGCTAACTCCGCACAACGCTTCACACCTTGGGTCCAAGGACCAGACAGTGCCCACATAGTATGGAAAAGACAAGGCGCATTGGGAGGACTTGTAGGCGGCGACAACACCGACAACAGCGTCTATTGGCCAACAACAGGCTGGCAAAATGCACCAACAATAATTTTATGGGGCAGAGGCTACCAAGCAGTCACAAAACCTAGCACAACAGGTCCAAGCTCAACAACTTGGTGGCAATGCTACGACATACGAACTGGTGAACTATTCTGGGAACGACCCCTCTACCCAGGCGAATCAGAGCCTAACCTAATCGAATACGGTGCAACAGCTGCTCCGCCAGTACCAGGCGTAACCATAAAACCAGACGTACCATATCTGCTCTCCATAAGCAACGGATACTTACGTAAATACGATGCATTCACTGGAGCCATGTTTGCCAACATATCAATTTCACCAATGACAGGCAGCGGCGGAACCTACTACATGAATGGATATGTACTAGGTCTTCAAGATCTCGGAGCAGCTGCCGGTGCCTCAAATCGCTATCGACTAATAAACTGGACTACTTTAGGATCAGACGCTTTCTCTGCAAGAATAGTAAGCAATACTTCCTACGCTAGAAGTAGCATGCCAAGTGAAGCAAACACCGATTGGAATGTAATGCTAGGTGCAACAGCAACCAATTACATGACTGGCGGAATCAGCACAAATACAACTGTACAAGGCTTCGATGTATTAACTGGGCAATCCCTATGGAACACCACCATCATGGAACCTCTATTCAGCGGCTCAGCCTGCATTGCAGACCATGGAAAGTTCGCCATCATCACCACAAGAGGATACTGCTATGCTTTTGACCTAAGAACAGGTAACATTGCTTGGAAAACAGAGCAATTCGACTACCCATATGACGCAACAGGTTGGGGAAGCTACTCCACCATAAGCGGCTACGGAAACTTTTACTGGTCAGCACAAACCGGCGTATACTCAATCGACTGGGCAACTGGCAAAATCAATTGGAAATTCGAAAAACCGATGGAATACCCATATGAAGGCGCATTCACAGGCGGCGATGGAGAGACAGTCTATCCGAACCACGCACCTGGTTTACTTGCAGATGGTACACTATTCATACCCTCAAGTCTACACTCACCAGAATCACCATACTACAGAGGACTCAAAACCTTCGCTATTGACGCCTTAACTGGTGAAGAAAAATGGAGCATAAGCATCTCAGTAGCTGGACAACGTACTAGATCAAGTCTACAACTGCGAGTAGCAGATGGCTATCTAACAATCGGTGCAAGAGACGGATACATGTATGTTATTGGCAAAGGCCAGAGTTCAACTTCAATAGCTGCACCTCCAATGGCAGTCACAGTTGGTCAAAGCTTCACCTTAACTGGCACTGTGTTAGACAAGTCTCCTGCTCAACCAGGAACAGGTGCAATTGCAGACGAATACATGGATGCATGGATGCAATACATACACCTTCAACTACCAAAGCCCACCAACGCGACCGGCGTAACAGTAAACTTATCAGCTCTTGACCCTAACGGCAACATAGTCAACATAGGAGATGTAACATGTGACAGCAACGGTGTCTTCGGCTTCACCTGGGTTCCAGAAGTACCGGGCTTATACAAAATCATCGCTAATTTCGCAGGAACAAACTCCTACGGCAGTTCAACAGCTTCAACATACCTAACTGCAGTTGAAGCACCTGCTACTCCTTCACCATCGCCTCAACCATTAACTTCTACTACTGACATGTACTTCATTCCCGCAGTCGCAGGCATCATTGTCGCAATTGCCATAGTAGGCGCTATACTATCAATATTGCTATTAAAGAAACGACCATAAAAACCACGCAAACAAAAATATCATCTTTCCCTTTTTTAGTCAAAAAAATAAAAAATGAACATTATGCAAGACGAGGCATTTGAGGTAGTTATTATTAACTAATATGTCCTTGTTGTTTCATTCTTGTGCCAACACATCTTCAAATTGACTTGGCGTAATGTACCGTAACTGAGACGTTGATATGGCTAAATGCCCTAAATGTGGAAAAGAGGTATCTGAACCTATCAAGTCACTGCGAAATTCACTTTTCCAAATTGAAGCCTACTCATGCAGAGAATGCGGAAGCCACTTTAAGGTAACTATATAGAATTTTGTTTTATCAACATCATTACCCTTGCAAAAAGAGGCGGGCAACTTGCTGTTAAATTTACTTAAGAATTAGAAATGGAGATGGTCACTGGTTATAAGCTTTCAATCAGCAAATCGTCGCCATTTACTTTTACGTTGTAACTTATTAAATTGCTTCGCGTTCCAGAGATTACTCTGCCCGTTGTTACATCAAAACTTGAAAGATGTCTAGGGCAAATTATAATAGTTCCCTTCAAAGTGCCCTCAGATATCTTAGCATGAAGGTGAGGGCATCTATCATTAACTGCATAGAACTGGCCCTCTACATTAGCAATCAAAATCTCCGTCCCATCAACTTCCACGTGCTTCATCTTGCCAATGGGAATATCGATTGTTTTGGCAACTTTCACTAAAGTCATATTTTTCACGGTATTTTTTTGGTTAATCGATTTACTTTTTCCGTATTTAACTTCTATGAAGCCCAAATAAAGTTTTTTTTATCGAAACGATCATTTATTTAAGAACAAGCTATTTGATTTAGGCTTGTAACCACAATTTGATTTTCTTCTTCTATCACTGCAAAATCAAACTCTTTAGTAATTCTCTTAATTTTTTTCCTGCATTCAGTATCCATAATTGCTTTTGCTCTAATTTTGTAGCCAGTTGATAAAATATCTTCGGGGTTCGGCTCCAACTTTAGAGCCAATCACGCTAGGTTACTTATTCTTAATTAAGGCTCAAGGACCTAAAATACTATAAGGCTGAGGCTTCAACGATACTTGGAAGTGCGATTTTGGAATCAGCTTAATGAGATTTTTTCACCCGTTGCAATGTACACGATAGATTCACATATGTAAACTGCGTGATCGGCTATCCGCTCAAGATAGCGTGTCATAAGAGCACTTGATAATACACATTTACTGTTAGCTTGCTGCTCAGTGATTAATTTGTTAAGAAGTATTAGGTACATTTCGTCAACCTCTCTTTCGGTTTTAGTGATAGTTTTGGCAAGTTCAACGTCCTGTTTCTTAAGTGCTTCAATACTGATGCCTACCATTGAGAGAACTTTATCGCTCATTTCATGAATGTAGTCAATCGTTGGACGATCACATTCTTTTATTCCGCTTATCTGGTCATTTATCGACGAAATGTCTAAAGCATATCTGCCGTATCTGGCGAAGTCATTGCTTATTTTCATGTGTGATTTTATCGCTCTAAGATCGGAGGCGACTGGTTGGAAACGGGCGATCAACTGAAAAGTTTGGTCTTCAACTTTGTTTGCCATGGCGACAAGAGTATCAGACATCTCTTCTACCTGTGCAAATACACTCTTGCCTTGCAAGTATCCATGCATTGATAGGGAGAGCGTCTCGTAGGTCAACTCACCCATTTTTGCTAGTAGAACTAATTGTTCTTCTAAACCGCGGTCAATTATTCTGCTCATATTGCTTTCTCCTATCCGAATTCTCCTGTTATATATTTCTCTGTTAACGGGTTCTTAGGAGATTCAAAAATGTCCCTGGTAGGTCCAAACTCAATTAACTCGCCCAAATATAGGAAAGCTGTGAAATCGGAGACTCTGGACGCTTGCTGCATATTATGAGTGACAATAGCAACTGTGTAATCATGCTTGAGCTCAACAACCAGCTTTTCGATTTTTGCAGACGCAATCGGGTCCAGCGCGGAAGTGGGCTCATCCATCAAGATGACTTCTGGCTGCAAAGCAATAGCTCTGGCGATGCATAGTCTCTGTTGTTGACCCCCTGAAATGCTGGTGCCTGGCTTTTTCAAATCGTCCTTCACCTCATCCCAAAGTGTTGCTTGCTCGAGGCTATGTTTCACTATTTCATCTAAATTCTTGTCCTTTTTTACTCCAGTCAATCGCAAGCCTGCCGCAACATTGTCATATATAGACATAGTTGGGAAGGGGTTGGGTTTCTGGAAAACCATGCCCACCCGGCGCCGAATCATAACTGGATCTACATCCTTGGTATAGATATCTTCTCCGTCAAGTAGCACTCGTCCCGAAATTTTTGCGTTAGGAATTAGCTCATGCATTCGATTCAGTACACGTATGAAAGTAGATTTTCCGCATCCTGAAGGCCCAATGATTGCTGTGACAGCGTTGGGTTTGATTGAAAGATTAATGTCTTTTAACGCTTGTTTTTCTCCAAACCAAGCGTTGAGTCCAATACTCTGCATTTTTACATTGTTATCCATTTATTTCACCATACCATATTTACCTCGACTAGCCAACCTAACGCCAATGTTAAGTGCCAACATTATTAATATCAAGATTAATGCTGCACCCCAAGCTTGTGCTTGAAGTTCTGGCGAAGGTTGACGGGAATCCAAGAAAATTCTAAGCGGAAGTGCATCCATTGGTGAGTTAAGTCCTTGGAAGAAGAAAGAACTGCCCAAGATTGTGAAAAGCAATGGCGCTGTTTCTCCTGCAATTCGTGCAACGCCAAGAAGGGCGCCTGTAATTAACCCATTGCCGGCTGAGGGCAAGACTACGCTAAGGGTCGTTCTCCATTTGTGGACACCTAAAGCTAATGATGCTTCGCGAACGGAGTTGGGAACGAGTTTTAGTGATTCCTCGGTTGTTCTTGCCACTATAGGAATTAGCATGAAAGAGAGTGCGACGGCGCCTGCAAGTGGGGAGTAACTTCCAGTGATGTAGATTATGATTATGCCAAAAGCGGTAATTCCAATAACAATGGAGGGAAACTGCGTCAATACATTGTTGATTACTCTTAGCGCTGAAGCGAATTTGTTGTTTCCATACTCTGACAAGTAGACACCTGAAAGGATGCCGACAGGGATTCCCAATATGCTAGTTAATCCTATCATTATTAGGGTTCCTTGAATTGATGGGCCGATTCCGCCCTGTAGTACACTGGCAGTTAGGAAATGAAGGTTAATTTGCGAAGCACCTCTAACAATGACTTCAAAAAGAATGCTTATCAATGGAATAACAGCGACAACTACACAGACAAAACAGAGAATAAAGAATAGCCTGTTCTTAAAGCGTCTAAATCTGTAGCTGTTGAGCATTATTCAACCGCGCCTCCCTTAACTTTCAGTAAACGAGTAACCATCAAATAGGCGACTATGTTGATGACGATGCTTATTACAAGTAAGATTAAGCCTGCTCCCACATAGGCTGATTTTTCCAGAGGATTTGGTGATTCTATGAAACCGTTAGCTATCAAAGAAGGTAACGTCTGTCCAGGTCTAAAGAGCGAAGTTGGCATTGCATTTGGACCGATAGCATTGCCTATAACCATGGTGACTGCCATTGTTTCGCCTACTGCTCTTCCTAAGCCTAGAATAATAGCGCCAAAGATACCTGAACGGCCGTAACTGAGAACCCAATGTCGGATGGTTTCCCATTTTGTTGCACCTATGCTGTAGGCTCCTTCCCTTATGGAGTTTGGAACGGCGCTGATGACTTCTCTGGATACTGAAGCGATTGTAGGAATGATCATTATGGCTAGAATTATACCTGCTGTAAATATGTCAAGTCCAAAAGGTGTTCCGCTGAACATAGGAATCCAGCCTAAGTACTTGTTTAGTGGGGTTTCTATGTAGGTTAAGGACCAAAAGCGAAGTACAAACAAACCCCAAAGTCCATAAATAACGCTTGGAACGGCAGCCAGCAACTCAATAAGATAAGATAAAGGAACACGTATCCTTTTGGGGGACATCTCAGCAAGGAAAATAGCGATGCCAATACTCAAGGGCACCCCGATTAGCAGTGCAATCCCAGACGTTACTAAAGTTCCAAGAATATAGGGCAAAATTCCGAAGGCTTGTCGGCCTTCAACGGGGTTCCATGATGTACCTGTTAGGTAGCTTAAGCCAAATTGTCCAAAGACGAGTGATGAACCTGTGGTTAAAACGAAGGCGTTGAGTATCAGGATGGCGAGGGCTGAAGCTGCGAGTGCGGCAATTACTATCTGGAATATTCGGTCTCCAGTCATTATTTTCCTTGCCATTCTGATTCGCCAGCTAATTAATTAAAACTAAAAGAGGAAACGGACGACATAGAGCTGTTTAGGTTATTGGCAATGTATGTCCGTTGAAGGTTATCGATTGGATTGTTGCTTCGTCGATTGTAACGACGTTTGCTGGAAGAACTGCGTATTGTAAGTTGGATGATAGTTGCTGCCCATCATGTACTACATACCACATGTACTGCACGATGGCGGTTGCTTTCTCCAATGTCATGTTGGGGATTACATTGAGTTCTTTGTATTCAAGCAGATATGTGAAGGAAACAATTGGGTAAGCTTGTGGGTCGGCTGTGTCAAGAAGGCTAACAGATGTCCATGATTGATCTCCAGTGGGCAGCCCTTGTGAAGCTCCAGATTGAACTGCGATTGTAGTTGAAGCAAGAGTCGGCTCGATAAAGTTCCCAGCCGGATTTTTAATTGAAGCCACCGACATGTCATTTTCTAAAGCATATGATAGCTCGACATAACCTATTGCGTATGGGGTTTGGGTAACGGTTGAAGCAACATTTGAGTTTCCACTTGAGCCGATGGCGTTTGTTCCTGGCCACTGAACAGATGTACCTGAGCCAACTTGAGTACTCCAAGTGGCGCTTTCAAGAGCTAAGTATTTAGTGAAGACGCTAGTTGTTCCAGAGCTGTCTGAGCGGTGAACTACACTAATGACATGATCGGGTAATGTTGTTCCTGGATTGAGGGTGGTGATTGCTGGGTCATTCCAGCGGGTTATGGTTCCAAGATAGATTTGAGCGATGACGTCGCCGCTTAGCTTTAAGCCGCTGGAAATATCAGGCAGATTAAAGGCAATAGTGACAGCCCCTATGGTTTCTGGGATATGTACTACTGGACTGGATAATTGAGCTGTTTGATTAGAAGATAGAGGTGCGTCAGAAGCCGCGAAGTCAACAGTTTTTTGTGTCAGTGAGTTGATGCCTGAGCCGCTACCGACGCCTTGATAGTTTATTTGTACATTGGGTTTGATTAGGGAATAAGCGTGGATTGTTGCGTTGAGGAATGGTTGCGGGAAGGTAGCACCTGCCCCGTTGAGTGCAACTGAAGTATTTGGGTTAGAATTGCTTGGTTGAGCGAAGAAAACGTATGCAGCAATTGCACCGACTAATACAGCGATTACAAGAATTACTATTACATATACAGTTTTCATATTTTACTCTCCATTCTCGTTTACTACTGAGAACTGATGTTTTATATAACAACCCCATATACTCTTTATAGACTATATAGAATCAGTTAATACTATGAATCCACATAAAACTAACTTGGAGTCCAAAGTGACAGCAAAAAAAGTGGAAAAGCTAAGGGAGGAACAACGCAAACTCCAAATTACAGGCGGCTCGACATTCATACTTTCCTTACCAAAGGAATGGGCAACCAAAAATGAGCTAAAGCGTGGAAGCGCTATCTCAGTCCGAGAAGAAGAAGACGGCTCACTATCAATCGCGCCAGCCAGTTTTCCAAAAAAAGAAAAACAAGACGAAGCCAACATCAAAACATCTTTAAACGATAATTACGAAGCCGTCATGAGAACAGCAATCTCCGCATACCTTAGCGGCTACAACATACTCCACATCAGAGCACAGGGACAAAAAGTCCTATCTTTAAAACTCCGAAATCACCTAAAAAGCTTCGCCAGAAACTACCTTGTCGGAACAGAAATAGTCATCGACACCCCAACCGAATTAAAACTACAAGTTCTGCTTAATTATCCCGAACTCACTGTCCAGAATGCATTAAGCCGAATGGCAATAATCGCCTCATCCATGCATAAAGAAGCGATAGCATCACTAAAGAAACTCGATTACGCTAGTGCCAAAGGCGTCATAGAAACAGATCGGGAAGTCAACCGCTTCAGCCTATACATCGTAAGACTCCTAAAATTGGCAGTTTCAAACCAAAGAATCGTCAAAGAAATCGGATTAACCAGTCAAAAAGAGTGCTTAGGCTACAGACTTATAGTAAAAGCGGTGGAAAGAACCGCTGACCATTCAACAAAAATAGCCGAAAACATCCTGCTACTGAAAGATCCAGTGAATGAAGAACTTTTAAGGAAGATAGGTGAACTCAGCGATTTGGCCATTTCGATGTTTGAAAGTTCCATAGAGGCACTATTCAAGCACGATTTTATTTTGGCTGAAAGCGTAATCGAGAAATTGAGCCAGGTGCAAAAAGCTGAGAAGGAAGCTGTTTTGTGCTCACAGAATTCCAAAATCGAAGAAATAGTTTACTTAAGATTGCTTATCGAGAGTATTAGGCGAACAGCCGAGTATGCCACTGACATTTCTGAAATTGTGCTGAATTTGAATGTTGAATCGGTTCTAAGCTGATTTTCCAATGTTTTTATGATTTATCTAACTGCCTTGCTTCAGATAATTCAAGCTAATAATAAAAAACCAAGATATGATTATTCTCGCTCTCGAGGATTCAAGCCCATCTTATGCTGATAAATCATTGGAGCGCCTATATGAGACAGACCACTTCTGAACTCTGATTCACACTATCGCTGTCAATAAGGTGAGCAGTACCGTCTTGGCAGTAAACTTTGTCGTCTTTTAGGGCTTTTTGGAACCGTTTGCTGCATTCCTTAAACTTGGAGCAGCCATCACAATCTCGTGATAACATTCTTTTTTCATCTCCATTTATCAACTATTTAAAGCTCATCCGCACCTATAGAGATGACCTTCATAAAATATATAGAAAATATAGAATATGCCGCAATAGCAATCATTTCTAAAGACATCACCAAAAGAAACAAAAAGAGCGTCAAGCAATTATTTTCCTCTGCAGAAAGTTGCATTCTTGGGTGTTATTAAAATGAAAAGACTTCTATTTGTATGCGTTGAAAACGCTGGAAGAAGCCAAATAGCTGAAGCATTCGCTCGAAAGTATGGAAAAGAGAATTTCATTATATCCAGTGCTGGAAACAAACCTGCTGATAAAGTCAATCCATTTGTTGTTCAAGCAATGTTAGAAAAAGGCATCGATATTTCTCAAAACAAGCCCAAATTGCTTACATTTCAAATAGCTCAAGAGTCAGACCTAATAGTAACAATGGGCTGTAATGACCAAGGAATTTGTCCTGGACCGTTCTTTAAACCAACGATTGATTGGAAGCTTGAAGACCCTAAAGGAAAGCCTCTTGAGAAGGTTCGAGAAATTAGGGATGAAATTGAGCAGAGAGTTCTAAGGTTACTTATAGAAAATGAGTGATATCCATGTTAGAAGATATTCAAGCTATTTTTCTAATATTACAGAATATTCTGAAGCTAAAATATTCACTCTCTGATTCTCAGATCCAATATTTCACTTTGACCCTAATAGTCTAGAAATAGAGTATAGATAGTTGTTTCTTCTCAGAAGTAGTAGTCGAAAGGTTTTTTTCTCTTCGTCGACTACTTCTAATTCTAACCGCTCAATTTTCTTGTAAATAGCATCCTTAGAATCTTCCCATCAAAGCTAAAAAAAGAGCATCTACACTCTACCCCTGAGGTAACCAAATCCTTGAACTTTTTTCATCCGTCTCAATAGATCAGTTGTCTTTGCCAAAGTCACCATACTCCTGATGGTTGGGAAAAAGTACTTAACACACAATCATAAACGATGTTTGCATGACAGCAGCATTAACTGTGCATATCCCAAGCAACATTTTAGATGCCATATTTGCAGGCGCCAAAGAACTTTATCCTCGAGAAAGCTTCTTGCTGCTTAGGGGTAAAAAAAGCAAAGGCATCATAAGCGTATCTGACTTAGTTTTAGCCCCGTTTGCTGCTCACGAAGAAGGCGCAGTCCACTTTAACCCTTACATGTTTGCAGGGGATTTCTCTATTGTTGGAACCGTGCATTCCCATCCAACAGGCAACAATTCACCAAGCGACACAGATTTGAATTATTTCTTCGGCCGCATACTCATGATAGTGGGTTACCCATATGAGGGAAAAAGTTGCCTAGCAGCATATGATTCAAATGGAGATAAGGTACCCATAGAAGTGACTGCCGCAATAGAATGCGACGAAGAAGATTATTACTGATTGTTTTTAAAACCTTTTTAGCGAATTCTTGATACTCCGCTATAAAGTCGAGCGCAAATTTGTCAGCACCCTTTTCGGTTCCTTTATGCATTCTATCGACGGATTTGCTTCGAATGTGATGGTAGAATTCATGAATGATAACAAAAGGATTGACTAATACGTCGCTGTTTAGAACTGTGATTGTCTGGTTTTTGGATGCGTAGCAGCCGTATGCGGTGACTTTGTGCCCTTTGGGTAATCCCACTTTCAAGTTGGGAACTTTGACTTGGTATTTTTTCGATAAAAGTTCAAGGGCTTCTTCTGGTTTTCCGTTAAGAATAAGCCAAACTACCAAGGGTTTGAAGTTCTCCTGCGCCATCGCAAATCACACCTACAATAATGTGCAGCTTTATTAACACGGTTTATTGACCGTAGGTTCCGCGTCTTATTTTCTCGGCTAATAGATGAACGAATTCAATCGGCCAAACGTCATCGCAAACATCGTCAGTTAATATTTTGCGTTGATGATACATTGGTATCAAATCGTTTTTGAGGACCAAGATTAATAGAAATTTATGACCGTAAGTTCGTTTGAAAAGTGCATATTTTCGTGCTTGATGTTTAGTCATTTCAAAGTGTGGTTCAAGAATAATTTTTCTGCCATTAACAGTCTTTTCTAAAATAAAATCTGGAGTATAAACTTCATTTGGCAAAGGAAAACTAATCGTTTCGTAACCAAAAGGAATGTGCATTCTCAAAAGAGTAAGAGCAGTCTTTTTTTCCCAACCGCTTTTGTAGCGACTCATTTTTTGGTAATATGCCTGGGATTGACCAGTGACTTTTTGCATCCGTTCAAGAAAGTCGAGAGCTGTTTTTAGTGTGTAGCGGTTGAGGGTTTTTTGTTTAAGCCATCTGCCTAAAAGAAAGAATGGATAATCAACTTTTGCAGGGTCTTTTGGGAAAAGGCGTTTTGCAAAATCAGTTAATTTTTGGCGTGCCTCTCCAGCTGTTTGCTCATCGCGCCAAAGGCTGGGTGAGGCAGAATTAATTATTCCTAAACTGGCTGCGACGTTAGCGTTCTCTTTGGTTAAGGGAACGTAGAGGTCTTCGGGCAAGAGATGGTCGTAGATTTGGAGGTCAGGCGAAGAGCGCACCATCCACCGTAGGTAAATCCAAGCGCGATCCTTATGCGGACCACTGAGAGCAACAATGTTTTGTGCCATATCGTCGATAAAGTCTTTGGGTTTAGTGAATTTTTGAGCATACTTTAACAAGTTTTTTTCTGCTTTAAATTTAACAAACAAATTAATTTGGGCCAAGATTTCTGAGGCAGCTTTCTTGTTTGGACCTAAATCATGATAAAAGTCAGCTTTTACTATTTCTTCTTCAAAAAGATGCGCTTTCTTAATTTCAAAAAAGTTGCTACCAAAAGCCTCATGCAGATAAACCATTAACATCCGAGCATTTTCTGGATAACCTACAACGGTATCGTCAAGAATTGAAGCAGCTAAAAGGAGATAATGTGCTACAGTTTGTCTTTCTTCGTATTTTTCTGAGTAAGGGTTAACTAATAGTCGTGGGCTCATGCGTCGGTCCCATTGTACATCAACGACGTTAGAGTTTTTGTTTATGAATTCGACTAGTAATGAGAGTACTTCGTCGGTTGCAACCATAGCCCTAAACCCAAACGTACATAATATGTGATAAGTACTTTAAAACTGCTCTCATAGCAAACTAGCGTTAGGAAATAGTTTAATACCAGCTGGAAAATCAAGTATTGCAACGCGTCACAAGACGAAGCGGCTATATAGGAAAATGTCGTAGAAAAGATGCAAATGTGTGGGCCGGTCGTCTAGCCTGGTTAGGACATCTGCTTGACGTGCAGAAGGTCGCCGGTCCGAATCCGGCTCGGCCCACCAATTAATCCTATTTTCTGTTGATACAACGATTGGTGTAGATTGGTTGTTTGATCGCTGAGAAATCAATTGTTTTTAGTGATTTTCAAAGGTACATAAGATTTAAGCCAAGTTCTTTGGATTTATCCACTAAAAATCCTTGTCTAAATAAAATACAACATTACCTTTAGTGGCATTTGCATTCGCGCCCAATGTATCTGAATAGAACTTATTGTTAAAAAGCTGATCATTTGGTTGAACACTCATTTCAAAAATCTAACAATTATTCATTTTACAAAAAAAGCAAGTTTCCTATTCTTGGATTATCTTTGGCCGAGAAGCAAATGGTTCTCAACAAGGCTTATTTGGACTTGTTCTCATTGTTAATCTGGGTATGTTATGGAAAATAGTCCTAAATTTACAGATATTCTTCCTTTGCCCGTAGAAGCTAAACGGTTGGCTTTGTTTATCGGAGATTGGAGTGTTAAGGGAACTTTAACTTTCGATGGTAACTCCTTCCATGTTCAGGGTAATTGGAAATTCACTTCAGCTGCTGCTGGGTGGGGCGTGATGAATGTTGGGAAATTAGATATCGAAGGATTGGGCTCCTATGAAGAAGTTGACATTGTAGGTTTTGATCCGGGGAAAGTTGTTCCATATTTTCGCTGTTACAAATACTGCGGCAACTCATGATCATAGAGGAAAATGGGTGGATGATAATACACTCCGTGTCGCGTATGAGGGCTTGCAGGAAGGGAAGAACTACAAGGAGGAAATTGAAATCAAAATTCTTGGTCCAAATGAATTTGAGGTGAATGAAAAAGATATTTTGGAAGGGAAAGTGATTTCAACGATGAATGTTTTTATGCGGAAATAAATTGCATAATTTTTTGATTTCTCATCGAATTCTTGGTTGAGAAAAAAATAACATTTGTTGTCATTTGTATTGATAGCGCACCTAATAATAGCATGATAATGATTGCTATTGATGAAAACTCTGGAAGCGTAGGAAAAAGGCTTGCAGATTGCCGAATTATTTTCGTATTAAAAAGAAAATGTGGTGTTCTTGCAAGAAATGGATTCCATTGAACTATGTATTCTTTAAGGGATGTATATTCACCGCCAAATTGTTTTTGATTAGAGAATACGAACGGTAACTGTGATTACTATTTAGGGTGTGATGCATAATATCAATGTGGTTTTTTGTTGGACGATTGCTGGTTAGACTGCTAAAACACAAACACTTAAAACCAGTATATTAATACTTCAGATACTTGAACTGGAGATACAATATTGAGTTGCCCCACATGTCACAGCAGTAAAAATATTATATGTCTAGCTGGGGGTATAGTTTTAGCTCAAACACGACAAATGCCATTTTATTGCTTTACATGTAAGCACAATTTTTTAGCATTTAAGAAAAAAAGATTTGAGACAGGATCTCAAAACCTATCATTCGAGGTCATAGCTGTAGACGAGAAATTTTCGATTCCCAAACTCACAGGCTGCAGGACTAATAGCTTTAAGAGGCTTGAAGCAAAACGGAAAAAGGGTATGTAAAGTATTAGTGACAATTAGTAATCTGAGTATATTTTCTTTTGTTTTTTAGGTATTGTGTGAAAAACGGATTTCTCATACTCTTGTGGGAGACATCAAGTAATTCTGTGCAAACTTACTTTTTCATGAATTTCTCGAAATTTCTCAGGGGTAGAAGGCAATATTATTTGTTGCAAGTTGTTTTATAATCTAATAAGTAAGAAAAGGATGATGACTATTGGGATCCATTCACCATCTAAAATTAAGCCCGCAGCAAACCTTTTGCAATTGTTTTTAAAGAAAAACCAAATTGCCAAATATCCATATACGATTCCAAATATTAGCGCAGGCACGAAGCGAGTAAGTATTCCGGTTGCCTCGCAATAGATTGGTAAAAGAATTCCAAGGCTGTTTAAAAGAATTAGCAACTTTTTGGTTTTGTTTCTTCCTAACCTTAATGGTATTGTTTCTACTCTTGTTGCCAAATCTCCCTTCGTATCCAACACGTCGCAAAGGATCGTGCCTACAAATACTCGAATAAAAATATAAACAAAAATGATAACAATTACCTGAAGTTTTGCCGTGGAAAAAGAATCAGGCAACAAACAACCTGTTAAAGCCCAGCTTACTGCAACTACAAGGCTTTTAACGCCGACAACCTCCTTGAGCCTTGGGATAGATTTTGAAATTCTTACACTATAAATCACGCCAATCATGACGGGAGCACAAAGAACGAAAAAAACAAAAATACTCTCTAATAGACCTATCAAAAAACCAATTATCATTGATACGATAGAAAAAACCAAATAATAACTTGAGAACCTTGGCACAGTTTCAGGTCGGTTTATTGAATCTTCAGCTTTATCGGTGAATTTGTTTAAACCATAAACTCCAAAGGTAACCAGAAACGCCGCGAAAAGTAATGGAGGCATAATTGTTGCGCTGTTTAAAAAAAATCCAAAAACTACTACCATAACTCCGTTTAGGGATAAGAGAATTGAAGATGAAACCATGAATCTTAGGACTTTGAATACTGCTCTGTAGGATTCTAAAACAAGATTTCCAAGATCCGCCTTCAGGTTATTTAATTCTATGTGAAAGTTTTGGTCTTCCACTTAGCCTCTCTCCTAAAGGAAGATGAATTTCAAATATGTAATGAAACTTATGAATCACTAATCCATATTCAAAATATATGATTCAAATTGTCAGGAAATACGTCTAAAAAAGCATAACCGATTAAACAATAATGGTTCAAAATTACATATTTAAGCCAATTCTTTGACTACGCTTAACTGCATCTTCGAAAAGACGCTCACCCCATTTAATAGATTCAGGGCTACTTGACCGCAAATCCATACTATCATCATATGTTCCATTTAAAGCAAAAAGTCCAAGCGAAAAACTATGCTCTGTCAAAGCAAGAGCAATCTTCAAATCGTCATTTAAAAAAACTCTTAACTTATCTTCTGCCAAAAACTTGCTCACTACTTCAAATTCAGCAAAACTCGTAATTTTGTTAAGCACTTCACTGCTTATGATTAATTCAATTGTACATCCCTGCTCAAGCATTTGTCCAAACAAGGATGTGAAGTCTGGGTGAAATATGGGAGATATCCCCTTTATTTTTTTGGAAGACTTCATAGTTTCCATGAATGTTTGGTGAACGATGCCTAGTTCTGAGGCTTGTGCTTGAACTAATTGTGAGTCTTTTAACGCGCCTAAGTTTTGAATTAGGTGTGCCGGTATATTATCTAAATTGTGTGATAACCAAAATTCCTTAAACTTTTCAACAACTTCAGTAGTCAAAATGAACTCTTTGAGGCTGATAGCTTCGATTATGCCTAGGGGCGTTAGTTTGTAGAGACCTTGAGTCTTTGTTGTTAAGTTAAGATCGCCAAATTCTTCGAGAACGTGTAGAATTGTGGTATCTCGTGTTTCGCCATCAAGTCTGAGCTCGGATATTCTTTTATCCCCACTTAATAGTTTTAATAAAATCTTTAGTTTAAGTTCAGATCTTATGGGTGATAAATAATCCAATTGAATCAACTCATGTGTCTTGTTAATCCGTATATTCTCAGGTTGTTATTATCAATTTCTAATTTTATTGTAAGTTGATTCAATTATTTTTGAAAGCAATAGTTGCAGTTGCTTAAGGTTCAAGCAAGCTGTTTTTTTGTTCAATCGATTATTTTGTTTATGAAAAAGCTCTATCTTTGCTTATTAAAAATCAATGCGACCTCAACGTTTGTTTTGGAGTAATCTTAACTCATTTTAATTTTCAATTATTTTTAAAATTTTTTTATATAAATAAACATTTTTTAATTATTTTTGCATTATTGTCAATAAAAAGAATAATTGCTTGACTAAAGCATAAGAATGTTTATAATATACTTTCGCAACTCATCTGATTTGAAGAGAAGATCACAATGAGACGCAGTCATCTCGAAATATACGTTGAAATAATCAGAGTCTTAGCTCAAAAAGGTCCGCTAAAACTAACAATTCTAATGTACAAAACCAATCTTAATTGCGGTGTGCTAAAAGAAGATTTGAACTTTTTATTGAAACAAAATTTAGTTGAAGAGCGAATCATTGGAAATTTTAAAGTCTATGCAGTCACCCAACGAGGCATTAATGTACTAAAATACTTCCAAAAATTAAAACTAGCCTTAATCGTTGAAGAAATTTGAAAATACATTACTCATATAAATATACAGTTTTTCTTAATTTTCTCCAGCCAAAGATGGATATAAAGTGTTTAGGAGCGATTTTATGATTTTGGCTGAAGCGATAGAATTTTCAAAGAAATTTCCTAATTGTAATCCAAAAATATTCAAGGGATTTGTTGAGTGGAGGAGTGTTAGTACAGAAACAGATGGTTATGTCGTTTTGAGTGATACAATTGTAGGTAATGAATCATTCTCTAATCAAATGGAAGAATATATTAAAATTCATAAATTAAGAGTAGAACGTGTTAAGGATTATTTGATGATTTCCACGATCATTTGAATCAAAGCAAAATGAAGGTTTTTTACCGAATTTAGATTCATAGCAATTTTTTTAATTAAGAACAGAAGTTCAAACCTATTCTAGTAAATACATTGCATTATTTTATTTGCTCAAATTGAAACGCTGTTAGCCTTTCTAATTTAGAAGTAATCGTCTCATAGGTATTCTTAGTTCGAATAGTAGGAATAATTTTTTCTGAGAGACTAACAGATATTTTCTGCTCAAAATCATCTATATCATAAAATTTGCCATCTACAATAGCGACTAAAGGTGTTTTGGATTCTACAATTAGAGAAACTCGATCCGACAAAACAAAGTGATCTGGCTTTAATGGCGACTCTCGAAAAGTAAGCAACATTACATCCACATCATCTTCCAATACAATAGCACCATCAACAGCTAGATTCCATGCCGTAGAACCATATGCAGATGAAACCATTAAGCCAGTGCATTTAGGGGTTGGAATCAATGTATTATCTTTGTACTTATGTGATTCCAAATATGTTTTCATAAGTATACTTCTACTTAATTTAGCGTTAATTGCCATATCATTGAGAGCGTAATAAGTTCTACCATCAACATTCAATTCCAACAATCTATTTTTGGTAACTACATATAGTCCGCTCTCGAGGTCCGATATAGCTGTTTTTATGTTACTAACATTAACATCCATTGTATATCCTAAAGACTTGTAAGAATTAGACCTAAAATGAACCTTGATTACTGGCAATTGATTCTGCAGTATAGGATACTTTACAGAATCATTTAGGATACATCCATCTCCACCAACCACAACACCTTTAGTTGCTTTGGAAATATCAGAAGTTATCTCAAAATCTTTGAAGAATGGCTGTATTACTGAAATATCCTCTTCTCTACCAAAGAAAATGAATGTATCCTTCATTACGCCTCTTCCCCTACGAGCTCCATACCCACAATTTAGTTATTGCTTACTTTTAATATTTAAATACAAAGAAACTATAAAAATCAGTTCTCAAAGGCTTATAATCTTCTCTTTTGAAGCTCTCTTCCTCAAAGCTAATCACCTCTTTCAAAGAGTAACCCCTGTACAGTCTAGGTTTACTTCTTTCCGACCAAAATGGCATTTAAGAAAAAACAATAAAAGTTTAAGAAATATCAACTATAATTTGGAATTCAACGTCTTGACTGTCTCCTCAACACTTGGCAACTCCTCAGGCAACTCAAGCTTTGAAGAACAACAACAATGGGGTGCACTTGTTGTTGTTCTCTTAATAGAACTAAGTTAAACTTAACAACAATTGTTATATATTAATCCAATTGCAAATACTCAAAATGTCAAAATTATTCAAAAACACCCAGTAAGTACAGCACTCTCTAATCGAATATTAGAGAAAATTAATGGTGGGCTGAGAATTTAACAATTTGCTGAACATTTCTTCAGCTTTAGCCAAAGAGGGATTTGATATCCTCTGAGATTTTTGCTATGTGTTTTGAAAAGCCATGTTCCGGCTGGTTAATGGAGAAGAGGAATTCGTGACGATTGAATTGGATGTCACAATAGCAGGGAATTGAATCAACAACTTGGGCATCAATGATTCTTTCGAGTTCGGCTATCCTTGCTTTTTATAGAAATTTTTCCTAGCGGAATCAACATCGCAAAGTTCCATGGAGTAATCAAACCAACCGTGCCAATAGGAACTTTTAATGTAAAGGCAAATCGACTGTCTCTTTCATATGGTGAGGTATAACCCAGAAGTCTTCGACCTTCCCCAGCAATATATAAGGCTAAATCGATAGCCTGTTGAACATCTTCTCTTGAATCACGTAGAGTCTTTCCCATCTCACGAGTAACCATAAGGGAAAGTTCCTCTTTATGAATTTGCAGCAACTCGCCAGCTTTCAATATGTATTGGGCTCTTCTAGGTGCAGGTGTATTTGACCCAGTTATCAAAAGCGTCGTCTGAGGCTTCTATCGCTTTTTTAGAATCTTCAGCATTTCCTTTCTGGTATTCCCCTAAGATCTCTTCGGGATCTGCTGGATTCACTCTCGAATAAGTTTCGCCAGATTCAGAATTTTGCCAATCGCCATCAATGAAAACTTGATGTTTCACAGGTACCCCTGATTTAAAATTATACGAGTGGATACTTTTGTTTTTTGGTTGTAGCAGATTTTAAATAATTCTATAATATTATAAAAGATTTGAAATGTTGTTAAATTTGATTCATTGTAGAGAAAAAATAAAATTGTTTTTTTGTCAACGCTTACGTGTTTCTATTATGCCTCGGCATTTGTCAGCATATTGACAGTATTCTAAGCATGCAGCTGATTTGTCTGGACGTTTCCATTCGGCTCCGCATTCTGGGCAAGTCGTTTTGTCTTCGTCGCTCCAGATTTCCAGATCTCCTCCACATACATGGCATTTGATGTAGGCTGGTTTGGGCTGTAGCATGTCGCGTAAGCCAGGACATGTCTCAGGGTTCTTTTCAACTTTGTCTTTAGAGCTCAACTACTTCACCTCCAATTTTAACCTCGTATTCTTTAGTGGATATTTTTTTGCCAGAATTTTCAAGCGCCTTATTGACTGCCCATTTTAAGCCTGTGCAACAGGGCACTTCCATGTGGACAACTGTTACGCTTGCAATGTTATTTTGCTGGAAAATCTCCGTTAGTTTTTGAGCATAGGCTCTTGCGTCATCAAATTTTGGGCAACCTATGATAACTCGTTTTCCTGCTATGAAGTCATGGAAATTCTTGAGGGCAACTGGTGCGCAATCAGCTGCAAATAGTAAGTCAGCGTTTTCAAAAAACGGTGCTTTGACTGGAACAAGGTTAAGTTTTATGGGCCACTGAGGTTTTTGAGGGGTCTGATTTGTTTGAGGAGTTGTTGTATAAGAGGTTGTCTTTGTTTTGAGGTGTTCATGAACTTCCGCTTCGTTAAAAGCGTCAGCTTCACGTTCTGTGATTGTTATTGCTCCTTGAGGACACTGACCCAAACATGCGCCCAATCCGTCGCAATAGGTTTCTTTGATAATTTTTGCTTTGCCGTTTACTATTTGTAGTGCGCCTTCTGCACACTTGGGTATGCAGTTGCCGCATCCGTTACATAGATTTTCGTCAATATTTACGATTTTTCTTTTTGTCATGTTAGTTTTCCTCTCTTTGACATTTTCCGCCTGTTGGGCAGAATTTTTCTGCGTGGTTTTGGATGGCTTCAAATATTGGGCTTAGAGTTTCTTGATTGATTGTGTAGATGTGTTTTTTTCCTTGTTTTTGTATTGTGACAAGGTTGCATTCTAGCAGGGGTTTTAGGTTGTGGGAGATCATGCTTTGTTCTTGTCCAAGTGCTTTTGAGAGTTCGTTGACGCTCATGGGTTTGTCCATTAATTGTTCGAGTGTGGCGAGTCTGGTAGGGTTGGCTAGGTTTGTGAAGAATCGGTAGCAGATTTTTGTTAGCCCTTTTTTCATTTGTTCCATATTTCCTTTAATGGCATGAACAATACTTCATATGAATATTTATTCATATAAAGGTAATGGTACCAAAAAAAACAAATTTACTCCAAAATCCAATAGAAAAAAACGCATCAAATAATTTAAAGATTGTACCTATCCAAATCCTCTGTTTGAGAACCACATGTAGGAGTAACAAAATAAAAAATTTCTTTACAGTCACAGCAGCGGAATTCTTGATTGTTCCTTCTTTCAACCATCTTAGAGCCACATTTTGGACAACGTTTCTCAACAGTTGGCGTTTTATCTTCTTCTCCAAATAGGCGTGAACTTTTTCACTATTAAATATTGCGACAAAGCCTTGGTTAGGGGGCAAGGTTTTTGAGTTCGGGTGTTTCTATTGCTTGCTAAGGTTGAAGATATTGTCTAGGAAAGCAAAGAAAGCTGAAGGTTTAGAACAACACAAAAAAATAGTACGTGAAAAAGAACAGAAACGAAAAGAGAGAAAACAAGTCTCACTTCCAGCAAAGCACGCAAGTAAAGGCAAAAAATAGTTTTGCCCAATTTTCACACTTAACTAAATCCACTTTTTACAATTAATATTCTCAATATCCAAGTAAGAAAAGAAGAAATTTTCGGACTTAAATCGATTTATCTAAATTCGTTTTGGGTTGAAAGAAGGCGTTTTTCCACGTGTCGCGAAATAGACAGCTAAACCGCTTAATGCAACACCAGCAAATATGATTGAAGCCCAAAGCCACCATTGCATCCATAAAGACTGTGAAGATGGCTCAACCGAATTACTGATTTTAAGCTCGTCTATCGTGCAGACTGCATCGTGTCCGATGTAGATTTCGTTTTGCCGCATTATAGCGCCTGAGGGATTATCTACTCCAGCGGTAACTATGACTGCCTGTTCTTGTCCGTTAACATAAATGTGCATTCCAGAGGTCAAGCTGCGCGTGAAAACCACGTGAATCCATTGGTTTAATGGAATTGATTGCGTTGTTGCAATCTCGTTAAAGCCTTCGTTTTTAGTGAAAACATATGCACGAAGTGCACCAACGACTGGGGAACTTGTGTTTTGGGGTTCTTCACCATTAGTAGCGAGTCCAAGTGTTCGGGTTGGTGTTGCATCAGTGGTTCTGACAACTTCAACAATGATGTTATTGTATGCTACGTTTTCTTTGAAGGATTGTACATTAACCCAGGTATCTATCGTTAAGTCATTGAGTGTTTCCATACTTGGCGCAACGCGAACATTAACGTAGGACTCACCGTTGAATCGTAATGCTTTTCCAACTTCCCCATCTACCAACGCTGGAATGAAGGATTTGTTTCCATTCGTCGATCCTAACACCGCAGGGTTTTGACCAGTTGCATCAGGAGTGACACCGTTAGAATCCACGTTATCGAATGACCAGGACGCTACAATACTGTTTGGGCTCGCTGTCGCTGGCGGAATTGCCAATGGCGTATCCGCTTGGTTTGTGATGTCGAAGGGCGTCAAAAGAGGATAATTATCGATGTTTTCCGCCCAAATCAGATAAGGAGTATTTCCTATTCCTGAATTGCCTATTTCGGTTGCGTTAGGATATCTTGAAGTGTAGTCGCTCCAATAGTTTCCTCCTGATTTAGCTCCGTTATCCCAGTTTTCAACTGTTGTAGAAGAATTGTCGAATGCGTTGAAAACGTTGTTTAAATTATTATGGTAGATGTGGTTGGCATGAGAAGCTGCTAACTGTGGGGTGATGTAGATACCCCATTTGTTGTTGGAAAGGGTGTTGGAAGATATGGTGTTTTCTGAACCAGCTAGGTAAATTCCTGATTCAATGTTTGATTCAATAGTGTTTCCAGATAACACTGAGTAGGTTGAACCTAAACCTATGCCTCTGAGGTTATTTTCCAGATTATTCCTCAAAATTGTGTTAGAGTAACCAGCAATAGCAATTCCTGACCCTGCGTTCCCATTTATGTTATTGTCAGAAATCTCATTTAAGGATCCACCGTAGAATCGCATTCCATCTTTGAAATTGTGGCTTATGGTGTTTCCAGTGATTTTTGTGTAAGATTGGATGGAACAGAAGATACCCAGATAATTGTTCTGGATGATGTTTCCTGTTATGGTGCAATAGTCACCTTGGATGTTGATACCAGTGGCATAGAGATTTGAGCTTGTATAATTGAGGCTTTCAATTGTGAACCCTGAAACTTTTACATTATCAGCTGTAATGGTGACTCCTGCAAAGGCGCGATTACCGCCTCCAGATCCAATTATTATTGTGTTTTTTGCATCTTCGCCTAAAAGTGAAATTGACTTGCTGATTAGAACGTTTTCACGGTAAATCCCCTTCTGAACCATCACAATGTCTCCTGTAGAAGCCTGACTGACAGCTTCATTAATGGTCGGGTAATCTTGCGGAACAACTAAAGTTCTTGTGGCGTGGCTTGTCTGGATATTGAGCATCCAAACAGCTGAGCACAAAATAATTGTTAAGGTGAGGACTTTTAGGATTTCTCTTTTTTTCATAGCTGACACCCTTTTAATTTGAATCTCATCTATGATTCACTGTGAGGATAATAACGGCACTAAAATATTACTCTCCCCAAAGAACACCTTGTTCTTCCAGAGGAACACCCTAATTCAACAAAATATTTGTGTTTTATTTGAAAGTGGGGTCTGTCAATATTTTGTTCTTCATCTTTCCCATCAGACTGGGACGGCGACATCATTCCCCGCTCATAGAACAGCGTCCCAGTCTCATAAAGGGCTTTCGTGAAGCTGAAGAAAAAATGAAGAGCAAATGCAGCTGCAAAAAGAATAAGGCATAAAGGGCAAAATATATTTCAAAGATATTATGCTAATCCGTTTCGAATATGTTGAAACAAGACTTCTTCAGAAAGAAAGATTGCACAGAACAATTACAACAGGTTGCAAAAGAGCAATCCGAAAGCCTGTTTTTTACAGCCCAAAGACCAAGAAAAACAAAAACGTTCTTTAAATTCCCGCACCTGAGTTGAATCTAAGCGCTAGCACAATCACAAACGATAGCATAGTAAAATTTAAAAGAGGATTTACACCATATTTTTTTGGAGAAAAAGAGAATGGCAGCGTCTAAAGCTTTTGCAGTGGCAGAACTATTTTTGGGAATCTTGGTCGTGCTTGTCTCACTTCTGTGGTGCTATGTCATCCCTAATTGGACCCTTACATCTAACTGGGACCTATCCTACCTATACTGGATAATAGTCGCACTTGGCGTAATAATTGCAATTGTAGCAGCGGTGGCATTGGCAAAAAAATAAATCATTCTGCAAAATTCTTCTTTTTTCTATTTTTTTATCCAGGAGCGCTTTAAAAGGAACCTAAAACAGTGACCGCGTGAAGCAATTTAGAAACGCTTGCGCTTATTGTAGTCTAAAACTACTTATTTTGATTGGAGTCTTTCAACAAAAAGACCATAAAGCAAAAACATCTCAGATGGCGAGTACACCTCCCTATTGGGCACCTCTCTCGCACCTAAGGACTCTTTTTGCAAAGTTCAATCCTTTTTTGAAAAGAAATTTTCAATGTCTTCTATGAATTTTATGGTTTTACTTTCTATTTGTTCTGTTAATTCATTTAAATCCTTGAAATCTGGGTTTTCAACCAAATTGTGTTCCATAATGGAATCGATGCCTGATATTTTTAATGGGATGTGGTAGTTACTCCAATTGTTTTGTTTAAGTAAATTCCAATATTTCTTTTGAATATTTTTGTTACTGCCTGCTAACCATACTTCGAACCTAAATTTGTCATAGGAAAAGACTACTGCAATTTTCAAATTACGGGCTTTCAGGAATTTGGGGAATAGTGAGAAATACGTCATATCCATGTATCCAAAATAAATGTTGCCAGAAACTAAATAGTCGGGATATTTATTAGCGAAATAAGATCTCACGCTCATTATGTATTCCATCATCCCTTTGTGCGCTCTTTGAATATCACCCTTAGCGAGCTGTTTTTTGTATTCGTCTATGTATTGATAGAATGTGTCCATATTCCTGCCTCTTTGCATTCTCTTACTTCTATTTCCTTATCAGGTTATCGCACTAAGAAGTTAAATTCAAATCAACAAGGCTTACAGCTTGCTTTCTTATCGACCAGCTTTATTAGTTCTACCAATCTGTTTTTGTCAATATCATCTATTGTTCGAATTTTTATGTGCCTCATTGTCTTTCCATTCCCCTCAAACAAACCTACCTCATCAGTACTTAATCCGCTAATTGCAAAACCAACGTGAACACGGTCGTTAATGGCTCCTAAGTAGAATTTTCCGCCAGCATAAGTTATTACGCCCCAAGCTTTTTTTTCCTTCAGGGTTGGCAACGTTTCTTGGAAGATTTGTCTAACTTTAAGTATTATTTCTTTTTGCGGCGACTTTTGTTTTTGGATATAGACCTCAATCTGAGACTCCATTGTGCTTACTCCAACTCATTCAAGTCTTTCTTAGTTATTCGAAGCGAGTTAATGCTTAAAAAAAGTGCCGCTAACCGCTCAATATTTAAGGAATTAATATGGTTATCTAATTTCACGAAGACCTAATTCTATTTTCCTATCGTTGGTAATTGATGCTAATTTATGAGTGATTAATTCTAACCCCGACCACCACTCCAGCAACATCTGACTGCCCGTAGGTCGCATAGATGCCGAAACGGAAGCCGCCGTAACGGGCGAAGTCGTCTGTTTGCACAAGAAGCGATAACGGGTGAGAACCTTTCAAAACAAAAACAATCCTCTCTAAATTTCCTTTTCCTTTTTTTAGAATGGCTGGCCCTGCAATTTTTGTAAATTCTCCATTCTCGTTAAATATGTAAAATCCTGACAATTCAGAGCCTTTTTCATCCAGATATAACCATCTGCCTTTCAGTTGCTCCTTTAATTCTGGGTTCTGGTCTATCTTTGTAAGTGCCTCTTGAGTTGTTAGTGCCCTAAGACCGTTCTGTTTTAGTAGCTTCATCGAGTTTTCCTCATTGGCTTGTGTGTGAGCCATGAATACTCCAGTTGTGCCTACCTCGGTAAACTCCATTTGAATTGTATCTTTTGCCATTAAAACCACATTAAAATTGGGCACTTGCTGTCTATTATAGGTAATCTTTAGAGTTATTGGCAACCTTTTTGTCTGCTATTCAGGATTTGGATAAAGCCTATTACTAGAAATACACTATATTTTTTCAGCAATTTAGTCCCACAAAATTACTTTGCCCTATGGCTGGGATTACGAATAATTTCCGGTTTCAAACAGTAAACTACAGTGGAAGGTCTATTGTAAATTTTGTTCCTTTACCTTCTTCACTTACAAAAGAAATTGTTCCATTCAATTTTTCAACTAAGCGCTTAACTACCGCTAAACCCAAACCCTGACCTTTTGCTTTTGATGTTACCATTGGAACAAATAGCTTAAGTTTAATTTCTTCAGGAATACCAACTCCACTATCTTCAACTGAAATCGATATCTTATTACCAATTACTTTGAATCTGAGAGTTAATTTTCCTCCTTGTGGCATTGCTTGAATCGCATTGACAATCAAGTTTGTCAAGGCTCTCCTAAGGAATTCAGCATCGGTCTTGACCGTTTTAATCAACTTGGAATCTACTGAAACTTTTATGTTGTCTGGAATCCTGACTGTTTGGAGCACGGTAGAAACAAGAATTGATAAATCTGTATCTTGAAAATTGGGTTTTAGCGGTCGAGAGTAATCCTGAAGGTCCGCAACAATTTTGTTAATGTATTCAATGTTCTTTTCGATGCTTTCTAAACTCTCAACAACTCCATCCTTTGTACTGCATTCGGGCATGTTCAGCCAAATCGTTCTTCAGCAGGTAAATATCGCTAAGCATAGCTTGCAATGGATTACGAATGTCATGTCCTATCATGCCTGCAGTTTGACCAATAGCAGACAAACGTTTGATTAATTCTTCTTCAGTCTTATCTTCAACTATAATTATTATTCCTCGAGTTGAAGGGTAAGTCGAAATTTCGAAAACTGAAGGTTGATGAGTTTCTCTACTTATCGTATTCATCATAAAACGCGCTGATTTATTCTTCGATAATGCTTCAAAATAAGGAGAAACGTCAACATTCATCATTTCAGGCAAAACATTGTAAACTTTTTTTCCCAAAGCATCGCTTGCTTTTACGGTTGTAACTCTTTCGGCAGCTTTGTTCCAATGAATAACATTGAATTCCCAATCTGTGGCTATGAAAGCTTCTCCAAAACTTTCATACAACTCTTTATAGTCTTGTTCATTTTCTGAAATTTTCTTTGTCCGCTCATCAAGAAGCTTTTCTAAGGTAGTGGCGTATTCCTCAAGTTTTTCTTGCATACGTTTGCGTTCTGTAATATCTTCAAATATTACCAGAGCCCCAACAATCTCGTCGCCATTTTTCTTTATAGGAATTGCTGTATCGGTTATTGTTATTCTTTTTAAATTGGGCTGTTCAATTATCAAATCTTGATTGCGAACCGTTTCACCATCAATTAAGGCACGACTAGCTGATAGTTCTTGGATAGGAAAAGCTTCTCCATTAAGCTTGAGAAACTTGAATGGTCCTGGTGAATGTAAACCAATTGGATTAACCCCATAGAGGTCTACTGCCATTTTATTTGCAAAAACTACTCTCCCACTTGACTTTTCAATAATTGTCATTCCGACAGGCAGATTATAAATTATGACTTCAAGAGGCAACCCAGCAATTTCAAAATTATTTGAGTTAGTCATAGTAATCACTCTATAATCTTGCTTATTCCTACAAAAGAAATAAGGACACATTACTTATAAAAACTAAACCATTTCACGCAGTTTACTTTAGACTAAATTACCTAATTTCCAATTTTCTCAAATTAGAATCGTCTCCATCTTTACTGAGGTGATTTCATAAAACCTTAATCCTTCTAAAATCGCTATTTTGATCTAAAATCAACAAGATTTTTCTTGAAAAATAAAAAAAATAATAAAAGGGGAGGTTTTGCTTTTGATTTTAGGTTGGTGGGGGTGGAGGAGAAGTGGCTATTGGTATTGTCTGTTCGTGAGGTTTCAGTGTGAAGAATGCAATTGCCAATATTAATGCAGATACCCACATTAGAATTACCCCGATTCCTGGAATTACGGCGCCGATTAGAAGAATTAGTCCAGCAGTTCCGAATAAACCCACGTTAGATTTGTTTGAAACTTGTTTTAACGAGCGATAAATGAAGAATGATGCGATTATGGCGAAAACCCAAGCAATTACCAAAACAACTATTAGTCCTCCAAGAAGTGGAAAGATGCTTGTTGGATCAAAGTTGGTTGTGTTTGGGGTCATGCCTTGAAGTGTTGACCAGTCACCATTCCATCCGGGATACAGTTGGATCAATAAATCCTTTAATGTTTGAAAGGACGACTGCAAAAGCGAGAACTCCTATAATGATAGTTCCTACAACAGCAATTGCTACACCATAAATAGCTTGTTTGAATATGCCTCCTTCCTTGTAATAGTTGGCAAGATTATACAGAGCAACTAGAACTAATATTAGCCCTATAATTTCGATTATACCTATGTAATTTATTTGGGGTAATACGCCTACGAACATCAGTATTGCGCCTATGCCGCCTAATATTTTGCTTGATTCTAAAGTCATTTGGTTTCCTCTAAGTTTCTGTCATTGTTATTAGGATAAAAGCTTTTTCGTGCATTCAAAAAATGATGTAATCTCGCCATTAAATGGCTAAAGAATTGAGTAGTCTAATTAGTTGATTTTTTGTTATTTTCGAGTTGTCCTTGAAGAATACTGTAGTAAGTTTGCAGATACAATTTTCCAATTTCAGTTATCGCGTATACTTTTCTGGCGCGACCATCTTTTTGTTGTTTACTGCTCTTAACAAAGCCTTTTTCTTCAAGGCTATTTAGCGTGGGGTAGAGAGCTCCATGCCGAAGTTTTACATTGAAATCTGCTTCTACCTGCTTTTTGATTTTGTATCCCCATGTGGGTTGGGCTTGTATAATGCGTAAAAGTTGGATGTCCAGTAAGTTTCTGATTATGTGTTGTACAATTTCTTTTTTGTAGGTTTCGGACATGTATTTGCCTTATTTTCGGTTGTTTGTGTATGGTTTGATGTTTAAATTTATTTAGGTTACCTTTAGTTTCCAAGCCAGTCTATGGTGTAATATGTCTTGGTATGCTTATGTTATGTATTAGGATTTATATCGGGGTTTAGAGTAACTAAGTAATTAAGATATGTCCGAATAAGGACATATTGTATACACGTAAAACAGAAAGACTGTTCTACAAAAATACAAATCGAGGAGAAAAAAAATGTTTAAAGCAAATTCACAAAAAGAAGTTTCAACCAAACTAATGAAAGGTCTTCTAGATCTAATAATCCTACAATTACTCAGCAACAAACCCATGCACGGATACGAAGTAATAACCAAAATCCGCAAAAACTTCGGCGTATACTTCGGACCAAGCACCATATACCCATTAATGGGCACTCTTGAAAAGAAAGGCTATGTAAACAGCAACTGGAACACAGATTTCGATCGACCACGAAAAGTCTACTCGCTAACAACAAACGGACAAAACATGTTACACTTTACAGAAGACTCATTGAACATAATACGCAATAAAATAACAAACAACACCCTAGAAATAACCCAACCAACAATAGCTATGATAACTTAAAAGACAGAAATTAATTAACAAAAGAAGTACATTAAACTGGCAAATATCTTTGTTCTTGCCAGCAATTTTTCCATACATTAATTTTTTAAACTTTAGTTTTATCCATACACAGATGAATTAAACCTTTTAAATACATCAAAGCCCAATTGCTAGTGAACGCTTAGGGTGAATAATTGACGCAAATAAACGGCGAAACAGATGAGTTGACTCGCCATACTCTTGAATTCTGCAGACATATTGCCGGCACTTCAAAAATTACCGCCATAGCTCTCGTAGACAACTATTCAATGAAAACATCAAGCCAAAGAATAATTCATCAAGTAATGCTTGTAATCCATGATTATCAACCAAGACTAATGAGTTACCTAAAAACAATCAACAACAAAACAATTTTTGTTTTCGCAGTAGATCAATGGATCTTCGAAAGAGACATAGACAGAGGATTTCTAGGTGAAGCAATTGCAAGCAAACTTATCTTTCCTCACATACCACTATTAGGAAATAATTACCTGCATGAAAAAGAAGTTTCCCTCAAGAAACGTTTGATTCTTGAGCTACTTGAAAATTTAGTTGTCAATTTTCCAGAGCTTATACAAAGCATTCAGATTAAGCCTCAATACTTCATGTATGAGGTATTCTCTAATCGTATCCGAGTTTTTCCGTTAATAGCTTACGACGTTGCAAACTTGACAAGTCACCTTCTGCAAAATGAAGAAAATGAATTAGCCAATTATAATGAAGCTCTAAGACAACTTGAATCAGAAGAAAAAATCAGCCGCCAAAACGGTTACTTGACAATCACCAAAAAATTTATTTCAAAATGTCAAGACCCCCGAATCAAAATAATTAACTTGTCAAAAAATATGCCTCGAACAATCTTCACATCCATCTTTGGTGTCTTACCCCAATTGATGAACATTGTATCACAAAACACCGAAGTCTTCCTAAGAACACAAAAGATCAATTGGCTAAGGCCGCCTAACCCAACATTCCGATTCATTGACCCTCAGAAATATGTTTTCTTCCCAACTTCAGAAGGATTGGTTTCACTTTCTGATAAAATTGATATCAAAGGTTTTGCAGAAAAAATGCTTCTCAAAGAAGAGAACATTAAAATTGAAGTTGAACCAATCGGCGGTATGTTAAATGACGTTTACTTAATTAGAACCTTTAGCAAAAAGGGAGAAACCAAAGTTTTGGCTAAGCGCTTTAAAGATTGGTCGGGCTTAAAATGGTTCCCCTTAACATTGTGGTCTTTTGGAGCCAGGTCTTTTTCGGTAGCTGGTCAAGCACGTCTTGCCAGAGAATATGCAATCAACGAATTTCTGCACAATGAAGGCTTTAATGTTCCGAAGATTTTGCATGTTAGCAACGCCGAACGTTTAGTGTTTATGGAATATATAGACGGTGAAAACCTCAGCGAAGCTATCAAACGCATAGCCACATCGACTGATACCTCAACAATTGAATCTGTCCTATCCACAATAGGCAGAGTTGGTGAGTTATTTGCAAAGGTTCACTCATTCAACGTCACTTTAGGAGATACAAAGCCTGATAATGTTCTCGTTAAACGGGATGGCACAATTTTCCTGATAGATTTTGAGCAAGCAACAAAAGAAGGAGATAAAGCATGGGACGTAGCAGTGTTTCTGTACTACAGTGGGCATTATCTTGAACCATTCTATAGCAATAGTAAGGCGGAATCAGTTGCCAAAGCTTTCATAGAAGGCTATTTGAAGGAAGGAGGAAACGTGCTTAATGTGAGGAAAGCTGGGACACAAAAATATACCCGGGTTTTCAGTATCTTCACAATACCCCCTGCCATCCGCACTATTTCAGATGTCTGCAAAAAAACTTAATACAAAGAAGAAAAAGAGCTTGGTTGTTAATTGATTGGCAGACCTTAAAATTCCTAATTTAAGCTGCCACTGACACAGGTGTTTAGACTGATGATTTTGAAGACAATATAGTTAAACCGAAATATGATGCATTAGTTTGTGATTGTAACATGGCAAGTCGACTAGCCGCAATTGTGAATGAAACCAGCAAGGTCTTAGGCAACTGCTTCAAACGAAGGGAAATAGAAATGAAATTTGACGAGATACCTTTGCAAGTTAATGGAATCATCCTGACTTAGTAATGGTATTCAGATTTGAACGCTTCAATATAATATACAAAATTGGAAAAGTGAATAATTGTTTTTTATATGGTTCACTAAAAAGTCACGTGTTTTCCTAATTCACTTCGAGATGACAAGAAATGATGTTTAAAGATGATTGGATATTGATTTTCGAAGATCGAAAGAACTAGTTTCAAATGGAGTGAAAATTATTTAATAATCTGATGAAAAAGGTTTCCAATGACTTCGAAGTTTCGAAGTATAGCAAAAACGCATAATTTTTTGAAAATTCATGACAAATATTAGCATTAAAGAAAGAAACAACGAATTATAACTCCAGATTCAAGTAAGAGTTATTTACCTAAAAGCCAAACTAGATATGTGGTTTTAATGAGCCAATTTTACTATAAAGGATTGTACAAGGTTAAGGTTGTAACAGAAAGTGAAGGCTACTGGATTGTGGAAGCCTTGGAAGATTTTAAAGATTGTCTTGAAGGAGAAAAAGTCCCAGTAAAAGCTGGAGAAAGACGTATTGTACAACCCAATGATTTAGTAAAGAAAGATGAAATGCCGCCAATGGTCGCTGAACATGCGTATGAATTAGAATTGGAAAAGAAACTAAAACAAATGGTAAAAGAATACGAAAAAGAGAAAGCTAAAGAATGAATTAGAAAAAACCGACGTATTTTCTCGTTAGGTACAAAATGGGAATAATTCGTAAGGGAAAACTGGTTCTAAATTATTTTTTTAAGGTACAATAAGTGAACTTGAAAATCACAATAATTCTTTGAAAGAATACTAAAAATAAAGAAAAAGTTGGTGTGCTAGTAGTTTTCTACCCAAACTTCAAAGTACGATTTTGGATGATTACAAGTTGGACAAATATCAGGTGCACTTGATCCTTCAATTACTAAGCCGCAGTTTCGGCATTTCCACTTCACTGGTGCATCTTTTTTAAAGACTTTACCCTGCTGTAGACTTTCAAGTAATTTATTGTACCTACGCTCGTGATATACTTCAACTTTTGCAACCATACGGAACGTTTGGGCAACTTCTGGAAAACCCTCTTTCTCCGCGATATCTCCGAAGTTCGGGTACAGTGTACCCCACTCAAACTTTTCGCCTTCAGCCGCAGCTTTGAGGTGATCAGCAGTTGATGCGATTACACCTGCTGGATACGAAGCTTTGATTTCAACCATTCCGCCTTTAAGATGCTTAAAGAATAGTTCCGCATGTTCTTTCTCGTTGCCTGCTGTTTCTTCAAAAATCGCTCCAATTTGTTCAAAGCCTGCTTTTTTTGCGACACTGGCAAAGAATGTGTATCTATTGCGTGCTTGGGATTCTCCTGCAAACGCAGCTAAAAGATTCTTTTCGGTTTGACTTCCAACAAAATCCATTTTCTAAACTCCTGCATTGATTATTTGTAACGAAAAATAAAAGTGTTCCCTGACAACTATTCATTAATGTATCAATCCTTTTATCTTTCTGACGTACTTAATCTGTGTTGCCGAATGATGAGAAGGCATTAGCTTGACATTAATTTGGATGAAAGCTCAGAGTTACCCAGACGGCAACGTCTGGGAAATCCTATATTAACGAAGAAGTATAGGTTTCCCAGGCGAAAAGAAGAAAGACCAATGGAATGGATTCTCTATTTTTGAAAAACTCAATTAAAATTGGAGCAACGACTTCAGAAGTTGAACTTATCACCTTCTAATCCGCGGTTAAAATGAAAAGCCCAACCTTCGCGTCCTGTACCTTCAGAACCCCCAGGATCTTCCATAATTCCATTTAAAGTCAAAAAAACTCTGAACAACAATTTTCCTCAAAAAGTTATTCCTTCAAGACATTTGAATTTTGTTTTTTCGAATTATCCCCCCAAATTAGCCAATAAATTTAGCGTTGATTTACAAAATTCTGGTAAATCTGTTGGCGAACGAGAAGTTACAATGTTTCCGTCAACAACAGAAGCTTCATCTACAACTGTTGCGCCTGCATTTTTCAGATCCGTTCTAACCGAAGGCCAACTAGTAACTTTTTTCCCTCTAACAATATCAGCCTCTATAAGCATCTGCGGTCCATGACAAATTGCAGCAATAACTTTCCCTTTGGCATTTGCCGCTTTTATTATTTGCACCATATCTTGATGAATTCTCATTTTGTCAGGCGCTTGACCACCAGGAACAATAACTGCATCGTAGAGATCCAAATTAACCTCATTTGGCGAAAAATCCGAAGTAAAGGTTCCTCCTCTCTTGCCAATATACTCCTTCTTCGCTTTTGGAGCAACGATGTCCATTTTGTAACCTGCTTCCTGAAAACGATAATAAGGGTAAATGAACTCAGAATCTTCCACACCATTCTCCAACAAAATTATCATCTTTTTCATTTAATCCACCAGAATACAAAAAAATTTTCGACTTCGATAATATAAGGAGTTGTTGGTTCCAATTCGGGTCACAAATCCCTTTTTTAAATCAGCAATCTGATTAATAATTTTAGAATTGAATTATTTACAAATAAAAAAAGGATCATATAATTGGAAAACTTTTGACGAAACATATGACTGCAACGAACATCAAGAGAAACACGTATGCAATCATTGTTGAAAGCCACTATGAGTCAATTAAATAAGTTGATCGGAAAAAGTTTAACCAACGCCTTTCTAAGACGTCCTGTGCCTTTCCCGACCTTCCTCAACCTTATACAACCGCATCCTAAAGCTATCCCAAAGCCTAAATCAAAAAAGCAACATAACACAAGCTTACCCATCTTTTGGTGCAGCAACACAACTTCTTCTTCTATCACAAAGAAAAAACTGAATTTTCCATCTTTCCAAATCGAAAAAACGCTTTAAATCAAATTAATGAATTTTATGAAAATATATCCACATCGATTCCAAGCCTTCGTCTTAGAAATCTCTGATATTGCTAGCCTAAGAGGTCCGGTGTTTTAACACAGCCGTTTCAGGAGCGGTATTTCTAGATACAAGTTCAGCCATCGAAAATAGAGAGAAAGAAAAAATAGACTAACTTAGCATGTTAACGCTGTTTGTCAGGCTTCTATGCTTGCTCTTTTAGAAATGATTGATCCCGAACCAATATCAGGAAACTTTTCACCAAGCCTCTTCTCAGCAGCTACCTCTGCTTCTTCTAGAATTGCCATTGCATCTGCACTTGCCATTATATTGTTCTCTGGAATGTCATTTCCTTGGTTAGTCGTCGTTACTATGTCTGAAAGTAGATTTCCAATGTTTCCAAGTTCTTGACTTGCTTCAGGAAGAATACTGCACATCTCTGAGCGAATGCTGTTTAACATGCTTTTTGCAGGGCTCAAAACTGAAACTACATCGCCCATTTCCGAAACCGTACTGAGCCTCATAGAAACACTTTGCAGGGCAAGAGAAGCGTGGGACAACATTTTTTCAACTTTGCGTATTTCTCCAAGTTCTGTGGCAAGAATATTCGCTCGAGCAGTATCTCTTTCAGTCATTGCCTTAACAACACGTTGGAAGATATCTCCGTCACGTATCTCAAAACGTTTTACTGCCCTATCCAAAGATTGAGTTTGAAAATCTAAACGTTGAATTACCACTCCAATTTGCTCTTTCAAGTCTTGCTGAGGCTTAGCAACATTCTTAATTTTTGATGCAATAGATGGCACACTCTCTTTTTTTGTCCATCGATCTATGAAATGATTAACCAAGATAATTTCTCCTAAGTTATACCTGACTTCACTCAGTGAACAACGATATAAAAAATTGTTTGAACTCATAAGCTAAAACGCGGAGTCTAAAATCTTCCATTTTTAACTTTCGTACTAAATTTTTTCTTAACCAAACTTCTTTTCTCCATAACTGCTACTCGAGCCGCAAGGAGAAAATATAAATTTGATTTATATGCCACTCAAAATTTCATTACAAACTTTGGCTCTTTGAAGTGATTTTACTATGTGAAATACTTAAAATATAAATATTTCAAATTCCGTTACTGACAAGCAATAGAAATAAGGAAAAATGAAGTTAGATCTAAATAAAATCTATGGTCATAACCTTTGAGCTAACATTCAACCGATAGTAATTCTTAAAAGGGGTATGGACTAATCATAATGCCTATTTGAGAGGAAGAATAGGTTGGCATCAGCAGTATTGGGCAGAAAAATCGTTCTAACCGCGTCATATACCGAAATGAGCGATTTTTTCAATAATCCGTTCATAGCATTCGTAGGAGGCTTTGGCAAAGGTCCACTTCCATTAACATACGTCAGAAAAACACTGTATCCACACTGTGGACGAAAACCTGACGGACAAGCCAACTACGCTCCATACGGACTGCGAAAAGTTGAATCTATCCTTCTAGAAGGAGGCTTTTCACCGCAAGATATCGCAATTGTACATCCTGATGATTTACAAAACTTTATCGGCCCCCAAACAAAAGTTGTGGGCATATCCTCAATGGACCCAACAGGTATGGGCTACGTCAGCAAAACATACTCCTCAATCGTAGGAGGAGGCGAACCCCTAAACGCCATAGAATTTAAGAAACTTATCATGCACCCAAGCATCAGAAAATATAAGCCAAAAATAATTGTAGGCGGCTTTGGTTCATGGCAGCTTGAACGTAAACACGTATCTGACAGTTATGGAGTTGATTGTGTTCTTATTGGCGGAAGACCAAAACCAATCTTGGAACTTTTCAAAAAAGCTGTAAGTGGAGAACCAATTCCTCGAATAGCGAAAGCTGATGAATCATTAAGCAACTGGAACTACAACCAGGAAATGCCTCTAACAAAAAATGTTGCAGTTCATGGCGCAGTTGAAATTTCTAAAGGATGCGGTCGCAACTGCCAATTCTGTACCCCTACCATGCAAAATAAGGTTGATGTGCCTCTCGAAAAAATCATGCAAGAAGTCGCTTTAAGTACGTCGCAAGGCAGTGACCATGTCACTTTAATCACGGAAGATCTTTTCCTTTATGGCACAACAGATAAAAAATTCATTCCCAACAGAGAAGCTGTTGTTAAACTGGTTAAGAGCGTGGCTGATTCTCCAGGTGTGAAAAGCATTCAAGCATCTCATATGTCATTGGCTCCTGTTTGGCATGATCCTTTGATGATTGAGCAACTGGCAGAAATTCTTATTGAGAAAAGCTGGTATTCTTTCGGTAAAAAACCAATTATTACTGCTGAAACAGGAGTCGAGACTGGCAGCCCACGCCTCATGAAGAAATACATGGCAGGAAAGATGTTACCCTTTAAGCCAGAACAATGGCAGGATGTAGTTACCAATGCTTTCGGTATTTTAAACGATAACGACTGGTATCCGCTTGCAACTTTGATTATTGGGTTACCTGATGAGAAAGAAGAAGATATGCTTCAAACACTGGAGTTAATGGATAAACTCAAAGATTTCAACGCATTCTATGTGCCACTTTTCTTTGTACCACTCGAAAATTGTGTCTTGATGAACAAAAAAGGCGCTGAAATGGATTCACTATCAAAAGCAAGATGGGACTTCTTTATTAAATGCTGGGAATACAACGTTAAAATCTGGAAGCCAACATTCCTCGAAAACCGCCTCGCAAACCCACTAGTATACAAGACCTTCGACCAAGTTCTTATCCCATACTTCGGCAAAATACTAGGAGCTTACTATGGCTTAACACGCGGAGAAAAGAGCGAACAGCTAAAACAAGCCGTCTGGTCACTTAGCATGCCCATGCCTGAATCAAAACAACGAAAAATGAAAAATAAGGTTTAGGCAGTTTCTTCTGCTGCCATTTCTTCAACATTTTCATCTTGAGAATCTACTAAATCTTTTAACAAATCGTTTTGTTGAAGCTCGTCCTTCACTAAGGTTTCTTCCTGTATAGGAATCTGTGGGGTTTCTTGGGCTGGAGGCATGATGATTTTTCTTGCATGAGTAATATAACCAGTATGGCCTGTCATCATAGTATTAGGACGTGTTTTTCCACGTTCAACCTGCATAGTACGCATCAAACACTCAATTGTCTCAATAAACACAAATCCATTCTCGCGAAGTGCCTCAGTGGTTTTAACAACTTGATCGATTGTTGGACTAAACGAAACAAGAACACCTGACGGTTTAAGAGCTGTATAGGCATGTGGAACAACTAACCATGGAACTGCAAGATCCAAGATTACAGCATCAACATCCTGCTCTTCGTAGCCTAATGTGACGTCGCCACTTTTCATTTCAACATGGCTTATTAGTTTTGCACGCTCCAAATTTTTGGCGGCGTTTTTTTGGAATTCGCTACGAAGTTCATAAGTATACACTTTACCTGTAGACCCAACATAATGTGCCAGAGCCATTGTTAGCGAACCAGTTCCAGTTCCGGATTCGATAACTCGACTTCCTGGTCCGATGCCACTGAACATAACAATTAAAGCCGCATCTTTGGGGTAAATGATTTGAGTGTTGCGGCTGGACTTCATGATATAATCGGTTAAGCTTGGTTTAAGGGTAGTGAAGTAGATGCCCATACTGCTTTTGATGGGTTCCCCATATTCTTTGCCAATAATCTCGTCAAGTTTCAGGTAGCCTTTGTGCGTATGGAAAGTCTGCCCTGACTGCATCTTAATCATGTAAGTCCTGCGTGCGTCTAAGTAAATTAGGACATAGTCGCCATCGCATATTTTTTGGTTAGCCAACACTTTTACCTCTTTTGGAATTGAAACGGGGATGTATCATTTAAGCTTTGAACTATAGCCATTTAAACAGCCTAATCCATAATTAGCAGACTCAGAGAGCAACAAGTCTTTTAGGAGTTAGAGTTTTAAGAAACAAAATTCACGTAAGTTTTCCATAAATCCAGCTAATAAATACAAAATCTAGTATACCCAATTTCTACAAACCCTAAACAATGTATTTACTTGTTTTCTCAAAATCCCGAACAATCTCCATCACTCGTTTTGGTGCATTAAATGGTCCAATCGGAATATCTTTAAGCAAAACCCAAGGCGACTTACAAGCAATTACAGTGGCAATGTGTTGTTCCCCGAAGCTTTTCTTTGCAACTTCCACAACTTGTCGCCTAACGCCAGTTTCAGACAAATCGCCAAGTGCATGAAGATATTCGTGAAGTAAGAGATTATAAATTAATGCATTAACGGTGGGCTTATCACTCATGGATGCTTCTACAATTTCTACTAGTGCTCGGTTTAAGACGATGTTGTTGGTTCCAACAGGGTAGTAGGCGCCAAGTTGAAGGGGTAAATCATCCAAAAACAACATCATACTGTCTCTTCGCTTACCTACAGCAAATTCAGCAGTTTCCTTCACGATTTTCCAGACTTCAGCGTAGCTTTTTGCTTTGTCTAATGATGAACAGAACTGTTGATTGAATTTCGAATCATTGTTGCCCAAAAGCTTATGCCTTAAAATGAAAGAAATCAAAGAAGGCTTTAAGCATTGCACTTTAATGGAGCAATAAACAAAAAATTGATAAACAACAACTGCTTCTCACATAGCGTTATAGGTGAAAATTGAATGGCAAGTAATGTCGTCGTAAAAGACATCATGCAAAAAGACGTTAAAGTCGTAAATAACAACACAGTAATGCAAGAAGTAGTTGCAATAATGAACAAATTCGACAAAGACGCAATCCTCGTCGTCCAAAGCGGCAAACCAACCGGCATCATCACAGTAAAAGACGTCCTAATCAGAGCCGTCGAAGCTAATGTACCACTTAAAACAGTCATCGCAAGAATGGTCTATACAAACCCATTAGTAGTCATTGACGAAAACGCAACTGTTGAAGAAGCTGCAAAACTCATGAAACACTGGAACATCAAACACTTACCAGTTGTCGACAAACAAGGCGCCCTAGTAGGCTTACTAGATGATAGAGCTATAGTCTACGCAGTTCCAAAATTAATGTCGATAATGGAAGAATTCTGCCGCCGAAAATAACTCAGCAAGCACACAAATTTTTTTTCTTCCCAATAATCTTTTTAATAATACAATAAGTTAAAGTTTAACTACAGAAAATCCTTCGAAGTTTAATAAGAAAAAAGAAAAATTATTGTTTGGCTTCTTTTGCCCAAGCTTCTTTTGCAAGCTTTGCTATACCATCAGTGTTTGTTTGATCGTTTAAATCCGTCAAAACATTTTTGATTTCATTTCGGACAAGCAACGCAATTTCGTTGACACGCAACGGCTCAGGTCTTGTGGATTGATATATGCGAAGAGCACGCAAAACAAATCGAACAATTAAGTTGTTAAGCTCTTCTTGTAATACGGTAAGTTCATCTTTGCTTTCAGTCATTTTCTTGCTGTAAGCGTTTGAATCTCTTTTTCCAGTAGGTTCCATTTTTAGTCGTTCCTTTAAGGTCAAGTATCAATTGAGCATTATAGCCTTTTCTAGTGAATCATTTTTCTTTAACAAATCGGGGTTTTTGGTTTGCCAAGCTTCTTGTTTACACACGCTTGGATAAACCCGGCGTATTCCGGCGAAGGTCTTCCCGGTCGACTCTTGAATTCTCCATGGAACTGGGAGGCAAAATAGAAATATTTATCGGGCAACTCCAAGGTTTCCATTCTTTTACCGTCAGCACTCTTCCCAGTGAAGCACAAACCATTATTCTTTAATACATGGATATAGTCGAGGTTTACTTCAAAGCGGTGTCGGTGACGTTCATGGATTTCTTCTTGCCCAAACATGCTATAAGCTAGAGTGCCTTTTTGCAGAACTATTTTATGAGAACCCAAACGCATCGTTGCACCTTTAATCTCTATTCCACGTTGCTCAGGCATTAAGTCAATAACTGGATAAGGCGAGTCAGGGTTGATTTCTGTGCTATTAGCATCTTTCAATCCACAAACATTTCGAGCAAATTCAATAACCGCCAACTGAAAGCCGTAACAAATACCAAGAAAAGGAATATCATTCTCTCGTGCATAACTAGCAGCCGCTATCTTTCCTTCTGTACCTCTTGGACCAAATCCATAAGGAACAAAAACACCGTCAAAATTCGCTAAATCATTAACACATTGAGGTTCACGTTCGAATTTTTCTGCCTCTAAATAAGAAATACAAACCTTTGTTTTGCACGCTGCCCCTCCATGACGAAGTGCTTCAGTCATACTAACATAACTGTCTGATAATCCAGCATACTTACCTACTAGAGCGATCTTTACCTCATTTTCAGGATTAATCATACCATCGACAAAAACTTGCCATTCATTGAAATCTTTACCGTCACATTTGAAGCATAAACGCTGACAAATAAAATCGCCCATACCCTGTTTATCAAGGATAAGGGGAACTTGATATACCGTTTCAGCATTGTATGAGCAGAAGACCGCACTTTCAGGAATTGTACCAAACAAAGCTATTTTTCTTAGTGCCTCAGCGTCAATCATTGTGGGGCTTCGGGCTACGATTGTGTCTGGTTGGATACCGATGCGTCGCAATTCATTTACGCTGTGCTGAAGAGGCTTAGTTTTCATTTCACCGGTAACGTCTAAAACGGGCACCAAGGCAACATGAACATAAAAGGTATTCTCATAACCTTCTTCAACACGCATTTGACGAATCGCCTCCAGAAACGGCAAACCCTCAATGTCGCCTACGGTACCGCCAACTTCTGTTAAGACTATGTCAGCATTTACCATTTTAGCAGCGTTTCTTATGCGATTTTTAATTTCGTTAGTTATATGAGGAACAATTTGGACGCAACGACCCAAGAAATCGCCATGTCGTTCCTTTTCAATTACAGATCGATAGATTGTTCCTGTGGTTAAGTTGTTTTCTTGTTTTAGGCTTAAGTCCAAGAAACGTTCGTACCAACCTAAATCCAAGTCGGTTTCGCCTCCGTCGTCAGTTACGAAGACTTCGCCATGCATATACGGATTCATTGTTCCAGCATCAATGTTAACGTAAGGATCAATTTTTACAACTGTAGGTTTTAATCCTCTTGCTTGAAGCATTTTGCCGATTGAGGAAGTTAAGATGCCTTTGCCAACTGAACTCAGCACACCGCCTGTTACGAAAATGTACTTAACCATGCATTTCCCAGCAATATCTTACACCTTTCATGGCGAATTAATATAACTCTTTTGTGTGTCGAACTGTTAAAACATACGATTTGACTCTCGAATTATATTAAGTGCATAGTCTATGGAGGCGGGGGCTGTCTGTTTCTGCGGTTGTGCCGCAACCCCAACACAAGAATCCAAACACCAACTAAGACTAACACTATCGGCCAGAAATAATTCCAGAAAGCTGTAAAACCTGCAAAGGCAGCTAACCCAATTACTATTATGAATATTCCTATTATGAGAAGCCCGACTCCACCTCCTTCTCGTGGATAACCGTAATTCTCCTTGTAATATTGTCGTCTTTCGTAACGTGAGAATGGTCTGTTTTCAGGTCCAGAAAGCGGTGCGCCACAGTTGGAGCAATTTACTGCAGTATCGGGATTGAGGGTTCCGCATCTTGTACAATAAACCAAACTGGTTGTCTCCTAGAATAATTTCATAAAGCTTCAAGCTCATAAAATTTTTGGTTTCACGGGCAAAAGAGGATTTTACTACATAAGATATTAATTACAAGTGCTGTACTAAGTACTTGGAGATTTCAAATGCCACAAGCCTTTGTATTAATAAACGTTGAATCAGGAGCAGAAGAAGATATTGTCAAAGAACTCAAAAACATTGAGGGCGTAGAGGAAGCATACTTTTCATATGGAGTTTACGACATAATTGCTAAGGTTAAAGCAGACTCAATGGAGAAACTCAAAGAAATGGTAACACGCAAAATAAGAGCTCTCAGCAGAGTAAGATCAACTTTAACGCTAATTATGATGGAAGAATAAACCGCCCCCACCATGAAAACTGCTGTTTTTTCTTTTTTATAATTAAGTGTCACCAATTAAAATTAACATCGATGTCAAAGGAAATTGGTTAGAAACTATTTGTTCTAATATTTTTAGGTGTTCTATCTTTAATTCAATCTCTTCTGTATTCGCGCATTTATTGTAGGTGTCAAAACGGGCGATTGGATTGTGTATGCACTTCCAGATTCATATGTGAAATGATTTTTGCATCCAAGAAGCAACTGGTTAACGGTAGAAGAAAGCAAATTTTGCACTCTTCTTCTCTTAAATATATATTATCTAAACCATAGCTTTGTTTTGCCAAATATTTATCATGCCACCCAGATTTGTCATGCAGTAACTTTTGCAGGTTCGCCAAATCAAAGGCACGAAATTAAATCGGCTGGAATGGAATTTACAAATGTCTAAGGCAATATCATCTCTAAGCATAAATTCAAGATACCCAAACGAATCCACAGAACTCGTTAACTCAACTTTGAATTTACAAATCAGAAAACTAATAGACGATTTTGTCACTCCGGCTAATTTGAAGGCTAACGACACATTCTTTGACCAGAATTTGGGCAACATCACAATCATCTTTGCAGCAATAATTATCTTCGTAGCAGTAGGAATCATAATTGTATTTTATAGAAAGAAGAAAGCTCGCAAAAGTGAATAGAACTATGTTTATTTAATTAACACTTAATAGTTGAGCCGTAGAAATCTAACAAGTCTTGAAATACTAATGAGCCCCCTGAAAAAACCCTTCCGGATAAACGCTGTATTTTTAGTATTAATTTTGGGGCTAATAGCTTTCGTTTTATACATTTACTATTTTGTTAACCCAACACAAGTCATCAATATACTTTCAAAAACAAACCTCACCATATATGCAGGCGCATTCATAGCTTATTTGCTATACACAATCTGCTCTTCTCTGGTTTGGCAACAACTACTCAATAACTTATCAGTTAAAATCACCAAACGCAAAGCCTTCCTATACACGTGGGTAGGCTTATTCTTTGAAGCCACAGTTCCCCAGTTAGGCTGGTCAGGAGAAGTTTCAAAAACATACCTACTAGCCAAAGATTCACACACTCAAGCTGGGAAAATTGGAGCTTCAGTAGTCGGACAAAAAATCTTTACCATGACTCTGACCATTGTGGCATTAAGCACTGGATTAGCCCTTGTACTTTTGAAATATTCACTGCCCATTTCAGCAACCTTGCTAATTGTTTTGGTTTTGGCCCTTTCAATACTAACTTTAGGAGTGGTTTACTATGTAAGTCTCAAGCCAACATCAACCAAATCACTCGTTAATTGGATAATAAAGATAGTTTTGCTTGTTCGTCGAAATTGGAATCCACAAAATTTCATGACAAAAGCAGAAGAATTACTAGGCAACTTCCATTTGGGCATTGAACAGTTAAAGAGAAAACCCAAAGAACTGATTCAACCAATTATTTTTGCGGTTTTGGGTTTCATTTTTGAAGTATCAGTTGTTTTTCTAACATTCGCCGCTTTGGGCCAACCTGTCCCCGTCGATGTTGTGCTTATTGTTTTTACTTTAACTGGAACACTACAAACAGTCGGGGTAACCATTTTCGGTCTTCCCGAATTAATTATGACATTGACGTTTACAGCTCTATACATTGATCCCGCAGTAGCGGTCTCTGTTGCTTTACTTACTAGAGTTGTCAACTTATGGTTCCGACTAATTGTCTCTTACTTTGCCCTTCAGTGGGCAGGGATAAAAATAATTAGACAAACAACCAAAGAGCACTAAGGAAACATTTTAATGCAAAATGCTCCTAAGTAATTATTAGGGATTGATATGCCTACAGCGTTTGTATTAATAAATACTGAAATAGGCTCCGAATCGGATGTATTAAAAGAGCTAAAAAAAGTTGAGGGCGTAGAAGAAGCCTCAGCAGTTTACGGAGTCTATGATATAGTAGCAAGAGTCAAAGCAGACACCATGGATAAACTAAAAGAAATAGTAACATGGCGAATTCGACGATTAGACAAAGTGCGTTCAACACTTACAATGATAGTCGTAGAAGACAAATAAAACCTTATTTCCCTTTCTTTTAAAAAAGCAAGTTTTCCCAAATATATCTTGTTTGTAACAGTCTAGCTACAACAACATAATTTTAAATTATTTTCAGTAGATGTAAGACACTTGTGCGTCAAAGGGTAGTCTAAAATGAAAACAACTCTAAAACTCCTTAAAGAGAGCAAAACAATAGCAAAAACTCTCGCTGCCTGCAGATGCACAAAAATTTTTAATCGGTTGGACGAAGAGGTTTGGACCAGCAATGAATCTTTTTGTCTCCCCTCGAACAATAAAGAACCGCTAAACCTCTAAGACCAACCACCCCAACCAAAAAATAGAAACAAAAATGCCTACAGCCTAATTCCTTGTAAACACCAAAATCGGATCAGAAAAACATGTTCTCAAGCCCTCAAAAAAATTGACGGCGCAAAAGAAGCCCATAACTTATGGGCCGTCTACGACATCATTGTAAATGTCAAAGCTCATACCATAGATGAGCTCAAACACATTATAACTAACCGAATTGAAAAACTCGACAAAATAAACTTGAAATTAAATATGATAATAAATGAAAAAAATCAAAATAAAATTTAAGAACAAATTATTTTTGAAAACCAAATAATTCAATAACCCGTGGTCAAAAAGTGTTTCGGGCTAAGAATACTTTTTACATTCCAACTCATTTCTTCTTTTTAGCTAGGAGAGAGCAGCCGCCATTGACTGAACAACAGACTATGCATATAGGGTTAGATGATACAGATTCAACGAAAGGAGGCTGCACCACTTATTTAGCATCAGTTTTAATTGAAAAACTCGAAGAATTCAATGTAAAATTTTTAGATTATCCAGCTTTGATTAGGCTCAATCCCAATGTGCCCTGGAAAACAAGGGGAAACGGAGCATTATGTGTACGGTTCACATATCCGCTTGAGTTTGAAACTCAAATAAAAATTGCAGCAACTAAACTTTGGGAAGCACACTCCTCCATCAAAGAGAGAGGTACTGATCCGGGAATAGTTATCTTCAAAAACAATGAAATCCCAGCTGAACTGCGTGCTTTCGCTAAGAAAACCGAAACATCTATCGTAACCCTCAAAGAAGCGATGACGCTAATTAAAAAGTTGGGTGCTGAAGCCGCAGGGTTTAACACTTGTCGAGGCATAATTGGCGCTTTAGCAGCAATAGGGGAAAACTTAGATGGTGACTACACATACGAGTTGATTGCTTACAGAACACCCGAAAATTTAGGAACGAAAAGACAGGTTGATGAAGTATCAATTTTCGAGATGGACAAGTTAACATCACCGTACACTTTCAACAATGTGGATTCTGAAAAAAGCAGAGTAATTATTACTCCTCGAGGACCTGACCCAATTCTGTTTGGGATAAGAGGAGAATCAGCTGAAATAGTAAAGAAAGCCTTTGACATGGTTAAGCCTATTGAACCCGTTGAGCGATGGGTAATCTTCCGCAGTAACCAAGGCACGGATGCCCACTTAAAACCTATCAGAGCGTTAAGCGATCTTGAACCTTACAGCTCAATTATCGTTAAAGGCACTGTTTCCCGAAATCCAAGGGTTGTTCCTCTTCGCCATGTTATCTTCTCTATTAAGGATAATTCGGCTGAAGTGGATTGCGCTGCTTACGAACCCACAGGTGACCTGCGAAAAATCGCAAGAGAACTAGTTGTTGGCGACAGCATAGAAGTCTATGGTGCCGTGCACAAAGCAACTGCAATCAAACCAATGACAATTAATCTTGAAAAAATCAATATCATTAAGCTTATGCCCAAAGTAATCTTTGAAAACCCACTTTGTCCCAATTGCAGCAAACGTTTGAAATCAATGGGTAAAAATCAGGGTTTTCGATGTGAAAAATGCGGCATCAAATATGTTGATTTAAAAAAGAGTGCGTTGGCTTTAACTAGACCCATCAAAGAGTGCTTGTATTTTACTTCAACAAGGTCGCAACGTCATTTGACTAAGCCTTTTAGGCGCTATGGACAAGAAAAGCGCTGTGCCTCAAGTTCGGGAATGATTGGCGAATGGTATTTTCCTTAGCTCTGAGTTGCTTTAATTTTTGGGCTTAAACGCCAAAAAAGCTAAAACGCCTAAGTAGAATTGAAATGATTTAAATCACTGAAAAACATAAACCACTTTCACAACCAAACAAAAACACGGTAAAGTGGAGTGCCTGAAAACAGTGACTAAAACGTTTACAGAAGCAGATTATGCGCTACCATTCTTTAAACAAGAAGGTTTCGTTAGGAAACTTTGTCCAAAATGCGGCGAATACTATTGGACTCAAGATGCTAAGCAGGAAACATGCGGTGAATCTGGCTCGGATGAGTGCGGATGCTACACTTTTCTTGGCAATCCAGCTACAAACAAAAAATTTAGTCTCCCTGAGATGAGGGAAGCGTTTCTCTCGTTCTTCGAAAAGAACGGTCACACACGCATTAAACCTTATCCCGTTGTAGCGCGTTGGAGAAAAGATATTTACTTAACCCACGCGAGCATAATCGATTTTCAACCATACGTCACTGAAGGGACCGCACCGCCACCTGCAAATCCACTAGTAATTTCACAACCCTGCATCAGATTAACAGATATTTCCAATACAGGACCTACATTTGGCAGGCACTTAACTATCTTTGAAATGGGTGGAGCACATGCCTTCAATTATCCTGATAAAGAGATTTATTGGAAAGATGACACCGTTCGGTTTCACCACCGTTTTGCGACTGAATGTCTTGGCATAAAATCTGAAGAAGTAATCTACAAAGAAGGTGTTTGGGTTGGTGGAGGGAATGCTGGTCCAGATGTAGAATGCATTTGCCGCGGCTTAGAAGTGGGAACACTTGTCTTTATGCAGTACAAAGTTGTTGGCGATGACTTCGTCGAGCTGCCTATCCGCACAGTAGATACAGGTTATGGTATTGACCGTTTTACTTGGATAAGCCAAGGAGTGCCAAGCCTATTCCAAGCAATTTATGGTAATTTACTCGACAAAGTAATGTCAATGGCTGGAATAACCAACATTGACAATGATTTTTTGGCTAGAGTAGCAAAGTATTCAGGTTTAGTGAGCGTTGACAAAAGAGCAAACAGACTTGTTGCTCGCAAACGCGTCTCAGAGCTAACAGGCATCGACATGGCGACACTCGAAAAAGAACTCATTCCGATCGAGAACACTTGGGCAGTAACCGACCACACCAAAACATTGAGTTTCATGCTCAGCGAAGGCGTTGTGCCATCTAACATACAAGAGGGATACTTAGCAAGACTTCTGTTCCGAAGGGTTTACCGTTTAATGCGTACCCTAAAAATGGAGCCATCTAAACTCTATGACATTATTGACATGCAAGCGAATTATTGGGGAAAAGATTTTCCACGAATTAAGGAAATGCAAAACGAAATTGTCGAAATGCTAAAGGTAGAAGAGGAAAAGTTCGTTGAAACTCTCAAACGCGGCGAAGGCATGGTTAAACGAATTGCAGCTGATTTAAAAACCAAAGGTACTGGCAAAATGCCAATGAACACTTTAACTGAATTGTATGATTCACATGGCCTCCCCCCAGAAATTGTCAAACAAGCTGCTGAAAAAGAAGGCGTGGAAGTAGAAGTCCCAGAAAATTTCTATGCACTAATTGCTAATCGCCACATGCAAGCTCCAAAACCTGTGGAGGAAGAAGAGGCAAAAGCCGAACAGACACTGACAAAGATAGCTGAGCAGTTGCCCGCAACCGAGATGCTTTACTACAACGATGTTTACCAAAAAGAATTCAACGCAAAAGTTCTCAAAATAATCAACGGCACATACGTCGTGTTGGATAAGACCTGCCTGTATCCTGAAGGCGGAGGCCAACCAACTGACCAGGGCTGGCTAATTAGCGATAACAAAAAAGTTGAAGTCATTGATGCCCAGAAAATTGGCAAAGTTATAGTACACAAACTCAAGGATCCAGCAACTTTCAATGAAGGAACCATGATTCGCGGATTACTCGATTGGGATAGGAGATACTCACTCATGAAGGCTCACACAGTCACTCACCTCATAAACGGAGCCGCGAGAAGGGTATTAGGCGAGCACGTTTGGCAATCAGGCACCCAAAAAGGATTAGAAACATCAAGACTTGACATCTCTCACTACCGCCGACTTAGCCAAGAGGAAATCCATAAAATCGAAAACCTTGCAAACCAAGCAATCGCTTCCAACATGAAAGTTGAAACCACATGGCTTCCGCGCAACGAAGCAGAATCACGCTACGGTTTTAGGCTTTACCAGGGAGGTGCCGTTCCAGGCAAAGACATCCGCGTTGTTAAAACCGGTGATTGGGATGTTGAAGCATGCGCTGGAACCCACTTAGGACACACTGGCGAAGTAGGATTCGTAAAAATCGTCTATACAGAGCGTGTCCAAGACGGTGTTGAACGTTTAGGTTACGCAATTGGACTTAAAGCACTTAAAACTGTGCAAAATCAAGAAGATTTATTGTTGAAGGTTTCTGAAGCATTAGCTGCTCCAATCGACAATCTCGACAAGACCGCTGAGAAAGTAATTAAAGAGCTCAAGGAAGCCAACGTAGAGAAACGTCGCTTAACCAAAGAACTTGCTTCAAAAGAAAGTTCAATCGGACAGACACAAACCAACGAAGACATAGTAGAAGCTGATGGAGTAACCATTATAAAACGAGACTTTGGTGAAGTAACCGAAATCGATCGCATGTTAAGAACAGCAAGTGAAATCATAAAACATAATGAAGCCTCTGTAGCAATCTTCTATGGCTCAGACACTAAAACATGCAAGCTTCTGGTTATGGCTGGAGAAATTGCCGTAAAAAAAGGTGTCAATGCAGGAAGTATAGTTAAAGAAGCTGCACCAATTTTCGGCGGTGGAGGCGGAGGAAGACCAAGTTTTGCGCAAGGCGGGGGAACAAGACCTGAAAAATTGGCAGATGCGGTACAAACAGCTCAGGAATCAATCAAGAAACAGCTGAAACAATAGTTTTCCACACAACATATTTACCCTAAATAGACGAAAACATTCAAAGGACAAAAACTTTAGCGATGGCACCAATTTTAAATACTGATCAAACGTTTACCGTTTAGACAATGGAGAAATTAGTATGGACGAATTCAAAATAGTAATAATTATAGCCATAATAGTTTCTCTCGCAACCTTAGGAACAATAATTTACATTTCTCAAGATGCAATAAACAACGCGAAAATCCCAGACATCACAAGAGGCATAGTAACTTTAAAAACAGTAGTTACAGATAAACCAATAGCAAATTATTCAATCACCCTATCAGATGGCCGAACTTTATATATTCAAAATAAATCTGCGCTATATGACAGTATAATAGTAAACGAAAACCAAACGTACACTTTTGATTGCCGAATCGACTACACCAATAACATTGTACTGATTGATAGCCTCAATCCCCAGGGCGGATTGATTATTTCAAAAACCCCAGTTACTAATAAGCCGACTGTAGATTATGCAGTTAACCTCGCCAATAGTCAAACACTTTACATTGCAAACAACGCAACCCTCTACGACAGCCTAATAATAAACCAAACCTACCTCTTCGACTGTCGCATCGACTACAACAATAACATGTTCGTAATCAACAGTGCTCGACTTGTTGCTGCATCAAACCCATAACTACATTGTTTGAGTAGGGCAAAGAATTGCCATGAATCTTGCACTTGAGATGCAACTAACGTCGTTGGCTAAGGGTTTATTCCGTTTGGTTTGTTGTAGAGGGCATTTTGGCATCTTGATTAACTTACTTGGTGTACAGCATGGTTTGATCAAGTATAGGCTATTGTTTTTCTGTAAATGAGGTTTAATTTCTTTGCAATATCGGGTTTTCAAGCAGAAAACATATAAGCAGGCAGGCACACGTATGCAAAAGGTGAAGCGGTGCATAATGCACCTAAACACTGGTGAATATATGCGTAGAAGCTTAACAGTTACCCCTGAAAACGACAAAAAAATTCTGTTAACAAAGGGACGATTCCTAACTGGAGACTCACCATTCGACATAGACTACACAACACTAGTCAACATATTCATAGAACTAGGCCACAAGCTAATGACAGCAGCATGGAACGACAGCAACACCAACAACCCCAACGCCTTCATAGAAAAAAAAGAGATCGTAGAATCCTTCAAAAAGCACGCATTCAGCTCTGAACTCAAGGAAGAATCAATCGGAGATCAAGTCACCGAAATCATCTTCAGAAAACTGGTTGAACAGTCAGGTCTAGCATCAAACGAGCAAACCCCGACACCTGCCTTACCAGCTGATCAATCAAGCAATTCAGATACAAAAAAGCAGAAATATATCTCATAGAATTAAAACTAGAGGAATAATCCAAAATGGTTGACGAACAAGAATCTCAGCCAGTTAATTTTGAAGAACGCCTTGACTGCGAAAAGAGACGTTCCGAAGATTACCTGACCAGACTAAAGTATTTACAGGCAGATTTCGAAAACTTTAAGAAACGCAACGACCGAGAAGCGGAGCAAATAAAGAACTATGGCAACGAACGCTTAGTAATTCAACTGTTAGATGTTGTTGATGAACTGGAATTAGCAATTAAGAACGGTGAAATCTCAATTTCAACTGAATCTTTGATAGAAGGTGTGGAATTGACTTTAAAGAAGCTAAGGAAAGTTCTTGAGCAAGAAGGAGTAACACCAATAGATAATCCTGAAGGCAAAATTTTGGATCCCTGTCGTCATAACGCTATTGCCATTGTAGAGCGAGATGATGTAACGGATTCTACAGTAATTGAAGAAATAAGAAAAGGATATGTTATGAAAGGAAAGGTCATTCGTCCAACAATTGTCAAGGTAGCTGTTAAACCAAAAAATAATAAAAATCTAAGTAACCAAACGGAGGAAAAAAATAATGAGTAATCAAAAAACAAATGAAAAAGTATTAGGTATCGATTTAGGAACAACCAATTCGGCAGCCGCCATCTATGAAGGCGGACATTCCACTGTAATCCCAAGCGCTGAGGGCCCAACCATGGCGGGAAAAATGTTTCCATCAGTTGTTGCCTTCACAAAAGAGGGGCAACTTCTAGTGGGAGAATCGGCAAAACGCCAAGCAACCACAAACAGTGAAGGAACCATTTTCGAAATAAAACGTAAAATGGGCACAGACTACAAAGTCAACATTTACGGAAAAGAATACAGTCCACAGCAGATTTCAGCATTCATTCTGCAGAAAATAAAGAAAGACGCCGAAACCTATCTTGGAGGTTCCATCAATAAAGCTGTCATAACGGTTCCTGCACACTTTAACGACAATCAACGTCAAGCAACAAAAGATGCAGGCGAAATCGCAGGGTTCCAAGTCATGCGTATCATCAATGAACCAACCGCAGCATGTCTTAGCATACGGCATAGATAAAATACAACAGGAAATGAAGATCCTCGTATTCAGCTTCGGCGGAGGAACCCATGATGTTACTGTGATGGACTTTGGCAAAGGAGTCTTCCAAGTGCTCAGTACAAGCGGCGACACTCAGTTGGGCGGAACCGATGTTGACAAAGCAGTTATGGACTACATCGTAGGCGAGTTCAAACGCCAAACAGGCATCGAAGTTAGCGGCGATAAGATGGCAATGGCACGACTCAAAGAAGCTGCCGAAAAAGCAAAAATCGAACTCTCAACTTTAATGAGCACTGACATCGATTTACCATTCCTAACTGCAGACGCATCAGGACCAAAACACCTAAAATTAACATTAACCAGAACAAAACTGGAATCTTTAGCGCAACCCGTCGTCCAAAAAACCCAACGTACACTGGAAAAAGCCTTGGAAGACTCAAAATTAACGCCTCAAGGGATCGACAAAATAATTCTAATTGGCGGTATGACCAGAATGCCCCTTGTCCAGCGGTTCGTAGAGCAAATCTTGGGCAAAGCGCCTGAACGCGGAATTGATCCAATGGAAAGCGTTGCTATCGGCGCAGCCATCCAGGGTGCAGTCGTCTCAGGCGAAGTTACCGACCTGCTCCTACTTGACGTTACACCCCTATCGTTAGGACTTGAGACTATGGGCGGCGTCATGACAAAAGTCATGGATAAAAACACCACTATCCCCACAAAACGCAGCCAAGTCTTCACAACAGCCGCAGACTTCCAAACCGCAGTAACCATCCACGTACTTCAAGGCGAACGGCCAATGGCAGCTAACAACGTATCACTGGGCGAATTCAATTTAGTAGATTTGCCTCCAGCGCCACGCGGGGTGCCACAAATAGAAGTGACCTTCGACATAGATGCAAACGGCATTCTAAACGTAACCGCCAAAGACCGAGCCACAGGCAAACAGTCGAAAATTACTATATCGGCATCCACAAAATTATCCAAAGAAGAAAAAGAAAGACTAATCAAAGATGCGGAACAATTTGCAGAACAAGACAGAAAAACTAAAGAAGACGCCGAAACTCGCAACAACGCCGACAGCATGGTCTACACAGCTGAACGCACCAAAACTGACCTTACAGGAAAACTCTCAACTGAAGAGACAGCGAAAATCGACACTGCAATTAATGAAGTCAAGAACGCGTTAGCAAGCAACGATATGGTACAAGTCAAAGCAAAATCCGACGCTCTACAGAAGGTTCTCCAGGAAGTCGGTACCAAAGTTTACCAGCAAGCAGCAGCAGAAGCAGCTAAACAACAAGGACAGCAGCCAGACGGCCAACAAGCAGGTCCACAAGGAGCGGGTCCAGAGATGCCCCCAAGCGGTGAACCAGGACCAGAAGAGCAAGGTCCAGGCGAGGAAAAAGTAGTCGATTCCGAAGACTATAAGGTAAAATAAAACTCAACTTTTCCTTTTTCTTTCAATTTTATCAAAAAACTAAATTACATTCCAAATAGATCCTAAATTCAGTGTACAAAAAACCTTTCGAGCTCAAAAAATTGGTGATAACAGGGGAAATGATATAAATGGCAGACTTGAGCATCCTTATAAAAGGCGTTAATAAAAATTTAATTTAGCGGTAAAACCAATGGCTGAAAAACGAGATTATTATGAGGTTCTCGGCGTACAAAAAGGCGCTTCCAAAGACGAAATCAAGGATTCTTACCGTAAGTTAGCGATGCAGTTTCATCCTGACAGGAACAAGGAAGCCGGCGCTGAAGAGAAATTCAAAGAAATCTCTGAAGCATATGCTGTTCTTAGCGACGACCAAAAACGTCAACAATACGATCAGCTTGGTCATTCAGGTTTTGACCAAAGATATAAGCAGGAAGACATTTTCCGAGGAGCAGACTTTGACTCGGTTTTCAGAGATATGGGCTTTGGAGATGTTTTCCGTAGCATATTTGGGGGCGGTGGAGGTTTTAGCGGTTTTGGAGAAGAGCGCAACCGAGGACAAGACCTTGCATATAACCTTGAAATTTCTCTTGAAGAAGCCGCCAAAGGCACTGAAAAAGAAATTGAAATTCCAAGGACTGAAAGGTGCGAAGTATGTGGTGGGTCAGGAGCAAATCCAGGGTCTTCGGCTAAGATTTGTCCAAGGTGCGGTGGCGAAGGCAAAATTCAGAACATGCGCAAGGCAGGCTTCGCTATGTACGTCCAAGTAACGGTTTGCCCATTATGCAAGGGAAAAGGCAGATTAATAGAATCTCCATGCACCAACTGTCGTGGCTCAGGATTGGTTCGAAGACGACGCAAAATCACCGTTAAGGTGCCAATGGGCATAGATGAGGGGACTCAACTTAGGCTGCGGGGCGAGGGCGAAATGGCAGCTAATGATGGCGAACCAGGAGACCTCTATGTTGTTGTTCATGTTAGACAGAATCCGCAGTTTATGAGGGAAGGAGACGACCTATGGCATATAGCTTTCATCAATTATCCACAAGCTGCACTCGGCGCAGAAATTTCGATACCAACCCTTGATGGACCAACAACTATTAAGATCCATCCTGGAACACAGCCAGGCGAAACCATAACGCTGAGGGGAAAAGGGATGCCCAGATTCAGAGGTTATGGTAGAGGAGATTTGCTTGTGCGCATTGGAGTCTCAGTTCCGGAAAAACTTACAGCGCCTCAGAAGACGCTTTTGGAGCAATTGGCAAAAGAGCTTGGCACAGATGTTTCAAAGAGCCATAAATTCCGCTTGTAACTACCCATTTTCTTAAGATGGAGCCTGTTAAGATAGCAATTATAAATAATTTTTAAGTTATCACAACAATAGAAACAAAAAATTAAAAAAAGAAAAATAAAGATTGTTTATGGTTTTATTTTTTCTCAAGTTGCTTTCGCAGTTCTGCGTACGTCGCTTTGATATCTTCTATTGAGCCTTCGTCTTCAATGGTTGATGTGTCGCCTAGTGGTGCACCGGTTAAGACTGCTTTGAGGAGTCTTCGCATGATTTTGCCGCTTCTCGTCTTTGGTAATTTGTTTACGATGATGACGGCGTCTGGAGTTGCGATTGGACCAATAGTAGTTCGCACGTGTTTTGTGAGTTCAGCTCTGAGTTCATCTGAGGCTGTGAATCCGCTGCGCAGTACTACGAATGCCACTGGAACTTCGCCTTTAACTGCATCTTCTTTGCCCATGACTGCTGCTTCTGAAACTGCTGGGTGAGAGACTAATGCGCTTTCGAGTTCCACTGTGCCGATGCGGTGTCCTGCTACTTTGAGGACTTCGTCTGCTCTTCCAAGGAGCCAATAGTATCCATCTGGGTCCCGGATTGCGTAGTCGCCTGTAACGTAGATTCCTGGCCATCTGCCGAAGTATGTTAGCTTGAATCGTTCAGGGTCTTTCCAAACTGTCTGCAACATTCCTGGCCATGGAGACTTGATAACTAGGAAGCCTTTGTTTTCTGCTGGAAGTGGTTTTCCTGTGTCGTCAAAGATGTCAATGTTTACTCCTGGCATAGGTAGGGTTGCGCTGCCTGGTTTAAGTGGTGTTAGTTCTAAGCCTGCGGTTGGAGAAATCATGAATCCACCTGTTTCTGTTTGCCACCAGGTATCAATTATCGGTAGTTTTTCTTTGCCGATTACTCGGTAATACCATTTCCATGCTTCGGGGTTAATGGCTTCCCCAACTGAGCCTAGTAAGCGTAGTGAGCTGAGGTCGTGTTTTAGTGGAAGTTCTTCGCCGAACTTCATGAACATTCGAACTGCGGTTGGTGTACCGTAGAGTATGGTTACTCCGTGATTCTCGATCATTTGCCACCAGCGGTCTTGTCCTGGATAATCAGGTGTGCCTTCAAAGAGGAACGCGGTGATTCCTAAGCTTAGAGGTGCATAAACATTGTATGTGTGTCCAGTGATCCAGCCTATGTCTGCAACGCACCAGTAAATGTCTTCATCTGTTGGGTTGAATGCCCATTTAAGTGTCCAGTAAGCCCAAACTAAGTATCCACCAATGCCGTGTTGTACACCTTTTGGTTTGCCTGTGGTTCCTGAAGTGTAGAGGACAAACAGTGGGTCAGTGGATTTCATGCTTTCGGGTTCGACGTATGCGTTTGCGCCTGCTGCTGTCAATGCGTCGTGGTACCAGACGTCTCTGCCTTCTTTCATTTGAATGGGTTGGCCAGTGCGTTTGACAACGAGAACTTTCTCGATGTTTGGCATAAGTGGGGCTGCACGATCAGCATTATCTTTGATTCCAACAGGTTTGCCTCTTCTAAAAGAGCCGTCTGCTGTAACCAAAACTTTTGCTCCGCAATCGTTTACTCTGTCAGCTAATGCTTCAGCGCTGAATCCTGAAAATACTACTGTGTGGACTCCTCCGATTCTTGCAGTTGCAAGCAACGTAATTGGCAACTCTGGGATTACAGGTAGGAAAACTGCGACGCGGTCGCCTTTTTTGACACCGAAGTCTTTTAGTGCTTTTGCAACTTTGTTTACTTCACGGTATAATTGGTAATAAGTGTAAGTTTTTACTTCACCCATCTCGCCTTCCCAAATGTAGGCAAGCTTGTTTTTGCGGTTGGTCTTCACATGCCTGTCAATTGCGTTGTAACAAATGTTGAGTTCTCCATCAGGGAACCATTTGTAAAACGGCGGGTTCGAATCATCCAAAATTTTAGTTGGAGCTTTGAACCAGTCGATTGCTTTTGCTTTTTCTGCCCAGAATTCTTGAGGGTTCTTAATGGATTTTTCCCATTCTGCTCTGCGTATGTCTCCATTAGAAACTTTTGCAATACTTGGACTATATCTTTCGTTGAAAGGTAAACTAGCTTCTGACATATGCTCTCATTCCTATAGATGCTGGGAAGAATTAACCTTAGGGAATATAAGTTTTTTCAGTGGTTTTTTGCAAAAACAAAAAAGAAAATAACAGTTTTGACATATTTATGTTAAGAATTAGTTATCTTTGAACAATCATGCAAACGGTTACTTTACGTAATTTTAATGAAGTAAAAAAGAGAATATTGGAGATTAGTTTTGTTTGATAGGACATATGGGCAGTATTGTTTTTGCGTTTACTTCGTTTAAGACTTCTGCAAGGCCAAGGTAGACTGCGCTTCCGCCGCATATGACGCCTTCGATTCCGGTGATTGTGTTGAACCATGCTGGGTTTCCGAGTAGTTCACGTATTGTCAGCATAAAGAACAATATTGCTAGACTTATGAATACGAATTGTATTGCGCGGTTTGCCTTTAGAGTGCCAAAGAACATTGCGAAAGTGAATATGCCCCACATGAAAAAGTATGCTGCCATCGATGCGTCGTTTGGTGCACTGAATCCAGGCGATATGAAGGTTAGTTTTGGCAGAATAAGCAGAAGGACTAGTGACCACCAGAAGAAACCGTAAGCGCTGAAAGCAACAGTTCCAAATGTGTTGCCTTTCTTGTATTCCATTATGCCAACAATTATCTGTGCTAAGCCGCCGAAAGCTACACCCATTGCCAGAATCATTGTGTCAAGTGGAAAAACTCCAGCGTTATGTAAGTTTAGAAGTACCGTTGTTAGTCCGAAGCCTAAGAGTCCCAAGGGTGCGGGATTAGCGAGTTTAATACTCATTTTATCTTTCCCTGAGGTTACCACTGCACCATGTTTTAATAATTTTTCTTAGAGTTTTCAGATTTCAACTGTGCACTCTATGGATAAAAGAGCTTGAATCAATCTATGGGTCATTTTTAAAGGGCAGATGTTGGAAAGCGAAAGGGTTTTAATCAGGTAGGCTAACTGTTTGGGAAAAGGGGATTTAAATTGGCAACAGTTAACGAGGTTAATTCAAATTCAAAAGTTATGAATCGCTGGGTTATTGTTGTTGGCGGTATCTTGATTCAGTTGGCTTTAGGAGCGATCTATGCGTGGTCTGCATTTACCGGTCCATTGCAGGGTTCAACGACCGCGCCAAGCGAATTCAGCTTTACAAAAACAGAAACTCAGGTAATCTTCAGCGTCGGCTTACTTGTCTTTGCAATCTTTACCATCATCGGTGGGCGACTGCAGGCCAAGCTGGGTCCCATGAAAGTTGCCTTAAGCGGCGGCATCCTTCTAGGCTTAGGTTATATTCTTGCGTCTTTTGTTGGCGCAAGCTTCATCGGAAAATTGTTGTTTTTGGGTGTCGTTGGAGGCGCTGGAATCGGACTTGCATATGTGGTTCCGATTGCGACGGCAGTTAAGTGGTTCCCTGACAAGAAAGGATTGGTAAGCGGGCTTGCAGTGGCAGGCTTTGGTTTTGGCGCATTCATTTGGATCCTCATCGCCAACCCCCCAAGCGTTCTGGGATTCGCAGGCTTAATCAGCAAACAAACTGGGCAATTCGCTTATACGATTTCAAATGTTGACGCCGCTTTCCTAATCTATGGAGTTGCCTTCCTTGTGCTTGTTACCATTGGTTCATTGCTTATGAGAAACCCGCCCGCAGGATGGAAACCAAAAGGATGGAGTCCACCTCAACCCAAAGCAGGAAAAACCATAGTCAGCTCATGCAAACCCAAACAGATGTTGAAGTCAAAGAACTTCTATTTGCTTTGGATGATGTTCCTTATCGGCGCACTCGCAGGCTTGATGGTTATAGGAAACGTTCAGAACTTCGCCAAAAGCCCCACTGACGGGTTTGCGGCGAACGGTTTTAGCGTAACTGAAGCCGCAGACTTCGCGGTTATCGGAGCAGCAGTTTGCTTGCCCATTTTTAACGGCGCAGGCAGAATCATCTGGGGACAGGTTTCAGACAGGTTTGGACGAGGCAAATCACTCATAGCCATGTTCGCGTTCCAAGCAGTCATGATGACAGCGTTCTTCTACACCACCTCAAACCCAATCATGTTCTACGTCGTCGCGGCCCTTATAGGCTTCAACTTTGGCGGAAACTTTGCGTTGTTCCCCGTTAGCTGCGCAGACTCGTTTGGAGCTGAAAACCTCGCTTTAAACTATGGTTTCCTCTTCACCGCCTACGGAATCGGCGGCATTGTTGGACCGATTCTGGCAGGCATGGTGCAGGATGCTGGCTTAAGCTTCCTATTCGCGTTCATTCCGGCAGCGGTTATGTGCGCGGTTTCAGTGGGCTTAGCGTTTGCTTATCAAGTCAGCGCCAAAAAACATATATAAAAAACTGGTGCCAAACACTAGTTACCCATTTTTTAATTTCTTACAAAATTTTTAATTGAAAAAAGAAAAATTGAGTTATTGTCCCTTCTTGATTTTCTCGAAAAACGCCAAGGTCTGGCTGGGGACGCTGACTGTGCGGGTTTCAACGTCTGTGAACGTGATTTTCTGGAGGTTTTCGGGTTCCTGCTCAAACTTTTCAAAATCCTCCATGCTTGGCGTATCGTAAACGGCCCAAGTGGTGTGTCCCCAGCGGTCAGTCCAAATCCCCGCAACTTTGATGCCGTGTTTTGCGGCTAAGGCATCGACGTTTTTTAGCCAATTCATCATTATCTGAAGGTTTTTTGGGACGCCTATGGGGCAACTTTCGGGGGAATGGTTATAGACTTGTAGCACATGCATTTTGGTTCCTCAAATTTTATTTGATGCGGTTACTAATTATCCAACCGCAAGCTTAAACGCTTTTCGAGAAAACTTCAGTTGGCTAATGGGTTAGGCGTTCTTGTGCTTGCTGAGTAGTTAATCCATTTATGGTTACGTTTAATTCGCTCAATGCGTCTGCAGATGATTTGCTATGCCATTGATTCGCCATTGTTATCTTCCCCGCCTGAATGTTTTTGTTTATAAATTTGACTATGCTTGTAAAGTGAAAGGACTCCGATTAAAAAAACTACTAGACTTAACAGGTAGAGAGTCCATGTGAAAACTGGACCGTTTATTGCGATTTGTTTTTGCCATTGCCATGGAAAATCTTTAGATTGCTGCATTGGCCAAGCCCCGATAACTTGGTATGTAAACCCAAAGGCAGTTAACAGTATCGCAACGTATTGCTTATGGGCGGATGCTTTTGGGTTTATTCCATGTATGCTGTAAGAGCAAAGCATTACCGCTCCGATGAGCAACGCTGGGAAACTTGTGACAAAAAATATCGGATTGATAAAACTGCGGGGTAACAATGTGTTAACCATTGATGGAGGATAACTGGTTATGTCTTTGCCCCAGTCAGCTATAACCCAACGACTAAGTATAACAGATGACAAATAGAATGCTCCATAAGCTGCTAAAAAAAGAGCCAATGATAACTCATGGCTTTTCACATAGGTGGAAATTCTGTAAATATAAGTTGGTTTATGAAGCTCACTCATCGGCAAGTCCTTGCTTTGTAAGATATTTTTAGTGCACACTCAAGATATATTAGTTTTTAACAGTGCCAGTTCGAATATAGCATTTTTCAGTTTAGCTTTTTTATTTTCCTTCATCATACACTGATATTATATTAATAGAAAATGTGCCCAGAACCTATAGAGGTAGGTCAGCCTTGCTGTTTCAATTCATTAAAACCTTAAATTATAAAATTAACCGATTAAATCCAAAAAGTTCTAATGTATTAAAACTCACTAGTAGAGCTGTGCCCAATAGGTGCTTTTATGAAATTCGAAACAAATTTCCAAGAGATAATACCGCGTACTCATGATGTAACAAGTTTTAGGTTCTCGAGACCTGTCGACCTGAAGTATAAACCAGGGCAATTCCTGTTCGTAACCTTAAAAAAAGGCGAGAAAGAATTAAGCAAGCACTTCAGCTTCAGCAGCAGCCCAACAGAAAAAGACCACATAGAATTCACCAAAAAATTCACCGACCACGAATATTCTCAGGCTTTAAAATCGGCAAAAGTCGGCGATTGGGCAAGAATGGATGCGCCATACGGGCAATTCACATTTGAGGGGGAATACCCAAAAATCACTTTGCTAGGAGGAGGTATCGGAATAACTCCTTTTATGAGCATTTGCAAAAACGCCACAGACAAAGCTTTGAACAGTAAAATTACGCTATTTTATGGATGCCGAACAGAAAAAGACTTGACATTCCAAAAAGAACTTGAGGCGTTAGCGGAGAAAAACATGAATCTGCGGCTCGTTTTAATGGTTAACGAACCTACGGAACAATGGAAAGGAGTAACGGGCATAATTAACGCTGAGATAGTAAAACAAAATCTCCCTGATTACAAAGATAACATGTTTTATACTTGTGGACCGCCGCCCATGGTTGAAGCAATGGAAAAACTCGTATTAAACTTGGGGTTACCAAAAGAAAATTTGAAGCGGGAGTACTTTACAGGTTACTAATAAAAGAAATTTATAACACAAGCGTTAATTGAAGTGGTATGAAAAACTCTTTTTCTTTCAAGCCAACTCTAACTATACATGGAGCTCTGGAAGAAACATCGACCTTTTTTGAGGTTTTTGGCCTCACAAAGAAAATGCTTTCACGTCGTCATTAGTGGTTCGAATGGTTGGGAGCAAAAAGTTTTTTCATAGAAAAAAAGGGTTAAGGATAGAACCTGCGTGTTGTTCTTGGGAATGGGATAGCATCGATGATGTTATCTAAATCAAGCATCCAAATCAGCAAGCGCTCCAAACCCATGCCGAAGCCAACATGCGGCACGGTGCCGTATCGTCGTAGGTCAATGTACCACTCGTAATCTTCAGGCTTCAGACCCTGAGCCTTCATGCGTTCTGTAAGTATGTTTTTGTTTTCTTCTCTTGCACCACCTGTGCTTATTTCGCCAATTCTTGGCACCATCATGTCCACTGACATTGCAACTTCGGGGTTATCACTATATGTTTTGCAGTAGAATGCCTTGATTTCAGTTGGGTAATCGTAAACAAAAAATGGCTTGCCAAAGTCTTCAGCTAAAACCTTCTCGTCTTCGTAACCTAGGTCTGAACCCCACTCTAAAACTGGGTTTTTGGGTCTGAGACGCTCGATTGCTTCTTTGTAAGTTATTCTTGGAAAAGGAGTTTGAACAGCTTTTAGCTTCTCAATGTCAGCGCCCAACTCTTTGAATTCCTCTTGGCATTTTTTGCTAATTGCATGGCAAACATATGTCATCAAGTTCTCTTCAAACTTCATCAAATCATTCATGTCAGCAAAAGGCCATTCACCCTCAATGTGCCAATATTCAGTTAAATGCCTGATTGTTCGGCTTTTCTCTGCTCGGAAAGATGGTGCAATGCAGTAAACGTTTTCCAAAGAGTAAATTAATATTTCAAGGTAAAGTTGACTGCTTTGAGTTAAGAATAAGTCTTGGTCAAAATATTTTAAGCCAAATAGAGTGGAGCCACCTTCAACCGCTGCTGAAATGAACATCGGGGGAGAAACTTCAGTATACTCTTGGCTTTTGAAATATTCTCTTGCAGCATCTAAAACTTCTGACCGAACCTTCATGATTAAATTCATTTTTCTGCTTCGTAGCCAAAGGTGGCGCATGTCACGAATGAATTCTTCACTTTTGTCTTTCGATATTGGGAAAGTTTCTGCTAAACCAATTATGCTTAATGTGTCTACACCTATTTCAAAGCCGCCTGGAGCACGTTTATCTTCTTTTGCAATGCCTGCAATTATGAGTGAGGATTCAATTGTGAGTTTTTGTGCTTCGGCCCAACTTTGGCTGGTTTTCTTTATAGTACATTGGATTATACCCGTTGAATCACGTATAACTATGAAAATGAGTTCTTTTCCTTCACGTTTACGGTAGACCCAACCGCGAACAGCAACTTTCTGGTCTGTATAGCAGCCTTCCAAGATTTTGTTTATTTTAACCGAATCCATCGGGTATCAACCATTTCCATTTAATACTAAATTTCCAACCTAAATGCCTATCGATTGACAATAAAAACTTCTGGATTAATTTACGTCTGGGACCAGGTAGTCTGAAGCAGTTTTTTTCGAGAAAAAATTAACGTTTCTGGAGCTAATTGAAAAATAATAATTCTGGAGCTAATTGAAAAATAATAATTAGGGATGGATTATAGAAACCCTTATTTGCATTTCGATTTAGAATAAATATGTTATGGGCAGTTATTTTGTAAATATTGGACGGGGGGCAAATGCAAGAAGACTTAGTTGTTAAATTAGCAAGTTTTGGTTTCACGGTCAACCAAGCAAAAGTGTATTTAAGTATCGTGCAATCCGGGAAAACTCGGGTTGGAAGAATCTCAAGAGGTACACAGCTACATCGACAAGACATCTATAAACTGTTGCCTAAACTTGAAAAAATGGGTTTAATCACAAAAACTATTGACAAACCCTTCATGATTGAAGCTATTCCAATAGAAAAAGCCTTGGAAACCCTTATTTCAAAAGAAAAAAACAAAGCTAATGAAAGAATTTCTCAATTGGAAAACAACCTCAAGGAAATGGTAACAGCAATTCAAATGCAACCGGAGATCAAAGAAGAAGCAAGATTTACCCTTTTGACTAGTGACGAAGCGATAAAAAATCGAGGACGCTTAATTTTTAAGAAGTCCAAAAAAGATTTCAAGATAGTCGTCAGCATGGAACACATAACAAAACCTGCGTTGCATTATTTCCGCGAATTTCTGCAGCTTATCGCTGACCACAATGCAAGACTAGAACTAATCATAGTCACAACTGAAGACAAAGAAGAAGTAAAGCAGATTGTTGAAAAGATAGCGCCTGGCAGTGGACAATTAAAAGTTAAGTTTATAAATAATAGCGTTTGCAAAAACTACCAAGTCATAGACAATAAAGAAGTGTGGATTTCAACTCAGCAAAAAACCGAAAATGGATTTCCATGCTTATTATGGACAAACGACCAAAACATTGTTGCTACGTACAGAGAAAACTTCCAACTGACATGGACGCACCCAAAGGCAAGTATAGTCAACCCAACTGACATAACCCAAGTGTTTCAAACGTCTGTTCCTAAGCAGATAAATAATGAAAAGTGTATGCCTGCAGTTTAAATCACAATAGCTTTCTTTTATTTTTCTTTAATGCTTGGCTCGTAAACTTTCCAATAGACAAAAATGGATAGAGGAACCGCCGCCACCGCTAAGATAAGAAAGGGAAGCGAAGGAGAAACAAAAGCGTAAAGTAAACCTACAATGATTTGCAAGACCGCTTGCATTATGAACATAAAAAACTGCATACATCCCATCACAGTTCCTCTTAAACCTCGTGGAACTAAATCACCCATCAAAACTTGGTAGCTATTTAGTTGAAGCAAATTCCCAAGGCCAAAGAAGAAAAATGCTAGAAGAAGCATGTTGAAATCTGCGTTCAAAAAAAGAAGCATCCCTGGCACATATAACAAATAACCCAAAATCAGAAATTTTTTTCGCCCCATAACATCCATACTGAACCCAGCAATTATTCCAGGAACAGCGATGCTTAGATATCTGAAGGCTACAACAATTGCCCATTGCCCTATCGAAATTTTAAGAACTGAAGTTGCATAGACCACAAAATAAGTTTGACAACTAACCACCAATCCGTTAATTATGATAATGGCCAAAAAAAGGTTAAAGGCTGATGTTGGAACTTTGCGCCAAACATTAATTCCTTCTTTTACTGATTTAGGATAGAGACGAAGAACATTGATTAAACTGGGTTTTTCACTTTTCTCCAATGAGGGCAAGGTTTCCTTCAATCTTAATCTTAAGATAGCAATTGAAAAATACGCTATAGTAACTATAGTGTAACCAATGCGCATGCCCAAATCGAAATTAAAAGTTGTAACCAAATATTGTGCTATTAATGGGGCAGGCAATAAAACAAGTGTTGTAATTACTGATTGGAAACTAAAACCTGAACCGCGGTTTTCAGGCGGTAACGAATCAATAACCATTGACATTAAAGCTGGACCGTAAATAGAACAAAAATTTTGAATAAGTAGTCCAATTAGAATGAAATGCCATGAGGGAGCAAAAACGAAGAATAAACTTCCAATAGCTAACCCAAAAGTCATTGAGACTATGAGCCATCTTCTGCCATGTTTATCTGCCAAATATCCACCGGGAAACTGGACAAAGGCAACAGCGATGGACCCTGCGAAACCTATGATTGATAGTAGAAAATTGTCGGCGCCTAAATTAAGATAAAAAAGGCTTGCGAATGTATCTGGAATAGGTTGTGCAGCAAATAAGATAATCCAGCTAACTGTAATGAGCAGAAAGTTGCCTCTTAAAATCGTTGAATCTCCTCGGAAAAGAATTAAGCGCTTCATTGGTTATGGAAAATCAACTAAGAATTATTTAAATTAAAGTGAAATCGAAAACTTTCCCTTGAAACGAAAATCGGCTATTATATCCCGCAATTCTTAAATCGCCCTTGTCAGGAGGATAAATAGATTAATAAAAATGCAAAGCAATATCGAAGGAAAAACTAAGCTTAAGGCATTGACGATTTCAATTTTTGCAATCTTTAGTGTAGTAATAATTGAGGTTACATTAGGTTTACTTATTAACAGTTTAGCGATAATGAGTGATGGCTTGCATGCACTTTTGGATGGTGTTTCTAGTGTCATGTTGTTTTTTGCTGTACGTGCTGCATTGAAACCTCCAGATGAAGAGCACACATACGGACACGAAAAGTTCGAGACAATCGGAGGATTAATCGGCGGCATAGTGCTAATTTCTGTCGCATTCCTAATATTCTATGAAGCCGCAATGCGCCTTATAAATCCCCCCCAACTTAATCCAGCAATTGAATACGCAGGTTTCATAGCAATAGGCTACGCTCTTTTCATCGCCTCCCTAAGAGTAACCGTTTTCAAAAAGTTTCAACACGTTCAAAGTACATCCATGAAAGCAGGTTTTTACGATGCTATTTCAGATTTAAGTTCAACTCTGATTGCTCTTTTAGGTTTTGGCTTAGCTATTTTGGGATTTACAGGTGGAGATGCATTTGCATCCATTTTCCTTGGAGTTATGCTTACATATTTGAGCATAAAACTTGTAAAGTTTAGCGTGATGGAACTAAGCGACACTGCTTCAAAAGAACTCTTGGAAAAAACAAGAAAGATCATTATTTCATGCGATGGTGTTGTTAAAACCGAGAACCTAAAAGTTCGAAAAGTAAGCTCAAAAGTTTTCGTTGAAGCATCCGTTCAAGTTCCAATCATAATGAGTTTGCAGGATGCACATTCTTTAGCAACAAAAATTGAAAGTTGCCTAAAAGATGGCTTCGGAAACGTTGACTCAACCATTCACATTGAACCTTCAGACAAAGAACGCAAAATGGATCAGTTAGTCGAAAAATTAGCTACAGTTGAGGGGGTGAAAGAGGTACATGAAATTTCCACTATATATGTGGCTGGTAAGCTGTACATTACTTTACATGTGTATGTTAATCCTGAACTATCGGTTGAAGAAGCACATAAAATAGCTGAATCCATTGAACGAGGAATGAAAACTGAAATTAAGTCGCTTGAAAACGTTACAGTACATGTTGAACCTGCGGGGGTTGCAATTCCTGCCAACGAAGTCAATGAAGTCGAACTAAGAAAAGTCGTTAATCAAGTTGCTAATGGCATTGCGGGTGACCTTCGCATTAAACGAGTGTTAACTTACGTTGCTGAAGGTAAACGTTACATCAACATAGATTGTTGTTTCACTAAACAAGTGCAGATTAAGGATGCTCATAAAATAGCATCGCAGGTTGAAAAGGAAACAAAGGAACATTTTACAAATGCGGTAGTTACAGTTCATATTGAACCAGAATGCCCCTAAAAACAAAAAGACCAATGATTGCGAATTAATAAAAGCGGGATTGCTATGGTGTTCATAAATTTTTAATAAGAAATCAATCGATTAAAATAGAATTCATACTTACTAATAGAATTACTAATTAAGTTGATCAAAACAAAAAAAATAAAAAAGGATAATGATTTATTTATTGTTTATTTTTTGCGACGGTATGTGATCGTTCCCAATGCTGCCGCGACTACAACTAAAGCTACGCCAATTGCAGCTACACTTGAAAACTCTGGTATTGTTGGTGTTGGTTCAGTTGATCCTTCTGGGGTAAATACTGCTTGGTAGCTGAACATATTTCCATATCCGTGGTTGACATTGTATGGGTTTTCTGTGGGTGTTGCAGTGTATGGGTATCCGCCGTGACTTAGGTTTGGTCCTTCTATAACCCAATGTGAGAATGTCCAACCGCTTGCGGGTGTTGCTGTCAACATAAGATTTTCAGCAGCGGCTAAAGCGTAAGTTCCTGGCGCTGGACTAACTGTACCTCCTGAAGCATCTACCACAACTACAATGGCTGCAGTTGACATGTCAGCTGGTAATACGCGACCAGGGGCTGGCAGAACAGGCTGGAAATTCGCTTGCACAGTGTAAGTACTTCCTCCGGAAACTGGGAATGTTAGTGGATTATCTGTGGCAACGTTGGATCCATCAGCAGTATCAAGAATCCAGTTTACGAAAATGAAGTCAGCATCAGCTGTTGCAGTTAATGTTAAAGATGTCTCCATCAGCATAAGTAGTGGTTCCTGCAGCAGGGTCAGTAGTTCCTCCAATTGAATCTAGAACAATGACAGTAGCTTGTCCTTGAGCATTAACACTTGCATTTACAACTGCTAAAACTAGCAATGTCAATAGCAAAGTCAAAACAAAAATTTTTTTAGATTTTATCATTTTATTTTATCTCCAATATAAAGCATGCTTGCTTGTTTCAATTTAACCAAATATTTCTATATTTAATTATGTGGTTGTGTCTACACAACAACAAGCATCTCTGATTTCTTTAAAAGAAAATACTGCTTTATTCATGATTAGAAACCAAGTTAATCGCAAAACTGCTCGACTTAAAATATTTTTTCAGAAAGCTATTTGAAAGTAAACCTTTATTGCTCAACATTTTCTATTAGATTAGTAAAATTTGGAGTGTTCACGGGAAAATGCCTTCTCGATCAGCGGTAGTTAAACTTAAAGCAATTTTAATAATTGACTTAATGATTGTAGGCGTAGCCGCAGGAGTTTATTTTTATTTTCAAAATCAAGGGGTCATAACAGGCGCAGTTAAACCAGCCGCGTTTACTCTAACAGATTTAACCATCAATCCGCTTGAAGCATTCACAGGTGATGCAGTTCAAATTTCAGTTAATTTAACAAACATCGGCGATTTGGAAGGCAACCAAACGGTAAATCTTGAAATTAATAATGTCATCAAAGACACAACCAATGTTACCCTTGCAGCTAATTCAACTGAAGTCGTGGAGTTTACTTATATTGAAACTGTTGAGGGAAATTACACTGTTAAAGTTGGCGATTTAACAGCTTTTTTGATCATTAAACTTGCTCCTCCAGAATCAAGCAAAATTTTATTGTCTAATCTCATAAGTAATCCGTATGAAGTTTGGGCTAATGAAAACGTCACTATCACTGCAAATGCTGTTAACCCTTCAGGTCAAATAGACAAGCTAACTGTGAAAATTATGATCGATGATACAGTTGTTGGCACACAAGTTATTACTCTAGAAGCAGGAGCAAATCAAATCGTTCAATTTACTGTTAACGCATCTTCAGCCGCAGAAGGTAAACACATAGTTAATCTTAACACACTAAAGGGCTCCTTTTTCGTCGTGAAGACAGGTTACCATACACTTATTATTAATCGTTCAGGAGGTGGTTCTACTCCTCTTCCGTTTACGTTAAATGGAGAAAATCAAAAGACCGTTTACCAAGCGGTGTTACCAATTGGAGAATATAGCATTTCTGTTCCGGACCCATTCAGTGTTGGGACAGGAGTGTTGGGATTTACGTATTGGAGCGATGGCGTGAAAACTCCATCAAGAACGTTCACATTAAACGAGCGCCTGATATTAGTTGTCACTTACACCTTAATCAGTGGGTATGCATCTTGTCCCTCTCTTTATATATGGAATGGAACTGGATATTCGTACGTTACTGACGTTTCAAACCCAGGTTGGCTAGGATATATCAGCCACATTGACTCCGATGGAACAATAGTTTTTGGTGGCGGAAACCCATGGGACTATGTAAAACTAGATAAAAATCTACTTACAACTAAAAACGGTTATTATGATGTTGCTCTCGCTCAACAATGGGATGAACTCTTCTATCTAGATTCAACCTATATGTTAGTTGTCGACCACCCTATTGGAACAGATGTTTACACATCGATGACTAACTACCTCAACAAAGGGTCAACAGGTCAAATTTATACTGTAACTAATGGTACATTCCTTTCGCCTGTTAACGCCTTCAACGAACAAGGTAAAAATGTTTTATCTCAAATCCTTCAGAAAGATGGAGTATATACCCCAGGCATCAATGGAGACCAAAGTTCATCTTGGAGCAATATTACCATGAACCAATTGACTTTAGATTTAGGTAATTTGTCCGCTGCACAGGAGTTAAAGCTTGTAATTACGGGAATGGTAGATTGGGGTCCAGCAGATCCATATTACGCTTGGGTACAAAGCTTCAAAGATGCGGCAGCTCAAGGACTTGTACAAGACGGAACTGAAATAATGCCTGCTCCTTTCATGGAAGTTAAAGATTTGAATGGCAACTGGATACGTGTTTCACAAGATAAACAAATTCCAATACCATCAGATTACAATGCTAGAACCTTCACAGTAGACTTAACAGGTCTGTTTCCCGCAAATGCAAATGATTATCAAGTTAGATTCACAAATTTCTGGAACGTTACTTACGATTATATTGGAATCGACACAACCCAACAACAAAACATAACAATACAGAAACTTGCACCTTCTTCAGCAACCCTTAGTCAAATGTGGGACACTCAATCCAACGCTACAGGAGAATTTACCCGATACGGGGATGTAACGCCTCTGATGCAAAATGCCGACGATATGTATGTAATAGGTAGACAAGGCGACCAAGTTAATATTCAATTTTCAACCTCTGACCTCGCACCGGTTGCACAGGGATTAGAACGTGACTACTTCTTTGTCGTAGCCTGCTGGTTTAAAGATCCATTGGGAAATTGGGGTTACGGATTTGATTTCACCGTAAATCCAATGCCATTTATGAATATGAGCGGATTCCCGTATACAAACTCAGAAAGCTACCCATATGATACAGCACACCTAGCGTATATCCAAGAGTACAACACACGAGTAATAACTATGCCATAACCCCAAATTTCTTAAGAGTCTGATAAAAAAACCTTTAAAAATTGCTCAAGCAAAAATTGTGTAAGATTTAAATGGAATAATATTGTTATTTGCTCTATAAACCTTCCACGAGACCTCATGCATGTCGTTAATCCCTGAAATCCCCAATCCATATCTTGGAGCGTTTGCAGGCGGCTTGCTGTATGGATTTGCAGTTTGCACGGCATCATGTCTTCCTGTTGTTACAAGTTATATTGCAGGGGTCGGCGCTGGTTTCAGAAAGAGGTGTCAAACTGACGTTGATTTTCAATTCTGGAAGAGTTTTGGCCTATGCGTTGATTGGTGGTCTTATAGGGTTGTTCAGCGGTTTGTTTAGGCTATTTATTTCTGAAGCAACCATTGCACCATTTCAAATTTACTCATCGCTTGCATTCGGAATAGTGACAATAGTTATAGGAATTAGCATTTTTCTTAAAGCCAGAAAACCCTGCGACTGCAAAACCCAAGACACAAAAAACATGGTTACTGCACACAAAATAGGCAGATTCGGTTTTGATGTTGGTGCTTTCTCACTTGGTTTAACCAGAGGATTAATCGTGTGTCCACCATTAATTGCACTTTTGATTTATTCATTGCCTTTCGCTAATCCGCTTGGCAGCGTTGGAATAGCTGTGCTATTCGGGTTAGGAACAGCGCTCTCACCAATTCTATTATTGGGCGGAGTCACAGGATGGCTTTTGAATAAAGCGCCACTTTTTCGGAAATGGATTTCGATAGCAGGTGGATCCGCACTTATTGTTCTTGGAATAATCACGATGGTGAGTTCATTAACTCAAATACCTTGACGTGTAAAATATGGCTGGAGAAATAATTGGAGACCTATTGCGGCTAACAGTGCTCGGGGGATTAGGAGTAGCTGGGGTACTCACCGTTTTAATTTGGAAGAAGAATATGGCCACACGGGTAACTTTTCTGAGGTTTGTTGTCCAAGCCATTGCCGTTGCCGCTATATTCTACGTCCTTTCTTATACAATTCCGCCTATAACCGGAGGATTACCATCGATTCAGTTTGTCTATGTGTTAATTATTATTTTATCGATGACCATTTTTTTAGGCAGGTTTTTCTGCGGCTGGCTATGCCCCTTCGCATTCATAATGGACTTGGAAAGCCTCCTTAGAAAAGCCTTAAAAATACGTCACCGAATCATACCCGACAAACTAAACAAGATCCTCCACCAATCACGATATGTCATATTGATGTTTTTTTTGTTGTTGCCGATAGTTTTGTGGCTTTTAGATCCCCAGCCGATCATGGTTTCACCTTTAATGGCTCAACTCTTGGCAGGTCATTTCCGCCCTTACAGCATACTACTTGACCCGCTAATTCCTTTTATAGTGCCTTGGAAAGGACAGGTTATCTTGGGCCAAGTAAACCTGACATATCCTTATGCTCTGGATTTCATCACCTATTTAGGCACAAACATCGGACAGGTCGTAGCAATTATCTTTGTTGGATTGACGTTGATAGGTTCATTTCTAATTAGGCGTGTCTGGTGCCGTTTCTGCCCGACCGGCGTATCGTTGGGAGTTGTGAACAGGTTTAAGGGGTTAAAATGGGCTCCCCTGCTTCACATCGAAAAAGATGAGGAAAAATGCACTAAATGCGGAGTCTGCAAAAGAGTCTGCCCCGTACAAGTTAACGAAGTGTATGAGCAGAAGGGCGGAAAAATACAGACCTCCCAATGCATGGTCTGCGCACGCTGCGTGGAAATGTGTCCATATGAAGGAACCTTAAAGGTTAAGATGGGTAACAAGACATTGTTTAAGTCAAGAAACTGGTTGAAACAAACAACGAGTAAGTGAGGAACATAGAAATGAATGAAACTGTTGGAAAAAAATACATGCCTGAAGTAACAAGAAAAGAAATCGATGAACTCAAAACCACAATGAAAGCTGCTTCGCAAAAGGTAATGGCTGAAAACATTGAACGCATGAAAAAAGCTGACCCCAAAAGACCCGAAACTATGAAATATTTTGATGAAATCTCAAACTTGTTTGGCAAACGACAAGAGGAGATTCAGGCTGAGAAAGAAAAGGGCAAGAAAGTTATCGGTTACATGTGTCTGTTTGCTCCAACAGAGTTAATTTTAGCATCCGGCGCCATTCCAGTCAGGGTAAACTCAGGCTGGTATGACACTTCTAAGTTAGGAGACAGAGTTGTACCCGTTGAGGTTTGCCCAGTCATCCGTTCAACAATCGGTGCAAAAATGATAGAGCTCTCGCCTTTCCTTGAACAAAGCGATGCACTTATTAGTGTTCTTACTTGTGACGGCATGACCAAACTCGGCGAAATTTTAAGCGATTACAAAACCATTTGGGGAATGAACGTACCTCGAATTAAAGATTCAACTCAGTCACTTCGCTTCTGGAATGACGAAATAAAACAGATGAAAACTCGAATCGAACAGTTTACAGGAAATAAGATTACACGTAAAAATCTAAAAGAAGCCATCGAAATAAGCCACAGAGCAACAAAAGCGTTCCGCCGCTTGCAAGAATTACGAAAAGGGCCACCTGTAATTATGGGCAGAGATGCAATGTTGGTTAATCAAACGTTTTTATGGGATGATAAAAAGAGGTGGACAGAAAAAACCGAGGCTTTATGCGATGAATTAGACAAAAGAGTACAACGAAAAGATTGGGTTTGCGCCCCTGACACACCAAGAGTAATGATTACGGGCACACCTATGTTTTGGCCTGACAACTGGAAACTGCCAAGTCTAGTTGAGGAATCAAATCCGCAAGGCATTATTGTTGCCGATGAACTATGTTCAGGCGAAAGAATCCTAAACGACCCTGTTGGCGTCGATGAATGGTCAATGGATGACATGCTAAACGCAATCGGAGAACGGTATTTGATGGCATCTACCTGTCCATGCTTCACTAGTAAAGATGGTAATGAAGATAGAATCAATTGGCTCTTAAATAAAGTTAAAGAATGGAATGTTCAAGGAGTGATTTACTATGTGGTTCGCGGTTGCATGCTCTACGCTATGGAATACACACGCGTCAAGAAGGCTCTAGACAAAATAAATATCCCAGTCTACTACCTTGACACCGAATATACCCGAGAAGATGTTGGACAAATGAAAACCCGCGTTGAAGCATTTCTTGAAATGTTAACAGCAAGAGTAGAAATGTAAGGTGTACCTATGATAACTATTGGAATAGACCTTGGAACCCAAAGAGTACAAGTAGTTGTCCTAAAAGACGGCAATGTTGCCTCTAGAGCACAAGCATTATCGGGTTTCGACCCAACCAAAGCCGCTGAACAAGCAATAGACGAAGCACTCAAGAAAGCAAATTTTAAACTTCTAGATGTAGCAAGTTTTGCGGCTACTGGTTCAGCTGTGGATATGGCTCCTTACGCCGCTAGCACTGTAAGTATGATGAGCGCAGACGCAAAAGCAGGAGTATTTCTATTTCCTAAAGCTCGCACAATTATCGATGTCGGCGCAGAAGAAGCAAGAGCTGTAAAATGTGACGAGAGGGGCATTATGGTTGATTTTGTCGTCAACGAACGATGCGCCGCGGGAGCAGGAGCATTCATCGAAGCGATGGCAAGAGCATTAGAAGTGAAATTGGAAGACATGGGTCCGCTGGCACTTAAGGCGGAACGGGCAAGCCCCATTAATGCTTCGTGTGTAATTTTTGGGGAATCAGACGTGGTTTCTCTCATACATCGGCAAGAATCCAAACCCGAAATTGCTCGTGCAGTCTACGATGCAATGGCTGATCGAATTTCATCTATGGTTCATAGATTAGGATTAAACCCTGACATTATTTTAGTCGGTGGCGTCGCAAAAGATGTAGGTTTTGTTGCGTCTTTGAATCGAAAACTAGGCGTTACAGTAATGATCCCTGATTACCCCGAATATGCAGGAGCTTTGGGTGCGGCAATTATTGCAGCAACACGTACAAAAGAGGGCCAAAAATGAAAGAAATGGGCGTAACAAAAGAAGCAGAGTTTTGGCGCTGGCAAGAATATCACCGTATCTTGCCAAACAAAAAATGGACAAGTAAAGATCTGATAACCGCTGGAGTTGACGTTGGGTCAGTAGGTTCTAAAGCAGCCATCATGATAAACGGCGAAGCATATTCATGGGGAATAACTCGCACAGGATCTAACAGTCCTGAAAGCGCTACAAAAGCTCTCGAATACGCACTCGAAGGCACAGGAATCAAAGCAAGTGACATAAAATACATTGTAGGTACAGGTTACGGACGAGTCAACGTACCCATGGCAAATAAAGCAATAACCGAAATTGCCTGCCATGCCAAAGGTGCAAATTTTATTTGGGGACCAAGCGTTCGGACAGTTTTGGATGTTGGTGGACAGGACATAAAAGCAATTCGCATAGATGAAACGGGGCGAGTAGTGTCTTTTCTAATGAACGATAAATGCGCTGCTGGGACAGGAAGAGGCATGGAAGTATTCGCAGATTTGCTTCAGATTCCAATTGAAGAAATAGGTGACATTTCACTTAAAGTTGAAAAAGAACCTGAGCCGGTGAGCTGCACTTGTGTTGCCTTCGCTAAAACAGAAGCAATGGGATTACTTCGCAAAGGCTGGTCTAAAGAAAAAGTACTTGCGGCTTACACACGAGCTATGGCGGTTCGAATGGCTAACTTAATTAACAGAGTTGGCTTGGAGAAAGAACTTGTTGTTACTGGCGGCCAATCAAAAAACATTGGTATTGTCAGCAGAATAGAAGTTATACTTGGAGTGAAATGTCTTCCAACCCCAAAATGGCGAGATGAAGGAGCCTTAGATCCAATGGTTGCCGGCGCATTAGGTGCTGCCATTTTTGCCAAATCGCTCTACGAAAAGTCCCAAAAATCGTAGGTGATTAGTTGATCACCTATTTTGGTTATTGTGACGGTTCAGGCGAATATTACATCATTATCGATTCAGACAAATGTAGCGGCTGTGGAAAATGCATTAAAAAATGTCCTCAATCAGCACTTAAACTTGAAACAGAGTTTGTTGACCTCGAAGATAAAACCGTGGCAGCAGTTAAAGAAGAGCATAGAAAAAAAATAAAGTACACTTGTGCTTCTTGCAATCCAGAAAAAGACAGCACCCCTTGCATTTTAGCTTGTGAAACAAAAGCCGTAAAATGTGTCTGGAACCCACATTGAATCAAACAACCTCGAATTATACATCAATTTATTAATTAAAAAAACCCCCATAAATGGAGAAGCAAAAAAAAATTACAGAGAAAATTTTAAAAAATATGACACATATGATTGATTTTAAGTATCCAATTTGGAGTTGTATTTGTCTGTGATAGAAGAAGAAGTTCTGTTGCTGCACCAAAAGATGTGTAAGTTTGTTTTGAGTTGCTTTTTTGTGTTTAGGCTTTTGGAAGGCTTCAGGATGCGTCTTTACCCGTCTTGGTACGTCTTGGAAAGTCTCGGAAAGTCGGTGTGTTTAATGCCGTTGTATGAGAAAGTAAACTTTATTGCTAATTTACAGAAGGAAAATCGCTTCCAAGTCCCCAAATATGTGCGTTGGAAATACAAACTCGAATCTGATCAAACCCTAAAAGTAACCGTCAGCGTCAATTGGATTATGGTCAATCATACATGTGATAGAGAAAGTATAAGAATATGACACATGTCATAATGTAGTATTGTGGGGAAAATAAAAACGAAAAATAAAAACATCGCAATATCTCTATTACTAATACTTATTTTATTTCCATTTTTCATTCCACCATTAGCTTCCGCTTCATCCAACAATCAATGGAACTTACACATAACAAGCCTAAATGGAACAACAATTAATTTGAGTTATGAAGATCTTTTGGCATTGCCTAAGACCACTGTTAGTGCAGACCTCTCATGCTATGGCAACCTCGTTTCTAGCGGGGCATGGGGAGGGGTTAGATTATCTGACCTGTTAAATATAGCAGTGATTGACCCATCCGTTGTAGGCATAGAGTTAACTGCTCAAGACGGATATTTAGTCAGCATACCAATCAACACAGCAATGAGCCCAGACGTTATTGTTGCTTATGACTTAGATGGCTCACAGCTAAACGAAGTTCTTCGTTTAGTAGTTCCTGATGCAAATGGCAACATTTGGATAGCTGGCATAACTTCAATAGAGATGAGTGCATCTTCGGTTGATCAAAGCCAGTCAGGAACTAGTGGACAAAACATAGCAAATCAATACCAAACTATAGTTAATACAACAACACAAGCTCCACCGCAACTACAAACTCCGGTTGAAATCCAATCAATCGTTCCAAGTAACGAGACAACCAATGAGTCTATTACGCCACCGACGATTGTTACTCTCCCACAATCTGAGCAGAAAATAACAGGACAAATGGATTCAATTTCCCCATTTGAGTTCGTTTTGATTTTTCTTGGAGCAGCTGTTTTAGTTGTTGTGGTAGGTTTTGTCTTTTATAGTCGAAAAAGACGTTATCAGCTAATATAAAGTATTGATAATCAATATACTTATACTGTCACTATGATATTACTTCATAATTCGTTAGATTTATTTATTGAAACCGTCAATTGACTGTCAGATGGTGTGGAGTAGAAGTAATTGGACAAAAATCCGCAATCAAAAGATGATGCTCTTGAGGCGTTAGACTTTATCGTAAATGTTCTCAAAGAACATGAAAAAGACCTTGACAAACTCATCAATGAGCTTGCAACGGTCACCGAGCAAATTGGCGACACTGGCGAATTAAGCAGTAAAGTTGAAAAAGTTGAAATAAAAATCGAAACACTACAAAAAGAAGTAACAAACCTAATTGGACAATTATCTGGTAAATCCCAGGAAGCATCGCCATTAGTGGTTGCTAAACAACAACCAAATGAAGTAGCTGAAGTTACTATGCCCAGTGGACATTCTGTTATTATGCGCTGCAAACAATGGGAAGATTTTCAAAATTTAGCTATGAAAGCTCAAACGTTGTCGTTTAGCTATAAGGAAGAAGAAAAGATTTTCCAGGCTGATGCTCTTAAAGGCAACCAGTTTATTACCTATAGAGGTGACCTTCCCAAGCTTTCTTCTATTTTGAAGATGTGGTTGTCTAAACAGTTTGATGTGCCAGAAGATAATATTTTGGAAGGCATATTAGTTGTAGGCTAAATCAATATTTTTACTTCTTATTTTTGCTTCATAAATCATATATTAATTTTATGTCATCTTGAATCTTGTTAGTGATTGGAGGGAATGGTTAAGGTTGAAGGTTAACCAGTATGCCAAGATACAATTTCCGTTTTCGAAGCCTTCTCCTTTCTCCTCGATACGGATGGCTATTGGACGCCAACACACATAACCTCCCTTCATAAACACTAACTAAAATTCCAAAAAGGAATTCTGACCTCTTTACAATTTGGATTCATGTAAAGGAAACGAATTATCTGATATATCTACAATTTTCCTTAATTAATTCATATTTTTTGAATATAAAACGGTTATTGATTACAATGGAAAAAGAATAACGCTATACTGAAAACCTCTGACGCTGGAGTTAGACAAAGTATATAATCACTGGTTAATACCTCTCCGTTTACGCTGGTGCAAAAAGCCCTTGGAATCTGTTAAACCAAAGTTAACTTGGAAGACCGTCGTTTTTCCATTGCTTGGTTTAGCAGGGTTTTTCATCTACATTTATTTGTTCCATGTAGATATCTTAGGCATCATAAACACGGCAAAAACCGCTAATCCATTCATTTATGGGTTAGCTATCTTGTTTGGTTTATTGGAAGTTTTGTTTTTCACAATTTCTTGGCGAGAATTAACTAATTATCTATCGATAAAAATGAGTATTGGCAGAGCTTACCTCTATGTTTGGTATGGTCTATATGTTGACACAATTGTTCCAGCTCAATCTATAAGCGGAGAGGTAACCCGAACTTATTTGCTTGTGCGAGATAAATGTGGACCTTTTGGAAAAATCGTGGCTTCACTCTTTGCTCACAGGCTTTTGGGGATGGCAATAAACGTGATTGCCTTAATCGTTGGTATCATATTGCTTTATTTTGGCGGCCAAGCATCACCTTTAGTTTTCAATTTAATAATAATTGTTGCAATAGCCATAACAGCCGTTATCTTTTTAATGGTAATATTTTCTTACAAGCAACAGTGGACACTAAAAGCAATTACGTGGGGTACCAAACTTGGACAAAGAATTACACTTGGAAGATGGAAATCAGAAAAAATAAAAAACCAAGCAATAGAAATTACAGAGCACTTTCATAACGCAATAAAAGAATTTCGACATAACCCAAAATCAATTGTTACCTCACTGTTTTACTTAGCCATAACATGGATTTTTAGTCTAAGCGTCCCTTACTTGATATTCTTATCTCTTAATCACCCTGTTTCATGGAGCATGATTCTCATAACTTCATCTATAGTTTTAGCTGTAAAAGCAATTCCAGTGGGAATTCCCTTTGAAGTTGGACTTCCTGAAGCTGTGATGACGACACTTTACTTTTCGATGGGTGTTCCCGCCGCACTGGCAGCCACAGCCACAGTTCTTGTAAGAATCATAACATTGTGGATGCGCTTTTTTATCGGCTTTGTTGCCCAACAATATCTCGAATTAAAACCCTCCATTTCAGTAACTGAAAACGCAGAAAAAACTAAAATCTACCTTCAACCCTAATATTATTTTAGACCAACAAAATGGAAGTAAAAATCGAAACAGCAACCATAACACTCCTTGACAAATTTTTCAAAATTGAAGAGCAATGTTTTGAACAAGAAGCTTTCACAAAACGCCAAATATCTTACTTACTAACCGATTACAACACCATCGCATTGATGGCTAAAACAGACAACGACATTGCAGGATTTATTATTACTCAAGTAGAAGTCGAAGAGAACACCGAGTTCGGGCACATAATAACAATAAACGTAGCTCCAGGCTATCGCCGTCAAGGAACTGCTACAAAACTTCTGCATGAAATAGAAAAGCTTCTAAAACAAAAGGGCATAACTCAGTGCCGATTAGAAGTCCGAGAAGACAACAAACACGCGATAAAACTGTACCAAAAACTTGGATACCAAACTATCGGTATATTAGAAAATTATTACGGCAAAAAACATGGCTTGTTCCTAAAAAAAATATTATAAAACAACAAACTTTTGTTGGTTAAAGCTAAGCGCTAACCTGGTTAATGGAACAAATGTTTAAAAGAAATGATGCGGTAAAAACCGATGGTTGGAAGAGATGGGAGAACCTCGTGGAAGAAAATCAAATGAGCAGACCCTTGTCCAAACCATAGTGGTTCTAATCCGCAATACCACTTGGCGATGCGGTAAACTTGAAAAATCCATCGTCAAACATCTCTATAAGCGTCACGAAAATTTTGGCAAACCAGAGGTTTCAGTTAGGGACATTATGCTTAATCTAAACATTACCGGCGAGAAGAAGGATGAATGTTTAGATGCGCTGCGTAGACTTGAAAAAAGAAATATAGTAAAAATAACGCTTCCTTAATTTTTCTTTCTATTTTTGTAAGTTTTCTCCGCACTATTCCGAATAGAATACTCTCTTGATTATTTTAGCAGTTCAGACGTGTTTGGAGGTGGTTTAATTAGACCGTGTTTCATCAACAACTCAGTTGATTCCCTTGCATTACTAATAATAGCTGAAGCCCGGTCATACAATTCTTGCTTACTGGGTTTTACCCGCGCAACACCTTGCTCAATAGATTTCAAGGCACATGCAACGGCTTCTCTGGGAAAAACTTCCCACTCATCCATCCTTGGCAAAATATCTTTTTCACTTATTCCTCGTTCTTCAGCATAATTTGCGAGTTCCTGAGCTGCTGCAATACACATGTCATCAGTAATTGTCTTTGCTTTCACGTCAAGCACACCACGGAAAATTCCTGGAAAACCAAGGCTGTTGTTCACTTGATTTGGAAAATCACTTCGCCCAGTTGCAACAATTCTTGCTCCAGCTTCTTGAGCATCCCATGGCCAAATCTCAGGAATAGGGTTAGCACAAGCAAAAACTATTGAATCAGTAGCCATTGTTTTTATCCATTCTTTTTTTATGGTATTTGGGCCAGGTCTTGAAGCCGCAACCACTGCATCTACCCCTTTGAATGCTTCTGAAATACCGCCTGTTCGACCTTCGCTGTTGGTTTTTTGGGTAACGTCGTATTTCCATGGGTCTTCCTCTTGTGTGATATCTGGTCTATCCTTGTGAATTACACCTTTGCTATCAGCAAGAATTATGTTACCTGGTTTTACCCCCCACTTCATTAGAACATAAGCCGTCCTAATGTTTGCGGATCCTGAACCAACAAGAGTGATTAAGCTATCTTTAGGTTTTTTACCAACCAGTTTGAAAGCATTAATTAACCCTGCTAAAATTACGGTGGCGGTTCCTTGTTGGTCATCATGCCAAACGGGAATCTTCATGTGTTCTCGAGCGTTCTCAAGAACTTGGAAACACTTCGGTTTTTCAATATCCTCAAGGTTGATACCTCCGAAGGTGGGCTCCAGTGCCCTACAAATCTTTACTATCTCGTCAGGATCCTTGGTTCGCAGGCAAATTGGAAACGCATCAACGCCACCTAGATACTTGAACAAAAGTGCCTTGCCTTCCATAACAGGCAACGCCGCTTCAGGACCAATATCACCCAGCCCCAGAACACGAGTCCCATCTGTAACAATAGCAACGTAGTTCCAACGGTTAGTTAATTCAAATGATTTGTCGGGATCTGCTTGTATTTCCCTACAAGGGGCAGCTACACCGGGTGTATACCAGATTGCAAAATCGTCAGTATTTCTGATTGCGCATTTGGGAATAACTTGCATTTTTCCCTCGTAGAACCTATGCATCGGAGAAGATAGTTGCGCGGGCTTTTTGGCTTTTGCAAGCAACTCTTCAACGGTAGGTTTAACTTCAACATTATCTGGAACCATTCAAGACAACTCTTCAACGGTGAAAAACACCGCTGAGGATTTAAGTTTTTATTAAAAAGGTTAAACAACCAACGTTCAGACAAAAATAGTAGAACTCAGGAATTAGACTAAAAAGAATAACTAAATAGATAAAAAATCAAAAAAAGAAAATATTTCTAAACTAACACATTGAAAGCTTAGTATCTTGGTCTGTAACCGCCGCCGCTACCGCCGCTGCCGCCACCGCGTCGATCTCCACCTCTACTGTCTCGACCGCCGCCGTAACCGCCACCGCCGTATCCGCCGCCGCCACGTCTATCTCTTCCGCCACCGTATCCTCCGCCTCCGCCGCCGAATCCTCGTCCACCGCCTCTTCCGCCGCTTCTAAATGGTCTGCGTTCTTGCTCGTATGTCTTGCTTGAAACGTTGTTTTCTGTATTAACTTCTACTGTGAGTGGCTCTTTTGCTTGGTCTAATTTGCCATATTTACCGATGTTTAAGCGTATGTTACCTTTGAAGAGTGTAACATAACCGTTTTCAATGCGTACTGTATCAGCTTCGTTGACTTTCTCAATGTTATCATCCCATAAGGTTAGGTATACTACGCCAGTTTCGTCTCCGATGAGTGCATCGCTGACTTTGTGTGCAGATCCATCTCTGCCCATTGGAATTTCTCTAACTTCTGTTTTGGATACTACTTTGGCCGTAACGTTAACCGCTTTTGATTGTGGGGTTAAGTCTCCGACTTTTGCTTCTACTGGTTCCTTTTTGTTTTCGAAAAAACCTTCAACAGCCAATTGATTTCACCTATTTTTTAGTCTGAGACACATCTTAGATTTCTCAGCACTTAAGTGTTTCGCTTAGAATGGTTTCTTGTTATTTTAGCGTTTAAAATATAAACTTGATGTCGCATAGATGTTTCATCATGAAAAAGCTGTATGTTGCAGTTGCCGTTTTTGTTTTAGTAGTTTTAACCACCGCATTTATAGCGGTTTCTTTGTCCGGCTTAGAGCCCTCCAACAATTCGTTTCCAACGCCTACACCAACCCAAACATCTTCACAACCAACCTCTTCCTCGACACCAACACTAACCCCAGCGCCAACATCATCTACGTCAAAAGGCGCCGCAACCTACACATACAAAATAGTTAAAACTTACCCGCATGACACTAATGCATTCACCGAAGGCTTAGTATTCGATAATGGCTTTTTATACGAAAGCACAGGGATGTCTAGTTCACTGCGACGTGTCGACTTTGAAAGCGGCAGTGTGCAGCAAGAATTTGTTTTGCCTGAGGAATATTTTGGTGAAGGCTTAACAATTGTTAACAATTCATTAATTCAGTTGACGTGGCAAAACCATATTGGGTTTGTCTACGATAAGGCAACGTTTGGTTTACTTAGTAATTTCAGTTATTTCACTGAAGGCTGGGGCTTAACCTACGATGGAAGCAACCTAATCATGAGTGATGGCTCCTCAAACCTGTACTTCCTTGATCCCGTCACTTTCCAAAAGACAAACCAGATTAGCGTTCACGACGCAGACAACACTGTAATCAACATCAACGAGCTCGAATACATTAACGGAGACGTTTACGCAAACATTTGGCTCCAACAAAAAATCGCCGTCATAAACCCGCAAACAGGACAGGTGAAGAATTGGATAGACTTAACTGGAATCTACCAATCAGACGATCCGAATTCAGTTTTAAATGGCATCGCATATGACTCACAAACTAACAGGCTCTTTATCACAGGTAAAAACTGGCCAAACCTCTACCAAATAGCAATAACACCCAAAACATAACAAACAAAAAGTAAGGGCGTTAATGAAAATTAAAAAATAATAAAAGCCGAGAACTTTTTTTACAAACATTTATGCTGCAACCAACATTATTGTCGGGGTCTTACGGAGGCAGCTAACGCTTCTAATTATCGTTAACGCAGTATTGTGGATGTCCGCGCTTCTCGCATTAAGATTGTTCGAGGGGAACATAGACCAAATAACGATGTTTGCGTTTGCCTCACTATGGTTGATCAGTAACGGGTTGATTTACGCGATTCTTAGCAGAGCAAACAGCCAAAAAAGCTGTCGATAGCGATTTCTATGGGTAAACGGTGTTGTTTCTTTTCAGCAATGTTTTCCACAACCCATTTAACCAACAAAATCAATCCCTTAGCGTCATGTTAAACTCACAACCAGACGCCACGCCAAAACCCCAAAGTCAAACTAGACGAATCCTAAAGATTCTAATTCAAATAGTGGCTATGGTTTCAATCTTTGCAGTCCTATTCTGGTACATCGGAGTCGGCTCACTATACGAGGCATTGTTAAACATCAAAGTCGAGTATTTGGCGCTTGCATTCCTCATGTACTTTGGCATCAACATCTTCTTCACAATAAGGCTAATGCGAGTTTTAGCTAAAGGCGGAGTAAAAACATCGTTTGGCAAAACCCTTCTTGCCCAGTACGCTGGAATGCTAACTAGTGACGTTACCCCTGGACGGTCAGGCTACATTTTGACGCCTGTTTACCTACGCGACCAAAATGTTCCCGCTTCAAAAGCTCTGTCAAGCATACTTGGGATTCAAACCATAGAGTTCCTGATTAAAGTTATAGGCGGAATCGGCGCAGCCATATTCCTAATCCAGATTGTGCCAACGGGAAATTGGCCGACAACCACCATTCTGGGCGTAAACGTAGCGTTTTTTGTGATAGTTTTAGGCATCGCATTAATGTTAACTGGCGCTCTTTTGCTTGCCGCTATCTCCTGGTCAGAGCGAGCCATATACATCTTTGACCGAATCGCAAACTCCCGGTACCTGAAAAGATTCACGGGGGGCATATTGGGCAAGCTTGAAGAGTTCAAGGAAGGCTCTCAAAAAACAAGATCAGCTATCCCCGAGATTTTAGGGTTAACTATGGTATGCTGGGTTTTGAAAGGCTTCGAATGGTACTTCTTAGCCGCAGCATTAGGCATATCAATCAGCAGCAACGTCGCGATAGCTTGGCTTGGATTCTTCTTGATTCACCCCTTGGTTACTGCATTGGCTTTTGTTCCAATCACGCCGGCGGGAGCGGGCGTCCAAGAATTCGGCATAGTTGGCATACTAACCCTGCTCTTTGTCGCTCCCAGCGACGCCACGGTTGGTGCCATTTTAGCTTTCGCGATTCTTGCAAGAGGATTACTAATCATCGAGGACCTCGTAGGTGTACCACAAATCGTAAAGTCGACAACCCTGATTTTTTCAAAGAAAAAACCCGAAGAAACCATCCCTGAACCGCCTTCGACACCGCTCTAACGCAGGTTTTTGCAAAAGTCAACGTTCTTAAAACCTCTCCGCTTCTATTTCTTTTGGGATAAACCATCATGGATGCGGATTCGGTCAGGGAAGCTCTCCCAAGCGACAGGAAACGGTTAAGAGAGATTATTACATTGTCTTTTCCGAGGTTTTTCCGTTTTTTTGCCAGCCACAGCGTAGACTCAAAGGATGGACGCGTTCTTGTTTTGGAAGTTCAGAGCACTGTGGCGGGGTTTGCTAAACTGATCGATTTCCAAGTTGGCGGCGGCAAGTACGGCTGTATCCTCTGGGTTGCCGTTTACCCCAGATATCGTCGCATAGGAATCGCCTTAAACTTGATGAAGGCAGGCGCAGATATACTGAAAAAAGAAGGTGTACAAGCGGTTTTTGCTTCTACCCAATGGAGAAATAACGCTGCCAAAGCAACCCTGATTAAAGCAGGCTTTGGGCAGGTGGGTTTTCTGGGGGTGTGGCGGGTTTTTGGTTGGCGTGTGTTTAGTTTTTACCGGGAGATTTGGTATGCACCTGGCGAAATCGTGTTCATGAAAAATTGTTAAGTTAGTTGGTCGGGAGAGCAGGATTTGAACCTGCGACGGCTCGGTATCTGTGGCCTAGACAGGCTAGAATGAAGCCCACCATGGGTAGACCTCTACAGCTTCTCCACCAGCTAAACAAGTTAGCCAGCTCGAGAGCTCTGCCAGGCTGAGCTACCTCCCGACAAAGACCATACAGACAAAAGAAAAGAATTTATGTGTTTTGGAATTTTCCGCATCCTTGGGCCATACTAAACATTTTAATCTTTTAGAAATATGTGATTTAGAGAAGAGGCGTAATAAATTGACTAAAACCATTGGCATTGTTACTTCTGGAGGAGATGCACCGGGCATGAATGCAGCCATTCGAGCTGTTACACGCGTTGGTCACTCGATGGGTTTTCAGGTAATTGGGTTTGAACGTGGCTGGGATGGATTGTTAACTAATTGTTTCAAAAAGTTGACCCCTCGCGATGTCGGCGGCATAATTCAGCTAGGCGGCACCATGCTTCATACATTAAGGTGTCCGGCGTTTGAGCAGCCCGGCGGGGTTGAAACAGGCTCAGAAACACTCCGACAGAATAATGTTGATGGATTAGTGGTTATTGGGGGGGATGGTTCGTTTCGCGGCGCCTTGGATCTGAGCAAGAAAAGTGACGCTTTGATTATTGGAATTCCAGCAACCATAGACAACGATATCTATGGCACTGACGAAACAATCGGCTTTGACACGGCAGTGAACACAGCTGTAACCACCATTGATAAAATTAGGGACACTGCGATTTCCCATGAACGGGTTTTTATTGTTGAGGTTATGGGGCGCAAAAGAGGTTTCTTGGCATTGGAAGTAGGGATGTGTGTGGGTGCAGAAGTAATTTTGATTCCTGAAAATCCTATTCCCCCGAAGGAAATTTGCTGCATTTTGGATGGTAACTCCAGAAAAGGAAAAAGAGCAGGAATAATTGTTGCTGCAGAAGGTTTTGGTGATTCAAACAAACTGGCACAGGAAATGCAGCGTCAAACAGATTCTGAAGTTAGGCTCTCCATACTTGGATATGCTCAACGTGGAGGTAGCCCAACGGCACGAAGCAGGTTGCTTGCGAGTTTGTTTGCTGAGAGAGCTGTTGAATTGATCTGTGAAGGAAATGGAAATCTTGCAGTTGGATTACAGAAAGGCGCAGTCACTAGCTTTGAACTAGAGAAGAGTGCAAATAACAAGAAGCAATTGGATTTGCGATTGTTGAAAGTCGCTGAAATGCTCGCAATCTAAATGCAATCTAATTTTATAGTAATTATTCGTAATTTTTGATGGTTTACTTAGCCACTTTTTGCCAAGTGCAATATGAAGGGACTTTTCGCGGCGCCGTTTTCGCCATAGTTAAACTTGGCAATATTAACTGAAAACCTATAATGGACGAGTTGGAGAAAATTAGAAAAGTTTGCTCAGCAAATAGCTAAAAGCTTGTAATTGGGAAGTGTATAGTATGACTAAGACTGTTAATTTGCCTTTGCGGGTTTTTGAAGATTTGGTTAAAACTTCTGAGGAGTTATCTTTGATGGCTAAAAAGCCTATTTCGACGTCGATGGCTGTTGATTTGCTGATTGAAATTTACCATGCACATCTCAACAATCCTTGCTCACTGGATGCTTTCAGCCTACAATTAAGAAACTTGAACGTAATGTCCCCAGATGAATTTGATAAATACTGGGATGAACCCAAAAAGACAGATGAATCAAAGGTCAAGATAACAGCAAAAAAACCTTAATGAAGATTTTCGTTTTCAAAATTAGGTTTATATCGGATTTGATTTAGAATACTTGTGGAGAAGAAAAATAATTGAAGCATTAGTGACATCGGAGAGAGAAAAAAGTTTTAAATCATGTCAAAAACGTGTTTAGATAGTTTTTCTGTTAGGTTTTCTCTATTTGAGAAAGTTACATTAAAAATTTCTGCGTCAATTCTTCGCTTAATCTGAGTTACTAATGGGTCTTTAGCTTTTCCATGTACGACTGTTAACATCAATTTTTTGCTCTCTAAGGCTTGCGTTACTGCTTGTTTGAACTTCTGGGAGAAAAGTTCCATGGGACCAATCTCGTCGATTGCTATGACGTTGCATTTTTCGAGTGCTTGCATTATGGCTGTTGTTCCAATATTGTCAAGGTCCTCGAGGTTGACATTGTACTTGCCTACTAGGGGACCGCCCTGTCCATTAACATGAGCCAACCATCCATGTTTGTTGTTGGTTAAATCCAAGATTTCAAAGCCCACACGCACATTGTTTTCTCGTACTTCTCGGGTAACCATGCCGCCTACTCTGATGCCTTTTGCTTTTAAGGCGTCTACCGTCTTAGTTAGCACGGTGGTTTTTCCAACTCCAGAAGCACCAGTCAAAATTAAAACTCTTGACATCGACATCTTCATCTTTTGCACCAACTCTACCATAAATCTAATATGTTGATTAAATTGTTTTCATACCAACATACATGGAGCATAATGAATGTCGGATAAAGAAGGCTACTTTGCAGATTTTCCCAGCGAGATAATCAAAGAAGGAAAAATTCAAGTTTTAGTGCCCAAACTCGAAGCCTACGTTGTTGTGCCTTCTGATTATGCGCCTTCCAAAGCTCCAGTGTTCTATAATCCCGTCATGGAACTCAACCGTGACTTAACCGTTTTAGTTTTCAGAGCCTACCAACATATAGTTAATCATGAAATCAGCATCTGTGAACCCTTCACCAGTCAGGGAATAAGGGGCATACGGTTCGCCGTCGAGGTTGATGGAGTCACAAAGGTGCTTCTAAGCGATATTAGTACAACGGCATTAGAACTTGCAAAATACAATGTTGAATTAAACAAGCTGGAAAACATAATTTCTCTCAAACATAAAGATGCTAATTGTATTTTGAGCTCCAATGCTTCGCCAAAAAAACGTTTTGACATAATAGACATCGATCCATTTGGCACTCCTGTTCCCTATTTGGATTCAGCTTTTAGAGCCCTAAAAAACAATGGGTTGTTGGCTGCTACTGCAACGGATTTAGCGCCTTTGTGCGGCGTGCATTCGAAGGCCTGTGTTAGAAAATACGGTGGCAAACCTATGCGAACTGAGTATTGCCATGAATTAGCGGTGCGGCTATTAGCTGGCTGCATGGCTTCGTTGGCGGCGAAGCATGACATTGGAATCCGAATTCTATTTAGCCATAGCACAGACCATTACATTCGAATCTACGCTCAGATTGGACATGGTTGCCAAAAAGGAGATGAAAGCCTCAAAAACACAGGGTACATCCTCCATTGCTTCAATTGCCTGCACCGTGAAATTTCGCGTCATATTTTTGGCAAAGGCGCCTTATGCCCAGAATGCGGTTCTAAATTGGAGTATGCAGGACCTTTGTGGATAGGCAGTATCTCTGACTCAACATTTATTGATCAAGTAATTCAGGAAAACCAAAAAACCGCCTTCAAGAACAGTGCCAAAATCACAAAACTCTTGACTCTGACCAAAAACGAAGCGGCGGCACCCGCAACATACTATGTAATTGACAAGTTAAGTGGAAAACTCAAGTTACCCGGGCCCAGCGTCCAAGCAGTCCTAACCGGAATTAAAGAGTGTAACTTCGAAGCTGTTCCAACGCACTTTAATACTAGAGGAATCAAAACAGACGCCCCAGCGCTAATTATGCATAAAATACTCAGAGAAATCGTTGTGCCCAAATAGCCAGCGATTTTTGCATCAAAAGTTTAAAGAGTAAAACCTGTGTTTCTAACAGGTAAGTGAGCTCTCATGAATGACAAAATCACAGTAATAGGCGCTGGAATGATGGGCAGCGCCATAATCAAAAGCCTCATTAAAGGTAACTATGGTGGCAAAATAACTGCCGTGGATATTGCTGCTGACAAACTCAAAGACCTAGAAAAATTTGGCGTAAAAATTACATCGGACAACCGAAAAGCCGCTGCAGATGCAGACATAATCTTCATCATAGTTAAACCTGGGGATGTTGAAAAGGTTCTAAAGGAGATTACCAAAGAAATTAAGTGCAAACTTCTCATTTCTGTTGCAGCCACGGTACCTCTTGCGTTCTTGCGAAAGAATGCTTCTGAAGCCCGAATTGTGCGGATTATGCCCAATCTTGGTGCTTTAGTTCAAGCCGCCTACACGGCCTATTGTTGTGAGTCAAACGTCACAGTTGAAGACAAAGAAAAAGTTAAAACTCTTTTGAATATGATGGGCATTTGTGATGAAATGGATGAAAAATATATGGATGCAATTACTGCTGTCAGCGGTAGCGGACCAGGCTACATATCCATTATCATTGAAGCATTAACTTATGCAGGGTTGAAAGTTGGGTTGCCAAGAAATATTGCATTAGCTGCTGCAGCCCAAACTGTAATGGGTACAGGCAAATTAGTCATTGACTTGCATGAAGACCCTGCAAAAATTAAAGACATGACCACCACCCCAGGCGGGACTACAATCGAAGCCATTTATCAAATTGAACAATCTCAAATTCGACCCGCCATGATACGCGCCATTGAAGAAGCCACTAAGAAAAGTCAATCAATTAGAGAAAAACTCAACCTAAACTAGCGAAAGCAATGTTTGAAGCTGCTATCTTTGATTGGGACGGAACCCTCGCCGATACGCGAAAAGTAATTGTAGTTTCATTCCAAAAAGCCCTCAAAGAAATCAACCTCGAAGTCTCAACCCAATTTATTGAACGTAGAATCGGAATGGGTGCATCTGAGACATTCCGCGAGATACTCCAAACAGCAAATAAACAAGTTGACGAAAAAATCGTTAAACAACTCGTAGCTCGGAAAAGTAAAGTCCAAATCGAATTAGCCAATGAAGTGACATTGTTTGAGGGAGCACGAGAGCTTCTGGAGGCACTTCGGGGCAAGGTAAAGGTAGGTTTGGCGTCAATGAATAACCGTGCCGTCATATTGCAACTGCTTCAATCTAATAGGCTAGCAGATTGTTTTGATGTGGTCTTAACAGTTGAGGCGGTTTCTCATTCTAAGCCTGATCCAGAAATTTTCCTTAAAACGGCTGAACAACTCAAGGTTAAGCCGCAGGCATGTGTGGTTTTTGAGGATTCGATCTTTGGAGTTAAAGCAGCGAAATCCGCAAATATGGGCTGCATCGCAGTTACCACAGGCGTTTACAAAGAGGAAGAACTTAAGGTGGAAAGACCTGATTTAATAATTGAGTCCCTTAGAAACCGCCAAATTTTGCCTTTCATTTTTTAAATAATATAACGTTGTGGTAGCGGGCTAGCAACAACATAGCTTTAAACATTTTTCGAAGAACTATACAGTACTCTCAAAACTCTGTAGGAAGAATTAACGTGACTGTTCAGCTAAAAAAAAGGACTAAACCATCGGTTTTTCAAGTGTTGCTCTTAAACAAAGATGACAGCGAAGATGTTGAGGTTCAGGAAGCATTAAAAGTGAATTTTTTCCAAGTTAAAGAACACCTCAAAAATGGCGGATCAGTATTCATTACAAGCACAGGCTCAGAAAAACTTTCTTTTCCAAAAGCCAAAGCACAACAAAACTATAGCAGGTCTAGACGAACCTATGGATTTCTCTTCCGACAGCATCTGAGAAGTTCATAACTGTGTGACGTGCATCCATGGTTCACTTTACCCCTCTCTCTTCCAAATATCTTTTGGGTGCACGCCACTCCTGCTTTTTCAAAAAATATATTGTAACCCTTAAAACAAGAATATCAGAAAATCGTTATTTTTTCTTTCTTAAAGCTTCTGGAACATACCCGCATCGTGGGTCCGAACCTAAAATGTCACCTGTATAAAATAATGCTGCTGATCGGCATCCTCCACAAAGGTCTTTGTATTCACAAGCGCCACATTTGCCCTTGATGTTAGCCTTATCCTTGACTTGGTTAAAGAATTCACTTTTTTGCATGCTCTCCCAAATCTTTTTGATTGGTTTTTCTTTAATGTTTCCCACGCGGTAGGCGTCGTTGTAACTGCAGGGAATGACGTCACCGTTTTCTGCTATACTGAGAAATTTGCCAAAAAAGCACCTACCGAGAAAAAAGCCGTTAAACCATTTTTCAAAGTCAGGCATACCGCGTTGTTTGGCAACTCGTGCATAGAAAGGAATGTACACGTTGATGCCAGGTTTCCCTTTGTATTCAGCGGTTAAATCGTAGAGTTTGTTGCATACCCACTCGTACTGGGCAGGGGTAGGGTCTGCTTTACTGCAGTCTTTGCTGTAGGGGATTAAGCCGTGGAAGACTACCCAGCGTGCATCATATTCCTTCGCTAAATCTAGTACGTGCCGCATATCTTCTTCATTTACGTTGGTGACTTTCCCGGCGTTAGCAAAAGTGTAAACAAGGCAATTGAGGAGTTTTTCCTTTGAAAATCGTTGTATAGCTAAGACAGCGGCTTTGTAAGCGCCTTTGCCGCGGATAGCATCATCTACTTCTTCTTCACCATCGATGCTTACAGAGAGTTTGGTTTGATTTTTAACGATTTTTTTTATTGCTTTCTCATCAAGGAGGCGACCATCGGTTATGATGCTTGTGTTTAAGCCAAGTTTTGTAGCGTGATCTAGCACTTCGAAGAGGTCTTTTCGGAGAAACGGTTGTCCACCTGTAATTCCAAAGAAACTGGCACCGAAATCTGCGACTTGGTCAACGATTTTCAAAGCGTCTTTGGTGTTCAACTCGTCTGAGGCTGCTTTTTTTCCTGCTGAAGTGCAGTGGAGGCAGTTGCTGTCGCATTCGAAAGTGCATCGCCAAGGAATAATTAATACTGGACTTTTATCTTTCAAGCCGACTCACCAAGATGATAATCTATTTGAAACAGGTTTTTTGCTATTTAACACTTCACGTTGTAATGTCTAATTCAATGAGATAAAAATGATTAACAGAATTCTTAAATCTCTAAGAAAACTTCTTTTTAATAGTGATTTTATGGCAAAACTTAAAGCAAATGCAAAACTTTTAGAAAATGTCCGTTTAGTGACTGATAATGGTCGTGGACATAGCGTTGTCTGTGATTTATCTGAAGCTGCAGGTGGAACTAATGCTGGTCCAACACCTTTGGAGTTGGCTTTGATGGCTTTATCAGGCTGTGGAGTAATAATTTATGCAGATGTCTGCAAGAACAGCAAGATTGACCCGGGAAACATCGAAATCGCTGCGGAAGCAGAAAAAACCCCGAATTCCCCAATATTAACTGGGGTAACTATGAAAGTTAAAATTGTTTCGAAGACAAGGAAAGCATTGGTGGAAGCTGCGTGGAGAAGAACGGAAGCTGGTTGCCCTGTGCTGTTTGTTTACAAGGAATCAGTGCCTGTTAAAGTTGATGTGGAAATAAAAACGTCAGAATAAAACTTTTTTTTGACCTATTCGCCCTTCTTTTGTCTTCTAAATCCGTTCTTGCAAAATTTTTTAAGCAACTTCTTTTTTATGTTAATTGAGGAGAAGAAGGAGAATGGAAGAGGATATTATGTTTAGCACGCGCCAGCTTAATTGTGATCATGAAAAACAGGAATTGTATACTCAAAGACGCTTTGACATCTTAAACGGCTTCGAATTAAACTTAACCCGATGCCTTAATTGCCACAAAATTGTAGAGTTAGAGACAAAGAAATTCGCTAAGAGCTAGTTTTTTGGTCTTTGGCGGACAAATAGAGTTCGCCTTTTTTTAGCTGGTCTAGCGCATTCTGCGTTTCTAAAGATGTCAATTTGCATGTTTTCGGGTCTTTTAAGAATGGAAGTTCTTGAGGAGCATTTTGGATTATATGTAGATCTTCCCATGTTACTTTGAGGTCTTCTGACGGTATGTGAGTGTCAACATCCATTGCCCATGCCCCAGCGTCTAATTCATCACCTTCAGAAAGGGCTGTGAATGGACCAAGCAAACTTTTCTCGTCTAAGTTATAGAGGAAAATTATTGAGCCTACCTTGATTTGATCTTCCTTAGGCTTGGTTTTTTCATCTACACAGGTGTATTTTTTGTTGCTTAAACATTCCTGTAGAGATGTTTTGTTACAAAAAAATACGTATCCGTCGTACATAACTAGATAAAACCTTCTTCTATAGTGGGAAGCGTCTCCCCGTTTATTTCCTTTTCTTTTTTGAAAGTATAGAAGATGAGTATCCAACTAGAAAATTATATTAAACATTGCTTGATGTTGCTAATTTGTACAGGTGGAATGCGCTTTCAAGACTGTTTCAGTTGCTAAATTCGGTGGAAGCCTTCTTGATGTCGAAGGCAAAGGAATCCCAAAAATAATAAAGCAGATAACGGAAATCAAAGTTAAAGACGGTTGTGGACCAATCGCCGTTTTTTCTGCACCTTTGGGCTGCACAGACGCACTCATAAAGATAGGAGAATCTTACGCGCAAGCTTGCCAGCTACCATTGGACCCTGTTTTTGAAGTCTATGAACGTTTAGCTAAGCTTTACGTTAAAGGAAAATGGCTAAAACAAGTCCAAGAGGAACTAGCTAATTTCAAGGCGTTAACCCAGGCCACCTTGGATGCTGTGAACAAACGTTTTAGCGGAAACATCAAAGCCCGAACGCTCACATTGGGAGGCGAGCTTGCCATGTCCATGTTGATGGATTACATTCTAAAAAGTCATGAATTGGATTCATGCAGTCTCTCCTTGGAAAACTGGCCAATTGTAACCGACGACAATTTTGAAGATGCCCTACCAAATTATGAGTTAAGCAAAAAAAGGCTTCATACTTTAATCGAACCCCTTAAAGAGGGCAAGGTTATTTCGTTGGCAGGTTTCTTAGGAGGCACAGCCGACGGACTTGAAACAATCTTGGGCAGGGGTGGTTCAGATTTAACCGCTGTCTTTGCGTCTTGCCTTCTAAAAGATGTTTACACAACAAAAACGCTACTCTACAAAGATATGCCGGTTCAAAGCGCTGACCCCAAGGTGGTGCGAGGACAAAAAACTGAACACGTTAACGCATTAACCTACAATGAAGCACATAAAGCATCGATGATGGGTATGAAAATCGTGCAGAGCCCAGCGATTGCAATGGCAAGACGTTTTGGTCAACCATTGATTGTTGTACCAATAGATAACCCAAAAATGCAATCTATTATTAAATCCGAAACAACAGGTGGAGAAGTTGTAAAATGTTTAACTGGCAAGTCTGGCTGTGCAATCCTCTCGATGAATGATGAAAAAAGCCGCTCCCTTGAAGACTTATTGCGAATATGGGAACGAAGAAACGACTTTATGGATTTAGGCGCTGAAACTATGGAAACTGGCGAGCGCATCCGCGACTTCCTCTTTCTAGATTCAGATTTTCTAAAAAAGAATGAAGAAAAAATCAAGGGCTTTGACGAGAAAATGAGGATAAATTACGGTTTAGGGGTGGTGACGTTGATTGGCGATCGAATGAAAGATTCACCAGGTGTGGCTTCTCTGGCTATCAGCGCGATATCAGGCATCAATATTAAACGCGGAATCTTCGCACCCCACACATCGCAAATAATTCTTGTTGTTGAGGAAAAAAATGTTAACGCAACCGTTGCAGCAATACATTTAAAGAAACAGGAACTAAATAAGAATCCGCCAAACTGGCCAATGGGATTTCAATCATCAGCTTAAATCCCCAGTTGTCTCTTGGAAAAAAAATTCGGTAAGCAAGAACTATGGTTTCCACTTTTTGTAGGACTTGCAGCAGTGCAAATATGGGGAACCGAGACTTTTTTGCTCAAGCACCCGTCCTGAAAAAACGCCGTTGAAAAAATGCCGAATTCCTAAATCTGGATTATCTAATGAAAATGAAAAAACCATTAATGAACACTTTCATTGACCTCTCCCCGAACACACGGTGTCGAGTGGACACCCACATTTTAAGCATTATCCGCGATAGCGGGGCTTTGTGAACAACATGGGCCAAAACGAAACCATAACGGCAAAAGACTTACAGATAGATTTAACATTGCACAATATGTCTGAAGCTCAAAGAGTTCGCATTAAAAATTGTTAAGCCCTACTTTGGCGGCAACATGAACAAAGCCATCAGAAGTCTAATGGATAAAGCCATAGAAGAAGAAACTATAGTAAACCAAACTATGATAATGGAAAATAAACTTGTACCGAGCGAAATTTGATTAATTTTTGAGTGGGCAACTCAAAAGAATTTGAAGCATCATAATCTTCTGATGTACGAAGTTTTTTGCGCCTCACCAAAAAAATTATCATAATAATTCCAAGGAAAGCAATAACTATTGAATAAAATAGGTAAACAGGAGGTATTCCAGATGAATTATTACGGGCTGATATGTCTGGATTTGTAATGTAGGAGAATGTAACTTGGATCGAGTTAGTCAGGTCGTTCTCAAAATTCATTGTATAGTTTCCGTATTGATTTGCAACAAAACTGAATGCGCCTGTTTTGTCGATTAAGCCCAGATTTACGATTTGGGCTCCGTTTGGATCGTTAACCCAAAACCTAACAGTGCCCGTGGTTGAGATTGAGCCGTTAAACATGGCTCCAGCAGGCAACATTATGGGCAATTGAGCTGATGATGCGGAAAGAGTGATTGCCGGAAGATTAGTAGCAGATGCAAAAAGAGCCATAAATGACGTTATTAGAAGGACCGTTATTGCGATACTGGTTAGTACTTTGATTTTTTTCATTTTTCCAACTCGATGGATGCCCAGAGAAGAGAAAGCGGGTCTTAATAACAATCACGTTGAAAAAGAGAAAGAACAATTTGAAGCGCTATGACATATTTTAAATGAGAGATATACCCCTAAAATTTGAGTTGCTATTAAAGCGAACAACGAGAATATCTACAATAGAAACTCAGATCCGAACCTAATATTGAAGGGTTATCTGGAAGTATTTGTTGCTGTTAGAAGAAAAGCAGCTGTTTTGCCTAATCTTTGGGGTTGTTTTTTAGTTGCTTTTTGGGTTTATGACATCTTCAGGTTGCGTCTGGAAAAGTCACAGAACGTCATAGAACCTCACAGAAAGTCAATAAAAGAAAGGGTCGCAGGTTCTTTGAATCTAAGTTGAAAGATGTTGGAGTCGTGTGGTTGTGATTGTTGATATGCAGTCACAGAGTCTTAAAGGCACGTCTTCATAAAAATAAGAACGGTGTTTTAAATGGAAAAAAGCATGATGAAATATCAAGTTTTAATCAAAACAATTTTAGGAAAAGGCGGAGATTTCTGGGGAGCATTCCAAAAAATGCCTACCGAACCTATGAAAGGAGTAATGATAGAGTCCTCATGGAGCTTGTATGGATACTGGGACTTCGTACTTTTCTTTAAAGCCGACAGCAATGAAAACAGCCTTCACTTCGTAGGAGAAGTCTTACGAGCAATGCCGGGGATCGCCGAAACCAGCACTTCACCAATGACCGTACTCAAAGAGCACAAATAGCAATAGAGAACTGCAATCGCTTTTTTCTTATCATCTTATTTTTGTACTTATATAGCCTTAGGATGTAATTCTCAACCTCTAATTAATCAAAAGACGGTACCCAAGTATCAATTTTCTTAAATAATAATTTTTAAATTGTAATAACAAAAATGTAAAAAGGGCACTTGGTAGGCGTGAAATTATTCGAAAGAGTCTAAATTAATTTTAGTTGCAATGAGAAGAACCTGTTCGGCCAAGAACTCTGTTAAGACTCCTGAGTTTTCAGGTGTTGTTTTATGTTTGATGGTTACATGATTATCTATAGCGAGGTTCATAGCTTTTAAATCGGGAACTACCAATATTTCTGAGCCACATTTGCATCTTACAATAGGCATACGTCTTTTATGAACTGCTACTTTTCTCTGGCGACTTCGGCTTAAACAGAATTTGGTTTCTTTGCTACTTTTTTTAGTCACCAACATATGCCTCGTTTGTCGAACCGAACAATTTAGTTTAAACATGTATCTGATATAAGAAGTATTAGTATGCACGATAATGATATAGAATATTTACTTCCACAACGTTTCAGTTTTGCCCAAACATCAATAATTCACATAGTATTCGAGCCAAACCCAGTCATACTGATTGAAGACTACTAAATCATTCTTATTTTAAAAATGCAACCTTTTACAACCAAATGAAACGAAAAATTTCAAGATTTTATTTTCGACAATCATTAGGTTTTGTAAATAAATATGTATAGTAGGGGTTCCATGCTCAAGTAATATTTTGTTTGACAGTCTACTTTGGGGCATCCCTCTCAACTACAAAAGTCAGGTTTCTGGCATGGAATGATATATGCGCGATCTATTTTTTACCCCCCTTATTTTTATATTATATATTGTGTCTTAATATAAATAAATGCTTAAAGGTTTTCACCAACAACAAACGCAAAACACCAATGCATTCTGAATCGCACCAACTTAACTAAAAGTTGAAGTATATTTGTAATGTTCATCAGTTCTTTCCAAATCTAAAACTTCAAACTGTAATTCCTCACCTATAATAAGCTCGATTCCACAAACGGGACATTAAATTATCTCTCCAACAGCCAGAGAACTTAATGAAGTCTCCTTTGTCAGAAAAAAGAATTCATTCAGGACATTATTACGTCAAGTCCTTCCACCACATGCAAGCAGGTTAACTTTTCAACCTTATAATGATCTTATTTAAGCTCCATTTAATAGAGTTGAGTATTAAAAAAAATAAAGAAAGAAAAGTTTATTCTATGTGCCATTTCTTAGCTACTTTCACAATAACGAATACTACTAAAGCGACTATTACGAACGTTATCAGCGCTATTAGAAAATCGCCTATGCCAAAGGTTTGACTTAGCAATGTTACAGAATATGACGCTAGATCTGACATGCCTGGAATAATTAAGCCCAGTAGCGGGATAATGAAGTCTTTAACAAGTGCCTGAATTAAGATGCCCGCATACAACGCTAAGATGAAAGCAACAGCTAAACCAAATATCTTATACTTTGAAAGAAAATCCTTGAACTCGTTAACAAAACCCTTAGGGGGTATTGGTGGTGGGGCTTTTTCTAAAGCTGCACTAATTTTCTTTAATTCTGCTAATATTTCGTCTTCTTTATCCATATAAAAACACTCCTACTGATTATTCGGTTCACTTTTTTTATAAAACTTTCCTTTTATTATACTCAACCCAATTTAATTTATATCTTTTAGTTCTATTTCTTTATTCGAATCAAATTTTATTGATTCTGCTTTGGAGAGAACGCCTAAATCTTCTTTTGCTTAATGATTTGTAGGTCGTTTTTTTAATTATTCAGAATATTTAATGAAGAAATTTAAAAGTAACTTAAATCAATATAAGTTGCTTCTCAAGACTTAACTGAGGAAAACCTTACAAAGGAAATCCCAACAATAATGAGTCAGTCTGCTACCATGGTTTAAAGACTATTGAATATTAAAAAAACTAAGATTTTATCTTTTAACCTTGAAATGGACTAAATTATAGCTAACGAAATTATTGCATTAATTTAGAGTTTATAAAAATTTAATTGACTTTGTGATTTTCAGCTATCAACTAAATGTGCTGTGCCATCAGGGCAATAGACTTTTTCGCCTATGTTGACTCGACAATAACGTTGTTTGCACAAGTGGAGTTGATTTGAGCATCCATCACAATTTCTGCTTAACATTTTATCGCCTCTTAATTCTTTAATCTTTAGTAATAATACACCTTACTTAATAAAGAATGTGAATCTATAATCTATAAAACCAAGAAACATTTCCCAAAAGAATATCGACTACACCAAAAAATGAATCCAACTAAAAAAATAAATTTCAAAAGTTAAGATCAAAAAATTATTGTCTAATTAAGAAAACGTGAAATGATTGGAAATGACCTAAATTTGCCATTGTTAGGTATGAGGCTTCGCCATTTCAAAGTTGGCCTGTCCTCTTTGTTCACCAAAATGTTTTCTATAAGCCCCATCCTTTTGGCTTCTTGTAGCTCTTCTTTGGTCTGTTCAATATCAACTGGTGTGGTTGTTTGTTTTTCTAGTTCATTAACTATACCAAGGATTGTTGGGGTGCCATGTTTTTTTGCGTTTTGTACAGATTTAAGGAGAAGTTGATTTTTTGTTGGAAGTTTACTGTACAGAGTTAGCAGAGATTTTTTTTCTTGGAAGTTCAAAAATAAACCTGTAAATCAAGAATGCTACGAGCAGGATAGTTGTTGCTGCTGAAAGAGATAAGCCGTTTTGGCTAATTGTCAGAGCTACGGTGGTCCAAGTTTTGATGGGTTGCCAGTAATTCGTCTAAGATTTCTTTTGCGCGGTCGACTCGGACTTTGTGTTCTTTAACCATACGTTCAGCTACCAAATCTATCATTTGGTCTTTCGCGCCTGCTGTAACAGCGATGTTTCTTGCGTGAAGCGACATATGTCCACGTTGGATTCCTTCGCTCGATAATGCGCGTAAGGCGCCTAGGTTTTGAGCTAAGCCCACAGATGCTAAGACTTCACCGAATTCGTTAGCTGATTTTACGTTGAGAATTTTCATGGCGATTCGTGCGATTGGATGAGTTTTTACTGCTCCTCCTATTAAACCAACAGCCATGGGCAATTCGATTGAGCCTTCTAAGTCGCCATTTTTGTTTTTAACCCATTTCGATAAGGTTGTATACGGTCCGTTGAATGCTGCGTATGCATGTCCGCCTGCTTCAATAGCTCTGTGGTCATTGCCTGTAGCTAACACGACAGCGATTATACCGTTCATGGCACCTTTGTTATGAGTTGCCGCTCGGTAGGGATCAGCTTCAGCGAAAGAGGAAGCATAAGCTATGCCCTCTACTATTGCTTCGCCGCCTACTGCCTCTTTTGGAACTGTGCACCATGACTTCGCAAGTCGCTTAACCGCTAAGTTGGATATTATGCGCAAATAAACATGTCCACTGGTTAGCTGCTCAATCATAGGAGATACAGCTTCAGCCATCGTATTAACGGCGTTTGCGCCCATAGCATCTCGGCAATCCACAAACAAGTGGACGATAAGCATTTGCCCCATGGTGGTTTGGATAACTCGGGCGTCGAGGTCTTTTGCTCCTCCGCCAAACGAGTTTAGTATGGGGTCTTGGTCGTTTGCTTTTTTGAGGATTTCGACTTTGGCAGCTAAAACTTGATTCTTTGCAATTTCTGCATCTTTAATTTTAACAACTTGGATTTGTCCAATCATGACTGGTGTTGTACTGCTGGTGTGGAACCCTCCGCCATCACGAACCATTTTTGCTGCATAACTAGCTGCAGCTATTACGCTTGGCTCTTCAGTAGCCATCGGGATTAAGTAGTCTTTTCCGTTGATTTGGAAGTTAACGCCTATGCCCATTGGCTCGGGAAAAACGCTGATAACGTTTTCTACCATGTGGTCAGCTACATCCATGGGTAATGACCCTGTGTTTTCGAGTAATTTGAACTTCATCTTCAGTCAAACTTGCAAAATCTTTAATGATTGCTAACCGCTCTTTTGGCGGAAGTTTATAGAAACCTGAAATTACAGATGATTTAGCCATTCTCGATCACATTGCAAGTGATTCTTTGACTTTTCGCTTTTAAACTTTAACTAAGTTGAGGTTCAAAACATTGGGGTTAGAGGGTAGTTTGACCGTTAGTTCTGGGCATGGCAACTGCAGAGACGCCTAAGCGCTTATTGATTTCCATAGCTAACGCGTCGCCATTGCTGCGGTAGTTATCAGTGATTACCTGCTTTGCCCCAGACTGTCTAACATATTCAATTAACCCGTCAAAGTCTGAATGGTCACTTAGTGCAACTAAATGTTCTCGGTCGCCAATTTGTCGGCTGGGAAAACGAAACTCCCAACCGCTCAAACAAATGCGTGCATTACGCAATCCTACGTGCTGTCTCTGATTCATATGATAAAATGCTACGCAAGGTAAGTTTTCGTCCAAAAGTTCTTGTCCCTCAGTATCTGTGGAAAGCGATAAGCATCCTAATCGCATACCATGATGCTCACAAACTTTTGTAACTTCATAAACCCGTTCAGGCATTACAAATGGCACTTCAACATCTGCCTCTCTTAGGATCTGCATGGCTTCTTGGAGTTTACCGTGATAACCGAAAACGTAGACCGCGCCACCACGTAGGCGTTTTTCAATCATTGAAACCAAGAGTTCACGTACATCAACTTTGAAATTGCGTCTGCATGATGGACTTCCATATGTTGCCTCAACAACTAATACATCGCAATCGATAACTGGTGTGCCATCTAATTTGAAATCGCCTGTCCAAACAATTCGGATTCCACCAGCGTCCTCAACCAGAACTTGTGCAGCACCCAAGATGTGTTCTGCTTTGATGAAACTGATTTTCTCATCTTTGTACTTTAAGACTTTGCCGTACTCTAATGTCTTTACTGCTTTAGAGTCTTTGAGTTTAAATGACCCATTAAGCATTTCCGTAAGGTCTCGGGTGGCTTTAGTCATCAAAACTTTCTCGCAACGTTTCAAGCTACTGCGCAAACCGTATAAATGGTCTGCATGTGCATGGGTTACAACCCTTAACGGTCTTGAAGCGTCAAAGGCGTCGCATGCGACACTGTCACCTAACAAAACAGCGCCACTCTTAGTTACTAAAGCCCTTTCCGCCAAAACTTTTCTTCTCACTAAGTTTTTTCTGCTAACCAATCAATAAGTTGCTCAGGATTATCAGTTTCAATATTAACTCTAATCGGACCCAATGGCGATTCAGCTGATTCTTCAGAAAAAGAAATGTGCCCAACAAACGCTACCTGCTTGTTCAAGTAGAAAGAAATCATGTTACCCCTAATAGATTTGAAAAGCAATCTTCTTGAAGCATCGCGGATTCGGTCATTGCGAAGTAAATTACGGAGCTTAAATAGTGACTCTTGACCTTTAGCAACTGCAGTTAAATAGCTACCCTTGATGGAGGGTTTAATTGTTATAGTTGCACTGTCCAAAAAGTTGTTGACAGCCGCCTTAACGTTTTCCTCGTTTTCGGTAGGGTTAATTTGAGTCTCAACAAAAACTGTTACTTCAACCATTTCTCCTCAACCTTCTCCAATAACTCCTTTACTTTAGCTTTAACATTTTCTAAACTATTATCGTTCACTATCATTTGTTCAGCCATCGCTATTACATTTCCTAAACCAACATTGAGTTCACGCATGTCGCGTTCATTAAATACTTTCCACTCAGTTGGGTCATCACTTCTGTGCCTTTTTGATAGTCGGTTAAAGCGTATTTTGGGCGAGGCATGTACTGCTACTAGGCTGAATTTTGAAAAATGTTCTTTGAAGATGTCAGCTTCAAAGAGGCTTCTTAAACCATCCACAAGGACTTTGTTGCTTGTTTTTTCTTCTATTTTTGGGATACATTTTTGGGCAATAACAAAGTTTCCTTCTTTTTGCCTAAGTTCAAGCATAACTTTTCCTACATTCTGTGGCGTCAACTCAAAGCCACACTTAATCGTTTCTTGCCGAACAACGTCGCCCATAATCACTACATCATAACCCAATTGGCGTGCAGCATCGACGACCAAAGATTTTCCCGAACCAGGCATCCCAGCTAAACCAATAACTAATTTGTCAGCGTTCACGTTGTCTTAATCCTTTTTTTGTTGTATAGCAGCATTCTGGATTAAAAAGCATTTATGAGGGTTATGTGTTAAAATTAGTAGAAGGAACCTTTAATGTCCGAGCAAATAAGAAGCTTCATTGCTTTCGACCTGAAAAACGATAATGTATTGAACAGGATAGCGGCAGCGCAAAAACTGTTAATTCAAACAAACGCAGATCTCAAAATGGTGGAGCCAACTAACATCCATATTACCCTTCGATTCCTTGGCGGAATCAGCCCGGAATTGGTGGATAAAGTTCATGTAGCCATGAAAAATGTAAAGTTCAGTCCCTTTAACGTTCAAATTCGTGGTTTAGGAGTTTTTCCAACACTTAATTATCCACGAGTGGTTTGGGCGGGAATAACTGATGGTGCGGAACAACTCAAAAGCATCTTTGAACAGCTTGAACCTCAAATTCATGAGTTAGGATTCACTCCAGACCCTAAGGGTTTTAGTCCACATTTGACCATTGCACGTGTTAGAACAGGTGCAAACAAACAACGTTTAATAGATTTGGTAACTAAGCAAGCCAACTACGACTTTGGCAATATAAGAGCAGATTGTTTAAGACTTAAAAGAAGCCAGCTTTCACCTAAAGGTCCAACCTATTCAACACTCAAAGAATACTGCCCATAAATGATTATCTATGGAAAAAGACCTGAATGCGTTAACTAAGCGGATTCTTAAAAAAATCACGCCTAAAGAAGAAGAATACATAAAGATTGATGTTTTAAGCCGCGAACTTGAACAGAAAATCGTTGCAGCCTGCAAAAACGAAGGTGTAGATGCAATCGTACGTGTTGAGGGCTCAATTGCCAAAGACACATGGCTAAGCGAAAACCCAGACATCGACATTTTCATTCGTCTTCCTATCTCAATACCCAGAAAAAATCTTGGGGACATCGGGTTGAAAATCGCTAAAAAAGCCGCCGGTGACGCCAAGCAGTTGGAACGTTTCGCTGAGCATCCTTACCTTGAAATTTTCTTAAGTGGTTACCGCGTAGATATCGTACCTTGCTATGACGCTATACCGGGTGAATGGCAAAGCGCCACTGACCGAACACCCTATCACACAGACTACATCAACAACCATTTGGGCAAAGAAGCGCGTGGTGAGGTTAGACTTTTAAAAAGATTCATGCAGGGAATAGGCGTTTATGGTGCGGAGCTTAAAATTGGCGGTTTTAGCGGTTACCTTTGCGAACTATTGATAATGAAGTACGGGTCATTCGCCCAAACAATAAATGCCTTTGCAGAGTATAATCAAAAAGTTATAATTGATATTGAAGGCTTTTATGCAAAAAGGAAGAGCGAGCTTAAATTGCTTTTTCCTGAGTCACTTGTCATCATTGACCCAGTAGATAAAGGAAGAAACGTCGCTTCAGCCGTGCAACCTCAAAGACTCTACATATTTGTTGGGGCCGCAAGGGCGTTTTTGAAGAAGCCGACACAAGAATTTTTTTATCCACCTAAACCAGAGATTTTGTCTTCTGCAGCATTGAAAAGTCAGATTAAAAAACGCGGTTCGTCAATCGTATTTCTTGTTATCGAAGACTTGAATGCTGTCCCAGATGTGTTATGGGGGCAGCTGTACAGGTCAAAACGTTCCATAAGAACTTTGCTTGAGATTAGCGATTATGTTGTTCTGAAAGACGAGGTTTGGAGCAACGAAAAAACCCTTAGCGTATTCATTTTCGAGCTTGAAATGCAAGTTCTACCCAACATCAAAAGGCATCTTGGTCCACCACTTGAAAGAGAAACAGAATGTGAAAAATACCTTGCAAAATATGGTGACAATAAAAAGGTGATTTCTGGACCCTACATAGAAGATGGACGCTGGATAGTAGAGTTGCCCCGCAAAACAACTGATGCAGTTGCTTTGTTGAAAGAAAAGTTGTCGGATGGCGGAAAAAACGCTGGGGTTGCTGATTTAGTTTCAAGAATTATAAAGAAAAATCTCAGAGTTCTCGCAGATAATCAAGTTCAAACAGTTTATGAGGACAATAATGATTTTGCTGAGTTCTTGACTGATTTTCTTTTAGGTAAGCCGTTTTGGTTAAGAAACTTGCAAAGGCAAGCCAAAGAAAGCAAGGAATAAAGTTTCTCACTTGGTTCTATTTGGCAAAAAACTATTAATTTTCCAGCACAAAAAAAGCTGAACAGGCGCTATTGAAATTTTATTGTTTTACGGAGTGGTACCAGCAGATAATGTATTCTGGAAGATTAAATCCTCTTTCTCCTGGATCGTCAGGTGTTAAAACAACTTTGTTTAGCCAGCCTGCTTGGCTTAAGCGATTTGGCTCATCGCGGCGTTAAGTGAATAAAGTGATCTGCCTGATCCGCCACAGATTACACAATCGGCAGCGTTAATGTCTTCAAAAAGAGGTGCAAGTTCTTTCTTTCTTATACTCATGATGTTTTCTTGAATTTTATTTACATATCCGATTGTGCTGATTTTGCTTTTGATACCAACCGCACCTTCAGTGCAAACATGACTCAAAGATTAGCTATATTATTCTTGCGCTAGCGGACTTAAGTTTGAATCGACTTGGACCAACGATCGCTTGCTAATAAAAAAGGAAGTAAATCTTTTTTGTTGCTTTCTTCGACAAATTCAAGCTTTTAAATTGAATGAATTGTCTACCACAGAATATTTCTATTGTATAAAGTTCCAAAGGAGAACCTTAATAGTTTCTTGAAATTGCGATCCTCAACTGAGGAGTATTGAAAAATCATATGAAAGACTGCAATTATTTAATTGCGTCTTTCAATCTCCAAACATTTATATCAAAAAGCAGCTTTCAAGACAACAGGCTAGTGAAAATTATGTCACAAAATGGCGCTGAAAAATATCAATTTCTAGTCAAATTAGCCCTCGAAAACGGTGCTGCAGACGCCAAAATTATTCCAACCGACAAAGTTGTTGTCGAAGACCGCGTGGTACTCAAATGCAAAGTCGGCTGCAACCACTACGGCAAAACCCTTGCCTGCCCACCCTACACACCCTCAGCTGAGGAATTCCGCAAAATCGTTGGCGAATACAGTTACGCAATGTTCATGAAGTTCACTTCAAACGCGCAAGCTGAACCAGAAGTGTTAGCCAAACTTATGGTTGCAGAAACCGACACTACAGTCTCAAAAGAAATCAAGGAAAAAGCAGCTAAGTTCTGGCAAGATTGGAAAGACGACAAACGCAAAATGCTCCAGAGCGTTGTTGATTTGGAAAAAGCCGCCATGAATAAAGGCTATAGCTTAGCAATATCGTTTGTTTCGGGACATTGTCAACTCTGCGAGAAATGCAACATAGAAACAAAGATTTGTGCACATCCCAACTTGGCTCGTTGGTCCGAGGATGCGGTTGGAGTGAATGTGAAAAAAACTGCAGTTAATGCTGGAATAACTGTAACTTTTCCGTTCGATAAGAACCCGGAATCATTCGCAATACTTCTAATAGATTAGCTCCCGTTGGGTAAGTAAAAGCTAAATATTTTATTCTTCAAATGAAGAAGCATGAAAATTCTGCTTGACGAAATGTACGCTGGCTTAAAGGAGTATTTGGAAACTTTAGGTTATGAAGTTTTAACTGCTCAGGAAGCCGGTTTGAAGAGTGCGAAAGACCGCGAGATAGTGGAGTTTGCAGGAAAAAACAACCTGATTTTGGTTACGCAGGACCAAAAACCTGCTGAACTTGCAGAATTGCTTGGTGTTAAATGCGTTTTTATTTCAAGTTTGATGGTTGCTAAGTTGGTTGACCAGAAAATTAAAGCATTGTTGATTTAGACGTTGATGTGCCGCAGGTATTTATTCCATAGATACGAAGCTGCGTAGCCTGCAACGCCGCCAGAAACTGGACCCATGAACATGACAAGGGCATCGAGCATTTGACTTCTTTGGACAAATAAACTGACAAACGAAAAACCGTTAATGTACTGTGGGAAAATTGCGAATGCAGAGTAGCTTGAAACAGCAATTAGTAGTGTACTAAATGCCATGGCAACAATCATTCGGTTGCGGTTTACGCCTTGCGGTGAACCGTTAATTTTGAATAGGAATAGGAAAGTGTCGACGAAGACGCCGAAGAGGAAGGCAAAAAAGAATGTGAAGGGTCCTAAAGCTGGACTGACGAGAGCAGTCAGGAGTCCCCCGACGGCTCCAACGTACATGGCGCCTACTTTTGGAATGAAGAGTCCGCTTACTGCGAGCAAAACGGCTTGGACTACTATAACGAGGTAGTTTAGTGGGGGCGGCAAAAATACGTTTGTGACGAAGATTATTGTTCCGAAAAGTGCAATTATGAATAATCGCTGAATCTTCTGTATCTATGTACCCCCGAGTAGTATAGGAGTTTACGTTTCCATCTAAAAAGCTTAATGTTGAAAGCGCAAAAAGAAAATTTCTGGTTATGGTTCAATTTAATTTTAATGGAAAGTTATAAATTGGCAAGATGCAATAGTGAATATTATATAATAATTAACTGATAAATGTAAAATTGGGGATAACGAAAAATGAGCACTCACGCAGAAGATTTGAAGCTCCGACTAATGACAATAGAGCTTCTACGAACAGCAAAATACAAGCGGAATATCACTTATAGAGAATTAGCAACAAAAACGGGCTTACCAGTCACTGTGCTAAGTCGTTATGCAAAAGGCCACGTTCTACCAAACACTGTAAGAGCAAAACAACTCTGGCGTGTGCTTACAAAACTTGTAGGCTTGGAAGCAGAACTGCGAAGCAGAATAAAATTCGACGACACAGGCTATTTTGACAATACAGAAATCGTCGGAGACTACAATATCCTTCAGCAAGCAGCAAACCACGCATTGGCAAATTTCGCTGGAAAACGCGTTACTAAAATCTTAACTGCAGCCGTCGACGGGATCCCGTTAGCCACTATGGTAGCTAACTCACTTGGGGTAAACCTCATCGTTGCCAAACGCAACAAAGAAGTCGGCGTAAAAGCCTTCCTTGAAGAAACCTACATTTTAGGTCGAGATTCAGGCGTAACCGTAACTCTATATATTCCCAAAGAATCCATCAAAAAACGCGACAGTGTTCTTGTCGTAGATGACATGATTAAGAGCGGCGAAACTCAAGAGGCGCTTGTAAACCTTGTTAAGAAGTCAAAAGCTGAAGTTTCAGGAATCTTCTCTCTAATCGCGGTAGGAGAAGAATGGAAGAAACGGTTAAAATCTGGCGAAGACTCACCAGTTGAAGTCGTCACTCACCTAAAATCGCCGTATGACACCTCTTCTTAATCCTCACTTTTTATTTTTGTTAACCGAAATGTGTGAAAACAATGAATAAAATAGGTCACATAACCCTGCTCGTTAAAGACCAGGATGAAGCACTAAAATTCTACACTCAAAAACTCGGATTTCAAAAACGCCAAGACATAGTCATCGCCAAAAATGTGAGGTGGGTTACTGTTTCGCCTAAAGGTCAAGAAGATCTTGAGTTGACGTTCGTTGTAGCTGACAGTGAAGAGAAGCGCAAAGCCGTGGGTAAGCAGGCGGGAGACCACGTTTTCCTCACATTAGAATCAGATGATTGTAGAAAAGAGTACAAAGCATTGCTAGCAAAGGGCATAAAGTTCTTTGGCAAACCAGAAGTGCAATCCTGGGGTGTAGACGTGGTTTTCGAAGACCTTTATGGCAACCTCTTTGATTTAGTACAACGCTTCAAGCGTTAATGATAGAAAATCTTTTACAGAACCACCCGCAACTAAGCGGTATTACAGTCACGTTGAGGTAAATAGAAATGCGGATGATTAAGTGGCAAAACGGAACCGTTATAACACCTGACCAAACTAAACTTCCCCTCCAAGAGGTAACTTTGGAAATTAAAACGGTGGATCAGATGGCTGAAGCCATAAAAACGCTGCGTGTTCGAGGGGCTCCGCTTCTCGGTGCAGCAGCTGGGTTCGGCATGGCATTGGCAGCTTACCACTCAAACGCAAAAACAAAAGAAAAATTGCTCATTGAATTAGAAACCGCTGGGATAATCATTAAACGCCAAAGACCTACAGCTATAAACCTGTTTTGGGGTGTAGACCGCGTTTTAAACAAGGCAAAAAGTGTTTCAGGCTCCGCTGAAGAAATTAAAACTGTAGTTATCCAGGAAGCGCAGAAAATCGCTGACGAAGATGCAGCCCAAAACCGCGCGATTGGCAAGAATGGCTCAGTCCTCATTGAAGATGGCGATACTATTTTGACTCACTGCAACGCAGGCGAATTGGCAACTGTCGAGTACGGAACTGCGTTGGGCGTTATTCGTGCAGCTTGGGAACAAGGCAAAAAAATTAAAGTCATCGCCGACGAAACTAGACCGCTTCTACAAGGTGCAAGACTTACTACCTACGAGCTTAAACGTGATGGTATCCCAGTTACTTTGATTACGGATAACATGGCAGGCTACATTATGAGCAAAGGACTTGTGAACAAGGTTATTGTTGGAGCTGACCGCATTGTGCAGGATGCCGTGTTCAACAAGATAGGAACCTACAGCGTCGCAGTTCTGGCGTATGAACATAAAATTCCATTCTATGTCGCTGCACCCAAATCAACCTTCGATTTAACATGCAAAGCCGCCGACGTTGAAGTAGAAGAAAGAAAACCCGAAGAAGTCACCCACATAGGAGGCGTACAAATTGCTCCCAATGGTGTAAATGTCATGAATCCCTCTTTTGATCCAACACCTCTCAAGTACGTAACAGCCATCATAACCGAGAGCCGCGTTATCTACAACAAGAACTTTGGTGAATTCAGAAAGGGAAAAGTATAGCTTCTAAGAGTGTAAAGTAGCGATCAATTAATGAGTGAACCCAAAAAGCTTGTCCCAGTTGAATTTAGAACCAGTGGCGTACTCGCTGAGAAAGGAGTCGTTGTGACCGAGCAAAGTAACATCGACGCTCTCTCATCTCGGGGTTATGGTACGTTAGAAAATAAGGTTTTCACGTTGACATTTTATGAGTCTTTGTATCTTTTGGATAAAGGCATGCTTGAGGTCAAAGATCCAAAAGGTAAATCCGCGGATTTTCAGTGTCTTCTGCATTGTTACGAAGTCCAGAATGAAAACGCATGGGTAAATTATCTGGTTTATCGTGACCTACGAAGCCGCGGTTACGTGGTCAGAGAAGGATTTGGTGGTGGAATTATCTTTCGCATTTACGAACGAGGGACATACGGTAAAGACACCGCACCATACCTGGTGTTCAATACTCAAGAAGGAACACCACTCCCTGTAAACGACCTTGCATCTGCTCTACAACAGTGTCAAAGCCAGAAGAAAGAATTGACTTTGGCAGTCATGAATAGGCGAGGAGAAATCGTTTACTATTCTGTTTCGCAGTTAACCTTCAGCAAAATTGATGACTGAGGGCAACTCAACGGAATTGAAGAATTATACTTGGGGCATAAGATTATACCAATAATTCTCAAAACCCGAATCAATAGGTAAAAGAACTTAACCCTAAACTTAAATAAACAACTTCTGTCTTGACTTTTCACGAAAGAAGAAATTATATAAATAATTAGAATTTATGAGAAGAAGAATATTCAAAAAATTGCTTTTCTTATTCTTCGTCAACCAATTTTTAGCTGTAATAAGCCGCAGACACGATTCATGGGCGTTGAATAGTTGCCTTGGGCGTGATAATAATTGTAAGCAAATGAGTTAATTATGGAGAAAAGTATATTCGAATATGTCTGCTGGCTTAGCGAGAGTTTAATAGAATAATTGCACCTTTTAGCTTGTTTAGGAGCATAAGTACATGCCAGCTTTCCAACCTGTGCGCGGAATGAGAGACTTAATAGGCGAAGAAGCTCAAACCTTCACCCACATTATAACAAAAGCAAGAGAAACCGCCTTGTTATATGGCTACAAAGAAGTCATAACCCCCCATGTTGAGCCGCTTGAATTATTAAGTGCTAAGTCAGGTGAAGAAATTAGGCAACGTATGTTCATTTTCAAAGACCTTGGAGAACGTCTGGTTGCCTTGCGCCCAGAGTTTACGGCTTCAATCGCGCGTTTGACTACGACCGCTCTTAAGAATGAGCCTAAACCGCTCCGATTATTTTCTGTTGGCACAGTTTACCGCTATGACGAACCTCAACGGGGGCGTTACAGGGAATTTTGGCAATCAAACTTTGAGTTAATGGGTTCTGCTAAACCCGAAGCTGATTCAGAAATTATTTTGTTAACGAATAATTTAATGACGTCATTGGGTTTGCATGGTTACGCATTCAAAATTGGTCACATAGGCGTAATTCGTGGAATTCTTACCCAAGATGGCGTTGACGAGAAAACTCAAAATGCCGTTTTGCAACGTATGGACAAAAAAGAGTATGAGGCAGCACTCAAGCTTGTCGAATCCGGTAAATGCCGAAAAATGTTAGAAGGATTGCTTGAAATTAGGGGTAACGATTGGCTTGACATTGTTGAGCAACTCCAAAGTTACGTCGTCAACTATGAGAAGGCGAAGATAGCTGCAGGAAACCTCGCTGAAGTGCTCAAACTAGTAGCTGAAAGTTCAAACGTAAACATTACAGTTGAACCAGCCTTCGCCAGGGGACTAGAATACTACACAGGTATAATTTTTGAAATTTACATTCCAGGACTCGACATTGCATTAGGTGGTGGAGGACGATACGATCGACTCATTGAAGCCTTTGGAGGCGAATCTACCCCTGCGGTTGGTTGTGCCCATGGGATTGATAGAGTCGCTATTGCTTTGTTCACCCAAAAAACGGTTGTTGCCACAAAAAAAGAGAAGAAAGTTGTAGTTCTGCCGATAACTGAAACGATGAAGTCAGAAGCATTAAAAATAGCTCAGCAGTTGCGTGCGGAAGGTTTAACGGTAGAGTTTGAGGTTATGGGCAGAAAAATGGCTAAAGCGCTCGAAGACGCAGATAAACGCAAAGCCGATTTCGCAGTTATCGTTGGAGAAATAGAATTAAACGAAGGTGCCGTCGTGTTAAAGGATCTATCTAACAGACAACAGAGCATAGTACCAATCGATAAATTAGTTGAAAAAATCAAGAGCTAAAAAGAAAAATAAAAATTGTTAAGCCTCAAAAGAGGCTGATTTTATTTAGAGTCGTTTGATGTAGCGGTTGACTTCCCACTCGGTAACTTGTGTTCGGTAAAGGTCCCATTCATTGCGTTTTTCTTTAAGGAAGTTCTCGAAGGCTGTCTGACCAAGGGTTTCGCGCATTAAGTCGCTGGTTTCAAATTCGTCAAGAGCTTCTTTTAATGATTCTGGCAACGAAACGATTCCGCGTGCTTTGCGTTCTTCATAAGTCATGTGGTAAACGTTTAGTTCAACTGGGTCGCCTGGGTCAATTTTGTTTTTGATTCCATCTAAGCCTGTTGCTAAGAGTACTGCGAATTGTAGGTATGGGTTTCCTGCGCCATCTGGGCATCGGATTTCGCATCTTGCTGCGCCTTTTCGTCCGCCGAAGTTGGGTACTCGAATTAGTGGTGAGCGGTTTTTGTGTGCCCATGCTAAGTAGACTGGTGCTTCGTAGCCTGGGACTAAGCGTTTGTAGCTGTTTGGCCATGAGTCAAGGACTGCAGCCATTTTTCGTCCATGGGCTAATTGTCCACCGATATAGTTTCTTGCAAGGTCAGAGAGGAAGCCATTCTTTGCATCATCTGCGTAGAACATGTTTTGTGTTGTGTCTTTGTTCCATAGACTTTGGTGAACATGCATGCCGCTTCCGTTGATGCCTTGAAAGGGTTTGGGCATGTATGTAGTTACGTAGCCTGCTCGTGCAGCGACAACTTTTCCGCACATTTTCATTGTTATTGCGCGGTCGGCTGTTTCAAGTGCTTCACCATATTTGAAGTCAATTTCGTTTTGTCCTAATGCGACTTCGTGGTGGCTGAGTTCTATTTCTATGCCGAATGCTTCGGCTGTGTCAGCTATTTCGCGTCTAAGATCGTCAGTTAGGTCGCTTGGGTGGAAATCGAAGTATCCTGCTAAGTCGATTGGTGTTGGTAGACCGCCTGTTTCGCTTTCTTTAACTATGAAGAATTCGAGTTCTGGGGCACATATGAAAGTGTAACCTGCTTTTGCAGCTTTTTCTACCGTTCGTTCAAGGACATACCTTGGATCTCCTTCGAAGCGTTTGTTTTGGGGAGTGTAAATGTCACAAAGTAATCTGCATGATGATTTTTCTTTTGGTCGCCATGGCAATATTGCAAAGGTTGTCGGATCTGGAAATAGAACCATGTCTGATTCTTCGATTGGTCTGTAACCAGTAATTGATGATCCGTCGAAGGATTGACCGTTTTCAAAGATAGTTTCCAGGTTTTTTGAGCTTACGGCTATGTTCTTTAACATGCCATTTATGTCGGTGAATTGTAGCCTAACGAATTTTATTTCTTGTTCTTGGATTGTTTTGATAACTTTGGATACAGCTTCTTTCCATGCGGGGTTTTTGAAATTTTTCATTTTCTCATTCTCCTAGTGAGGTTTTAGCTTTAGTCTCCATATGTTATGGAAATCAGATTAAACGTAAACATATATAAGTTTATCGCTTTAATAACATCGATAATTGTCCAATAACTTATCATTTTACTGAAATAATGTACGAAAGTTCCCTAATTCAGCGCATGGAAAGAAAGATGCAAAAATGGTTCTTAACTAGTCAAATAACCAAGAATTTTGCAATTATCGTTCCCTACGCAGAAAATCACCAATATCTAAGATGTTTTTCACCACAATTCTATTGTCATTTGAAGAATCGCGCAGTTTTTCAATAATTCTTCCAAAACCTAAACATTCGCCGAATTCGTTAAACACCAGAGTATTAGTATCCTTCTTGCCTGGACCCTGTATACGAACAATACTTTTCAGTAAAATGTCTCTGCCACAGATGAAAAGCCAAGCTGATTTCTTATCTAAGATTATTCTGTTAGCTTCTTTTTTGGCAAGCATACCCAGCAAGGTAAAACTTGGAAAGAACTTGCCCTCTTTTGCTTTCCCCAAAAAAACTCCAACAGAAAAGAAATCTGGTCGAACTAACGGTTTCAAAGTAGGGTTTACAAGATAATAGCGTCCGGCATTCTCAACCATTAAATCCAAATTTAATGCGATTTGCACTCCAAATTGTGAAGCAAAGTCCGTTATCGCCCAAGTGTTCATTGTTGAGGACTCCGAATTTTAAATTTACAAATAAAGAAGCCCTGAGTTTCACCAGGCCAGAGTCGCCTGCAACGTTTAATTGAGGGATCCAGTTGTTTTCCGAAAATGTTGGTTAATCCTTTTTCTCCATTGCAATAGATTTCTTCAATTTGTAAGTTGAGATTTCTTATTGCCCAATCAACGTTCAATTCATCCTCTTCAGGCTCAAGAGAGCATGTAGAATATACTATTTCACCATCATCGCCCAGGCAATGAACTGCTTCAGTTAGAATTTCCCGCTGCAAACCAGCATTGCGTTCTACATCTTTTAGTGTTCGATTTGCAAACCAGCTTTTATCTGCAGCAAAATTGCCTGAGCAAGGAGCATCTACCAAAATTCTATCAAACTTTATATCCAAAGTAGATGCTTGCCTTGCATCCAGCATGTAAACCACGGTGTTACTGACACGGCAACGTTCCAGATGGTTAACTAACGCATTCAACCGCCACTTATCCACATCTAAAGCCACAATTCCTCCTAAGTTCTCCATTTGATCCGCTAAATGCACGGTCTTGCCCCCTGGCGCTGCAGCAACATCAAGAATTTTTTTACCTTTTAAGTGGCTGAATACAGAAACTGGAATTTGGGCAGCTGCTTCTTGAATTGAATACATTCCAAGTAGATATTCGGCCGTTGCTCCTGGGGAAACTTTTGAATCTTGTACCCAATAACCTGAGTCGAGGAAAACAATTTTTTGTAGGTGAACTCCTAATTCTGCAAGTCTCCCGATGAGTTTTTTTCCTTTTGCGTTATTATTATTGACTCTAATTGCCTGCTTTAAAGTAACGTCTTGGAACTGCCATCCTAATTGCTCGTAACGATTGATAAAAAATTCTTTTCCCGACATCAGCCTTAGATGGCTGAATCACTGATAAAAACATTTCAACTTACCAAAAGCATTCCATTCTCTCTTTCTTAAAAAACAAATTCGGTCAATGGGTTAATAGCTGACTTTTCTATTATTCAATTATATTAAGCGGTTTTTTTGCTTTTTTATTTTCGTTTGCATTCATGACTTTGCTAATAACTAAACCAGCAACTAATATTGCTAATACGCCGAATATGCCTGCAAGTAATGTAGAAACATACTGATTTCCAATTGAAAAGAATGAATAATCAGCCATGAGTCCGTTCCAGATGTTTTGCTGCTCCTGCGCGCCATAAGTTTCTATTACTTTTTCTAGTCCATCTGGGTTGCTGGATGCGAACGGAATTAATATAATAAGAAAGGCCATTATCACAATTGTGGCTATGAGAAATTTTTTCATATTTTATCACTTCTCCCTTTTAGTAGTGATAGTCCTCCAAGGATTGTTGGATTTAAACGCTGGATAGACGTTATTAAAACGGTTGTTATTGCACCTTCACCCACGCCTATTATACCTTGGAATAGCAGCATAGAAGGCAGTGTAACTGCTAAACCACCTGAGAATGCAGGAGCAATTTCAAAGCTTGTGACTATAGCCCCGAGCATAACTGAAATCCATGATGCGATAAAAACGCTTGAGATAAACCATTTTTGGCTATTGTTTTTTCTTGTCAATAGTTTGATTAAGAAATAACTTAACCCACCAATTATTGCCATGTTAAACATGTTCATACCGAATGCAACGATTCCTCCGTCTGCAAAAAATAGCGCTTGCATCCCCAAAACTAAGGTCATGCTTAAAATGGCTGCATATGGACCTAAAAGCACGGCAAGAAAAGTTCCTCCGACTAAATGTCCGCTTGAACCGAAGGCTATTGGGAAGTTTATCATCTGTGCAGCGAATATGAATGCGCTTGAAATTGCCAGCAGAGCTGTGATTGAGCGTGTGTATGTCTGTTGTGCTTTTTTCCAGGACCATAGAAGTATTACTATTGATAGAGCCCACATTATGATAGCTAAAACGATTGAAGTGTTGTTGAGGATTAATCCATCAGAGATATGCATCTATCCACTTCCAGTAACACTTTTTGTTTCAATCGTGTTACTTTTCATATAAAAGCTTTTAGGCACAATAAACAACTTTTATTTGAATCAAGATGACAAAAATTGTTCGAGTAGGCGTGACGTTCCCACCTGAACTTCTCCAAGATTTCGACGAAATCACCTCTAAAATGGGCTACGAAAGCCGCAGTAAAGCTATTCAAGATGCTGTAAGACTTTTCGTTTCCGAACGCAAATGGGTTAAAGAAGAGGATGCCCAACAAACAGGCGTTTTGCTTATGGTTTACGACCATGACACCAAAGGATTAGAGAGCAACTTAACAGAAGAACAGCATCAACATACCGAATTAATTTCCTCAACAATGCACATACACCTTGGTGAACATGACTGCCTAGAAGTCATAGCTGTAAAAGGCAAAGGCTCAGAAATCAGGCATCTAAGCGATCATTTAGCCTCAAGAAGAGGAGTAAAAATACTCAAATCAATGATTGTTTCAGTTTAACATTTTACCTCAAACATTCGTTCCAAGGAGGCACGGGCTTTTTTTGCGACTGCTTCAGGGACTTTAACCACGTTCTTTTCTTCTTTAAGCGCAGTATAGAGTCGATCAAGTGTGGTTAGCTTCATGTTTGGACAAACCGCTCCTTCATAAGCAAGGTAAAAGTTTTTTTGAGGGTTTTCTTTGCGCAAGCGGTGCAAGATACCTTCTTCAGTGCCTACAATGAAATCTTTGGCTGTTGATTCTTTGGCATAACGACACATTTTTGAGGTGCTACCGATGAAATCTGCTACTTTACGCATCTCAGAGCTGGATTCAGGGTGAACTATCGCTATAGCGTCTGGATGCTTCATCTTTAGGACTTTAACATCTTCAGGTTGGAATAAGAGGTGGGTTGGACAGAAACCGTTTTCGGGAATAGGAATTAGTTTTTTGCCTGTTTTTTCGCTGACGTATTCGGCTAGGTTCTTATCAGGACCAAAAAGTATTGTGTTGGCGTCAAGCGATTTTATCACTTCTACAGCATTTGCACTTGTACAGCAGACATCGCATTCCGCTTTACAGGACGCCAACGTATTAACGTACAATACTACAGGTGCGTTTGGGTATTGTTTTTTTGCACGTTTTATCTCATCCACTGTCAGCATTTGTGCCATTGGGCAACGTGCACCTAAAGAGGGCAAAAGCACTTTTTTTGCAGGGTTCAAAATTGCTGCCGATTCAGCCATAAAATCCACAGCGCAAAATACGATCATTTCAGCTTCTTTTTCCTCAACTGCTTTACGGCTAAGCTCAATGCTGTCGCCTACATAGTCAGCAATTTCTTGGATTTCTGGTCGTTGATAATTATGAGCTAATATCAGAGCTTTCTTTTCTTTCTTAAGTTTTAGGATTTTATCCGATAAAGCCATGTTTTCGCCTAGTTTGGGTTAAACGTGAAAAATAAGAAAGACAAGTTAGTAGATATAATCTTTTACCTTAATATTTTATCTTTGAACATACGCAATCAAATAATGCTTCCAAAAGTGTTGGTAAAACAAAGGGAATTTTGATGTTTAAGGTTAAATGCCCATTACCTTATATTTAGATTGGAACAATAGTAAATAACAGGTTAATTGGTTTGACTGTTGATGTAAGTAGAACAAAAAAGCCAAAGCTGCCTAAAAAACGGATATTAAAAAAGATTACCCGAAGATAAGTCTTCGTTTAATCTTCGAAGCAATCTTGTGAAAACTTAGCAATAAGGATGTTTAAAAACCTGTTTTTGTTATCAAACAAAAAAAGATAGATAAGAGATAGTTTTGGGTTAACTTATTCTTTTGTTAAAGCCAAATACTTGAGGTGGAATGGCTTTATCACTATTCCGCCCTTCAAATCTGCGTTGAATGTTTGGCTTTCAACTACCCAATCAGACAATTCTGAATCAAGAGCCCTGATAAACCCTGCAAAGTTTTCAAAGTTTTCGTGGAGCGAAATGCAAACAGTATCCCAGCCCATGCCTCTACCGTCTAAAGCTAGAATCACGTTGTTTTGCTTCAAAAACCATTCTTTCATTTTCTTAAATGCCTGAGTTTTATCCTCGCCCGTCGTACTTTTTAGTTTACTTTTCAAAAATGTTATCGCGGCAATTTCAAATCCGATTTGACCAAATTTAGGAATCACTGTGTAACCTTCGATAAAGTTTTCTTCAAGCATAGCCCGTCTTCGGGTCACTGTAGGCTGAGAAACACCCAAAGCTTTTGCAAGTTGCCTGTCGCTTCTATGTGAGTCCTTCATGAGCTCAAACAGAATCTTGTAATCTATTGGTTTCAAATCTTTCATTACAATCAACCTATCTGTATTTTTGTTACCCAATAGAATTTTTTCACATCATATATAAATGTTGACAAACTTCTTACGCAAAGTTGAAGGTACAACACTTATGCACTATAGTGTTTTGAATCATTCAATACGTTGCTGTAAAACGTCTTGTTGATTCTATTTCTTTATTGATTCTTTCATAGTCTTAAATTCTGAGTTACTGTTGACTATCTCATCTCCACTTTTAAAAGTGAACACCATATTTTGTAAAAGGATGAGAGTATTATTTTTCAGTGGATCGAAGTTACTTTAAGGTACAATTGGACAAGAATTTCAAATAGGAACTTTTAAGAGAAAAAACTTCTTTTAAACATGCTGGAACCTCAAAAATGACGATACAAATGCTAAACGAAGTAGAGCAAGAAATTACTCGTTTCCTAAGCGATTTAATCCGAATAGACACTACAAACCCGCCTGGAAAAGAAACAGCTGCAGCTACCTTCATAGCGCAATATCTTGCCAACGAAGGCTTAACATCTGAAATTATCGAGTCAGCTCCAGGTAGAGGTAGCCTTGTTAGTCGTCTAAAGGGGTCAGGTGAAAAATCTAATTTGCTTTTGCTTTCACACCTTGACGTTGTTGCAGCTAACCCTGCTGAATGGAGCGTTGACCCGTTTGCTGGCACAGTAAAAGACGGCTATGTCTACGGTAGAGGGGCATATGACATGAAAGGCATGACCGCTATCGAAGTGTTCACTCTCATTTTGCTCAAAAGAAATAATATCCCATTGAAAGGCGACATTGTTCTTGCATCAACGGCTGACGAAGAAAAAGGCGGAGAAGAAGGCGCGGGCTACTTACTGAAGAATTATAAAGAAAAAGTTTGGTGCCCCTATGTCCTAAACGAGGGTGGAGGATTAGCTATCCCTCAGAAAAAAGGCAACGTTTATCCTGTGCAGACGGCTGAAAAAGGTATTTTATGGTTTAAAATAAAAGCCAAAGGCACCCCAGGACATGGCTCTACACCAAACACAGCTGACAACGCCATAGTCCGCATGAACAAAGTCATAACTAAACTTGGAGAGTACCAGCCTGAGACAGTGTATGTGCCAACTCTACGGCAGTTTTTAGCAGAGATATCAAAAATTAACCCTGAACTTGAAGTTGATTTTTCACGTTTGCTAAACAATCCTAAACTGAGTGAAGAAATTCTTGACGAATTAGCTAAAACAAACAAGGCTTTAGCTGAAGAAATCAGACCAAGAACTAAAACGACCATTACTCCAACCATAATTCGTGGTGGTGTAAAAGAGAATATCATTCCTTCTGAATGTGAAGCAGTTTTCGATTGTCGTGTCTTGCCGGGTCAGAGTGTAAATGATACACTTAGTTTAATCAAAAACTTACTAAAGGATGAGGGTATGGACAAGCTAAGTTTTGAAATCATACAGATACATGACGGTAACGAATCCACTACTCAAACGCCCCTCTACAGCACCATATCGAACGTTCTAAAAGAATTTGAACCAAACTGCGGAATAACCCCAACATTAACTACAGGTGGAACGGATTCACGCTTTTTTAGAGAAACAGGCAGCATATGTTACGGTTTCCACCCAATGCTGCCAGATGAGCCAAACGATCTGCTCGAAAAGCGCATGCACGGCATTGACGAGCGCATAACGATTAAAAACCTTGTTTTTGGAACAAGCATCTTATACGAGACTGTGAAACTGTTTTTGACTTAAGCCTGGTCATCGTTTTTGTTTTTTCTATCCGTTTAACTTTTATTGCTATTTACCCCATTTCATTAGCAAAGACTCGCCTGATAGAGAGGCAACCTAAAAATGTTCATTGGACAAGCGTTAGTAAACAAAGAGCCCCCCAACCTCGAAGTGGCAAAAACCGTCGGAGTAATTTCTGATACGCACGTGCCCAAGAGAGCAAGGTGCATTCCTAAGCGGGTTTTTGAAATCTTTGAAGGCGTCGACTATATCATTCATGCAGGCGATTTTGTAGAGTTGGCAGTGATAGATGAATTGGAGCAGATCGCGCCTGTTTTAGCAGTTCGAGGCAACTCAGATGGCTTTGACGTTGTCAATGCATTGCCAAAGCTTAACTCGCTAAAAGTCTTTGATTGGAAGATCGGCGTCATGCATGACCAAAATATTCTCGAAGAATTAGATTCGATGGGTGAAATCGCTAATTCAAAGGGGTTTGACGTTTACGTTTATGGACACACGCATATTGCTGACATAAAATGGAAAGGCAAAGTCCTTTACATTAACCCAGGGAGCCCAACTGACCCGCCGTCTGTCATGGGTAAACCTTCGGTAGGATTGTTAAAAATCACCAAAAAAACAATCACGGCGCAAATAGTCGAGTTTTAACTTACCAAAACGGCTCCATAAAAAAGTAAGTAAAGAACAATTCCTAAAATTAAAGCAGAAATCCAAGCGGTAATGGTGATACGCATGATTGACTTTCTTTTAAAGCATCCCGTGAACTCTTTGCTAAAGTGCCAAGCAGCAACCAGCCAACCACCTAAGATCATTACTAAAATTCCTGCAATTCCATGAAGAAGACCGATTATTGATATTAACTCTAGTGGAAACGGAATAATATAAGATGGAACAACCGCAATGGCAAAAGAAGGAATCATAATTGCAAAAATCATTATCAAATGCAAAACCAGTGCCACTGCCATTGTCATTCCATGTTGATGAAATTTCAACTTCTTCTTTAATAAGTAACCGAACAGAAGCAGAAACAAAACAATAACTTGAATAATCAAACTTGCAGTAGCAATAAGCGCATACGGGTCAGATAATAGAGCCATAACTTCACAGATCAATATTCTCAGCCTTTACGTATAAAGTTTTTCACTTTCACTCAACCCTCTCCAGAATCAAACATTAGTTTGTACAATTGCCTTAAAAGCAAAAAGCAATTAACAGAAGGTTTGAAGGCAAAAAGAATGGAACATTGTAAAAATCCCTGGAAAGAAGCCTGCAAAAGCGAAAATATAAAACTTTACATTCAAGTAAAAGGCGAAAACCTGCCTATCTGTCAACAATGCTGGAGCAAAATTGCCGACCAAGAAGAGGTCTGGTAAAATGGAAATCTTTAGCGCTAATAATGCAAGATCATTCATTGGAAGAAACGTTAACCTTCACCTAAAAGACGGGGCAGTAATAATAAACGTCCAATTAACAAAACTTTTTAAAGGTGCAGGAAAAAACAACAATCAAATAGAATATTCATTAAATGGGAATCAAAGGGCTACTCGTGTTCCGCTTAAAAACATTGCATGGGCAGAGATGCTTAACTTAAGCATAATGGAAAACACAGCTTAAAAATCTTGAACTATTTATAAAACACATATATTTGCCGTAATATTTTCACAGTTTATGCGTTGCTCAAACTGCGGAGTATGTTGTACTGAAACGGAGATGCTGCTCTCTAAAAAAGATATCAAACGTTTAGAGAAGAGTGGTTTCAGCCAAAACCAATTTGTGATATTTGATAATTCTGGGTACGCTCAACTAAAAAACCGCGAGGGTTATTGCTTCTTCTATGATCGATTAAATCATCAGTGCAGTGTTTACATTGATCGACCAGCTGGTTGCAGAGTTTACCCTGTTATTCTTGATGAGGAAACAGGAATAATTTTAGATAGTATTTGCGAGTCGCGTAAGTCGATTACTCAGTCTGAGAAAAACCTAAAGGGCAAAAGAGTAATCAAGCTTCTGGAGATAATTGATTTTGAAGCATGTGAAAGGTGTAAGTAGAACTTTCTTCATGATTTATTTGCAGAATTAGATTGGTTACATTGCCAACATTTTACCGCTTTGTTTTTTTGAGAGCCTAAATCGCTTTGAGGCATCATATTTGTTCGTACCAGCTTACCGCAGGAATCGCAGAAAAATTGTACTTCAGCAACTCGTTCATTGTATTATAGGATTTTTATAGGTAAAATTTATTTTCCTGTCTTAGAAGCTTTTTCTTTTGTCATTAGATACTCAATGTATTCTTTCATGTTAAGGTTAGCTTTCTTTGATTTTTTTCTTATTTCTTCATGAAGCTTCTCTTTGACTGTTATGCATTTGTATCCTTTTCGTGGCAAAAGAACTGTCTCCTTCCGTACTTTACAGTACTTAGGAATATATAATTAGCGGTAAATCAGCGCCAACATTCTTAAACCTTAAATAAATGTACGTTCGGTTACTATCAACAGAGGGGAATCATAAAACGCCAAAAAAAGGCTACAAAAGCATCACTGTTAAGACTGAGGTTTACGATTATCTTTTTAAGGAATGGCTCAAAGTCAAAGACGAGTATGCTATAAAAAAAGGCATTCACAGCTTTTCAGCATACATAACTTACCGTCTGGCTCAATTAATAAACAACGATAAAAAAATCGCCAAAGAATAGAACCCCTATAACCCTACAACTTTAAATAATCCTTGAACTGACTTAGCAAAGGTGAAAACATGCCTTGCTCAGTAATCGTTGGTGCCTTCTGGGGAGACGAAGGCAAAGGAAAAATAATTTCGTATTTAGCTCTTAAAGATAATCTCGATTTCTGCGTTCGAACCGGCTCAGTAAACGCAGCCCATACAGTTTGGTATGAAGGCAAAAAATATGCTCTACACATGGTTCCAGCCGCTTTCATAAATCCAAAAACACGTTTGTTAATAGCTGCAGGCGCAAACGTCGATGTTAAGACGTTTTTTAGTGAAGTTGAACTTACTCAGGTTGCCCCAAACCGAATAGGCATAGATTTCAACGCTTCTATAATTGAGCAGAAACATGGTGAACAAGACAAAGCTAGTGCTGTTAACAAAGGCATAGGAACCACTGGCCGAGGTGTTGGACCAGCAATAGAAGAGCGTGTGAGACGTACAGCTAAGTTGGCTAAAGATATTCCTGAATTAAAACCTTACATCGCTGACCAGATTATGGAAGTTAATGATGGGTTGGATGCAGGCAAAAGTGTATTACTTGAAGGCACACAAGGTTTTATGCTATCCCTTTTTTTGGGAGGCGGCTACCCATACGTGACCAGCAGAGATACAGGAGCATCCGCAATTGCTTCGGAAGCTGGCGTTGGACCAACAAGAGTAGATGATGTAATTATTGTTTACAAGTCTTTTATGACTCGAGTGGGCGCTGGACCCTTACCTGGCGAAATAACTAAGGAAGAAGCTTTGGAGAGGGGTTGGTTTGAAGTTGCCGCAGGAACAGGCCGTGATAGACGTTCTGCACCTTTCGATTTTGATTTAGCAAAGAAAACAGCTAAAATAAACGGAGCCACTCAGGGGGCAATGACAAAACTTGATTGTATATATCCAACTTGTAGAAGTGCCCGAAAATACAGTGACTTACCCAAGGAAGCTAAAGACTTCATTAAAGAAGCTGAAACTAGAACTGGTGTGCCCATAGTTTTTATTGGCACTGGACCAGATGCCTTAGACCTTATTGATCGTCGAGCATAGCAACTTTTATTTTCTTTACTGTTTATCCACATTCAAGGCATAAGTCCATGTTTAGATCTAAAAATTGCACGTAAAGCCAGCGCAAGTATCCTCATTTTGCTATTTGTTGCAGGATTGCTTGTTGGAGGATTACTCATATTCTATGTATCTTACCGTCAAGTATCACTCTTGAGTGGACAAATTACAAACCTGCAAACATCAATTTCTAACTTAGAAGGTCAACAAAACGCAACCTACCAAAATATTACAATACTTCAGAATGGAACATCGCTTGCGGTTATCTACTCTAATCTTAAGGATTCAGTGGTTCTAGTTCAAGGCGACACTGCTGATGGAGGTGTGCAGGGTTCAGGTTTTGTTTATGATTTTGCGGGTCGTATGGTTGTGTTGACTAATTTTCATGTTGTTCAAGATACAACGGATTTGAGTGTGACTTTCGCGAATGGCAACGGCTATTCTGCAACTGTTTTAGGAGAAGATGCGTATTCAGATTTTGCAGTTCTCTCAGTTGATGCACCAGCTTTCGAGTTTAAGCCGTTAACAATTGTCAGTTCGGCTTCGTTGCGTGTGGGTGAACAAGTTATCGCCATTGGAAATCCATATGGGCTAGTAGGTTCCTTAACAACAGGAGTTGTCAGTGCTACTGGAAGAACCATAAATGAGGATACAGCCGGTGGTTATGCGATTGCAAACATCATACAGACAAGTACACCTATTAACCCTGGAAATTCTGGCGGTCCACTCTTGAATTCTGTAGGTAACGTTGTTGGCATCACTGCAGCTATTGTTTCAGATTCTCAAGGACTTGGATTTGCGATTCCTTCAAACACGATCTTAAGAGAAATATCGGCTTTAGTTAAAACAGGTTCATACAATGGTCATTCATATTTGGGTGTTACAGGAGAGGATATGAGTTTTAGTGTAGCGAAGGAAATGGGTTCAAATGTTACTTATGGTTGGAGAATCGCTACAGTTGCAGCTTTGGGTCCTTCAAATGGCAAACTAGCCGTTAACGATATCATTATTGCCATGAATGGTCAAACTATTAAAAATAACGATGACTTAGCCAGCTACTTAGAAGAAAATACTGTTCCAGGAAACAACCTTGTCTTAACTGTCGAAAGAGCAAACTTACAGATTCCTATAACTATCATTTTGGGTACACGCCCCGCAGCTGCGACATAATATAACTTTATTTTTATTTTTTTAACCATATCATTCTAGATATTCTGAGCTTATGGAAAAGTAGATTAAGGCAAACTAATGCAGAGTAACATCTAACGCTCTATATGTGAGAGGGTTCACGTTTGGCGCTGGGAAGAGGGGGAAACAGGCATGGATAATTTAGAGGGTGTACTGAAAGGGCAGAAAATAGCTTATTTCTCTATGGAAGTAGGTTTAACCAGCGAAATTCCTACGTACGCTGGCGGTTTAGGGACCTTAGCTGGTGACGCGATTCGTTCTTGCGCTGATTTAAAACTTCCACTTGTGGCGGTTACATTAATTAGTAAAAGAAATTATTTTAGGCAAAAACTCGACGCCAACGGAAGACAATCCGAGCAGCCGAGAGAGTGGAACCCTGAAAAACTGTTAGTACTGCTACCCAATGAAGTGTTCGTGCAAATTGAAGGGCGGACAGTGAAGGTTAAAGCTTGGCTCTACAAGTACAAAAGCGTAACAGGCGGAGTTGTTCCTGTTATTTTTCTGGATACTGACCATGACGGGAACACGCCTGAAGACCGCGAGATAACGTTTTATTTGTATGGTGGAAATGAAAGATACCGCCTGAAACAGGAGGCGATTTTGGGGTTTGGTGGTGTTCGAATTCTTGATGCTTTGGGTTTTAGGGTTAGAAAATACCATATGAATGAGGGCCATTCGAGTTTTCTCTCAGTTGAGCTTTTACACAAGTTTAGTATGGATGCCGAGAAGGTGCGTGAACTCTGTGTTTTCACAACTCATACACCAGTTGAAGCAGGACATGATAAATTCAATTATGGCTTAGTAAGTGAAGTGCTGGAAACCGTTGATGTTACATTGCTCAAGCAATACGGCGGCGCCGATGTGTTAAACATGACTTGCCTCGCCTTGAACTTGAGCAACTATGTTAACGGTGTAGCTAAACGTCATCAAGAAATCTCGAGTAAAATGTTCGCTGGATACGAAATCCATGCCGTAACCAATGGTGTGCACTCTTTTACGTGGACGGGTGAGAGTTATCGAAAAGTCTACGATAAATATTTGCCAGGTTGGGCAATTGAGCCTGAATTGCTTGCGAAAGTTGATATCATTCCTGACTGCGATATCTGGGCAGCCCATGAAGAACAAAAACAAGACTTAATAGACTATGCTAATTTAGCTACTGACAGCAGTTTAAGTTCTGATGTGTTTACATTAGGTTTTGCGAGGCGAGCTACTGAGTATAAGAGACCGACTTTACTGTTTTCAAACCTTGATCGGCTGAGAGCGATAAGTCAAAAAGGAAAGGTACAAGCAATATTCGCTGGCAAAGCACATCCACGGGATGAAGGCGGAAAAAAACTTATCGAACAAATTTACAGGTTTGGAGATCAGCTAAAGGGCGATGTTGAAATCGTCTACTTGGAAGATTATAACATGGATATTGCAGCCAAGATGGTTGGAGGAGTTGATGTTTGGCTCAATACACCTCTTCGACCTATGGAGGCTTCTGGCACCAGCGGAATGAAAGCAGCGCACAACGGGGTGATAAACTTTAGCGTTCTTGACGGTTGGTGGGCTGAAGGTTGGATAGAAAACCTCACAGGCTGGTCTATTGGTCCACACTCATCGGAGAGCGATAACGCAGAAACTACCTTAAAGGAAGCTGAAGACCTCTACAACAAACTAGAATATGTAATAACTCCAATGTTCTACGATAGACGTGACCAATGGGTGAAACTAATGAAAAATTCCATTGGTAAGATCGCGTATTACTTTAACAGCCACCGAATGATGCGACGCTACGTTATCGACGCGTACCTTTGATTTAGATTGCTACCAAAATCCTTCAGAAATTGCCTTCTTTTCCGTCGCCTTATCAACTGCTCTCTTCATAAGTTTCATGAATGGAATAATAAAAGAAAAACGAAGAATTATCTTTCTTGAACCTTTATGAGTTCTGAGTAACCTTAAATCGTTAGTTTTAAGTTGGTGACTGCAAATCTAGTTCTGATTTCTCTATGAGTTCCCTCGAAGTTGTCATCGAAGCTAAAAACTTAACTAAGAAATTCGATAGTTTTATGGCAGTGGATCATATCGATTTTAAGGTTTACAAAGGCGAATGCGTCGGTTTCTTAGGTCCAAACGGCGCTGGAAAAACAACCACTGTTAGAATGATTTACTGTTTTTCGCCTCCAACCGATGGCGAATTGACTGTTGCTGGATTAAGCGTCAAAACTCAATGCAGAGAAATAAAGAAAATAGTTGGCGTTGCACCCCAAGAAGACAACTTGGACCCTGATTTTACGGTTATAAAGAACTTGACCGTTTATGCCCGATATTTTGATATCCCAAAAGACATTGCCCTAAAAAGAGCTGAGGAGCAATTGAAGTTTTTCCAGTTGGAAGAAAAAAGAGAAGTTCCAATTATGTCGTTGTCAACGGGTATGAAGCGAAGACTGATTTTTGCCAGAGCTCTTTTGAATCAGCCTCAGATTCTGCTTTTAGACGAGCCAACAACGGGCTTAGATCCACAGGCAAGGCACCTTGTTTGGGATGAAGTACGCCACTTGAAAAGAAATCAAGTTACTATCATTTTGACAACCCATTACATGGATGAAGCTGAAGTCCTCTGCGACAGACTCCTAATCGTAGACAAAGGCAGGATCATCGAAGAAGGAAAACCCGCGGAACTTGTTAAAAAACACATAGGCGAAGACGTACTAGAACTGGACTATGATGAAAAGTTGCTACAAACCCTAAAAGAAGCTTTTCCTGATGCACGGTTCGAGAAACTCGGTGATCGCATGCAAATCTTCACTGACAAACCTCACGGAGTCTTTGAGGGCTTTCTAAAAGAGCACCCTATGCAGAACGTCACACTTCGCAAAGCCAACATTGAAGATGTTTTTCTAAAATTGACGGGAAGGGGATTGCGTGAAGAATGAGTAGCCCCAATATTCGCAAGTCTCCAGCGCCCTTCACAATACCAAGGCTAACCTATAGAGTTTGGAAGGTTTGGCGCCGCAACTTCGATGTCTTCACTAAAACCATAAAAGTCAACTTTCTACCCTCACTGCTTGAACCCATCCTCTACCTTCTAGCATTCGGCTTCGGACTTGGCGGATTCATTCCTAGCATCCAAGGTCAATCATACATAGGCTTCATTGCACCAGCGCTCGTTGCGATCTCAGTAATGAACGGCTCATTCTTCGAATGCACCTTCGCCTCATTTGTACGCATGTACTTTCAAAAAACCTTTGACGCCATTGTGGCTACACCCGTTAGCGTTGAAGAAGTCGTCGCGGGAGAACTACTTTGGGGAGCAACACGGGCAACGTTCAATACGACCATCGTTTTGGCCGTGGTTGCAGCTTTCGGCTTAATTTCAAGCCCCCTGTTCCTACTGGTGATTCCTCTCGCCTTCTTTGGCGGCTTAATGTTTGCATCTATGGCAATGTGCTTTACCTCAGTAGCACCAAACATCGACTTCTTCAATTTCCCCTCATTCCTGTTTCTCACGCCAATGTTCTTCTTATGCGGCACATTCTTCCCATTAACATCTCTCCCTTCTGCTGCACAGGGAATTGCAATGGCAGTTTTACCCCTCACTCACGTTGTAAATTTAACAAGAGGACTTGTTTCAGGTCATCTTGAATCAATTCTTGGGATAAATCCCGCAGCTTTAATTGCCATAAGTTTTGCCTGGATAATCGGAGTAACACTGTTCTTCTTTATCTTGAGTATTAACCTGATGAAGAAACGCTTAACAAGCTAAACCATATTCTTTTGACTTACGCGATTATCTTTTATTAAAGAAAGAAGATTTTTAAATTTAGCCAGTTAAGTTTCGGGTTTCCGAAATTTAGTTTAAACCCTCACCAATTAAGAATAAGTTGTTCAGCCA
>CAWHSD010000017.1:0-13230 GCA_963831895.1 Candidatus Bathyarchaeota archaeon
TCAACTGTTGTTGTTCTTCTCTTGGGGTTTGCCCTACGCTGCTGAGTTGAAAGAAAAGAAAAAAATTCGTTAATAGGAAAAAACTCGATCGTCCAAATAGAAGTTGTTCAAGACCGAAATTATAGAGTTAACAACTACTTCCAAACTTGACTTTCCCAAAAACAAGCTATGTACCCACAAATTAGGCGTCAAAAGAAGAAGATTGAAAAAATAAGACTGCTTAAACTTGAGTATATATTTTTGAAACACTCTTTAAAGTAATCTATAAAAAAATTCTTCAAATAAAAATAGTATTAGCCTAACAGAAATTTGCAGCAAAGAACTAGTAGTTTGTCGGAATTGGGTTACCTCAACCTTTTTAGGCTTAAGCGCCCAACTGTAATTTTGAGAATTCTTATGACTGCCGAAAATAATCAAGATCTTATTCTAATTGTTGGATCCACCGGTGATTTGGGTGGAACAATAACTCGAACGCTTCTAACAAGAGGAAAAAACGTTCGCATTCTCGTTAGACCGCAGTCAAATTATCAACCTTTAGTTCAACAGGGAGCTCAAGCGATTTTGGGAGATTTGAAAAATCCAGCTTCCCTCAATGAAGCTTGTAAAGGCGTCCAATTTTTAATCACTACAGCCACTGCCGACAAAACGTGGAGGTCCCGATACTGCGATAACGGTGGATCTTGAAGGTAACCATAACCTAATAGATGCCGCTAAAGGAGCTGGCGTGAAACAATTCATTTTCACTTCATTAAGTATTGCCGATCCAAACAGTCCAGTTCCATTTGTTCAGGCAAAAGCGAAATCTGAAGACTATCTTCGATCAAGCAGCATTCCTTATACTATTGTTGCTCCCAACGCTTTTATGGAAACCTGGATAGCGCTGCCAGTTGGCATCCCAGCAATCACAGGCCAAAGTATAACAATTGTTGGTGAGGGAAAAAGAAAACACTCCTTCATCTCGCTAAACGATGTGGCAAAGTTTATGATTGCCTCAATCAACAACCCAACCGCAATTAATCAACGAATAGTCATCGGTGGTCCAAAACCTTATTCAATGCTTGACTCAGTCGCAGTCTTTGAAAAAGTCTTAAACCGTCAAATACTCATAAACCATGTTGCTCCAGGTGAACCTGTACCCGGTTTGCCACCTCTTATATCTGAAATGTTAGCAGGGCTTAATTTTTTTGACTCACCAATCGAAATGGATGAACTCTCCAAATTATACGGAATTGAATTAACTTCAATGGAAGACTTTGCTAGGAATTTTGTTGAGAGTCTAAAAGTAGATAAATGCAGTTAATCCTTTCCAACTACGAAAGCGATTGTTTCTAAAACTGCATTATGTGTCCCATAAACTGCTATCTTATCAATAAATTTAATTACCCAAAACAAAAAAGAAAAAGAGAAAATAGTTGTAACTATTTTGTTTTCCAAACTTGAACTCGCACATAATTCCAGTATATGTCATTTGCTCCTCGGTATAATGTTAAAGTGTTTGATGTTGAGTCCGTCCAAGCCAATCCTGATTCGCCTTCGAATCCGACTTTAATGAGCAACATGTCCCAGTTATCACCGCCCGCATAATGTTTGCTGCCTGCTAATGCTAGTCCACCATCGTTTGTTTTTATTATAGCTGATGCATATTCTTCGTTGTTTGCTTCGCCGAAGGTCTTTTCCAACTGAACATTACCGTATGCATCTGTCTTAATTAGCCATGCATCTGTTCCGGACGGATAGTCATTTTGGGTTCCAGATATTGAAGACCCGTTTGTGCCAGCACCATAACTCTGAGTGTATCCTCCAATTGCGTATCCATCAGAAGTCTCCAAAAGACCAAACCACAATGTTTTATCGTCTTTTGGGCCGCCATATGTTTTGTTCCATTGCATATTGCCGTCTTTATCGGTTTTTACTAACCAAATGTCAAACTGATTCCCAATGATTCCAGAAAAGCCAGCCAAAGCAAAACCCCCATCACGTGTCATAGTAAATCCTCTGCAAAGATTCATTCTTACTCCGTCACCGTAGTTTTTGATCCATTGCACATTCCCGACACTGTCAACCTTAGTCAGTCGATAGTACGTTACATTTCCCCCAGCTGTATTGTCGTATCCTCCAATTGCGTATCCACCGTCGGCTGTCTCAGCGATATGCCATGTTGCCCCCCAGACAGTTCCGTTGTAAATTTTGTCCCATTGTACGTCCCCATTTCCATCTGTCTTTATGACCCAGCCAAAACTTCTACCAGTAGTTCGATCAGTGCTTGCTGATGCTGCTAATGCATACCCACCGTCTGAAGTTTCTATTATACCCGTTCCCCACATGTACGTATTAGTCTTGTAGTATGTTTTATTCCACTGCTGGTTGCCCATGGAATCAGTCTTTATAAGCAAAACTTCGTTGTTGTTAATTGCAGAGCTGCCGAATTTATTTCCACCAATTATCGCGTACCCCCCGTCTTTTGTTTGCTTGACGTTGTATCCCCTTTCATCGTCGGGTCCACCGTAAGTTTTGCTCCATTGAACGATACCATCAGCATTAGTCTTAACTAACCATACATCATTGTTGCCTGCACCAGCACCTACGTAAAATGAGGCGTTAGCATATCCTACTAACGCGAATCCATTATCTTTTGTTTGAATCCCAGAATTCGCTCTCTGCACGCCAGCTCCACCATATGTTTTGCTCCATCCTGAAATACTTCCAGTTAAACCATAGTTTCTTTGCTGTACCCCATCATTTGTTGCCATTTTCCCGGTTATTTGTGTTATAATGTCTTGTGTGTTGAGGTTGTGAGGTATTGTGATTTGTTGTCCTGTTTTGTCGTTTATGTTTATCCAGCCGCTGTCATAGTCGGGCGTTGAAAGCCCCTTTGGACCTTGCGGTCCTTGAGGACCAGTGGCTCCTTGAGGTCCTGTAGCCCCTTTTATTCCATGGCTTCCAGCTGCTCCTGTTTCACCTGTAACGCCAGTATCGCCTTTAGGTCCTGCTGCTCCTGTTTCGCCCTTTAGTCCTTGATTTACAACAGACATTTGAGTTGAAACTCCAATCGACAAAAGGCTCGCAATCACGATTGTAGCTATCATTCCAACCGCAAACAAATTTCTTGTTAATGCTTTATCATTCATTTTTTTCACCAATTTCCACCGAATTCCCATAGATACAAAAAATAGATATGTATTTTTTCCAGCAAAAAAAGGTCAAATTAACAATCAAATACAAGAATAACCAAAAAACAAAGTCATAATTCAAATCATGGATTTTTACGGGTCATAAAAAGACACATTATAATTTACTTGATTTCTCTTGTTTCAAAGCATTAACTCTCTCAACCTCATTATTGACAAGTTCATTTTCAAAATTAACACGTATTCTTAGAATTTTGCCACCTCTTCCCCTTTCTCCAGAGTAAATGTGTCTTTCAATCAGTCCTTTTCTCTCCAATTCAATAAAAACTAAACCGAATCGACCACTACGGCCATAAACAGAATGCAAGGGAATTGTTCCGAATTTAGAAACTTCTGCTAAGGTTCTCCAACCTGACTGCTCTAAAGAAAGCCTTTTCCGCATGTAGTCTTCAATGAAGGCGCAAATCAAGAAGTGAAAAGCCTTTTGAGAAAATTGAGACTCAAATCCAAAGGCTAGTAAACTGTTTGATGTAGAGCTATGTAAGCAAGATACAGAGTGAAAAAGAAGATTTTTGTCATTATCAAGTTCTGCAATTTTCTCTTTAACTGCAAGAATTTTTTGCAGGATAAGCGTACTATTCTCGATTTTTGTGGTCTGAATCTTTCCAAGGTCGTCAGCAAAAAACACAGTAGGACTGAAGTCAATTACTGATTCTTCAGGAGCCTTTAATGTAAATTTAACTCTAACAACACTAAATGCAGGAATCTTTTTCCCCTTAAGATTCAAATCACCACCTTCAAAACTATAGAAATATGGAAGCTTTGAAATTAAATATTGAGAAGGAACAAGGTTTTTCACTTTTAACAAAGTTGCTGTACTCTTAGATACATTGACAATGTCAAGTCCCATCTCTATATCTTTAGCGCCGCCTTGTCTTCCATGAACTGTCAAAAATGCTTTTATGTTAGTATTGTCAAGTCTGTTTTCCAACTTGCGTCTGAGGTTTTGGATTATCTCGGCTTGCTTTTCTGCCTCAGAGAAAAGTCCTTTCTTCTTCATTGCCCACACATAATCTGCCCGCGTTTCCACCTCAGTTAATGATTCAAAAAGAGAACCACTAAGAAGCTTTAAGCTATCTTTAAAGTAATCAAACGATCGTTTCCAATCACCTCTGGCAGCAAATAACACAGCTTCAGATCGAAGCACAACTGCTCGGGCTAGTTTGCTTGCTGAAGAGGTGACAACAGATTGAATGGAACATAATTTTCGATAATATTTCTCAGCGTTGAATAAATCTCCTAACTTTGAATACAGCCTAATAAAACCAGTGTAGGCTATACTTTGCGAGTAAAAAGAATCTGTTTTTTCAGAATATTCAACAGTTTTCTCGTTATAAATAATTGCTTGTTCTAAATCGCCTTTCGATTCACAAACCCAGGATAAATAGCTAGTTGCCCAAGCCATTCTATTGTAGTCGCCGATTCTTTGTCCGATTTCCACAGTTTTAGAATAGCTCTGTAAGGCTTCATCGTAGAGCCCGCAGTTGAAAAAAACGTGACCTGACCTAAAAAGAGCTTCCATTTCACCGCGAAAGTCACCCAACTCTTGATAATAACTAACCGATCGTTGAGAGGCAGCGATAGCATCACTCGATCTATTTTCAGTGACATATAATTCGCTCAAATTATACATAGCTTCTGCAATATCAGATAGAGAATACGTTTCCTCGAAAACAAACAGAGATTCCTCAATTAGTTCTATCGCTTCTTTAATTTTTCCGCGAAAACCTAAAGCCCAACCGACGTTTGAACGCACACGCGCATATTCGAGCTGGTCAAAATGAGAATACTCTTTTGCTTTATGCAATTGTACTGCTGAATAAGCTATGTTACCACGCAGGAAGGACGCACGCATTGACTTCCTTATCGCTCTTAATCTAACAATTCCAGAATCTGAATCAAGTAAACTGTCAAAATATCTTTTTGACTCCACAAAATGTCCTTTAGAAAGCAAAGCATCGCCCATTCCTTCAATAGCTAATGTTTTGCTCTCTGTTAGAATCTCGTCAGTAAATGAATTATCTAAGACATAAGCAAAATGTCTGATTGCTTCAGCATTGCTAAACTTTAGCAATGCATCTTTGCCAGCAGCTAAAGCGTATTCTAAAGACTTTTTCTTGTTACCTGCTTTTTGATAATGAAAAGTTAAGTCGCTAACGCTAAATTCACGGAAGCCTTTATTCCCTTTTTCCAGGCGCTCGGCAATTTTAGCATGATATCCTATCCTCAACGGCGCAGGAATCGATTCGTAAATTACTTCACGAGTCTTGGCGTGGTCAAATCTGAAATAGTTATCTTCACAGCATACCAACGATGTTGATCGAGCGATTAGATCCAGCTTTTCAAGAATTTGAAGACTATCTTGACCCAAAATAGCGCCTATTAACTCCGCATCAAATTTTTCTCCAACAACTGATGCTACATCGAGAATTCGCTTATACTTTACCTTTATTGCACCTAATCTTTGTAAAATAATATCTTTAATCTTTAACGGCGTTTGAAGTTTGTCGGCTGCTAAGTGCCACTTTCCGTTTTCCTTCGTTAGACTGCCATTCTTAAGAAGCATAGCTAACGATTCAATAATAAAAAGAGGGTTACCTTGGCTTTCCTTTGATAATTTCTCAATAAATATATCTTCCGAATTTCCCCTCAAAATGGATCCTACCATTTTACCTGTCTCGATTGAATCAAGATTTGGCAGCTCAAGAGTTTCATAGAGGTCTTCTCTGCTCATTGAACGAAGTGTCCCAAGAAGAGGAAGTGGATACCCGTTAACATCCGAATTCAACTCTTCCTTTCTAAAGGTGGCCAAGAGAAAAACTCTCTCAGAGGGTATCGCACGAGAAATATAGTGAAGTAGAGCTAAAGACGCCGAATCAGCCCAATGAATGTCTTCAATGAATAGGATTGTGGGTCTTTTTGCTGATAAATACACAATTTCTTTCAATACTGACGAGAAAATTTTATCCATCAATACTTGAGGTGCGAGAGTTTGATTGTTGTTAAATAATCCTGGTTGAGCTTGCACTAATTCAGATGACTCTGAAATGACTTGGAATGGATCAGAAGAGAAAATCCCTTTAACATTTGATGAGAAAGGGCTGAAAGCTTCAATAAACGGAAAATATGGAATGGTTGCATTGCTTAAGCACCAACCAGTTATCACATTAATGTTCTTTTTTTGAGCTTGGTAAAGAAATTCATTGATGAGACGTGTTTTTCCACTTCCAGCTTCCCCACTAACAAAAATTGTTTTTCCATTGCCCATGAAAGCAGAGTCTAAATATTTACTTAAAACTTCAAGTTCATGATCTCTTCCAATAAACATTGGACTGGATAAGACCATAGACTTCAACGTTATCCTCTTGCTGAACTATATCCTCTTGAATCTAAATATAAGAATTACATCAAAAATAGTTTTCAATCAATTCAATGGAAATATTTTTTCCAAAATGGAGAATTCAGAAAATGTTAAATGTAAATTGAGATGACAACAAGAGTGTGTGAGAGAGAGCATGGAGAAAAACAGTATAATTACAGTTGGGTAATTTTATTTGTCGCAGTTTTAGGTTTTGTCCTTTTTAATTTTGCTTTTCAATCTGTTCCTCCTCTATTAAACAGTCTTCAAGTTATTTTTAATGTGGATAATTCAACTGCTGCACTTCTGATGTCGCTAGTTGTTATTCCCGGAGTATTCCTTGCTTTACCGGCGGGTATGTTGATAAATAAGCATGGTTTCCGCAAGATAGGAGGCATTTCAGCAATTTCTCTAACTATTGGGAGTTTGATTACAGCATTCTCTTTGACATTCCCTCAAATGCTAATAGGACGCCTAATAATCGGGATAGGTGGTTGTTTCCTGACGATTGGTGCCGCCGTCGTTATTCCTCAATGGTTTGCCCCTAAAGATATTGGCAAAGCAATGGGAGTATACGTTGCCGGAGTGCCAATAGCTGTAGTAGCAGCTTTTTTTGCAACACCAATTTTAGCTCAAAATTATGGGTGGCAAATCCCCTTTTACATAACTTCAATAGCATCCGTAATAAGCGCAATACTTTTTCTAGCTTTAGTCAAAGATGGCCCTTATAGAATAGCAGCCTCAGTCGGTCCGCTTGAGGTTAAACAAGCTCTCAGCAGTCGTGAACTATGGAAAATAGGCATTATTTGGATGTTATTTAACATGAGTGCAATTGGCTTTCTAACATGGGCACCTGTAATGTTTGTCACATTCAAAAGTTTCGACATTATATATGCCAGCATTTTATCAAGTTCAATTATGATTGTTGCCTTGTTCATGGCACCTCTATACGGCTGGGCTTCCGATAAAATCGATAGAAGAAAACCCTTCATAATAATAGGTGCATTAATAACGGGAGCCTTAAATTTTTCAGTTGGCTACCTCCTAGGAATCCCCTTGCTAATGGCAATTGTTCTCAGTGGATTTAGTGGAGCAGCAGTTCCAGGTTTAATTATGGCTATAGCCGCAAGAACTCTACCACAAAAACAAGCTGGAATAAGTTTTGGAGTAATGACTATGTGGCAAAACATAGGCATAACGATCACAGCGCCATTAATCGGTTACATTTTACAGACTTCACAATCAATGATACTAACTTTCGCAGGTATCTCAATAATTTCGGTTTTCCTCGCCGCGATAACTTTGACGACCAAATCAAAATAAATAAGCATTATTCAAAAAAGAAAGAAAATTGGATTATGTTATTTTACTTTCCAGACTTGAACTCGCACATAATTCCAGTAAACGTCATTAGCGCCCCGATAAACCGTTACAGAGTTTGTAGTTGAATCAGTCCAAGCTAACCCAGTTTCGCCCTCAACGCCAGTCTTGACTAAAAATGTGTCATCGCTACCTGCTCCAAAAGAGTTTGTGTACCCAGCCATTGCAAATGCCCCATCTGAAGTTTGAATGATTGAATAAGGTATATCGTCACCTTGTCCGCCGTATGTCTTGCTCCATTGCATATTTCCAAAAGAATCTGTTATGATAAGCCAGACATCTAACGATTTTGCACCCATCATGAGAGCTGAGGATTTCCCACCGCCAGCACCGTAGGAAGTTGTAAACGCAGATAATGCATAACCGCCTTCTGTTGTTGCGATAAGCCCCGTGTATGCATAAAGGTAATCGTTGTCGGCTCCACCATATGTTTTGTTCCATTGCATGTTACCGTTGCCATCAGTCTTAACCAACCAAACATCATAACCACCATTTCCCGAAGAATTAGTAAATCCAGCCATTGCATAGCCGCCATCTGGAGTGCGGATTAAAGAGCGACAAATATCTTGAGCTGGTCCGCCATAAGTTTGATTCCACTGCATTGTACCAAAAGTATCTGTCTTAACTAGCCAGAAATCATGGTTGCCCGCCCCGAAGGATAATTGACCACCGGCCACAGCGTACCCGCCATCCGAAGTCTGAACAAGAGAGAACGCCGCGTCACCGTTTGTTCCACCGTATGTCTTATTCCATTGCATGATCCCAGCAGAATCTAATTTTATCAGCCAATAATCTATGAGTCCAGCACCATAGGAATCAGTGTTACCTGCAATTGCATATCCGCCATCGGTTGTTCTAACAGCACCGTAAGCTTTGTCGTTGCCAACACCTCCATATGTTGTATTCCATTGCATGTTTCCAAGACTGTCTATCTTAATAACGTCTAAATCATAGCCACCAGCACCCCATGAATTAGTCTGTCCAACCATCAAATATCCCCCATCAGTTGTGGAAATAATAGAATTAACGTAATCTGTCCCTGCCCCGCCGTATGTTTTATTCCATTGCAAGTTTCCGCTTATGTCTGTCTTAACTAGCATAAAATCCCACCCGCCCGAACCATAAGATTGCGTTTCAACTGCTATTGCAAATCCTCCGTCATTAGCTTGAACAAGACTATAAGCTTGATCTTTTAATGCGCCGCCAAAAGTTTTGTTCCATCCAGCAATGTAGTTTGTCAAACCATAGTATTTTTGATGTGCTTGACCGTCAATAGTTGTTTTTCCAGTAATCTGAACTATTGTATCCGCGCTGTTTAGGTTGTTAGCCAAGGTCGTGTATTGTCCCGCTTTGACAGGTGTCCAACCGCTGTCGTAGTCTGGGTAAGAGAGTCCCTTTGGTCCCTGAAGACCTTGGGCTCCTTGTGGTCCAGTAGCTCCATTAGCACCTGCTGCTCCATTTTTTCCCGCTACTCCACTCGCTCCTGTTGCTCCAGGCTCACCTGTATCTCCTTTTGGACCTTGCTCGCCTACATCACCCTTGAGAGACTGCGGTCCCACTGCAAATTGAGTTGTCGTGATTCCATACGATAGAAGAGTTGATAATACAATTGCTACTATCAATCCAACAGCAAATATTGTTTTTGTTAATCCTTTATTGTTCATTTTTCTCACCAATTTTTCCTGCTGTGATTCATAGGATACAAAAAATACTTAGTCATTTTTTCCAACAAAAAATCATTAAATATAGCTCCAAAAGATAATCTGACTAAAAAAATCAGTTAATTTACGTATTTGCAATCAAATTTACCACTTAAACAAAAATATGGCAGTTAGCAACCTCAGAATAATCGAATAAGCCTTTTCTGCATTTGTTTATTTTTTGTTTTTTGCAACCCTAAGATCAATATGCCTTTTCACCGGTTCTTTTTCATAGCAAATCCGCATCTTCATTATGTTGCCGCCCCTTCCACGTTCTCCAGGGAAAAAACGCGTTTCAACAATTCCTCTATGTTGCAACTCACCGATTGCTTTTCCCAATCGACCATTTCTTCCATAAACAGCTGAAAACGGTACTTTGGAGTGCTTAACTGCACTCATCAAAGTTCTCCATCCCGACTTCTCCAAAGGCAATCTTAAACGCATGTAATCTTCAACAAAAGAACCAACCAAGAAATCAAAAACTTTGCAAGAATACTCACTCTTAAACTCAAAGCCCACAGCTAACTCTTCTGAAGGTACAAATTGCTTTTCATCAAAAGCAGTTTGAACCAATTTTTCACTTTGAACATCCTTTGATATATTCGCAGGATTTATCTTCAAGCTAACTGGCTTGAATTTATGAATTTTAGTGTTTTTCAGCTGATCTTCATAGAAAAGCTCCGGAGAAAAAACATAATTGCCTTCTTTAGTTGCTTTAAGTGAAAATTTGATTGTTACTGTTTGAAAAGGTCCAATGGATTTTTTCTTTAGGTCTAAAGAATTTTTTGTTAAAACATGCCCTTCTGGCAAATTACAGAAAACAAAGTTGTGAGGAACTATATTGTCCAACCGAACTATGTATCCATTAAGTCTTGAGACGTTAACAAAATCAATTCTAAAGTCAATTTCTTCCCCAACAACATTATCTCTTTTCGCAAGTATAGCTGATTCAACCTTAAATTCTCTAAATTGCTCATCAATTTTTACAGTAAGCAAAATGGATTTTGCCCGTTGAAAATCAGCAGCATCAAAGCATTTTTGTTTATCCAAAGTCTGGGCATAATCTATCCTCATAACTGCTTCAAAGGGTTTTGCGAAAAGGGCGTCTTTTAGTAGATCAAGACTCAAATCAAAAAGCTGGTTACTTTTAACCCAATCTTTCTTTGCAGCAAAATACAATGCCTCAGCTTTAACCATAGAAGCATAACCAAGTTTACTACCTGCTTTAGACTCCTCGGGGTACAACTGCTTGATTTTATCATAAACCCTTTCAGCGTTTTGAATATCTCCAAGTTTCGAATACAACGCTAAAAGGCTCGCCAAAATCTGGCTTTGAGTATAGTGAGAATCAGTTCTTTCAGCGTGCTTCTCCGCCAACAAGTTCTGAGAAAGCGCAGATTTTGATTCCCCTAAAACATCAAGAGCTATAGCTGAATAAAGCGCAGCCCAAGATGCCCTATTGTTATATGATATCTTCTCTGCAATCTTAAACGATTTATCAAAACAAGCAAAAGCTTCTTCAAACAATCGGTAATTGAAAAATACTAGACCTGCATAGAAGTAAGCATCAACTTGTCCTCGCAAATCCCCAATTTCTTCATTTATTAAAATCGCTCGCTTTGCAGTCGCAACAGCCTTTTCAGGGTAGCCTTGATTTTGGTAAATGCTAGCAATTTCGTTTAGCCCCTGAGCCAAATCTGCCAAAGAATTTGCTTCTTCGAAAGTAGCTATAGCTTTTTCAAGGTAAACCAACGATTCTTTGGGCTTTCCATAAGAACCCATTGCTGCTCCTTTGTTTAGAAGAACCCGTGCATATTCCAAGTAATTCGCGCCCTCGAGGTTTTCTGCCTCTTTTGATAATTCTAATGAAAGATCGAAATTGCCCAGAAAACGGGCAGAAAACATCCCTTTTCTAATGGCACGCAACTTAACAACATCAATATTTGTAGTATTCATTAGCAGTTGAAACTTATTCAGCGCTTCGTTAAACTCGCCTGTTGCAAGAAAAGCATCTCCAAGCCCTTCAAGAGCAGAAATTCGATCAATACAATATTCTTCTTTTTCACCAGCAATATTTAGAACACGTAAAAAGTATTTTTTAGCCTCCAAATTGCTAAACTTAGCTAAGGCTTCCTGACCCGCCTTAAGCGAATAGACCAATGTCTTAGGCCAGTTGCCAGCTTTTTCATAGTGATAAGCCAAATCGCTAACTACACTTTTCTTCTCCATCTTGCTTCGAGCTTCTAGTCTCTCTGCAATCATCAAATGGTAACCAGTTTTCAAAGGCAATGGCAATTCATCAAAAATTATCTCCCTGGACTTCGCATGATCAAAAGAATAAGAATTATCTTCAAATTTTATCAACGAAGTTGTTTGAGCAATGGAGTTCAATTTTTCTAATATCTGAATTTGCTCTTGACTTAAAACTGAAGCAATCAACCTATAATCAAATTTCTCTCCAAGAACAGAAGCAACATCGAGAATTTTTCTCTGCTTAAGTTTTAAGCCACTAACTCTTTGCAGAATCAAATCTTTGACCTTGGAAGGAATTCTTAATCTATCGACAGTAGGATGCCATTCACCATTCTCTTGAATAAGACAACCTTCACTCATCAGGGTTCTCAAAGACTCAACAACAAAAAGAGCATTTCCATGACTCTCAACTGACAAATTTTCCAAAAAAGCAGGCAGAATATGACCACCCAACATATTGGAGGCCAACAATCCAACCTCTTGCGCATTAAGGTTCGGCAGCTTAATTTCCCGATATAGATCCTCTCTTCCCATTGCTCGAAGTGTTTCAACAAGCGATGAAGGTTGCCCTTCTAAATCAAAGCTTAAACCTTCACTCCTAAATGTCGCAGAACAAGAATCCGTTCAGAATTGACAAACCGGGAAATGTAATGAAGCAAAGACAGCGACGCTGAATCAGCCCAGTGAATGTCTTCAAGCATTAAAATAACGGGCTTTCTGGTTGAGAGACTTAGCAATTCTTTAGTCATCGCTGAAAAGGTGAAGTCCATCCAGACTTGAGGGGACCTCTGTTCTTCTATCTCCGCCACCTTGAAAAGGCATCAAACCGTCGGTTTGGCCAGAAATCTGAGGCATTGCAGAAAGCAGTTGTTCCATTAAATAAACCGCACTAAACGCCTCCATAAAAGGAAAATAGGGAACACCTGCATTGCTCAAACACCAACCATACAAAATGTTGATTTCTTTCTTGCGAGCACCTCGATAAACTCATTAACCAATCTGGTTTTTCCACTTCCAGCTTCGCCGGAAATAAAGATTGTTTGTCCGTTAGCATTCAAAACAGCGTCTAAGTTCTTGAATAAAGCGCCCAGTTCATTGTTTCTTCCAACTAAGACTGGATTAGACAGACTCAAACGCTTCACCAAATATAATGAATAGTAAGATTACTTGAATTTCATATAAGAATTTATCATATGTCTCTTCACAAAATGTGCAACAGTCAGGTGATCAGAAAACAAAAAAGAAGATCAGACACTATCAAAAGTCCCAAAACTCGGGAACTCGTCCCAAACATCAGTCTTGAAGAGTTGGCTTTGCAAACCAAGTCAGTCACAAGGTTAACGATCAACTT
>CAWHSD010000018.1:0-124424 GCA_963831895.1 Candidatus Bathyarchaeota archaeon
TGTGGATAAGAGCTGAAAGCATCTAAGCTCGAAGCCTCTCCCGAAAAGAGGCAGCCATTCCAGTTTCACTGGACGAAGGCTCCCATAAAAGATGGGTTTGATGGAGCCGGGGTGTAAGCTAGAAGACTTCGGTCGACTAGCTCAGCCTGCGGCCACCAATCGCCTGAGATGTCGAGTCAATGTAGTGTCTGAGCGATATTTGGTTGAGACGCATATTTCGGTGTGGTGTGATGTAGTGTTTGGCCTATGCATGGCGTAACTGTCATATTGCATAGAATATTTTTTATATTTTTTGTGTTTGTTGTTTAGTTGTTTTTGAGTAAAAGTTAAATCTTCATTGTACAGCTAAGATTCGCTGATTGCGATGGATAGAGTTCCTCTTTGCCCTACATGTTTTATTGAGATGAAACCTAAATGCAATAAAGAAAAAAAGGTAATTTATCATCAGTGTCCTAAGTGTGGGACCCTTATCTTGTTCACTCACTCGGGACATTAAACTGATTTATTTAAAAAAATTTTTGTATTTAGAATCTCGTGTTATTTTGGTTAGTGTGAGCAAAAATGTTGTTTTTGCCATACCGATTGGTTTTGATGAATAAGCATCGGTTGTTACGCTTATGAAAAGGTTACTTTCTAGAAAGGTATGAATAAAAAAGATTTTTAGAATTCAGGCGTGGACAACGGTTTCAGTTATGGTTATGCCGCTGATTTCAAACACCGTATCCCGAATGCGTCGTACATCCTCAAGGTCTTTTCCTTCTGCATACAGTATAACGTCATAGTTGCCCATTACGGAGTGTGAAACTTTGACTCCTTCGATCTTAAGTGATGCATGAACAACATTCTTAGCTTCTCCTATTCTGGTTCTGATCAATATATAAAAAGGCACTACCATATGGTTTCATCTACCTAAATTATGCGGAAGCCCAAAATGTAAAGCTTGCTGTATTCTGCACCCCAATCGAAGAGTTTAGCTTTGACCTTGAAAATATATTAAAATCATCAACAAAAAGAGAAGCGTGCGAGAAGTTGAGTTGAATATTCGAAGCCATGGGGTGAAAACAAGCGTGCTTGATACAGATTAATCTTAACCTGAATCGTGCATTCATAAAATCTTAATATGTTGTAAGTGAATGTGTCTTTGATTCAAAATGAAGAGTCAAAAGTCTGAAAATTGCACTTTGAAGTTCCCGATTACGATTGACTTTTTTGATTTAGGAACTGTTGAACAAGTGGTTGAGGAAGTCTTCATTAAAGAGCCAAGGAAGCGAAGAAGAAAAAACTAAGAGCCATCAGCAAGTTGTGCTTATAAAATTATGAAAAATAGGCAATTGTTTAAAAGGAAATTGAAGTTTTGGCGAATGTTTATTCGCCCCAGTCTTCGCCTTCAATCGTTAACTCTTGAAGATCTATGCATCCACCTCCATTGCTTATTTTTTTGACCTCGAGTTCAAGTCCGCAACCCGGACAGCTTAGGATTTCTCCTTTTTCCAGATCGTCTGGGACATTTAATTGGAATTCGCAGTCTGGGCATTTGGTTTTGTTTTGTTTATTTGAATTTTCGGGGTTAATCATTATTCTTTTCTCTTTTGATTGTGAATTCTTTAAGAGTAAAGATTTCTTTTAAATATTGTGACTTTTATGTCACAAATTATACTATATATGTTCCATTTAGGACAATAATGTCTTCTTCTACTGGACAAAACATTTATCTTGGAAACAAAACTGGAGAATCCTAACATCGAAGACTTGGAGAAAAAAGAGGAAATTGAATCTGAATTAGAATAGCGTTACTGAAAAGCGAGGTTATGACATATTAGAATAATTTTCCATTTGGATATGGATCATTTTTACACAGCTCTAGAGGAACGGGGGCATCCAGAAATCAAGGGAAAACCTGTTATTGTAGGCTCTGACCCAAAAGAAGGAAAAGGCAGAGGCGTGGTAAGCACAAGCAATTATGAGGCAAGAAAGTCTGGCGTGCGTTCAGGGATGCCTATTTCTCAAGCATGGCGGCTTTGCCCGCGAGCGGCTTATTTGCCACCTAATTTCCAATTATACATCGAGGTTTCAGGTGAAATCATGGAAATAGCGCGTAAGTATGCTGAGAAGTTTGAGCAGTGGGGGATTGATGAGGCTTTTTTAGATGTAAGCGACAAAGTAAGAGATTGGGCGGGTGCGGAGTTGTTGGCGCTTCAAATAAAGCAGGAAATTAAAGATAAAGAGGGTATCACAGCGTCGATTGGTGTTGGACCTAGTAAACTTGTGGCTAAAATTGCCAGCGATTATCAGAAGCCAGATGGTTTAACCGTTGTCAAGGAAGAAGAGGTGGAAAAATTCCTTGATCCCTTGCCAGTGCGCAAGTTGTTGTGGGTGGGACTAAAGACTGAAGCCAAACTTAAGGAACTTGGAGTAGAAACTATTGGCGATTTAGCCCGCTACGACCCAACAGAGCTCTCTTCAATGTTTGGGGTGATGGGTTTGCAGATCCATCTTTTGGCGAAAGGGGTCGACAAAAGTGAAGTTGAGGAGCGGGTGGGCGTCAAAAGTGTTAGTCACGAAACCACTTTTGAGGAAGATACAGCAGATTCCACAACTATTTTTCAAGCGTTGGATGCGCTCTGTGAACATGTTTTCAGAGAAACCGTTGAACAGCACTTGCTTTTCAAAACCATAACCGTAAAGATTCGCTATCAAGGCTTTGAGACTCACACAAGAAGCAAAACCCTGCTTTTCTTAACTAATCGCCTTCGCGACTTGCAAAAAACCACAAACGATTTGTTGTTTAACAATTTGCAGAAAGAGCGAAAAGTCAGGTTGATTGGTGTGAGGGTTTCAAGTTTGGTTTCTGGCGAAAAACAGCGCACCTTGGTTTAGAGTTCAACTATTTTTTGGGGTATTAGGCGTTTTCCATATTCTTCTTCACTGGCGACTTCACTAAGGGTTTTTCTGTTTTGCACTATGTTTAGGAGTTTGCTAGATAAGTCAATGTGGTCACCTGGGTAACCGACTGCTAACATAACGAGGACTTCAAAGTTTTCCGGAATTTTTAAGGCGGTTTTGATATCTTTTTCGTTGAAGCTCCCCACACAACAGGTTCCTAAACCCAGGCTGATGGCAACCAAAACCATGTTCTCCACCGCCAAAGCAACGTCGATGGCGTACCATTCAGGCGAAGCTTTTTTGTCGCCGCATGCAACGACCACCAACGGTGCCTGCACAAGAAACGTTGCCCATTTGCCCCCAGACAATGCTTTGCGCTTCTCAGCGTCGGTTACTGCTATAAAGTGCCAGGGCTCGACATTCTTAGCCGAAGGCGCTAGCCTTCCAGCCTCTACAATCATCTCGAGTTTTTCTCTTTCAACTGGTTTGTCTTGGTAGCTGCGGATTGAACGTCGTATCTGTATAGCTTCAAAAACATCCATTTTCGGTCGCTTCCTAAACTAGCAAATAACCTTAAACCTAATATTGGTTTTTACAGCTTAGCTTTTAGTTGAATTCATTCAAACTGCAACGTTTAATCTGAGTTATAGGAAAAATAATTGTTAGAATTTTTTCTCAATAAAAAGAACAACAGTTGGGTTTGCATTTTGGATAAGCTTGCTTTGGCTTGCTTTCCTATTTTGGAGCTTGCAGTGTTTGCAGGTTGCGTCTGGGCTAGGCACAAAACGTCATAGAACGTCATAAAAAATCAATCTACATCAATAAGAAAAAACAACAATCGTGTCCTTAACTAAGTTCTATAACAAGTTACAGAAGAAATCGACACGACAAACATAGCTACTTTGATAGATGCAACTATTGATGGGAAAAATTCAGTTGCCGCAGTAACAGCAACAGCATGTTCTTTGGTTGTGTTAGATTAGTTTTCGTATTTTGTTGGGTCAGCGATGCCTGCTTCTTTGAAGGCTTTTTTGCGGTTGTGGCAGGATTCGCATTTGCCGCAATGTTCGATGCCATCGCGGTAACATGACCATGTTAGTTCGAAGGGTACTCCCAACTCGGCGCCGGCTTTGAATAGTTCTGATTTGCGTTTGTTGCTGAAGGGTGCTTGGATGGTGATTTCTTTACATGTGCCTAATTTGGCAGCTTTCTCGAAAGATTCATAGAATTCTCGTCGGCAATCAGGGTAGAAGGGTTCATCTGAGCCTTGGGCGCCGTAGAAGATTTTGTCTGCGCCAACCGCTACTGCATATGCGACAGCGGCGGAGAGAAAGATTGCGTTGCGGAAGGGTACGATGATAGGGGCGCTAAACTCTGAGGTTAGAGGGATATCGGAGTTGCAGAGTGAGGTTACACCACTAAAAATTTCCTTTAGGGCAGATAGGTCGATAATTTTTGTCGTTGTGCCGAGTTTTTCGGCGATTTTTTGGGCGACTTGTGTTTCTTTGAGAGCGATTTGTCCGTAGTTGAAGGTGATTGGATAAATTTGGTAACCTTGATTTTTTGCCCAGTAGGCAACTGTTGCAGAGTCTGGACCGCCGCTAAGAACTACTATACATTTTGTTTTTTTCAGTTTTTGGCTCATGTTTTCCACCATGTGAATCTTTTTCCGATTAGTAGAAAGACAAACCCGCCAATTAGGCAAACTGCCTGCTCAACAACGAAGAGTGGCAGGACCGCAACCAGCATAGGGGCAATTCCAAGCTGCTCAAACATAAAACTTAGGCTAACAGCGATTATAGCTGCTGTGACTGCACCACAAACGAAATAGTTTCCACCAAACCGTTTAGCAACTAAGTAGCCTGCAAGCCCTGCAACAACGCTCATGATTGGCATGAAGACAAGGTCCCAAGGTCCAGCAAACGGGCTAAAAAAGTTAGCGACTAAAGCGCCGATCCCGTACCCAAATGCGAGAATCCATTTTTTGGCAATGGCAGGACGAAGTATACCTGCAATACGGAATTGAGCCAATCCGAAAGAAATTGGTGTAAAAACAATTACTAACGCTGCATACAAAGCAGCATATATTGTGACTAGAGCTAAATCTTTGGTCTTTATTTTCAAGTGCATTTTTCTCCCTACTCCCGGGTTTTATTTTGGTTGGCGGAACGGGTAGGAGAATCCACTCACCCGCCAATTGCCCCATTAATTTGGTTAGTTGCCTAAAAACATTGTGAAAGATTTCACTGTAACTTGCGTTTGTTTAGCATATTTAAGCTATGTTAGTCAATAAAGTTTGACTAAACTTAGTCAAGAAACCTTTACGAAAATGCATTTATCAAGTGTAAAATAAGCAGATTTGGTAGGAGAGCGAGGGACATGGCATTAAACCATTATGTAATAAATCATAGACTTCTAATACAAATGCAAAAGAAAGGTTGCGTTTTTTGCGCCATATGTCATCAACCTATTGTTGAAGGGCAGCGTGTGGCTTCAAGAAAATCTACAGCTGTGCGGCATGAAGAATGTTACCAGAAATCATTTATTTAAGAAAATGGTGAACTGACAAATTGATTGGCCGGAAGCCGTTTACACCAAACTTCTACTCACTGACCAATTGTATGGATAACACCATGCCAAGTTAACTAGTTGCCTTTTGCGAAATATTAATTAGGCTCTCGGAAAGATTAGATGATGCTACTTCCTAGTGGATGTTACATTCCGTGAAACGGAGTTTTAGGGAGAACAAAACCTATGTCACAAAACAATACAACTAGCCAACTAGTCCTAAAAGGCACAACAACAATCGGTGTCGTCTGCAAAGATGGCGTGATTTTAGCTTCAGACACTCGTGTAACTATGGGCTATTACGTTGCACACAAATTCGGTAAAAAAGTCTACAAAATAGACGATCATATGGGCATGACAATCGCTGGAACTGTTGCAGACGCGCAAAGAGTAGTTGATATATTGACTGCTAATGCACATCTCTACAAAATTAACCTCGGTCGCCCGATGCCAATTAGTTCAGCTGCAAGGCTTGTGGCGAACCTTCTATTTTCAGCTAGATATGTGCCCCTTTCGACACAAGTTTTAGTTGGAGGCATAGATGAAACTGGACCTCACGTTTTCAACTTAGATCCATATGGAAGTTTAAATGAAGAGAAATCTGTTTCAACAGGTTCAGGGTCACTAGTTGCATACGGTATTCTTGAAGATAAGTTCCGTGAAGGCATGACTATCAGAGAATTACTCCCAATTATTGCAAAATCTGTTAATGCAGCCATGAAACGTGACGTTGCAAGTGGTAACAATTACAACATTATTGTAATTGATCAATACGGTTACAAAGAATTGTCAGACGAGGAGAAATCGGACCTTCTCAAAGCAGGAAGTTAAGGATTGTGGCTCGAACACAAGAAAAACGAACGCAAGATAAAGATAAAATTGAAATTAGCCAATATATTCTTGAAAAAGTTCCACGTGAAGCAGAGGTCACCAGAATTGAATACGAAGGTCCAATGCTCGCGGTTTACACTAAAAAGCCCGAAATTTTAGTTGATCAAAGCAGCATTGTAGCTGAAATAGTTGGTGTTATACGAAAAAGAATAGTTATCAGACCTGACCCATCTGTGCGCATTCCTGAAGTTGAAGCAGAAAAAATCGCACGCGAACTAATTCCTCCAGAAGCAGAAATAACAGATATTAATTTTGACCCAAGCCTTGGCGAAATAATCATTGAAACCAAAAAGCCAGGCTTAGTTATCGGTAGAAACGGCGCTGTATTGCAAGAAATAATTAAGAAAACCAAGTGGCGCCCTCACGTGTTGCGGAGCCCGCCGATAAAATCCAAGATTGTTACTCACATGCGTCACTACCTCCACTCAGAAAGTAAAGAGCGCGAACGTATCTTGCGCACGGTGGGTGAACGCATCTTTAGACCAAAAACCTTCGATGTCGGCGATATACGCATGACCGTTTTAGGCGGCGCCCAAGAAGTCGGACGTTCAGCTTTCCTAATTAAAACCCGTGAAAGCAGTGTCTTGCTTGACTGCGGCATTCATCCTGGGTCAAATAGACCTTTTGAGTCATTTCCGCGTTTTGATTGTCCAGAATTCCAGCTTGATTCATTGGACGCCGTTGTTATAAGTCACGCGCACCTTGATCATTGCGGTTTAGCCCCTTTCCTCTACAAGTATGGCTATGACGGTCCAGTTTACTGCACCGCGCCCACATCAAATTTGATGACCATGTTGCAACTCGATTATTTGGATGTTGCTAGCAAGCAGGGTGTCACGCCTTTTTATGATCAGAAAGATGTGCGCGAATGTGTTTTGCATACGATTCCTTTGCGTTACGGTGTAGTCACCGATATTGCTCCCGACATTCGCTTAACGTTGCATAATTCAGGGCATATTTTAGGCGGTGCAATGGTTCACTTGCACATAGGTGAAGGTTTACATAACATCGTTTATACCAGCGACTACAAGTTTGGACGAACCATGCTGCTGGAAGCCGCTGCAACAGAGTTTCCACGCATCGAAACCGTAATTACTGAAAGCACCTACGGTGGAGCAGACGATAATGTCCCTTCCAGAGTTGAGGCTGAAGAGGCATTTACCCGAGTTATAAATCAGACTCTAGAACGCAGGGGTAAAATACTAATTCCAGTACCTGCTGTGGGAAGAGCTCAAGAAATCATGCTTATTATCGATGGCTATATGAAACGCGGCTTAATGAAAGAAGCCCCCGTCTTCATCGAAGGCATGATTAGCGAAGCAACAGCCATCCACACTGCTTACCCCGAATACCTCGGTAGAGAAGTCCGCCACAGCATACTGCACGAAGAAGTTAATCCCTTCCAATCTGATTACTTCACCATCGTGGAACACCCCAGTATCCGTCAAAGCATCATCGACGGTGAACCATGCATCGTTCTCGCGACTTCAGGTATGCTTGAAGGGGGACCCGTAATTGAGTACTTCAAAAACTGGGCAAGCGACGACAAAAACACAATTATCTTTGTCAGCTACCAGATTGAAGGCACCATGGGCAAACGTGTCCAAAAAGGCGTGGGCGAAGTAACTATGATGGATAACGAAGGCAAAATGGCAGCAATATCAGTTAAAATGCAGACAGAATCAATAGAAGGCTTTTCAGGGCACTCAGACAGGCGCCAACTCGTTAACTACTTGACTCATTTGACACCTAAACCGGAACGGATCTTTGTTGTACACGGTGAAAAACAGAAAACAATGAACTTCGCTAATTTTATGGATGCTAAAGTAGGCATACACACGGTCGTTCCAGCTATATTGGAAACCTACAGGCTGCTATAGAATTATAAATACAAGCTTTAGAAAATTTAGGCTGATGTAGGTATAGGACTGCTGGAGACTGGTGCTGGTGATTTTTCTCGCCAAATCCGTATTGTTTTTGGGCAGATAACCACTCGTTCCTCACCTAATCTGGCGATGTCGCCGCCTATGGAATCAGCAAACTCATAGAGGTCATTAACTGCGGTTTTTACGTCTTCTATGCTTTTACTAGCAAGAGGAGTTACACGTAAAATGATGATGTTGCCGTTTCTGACTTCGATTTTTATGTTTTCAATGTCGGATAGATCGCGTAAAGGCATTGCTTTTAAGTATGTTTTATTTGGAGCTTCGGGTTTTTGTTCCACGGCTGGCGGAGTGATTTCTTGTTTTTGCTCGGCTGGCGTTGCAATGTTTTCCTGCGTTTGCTCTTGGACAGGTGTGGGGATTTCTTGTGGTGGCTCCTGAATTGTCACTAAAGATTCTTCTTTTGTTTCTTGAACGGGGGTAACGGGTTCTTGCGATTCTTCAGTCTGGATCGGCGTAGGTGCTTCTAGTTTGGTTTCTTCTTGAGGAGATACGACTGGTTTTTCTTGTTCGGTTTGTTTCTTCTTACGGAATAGATTGAAAGGCAATTTTTTCTCCCCTAAACCCTCTATTATTAATGCTTTAACAGTTAAGCGTTTCTTCCCTTTTCCTTTGACACCGAGCTTCAGATTAGATTTGTTGGCACCTAAATATTTGATTTGTGCTAAAATTTTCTGTACTTTAAGGTTTTCTTGTTGAAGATTTCGCGGATGAGGTTAAATTAAGAGAATTAATAGATTGTTCACTATAACCATGAAAAGGAAAATAATTAACCCTGCATAAGCTACTTTCATAAATATATTTGAGTACCTGTAAGATTTACTTTCTTTGTTTAAAGCTCTATTTAAGCTTCTTTTGGCGAGAATATATGTGAAACCTATTAAGAAAGTCGCTGAAATTTTCAGGACTGAAAAAGCAACGATGTTTGTGCTGACAATGCCCGTCATTAGGGGATTCAACTCTGCCGCTCCAAAATAGAGAACGCCTATGACAGTTGTTAAGCAGTCGATGGAACCCATAAGTATTAAAATAAAACTTGGAAATACATCTGACTTTAACCCGTAGTACATCGAAGCCTTCTCCTTCTCCCAGCTTTTCCTATCTTCTCAAAACATGGTTTGCTGTCAATGCATAAGAACTAAATTACTAAACTCGATATATTTCAGAGTCAAAAACAACAAAAACTCTCTTCAATCGAGCCTTAATACATAAGAGTGCTTACACCCAAATAAACTTTTTCGATTTTTAAAAAAGAAGCATTATTTTTATCAGTCTTTTTTAAATGTTGTAGGTTGAAAGCTTCCGGTTTTTGCGCATAAGCCTTATATTTTAAAGGGTAACCTCTTTTGCTGAAGGCTCTACGATGCACAAAAAACTCTTGATTCCTGGTCCAACAGAAGTTAGCCAAGAAATTCTAAGTGAACAAACTCACCCGATGATTGGTCACCGCGAAAAAGAGTTTGCAGAGTTTTACGGTGGAATAACAAGTAAACTCGTCAAATTCTTTGAGTTGAAAGAAGACTGCAAACCCACAGTTACCACTTCTTCGGGAACATTATGGTTTGACATTGTGGGTAGGAGCATCGTTAAGCAGAAAGCGTTAGTATGTGTTAACGGCGCGTTCTCACAGAGGTGCGCACAAACCCTCGCTTCATGTGGAAAAACAGCAGACGTCTTAGATGTTGAATGGGGCAAAGCTGTTAAGCCTGAGGCGATTGCAGCTAGACTTGATAGCGGCAACTATGATACCTTAACGGTTTGCCACAACGAAACTTCGACTGGCGTTAGAAGCCCAATCGAGGAAATTGGAGAAATGGTACACAAACAATACCCAGAGGTTATTTATGCAGTAGATGCGGTTTCTTCAATGGCAGGCGATAAAACTTTACCCAGTGAAATCGGCTGTGACATCGTTTTCGGTTCAACACAAAAATGCTTTGCTTTGCCGCCTGGGTTAGCAATTGCCCTCGTCAACGATCGCGCAATCGAACGCGCTAAAGAAGTTCCCAACAGAGGAGCCTACACCGACCTCATAGACATTTTCGAGTTTGAAAAGAAACATCAAACCCCCTTCACACCTAACATTTCACTTCTATACGCCTTAGATAGACGAATGGATCTTTTGCTTGAAGAAACTTACGACAAGGTATACCAACGCCATTTAGATATGGCAAAATACACTCAAAATTGGGCAAAACAACATTTCGCCATGTTCCCAGAACCTGGCGCTGAATCAATTACAGTCAGCTGCATACAAAACACTCAAGCCAAAAACGTCAAAGAACTAAATCAAAAACTTGCTGAAAAAGGTTACTTGATCTCAGGTGGTTATGGCAGACTGGCGGAGAAAACCTTCCGAATCGGACACATGGGCGAATGGAATCTAAGCGGTATCAAAGAAGTCATAGGCTTAATTGACCAGATTTGGGGATTTTAAGTGACCGTTAAGATTCTTGTTAGCGATAAAATATTTGACGAAGGCATAAAAATTCTTCAGGAAAAAGGCTACGAAGTCACCTGTGCATGGGATATACCGAAGTCGGAATTATCAAAAATTATCTCTGACTATGATGTGTTGATTGTTCGGTCAGCCACCAAAGTTAAAGGCGAACTGCTTGATAACGCTAAAAAACTCAAAGTTATTGGTCGTGCTGGTGAAGGCTTAGACAACGTAGACTTCCAAAGAGCACAAAAACTCGGCATTGCTCTGGTTAATACACCGCATGTTTCCTACTTGAGCGTTGCAGAATTAACAATAGGCCATATGTTGGCTTTATCGAGAAACATTGTGCAGGGCACTACAAGTCTCCGAAACGGGCATTGGGAAAAAGAAAAATTAATGGGCCATGAAGTCAACGGTAAAACCTTGGGCGTCATTGGTTGCGGTTATATCGGCAAAAGCGTCGAGCGTTTAGCTATAGCTCTTGGAATGAATGTTTTACCTGTAGAGGAATGTGTTTATGACCGGTTCGTTCCGCTTGGACACATGTTGCCTCAAGCAGATTTCATAACAATTCACGTCCCGTTAACATCACACACGCATCATATGATTTCTATAAAAGAATTCAACCTAATGAAAAATGGTGTAATGATAGTTGATTGTTCTAGAGGTGGAGTGGTCGACCAAGAAGCACTCTACCAAGCCTTGGTTTCAGGTAAAGTTGCTGGGGCGGCACTGGATGTTTTTGAAGAGGAACCGCCAAAAAACAATAAACTTTTAACATTAAATAATGTAATCGCCACGCCACATATGGGTGCCCAAACCAATGAAGCGCAGTTGAAGGCAAGCATACAAATAGCTTATGGAGTTATTGAAACGCTTGAAAAAGTAGTGAGCTGAATTGTTTGGTTGACATTAGACCATTCAAAGCCATAAGGTACACAAGTGAAGCTGGCGACTCAGAGAATCTGATAACTCAACCATACGATAAAATCGATTTGCAAATGCAAAAGGAATACTACGCGAAGTCACCATACAATTACTGTCGATTAATTCTACCAGTTGAAGAAAACAAGTATAAAGTTGCAAACGAACGCATCCTACAATGGCTAAAAGAAGGCATAATGGCAAAAGAAACTCAACCAGCAATTTTCGTTTCACGCCAAGAATTCACATTAGAGGGCAAAAAATATGCGCGCAAGGAATAATCGCTGCCCTAAAGATTTACAATTATAGCGAAAACATGGTATTTCCTCACGAAGGTACCTATAAAGCGCCTAAAGCTGATCGCCTAAACATGTTGCGAACTCTTCAAAAGGACCTAGAACCAGTTTTTTTAATTTATCAGGACCAAGAAAAGAATACTGTTGCTTTCCTCGAGGAAACAGCTAAAACCGAACCAGTTACAAAAGTCACGGATTCCTTGAAAGTTAAACATACGGTTTGGAAAATAACTGATCCAGAGAAAATAAGTCAGTTGCAAGCGGTGCTGAGTGGTAAAACAATGGTTATAACAGACGGTCACCACCGCTATGAGAGCGCAATCGCTTACCGGGATGAAATTCGCAGCAAAGGTAACTATACAGAAGATTCAGCGTTCAACTTCCACATGAGTTACATGGTTCCGGTTCAAGAAGAAGGACTTGTTGTTTTACCAACCCATAGGCTTCTCAAAGAATACAAGTTAACACCTGAGCTTTTAGAAGCATTCAAATTTTTCTTTGAGGTTTATGACATTGACCCAGATGTTAAGGGAATAGAGACTTTTTTAAAACAACATATTGACGAACATGCTTTCTGCATCTTCGACGGCTCAAAAGCTTATGGTTTAACGCTCAAACACGATAAGGCTGTCTATGACTTTGTGAACGCTAATGTTTCAAAGGAAACAAAAATCTTTGATGTAGTAATATTGCGTGACATAGTCTTCAAATTTATTCTAAAAACTGGGGAGTTGAATATGGATGAAAACATTCTCTACGTGCGTTGGACCAAAGCAGCAGTAGAGAAGGTTAAGTGTGGTGAAGCCAGCATCGCGTTCTTAGTTAATCCGATTAGCGCCAAAACAGTTGCAGAAATAGCGCAACAACACGAACTTTTACCCGAGAAAAGCACGGACTTTTATCCAAAGATGGTCTCAGGTCTTATGATGATGGATATTTCTGCTAGCGAAAAACTCTGATAGGTTTTTCCATTTTAGCGCTTTCTTGATGAAAAATATTATAAGTCATTGATAAAAAATAGAGCTAAATTAAGAAGAGGAAAGAAAAATGACTGAATCAGAAAAAATTACATTATCAACTCCAATTACACCTACAAAAAAATATATTGCAGAATTAATAGGAACAATGGTGCTAGTGTTGATGGGTTGCGGCAGCGCTGTAATTGCAGGCGCGAATCTAAGTGGAATAAACGGTAATGGAACAGTAGGAATCGCTTTTGCTTTCGGCCTTGCAGTGTTAGCAATGGTTTACGCGATAGGCGCAATTTCCGGCTGCCACATTAACCCTGCAATATCAATATCTATGTTTGTTGCTGGAAAATTAAGCGGAAAAGACACGGCATTCTACGTTGTTTTTCAATGTGTGGGCGCAATAATCGGTGCAGGCATACTCTATGCTATAGCGGTTGGAAATCCAGGGTATAATTTAGCAGTAAATGGTTTGGGACAAAACGGTTTTGACGCAGCGTCGCCCGGAGGTTACAATTTGGTTTCTGCCTTAATTGCTGAAATAGTTTTAACTTTCATATTCTTGCTTGTCATTTTCGGCTCAACTAGTGAACGTGCACCTAAAGGGTTTGCAGGAATTTCAATCGGCTTAACTTTAGTGCTTATTCACCTTGTAGCAATACCTATCGATGGTACATCAGTAAATCCAGCAAGAAGCCTTGGTCCAGCACTCTTCGCAGGATTAACCTCAGGTAGCGTAGCATTAAGTCAGCTTTGGCTATTCATTGTTGCACCAATAATTGGCGGCATCTTGGCTGCATTAGTTTGGAAAATATTTAAGCAAAAATAAACAATAATTTCCTTTCTTTTTTGTTTTAAAATAAAAGATTATTTGACAAACTTTGTGGAGTGTCTTTTAAAACGCTTCTTACATACAAGACTGCAAAAATAGTAAGTCTCGCCGTCATAAGAAATTTTGAATTTAGCTGTGTTCTCGTCTAGAACTGTTCCGCAAACAGGATCTCTAAATGACATTACTTGTAGGTAACCCTCATCCACAAGATTCTACTTTCTGCCTATTATGGTTAGTGGTAACGCAAGATAAAACAAATAGATTTTATTTCTCAAATCAGCCGCTTTGATAAATGAAACATATATGAACTGAAAACAAAGAAAAAAGCGTTAGTCGTCCTCTGCATCTTCTTTAGCTAATTCAACGGCAATTTGATCATCGTGGTTAACAGCGTTTTTACGTGTTTCTTTTTTGCTAGGGCCCTCTTCTTCTCTTCCTCTCATGAAGCCTTCTTCAGCAGCAGTGATTTCATCATCATCGAGCATTTCTTCTCTTTCTTTTGAGTTGTATATATCTTCAGTTTCCTCTGTTGTGTCAGGTTTGGGGTCTCCAGTAAAGAAGTGTGGTTGGGGCTTTTTTTTGGCTTTACTCATTTTCTTTAACCTCTAATCTTAAGCGTTCAAGCTTATGCTTGTTCAAATCAACTTGTGCTTTTAATGGCTTTTATGACTATGTGATTGAGCTTTGACAGTCACATAAATCATGCGAGGGTCACTGTAGTGTTTTGGTAGAATCCCTTTCTATGTTCCTTATTTGTGCATAGGTATTCTTTAGGAAATTTTGAGTAAGGAATAACGATTTGGTTCCCAAGAATCCCATTGATTAACATTGGTAATTCAAGACATATTTTTTTATGTTTTTAATTCTCTTGACTTGTAATAATAATACAAAAAACGTAAAATCAGAGATTTTTGGTGGCAAACTCAATACTTTTTGGTAAAACAAGTTTTTAAACATGTCCTTTGCCTTAAAACTTGCTAAAGCTTTTTATAAGCCGAACAAGGCTTTTGAGTTGTCACATTAATCATGCTATCACCAAAGCTTCTGAAGCTTTTAGAGACATCATGAAATATCCTGTGGCAGAAGAAACAAAAATATGCAAATTCAATCATTTAAGGACTTGCCATTATCAGGAGAAGTCCTAAAAAGTATAGCAGAACTCGGGTTTGATAGTCTTTTTCCAATTCAAGCTCAAGCAATAATACCCTTACTCGAAGGCAAAGATGTCATCGGGCAAGCACAAACCGGAACAGGAAAAACAGCCGCTTTCGGCGTACCCATGGTTCAACGGCTAAACCGTGAAATCCGTGGCGTTCAAGGATTGATTTTAGTACCAACCCGCGAATTAGCCGTGCAAGTAGCAGAACAAATGGCGCTTTTTGCGAAATACGCCAAACTGAGAGTTTTAGCCGTTTACGGTGGAGAATCAATTAACAAACAAATCCACGCATTAGCCAGCGGAGTCCACATAGTTGTCGGTACTCCCGGAAGATTAATCGACCTTATGGAAAGGCGCGTTTTAAATCTTTCAACTGTGAAAGTAGTGGTTCTTGATGAAGCTGACCGCATGCTTGACATGGGCTTCACCGAAGATGTTGAGTTCATTCTCTCAAAAACCCCCAGAGACAGACAAACTAGCCTTTTTAGCGCAACCATTGAACAACAAGTAATGCGCGTATGCAACAGGTACATGAAAAACCCAGAAAAAATCCTTGTCAGCAAAGACGAAATTGCTTTAACCCAAATGAAACAGTTCTACACCGTTGTTAATCAAAACGGAAAATTCGGAGCACTCTGCGACATCTTACACGATGACCGCGTAGACAAAGCTATAATTTTCTGCCGAACCCGCAGGGAAACCAGCCGCCTCTCAGACCAACTGTACCGCAAAGGTTGCAGAGTACAAGCTCTACACGCAGGCTTCACACAAGCACAAAGAGACCGAGCAATCAACGACTTCAAAGCAGGACGACTAAACTTGCTCGTAGCAACTGACGTTGCTGCAAGAGGCTTGGACATCGGAGGAATAACCCACATTATTAACTACGACGTACCAAATGACGCACCAGTTTACTTCCATCGTATAGGTAGAACAGCACGCAAAGGCGAAGAAGGCACAGCAATTACACTCGTAAGCTACGGCGAAATGTCAAACTTTAACCAAATCAAATCGCTAACTAAAACCAGAATCGAAGAAATCAAACCATCAACAACCACCGAACGCGGCGACGATTCGGGAATCCAAAGCTTTTACTAAACAAAGTTTTTTCTTTGTTTTCTTTTTTTATTTTTAAAGTTTAGTTCATTTTGCTTTAAAGTCATCAAAAAGATTCTCAGCTTTAGTCCAAAACATCTACATGTCATAAAAATTCAGCTTGCAGAAGGCAAAGTTTGCAGGGTACGATTCATTATTTAGAAATTGCTATTTGTAGCTCTGAGTTAAAGATAAAGTTAAAACCCTTGATTAAATGATAATTTTAATGTTGAGGTCAGGTCTTTTAATCATGAACAACAAAGAAGAACCTATTTGTCCAAATCAGATGCCCAACTCTAACCAAATATCGCCAGCTTCGCCCCTTCAACGCTTCAAGATGAGTATGGAAATTACTTTTGAAAAGTGGCACGATGGGATAGGGTACGACATAGACTCAATAAGAATAGCTTCTCCGACAGAACGCAAAGAGATTGAACAGATTTTAATTCAGCACCATCCGCGGGATTGGAGAGACATTGAAGCCCTTGCCCAAATCCACTCAAAAGAAGCACTGGAAATCATAAAAAAGGCGATGAAAGACCCAACCCCCGATGTCCGAATTGCAGTTACAAGATTTGCCCCAACCCTAGTAACCAACTGTGAACGAACGCATTCGCTTACTAAAGCGTTACAGAGTGCTGAATTATTTGGAGGTCTCTCACAAACTCTTGACGATATCGAGGAATACCATCCAAAGGAAATCAAGGAAGCACTCATAAAGGGGTTGTTAAGTCGAGAAGGAGAAGTCGCAACTCTCTTCGCAGCAATGCTCTTTTACATATATGAAAAAGCAGATGAGCCTTTTGATTGGGCACAGCGCTCTTTCTTTCTACGTTTTAATACCGAGAACAAAGAAGAAAGATTGAAAGCCTTCGTAGAACTTTGTAAAAAACTAAAAATCAAATCTGAAAAATACTTGAGACCAGTACAAAGTAACTAGAAAAGTACTATTTGAGGGGCTATTTTTTGTAAGGTATCATTGATCTAATTTACGGGTTTTAGACGGGATGAGGCGCATTCTAAATCATTTTAAATTAAACAATTTTTTGGATCAATAAGGTAATAAAAAAATGAAAACCGTTTTTATAAGATTAAGGTTTTGAATTTGAAATATGGCATGAAGGCTTTTTCGTTATGTGTTGTTAGTTTTGGAAATAGTTTTTTAATATTGAGGCTATAGTTGACGATAATGTTGTTTTGATTAGCTAATTGACCAGTAAGAAACGCTGGACGTAGTTGATTAATTCCGTTGATAGAGTGCCAACAAAGGCGGGAGTATGCTGAAAATTAACGCTGTAAGTCCATTTATCTTCTTTCGTTATGGGTGGTGCTGAATCTGACTGATTTGAATCTGTTGAGATTGAAACTGTGCTTAATGTTAACGCAATCATTGCTATGACGGCTAATAAAAACGATAGTTGGTTGGAATTCAGCAAAGTGCGGTCGCCTCTATACAAGTATTGTATCGCAATATATAGTATTTAACAATTGTTGATTACAGATATGGAATGGAGCTAAGACCCGAAAAAATGATTCATATAAGACAAAAAGGAAAAGTTACGTCACAAAAATTATGTTGATTTGAACTTAATAAAGGTTATAAATGACCCTTCTGAACGTATTGTGATATCGCAAGTGATATTCTCATGAAACAAACTGAAGGAGTCCCAAGAGGTCTCTTACGCTTTCTGGTTTTGAAATTCTTAGCGGAGAGGCCAATTTCAGGTTCTGAAATTGTTGGGAAAATCACGAGTGAAACTGGGGGAAAATGGAAACCCAGTCCAGGATCAATCTACCCCCTTCTGGCCGGACTTCAAGAAAAGGGTTTCACTCAAGAGTCCTTGCCTGTTGAAAATGGGATGAGGCATTATTCCCTTACAAATAGTGGGATAGAATTCTTCAAAGAACAGTTGCTGCTTGGACAAAAATTTATGGAAAAGATGGAGTATCTCTTGCCGATGTTCATCGAGGGTTTCTATTTTGACAAAAACGAAGAAAACTTGCTTAGTGCCAAAGAATCCGCGAAAAGAGTCTTACAGACATTTATAGAATTGGATGCCAAAAAAAAGACTCTGACAAAAGAAAATGTCACTGAGATAGCAAAAATCTTGGATAATTCTAATACCCAACTTAGAAAAATTATCGAAGAAACCAATGGAGAAAATCAAGCAAGGACATTTTAAATATTGAATGTGATGGTTTAAATGGGTTTAAAATCTAGTTTTTTAATTGCATGGCGATCGTTATCCAGAAGAAAAAGCAAAAACCTCAGCGCAATTCTAGCTGTAACTTTAGGGGTAACCTTACTAGTAGGTATTCAAATCACGACAGCTACCCTAGATAACGCTTTTCTGGCAAGCCTTTCTCAAACTCAAGGAGAAGTAGACGTCCAAATATCAAACGCCACCCTAGGCGGATACCTCAAAATTAAAGATCAAGCCTTGATATCTGATCTTGCTCCTGAAGCCGCTGGAATAATGCCGGAACTTACGGCTCAAATTCCCGCGTTAGTAGAAAGCCATTTCGATCCAAAGATGAATGCGGCTGGAGTAGCCATTGATTACTCTGGGGTTTTTGGCAGTTTCTACGATTGGAAGACAGGGAACAAACTGGACCTCAATGGTCTTCTAGATAGCAACTCAAGCATCTTATTATCAAGCAATCAAGCCGAAAAATTAGGGATCGATAAAGATACATCGTTACCTGTTAAATTGACCACTGAATTCACAAATCTAACTAAAACGCTCATACCCCCAACTGTTCCCTTAATTAATTGGACTATAAACGCAAACCTCACAAGTGCAAACTACATCCTAAACAGTAGCGTAACCAACCTATTCTTAGAAGTACAACCTGTCAATTTTCAAGGCATCGCAATGGCATACACCACTGAATGCCCCAATCTGAATCTAACAAACTATTCCTATGTTAACATAACAGCCACAGGCTCACCAAACACGGCGGTAATACTGGGCTTTATTTTAGACGACGGTACCACCATGACTGTAGCAAACCTGACTGACCCATCAACCCTCAACACCTTATCCTATGATTTAAAACCCTATTCAAACAGAACTCTGAGCGGCACAAGTTTCCTAACAGCTCTGAGTCTGAATGGAACCAACGCAAAAATCGACATAACTGAAATAGCCTTTGAAACATCTAACCAAACCAACTCGCAGCGTCTGTCTATTGCGAAATATTCTTCGGATATATCAAGAGTAGAGCTGCAAGTAGTAGGAGTATACGACTCTAACCGCCCTGGGATAGGTTCACAGTATTCAGGAGCAGTTTTTAGACTAGATTACCTTCAGGAATGGCTTAGCCTAAAAGACCAAAACCAACAGACAGACATCATTAGCGCTTTCTCAATCGCCTACAAAACAGACCATTTTGTTAAGGAAATAGATGAAAACTACCTACAAGCCAAAGTAGACTATCTAAATGCCACAATACCCCGAGAGACAGATCCTGCCACAGGTGAACCAATAGATATCTATCAAATAAGCTCTGCTCGACTTGACTTCTTTGATGTTGCCTCATTCTTCATTACTCTATTGAGTACAATGCTAACTGCGTTGGGCTTTCTCATAATGTTAACAGGTGTGTTGCTAATCACCAACATACAGCTCATGAGTGTAGAAGACAGAGAATTCCAAACAGGAGTAATGCGAGCCGTTGGTGAAAATCGTAGGGGAATTTTCTATTCTATAATTATTGAAAACCTATTTCAAGGCGTAATAGGAGGCCTCCTTGGGCTCTTAGGCGGATTGGCTTTCGGACAAACCGTAGCGGCATATCTTGTGAGCTTATTCGGAACAGGTCAACTTAGCGTACAACCAGTCATATCCGAAACCACAATTATCCTATCAGTCACAATCGGTGTAGTTCTTAGCATCGTAACAGGGATTCTTCCGGCCTTAAGGGCCTCGCAAGTGAAAATAGTGGAGGCTCTGCGAGGAATACAAGTCAAATTCAAATCTAAATCAAGCAGAAATCTGGTAGCACTGGGTATCCTGATGGCGGTGCTGGGTATCTTTGTTCTGCTATACAACGGAGTACTTGACAAAGAAACACAAGTGATTTGGAGCAACCAAGGATGGGACAGCTTAGGAGAATGGAGAAATCTGCTGATAGGCTTTGGTTTTCTCACAGGCGGTTTAGGCTTCATCCTATCGCGCTTCATCGACCGCGTCAAAGCTTTCAATATTACAGCGATCACGCTTTGGTTGTTCCCTTCAATTCTATTCGTCTATGCCATGGGGAACGTGGTAAAAGGAATCACAGGTTTATCCATTGACATTTTGATTTTGGGTATAATCGAAATAATAATCGGCTCTATTTTGTTTGTTGCCCTCAACCTACCGATCCTGATGCGGGGTCTTCGAACAATACTAATTAAGATTCGGGGTGCAAAAGGCGTCGGACAATTCTCACCCGCACTTATATCCTCACACATCACCCGCTCAACTCTAACCTTTGCCATATTCGCAATTATCCTAACCTTAAACGTTTTAGTCGCAGCGCTCATCCCAACCAGCTTGGGAACTGCATCGCAGATCGAAAAAGATTCCAACGGGGTTGACTTCACAGTCTTTCTAAGCAAACCAGAGGTAAACATCCCTGGAACAAACTATATCCAAGAACTCTACAAAATCGATGACCGAATAACCGATGTAATAGGCTTTAAGACTTTTAAGCCTGGTACAGATTTCACAAAGTTTGTTGCGCTAGAAGACCCACAGTCTGATAAGTTTGACTATAAAACGGATTTTCTCCCGATCGGCATTAGTGAGTTTAAACCAGAACAAATTCGAGGCAATGCCTCAAGCTACTTAGATAGTGATTGGCGTTATCCAGCCTACATCTCAACTTTCCCAGATGGCGTTCGAGAATCTGTGGTTTCTGATATGTCAGATACCCAAACGCAGGAACTGTCCAAAAAATCATGGGATCTACTCTTTAACCCTCAGTATGAAATGGCTGCATACAACGTCTCATCGGATTTGCTCTCAGTATTCGCTGGTGAAGGTGACATCTCCAGTTTGGACTTAGGATCAGGAGGTGGCTTTGGTGGAAACAGCGAAGATCCTCTTGCAGACGTCCAACCGCTAACAGATAATACAACTAGCATAATTAAACACCCCATAGTCTTCACCGATTCTTTCCTGTTGCCTGTTGGACTGCAAATTTGGATACCTATGAATTCCTCCTCAAACGTATTGCCAAACTACCAAGCTTTCACAATCGGAGCCAGTCTTGATTCACAAAGAGGTGGAGGCTTCCCGCTGGGCGGAGGACTAAGCTTTGATTCTGTAGATGGAGACTTTAGTTCAATACTAGGCTCGGTATATCTCTCTGGATACTGGACAAATCAAACAGATTACCTAGGAGAAGCAAACGGTGAAACCTCAACTTCCAGAGCAGCCGACCAATATGACGCTTTTTTAGTCAAAACTTCTCTTCCAGTCGATGACCCACAACTAAAAAGCATTGCACAAAAGATTCAGGTATTCACAAACACAAACGAGCAAGGTTATCGCCTTCTTGCTGGAGACGACTTCTATGTTGCAAGTACCACATTAACCTACTCAAACATTGAAACCACACTAGAAATGACCGATCGAATAGCTTCTTTCCTTCAAATATATGTCACGTTCGGTCTGGTCATAGGGGCAGTAGGCATGGGTGTAATCTCAGTACGTAACGTCTCTGAGCGAAAACGGGAAATCGGAATGATGCGCGCCATAGGTTTCTCCAGAAGGGAAGTAGTGTTATCTGTTCTCTTTGAACTGGTAGTGCTGGGCATAATTGGTTTAGCCATCGGCGTGATTAACGGATTGCTGATTAGCGTAGGGTTTGCTAACATGCAAGGCGTTGCACTGGTGATTCCCTGGCAAGAAATCGGAGTTTACCTCTCCATCATCGTGTTCATAGCCATTGGTTCAGGTTCAATACCTGCGCTTGTGGCATCAAGAATACCGCCTGCAGAAGCTTTGAGGTATGTCGGATGAAAAACAACAAAACCATACAACCTCAGAAAGATATTCTCAATATAACTAATCTAGACAAGCGATACAACGAAGGTAAATCAAACGAAGTCCACGCCCTTCGAGGAGTAGACTTAACAGTAAAAAAAGGCGACATGATGGCAATCATGGGGGCATCAGGATGTGGAAAAACTACTCTGCTCAACATGATAGGAAACTTGGATCGCCGCTCGTCAGGACAAATAATAATCGATGGAGTAGATACCTCCAAGCTATCTGATGGTGAAAAAACCGCTTTTCGCAGAGACAAAATCGGATTCATATTTCAACTCTTCAATCTTTTCCCATTCTTGAGCGCGGTTGAAAACGTTGAAACTCCCCTACTGCTTCGAGGCTTAAACTCTGGGTTAGCAAGAGAGCAAGCAAAAATGATGCTACGTGAATTAGGCATTGGTGACCGTCTATATCACCTACCCAAAGAACTCTCAGGTGGACAACAGCAAAGAGTCGCCATAGCCCGCGCCTTAATCAATCAACCCGCCATCATCTTAGGCGATGAACCCACCGGCGATCTAGACTCTTCAACAAGCGCAGAAGTCATGGATCTTTTTCGCCGAATCAATAGAGTCAACCAACAGACCCTGATTTTGGTCACGCACAGTCGTTGGATTGCAGAAAAATGCGACTACATCGTCCACATGACCGATGGCAAAATCTCAGGATTAGAAAACAACCAAAAAGACATGGAGACCAAAAGATGAAAACCTACTTCTCTGCTCTAATAGACAAATCTGCTTTTTCAGAAAACGCAAAATTATACAAAAACCTAGCCGACACCTTAAGAAGAAATCTTAAAACACGCAAATCTAAAATACAACGCAAAGAAATCAACACCTTCATATTTCTATCAGCGGAAAAACAGGTACAAAAAACAATCGATTCAAAGACCATTGACCAAACGCAAGAAAAACTGCAAGAGCAACTCCAAAAATACTACACCAAGAACAGATCAAAGCTTGAAAAAAAGCTCAAAAACAGTCGTGAGCTAAAGGAGACTTCTCAGATAGTAGGGACGTTCCTAAAGGAGATAGATCCCAAACTCCAAAAAGTATTCAATATTCAACTCAGAAAACAATTATCTGAACTTCCAATAAAATTCTATGAAATCCAAAATAATAGTTTTATTGCAATTTGGAACTTGAATGAAGAGAACGCAGTTCAAGTTTGTCTGACAGCTTGCCCAAGTCTAACTTTCAAGCTTCAGCATGTCCAGCAGCAAATAGATTTAGAGGAAATGGTCGATAAGGTCGAGTTCCTCAATTTCTTCTTAACATTCCTTGATCCAACCTTAAAACGTCTCAAGGATATGAATGGGGTCTTAGAGAGACTGAAGTTAGGTCTTGAAGGAACACACTTTAGAAGCAGCGAGAGGGAAACTCAAAACAAGCTTGAGATGTTCCTTCGTATTTTATCAGCGAAACTCAGTGCGCTGCAAAACATGGACAAGGCAATCCTATCGATATTTAAGTTATTCAATGAAGTAGATGATTACTTTGACGGAACCAACGTTTTGGAGTCAAATTCCGAGTCCCATAAAGTTATTGAAGAAGTATCGCAAAAGATAGGTGAAGGCAGAAGTCTTGTATCAGAAGTTCAGGAGAAACTCGATGAATGCCTGCTTGACTTAAAAGATTATCTGGATGAAACAAAGAACGGAATAAAAACCATTAACTCCAAAGACGAGTTTAAACTTGCACTGCTAAACATGACTGAATTGAGCTTTGATTTGTTTATTGAAGCAGAGATATCGAAGCTTTGGATAGATTTCTTTAGTGCAGACATTCCCTTCTTTGCTTTCCAGTCCGCGCTCTTTAATATTGAAACCCCGCAGCTTTCAGATGCGTCAGCTGAAAGCATAATTTCAGTTAGAGCATTAGTTAAGAACTATACCTTAGGGCAAACCACTGTGTATGCCGTCAGAGGAGTGAACATTGACATTAAGGACGGCGAGTTTGTGGCTATAGTTGGCAACTCTGGAGCAGGAAAGACGACTCTGCTTAACTGCATGGCTGGGCTTGACGATCCCGATTATGGAGTTGTATTCTTCAAGGGAAAAGACCTTCACAGTTTGGATGACAAAGAAAAATCAAGGGCTAGATTACTGGAAATGGGATTTATCTTCCAAAATTATGCTTTACTGCCTCATTTCAATGCCCGAGAGAATGTAGCGTTGCCAGCTGATATAGCAGGTTTTAGCAAAGATTTGAAGAATAGAATAGAAGAGCTTCTTGAAGGTGTTGGAATCAGTAAGCAAGCTAAACAATATCCTGCTCAATTGAGTGGCGGACAATTACAGCGTGTTGCAATAGCACGTGCGCTGACGAACCGTCCGAAAGTTCTGTTTGCAGATGAACCTACAGGTGACTTAGATTCTCAGACTGGAAAGCAAGTAATGCAATTGATCAAGAGGTTTCATGAAGAGACTAAAACTACCATAATTATCATAACCCATGAACAAGAAATCGCTAATTATGCCCAAAAGCAGATAAAAATAGAAGACGGTTTAATCGAAAGCTAAGTGTTAAAGGGCGCGCCATAGGAATCCGTGGTTGGAAGAGATTTGAACCTACTCTCAAGTGGAGATTTCACTCGTAAACCCTATTTTTTAGATTAACTTCTAAGAGAAAAATGACTATGAAAAAAAAGTTAATTTTGGTAGAATGTAGCTGTCACAAACACGTTGTATATTAGCGATCGGTCATAAAACCAACCATGAGCAAGAACATAGAAAGTATAGGTTGTGCCACCTATCACTTGGTAGGTTCCTTGTATCATGGATGAGCAGTATAGGCTAGATGTGGCTCCTACGTATGCGTTGGGAGGACCGCTGAATGAGGCATAATCGTATTGCGTCGTAGTGTTACCTAAGCCAACAGTGTAGCCAGAACTGTCCCCAGTGCAAAGGCCGGAAGCTGTTGCGAGTAGGTGAACAGTTCCATTACTAGGGGCTGTAAATGTGACATTGCATACGTTTTTGATTCCTGATGAGACAAGATTGATGTATTGCGGGTAGTTGTAAGAACTGTTGTAGTAAATTATGCCTGATCCGGCTGGACCTTGGGCTCCTGCTGATCCTGTGGCTCCTGTGAACCGGCTGGTCCTGTCGCACCAGTATCACCCTTAGGACCTAGTGGTCCTGCTAGTCCGGTTGCTCCTTGAATGTTGGATGTTTTTGTCCAAGCTCCGGATACTTTGTTGTATATGTCGCTGGTTTCTAAATCTAAGTAGAAATCGCCGTTGGTTCCTGTGATTGAGTTTGGTGCTCCTGTTCCGCTATGCCATGTTGCCCCATTTGTACCTTGGCTCCTGTTGCTCCTGTGGGTCCTGTTGAACCTGAGGCTCCTTGTGAACCGGCTGGTCCTGTCGCACCAGTATCACCCTTGAGACCTTGGAATCCTTGTGGTCCCGCTGGACCGGTTTCTCCTGTTTCACCTTTTTCTCCTTCAAGTGTTGATGGAGATGAAACCGTGAGAACTCCGGCTGAGACTATTCCTGAAGCAATAAGAGTGATTGTAAGTACTATGACTATTGTGGACTTGGTTAATGCTTTTTTTTCCATTTTTTATTTTCCTTCAAATAGTTAGTTTATTGTTTAGCAATATAACATTAATTAATTCATAATATTTACTAATAATCAATTTCTTCTTATTTTCATAAATAAAGTAAATATCTTCAAGCTCCAAAATGGGTTCAAATCAGTATTAGTGGCGCGTGGGAGAGATTGAACTTGCGCTCAGGTGGAGCTGTTACCCGCATTTCCCTTTTTACTTTCCTTAATCCACTATCAATTATTTGGCTTTTGGCTTTCGGAAGACTCTTCATTCCGTTTTCAATTCGGATAATCCGCCCAGACCTAACCTCAAGATTTTCAAAATTTGCTACTGAGATTGTAGAATAGCCAAATGTATCCGCCAGGAAAAAACTCATGCTTAGTCAACCGTAGATTTACTCTGCCAGTTAAGTTGGCAAACATGTTGTAGGATTCTTTTCCAACAACAACTGGATGTATTAATAAGCTAATGCTGGATACAAAACCTTGTTCTATAAGTAAATTCCCCAAAACTCTTCCAGTATCAGCTAACACTTTTTTTACTTTGTAGTCTGAATAAAGAAGTTCAAGCGAGTTTTTCAGATTTATTTGTTTCTTCCCAACAATGTGATAGGTATAATTTCTTTCTTTAAGGTGCGCAACGTATTCTTTTGGAGTTGTTTCTGATAGCAGCATGATGACATCTCTGCAGAGTTCAAATCTTCTGCATTTATGAAGTAGACCTTTGAGCTTTCCGTTTGTGTCAGGAATAATCCAGTATGGCAGGTTTCTGTCTCTCTGAGGTTTCTCAAAATCCTTTTCTTCTTCAAGGGGGACACAATCCGCATACAATTCAACCCCAGTCTTAATCGTCTCTGAACCAATCAGATGAGCATTAGGCTTGAAACTGCCTGCAATTTGGTAATGTAGCTGCATGTTTGGTTCAAAATTAGTTAGTGAGCCATCTAAGCTTGTCGAATTATGAACAATGACTTTTGGCAGCATGTACTTACTCTCCGATAAGTGATTCTGAAAGACAACTTAATCACCATTTCTTTTCTTCATGACGCCAAATACTTTGGAAAATGCAAATGACAAACCCTATACGCTTTAGATAAAACCCGAGAGTTTTATTCATCAAAAATGGGCGGGGATTATCTGTGGCGGGTGCGGAGGGATTTGAACTTGGTAAAAGTGGAGATATGACCCGTAAAACATTTTTTCATTGAGACTACTTGGCAAGGAAATCGCAATGTTGTATCTAAAATGCGTTAAGAGAGCGAAGTATCCTTGGCCATTTGCTTAGGGATAGAGGGTGATTAATATCTGTGTGTCCAGTTCCTTGCAATTCAAACGATATGCTGCTTTTTCCGTGCACCGTTTTCTTTTTTATGTGTGGGTGTGTTGGCGTATAATTGCACACTACACTTGTGGCTTTGGATTTGTTTGCTTTTTTGGTTTAGGTTGTTTTAGGATTGCTATTTTAGTGTGGGGAGAGGGATTGCACCACACACTCAACATGGATGGTATGTTGAGGTGTGTGGGTGTGAGTGTGGGTGAATGTTGCCGACTCTATTTTTGTGACATCTTGGAATTCTTGGAATAAGGTGATTATGCTATCTAATTTAAGACAATCATGTATATGGCGGGCGGGGAGGGATTTGAACCCATGCCAAAGAGGAGGTGTCACCACATCTTTTCCTAAATTAGAGGATTCTACGTTTCTAAGATTACTAGATTTCCAAGGAAGAGCACTGTTAAAGAACCACTATTGCAAGAGTTGAACCCATTTTATTAATTCAAGAACGGACATGCGCGTTAAAGAATAAAATATTGCTAGGGCGAGATTGTAGTCGTTTGCAAACCAGTTTTAACAAACGCTTAAATTGATGTTCTCAAAGAAATCTTCGCCTTGACAAACAAGTATATTCGAGTTTACAAAAACTCTTATCTTGTTTGGTAAAGATGGATGGCAATGATTAGTTAGAATGACGCCAGCACAGTATAAAAAAGTGAAACGCGGTAAATTGATAGCACTTACTTTTAACATGTTGTTATTGCTGGCTTTACTTGTAAGTTTAGCAACAATTCAACCCGTATCCGCCACAAGAGGTGCCATCTCTATTCAATTTGATGATGGTTTGCAAACCCAATACGATTATGCATTTCCTTTACTGCAGGCAAGGGGAATAAAAGCAACCTTCTACGTGAACACAGCTACAATCAACACACCCTCTTTTATGACTTCTTCTGAACTCTTAAATCTACAAAATAATGGTCATGAAATTGACAGTCATGGCAACCATCATTATGACCTACCAAATCTTTCTGAAGCGCAGATAAGGCAAGAACTCCAAGTTTCCCAACAGACTTTGCGGTCTTGGGGTCTGACTGCTAACAACTTTGCCTATCCTGATGCTGCGAGAACCGCTTACACGGATTCTATAGTGCATGACTATTATCGTTCAGCTAGGTGGGGGTACGTAGGTCCCTTTTCAATACAGCTCCCAACATCACTGTTTTTGCTCCCAGCGCAACAGGGAGATTTTGGCAACGCAAACGATTTGCCTACCATAAAAGCTCTCGTTGACGATGCTTATAACTCGAACGGTTGGGTTAATATTGTCTTTCATAGCGTAGTTCCTTTGGGCGGCACTTCTAAAAACACAATAAGTTCTGCGAATTTCGCTAGTTTTCTTGACTACATTCAGGCTAAGAGTGTGACAACTATCACAATCGATCAATGCTTAAACCCCACTGTCCCTCCTACGGCAACACCAACTCCAACACTCACACCAACTCAGCCCCCAATAGCTACTCCAACTCCGACTTCTTCACCAACCCCAACATCCATACCTACATTAACTCCCACCAATGAACCGACAGTTGTCCCAACGCCTATTCCTGTTCCTGCTGATTCTCCAACTCCCATTCCTAATCCTACTGATTCTCCAACGCTACCTCCACACTTCCAACTTCAACCCAAGAGGGACACTCACAGCAACTTCAACCTCAAGAGAGATACTGTCACCTACTACAACTCCAACTCCTACTCAAGAAGCAACAACCCCTACAGATACTCTTTCGCCAACGCCAATTCCAACAATGAATACAACGACCTCTCAAACCCCGCCCTTTACAACTATTTTAGCAACAACGGAAATTGGTACAAACGTTGGCCTTTCAATAAACGGGAATATAACTAGTTCACAAATGTCCAAAGTTACCATCGCAACGAATCAGTCAGGAACTTCAACAGCTATCTCTTTTACTTTAACAGGGCAAAGCGGAACTACAGGTTTTGGCAACCTCACCATTCCGAAAACTGCAGAACCATATGGGAACACACCCACAATCTACATCGACAATCATCCAGCTGAGAATCAAGGATACACGCAAGACAGCGACAACTTTTATGTATGGTACACAACCCATTTTAGCACACATGAAGTATCAATAGTGTTCGCCAAAACCTCTTCTTCTTCAAGTTTAACTCCAGAAGTAATTTTCGGAATAACTTTGGCTGTTATGATATTGGTAATTGCTGCAGTTGTGCTTGTATTAAAGAAAAAGAAATGAACTAAATTGACCTTGATGTCGTAGGGCTTAAATTTCAAACCCTTCCCCGAGTACAGATTTAACCTGAACGCCTCTTTCGTCTTCATGGTCATTTTTGCAATATTACAGCATAATTCAAATTCATTTTCGAGACTTTTTCTGTTAGGGTACTGCCCTTAACTAAAATTTTTTTGTAACTTTGGTAAGTATTCGTTAAGAGTGAGAGTTTGTCGGATATGAAGCCTCTTTGGACCTGTTCTGAGTGTGGCGCTAAACTAATATCTCCAAACATGCGGCATGCTTGTGGCCCTCATACTGTAGAAAAATTCTTGAAAGGCAATGGGCAGAGAGCTCATGATTTATTTAATCAATTAGTTGCTCTGGTCCGCAGGTGTGGTCCCAAAGAAATAGCTTCAGCAAAAACTAGAATAGCTTTCATGGTGAGGTACGTTTTGCAGGAGTGTCAAATATTAGCGACCGAGGAATGACAGTTGGATTTGCTTTAAGAAGACCACTACGAATCCTATAATTTCCAATGTAGTAAAATTCAATCCTAGATGGTACGGACATTACCTGAGAATTAAATCCACATTTGAACTTGATGAAGAATTACTAGGCTGGTTATGCAAGCTTACAAAGTCGGCAATTAAGAACCTTAGTGATTATTTGCATCGTTAACGTCATCTGCAGTCCAAATTCGGGCTGCTTGCTTTCGAGGTTCGGGATAAATGTATCATAAAGTCATATTTCAAACTTTATTTAGAAAATATATTGAATTGAGGTGGCGGGCGGGGAGGGATTTGAACCTCAGAGCAAGTGGAGATATCACCCGCGATTCCCTTCTTTCTCCAGTTTAACTAATCATTTGTATTACTTCAACAATTTTAGGCGACAAGAAAATCGACTTACTGTCAAATTTCTAGCACAGGCTCTTACCATACTATCTGGTTTATTTCAAGTTGTCTGCGTATAACTTGTAATGATATGTCCCAGCCAGTTAGATGATAAATTAATTCTTTAAAGTCCGGTAAATTCATATTCGTTTTCTCTTGCTCTTTGATAGCGGTATAGATTGTGGCTAGTGAAAACGCTTCCAAGTTAGGCAAAGAGTTTCTTACTTTCTTTGCTAGACATGTTAACTCTTCAGTTTGCATTGTTTCTTTTTTCTCCAAATAGTTCCTTCTTTCTTGTTCTCTTTAGAAGAATGTCTAGATTTATTTTATGGTTTTTGAAAAATTCAATAACGTTAATTGTCAACTTTAATCAATTTCTGCAAACTCAACTTAACAAATCATGTGAAGTTTACCAACCTTGCTGTTTTGGGACTACAAGGACTCTTTACGCTGAAAATCAACCTCTCGTTGCTAGAATTGCGCATTCAGAAGAAGAAACTTGCCAACTCACAGAAGCCGGCTTTGAATTCGTTCTCGACTTTGGAAGTAACAAGGTTTTCAAAAAACGCAAGTAAACATCTCACGAACCAAAAAACGGGCGAGGTTTATTTGTGGCGGGCGGGGAGGGATTTGAACCCTCGACCCCCAACTTAGGAGGCTGGTGCTCTATCCGTACTGAGCTACTCGCCCAACTATTCTTTAAAATGGTGCCTGTTTCTTCCTTTTCTAGGGTCAACTGTGGTATTGTGACCAATGTGACCACTCTTATTTGATATGTTGGGATATGTTTCTTTGGGCATTTCATTAAGTTTTCTCTGATTATAAGCTAAGGATAGTTCCATAGAGCTAAGTTTGTTGTTTGATAAGTTATTTAAGATAAAGGTGATGTGTGAATTAGTGACGTTTGGTTTGTCTATTGTTAGGGCGAAAATTGAATATGCAATTGGATTAGGTATTGGAATGTTTTTTGTAGCTTTAGGCACTTATTCGTTATTATGGTATTTTGCTATAGGCAGTACTGGGCACTCTGATACCTTTATCCCTAGTATTGTTAGTTTTATTTTTGGAGCTGGTGTAATCAAGCATTGTGTTCCTATGTTCATTCCTTTGAGATACCCTTTTGGTAGGCTTGAGACTTGCCCAAGATGTGGTGCAATTGTAAAAGATGATTCAACATATTGTGAGAAATGTAAGCAACAACTTGATTGAATGTAGACTTCTCCACAAGAATTATTTTTGGGGCATAGTTTCTGTGAATTTAAATAGTAAGAAATTTAATAAATGATTATGGCATTTGAACTAATTCCTTTTCCAATCTCAATCATCTTTGTATTGGTTTTTGTAATTGCTTGGGTAGCAATCTTATGGAAGTTAAGGAAAACAGGAAAAATCTACTCTATTCTGTTTAAGCTAAGTGTTATTGCAGGAGTAATTCTGATAATTGCTTTCATTTATGGAATAACCGCAAAAGTACTCTAGCAGCTTAGTCAGTTTTCAAATCATTAAAGATTTATTTTTAGAGCTATAGAAAAACTAATTAGTATTTTATTAACATCTAATTATTTGGGCTAAATGCTTGAAGAAAAGTTACAAGTTAGCTCTTATAATTTGTTTAATACTAATCGCACTAGTTCCAATTACGCATTTTCTACTTAATGATTATGATAAAGGTGCTGATGTATTTATTCTACAATTGCATCATGGAAATGCTTGGGTAAGTATTGATGTTCCTAATAACAGGTTTATGATAATCTCACATATAGTGTTAGGAATTTATGAAACCGATTTGTCATACATGATTGTAGTTCTTGGATCAACTGTTGCTTTTTTTGTCAGCTTAATACTCATAACTCTATTAGAGGAACATGCCATAACAAAAAGAATAGTGCATCTAAAATCTGCTTTTCACCTATGACAGCTTCAATCATTAAGAACTAGTTTTGGAGTGTTGAGCCACTTAAAGAGTGATGACAAAAAAGAAGAAAAGCTAGCTGTCTTTGAATAATTTTAAAATCTTCTTATCTGTCTTCTTCATTTCTTGGCTCACGATTTTCAGTCTCTCCCTCAAAGATTTAATGGCCTTTAATTCATCAGGAGATATTGTTACAACGTTGTCAGCAATTAGAGACTCGTACAGCTTAAGTATCTCATTTTCTATTTCCAACTTTTCAACGCTTAGTGTTTTATACTGTTTAAGCAATCTGTTGAAATTATCTTTTGACATTTTCTTCATTGACATAATACCACCAATTAACCAAAGTTTAGCCAGTTTACATATTTGAATTTTTAGAAAAATTACCCATTTGACAGCTCTCACTCATGGGAACAAGTTTAATCGAATTTTCTGTGATTTTTGATCTCAAAGCTCAAATTCCTTGTTTATGATATTTCAGTGCATTTCTTTCCAATCACATAGTTATCATTATTTCTTGGTTTACATAAGTACGAAGAGTTAAGAAAAACAAGAAAAATTCTCCCTATTCTTTCTAAAGCAGGTATTATTGAAGAAATAATATTACTTGTATTTCTATTGTGAAATAATAACAAATTAACTCTAAAAAGAGCTCATTTGTCAATTCCTAATGAAATGACTGTTGAAAGGTGCAGATCACTTATGTCATTGACATTACTATTTGGTAATGTGGATTCTTTTTTATTTAGGCTAACATCACTATTTACTGCCGCCATGCATTTGGCATTATCAATTATGCTCGCCAGTTTCTTGTAAGCTACAAAGTAATCTAGAAATCTTTCAGCTTCTTCATTTTCAAATACTTGTTTATTTTCATTCATTTAAATCACGTTGTAATTCAGTGTTTATTGAATATCAAGACATAATGTTTGCTAATATGCACGTATATACGTTCAATGGTTAAAAGACACACCCATAGTACATTGATAAATTTTTAATTAAAGTAAGAAAGCAAAACAACCAACAAAAAACCATGTCATTTTCAATAAATCTTTAAATCTGCAAATCATTTAGCACTACTTCTAATCATACAAAGAACTAAGTTTAGCCCGTAGAATTATTAAGGCAACTATAGTCTATTGTGATAGCCTGATTCTTTTCTCTATCTCTCGTTTATTTGGGAATGACTACTAAAATTATTAGAAATCCCGATAATACAAAGATACCGAAAAATAGTAAACTTCTGGAAATTGAAACATCAACCTTGGTGAAGCAATGGGAATAATTATTCCAACGGAGAATACAGCCCATTCAACATTTATCAAGGCAATTTGATAGTGACAAAATTGAAATCACTGATAAGTATTGGTGTATTTTACTATTATGATCGATATTGAAAATGCATTAGCTGTGCGAATAAGCTATGAATACGTACAATATTCTAAAAATATTTTTGAAGTCGATTCAAGGTGAATTGTAGAGATAAGTTGATTCATTGTTCGTAATGGTAAAATAATGGTGGCATTTTCCACAGTGATATGCTTGGATTGTAAAGCAATGATTTTTTAATACTCTGGAAGGTTTGTTTACTTCTTTGCCGCAACTAGGACAATGAGTCATATAATTCACTGTCTCTTCGACAAAAATAGCTTATTAGACTTATGAACTCAGAATAAGTAATCACGTTGCTTAAAAGCAACCATTTTTTGAATGAAGAAGAAGAAATGCGGTTGAGTCTAAACCCCACAGAAAACACCGCCTAGTCGATAGCATTTACCTATTCGCCTCCTTGATGTTATCGCGGCTGCGCTTCAGTAGTTACTTAGCGACCAATACTGCGTGTCACCGTGAAGCTTGTTCCTCAACCGGCAATTATAACATAGCTTTCGACAGAATATAATGTTATGTTGGCACCTTAAGCCGCCAACAGAAAAAGGAGAATTGGATGCAAAAAACTTAAACAATACCGCGCAGTCATTACGGTGCTGGTGCCGGGGTATCCGAGCCAGGTCTAAATGGGCGGCCAGATAACAATTTTGCCCCTAAGATATGGAGGAGGACTTAAGATCCTCTGGCGCAGGCCTTCGTGGGTTCAAGTCCCACCCCCGGCACCATTGTGAAATTGCCGTGAGTGTCGAGAATTTTTATAGAAATATGCTATTTTACGTGCTTAGAGTTCGTCTTTGAACTTTGCCACGAAAATGTCGTAATTCAAATCAGTCATCGTAAAAGGCTCAGCAACCTCGACAACTTTGTCAAGGTCGACATTTTGCTCTATTAACTCTATTGCCTTGGTCGTGAATTCTTCATATTTGATTTCCACTTCGGGAATAGAACCACGTCCCTCCAAATTAGAAACAGGTATAATGCCCAGCAACTCAACGTCAGCTCTTTTAAAAACTTGGTTTACAAAAACGCGGGTCTCGTCGTTCATATAATCAAGGTAGACTTTATTCAAGATAACACCCGCTATCTTTATTCCCATTTTTTTCAGGAACCGTACATAGTTTAAGGCACTTACAATTCCACCTTCTATGCCCTCTTTGTCGCAGCTCACCACAATTACAGTTGGTGAACCCAATGCTGCCGCTACCTCTGCCGTCGAGTTAGGTCTTCTGGACTTGTCCGAAAGCAACCCAGTAAACGCGTTCATGGCACCTTCGATGAGCACAAAGTCGTAGTCTTTTTCTGCTGCCTTTACTACTTGGGGAATGGATTGCCAACCTGAGCCAGCAACCTCTATTGATGAATAGCTGTGCATAGGTTCCTTTATTGCATAGAGTGCAGGAACGATGTCTCGAATATCTCCGCCAATTTTTATCACGCCGACGTTCCACCCTCTCATTTTTAATGCACCTGCGAACCCAGTGACTATTACTGTTTTTCCTCCTCCACTTTCTAGAGCCGTTATAAGCAAGGTGCGGGGAAGTTTTTCTTTCTTAATAGTTTTTCTCTGAGGGTATATGGCTGTTGATACTACTTGTTCAAGTTTAATCTGTTTCTTTAACTTAGAGTTTGCTTCTCTGATCTTTTCCAGCTCAACGAGGTTAATATCTAAAGATTTGGTTATTCCTTTGATGATAACGGGATTATTGTCGAGCAAAGCGTGAGTCAGTACTCCGACAACGTTGCCTTCTGAATTGCAGACGCCTGAAACGATGTTTTTCCCCTTTTCAAAATAGTTCAACCGTTTGACGCGGGAAACAATTATTGGCTTTGCTTTTTCATGTAAAATGATATCACCGTAGGTGTGGCAATGAAAACCCGCCAAATCAGCTCCAACTTCATCAGTCAACAAACTTGACCCAATAACCTTGGCTTTAACTTGGTCTGTGCAGATCATCGGTTTAAACTCGACATCAAGCAGCCCCATTCCTTCCCGAAAAATTGGTATGGGCGACAAGCGGCCGATGTCGGTTCCGCGTGATAAGATTTGAAAGCCCGAACAGATCCCCAGAACAAACTTGTCTGTTTCGGCCATCTTCAAAATTTCCTTTTCGATGCCGTCCTTGACGGATTGTGATTCAACAAGACTGCCGCCAGGAATAATCATCATTTCTAAGACTTCTGAGGCTGGTTTTCCTCCAACTAATCCATTCTTGCCTACTATGTCGGTTGGCATGTCTCCAAATGCTTCGAAGCAGGGTAATGCTCCTGGCAAGTAGGCTAAGCCGATTCTATGCTTCAATTCTGCTACCTGAACTCTATTAATTAGCATGCGGCTATTATTTAACTTGGTTTGCGGGGGGTTTTTGTAAAGTTTTTTCTCTTTTGTCCGAGTTGAATTTTCTTGAATCATAGACATTCTTTGATAACTAAAAGTAATTTTATAATCTCCAGTCCGATTGAATATCAATTTCAAAATAGGAAAAAAGTAGCCTAAGAAAAAAGGGTCTGTGCAGGTGATTTCTCCAATGGCGAAGGAGTTTAACTCCTCACCTAGTCACTTCTATTTTTATAGTGCAATTTATTGACAATAATCTTTTATTTTAAAAGTAACCAATAACTCGCATGGACAAAGAAAAGAATTTGTTAGCCATCGAAAAAGTTAAGGCAGAAACTTTCGAAGATTTTTTGGTTTTAATCGATAAACTTGCTGAATATGAAAAACTTGATCCGCCCGATGAAGAAGCGAAAAGAATGTTACGAAGGGACTGTTTGTCTGACAAACCCAAATATGAGGCATTTATCGGAAAAATCAGCGATAAACCTGTTTCATACATCTTTTATTTCTATACATACTCGAGTTTTCTAGCATTACCAACTCTTTTCATTGAAGACATTTTTGTTCTTAACGAGTATAGACGACAAGGAGTAGGGCAAAAAATGTTTGACTTCCTAAAAGAAACTGCTAAACACGAGGGATGCGGGAGGATAGAGTTTACAGTCCTGAAATGGAACAAATCAGCTCAGAAATTCTATGAAAAAAACAAAGCCAAACGCTTGGAATGGTTTTTGTACCGGTTGGAAAAAAAAGATTTTTAGTTTGACCCACTCGGGGGCTGGGCTGATTTTCTCTGCAGAAAAGAGTTTATTGCATCTATGAGGGCTTCACAAGCAAACCATCGTTCTTCTAAGGAAATATCTGTCTCCAAGGTCTGGACTATTCTGCGGAATTTCTTTATTTCCTCCAGGACAGGTTCCTTTTTTCTGTCATATTCAGCTTTAAGATCCTTTTGTTTGGCACTAAAATCCAGCATAACCAATTCAAGTTCCGTTTGCTTATCGCTTAATTCCTTCACTATAACCATTTCTTTTTGTTCCCTTTTCTTCTTGGAGACGCCGTGGAAAAATCCGGTTTTCATCCGAATTACCTCGTCCTGCTCCTTTTTCAGGTGATTTATTACCTTGTACAGACCCTTGATTTCTCTGTTTCTTTGACCCTTAATCGCCCCTGTTAAAGTTGCATATTCTTCTTTGATTTGTTTTAAGCGACTTCTCCAATCTGAAAGATTATCCAGTTCTTGATCAAGAGCGGTTTCCTTTCGGCGTATTACTTCAAGTTGATCCTTTATGCTGGAAAATATTTGTGCGCACTCATTCAAGAATTGATCATCTGCACCTATGTTCGGGTGTGACTTAAACTCGTCTAGAACAACAGTTATATTTGTTAACCAACGATCAAAATGCTCGCTGAATGGGGACGAACCAAACTTCTGACTACCCAAAGTGTGCAGTTGCTTAAGGGTTAATTCGGAGACTTCTCTTTCAGTTGCAGGCTGCTTTTCTTCCCTTATTAGTTTTGCAGTACCTCTGTCAACACGTTTTCTATCTTTTCGTTTTTCGCGAAGAGTTTTTTTGTATACGTGAATTGCGCCTTTAGGCGACTTTATGCGAGGCTGATATCCCATAACAAGAGTTATCATTCTTTAAGTATTTAGTTTGTACCCTATTGACTCTTAGGTTCCTTTTCTTTTCGACCCAGCCAAGATTTTATCTCAATTGCTAAGACGGTGCCAAACAACGCCACTATTGCAATCAGTATTACTTCACTGCCTACGGGTTGAGTTGGCGACGAATTTGTTTCCAGATGTAATCAGTAAATTACCAATTCCAGGGAAGTACCTGGGGATAGTAAATCACAACTATGACGATAACGACTATGGCAATCAAGAGGCCTGTAACTATGCCTCTTTTTGCGTTATATGATAATCCACGTTTTGGAGCAGAAGATTCTTGGGGATTTTGTTTTGAATTGGTAATAGACTGGGTTACTGGGGTTGTTGGACTTTTCTGTGGCAATGCTTTTCCGCAAAACGCACAAAATGGCACATTATCTTTATTTTGTTTCCCGCAAAAAGGGCAGAACATTATTTCGTCTCCAATTCTAATTAGCAACCGAGGGCAATAAAGTTTGCTCACTAAAGACTTTTTTGTGTTCAGTTTTACTCACGATACTATCTTCATACTTAAAAAAATTGTTTTGCTTTTTTATCCTCGGTTGCCGTAGCTTTTATTCATACAATCTTGACAGTAATTTCGCTTGAATCTTTTTATTCGCCTTGGCTGAAAGAGTTTTCCGCAAGAACTACATTTGATTTGGTTAATTGTTTTAGGATCGAGCAGCTTGAGTCTTCGCTCTATCTCACTCTTAACGTCTGAATCGTTTTCACCAAGCAAAGCATGCGTTAACAACGTTTTAGCTTGTTCTTCACATTTATCCCCGAACATCTTTGAAAAGACATTGTTTTTTTTCTGGTCAACACTAATCTGAGAAGGGAGCATGCAGATAAAATTTGAAGGATAACTCTTTGATTTGTCTGAGTCAACTACGGCAAAGCGGTAGTGCCTGCCTACATAGTTGCCGTCAAGGCTATCTTGAGTAAATATCTGTAACTTGAATTTCACAATGAACACCCACGCGTATAGATAGCGCTTAGCAAGCTAATATCTATAATCATCTAAAACCAGAATTTCACAAATAAATATCTTTGTGAAATTTAAGGCGAATAGAACGGCGATCACAATTATGAGAAATGTTTTTGCTTTGTTGTTTTTTCATATTCTCGCACGGTAAAGCTTATTTTCGTTCTTTGTATATGAAATTTGGGCCTTTTTACTTGATAGTTATAGAGATAGTTTATTGATTCGTGTTGTATTACAATTGTAATACATATGAAAACGCTTTTATGTAATCCTACCTTGAAGGCTACTAATTATCAAATCAAAGGATAGAAAATTAAATTGATGCAACAAAGTAGTGCAAAACGAGTCTCAATAATCGCAGTAACAGCAGCACTTTACACTGTATTTTTCTTCTTATCGTTCGCCATTGGTGTGCCAACTTTCACAGTACTTTACCTCCCAATCATTCTGTTAGGAGTCTTCCCACTATGGTTTGGATGGGGAGGATTAGTGGGCAGCATGATTGGAGCATTCATAGGCGGCGTTTACGTTGAAGGCTTACCACTTCACCTTGCTTGGGTAGAAATCACAACGGCTTTAGTCATTTACGGCTTAAATTGGATCCTTATACCCAAATCAGCCGCCGAGGCAAAAACAACAAAAGGAATCATAATCCTCTCAAGCATCTATGCTTTAACTCTATTTATTGGGACATGCTTTATACTCTGGCAGTTTACAGCTGTCGGTTTGTTCCCTGCGGAAGTTGCCTGGCCTCTATTACCCGGTACTTTCGCTCTTAACTTACCCATTGCATTAATCGCGTGTCCAGCTTTGATTAGGGCTGTTACGCCTAAACTCAAAAGTTGGGCAATGTACTCAGGCAGCTTTGCAGAATGGCGAAATCGCAACAAAAAAACTGCATAATCTCTCAACTCTTCTCTTTTTTCAAAATAGAAAATACTTTTAAGCTATCAGTCCTTAAGGCAACTTGAGCAATAACTATGAAAATCCAAATCCTAAAACTAACGCCTGAATCCCTCGTTAGATTGCTCCAAGGCAAGGCAACCGCAAATACAACTAACTTGCCGAGTGACACCGAAATTTTAGACATAAAAATGGACCTTTTCACCAAACAAGTTTCCATGGTTATTAGAAGTGAAAGTTTCGAAGACATTGCCGAAAATATCCCACCCCCTGAGCTTCAACTATCCAAATCCACTGAATCAAGAAGCACACCAAAACCTGCAACAGCCGTAAAGTCCCAAACTGTAACTGAAACTAAATCTATGGTTGCAAAGCTGCCTCAGCCCCAACCTAGCCGAATGGCATCTAAAATGGAAAACGAGTTTAGCCCCGAACAACGCAAACTCCTAAATTTTACTGCGAAAGAAAACTGCGTAGTTGTTAAGCCAGTAATGTTTCTGAAAGCTGAATGGGATGACATCAATGAGGTTGTGCGGAGTTTAGGCGGTAAATGGGTTAAAGGTGACATAATCAGTTATTGGGAAATCCCACTGCAATAGGATGGTTGCTGATTTAAGCAAAAAACGAAAAAACTTTAAACAAGAAAACGCTAATCAGAAGGGTAGTGAGCCAAAGATGGAAAAAACTGATAAACCTCTAACAAGAGACGCATTAGTCTCAATGCAAGTTGTAGACGCAAAAGGACGACTTATGGGGAAAGTTAAGGATGTTGCTTTCGCCGTTGGAAAAACGGGGATATCACTGACAGTTGAAAACGATGATGGCGAAACTCATAACGTCGCATGGGAAGATGTTCAAGCAGCCTCAGACTTCATACTTCTAAAACCCCAAGCCATTCAGCAAACCACGTATCAACCTGCTCAAACAATGACACAGCCTGTTCAACAGCCTGTTCAACAATCAACACAACCCGTATGCCCAACATGTGGCAAGCCTTTGACATGGATTCCGCAATACCAACGATGGTACTGCTACAACGACAAAAAATACGTCTAAAAACCCAAAAATCATCAATATTTTTATTTTATTTTTTTTTCCAGTAATTAGATACCTAGTAATTTTGAAGCTCAAGGCTACAGATTGATTAGAAAACATATTCATTTCTCATGTAGAATCAAACGTTGCGGGCTTAAGATTTAGGTAAAATAACAGGTTTTGAGAAATCAAAAAATTGACCGCTTAATTAAAAAATAAAGCGTAGTTAATTTTTGTTAGTTTTAACTTTCTATAGGCTTTTCTAAAATGGTTATTGTTCCATTTTTTCCAAGGCGCAGCTGTTTTTCGCCCTTAAACATTGCTACATGGGCATTCTTGATTTCTATGTAGTCACCTGCGTGAACGCTGTTTATCTGCTGATCCCAAAGACATAAGAGAATTTTTCCGGATTCATCGCCAATTGTGGCGTTAGAAACTACTGCGTTGTCCCTGAATTGAGTGTGGACTTTTGCTGGTTCTGCAGTTTGCAGGACTTCTCCTGTAACATTTATTTTTTTCATGCCGACCCGCAAATTTTCTATCTTGAAATGTGAAGGCGCTGGGTTCTGTCTGGCTATTTCTTTTCTGACTTTGCTTGTGTCCATTGAGTGATCGAAGGAAACATCGGTTCTAGCAAGTGTTTCATCTGGCACCCTAAACTGTGCAACTACTTTGGTGTCTTTTGTTATAAGGAAAATCGCTTGGCTAGTTACGTTTCCACGGTACTCTACGGTTAAATCTGAAACAAACACTTGTTTGCCTTGTTCTTTTGCGGTAATTAGGGCTTGGAAGAGTTCGGTTGGGTAAACTTCATGCTGTGTAGCGATGAAGGCTAGTTGGTCTTCTAATGTGGGCTTTTTTGGTTTCATACTTTATTTTGTTCTCCTTTTAATATAGCGAATAATCTTGAAAATAGCAAACTAGTTAGCCCTAAAATTTACTTTTTCTTGATTAAATTCCGCAATATAAGAGTAAAGTTTCTTTAGATATATAGGTGTAACTATAAGAAAATAGTTTTCAAAAGGAAAACACTCGATATTTTTGTAGTTGATGCTTGAAGGTAGCCGAAGGGTTCCAAAAAGCAAAAAGCATAGTATCGCATAAAATCTATTAAAGACTTATTTTTGGAGTTAAATTATGACTGAAAACCTCAAAGACTTAACAAAAGTTGACTTAAAAAACCTCGACAAAATCTTCTACCCCAAGAACAAAGTAACCAAAGGTCAAGTTATAGAATACTACGTTAGAATGGCTCCAAAGCTTCTACCTATAATTGCGGATAGACCAATGGTATTAACAAGGTATCCTGACGGTATTGAAGGAGACAAAGTCAGCTTTTTTGAAAAGAACGCTCCCGAAGGTACCCCAAAATGGGTTAAAACCAAAATAATCTACTCCTCAACATCGAAACGAGATGTTTACTACATAGTATGCAATGACTTGGACACGCTTATCTGGTTGGCAAACTTGGCTGCATTGGAAATTCACATGCCTTTTTCCAAGATTGAAGCTTTAGACAAACCAGACTTATTATTCTTCGATGTAGATCCCGAGTCACCTGCAACACTGAGCGATGCCGCTGAGGTCGCATTGTTGCTTAAGGAAAAACTTACAGAATTGGGTCTGACGCCCTACGTTAAAACGTCAGGTAAAAAAGGTTTACACGTCGTAATCCCCATAGTTGCCGAACACACGTTTGAGAAAACAAGGGCTTTCGTACATAAAATAGGCGTAGAACTTGCAAAAGAAAGCGACATAGTAGTTTCTGAATTCAAGGATACAAAAAAACCCGGAAAAGTTTTCGCCGATTACTTACAGAATTCTCCAATGCGAACCATGGTTATTCCCTATAGTTTGAGGCCAACGCCTGACGCTACAGTCTCAGCACCTTTAGAATGGAGCGAAGTAAAGAAAGGAATAAACCCTTCCGACTATACTATTTCTACAGTTGTTAAACGCACGAGTAATCCGTGGAAAGATATTTTTGAAAAAAGATGCAAATTGGAGATTTAATTATGGAACAAGAAAACATTGAAGAAACAGCTTCTGAAAAAACCAGTGCCTCAGCCCCAAGCAGATCCATGTGGTCAGGAAACATCACAATTGGCTTAGTGAATGTTCCTGTTAAATTGTTTTCGATGATTTACGATAAGGGCATAGCTTTTCATTTTCTCCATAAAACTGATGGTCAACCTTTAAAATACGTTAAAATGTGCACCAAAGATGACAAAATAGTGCCTTGGAACGAGGTAGTTAGAGGATACGAAGTATCTAAAAACGAATTCATTACCTTCGATCAAAAAGAACTCGACGAAGCCAAACCAGAATCTGACAAACGCATTCGCATTAGCAAGTTTGTAGATTACTTCTCTGTTGACCCAGTTTACTTTGACCGAACGTACGCTTTACTTCCAGATAAAAGCAAAGACGCCTATGGGCTGCTGTTAAAGGCTCTTGAAAAAACAAACAAAGCGGGTGCTGGACGAATCACCTTACGGACCAAAGAATACCCTGCTCTTCTCCACACCTACAAAGGTGCATTAGTCCTAACAACATTACGTTACTCATATGACGTTGTTGACCCTACAGATTTTGAACCTTTACATAAACTTGAGACACCGCAGAAAGCCGAATTGGACCTAGCAGTAAAAATCGTAACTGACCTATCAGGAGAATTCGATATATCAGAATTCGAAGACACATACCAGAAAAGAATTAAAGAACTAGTAAAGCAAAAAGTGAAAGGTGAAAAAATCCACATTGAGAGACCTCCAGAGGTTGAAGCCAAAGGTCTCATGGTTGCACTACGTGAAACTCTCAAACAGTTGGAGACTAAATGAGTCGCCACATCTATCGACCAATGCTTGCAAAGGTTGCTGAAGAGGCTTTTTCAGATAAAGACTGGATTTTTGAAGTAAAATGGGACGGGTTTCGAGCAATCGCATACGTTGAAGAACCTTTTAGCCTCAAGAGCCGCAACGAGAAAGAATTGAAAGGCAACTTCCCAGAACTACTAGAACTAAAAAAACTTGCCAAAAACATAGTTGTTGACGGTGAAATCATTGTTATGCGAGAAGGTAAACCCGACTTCCAATCTTTGCTTGAACGGGGGAAGGCCGTTTCCGAGGGCGAGGTTCAAAGGCAAGAAAACCGTTTGCCTGCAGTCTACATTGTATTTGATATTTTAGAGAAAGATGGAAGTCCCCTAACTAAACTCCCGTTGACGGAACGCAAAACAATCCTCAACGATTCCCTAAAAGAAGGCTCAAACGTGCTTTTATGCGATTTTATTGAGGAAAAGGGAGAAGCATATTTTCAGTTAGCTTTAGAGAAGGGTTTGGAAGGAGTTGTTGCAAAAAAGAAGGATAGTTTTTATGAAGAAGGTTTGCGTACAGGGAGTTGGTTAAAGATAAAGAAGCTCAAAACATGCGACTGTATTATCTTCGGTTACACTCGGGGCAGTGAATCAAGAGGATCAACATTTGGAGCATTGCTAATAGGCGTCTACGATAAAGAAAGAAAACCAGTTTATTTGGGGAAAGTTGGCACTGGTTTCACGCAACAAATGATTAGAATTTTAGTAGATAAATTTGAAAAAATAACAATAGAAGCGCCCACATTTAAACCCGAAGCTGGCGATGTTGTGACTTGGCTTGAACCCAAGCTTGTCTGCGAAGTTGCCTATCAGATAGCAACGCGGGACCTAAGACTGCGAATGGCACGTTTCAAAAGATTAAGAGACGATAAACCCCCAGAACAATGCACACTTGACCAAATAATTGAAGTCAAAAAAACAGAAATCGATAACACCAGTGACGAGGAAAAGCAAAAAGATTCTACCGAATCCGAAAAGCTGTCAGAATATGCCAAAAAACGCCACTTTGAAGAAACACCCGAACCCAAAGCTACAGTAGAAAAAAAAGGCGGTAAACTGATTTATGTAATTCAAGAGCATCATGCAAGAGCCCTTCACTTTGATCTTCGACTTGAAAAGGATGGTGTCTTAAAAAGTTGGGCTGTTCCAAAAGGAATTCCTGAAGGTGACGAAAAGCATTTGGCTGTAGAAGTTGAAGACCACCCATTTGAATATGGCAGTTTTGAAGGCACAATTCCCAAGGGACAATATGGAGCTGGTACAGTAAAAATTTGGGACAAAGGCCACTACGAACCCAAACTCTGGGAAAAAGACAAAATAGAAGTTACACTAAACGGCCAACGCCTCAATGGACGCTACATTCTAGTTCGTTTGAAGAGGGCTGGAGACAAAAATTGGCTCTTGATTAAAGGGAAAGTGTAGCGTGTAGCATGCAAAACCTGTATTTAGGTACCATCGGGTTTAGCTACAATTTTTGGAAAGGTGAATTCTACCCAGATAAAACCACACCAAAAAACTATTTAGCATATTATTCCTCACAGTTTAATACGGTAGAAATTGACAGCAGCTTCTACCGAATCCCCACAGTGGTAACCGTTGAAAACTGGAGAAAACAAGTTCCCGAAGGATTTCTTTTCTCGCTAAAATTTCCTCAAATAATAACTCACATAAAAAAGCTCAAAGACTGCCAATATGAGACTAAAGTTTTTCTCGAGAGGGTAGATGTGCTTGGAGAAAAACTTGGAGCCTTACTTTTGCAGTTTCCACCCAACTTCAATATTGAACACTTAATTGACTTAGAGAATTTTTTACAAAAACTGCCCACAAACCACCGCTATGTTATTGAAGTCAGAAACAAAAGCTGGCTAAACAGGGAATTTTATTCAATCTTAAGATCTAACAATACAGCTTTGGCATGGACCGATAATCCCCTTATGGCTCAAAATAGCGAACTAACAACTGATTTTCTCTATATCAGGTGGGAAGGCGACCGAAAAAAAGTCAATGGCACCTTGGGTAAGATAGAAATCGACAGAACAGAGGATTTAAAATTGGTGACAGAAATAATAAAGCCTTTCACAGATAGGCAAAATATGGTTTTTGGGTACTTTGGCAAATACTACTCAGGTTACCCACCCTCGGACATTATGAACCTGCAAAAATACCTAAATAGAAAAAAGCAATAATAAGGAAACCAGAGAACCGCTCAAATTTGGAGCCTAACAGTGTTCTATACTGAATCAATAGATGTTAAAATTTTATTAAAGACAATGAATTGGCGATTTCAACAGCCAATAACTTTTTGAAAAAGATTGCTCATACACAACTCAAAAAAGAACAGGTAAATAACAATCCGAAAGAATGTATAAAACATCCAGGTGAAAAAAAATAGATACTGAAAAACTGTTCGAATTAGCAAAACAATACTTGGAAAAAAACGATTTCGGCATAGCTCACACCAAAAGAGTTTTCGACATAGCAAGACAAAACTTCCCTGTAAAAACTGAACTGCAAGAACTAACTTACACGGCTATTATTTTTCACGACATCGGCGGAAGTACAATAAAGGACCAATATGAAAAAGGACCCCAGATAGCGACGCAAATCCTAAAAAAAGTGGAATGTTCTGAAAACTTAGTTAAACAGGTTTGTGATATAATAAGTACGCACCATGAGCACCCGAGCAATCCTTCGGAACCCTTCCGCGCTCTCTACGATTCTGATAAGCTAGTCATGTTCACTCAAGAAGAATATTCATATTACAATAGTCGCGAAGGTTTTGATTGGGACAAAATAGTCAACCTCATTTACACCAAAAAAGGGCAAGAATTGGCCAAGAAATCATTGAAGCAAAGGAGAAAAGAACAAGGCAAAATATTGGATGAGTGATTAAAGTATGTTTTTTAAACAAATCCAACAACATAGCGACAACTTCACATACATTATTGCGGATGAAGAAACCAGAGAAGCAGCGGCAGTTGATTCAAGCTATAACGCCGACGAAATAATAAAATCAATAAAAAGCGAAAAATTACAACTAAAATACATCATAAACACACATGGTCATTCAGACCACACAGCTGGAAATACAGAGCTTCAATCTATCTTTAAAGCTAAAATAATAGCCCATAACCAATCGAAAATTCGTCCTGACCTCCCAGTTGACGAAGGCAACACACTTAGCATAGGCAAAATTTCAGTAAAAATCATTTATACACCCGGACACTCCGCCGACAGCATCTGCCTGCTCGTCAACAACCAAAAACTGCTAACGGGTGACACCTTATTTGTCGGCGAATGCGGAAGAACCGACTTTCCAGGTGGCAATACAAAAAGCATGTACGAGAGTCTCAACAAGCTCCAAAAACTAAACGAAGCCATTGAAGTTTACCCTGGACACGATTACGGACTTAAACCATCATCAACCATTGGGGAAGAAAAAAAGTCAAACTACACCCTGCAACCACGTAGTCTCAAAGAATTTATCGAGTTCATGAGCCAGCCTTAATAACTTTCCTTCGTCTGGGAAATATAGCAATTATCACTATAATAACGATAAACAAAATTGTTAGTGGATAAATTTCCGGGTGAATCAGAATTTCAAACATAAGGACTAAAAACTGAACCACGGAATTGTTTGCGAGCGTTTGAGGGGGCGCATTTTTTTGTGAAACAGGCAAAAAATTATAAGTTATGCTTTCCGGCAAAATTACTTGGCTAGCCAAACTATTAACGGGATAAAATATTGAAGTATTTGTCTCCGATGCAAAAACTGTGGCTACGCCATAAACGTCGAGAGTGGAAACTTGTTGGGTAGGACTCCCCATAGAATATATTGCATACATCAAATCACCCGTGTAATTACTATGCCCCAGACCTAAGCTATGCCCCAGCTCGTGTAGAGCAATATTCTGCATATCTACTTCATTCAAGGTGTCGCCATGGTGAGTGTGCGCAGCTAGTTTCACTGTACAATTAGTAATTATGTTTTGATAGTTGGCGGAGATTTGTGAAAGACCTACCTGATCGGTCGTATTACTAAACGGGGACTCATTCCAATTGATATAGATGTCATAACCCGGCTGCCAGGTGCTTGAAGTTGTTGGTTGAATTTTTAGGCTGGATAAATCGGAAAAGTCAGAATAGTTTGATGCAAAGCCGGCAATGGCTTCGTTCCATTGACCGATTGCGAGGAGTGATGTATTAAGAAAAGTGGGTTCCCACCAAGAATCATTGTCCGATTTAACAACAAGGGCGTTAAGTGTGGTATGACTCCAAACAAATCCTTGAAGCTGCAAAGAATACTTATCTTGATCTTGACCCTGAACTGAGCTAACGCTTACAAGACTACTTGCTAAAACCAAACTTGCAATCCATAAAAACAACAAAAATCCGCGCATGGCGCTTCCCACAATTAAAAATGCGAGTGCACCCTTTAAGTTTTCTTATGCCTTTAATACTAATTGGTTCAAGAAAGAGTAAACAACTGCGAAGACACAAACATATAGTTGATAGTTTAACTAAGAAGTTGCTTTGGTTTCCTTTCAGAAGTAATTAAAAAAGAGTTTATTGAGATACTTATTTATTATTCTTGTTCTAAACAGTGGTTTAAAAAGAATGTACTCTATTCTTGAATAAGTACAAAGCTTAAAAGGTTCCAAAAATGTATATGTGAGACTGTAATGAAAAATAGACTTATCTTCCTTAGCGTAGCTCAATTACTAAGATTTGAAGCCGCTAAAACTAGCTTTAACCTTATTGACCAATCGATGATAAACGTGACAGTCTGCTCGACTAATGTAATGTTATCCAGTAAACGTATCGATAAGGTTGGATACCGATGATAGTTATTTTCGACATCATTTCCATTGTTTTACTTGCAATACTACTTTTTTGGACCCTCTATAACGGCTCGATAATATACGTTGGTATAAGAAATAAACGCAAACAAACCATATTTCAATCAGATAAATCTGCAGAACTTCCAAAAATTTCCTTGATCATTCCAACGAAAAATGAAGAAACAGTTATCAGACGTTGCCTCAACAGCATACTAAATATCGATTATCCAAAGGACAAAATGCAAATAATAGTTGTAGATGGAAAATCTGAAGATAATACAATTTCAATATGTTCAGAGTTTTCTCAGAAATATCCTGAAAACGTCAAAATTATTTCGGAAAAGACAGCAAAAGGGAAGCCAGGCGCCCTCAACCTTGCTCTACCATACATAAACGGTGAATTGGTGGGTGTTTTTGACGCTGATAGTTTACCAGAAAAAGACGTACTGGCAAAAGTTGCTTCTTACTTTAAAGATGAAAAACTGAAGGCTCTGCAAGGCAGAACAACTTCGTTGAACGAAAAGAATAATGCGCTCACAAGAGTAATCGCGATTGAAGAAAGAGCCTGGTTCCAAGCTTTGATGAGTGGAAGAGAAAAACTCCAATTGTTCGTTCCGTTAACAGGAAGCTGCCAATTCGTAAGAACTAAAGTACTTGAAGAATTAGGTGGCTGGGATGAAAACTCCCTAACAGAAGACGTTGAATTAGCATTACGGTTGGTGGAAAGAAACCATCATATACAATATGCTCCAGACGTTTGCTCAGGTCAAGAAACGCCAAACAACATAGGCAGTTTGTTTAAACAAAGAGTTCGCTGGTACCGAGGATATATGGAAACAGCCATCAAATATGGGCGACTCCTAGATAACGTGAATAAGCGAACAGTTGATGCTGAAATTTCCATGGCAGGACCTTTTATGATGGTTGTGTCACTTTTGAGTTACATAAACTGGTTCTTTGTAGCGCTGTTTCTGTCCCAAAGTAACCCAATTTTAGACTTCACTGGCTTAGTCATAGCATTAACCGCTGTTTCGCTTGTGTCAGTTGGAATCGGTTTAACTGCCTCTGAGAAACCAATCAAACTGCGAAACCTTCTATGGATCCCATCGATTTACGTTTACTGGGTAATTCAGATGGTTTTTGCTGGCTGGGCGTTCCTGAAACTTGTGTTTAGACGGAAAAGAGTTTGGACTAAAACCGTTAAAAAAGGTTCACTTGAAACTTAGTATCTCCATAGCTAGATAAATATGTGCAAATCAATTAAATATCATTGGGGAACTCTTTTTTACCATAGTTTTAAATTTGACGTATTAGTTAAGAAGCTAACAGTTATTTTACCGATGGTGTTCGGTTAAATCGAGAGGGAATTACAATTAAAAACCAACCTAAGAGTTTCAGGGTGAAGTGCAGATTCATTAAAAACAAAAGTCTTCATCAACTCATAGGTTTTAAGAATGATTTTTCAAAATTCTCTTTGGTTAATATTTCTGTGAAAAAAATCTTTTCACGTAGTCCATTTAGATTTAATATGAAAGTAAACTCGATTTTAGCGGTTTCAATAATTGTGATAATGATGATTTCAGTTTTTGCTTCCCTTTCGGCAAGTGCGCCAAATGAACCAAGTATTGTTCAACCTGTAGTAAACAATTCGACTGATTCACCATCACCGACAGGTCAACAAACTGGGAATCCAACTAAAAAACCAGTTAATACTCCAGGAAGTGATTCTGATTGGAACCCACTTTCAATTATTACAACAATTATTGACCCAACGCCAAAACCTGCAGGCTTGATTGAATCAAATTCTAACGTTAGCAGTTCAGTTTGGAAGACCGTTGCAGCAAATGCTTGGCAATACTTCCAACCTGACAATGGTGTAGATCGTAATACTGGCCTTCCGAAAGGCAGTTTGGGTTTTCCATATTTTACCGATTGGGATTTGGGAGTTTACATTCAAGCCATTATCGACGCAAATCAGACTGGTTTAATAGGTAACGATGGTGATTGGGGATCGAATGCAAGGATAGCGAAAGTTTTTAATTTTCTAGAAACCCGTAACCTTAACAATGCGAGTTATCCATACTGGTTCTATCAAGCCGCAGATCAACTGCCAAATATGGAATTCTCGGATAAAGCTACAACCAATGTCGATACAGTTGATAGTGGTAGATTGTTTATCGCGCTTAACAACCTTAAAACTTTTAACAATAGCTTATCTCAGCGCATTGACAACTTTGTCTATAATAAATTAGGTAATAGGTCAGACTATGCGGCTCTAGTTCCCAGTGTTCTTTATGACTGCAAACAGTCGATTAGCATCTATACTTTTTATTACGCAAGCGGTTTTGTGAGCTTTTGGCCTAATGAATTGGCAGGCGCAACCACGATGGTTCTCAATAACATGAATAATTCTGGAACCACCAAAAGTGGTTTGAACGGTGTTTCTTTGCCTAATGCTTATATTTCATGTGAACCGCTAATTTGCTCTGTATTTGAGCTCAGCAATAATCCTAGGTTAATTGATCTATCAAAGCAAGTTTACTTAGCGCATGAAGCAAGGTATAACGCAACAGAGAGATACGTGGCTTTCAGTGAAGGAAACACTCCCACAGGGTTCATTTACGAATGGGTAGTGTTGCCTAACGGAGAAACATGGAAAATAATGAACGCAGGAGAAACATCATACTTAGACATAAATCCTATTATTTACACCAAAGTCTCAATGAGTTTTCTTGCTCTCTACAACACATCATTTGCTCGAAACATGACTATTTACCTTGAGCAAACTCTTCCGGATTCTACAATTGGATACTTTGCAGGGGCTGATTACGGTACAATTGGAACTGCGAATGTAGTTTTATCGATCGATAGTAACTCAAACGGTATGATCTTAGGCGCCGCCAAATACGCAATAAAGAATAACCCCTGATCACTAATTCCTTTTCTTTGTTTTGTCTGAGAGTTTGAAAGTAATTTTTTTTTAAGCGCAAGGCATTTAGGATGGCAATTGACTGTTTATAAACCTACAATTTCCTTGCATCGTTGGAGACAACAAAGTGACTAGGGCTCGTAAAATAATTGATGTCTGGTTAAGTCAAAATGGAAACCTAATGCTTCCGTTCTTGGCGTTTGCCATACCGTTAATCGTGCGAGCAATACCCGAAATCTTGATGGGACCATATTTGGTTGGCTTCGATAGTGTCGGGTATTATGTTCCAAATACTATTATTTGGCTTGGAAATGGCGTGAGTTTTTGGTCTCTAATGTCATCAGCTCCTTTATTTTACATACTTTTAATGGGAATTACTTCCACAGGAGCACCAATAGTTGTGACCCTAAAAATTTTAGCTCCTCTACTTCTCGGTCTTTTAGGCTTTGTAACATACAATTATGCCCATAAAGTTCTCTCTTGGTCATCTAAAAAGAGCTTAATCTTGGCACTTCTTTCGACATTATATTTTGTTTCATTAAGAATATCTTGGGATATGTTCCGTTCCGAGCTTGCACTAATATTTCTTTTCTTAATGCTAATCTTTCTTCAAAAGAATGCAAATACGTTTAGAAATGCAATCTTCATTTCCTTAACAATGGCATTAGTTGTTTTCACTCATCAGCTCATCACTGTAATAATGTTTGTAATAATAATTGCTACGATCGCAAGTTTTCATTTCAAAAAGAAAGAAACAGAATTGAAACGAATTTTTATTTGTTCAATTCCTGCTATTTTATTATTTGGATTAATAATTTACATAAATTACTTTGTTTTTTCAATGCCCATTATGGGTTATTCTGTTGATTATGCTGGAGGGTTCGAATCACTTGCTGTCACTTCTCATCCTGAATTGATTTTTAATACATTGGGTTTTCTTGCCATCTGTTACTTACCTCTTGTACCGTTGCTTATTTTTGGTTTGAGACGTTCTGAAAGCAATATTCAACTTAAAGCTTGGATGCTTTGGATTTTCATACCTTTATTAATAGTGATAATTAGTCCCACTACTTTCTTCCTTGGCGGAGTACTCCCATATCGCTGGATTCTACTATTAACTTACCCTTTGTCTTTTTACGCTGTAGAAGGTCTTTTTGCCATTAAATGGAACTGGCACAAAACAGTCTACAAAATCACAATAGGGGTCATAATCACGATCTTAAGCATAGGTTTTCTAGTTCTGCCCAATAGCGGAGCCCTAGATTACTTTGGTAGTTACCCAACATATATTCCCAAATCGATGTTGCAGAATACGGTTCAACTAAGTGACTGCCAAGATACCGCTAATGCATTGCTTTGGGCACAGAATAATATGCCAAACAACGCTTACATGCTTGTTCATCAAGCGTTTTATGGTTGGGCAACGCTCAGCTTCAACAACAGCAGATTGATTCCTTACTTCTTCGGAACTCCAACGGATGCAGTGAACAAATTGCAACAGGAAGACAATTCCAACCCGCTTTATCTTATTTGGTGGGTTAATGGAACGGGATGGTATGGGCAATCAAGTGTGCCTGCAACATTTAAGGAACTTTTCCAAAGCGGAAATATTGCTATCTACCTATTCAATAGTTGATTGTGAAAAAAATATTTTCCAAAAATTAATGTATGCTCAACCACAGAAATAGACGTATTTTATTCAATTATGGGCAAATGTTAAATTCAATAGTGTTATTACCTTGAAGAAAGACAGCTTGATGCTCATAGTGATGAAACTAAACACTTACTTCAAACAAATTCAGCAACAAACCAATCAATTTGCTAAAGATAATAGGGTTTTACCATTCATTACCGCATTTTTGATATTTTTTTTTGCAGCATCTTTATTACTAACAGTAAGATGGGCTTCATTGGCGGAATTACCTGCAACTGTATGCTATTTCGCTCTTTCTTTTGGAGTTCTGCTGCAATTTGTTAGCTTTGGAAGACATAGATCCAAAAATGGAGTTGTGTTTGATGGGCCAGGTTGAATTATCTTTTGTTATTCCAGCTTACAACGAAGAATTCTTCATAGAAGACACACTTGACACATTAGACTTTGCCATCAAAGACGAAAGGTTCCATTACGAAATCGTTGTTGTTGATGATGGAAGCAAAGATAAAACCTTCACTAAAGCAATACAATACTCAAAAAGAAATGATCATGTGAAAGTAATTAGGTATGCAAGAAATGAGGGAAAAGGGTTTGCCATCAAAACTGGTGTAATGGGGTCGACTGGAGACGTAGTTATTTTTGTTGATGGCGATATGGAAATTGATCTGAACACTCTTTCCAGGTACGTCAAAGCTTTGGAGAATGCTGATATTGTTATTGCTACCAAATGGCATCCTAACTCAGCAGTATCAATGCCGTTTAGTCGAAAAATGCTTAGTAAAACTTTCAACGTTCTAGTAAGAATTCTAATTGGATTTGATCTTAAGGATACTCAAGTTGGTCTAAAAGTAATGAAAAGAAGCGCCGTAAACAAAATTTTTCCACGACTAGCAGTGAAACGTTATGCATTCGACGTTGAATTATTGGCATTAGCTCACCTTTACAAGTTAAAAATAGTCGAGTTGCCCGTAAACCTCAAAATATCTTCTTCATTTAAGCCAAAAGACGCTTGGAGAATGTTTGTCGATTTACTGGGAATCGCTTACAGGCTTAGGATAAAACAGTGGTATCAACGTCAAATTTACCCCAAAAACAATATAGCAAAATAGTCTTTTTCATGTGAAACTCTATGAAGATACTTTGGCTCAATTGGCGTTGCTGGTTTAACCCAGCTATGGGCGGTGCTGAAGTTTTCACTTACGAAGTTGCTAAGCGTTGGGTTGCTTGTGGACACGAAGTTACTTTGTTTACTTCTAAATTCCCAGGCTGTAAAAACGAAGAAACCGTGGATGGAATAAAAATCATCCGAGCAGGCGGACGTTTTACAGTTTATCGCCAGGCAAAACGTTTCTATTCAAAGCGTTTTTGCAAAGAAGATTTTGATGTAATTATAGATGAAATTAATACACAGCCCTTTTTTGCACAAAAATTTGCGAAAAACAAAGAAAAAGTTGTTGCTTTAATTCACCAACTAGCACGAGAATTCTGGTTTTACGAAACCCCCTTCCCCGTCAATTTCATTGGCTATAATTTTCTTGAAAATCGATGGCTTAAACAATATGATAGTGTTCCAACCATAACAGTGTCTGAAAGTACATTTCAGGATTTGTTACATTTAGGCTTCAAGAATGTGTCTATTGTTCCAGAAGGCTTGAATTTCGAGCCATTATCTGCATTGCCAAAGAAGTACGTTAAACCAATTGTAGTTTTCTCCGGTCGGTTGAAGCGAGCCAAACGACCTGACCATGCAATAAAGGCGTTTGCAAAGGTTAAAGAAAAGTTTCCAAATGCAGAGTTATGGGTTTTTGGCGATGGCCCCTTTAGAAAAAAGCTTGAACAGATAGCTATGGTGGGGGTGCATTTCTTTGGGCATTTAGACAGTTCAAAGAGAAGAGAATTGTTGGCAAAAAGTTGGATCTTGATGGTCCCTGGTTTGCGTGAAGGGTGGGGTTTGAACGTTATTGAAGCTAACGCTCTTGGAGTTACCTGCGTAGCTTACGATGCACCCGGACTAAGAGATAGCGTAAAAAATGGTCAAACAGGTTTACTGGTTGAATCAGGAAATATTGAAGCACTTGCGAAAGGCGTGATTAGCCTTTTGGAAAATCCAGGTAAACTTGAAATTCTAAGTTTAAATGCTTTAAACTATGCGAAAAAATTTAATTGGGATAAAACAGCTATTGAATTCATAGCTCGAATAACTTGACTTAAGGGAAACCAGTTTGAATATTACTATCGTAATTACAGATCAACAAGAACTTCATGAAGGGGTTGTCCGACCCTTTGTCAACTTTGCAAAGGCACTTGAAGGAAAATTCCAATTTTCCTTTCTACTATTAAATTGCAGTCAGCAGTTCTCTGAAAATTTAGGAAAACATGGTTTCCACGTGATTCTTTGTAAAAATAAGAAAAATATGATTCAACAAATAACTCAGATAAACCCCGAATTTGTTTTTACTGATGATGATCTAAAAAGGTTAAAACTCGTCCAAGATATAAAGATTGCAACAAAAGTTAAAGCAATCTCGTATGTTCAAATTCTTTACGGTTCCCATTCAATCGCAAACTGTTTTGATCAGTCTTCGTTAGATTTTAAGCAAAAGCTTGTTTTCAATCCAATGAGATATGTGCCATTCTCTTTTTTTATCAGTAGATATTCAAAGTTGCTGAAGACTTTCGATTTAATTATAGCTAATAGTAAAATCACGTCGACTTTTTTGCATTCTTTATACAACGTGGAAGTATCTGCTATTATTTATCCTTCAATAGATACTGAGATCTTTCAGCCGAGTAGTGAAAAAGCTAAAGAAATCACGATCTATCTTGGTTCACATTTAGGTGATGCCAAGGCAGATTTCATTAAGAGAATTGTAAGGTCTGTCGTGGAAAATGGGTATGTTGCCAATCTTTTCGGAAACGCAAAAAGTGGTTCAGAAATCATCAGAGAAGGTGAAGGTAATAAATCGGTTTTGTATCATCCAAATCTGACCGATATCGAATTAGCCAAGATGTATTCACGAAGCAAATTAACAATTTGCTCTCAAAAATGGGAACAATTCGGGCTTGTTCCAGTAGAATCCATATCTTGCGGAACCCCAGTTTTGGCATTCAACTGCATGGGTTTTCAGGAAACAATCGATAAAACTACTGGGTGGCTAGCTAACAACTCCGATGAATTTTTGGAGATATTGCATGAAGCCTTGAAAAAAGAGGGCCCTTCCATTCAAGAATTGAGAACTATAGCCGTCAAAGAATTCTCCATTTGTGCATCTGGAACGGCACTTATGACCTTACTAGAAAAATACTTTAATCAGAAAATATAATGCGCTTAAAGGTTCTACAAGATGTCTTGGAGCGAATACGAAAAATGGTCATTTAACATAATAAAAGACGTCCTAGCACACCTCCAATTCCTGTTGTACTGCATACTTTTAAGTTTAAACAAAAAAGCACTCGAGATTGGCAGCGGAACAGGACTCCAAAGCTGTTTTATCAGCTATTTTGGAATTCACGTCATTTCAATTGACCGAGATGCAAGAGTTGCAAAAATGGCTTCTAAGGTATCCAGATATTACGGTGGAAAAGATGTCAGTTTTGTAATCGCTGACGCTCGTTATCTTCCTTTTAAAGATAAAACATTCGGGTTAAGTTTTTCTCAAGGATTACTTGAACACCTCGACAACAAAACTATTGTGGAAATAGTTTCTGAAGCAAAGAATGCCGTAAATGGCAAAATGCTTTTTAGTGTTCCATCAAACAATTTCCCAGACCAAGATTTTGGGAATGAAAGACTACTACATCCGCATGAATGGAAAAAAATACTTGCTAAGTTCAATGTCCGTGCAAGGTACTATTGGTTTGATTTTCAATCATTTAAAAATTCAATTGGAACAGGAAAAATTCCTAAACCATGGCACGTCCAAATAGATATTTCAACTAAGCGACAAGGAGTTGATTGCTTATGAAAGTTGACTTTAGCAAAGAAACTTTCATTAATTATTCTAAAAAAATCTTAACTTCACCGCTCTTCTGGATACTAATACTAACTATTTTTCTCTTACGAACCATATTATTCACTCCTGGTATACCTTCTCATGGAGACTTAACTTACCCAAGCAACATCATTCAATACCAGAAAGCACTCTTTCCATTGTGGAATGAAAGCACTAGCGACTCAAACTTAGAAAGCATTGACAGAGGATTTTCTCTGTTACTCGTCCTTTTTGTTCGGTTAATCGGGGGCGAAGTTGATTTGCTTTCTAAGCTTTACTTCTTCATACCTCTATTTGTTTCCGGAGTTACGACTGCCTATTTAACAAAATATGTTTTACAAAAAGTCTATCCTGATAAACACCCGAATACTTTGGCAATTGTTATTGCCTCTTTTATGTTCATGATAAGTCCTTGGGTTTTAGAGCAAGTTCAAGCTCCCTTTTTCTGGCTATCCTATGCAGTTACACCAGGAATAATTCTGTTGGCCTACCGCTTTTTTTCCGAACGTCAAGTATCGTTTGGAATTGGACTCGCCATTCTATGGACTTTGGCTTCGACTACTCCACATTACACCCTATTTTCTTTTCTGATAATTTTCTTCATATGGTTATGTAATCATATACAATTCCAATTTGGAGAGTTTAAAGGATTCAAACAAAGTCTGCGGCAGCACCAATTTTTAGCATTAGTAAAGAATATGAAAATAGACTGGGGCTTCAAAAAATACTTAAAAGACTTGAAACTTTGGGTACTATTAGGCGCCATTTTCATAGCATTGAATGCTTATTGGATTGTAATGACCTTATTTTTGCTTGGTAATGGTTCGATAACACCTGGCTACGTTTTTACACCTGACATGTTGACATTATTCAGTTCAAATGCTAAATGGCAGGTGCTAAGTGGCACAGATCAGTGGATTTCTTGGTGGCCAGGTCAATACTCAGGGTTTATTCAAGGTTTAATTGCCGCTGCAACAATTGCTTTGCCAGCTGTTCTGCTAATTGCTCTTAGATTAGCCAAAAAAGGGAAAGGGTGATTTACGTTTAATATTAATTCTTATAGGAATTTGGATTATCGGCGTTTTCTTTTCTTTGGGTGGAAATAATCCAATTTATAACTGGTTAGCGACAGGTTCCCCTATTAGCTCAGCCTATGGTTGGTTGTTGCGGGTTCCTGGAAAGATTAGTTATCTTCTATGGCCTTCTTATGCAGTTTGTGCAGGTTTGGTTGCGCAGTTTGGTTATACCTATTGTTCATCCAAAAAGAATAAGTTACTGGGGAAAAAGGCGCTTGTTTTTACGGTGATTGCGGGTCTATTAGTTGCATCCTCTGGTTATGCAGTACTCAAATCTGACGACTACTTCAATTACTATTATTCACCAGTCGAAGTTCCAGCAGCATATCAACAAGCATTTAGTTATATACATGCTAATTTGACTGAAGATAGAATTGCTGATTTTGCTCGTTACGAAAATGGATCGCAACTAAATTATACCGTCCAAGTCAATGATAACCCATATACTGAAAGGGTTAAAAGTAGTAGCGGAGGAAATGATCTTCATCATTCAAATGGTTCGTGGCTAAACTTTATCCAATCATTTGAGTCCTCTTATACTTGGAATCAACATAGAATTGCTGGGTATTTCGTTCCTAGAAGCATCTCAGTGCCTAATTTTGGCTATTATCATTTTACTTATTCGGGAGTCTGGCGGCCAGCTTACACAAAACTCCAAGAATCCAAAACGTACGCAGTGTATGAGAATCTTACAGGAGTACTATGGAATGTCACTCGTCTAGGTAATGTTAGTCCTGATGCAGCCCGTTGGCTGCCCGTATATGGAGCGAACTATATCCTTTATCATGATGACATTTTCAACACTACAAACTTTGCTCAGGAAGACTTAACGATATTCAACCAAACAGGTTGTCAATTAGTACAACAATGGGATTATATCTACTTGTATCGAGTTCCTCAAACTTTCGGACGAATCTACGCTTTGGATTCAAGTTGGACAAGTACAGAATGTCAGTCACAACCACCTACTTCGGCGGATGTTAATGCTTCAGGTGTTAATTTATATGACATCAAACAGGTCGACGCTACCCACTGGGAATTCAATTTGAATGCGACTAAGCCTTTTTTGCTGATTTTTACTGAAGGCTTTGACTCTTTATGGACAGCAACTGTGAAAACCAATAATGGTTCATTGTCTACAATTCGGAAAATGCTTTCGGAAGCATTAATTCATTTCCAATTAATCAAACTGGAGAATTGCAGGTTACACTGCAATATAGACCTCAAACATGGATCTATTATGGAATAACCGCATCAATTTTACTTCTAATAACGGTCACAGTCGCTCTATCTTATTTTATGTTGAGAAGAAAGTGACCGCAAAGCTACTGAAGATTTGACAATTCTTTAAATTCGAATATCTGTGAATATATAACTGCTGCAAATTATTGTGATAGCTTCATTTATAAAAATTATATGGCTGAAAAAACCTATTTTCTTATTGAAAATTAGCAGCGTCAATTATGTTCAACATAGAAAGTCTTTTTAAGCTAATATCATGCTAATGGGTTTAATCGAACCTTGAAGATGGCGGTTAAAACTACACCATGCAAAATAACGCTCCCAGCCCACTTAATAGAACACAGTTGATAAAACTTAGGATAAACGCCATACGTGCAGGGGTATGGTTCAAAGCATTACCTAGAATAGACAGAGTACTTGTTGATTTAACGATAAAAGTAGCAGAAAACATACATAGTCCCATTTTAGCTAAAAGTATCTTTGAAGTCGTGGGTAAATTGGGAGAGTTGTTGGAAAGCAGTGTTTTGAAGTCTTTGAGGTTAATTGGTCGCCCGCTTGCCGAAAAAATAAGCTTGACAGCTCAAAAACTAGGAAATTCTTCGGCAAAGAGTTGGGCAAATGATTTGTCATTTGCGTTTTTCTTGGCCATACTGCATACAAACAGATGACTCCATGAAATATTTAACCAACAAGTAATTTTATGACTATTAACGTTTTAGTTACTGGTGGCGCTGGGTTCATCGGCAGCCATGTTGTTGATAAATTAGTCAATGAAGGCTATTATGTCCGAGTTATTGATAACTTATCCTCAGGTAAGCTTGCTAACATTCAAAAACATTTAGATAACTTCAAGGTTGAGTTTGTTAAGGGCGACATTCGGGACGTATCTTTTGTCAAAGAGAGCCTTAACGGCGTTAACATAGTTGTCCATATGGCTGCTTTGGTGAGTGTTCCTCTTTCAACTGAAAATCCCAACTTGACATTTGACGTAAACCTTCAGGGGACATTGAATTTGCTGCGGTCAAGCGTAGAGAAACATGTTAATCGATTTGTTTTTATTTCAAGTTGTGCAGTTTACGGTGATCCAGAGTCTTTACCGATTACAGAACAAGCTAAAACCAATCCAATTTCGCCTTATGCCGAATCCAAACTTATAGGTGAACGTTACTGCTTAGGTTTTAGTGAACGGGAACTATTACCCTCAGTTGTTCTGCGTTTGTTCAATGTTTTCGGTCCAAGGCAAGGCGTAAGCGATTACAGCGGAGTAATAACACGCTTCGTTGATCAATGCAAAGATAACTTACCCTTAACAATTTACGGAGATGGTTCACAAACAAGAGACTTTGTCAACGTAAAAGATATTGCAAAAGCAGTTTTAGCCACCGTAAAAAATGATGAGGTAACAAACGAAGTTTTTAATGTTGGTTCAGGCAAACCCATTGCAATAAAAGAATTGGCGGAAACAGTTTTTGAATTGGCGGGAATGCCATCAAAAATTTCCTACAAACCGATTCGAGTAGGCGATATCAAGAATAGTTACGCAGATATTTCAAAAGCTAAAAAGCTGCTAGATTTTGAACCTGAAGTCTCTTTAAGGAAGGGTTTAAAAGAATTGATCGATAATCCAATTGTTGTAGAATTATGAGGTTTCAAGTAATGAAACTCTGTTATTTGAAAATAATGAAAGATCCTTTAGATTGCGTAGTCTTTTTAAATTGAATCATACATTAAAAACTATGTATAAAGCGGGTTTGAGAGGAACGATGCTATTATGGTAGAAATTCAAGCGTTCGAAGAAGAGACCTTGGCTAAACTTAAGCCATTTATTGTCGTTGGTATCCCCGCATTCAACGAAGAACACTCAATAGCAAGAGTAATTTTAGAAGCCCAAAAATTTGCAGGAAAAGTTATTGTATGTGATGATGGATCAACCGATTACACAGCAAAGATTGCGGAAAGCTTAGGCGCTGATGTGGTTAGGCATGAGAAAAATGGCGGTTACGGGAGTTCCATAAAAAGTCTTTTCATCCGTGCACATGAATTTAATGCTGATGTTTTTGTCACTCTAGATGCCGATGGGCAGCATGAACCGAACGAAATTCCAGTTGTTATTAAGCCAATTATCGAAGGTTTAGCTGATATAGTTATTGGCAGTCGATTTGTCGATAAAAATGGAACCGCCGAAATGCCAATGTACAGGCAACTTGGCGCAAAATTAATTACAAAAATGGTTAACGGGTCAGCTAAGAACGGGGTAACTGATTCCCAAAGCGGTTTTAGGGCTTATAGTCATCTAGCATTAGATCGCCTAAACTTCTTTGAGGATGGCATGGGCGCCAGTGTAGAGATTTTGCTTAGAGCCAGCAAACAGGACTTACGTATAGTTGAAGTTCCAAGTACTTGCAAATATAACACTGGAGATGTCAATACTTCCTCTGAACATCCTGTAACTCACGCAATGGGCGTAGTTTTTTCATTAATACGTTTAATTGTAGAAGAAAGACCTTTATTGTTCCTAGGCATCCCGAGTTTATTGTGTTTGCTCGCAGGTGTTGGTTTCGGTGTTTGGATGCTTCAGATTTATGCAGTAGCTCACACTATCGAAACGAATGTTGCTTTGGCATCACTGTCGTTTATACTGATTGGTTTCTTCATGCTTTCGACCGCCATCACATTGTACGCTATCGCAAGAATGTCAGAAAAATTCAGCAAATAATGGTGAGGGCTTCTTATTAGCAAGAAAGTGTTAGTTACTGGCGGTTTGGGTTTCATTGGCTCAAATCTAGTTCGAGAATTAAATAAACGTGAACATGAAACTTGGGTCTGTGACTTATCACACTCCTATCAACCAAACTATTCTCGATGTGACGTTAGTAAATTCAACCAAGTTGAACGATTGTTTTCAGAGCACAACTTCGATTATGTCTATCATGCAGCAGCGGAATATGGCAGATGGAATGGAGAGGACTACTATGAAAACCTCTGGGAAACAAATGCAATAGGGACAAAAAATATTCTTCGCATACAAGAAAAGAAGAAATTCCGCATGATTTTCTTCGGAAGCGCTGAAGTCTACGGCGACTACGATGGAGTCATGAGTGAAAATATAATGGATACAGTTCCCATAAAGCAAATGAACGATTACGCCATTTCAAAATGGGTAAACGAACTGCAAATATTAAATTCTGCAGCAATGTTTGGAACTGAATCAGTTAGAATGCGTTTGTTCAATGTTTATGGAGTTGGTGAACATTATACTCCTTATCGTGGTTGGATACCCAAATTCATCTACAAAGCCATGCACGATGAACCCTATACTGTGTATTTAGGACACAAGCGCACCCTTGAATATGTTGATGACCTCTGCAAAGCATTCGCAAATATTATTGATAATTTTAATCCAGGCGAAATCTACAACTTTGGGGGAGAAACTCAATACGACATCAAATATGTCTCAGATTTAATTTTAAAGAACCTCAATAAAGATGACTCCAAAGTCACTTATGAAGAAGGTGAACCCTTTACTACTAGAATAAAGACTCCAGACGCGTCAAAAGCTAGAAAAGATTTGGATTTTAAACTTACGATTCCTCCTGAAGAGGGCATGCGTAGAACTGTTGAATGGTTCAAAAAGCTTTATGCTAAATAAAATGGTAAAATGAGATTTTTATGAATAAAAAAGTTTTTGAAACATTTGACGGAAAAACCGTTCTCGTAACAGGTGGAGCAGGGGCTATAGGTTCTAACTTAGTTAAAACTCTAAGTAACTTAAACACAAAGAAAGTAATCATTCTAGACGACTTTTCATCATCTTATGAATGGAATACACCAACGAACCCAAAAGTTACTTGCTTAAAAGGGAACATTCTAGATGATGAAAAATTAAAGTGGGCATTCAAAGAGAGACCTCAAATAGTTTACCATCTTGCTGCTCATTTTGCTAACCAAAACTCAGTTGACAACCCAGAAACCGACTTAATGGTAAACGGAATGGGAACATTAAAAGTTCTTGAGTATGCACACCTTGTAGGTGTTGAACGTTTCATATACGCTTCCTCGGGATGCGGAATATACGGTGCAGACTCAAAGATGCCGTTTGAAGAACATGATGTTTCAATGAAACTATATACACCCTACCAAGTAACCAAAATGCTAGGCGAACTTTACACTAACTACTATTACAATCTATATAATTTGCCAATAGTAAATGCCAGATTCTTCAATTCTTACGGCCCAGGTGAGGTTCCAGGAAAATATCGAAACGTTATTCCAAACTTCTTCTATTGGTCGATAAACAAACAACCGCTACCAATTACAGGAACAGGTGATGAAACACGCGACTTCACTTTTGTAGGAGACTTAATCAACGGATTGTTAGCAATGGCACATTTCAAAGAAGCAATCGGGGAAGCATTCAACCTTGCAACATCCAGAGAAATTCGAATCGGCGATCTGGCGCGATGGATTAATGAAATAACTGAAAACAAAGCTGGAATAATATTTAAAGAACGTCGTGACTGGGATAAGAAAAACCGTCTTCTCGCATCCATAGAAAAAGCGCGGAAGATTCTTGGATATAATCCCAGTATGGATTTCAAAGATGGCTTAAAACAAGTCAACGATTGGTTTGTCCAAAACTGGAAAAAAATAGATGGCTCATTCAAAAGCAGCTAAAATCAATAAAACTAATTGAGAAAGAACCACATTGTGCGGTATATTTGGTATAGCAATCGGTGAAAACCTAAAGCTCACACCCAAAGAGCTAATGCAAATTGTAAATAGCATATTCAAGCTATCCGAGTCCCGAGGAAAAGAAGCGTCGGGATTAGCAGTAAGATTCAAAAATTCAATTTACGTTTTCAAAGAACCCATTACATCTTCAAAACTTGTTAAAACCCGGCAATATAAAGAAATATTCGATAAAACTCTTAAAAACAAAGCATATGTCGGTTCCCAATTAAAGGCGCCCCTTTTAGTCATGGGTCACTCGCGTCTACAAACAAATGGTCAAAGCGAGATAAATACCAACAATCAGCCAGTTGTAAAGGATGGTGCAATTGGGATTCACAATGGAATCATCGTTAATGATGATCAACTTTGGAGTCAATTTTCGCAAATAAAAAAGAGATATGACGTAGATACCGAAGTGCTTCTTAGTTTAATACAAATGTATCGAGCTCAGGGCAAATCTTTAGTTGAGGCAGTTAAGCTTGTTTTTAAGCAAATAGAAGGATCAGCTTCTGTTGCTCTCCAATTCGATGACATCGATAATTTTGTTCTTGCAACTAACACAGGTTCACTGTATACAGCTTTTAACCAGAAATACAAAATACTGGTGTTTGCATCAGAAAAATACATTCTCCAGCAAGTACTGAATCATAAATTACTCAGAAGCTTGTTTGTTGGGCAATCCATAAAGCAAGTCCAAGCGCATCAAGGCTACTTATTCGACTTTAGCCTATCAAAACAATACATATTCTCTTTACAAGAACATTCAGTTGACACCTCTGAAATTATTCAGCTAAATTCAAAAGCTGAAATCTTTGAACTCTACGATCAGCAAGTGCCATCCCCCATTGATCTAAGCCAATATCTCTTACATGAAGATATTAAGCAGTCCATGGCTGCAAATTGGGAAGCACTTTATTCTAGTGAGAATGGGTTTAAAAGATGCACGCGTTGTTTGCTTCCTGAAACGATGCCTTACATTAGCTTTGATAAACAAGGTGTTTGCAGTTATTGTAAAGACTATGAAACAAGAGGCAACTACTTAAAGGGGGAAAAGGCGCTTGAAGAGTTCATTTCTCAATATCGAAGCGAATCGGAAGACCCTGATGTTCTCATTGGTTTTAGTGGCGGAAGAGACAGCGCCTACGGGCTTGATTACATAAAAAATAATTTGAAATTAAACCCGATCACATTCACGTATGATTGGGGAATGGTAAATGACCTTGCTCGTCGAAACCAGGCTCGCGTAGTCGGAAAACTAGGTATTGAACATATTGTTATCTCAGCAGACATTAGAAAAAAAAGGATTAACATTCGCAAGAATCTTAAAGCTTGGCTAAAAAGACCTGATTTAGGCATGGTTCCCATTCTGATGGCTGGCGATAAGCAATTCTACTATTACTTCCATAAAGTCAGAAAACAGACGGGTATTAAATTGTTCATTTTCTGTGGTGGTTATGAAGGTGAGGAAGGGACAGGTCTTTTCAAATATGGATTCTGTAATATTGCCACTCAAGGCAGTAAGAATGCACTAAAGCGAATGACTGGTATCTCAAAAAAGAATAAAGCAAAAATCATGTTTTATTACTTAAAACAATTTATTCGAAATCCTTCTTATATTAACAGGTCAATAATTGATACTCTCTTTGCGTTTTATTCCTCTTATGTTTTAACAGATGATTATCTTTATCTTTTCCATTATCTAGATTGGGACGAGAACAAAATCATAAGTACAATAACAGCGAAATTCAACTGGGAAAAGGAAACAGACACTATTGCAACTTGGCGTACAGATGACGGCACAGCATCATTCTACAATTATATATATATGACAATGACTGGGTTCACAGAATTTGATATTTTCAGAAGTCATCAAATTAGAGAAGGAAAATTAACTAGAGAACAAGCATACGAAATAATTAAGGAAGAGAATAAGCCCCGGTTTAAATCAATCGAATGGTATGGGCAAGCAATTGATTTTGATATCAATAAAGCTATTGAAATTATTAATGCTGCCCCTAAACGTTATCGCAAGAGATAGGGTGGTACTTTATAGCATTGAATGTTCTCATTTTGGGAGAATACTTCCCACCTGACATAGGTGGTGCAGCAACAAGATCAAGCAACGTAGCTAAAGGTCTTTCCTTAAACGATTGCAATGTAACAGTCGTTACAGCTTTCCCGCATTACCCTACAGGAAGGATTCCAAAAAAGTACAAATATTCGTTTCTTAAAGTCGAATATGTAGGAAAAACAAAAATCGTTCGAACCTTTGTTCTTCCGATCGAATCTGAGGGACTGTTTAAACGCTTACTGGTTTTCTGGTCATTTATTATTTCATCTTTATTTGCCCTGCCATTTATTGGAAAAATCGACGTTATATGGGCTGCAAATCCAGATGTGGTTATTCTTTTGCCTGCAATTGTATTTGGAAGTATAAAGAGAAAACCGATAGTGACCAATGTAGATGATTTGATTATTGAAGATTTATACGATTTAGGCTTAGTAAAAAGAGGTTCAATAATTTCAAAATTGGCAGAGATCTTTGCAAGAATAGTATTTGCTAAAGTCAAAGTAGCCACTCCAATAAGCCAAGGATATGTACCCACAATAGCCAAATATGGCGTGGACATGAGCCAAATCCACGTGGTACAAGGTGGGGTAGATTTAGATGTTTTCAAATCAAAACAAAAACTGAATAATAGAAGCAAATTTGTTGTTTTGTATTCAGGCGGCTTTTCAATAGCCTATGATTTTGACCAAGTATTCAGAGCTGCAAAAATGCTTGAGGTTTTAGATTCTGATATAGAGTTTGTGATTCAGGGCAAAGGTGAGCTTCTGGGTTCAATGCTTTCAAGAATTAGTGAGTTAAAACTGAAAAACGTTCACATAATCGATAAACTGCTTAGCAGAGAAAACGTAGCTAATTTCTTGAGTCAAGCGGATGTATTAATTTTGCCTTTGGCAGATTTTAAGACTCCTTACAGGGGGATGTCATCCAAATTGTATGAGTATCAAGCAGTTGGAAAGCCAATTATCTGCTGTAGTAGGGGATTGCCTTCTGCTTTCGTGAAAGATACTAATTCTGGGTTAGTTGTTAATCCTGGTGACGTTGAAGCACTAGCAAGCGCAGTCTTAGAGTTAAAACGAAATCCAACTCGCTCTAGTAATTACGGTATAAATGGTAGAAAATGGGTTGAAGCCGAAGGTTCAATAATGGCTATTGGTGAGAAGCTAGGAAAAATATTCAGTAATCTGCGGTAGATGATTTGAGAATTTTATTTGTTATACCGTATTTCTTTCCCGCAGAATGCTTTGGGGGTCCTGTTAAAGTGGCTTTCGATTTAGGTAAAAAGTTGGTTGAGAAAGGAAATGAAGTTTTTGTTTATACTTCAGATGCTTTGGATGTTAATAATCGAATTAAAACCTGTAAAACTGAAATCGAAGGAATGCATGTCCATTATTATAGAAACATGTCAATGTATACGGTAAAAACTTCAAGACTATTTATTACTCCTCAAATGTACAATCAAATAAACGTTGACTTGAAAGACCCGAGAGCATTTGATATTATTCATTCCCATGAGTATTCCACTTTTCAAAATGTAATTGTACGTTATCTATCCAAAAAATATCAAATCCCATATGTGCTCCAAGCTCATGGATCATTACCTAAGATAGGGCGAGAAACTAGACGATGGTTTTTCGACACCTTTTTTGGTCCTAAACTGTTAAAAGACGCTTCAAAAGTTATTGCTCTAAATCGAATGGAATTCGAACAATATGAAACGGCAGGTGTTGCATCAAACAAGATTGCTATGGTTCCTAATTGTCTTGATATGTCTGAGTTTGTTAACCTGCCAAATGAAGGGAGTTTTAGACAAAAATTTGGTTTGGATGAGAACAAACCTATTGTTCTTTTCTTGGGACGATTGAACGAAATTAAGGGTCTTGATACTCTCGTGACGTGCTTTTAAGAAAGTGATTAAAGAATTAAATAATGCTGTACTTGTAATCGCTGGTCCAGATGATGGGTATCTTTCTAAACTTCAGAGTTTAATCAATAATTTAGGAATAAATAATAATGTTCTGTTGGTCGGACCTTTATATGGTAAAGATAAACTTGCCGCCTATGTAGATGCTAATGTTTATGTTTTGCCTTCCAACTATGAAACATTTCCTGTTACTATTTTAGAAGCATATGCTTGTTCAAAACCTGTTATTGCTTCGCAGATTGGTAGTTTGAATGATCTTGTTATTGATGATGCTACCGGTTTTTTGGTTGAGGTTCGATCTCAAGATAAGTTAGCGAATGCTATTATAAAGTTATTAAGAGATCCTGAAAAAGCGATTGAAATGGGAAGAAATGGCAGAAAACTTGTTCAGACTCGATATGATACCGAAAAGGTTGTTGATATTCTTGAAAATATCTACAGGATGATTGTATAACTATTATCACTTTAAATTGTAAAAAAGTAAAGAATAAAATCTTAAATGTTGATTACTTTGTAGAATTATCAAGCGCTACATTGCATGCAAGAGCTTTACCTATAGCTAGATCATTAGGTGCCTATGGAATTAATTGTAGAGTCATTTTACCAATAAATTGGTGTTCTAAAACGGGATCAACTCTTGGAGAGATTTTATCTATATTATCGCTTCACAAACTCAGAGATTATCTTGAAACGATCCGGAAAAAACCAGATGCAGTCATTATTGGTCGATCATCATCAATCAATTTATTTATTTTTTTAAAATTTCTAAAATTGCGTGGCATCAAAGTAATTTTTGATTTAGATGATGCAGTAATTCTGCCTTCTATTTCGGTGCTAGGTACAAGAATTAGAAGTCCTGCATACGTTTGTGTTGAAAAGATGCTTCGAGATTCTGACGCTGTCATAGTAAACGGAAATTATCTATATACATATGCGAAATTATGGAAATCACGTGTATTTGTTATACATGTACCTGTAGATACAGATCTTTTTAATCCTGCAAAAATGAAGCGTTCAAAGAGAATTACGATTGGATGGCAAGGCAATCCAGCAAATCACTATGACAACCTAAATTTATTATTGAAGCCACTTCAAAAACTAGCTGAAGAACATGATTTTAGGTTTAAAATATGTTCTTTTATGGGCGATGAAAAAGTTAAGCAGATGTTTGCAAAATTAAATAGGCTTGATAGAGGTAGATTTTGGGTCCGATCATTGGCTTCCTTTGGGGCTTTTTGCTGAGCAAATGTTTGATTTTGACATATTGGTCGCACCTCTAGCAAATAGCGAGTGGAATCAAGGTAAAAGCGCTTTGCGAGTTAGCGCAGGTATGGCTATGGGGATTCCAGTAGTAGCAAGTCCATTTGGCGAGCAAAAACAAATTATCCGCCATGGAGTTAATGGTTTTTTAGCAACGAACGAGCAGGAATGGTACCATTATCTCAAATCCCTAATTGAAAATGATGATCTCCGCCAAAAAATAGGTAAACGCGCTAGAGAAACATCTGAAAAAGAGTTGTCATTAAGTAACTCGTGTAAAAGCTTAAGTTTGATAATCAGGAGTTTGTAGTAGCAATTTACAATAAAGAATCAGCTTTTTTTGGCAAGAGTGATTGTTCGAAACAAAAAGAAAGTTGCGAAAAAAAATTGTTATTTATTTTTCCTGAAAGAATAGAGTTCATAAAGTTAGTTGAGTCACTTTCAGGTGCAACTCTTAAAAAATAACGTATCAATCACTGTATTGTTGGATGAACATGAAAGTAATGTTTTATCTGAAAATAAAATAGCTAATGTTATTTTTAGAGACTTATTCGATTATGACTCGAAAACTGCACTGCAGATTCTTGATCAAGAGCGCCCCAATTTAATTGTAACAGATAATGACCAAGAGCCGGTCAGAGGCGCTTTTGTAATAACTGCTCATACGCTCAATATTCCTGTGCTGATTTTACGTGAAATGGTAATGGTAACTAAGCCGAAATTCGATCAAATGTTTTTGTTAATCGCACGAAAAATAGGTGAATTTCCACGTATTTTTTCTAAATACTTCTTTTGTTTTAGGTCTATTCTTGAAATTAAGCCTGCATATTTTTTGAATTTATCACGAGTATTTGGTCGATTTATAGATCATTTATCAAATCCAACTGCTGGTGAGTTTGCTGATTATATCCTTACGAGTACTGAGGAGGATGCAAAATTATTGGGAAAGTTGTGTAATCGTCCGAGGTTTATTCGTGCAGTGGGAGATGCAAGGTTTGATTCAGCTGTGAACCTGTCCCAAAAGGAACGTATGAATATACGAGAAGAAATTAAGCGGTTGTTTAACATACCTGAAAATAAGAAAATAATACTTTTTCTGTCAAGTTCACAAGTAGAGCATGGAATGTGGACTTTAGAACGAAAAAAACGAGTCAATGAAGAAATTTTTGATCTTTTGGCCAAATTTCGAAATCAGGCAGATGTAATTGTAAAGCTGCATCCTGTGGAAAAAAATATTTTTCCATTGATTTGGAAGACTGATTATGATAATGTAATACATGTAACTAATTCGGATCTATCACGTCTTATTGCTTCTAGCGATTTAGTTGTCACTTGGGTTTCAACAGCGATGCTTAATGTTGTGCTGGCCAGAATACCTCTGATAGTTATTGATTTTTTCGATGATGGGATAACGGGTGGTATTTTGCTTTCGACAAAGGCTATTGTTGAAAATGGTGCTGCTGTAGAGGCAATTAACAGCCGTCAATTAAATGATTGGACGCAAGAAGGTTCTCGAGGATGATAATTTTACAAAAATTCTAAAGAGACGTCAAGATGCATTTGATTGTGATTATTTGAATGCGATTGATGGTAATTCGATTAAGAGAATCTCTGGAACTATTTTAGAAATAATGAATCGTTAAATTGCAGTATACTATGGGTTCTTGGAATAGGTATTGAAATTCTAGTGTTCGTGAATAACGTAGATAATCATTCAGCCTTACTAAGAAATTTAGACGCGATTTTAGTTGCGATAGCAATTGCAGCTTGGGTTATTCTAATTTCTGATGATCCACTTGTCGATTTATCTTGGATTTATTTTTGGCTTAACATCAGGGTTTGTCTATTATTTCCTTAAGCAGAAGAAAGAAAGGATAGCGACTGTTCGAAAAATTCCAACGAATCTGTTGCCTATTTCTATTATTCTGTTTTTCCTCTCTTTTGCGGTTGCACTATTTACTTCGGGAACGGGATTAATTTTTGCAAATTGGTTTGGAATACCAATGACAGTTTGGTTATCCTTTATCGTTATCTACTCTTTCTTGAGTTTTATACCAGGTTTTTTGATAGTAAGTTTAGTTGATAATAAGAATAGACTTTCTATTTTACCGCGTTCTATATTGTCTGTGATTTTAAGTATTTTCCTGACTTCCCAATTGCTTTATCTTGCGAATTTAACATCGCTTAATTTATTTTTTACTGACCTTGTCTTTGCATCGGTAAACTTGATTTTGGTGTTTTGTATTTTTTTGTATCTATAGCTAAAAGAAAGAATCAATTATGTCAACAGGTTGAGAATCTAAATGTTAATCTATTATTAGCTCTTGGATTCATCGTTATTTTATCCGTACTTCTAGTTTACATTCAGCAGTTTGTCTATCAGCCTTTTATAAGAGGGGATAACTGGAATTATTTGGCAACTTCGAATTATATTGATAAAGGGTCTGCCTTTTTGGAGCCTATAGGAAAATTCTATAGCATAAAGTCAATGTCGGTTTATGAACTTTATAATTTAGCTTTGTTCCGTTTTTCAGGATTTCCATCAGTAAATGCAATGATGTTAAATAGTCTTGTATTTGCATCTTTAGTACCTCTATCTTTTTACTGTATGGCTTCAAGTTTCATTAAAAGCAATAAAGTAACTCTTTTGTCAACATTGATCTATGTTGCAGTTTCTGGTTTTGGTTGGATACCTTTTGTTATCCAAAAAATTAGTTTAGGATTACAGCAATATAGTCCAGAAAATCTGAATGTGATCCTGATAGATTATGGTCCTAAGGTTCTAAATGATATTTCCCAGCCTCAGGGTAGTATTCCTGAAGGCTTTAAAACTTATGTTTTAGCTCTTATTTCGATCTTTATGCTGCTTTACTTGTTCAAGAGTAAATTGAATTCAATTGCGCGAATGTCCATGATTGGAGTGATAGCGGCTTTTGCTTTCTTGGCCCATATCGAAACAACTTTGGCGTTCTTTTTCATATTTCTACCAGCGTATGTTCTATTGAGCAAAAGGAGGTTGCGTGAAGTAAGAGAGAATATTGTTGCTCTTGCACTGGGTATTCTACTTACTCTTGTAATAGGGTTGTCATCGCCGAGTTTATTGATAGTTCCTTTTGAGCTTAACTATCTGTTAGTCACTTCTATTCTCGGTGTTGCTCTTACTCTATACCTATCTTAGAAAGTATTTACCTTTGAAGCTTCCAAGTTTTATGAACAATTATGGGTTTTTCAAGAAGCTTGGGTTACTATTGATTTGTTATTTCTTTTTGCTTTCTGTAATCGTTCTTGTCTCGTATGGCTACTCTCATATGTCTTATGGTGACGCTGTAGTCTACTTAGGATTTACATTTCCATGGTATTATTATCCTCTAAGTTTTGGGGTCGCTGGTGCTCTTTCTTTAGCAGGTTTATTCATGAAGTTTGAAAAGTATCGGTCTTTATCTTTTTTTGTACTTGTTGCAGTTCTAACGATTATCTTAGGCATTGTAGTTTCATTTCTGAATCTCAATTTCTTTAATACTGGAACCAAAGAGTGGAGGCTGATATACAGAATCCTGCCAATAGCTACTTCTATTCTTGGTGGTTGGGGACTGTTCAAGTTAATGCGCATCTTGAAAGATACCGACTTTCACATAATTTATCATAGGCAAAGAATTGAAAAGAACCTTAAGATTAGTTTGCGCCATCTTTCTATTGTTCTGTTTTTGTCAGTAATCATTCTCGGGGTTCCTAGCACAATTATTGCTTCGGAATATTGGATGTCTTCAAATGCGACTCCGTTCGGTTCGGCTTATGCAACTGACGAAAGTCTTGAATTGGCTAACTTTGTTAAGCAAAATGTTTCTAGTTACTTCACGAATGGCCACTTTAGGCGATATGTCTAATGCCATTATAAAACTGGCAGGAGGAACAACGGCAGTACCTCCAATTTATCCAGACTTCCTACTTTCATCTCGTCCTGAAACCATAGCTTTGCTTTCGTCGGACATAGCATTTGTTTGTATAGATAAGGAGGTTACCGGTCAATCCATTAACCGAGACTTCGTTAATTATCTCCCAATTGTTCTTAATAACTCGCGTTTCTCAGTTTACAGTTTACCGTACTTGGAGTCGCCGTCCGAATCGACTTTAGGTTATCTTGCTCCACTGAAGTATAGTAACAACACCCTTCTATCATACCTAATTGTCGCATCCTTGAATTCTTCTTATCAATTGGTAGATGACGATATCTATAATGAATCGACAATAATTGCGCCGTCCGATCTTACCAAAAATGAACAGAGTGCTTATAGTGTGAAAAGTTCAGCTTTGTTTGATTGGGTCCGTGGTGGTGGCACATTTGTTGTAATGGGTGGACAAGGTGAAATGTTTAACTCATTTGGCTTGTTTTTTGGTGGAACCAATTATAATGCAAACTCTACTGCCAACGGTATAAGTATTAACTCTGAAACGCTATCCAATTAAGACACTAAATGTTAAGCCAATTAGTTATCGTATTGATAGTGATGTTCACGTCTTAAGCTATTATTCAATGAACGGTAGAAATGTATCTCCTTTCATCGCTGAAAAAAGGGTTGGAAATGGAACTGTTTTCTATGTTTACGTTGATCCTATCTATCAAGCTATAGAAACAGGCGATAAAGATTGGATCGCAAACAATGAATTGGTCACAATTGTTAGAAATGCCCTTGGAGAAGGTGGTATTCATTTTCCTGAGAGTTATACAGGTCTTTCCAGGGATCCATTGGAGAATAGGTGGATAGGCAAATATGGTGCCTATGGAACGAACGATTTCTTGGCTGAGGGTAACATTACCTCTATTGCAACTGTCTCAGGTTCGTATCTGATACCGCAACCGATTATGGCTGAAAAACTGGTTATTAATAGTAATGTGAGGCAGATGGTAATTAATAATACAAAAATCAATTCTATCAGCATTTCAGGTTCTGCCAGTATAGAAGTGAAATCTAACCTATGTGGTTCAACTAATTTAGAAAGTAGTGCTATTCCATCTTATTTTCTGCTTAAGTATGAAAATAGTTCTATTAGACTTACTGTTGGCAATGGCTCTAAAATTGAAATCCATACTTGGAAAGGAAATTATTCGATTAATAATGGTTCAATAATGATCGAGTCAACCTCGGCAGGACTTGTTTTGCTGAAACCTCAGGTAATTGTTAACGGAATACTTGCTCTTTCGCAAATTTCATTACCATCAGATTCTTCCGCTTGGATTTATGGCTTAAAGCTTCTCGGAGATGTGGATTTTAGAATTGGTTACAGCGATGGATACGTATATGTTCATGGACAATTTTGAAGGTGAGTACATTAGGATTGTTCAAAGTAATCCTATTGTTGATGTGATTCCTTGGAAAGATGTTCTCTTTTCACTTCCTAACATTTTTCTAATGATAAGCATAATCTTTTTAGGCACTTTAGCATTCAGGAAATGGAAAACAAATGATATCCCTCACTAAAGAAATAATTAAAGAAAACGGTGCCGATGGGATATTATCGTTTGCTCAAAGATTCTCACTTCAATTAATGGAAGAATATTATAATCTCAGAAAAGGCACAGTAAGGATTACAAATGAAGTCTGGCGAAAAATTAATTTTAATGCATTGAATTTACAATCAGATTCTGAATCAAAATTACTTTTAAACCCGGTTGATGAAGGTTTTTCAAAAGAGTTTTATCTTTACGGGTTTCGTGAACCGTTAAATACATTTGCTATTTTCAATAAGATCAAACGAAAAAAACCGTTCGTTCTTGATATTGGGAGCAATCTCGGATATTTTCCACTGGTTGAACTCCAGGCTGGCGCCAAACACGTAATAGCTGTCGAACCAGTTCCTTTGACATTTTCTTTCTTATCAAAAACTCTTGAAAAATATAGTAATGCGACCTTTCTTAATGTTGCGATGTCTGATAAAGAAGAAATGCTAAAACTTTATGTCGCCAAAAAATTTAACGTCACTTCCTCTCAAGCTGAGTTATTAAAGGATGGGGGACATGAGATTTTTAAGGAGATTACTGTTCATGCATTACCTCTTTCTAATTTGGCTGAAAAGTTTCCTATCGATTTGATCAGGTTGGATTTGGAAGGGCATGAATATTTTATGCTTGGTGGCGATATCCCAGAACGAATTAAGACTATTTGTATGGAGCTTCATGTTATTCCTCCATTCGGAAGAGATCATGTTAGGAAACTTTTTAAGAATTTTAAAAGAAATGGTTTTAGGCTTTCGTTGGTTATAGATGAAATGCCACGTGGCTTTTATCCGCTTGTTAGCAACTTTGGGTTGGAAGCGACCTATAAATTGATTAGTAGTTTTAAGAGGAAGAATTTAAGCGGAATTAGTTATGAGTCGGATGTTGACTTTGATACTTTTGCGAATAATGTTAATAGAGGAATAATTCATCTTATTTTGGAAAAAGATTCCTAATTAAGTCTCCGATTATATTGATATTGCTGTTTGTGTGAAATAGGGAAAGGCTTTTAAGACGCTTGTTTAGTATTTATCCAAATAATAATACAATCGGAGGAGAAATAAGTGAAATATTGTACTAAATGTTTAATGCCGGATACTCGTCCTCACACGATTATGACAAAAGAAGGACTATGTCAAGCTTGTTTAAACCAGGAACAGAAGAAAAAAGTTGATTGGTCAAAAAGATGGGCAGAATTAAAAGCTTTGTGTGATAAATACCGAAGGAATGACGGGTATTACGATTGTGTTATTCCAGTTAGTGGAGGAAAAGATAGTCACTATTTAGTTTATATTATGAAGGAAAAGATGGGAATGAATCCGCTTCTAATAACTGTGGCGGATCCATTCACAAAAACTATTACAGGCCAAAAGAACTTTGCGAATTTGGGGTCTGCTTTTAATTGTGACATGATACTTTTCAATTTGAGCATTGATCTTTTTAGAAGAGTAACAAAGATTGGTTTCGAGGAACTTGGGGAGCCATTACGTTTTGTTGAAGCAGCAATTTACACAGCTCCTTACAAAATTGCAGTGTCTATGAATATACCATTAATTGTTTTTGGGGAAAATGCTGCATTCGAATATGGAACAACAGATAAAGAAGATTATAGCGCCAAAAAATACATCGCGGCAGGACACAGCGCTGCAGCAGAAAAACTTGGAAACGAAATTTGTGATTTCTGGTTAACCCGTGGGCTTTCTAAGTCTGAAATGAATGCCATTATTCCACCATCGCAAGCTGAAGTTGATAGAGTAAAGCCTGAGCCAATCTTTATGAGTTATTTCACACCTTGGGATGATGAGAGAAATTATCAGATAGCGAAACGTTATGGATTTATAGATTTAGTTCATGAGTGGCGAAGAGAAGGAAATGTTGAGGATTATGGTCAGATAGATTCAATTTCTTATATTGTTCATCTTTGGATGAAATATCCAAAGTTCGGTTTTGGGCGAGCTACTGATATTACCTGTAGATGGATAAGGGGCGGCAAAATTACGAGGGCAGAAGCGATAAAGCTTGTTATGAAATATGATCATAGGTTGGATAAGTTAGCAATGCAGGATTTTATTAGTTTCATGGGTTATGAGCCAAGACAGTTTTGGGATATTGTTGAAAAGTTCTGGAACAAAGAAATATTTGAAAATGTTGATGGACACTTGGATATTGAAAAATCCTTTGTGGAAGCTAGAAAATCCAACAAGTTATGTTTCTCTCCCACCGTTCGTAGACGTTAAGGAAAAAGAACTCAGTAAGTAATAAAATCAACATTTTCCATTTCTTCTTTTTGTTTTTTTAATTCTGCATTTTTATGGAATAATTAAAATACTTACAGTTTGTATAAGGTGCCCATTGGGTCGTTACTATGAAGGAAGAGAAAATAAAGCTATGGGGCTCTGATTTTGGGGTTGATTATACAAATAGAAATGTTGTTGATCCTGAGACTCGAGTTAACGCTTTTAGATCTATGGTTGGCGATCTTAAAATTAATAAGATTTTAGAAGTTGGCAGTAACGTTGGTCATAATCTTGTAGCTATCTCAAGAATTGGTGAGTATCAATTGGTTGGGTTAGAGCCATCGAAGTATGCGGTGTTGCAGGGTAGGTTAAATAATAAATTAGCAATTCTTGAGGGAAATATTTTCGATATTCCTTTCAAAGATGGTTATTTTGATTTGGTTTTTACTAGTGGCGTTTTGATTCATATTAGCTTAGAAGATTTGCCAAAAGCAATTGATGAATTGTATCGTGTATCTAGTAAATACTTGTTAGTGATTGAGTATTATGCGCAAGAAGAGACAGTGATACCTTATCATGGGCATAATGATGTGTTGTGGAAGAGAGATTTTAAGAAGCATTTTGAGGATCGTTATCCACAATTAAAGATTGTTAGATCAGGCTATTGGGATAAGGCTGATGGGTTTGATAGAACGCATTGGTGGCTGTTTGAGAAATAGGTTGTTTGCATATGCATCAAATAATGATTATTCTGAATGACGATTTTCATAGAATATGTAGTCTTTGGTTTTGGAGGTAATTTAGGTGTTTTGGGAAAATAAGGTTGTTATGGTAACTGGCGGTACTGGTTCGTTTGGTAAAATGTTCATTAAGGTAATGCTTCGTGACTTTCATCCAAAAAAGTTGATAGTTTTTAGTAGAGATGAATTAAAACAACATGAAATGCAAACTTGTGGATACGATGACCCTGCATTACGTTTCTTCATCGGTGATGTTAGGGATGCATCGAGGCTGAATCGGGCGATGAATGATGTCGATGTGGTTGTTCATGCGGCTGCTTTAAAGCAAGTTCCTGCATGTGAATACAATCCCATAGAAGCAATTATGACAAATGTGATGGGGGCAAGAAATGTAATTGATGCAGCATTAGATACAGAGGTAGAGCGAGTTATAGGCCTTAGTACCGATAAGGCAGTAAATCCAGTCAACTTATATGGAGCAACTAAACTCGTGGCTGAGAAGCTTCTTGTTCAAGCTAATTCATATAGTGGAGAAAAGCCGACTAGATTTTCATGCGTTCGCTATGGTAATGTTGTGGGAAGTAGAGGCAGTGTAATTCCTCTTTTTGCGCAGCAACGAAACAATGGTTGTGTCACTGTGACCGATGCGCGTATGACGCGTTTCTGGATAGATTTGGAACAAGGTGTAAAGTTTGTTATTAATTGTATTGAAAAAATGAATGGCGGCGAAGTTTTCATTCCCAAAATTCCTAGTATGAATATAATGGATTTAGTTGAGGCTATAGCTCCAAAATGTGAGGTCAAATTCGTTGGTATTCGACCAGGAGAGAAGCTTCATGAAACTTTGGTTGGTGAAGATGAGTCATGGCATACAGTGGAATTAGATGATATGTATATTATTGAGCCTCTTCATGCTTGGTGGAATGCGAAGAATTGGTCAAACGGTGAAAAGTTGCCTGAAGGTTTTCGGTATTCAAGTAATACTAATATTGAAAAGCTTTCTGTTGGAGAATTAAGAAAGTTAATTAAATAGCTTTTGTTTGGGGTCATGTTGATGCTAGATTTTATACCGTATGGTAAGCAATCGATTGACGAAGAAGATATTAAAGCAGTAACAAATGTTTTGCGTTCCGACTGGTTAACTACTGGTCCGATAGTTGAGGCTTTTGAAAAGGCGGTTGCAGAATTTGTTGGTGCTAAGTATGCAGTTGCTTTTTCAAGTGGAACTGCTGGTTTGCATGCCGCTGCGTTTGCTTCAAAGATTGTCAATGGATCTGAGGTTCTTGTGCCGCCAATGACTTTTGTTGCGACTGCTAACTCTGTGGTGTATCAAGGAGGAACTCCTGTTTTTGTTGATGTAGAACCGGATACATTGTTGATTGATCCTTTGAAGTTGGAAGAGAAGATTAATTCCAAAACTCGAGCTATAATTGCGGTTGATTATGCTGGTCAGCCATGTAATTATGATGCTTTGAGCAAGATTGCTAAAAAAAATGATTTGATTCTAATATCAGATGCTTGTCATGCTCTTGGAGCAAAATATCGAGGTGATCGGATTGGTTCTTTAGCAGATCTTACCGTTTTTAGTTTTCATCCTGTAAAGCACATAACTACCGGAGAGGGTGGAATGGTTGTTACAGATAATGCAGATTATGCGAATAGGATGAGACGGTTTCGCAATCATGGCATTCAGACTGATTATCGTCAAAGAGCTGAAGCTGGAACTTGGTTTTATGAGATGGTGGATCTTGGTTATAATTATCGGTTGACAGATATTCAGTGTGCCTTAGGTTTAAGTCAACTGAGAAAGCTTGGGGGTTGGATTGATAGAAGGCGAGAAATTGCCAAAATGTATGATGAAAGTTTTCATGGTGAATCGTGCATGAAGACGTTGAAGGTGAGCGAAGATGCTTTTCATGTTTATCATCTATACGTTGTTCAGTTATCCATTGAAAAACTCAAGTCGAGTCGGTCACAGATTTTTTCATCTTTGAGGAATGCTGGGATCGGTGTGAACGTTCATTATATTCCTGTTCATTTGCACCCTTTTTATAAAGTAAACTTTGGGACTTCATTGGGTCTATGCCCGGTTGCAGAGTCTGCTTACGAGAGAATCCTTTCTATACCAATTTTTCCAGGGATGTCAGATGATGATGTCAATCGCGTGATATTGGAAGTTAAGAAAGTCTTGGAGAGTTGTTCATGAGAGTTGTTGCAATAATCCAGGCTAGAATGAACAGTAATAGGTTGCCTGGGAAAGTTTTGAAGGATATTTGTGGCGAATCAATGCTTAGTCGGGTTGTTGGTCGTGTTAAGTCTGCGGTTTCTTTAGATGAGGTTGTTGTTGCAACAAGTGATACGCTTGTTGATGATTTAATTGAAAATGAATGCGGCAAGCTTGGGGTGTCTGTTTTTAGAGGTAGCGAAGATGATGTTCTTGATCGTTTTTATCAAACTGCACTTTTTAGTAAGGCTGAAGTTGCGGTTCGCATAACAGCTGATTGTCCTTTGATTGAGCCAATAATTATTGATAAGGTTGTTCAAGCTTTTTTGAATTCGGATGCAGATTATGCTAGTAATACATTGCAACGTACATATCCGCGTGGTTTGGATGTTGAAGTGGTTAGTTTACGTGCATTAACTATCGCTTGGAAAAATTCGTTTAAACCTTATCATAGGGCTCATGTGATGCCGTATATTTATGAAAATGCTGATTTATTCAAGCTTTTATCTGTAACTAATTCAAGTGATTGGAGTAAGTATCGGTGGACTGTCGATACTGTTGAAGATCTGCAATTTGTTCGTAGAGTTTATAAAATTTTAGGTTGTAAGAGTTTGTTCAGCTGGAATGAAGTTTTGAATTTGTGCGAGGGTGACCCGAGTTTGGTTGAGCTGAATTGTCATGTACAACAGAAAGATTTGGAGAAGAGTTAGTATTTGATTGTTTTTAGGGCAGACGCTAGCCCTCAGATTGGTACTGGTCATGTTATGCGTTGTCTAGCACTTGGGCAAGCTTGTCGAAAAGTTGGTGAACGACCTGTTTTTGTGATGTGCATGGTTACTCCTGCGATGAGGAGTCGCCTTGAATCGGAAGGTTTTGAGGTAAAAATTTTAGATTGCGTTCCTGGCAGCGTTGAGGATGCCAAACAAACAGTGAAGACGTCAAAAGAAGTTTCTTCGTCTTGGATAGTATTAGATGGGTACCATTTTGATGCAGCATACCAACGGATCAATTAAGGAGTTGGGCAAAAAACTATTGCTCATTGACGATAATGGTTGTGCAAGCCATTATTACGCCGACATTGTACTTAACCAGAACATCAATGCCTCTGAAAAACTCTATTCGAAAAGAGAGCATTATACTTGTTTGCTGTTGGGCACTCGGTATGCTCTTCTTCGAGAAGAATTTTTGGTCTGGCAAGGATGGAAACGAAAGATTCCTGAATTTGCTCAAAATATATTGGTCACTTTGGGCGGTTCTGACCCGGAGAATGTTACACGAAAAGTTTATGATGCCATTCTTCAATTGGAGCTTAATCGATTAAACGTTATTAATTGTTGCTGCAAACAATCGGTATTCTGAGCAATTGAAGTGTTTGATTGAAGAATCCAAAGTCAATATAGAGCTCAGGAGTAACGTTGAGAAAATGTCTGATTTAATGGCTTGGGCTGATGTTGCTATATCGGCAGGGGGGACTTCAAGTTGGGAGTTAGCTTTCATGGGTTTGCCAACGATTACTATAGCAATTGCAGATAACCAATGTCAAATAGTTGAAGAGTTGAGCAAAGCTCGAGTTGCTGTGAATGCGGGTTGGCATGAAGATGTAACGCCGTCAATGATCGCCGAAAATATTTCTAAGTTGATTTGTGATGCCAAAAAAAGAATTGAAATGTCGCATCTGGCTCAAGCTCTTGTGGATGGAAAGGGTGCCGATAGAGTTCTTAAGGCACTGAGGAGCCCATCGTCATTCACAGGAAATAGACCATGTGCAATTAAGAAGAGTTCAGGAGGGCGATGAAGATTTTTTATGGCATCTCGCAAATGACCCAGACGTTCGTTCTGCTTCTTTTTCCACAAAGACGATACCATTGGGAAGACCACATCAGATGGTTTAGAAAACAGTTAAACGATCCATCTTGCATTTTTTTTATTGCAACATTTGAAAATATACCCATAGGCCAGGTTCGATTTGAAATAAAAGATGAAGAAGCGACAATATCGGTCAGTGTTAAAAAAGAGTACCGCAAAAGGAACTTTGGAAGTGAAATAATCAGGATTTCAACCCTGAAAATCTTCGATTCAACTAAGACAAAAAAAGTTCATGCCTATGTGAAGATCGGTAATACAGCATCTGTCTTAGCCTTCCAAAAAGCTAAATATAAAATTTTAGGACAATGTAATATTAACGATTATAACTCGTTTCATTTAGTGAAAGAGAGAGAAGAAATCAATGTCTAATTACATTCACATCGGTAAACGTGTTATCGGCGCTGGTAAACCAGTTTACATTGTGGCTGAATTGTCAGCTAATCATAACCAGGATTTTGATCAAGCAGTTAAGTTGATTCATGCAGCCAAAGAAGCAGGAGTCGATGCAGTCAAGGTTCAAACGTACACAGCCGATACAATGACTTTGAAGTCTGACAAAGAATTTTTTAAAATAAAGGAAGGCACTCCGTGGAGTGGACGAACTCTCTATGATCTCTATCAAGAAGCAAGCATGCCCTGGGAATGGCAACCAAAACTCAAAATAGTTGCTAACGAATTAGGGTTAGATTTTTTCTCAACATCGTTTGATATTTCATCGCTTGATTTCTTGGAAGATATTGAATGTTCCTGTTCACAAAGTTGCATCGTTTGAGTTAGTGGATATTCCATTGATAAAAGCAATCGCAAAGACGAAGAAGCCGCTTTTTATTTCAACTGGAATGGCAACTTTTGAAGAAATATCTGAAGCTGTTTTAGCTGCAAGGGAGGCTGGTGCCAGCGAAATTGCTTTGCTGAAATGCACTAGTTCATATCCGGCTTGTTCTAATGAAATGAATTTGCGTGCTATACCCTACCTTGCGAAATCGTTTGATGTTCCAGTTGGTCTTTCGGATCACTCGTTAAATCCAGAAGTTTCTGTTGCCTCAATTGCTCTGGGAGCTTGTATTATTGAAAAACATTTAACTCTGTCAAGAGATATTCCGGGTCCAGACTGCGGTTTTTCCTTAGAACCTGCTGAGTTTAAGCAACTTGTTGTAGATCTTCGATTAGTTGAGAGTTCTCTTGGTTCAGAAGTATGTTGCATTCAGGATTGTGAAAAATCTAGTAGAGTTTTTCGACGATCCATATTTGTAGTTAAGGACATGAAAGCTGGTGATCTTTTCACGCCAGATAATATACGTTCAATAAGACCTGCGTATGGTCTTTCTCCGAAGTATCTAAAGGACTGTTTTGGCAAACGCGCTGCCAAGGATATTGACAGAGGGACTCCCTTAAGTTTGGATTTGATTTCCTAAATTAGCAATAGAAATTGCAGCTCTTGGAAGCGAGTGTCATTGTATACGACTATTTAATTCGAAAAATGGCTTTGAGTTTTGTATAGCCATATTGTCTTAGTTCAATATAGTAAAAGATCAAACCCAAAGAAAAAGTTATGACTAAATTGGCGGTAACATAGATCACTCCCACCAGGGTAAGAGAGATATTTGTAAATAAGAAAATCTCGTTCAACCCTACTCCGAAATATATCAGTTGCACTAAGAATATGTGGTAAGATGCTTTTCCTATTACGTTAAGTTTTTTTCCGATATTCGAAAGCCCGCCAATAAGAGGGTGGATTAACAAGATTATTGCAACTATGAAAGAGGGGTAAAAGAATGAGAGTAAGTTTTGTGTCTCCCATTCAGGCCTGAATAAAGGAGTAGGCTGTCTCATGAAGACTAAAATGTAAATAAATGAGGCTGTCCCCAGAACTGACAAGACTATGAATCCCTTGGTTTTATAGAAGGCAGTTTTTGTGCAAAGTGCAGCAGATAAATAGATTCCCAATGCAAAAGCGGCTAAATATCTCAATGAGCTAATGTAGTAAATCCAATAAGGAAGCACGGGGGCAATTAGTTCAAACCATAGATCTATTCCAAAAAGCGTTGCTAATGTTAATTTGGGTTTCTTTTGGTAGCAATAAAATATGAGTGGGGCGATGAGCATTATTTGAATTAGTAGCGATGTGTAATAACTGCCTGGTCCTCCTGAAGGCAGTTGAAAAGTTAATATTCTTATTAGTCCCTGGGTTGTTATCTCAAAATTAATGGCTATAACATAAACAATATCTACAATGTATATTATTAAGAAAGGAATTATCAAGCGTCTTGCTTTCTGTTTAAAATAGGACTGGTATGTATGAATTTTTGAGCGTGTGGTTATTTTTTTTGCTGTATGAAAGGTACCAGACGATACCGCTGACGATAATGAAGACAGGGATTGCTTGTGAAATATGGAAAGGTGAGTAAATGTCCAATAGAACATATGCTGGTAGACTATGCAGTAAAATGACTGCAGTAATGGCTATCGTTTTGATGAAGTCAATCTGATGATAGTATTGGGGCTTATTCATGAGATGGATTACTTTCAATTGATTTTATTATTTGAAGTTCTATTGTTCCTGATCTATTTAATACTCATCATTATTTGAAACATCAAAATGTAAAATCTGTTCTTTGCGAATATAAGTTGAAAAGATCCTTTTTTTGCTTAAATATATAAGTTGCTCATTCAATACACAAACATTGTTTAACAATATTAGAATAATAGAAGGATAATGGCTATTGAATAAATCGCGTTTGTGCGCCATCTATGTCAGTTCAGATAATGGGCTTATGGTGCAATGATGATGTGGTGGGATTGGACTGAGATTACTCTATTCGAGTCTGTTCTATTTTCAATTCTAAGTGTCTTTATCTTATATTTAGTTGGTTTTGGTGTTCTACGTTTATTTTGTTCTTTTAGGAAAACGAGCGATCCGTTTGGTTCTTTCGATTTTTTCCAAAAAGCTAATTTTAGAGTTTTGTTTGGTTTCGTCTTTGTTTATCTTTTTTACTATTTGTTTGCCTTTGTTAATTTAGCTTGGGTTTCTATTTTATTCATTGTTAGTCTTTCTTTAGTTGGCTTTGCCACTCAATTTAATGTTATAAAAAATTTATTAAAAAAACCATCATCATTGGTATTTAGAAAACATGGTTATTCAATTGCTATATTTTCAATATTGATTGTATCTGTTTTTCTTTCTTCTATGTTAATAACAGGTTTTTATGGGTCTACAATCGATGATGGGGCAGATCATACATTAATGACGCGCATTGTGCTGGATAACCCTGTCTCATTGTTGACGCGTTCAGGACTGCCTTTTGCTAACTTAACTCTTAATTATCCATCAGGAGCGCATGTACTTTCTGCTTTTTTTGCATCTCTGCTCAATGTTTCAATTCAAAAAATTGTTATATTAATCGTTGTTGTTTTGCCTACTCTAATTTCTCTTGCCTTTTACTCAACGCTAAAATGCCTATTCAATAATAGAGCAATTTCAATCTTAAGCTTGATAGTAGTGTCTTTTTTCTCCTTTGTTTTTATTTGGACACCAATAAGTTGGGGTGGGTTACCTGTATTGTTATCTTTTTATCTAGTGATTAGTAGCGTGGGTTTAATTTTCGAGTTTTTGTTATCAAAGCATCTTTCTTACCTAAACGTTTTCTTGTTAGGTTTGATCTTTTTTATTTCTTCTCAAACATATCCGACTGCATTTTTATTAGGGACCCTTTGGTTTGGGATGATTTTAATCATAAAGTTTTCAAGAACAATTTATCATAATCATTTGTCCAAAGTTTCGTTCTATTCTTTTTTTAAATGGAAAAATGTGGCTTTTGTCGTTGTCTTTTTAATACCATTATTATTTAGTGTACCATACTTCTATTCTATATATGCCAACAATATTGCTGGTGTTCAATTTACTGAATTAAATTCAACGTCAAATTCCTTAGCAGAAAGTATAATGGGGCGTACAAATTTTAACTGGATACTTGATATTCCAGCCCTTTCTTTTTTCTTCTCAGAGATGGGTAAATTGTTTTCTTTAGCTTCATTTACGATAATACTACTTATTTTATTTTTTATTCCGTGGTTAGGTAAAAAACTTTGGAATCTTTTTCCAAGCGGGTTTGCGCTTAATTCATTGTTGGTCTATTCTTTTTGGATAGCATTGATGGCGTATTTAGCAATTACTCTTTTTCTGCCAATAAATTTTCTAATTGATTTTTTTAATGTACAGAGAATCTGGCAGCACGTATTTATTTTGGTAACAATCATGACGACGATTGTTATTTTTTCTTGTATGAATATCATTTATTTAGTGATTAGACGATTATCCTACGTAAAAGAAAGCTTGGTTAAGAAAAAATTTGGCAGAAATAGGTTTTTTGCCGTGGTTTTATCGGTGTTAATTTTATCTACTGTGATTTTTCTAAGTGTTCCAGTTGTTGAGGAACAGCTGCAGACTTACCATAAAATTGAGTATTATCTAAATTATTATACTGTTCTTGGTCAAGATGACGTGTTGTTGATTGATTGGATTAGATACAATGTTTCTTCTCAAGCGTTGATTTTAATCTCAAGAGGTGATAGCGGTCAATATTTGACGGCAATAAGTGAGAAGCAGGCATTTTGTGGTTATAATGGGTTTGAAAATTATAGTTCTATCATGAAGTTGTTAACCGCTAATTCGTCTGATCTAAGAGCGGTTCCTTATTTGATAGACAATAAAATTTCGCATGTATATATTGGTTCTATACCCTCTACTTTTGCCCTTGATTCCGTGGTTCGAAGGACTTTTAATGCTACCCAGTTTCTTGCAACTCCTTATTTTAATTTGGTTAAAGAGGTTGGGAATGCTTGGCTTTTCGAGTTTAATGCTTCTTCCGCTATGAAGGCAATCGATGACAGTGTTAAGTGACTTTGTTTGTGTGAATTAATAGACTTCAACCGATAAACTTAACCGTTTAGAAATTAGTTAGCCGAAAAGTCTACGACTTGCTGATGAAAATTGAGTAACGCTAGTGAAATGGCAAAGATTTCTGCAAAAGGAGGCTTTCATCTTCTCTGGGGGTTAGTGTTATCTACAGTTATATCCGCAGTTGGGACAATTGTTATTGCTATTCTGTTAGGAGCTGATAATTATGGTCTATATACCATTGCAATTGCTGCTCCTAACTTGATTGCTGCTTTTAGAGATTGGGGCATAACCAATGCCATGATAAAATATACTGCCCAATATAATTGTGAAGGTGCCCACGATAAGGTTAAGAGTATTTTTTATTCAGGATTAATTTTTGAGCTACTGCTTGGTTCAATTCTATCTGTTGCTTCTTTTTTGCTTTCTGGATTTTTAGCAAGCACTTTTAGTAGACCTGAAATAACAACATTGATTCAAATTGCTTCTTTCTCTGTTTTGACTCATGCTTTGATAAGCTTGGCTTCTGCAACTTTTACGGGAATGGAAAGGATGCATCTGAATAGTGTTATGCTTACAATTCAAGCGTTGGTTAAAACTGGTTTGATAATTGTTTTTGTTTTGTTAGGAGCTGGAAATGTTGGTGCAGTTGGAGGTTTTATGATTGGCACTGTGGTAGCAGGTGTTATGGGTTTGGCGTTTGCTTGGACAATGCTTAGATCTTATGGGGGAGTTAATGGTAAGTTGGAGATTTTTGGTACCGTTAAGTATTTGCTTAGGTACGGTTTTCCTTTGTCAATAGGAACTATTTTAACTGTTTTCTTGACACAATTTTATACATATGCTATGGCTATTTACGTGATAGATAACTCTGCCATAGGTAATTATTCTGTTGCTTCAAATTTTGTTGTCTTGATTACTTTTTTTGTTACGCCTGTAGCTACTATGTTATTTCCTGCTTTTTCAAAAATTGATTACAGAAAAGATCCTGGAACTCTTCAGAGTGTATTTCAATATTCAGTAAAATATTCGTCCTTGTTAGTTGTACCTGTTACTGCCCTGATTATGGTTCTCTCGGAACCAGCGATCAAAACGATTTTTGCGAATGGCTATAACCAAGCCCCATTATTTCTGGCTCTCTCGTCCATACTATACCTTTATTGTGCTTTTGGAAGCTTGAGTATACCTAATCTAATAAACGGCCAAGGTCATACAACTTACAACCTTAAATTAACCGTACTTACAGTAGTAATCGGTTTTCTAGCCGGGTTTTTGTTTATCTCTCAACTTGGGTTAATTGGTCTAATAATTACTTCTTTGATTGCTGGACTCCCCAGCTTAATACTTAGTTTATTTTTCATAAAGAAGCAATATGGTTTGTCTCTCGATTGGTATTTTTCAATAAAGATCTTTTTTTCAACAGGAGTTGCAGCTTTCTTCACATTCGGTGTTATTTCTAACTTAAGATTTGCAAGCGCAATTAACTTGTTTTTCGGGATTTTGGTTTTCGTTTTCCTCCTACTTCCTATGTTGATACTATCTCGAGCAGTGAATAGAGTTGATCTTGCAAATTTGAGGGCGATTGTAAATGCCCTTGGTCCCCTTAAAAAAATGTTGGGTTGGATAATTACAATATTAGAGAAACTTATGTCTATTTTGAAAATAAACTAATATTCCAACGTATGAGGCGTTCTTAAGGTAAGTAATCGCCGTTAACTACATTGCGACTAATATTGTAGTTTAGAACGTTGGATTTGTTTACAGCCAAAGATATTGTATTATCGATAAGAAGATTATCTCTAACTATGATGCCATCTCCATATAACAGATTTATGCCAATGGTGCAACTGCTAACGGTGTTTCCTTCTATGAGGACATTTTTAGATTTGAGTGGGTTTCCATCCCAGTTAACATGATCGGGAACCATTACTCTAACGTATATACCCCATTGAGAACCAAAGACGATGTTATTGGTTACGTTAACGTTTTCGCTTATTCCAGTAAACCTATTATGCATTGGGTTGCTTTCCACTTCAATTCCTCCTTCTTCACCTTCTATACATCCAAATACTGTGTTCTGAGTTATAGTAACGTTTACGCCAGATGCAGCCGCTATGGCGTTGTGTCCTGATAGGGTTTGATCGACAGTGTTATTGGCAACTAAAACATTGCTTGACAACCCATAAATTGCAATGGCATTGTAAGCTCCAGCCGCCGCTGTAATATAATTGCCTGTGACAAACACATTATCAAAAGGTGCCTTGAAAGGCTCCAAGGTTCCGCCATTAACATATATGCCATATGTTCGGTTAGGAAAATTAATCAATATGTTGTTCTGAATCCAAATGTCGCTTGATGGAGCCAAAGTAATTCCGCCATCAAATAATGGTCTATTTTCAGCCAAATTTCCATAAATATGAATGTCTGTGATACCACCCATCACTCTAACAAGGTGAAAAGTTGATTGATCAGTTGAGCGACAATTCTCAACAATACTGTGAGATCCATTGATCTGAATAGGATGAGAATTCGGTATATTCGAAAAGGTCAAATTTTGTATTTTAACATAATTTCCTGAAGATAATACTGCATCGTTTTCTGAAATGGCATTTTGGATAATAACGTTCTGAATAAATACATTCTGTGCACCTGCGAAGACTGTTAAGGCGCTGCGATTTCCCAAGTAAGAGGCATCAATTGTAAGATTTTTAATGGTTACGTTGAATGCATTTTTCTCAACGTTCAAACATTTAGATTGTAAATAAAGAGTCACGGTCGGATTGACTCCCGATAAAACGATGTTGCTTGTGATTAACAAATCCTCACTTGAAATTGTGGCGTCCGACGGAAGAGTAATTTCTCCGCCTCTGGGGCCTAAAGCATTAATTGCGTTCTGTATCGCTAAGGTTTCATCGCGCATGATAGGTGCAATTGGTATGTGTTCAAAAATATTTCTGTTGTCGTTGTAATTGGGCTGATCTATATTGTAGGCTATTGGTACTGTGGGTTTTGGAGTGGTAGCTATTGGTTTTGGTTTTAGTGTGGGTGATGAAGTGGTTTGTGGTGCGATGTTTGATGAATTGTCGTTGTTGATGCTAGTTATATTTGTGTTGTCTGGGTTTTGCTGGGTTGTTCCATTAGTTGGATTTGGAGGTGTTAGGAAGGCTCTGCTATTTGTGGAGAAGGTTATGATGCCAGCGCTTATGATAGCAACTGCAACTATTATTGCTACAAGTTTCCACTTGTATGTGTACTGAATTAGCTTTTCCCCCTTCGCCTTATCCAATAATTAGGTTGGGTGTAATTTAAATATAGATCAATCCCGTATACTTGTTTTGATCTATTCTAAAAGAGCATCTGGATACCGCCATAAAGACATTTGAAGGTGCATAGTTTGGAAGAATCGTTTATAAAAAGTGCCTGCAATAGTAAGTTGTCTATTTGGCATTTAATTTGATTTAAAATAGCACAGGCTAAAAGGAAAGTGAAGAACCATAAAAAGAAATAATTTCAATTACGCGTTAACTTTTATTGGAGTAATGATTCTTCTTTCATTAACTCTTTTGCCCATGACGAAAGCAGTCGTTAGCCCTTACACGGTAACCATCGAAAGGGTAGATTCAACATATTATGCATATGGTAGAGACGGAAGCGTACTTGGTGGCAGTGAAGATCTCTTAGAATTATGTAACCAACAAGTCGATGCCGTTTCAAAAGGCACTTTTTACTTCGTTGCCGGTACTTTCTTCTTTGATGATGAATGGGTAATAACAAAGGAAATTAATGTGGCAGGAGAAGGCGAAACTGCAACGACGTTGTCTTTTGGTCAGGGCGGAATAGTTTACCGCGACATTTCAACATGCACCATAAAAGACCTTACACTCCAAGGCTATAGCATCGAGCAGAGTTGCGGTTTAACTTTGGATTCAACTGGAAGAATGAGTATATACAATGTTCATATCACTAATTTTGGAACAGGCTTAAAAATCACCCAAGGTTTGTTCGCAGCCATTTACAACGTCTTCATCAACGAAAATGATGTTGGAGTTTGGATAGGTAGCGATTATGGCACAGCCCGCTTTTTTGCCGGGAGTATAATATTTAACAGAGTAGGCGTAGAAATCAACGGCGGGAACTCTGACAGTACCATGAACCAGTTCTATGGGACAGAAATTGAATGTAACACTGAATGTGAAGTCTACTTTAATGGGGCAAATAGCATGGTGAGCGGAACCATTTTCCAAGGTGTATATTTTGAAAGAACAGATGGCTCTAGTCCATATTTCTTCAAGTATTTTGGTGAACAAACGCAAATTAAATGCATTACGTGGACTGGATGTAAATTTGCGAGTCAAATAGAAAGCACACTAGAAATTTATGGTGAAGGACATGTTTTCGATGGAAATTTCTTCAATGGGGCACCAGTAAACTTTATCGTTTCTGGGGCGGGGCATTCGATTGTTAATAATAAGGAGTTAACTGAAGAATTAGTGCCCATAACATTTACAAATCATGCTGAACGCTCAGTTGTTTCAGGTAACTATTTTTACAATGTAGAAAATAACAGTGTATTGCCTATTTTGTCGGTGTTGTTCTTCCTTGGGCTGTCTGGGATTGCTGCTGGGGCAATAATAAAAATTCGTCGTTTTCAAAAATAGTTTTTTAGTTTTTGAATGTTTTAATGTAACAAAGGTTTTCACAAGGCTGAACCTACGAAACTCTCGAAAAAATATAATTTGATGTTTGTTTAGTAGTGAAAATCTTATACATTATTATTCATTGCGTTTCTAAGTTTGATCCTTGAGTTGAAGCAGCAAGAAAACATGAGTGATTTTGCTCTGATGCAAATGCTTTCGGCTCGCTACTATAGAAAAGTCTCGTCTCTATACGGCTATTTTTTTGACTAATATTCAAGCTTCTTTTTAGTCACTGTTGCATATTTAGAAGGTTCCGAGAAAAATCCATTCATTGTTGAGTATGTACATATGGATAATAGGAATTAAAAATACCTTAAGCTGGGTTAGCCGGTGTAGCCCAAATTGCCGCTAATCGTGTAATTTAGTACGTTTGATTGGCTTAATTCTAAAGGTCGAGTGTTATTTATAATGTTATTATTCTTGACGATTATGCCGTCTACAGCTAACAGGTTTATTCCGATGGTGCAGTTGCTAATTGTGTTTCCTTCAATTAGGATGTTTTTGGATTTTAGTGGGTTTCCTTCCCAGTTAATGTGGCTTGGAACCATTATTCTAACGTATATTCCCCATTGCGATCTGAAGACAACATTGTTGGTTATGTTGACGTTTTCGCTTATTCCAATAAATCTATTGTGAACTGGATTGCTTTCTACTTCAATTCCTCCTTCAGCGCCTTCAATGCATCCGAATACTGTGTTTTGCGTCACTGTAACGTTTACGCCCGAAGCCACCCCTATTGCGTTATGAAATGATAAGATCTGGTTAACTGTATTATTGGCAACCAGAATGTTACTAGATAACCCGTAAATGGCAATACCGTTGAAGGCTCCAGCTCCTGCAGTCACATTGTTGCCTAAGACAAAAACCCTGTCGAAAGGCACCGTGGTTTCCGCATTTCCACCCATAACTAATATGCCATATGTTCGATTAGGAAAATTAATCAAGTTATTGTTCTGAATCCAGATATCGCTTGATGGAACTGTGGTGTAACCGCCGTCAAATAATGGTCTATTTTCAGCTACATTTTCTTCAATATGAATATTTTTTATTCCGCCACTCACCGATACAAGGGCATAAACAGATTGATCATTTGAGTAACAATTCTTAACATATGTGTCAGAACCAGCAATTTGTATGGGATGAGAATTTGTGACATTTATGAAGGTTAAATTTTGTATTTCAACTTGGTTACCTTGCGTTAGCAGTGCATTGTTTTTTGCAAGGTCATTCATTATGGTTACGTTTTGAATGGAGACGTTTTTTGCACCTGTATAAACTACGAAAGCGTTGCGATCTCCTAAGTTGGTTGCATCCATTATCAAGTTTTTTATAGTTACGTTTTCTGCGTTTTTGGCTACGTTCAAGCGTTTGGATTCTAAATGGAGTGTTATGTTTGGATTGACGCCTGAAAAGATGATGTTGCTGGTGATTTGCACGTCTTTAGTTAAGATATAGGCATCTGCTTGAAGAGTGATTTCTCCTCCTCTGGGACCTAACGCATTAATGGCGACTTGTATGCTTTCGCTTTCATCACGTATTACAGTTGGTGTTGGTATGGGTTCAATAATTTTTATGTTGTCATTAAAGTCGTTAGTAGTTGTAACTATATTGTTGGTAAAAGGTACTGTGGGTTCTGGAGTTGGAGTTATGGGGGCTGGTTTTGGTGTGGGTGATAGTGTGGTTTGTTGTGTGATGTTGGATGCATTGTCGTTGTTGGTGGTTGTTATGTTTGTGTTGTCTGGGTTTTGCTGGACTGTTCCGTTAGTTAGAATTGAAGGTGTTACTGAAGGCGTATCTGCTATTCGAAGAGAGGGGTACGATGCCAGTGCTAATGATAGCAACCGTTACTAGGATCGCTACAAGTTTCCACTTGTATGTAAAAGGAATCCGATTCTCCTCCTTCTCCTCATTAATTAATTAGTTTTGTGCCATTTAAAGATGAACTAATCTGAAGCCTTATTGAACAATAAGAATTCCATAGCTGATTTTTATGAGTGCTTATATAAAAAGTGATACATTCGGTTTATTCGTACGAACATATAATAAATCGTTGAAGGTGCAAAATCAAGAATGGTCTTAATCGAGAAATTAGTTTAATTGTTTCTTGTAAATTTGTTTGTTGATGAGACATCGTTTAATTCGTGTATTTTGGTCTGAAAATAATGTTTGATCTTTTCAGATTAGAATTTTAGCGCAAATTTAGGGTTGCAGTCCAGGTAACATATTGGGGTGTAGTAACTTCATTTCCATTACTGTAGAACATTACCAGGTAGAATCGTGTAGTTTCAATCTGGTAAGCCCAGGCATCAATAACTTGCCCATTTCCAGTAACAGAAACTTGAACTATGGGGTTGCTTGGAAAAGTGTCGCCGAATTCAACCCAATTGCTACTTGCTACTAAGTTTGAATTAGAATATTGCATTATGCGACCGGTATTCGCAGTTCCGATATAATTGACTTTTACAGAGCCAGAAGGACTGATGTTTCCGTCAACTTGGCAGCCTACTGTTGTGGCATTTATTGTGAAGGTAACTGGGGCGCCGCTGATGTAGTTGTCTTTGAAGATGGTGTCGGTTGGTAGTGTTAGTGTTGTGTCTCCGCAAATTGCAAATTTATTTTCCTTAAAGATGTTTCCCCATGGTTTGGTTTCTTCTGATAATTGTGTTGTAAAGTCGATTAAAGTTGCCGTGATATTGCTTAGCGCAGGTTCAAAGTAGCATTTTGAGAATGTGTTGCCCTCGGGAACTAATCCCGGGTTTATTGTGCCTAGCCAGACTTGTCCGTTGCAATTATTCTCGATTTCAGTGCCTTCAAAGATTTCGTTTGAGACAGAACCTTTGATTACAATTCCCCATTGTAGGTTTGCGACTATTGAGCCGCCATAGAATGTGTTGTGTGCAACTGTGCAATCGCCTGAATCTCGTCTTATGTAAACACCGACATTGTTATCGTGGCTAATTAAGCTGTAGAAGTTGTTGAATATGGTTGCTCCAGAATCTGAGGATTGAATGGATAATCCCACGTTATAGTTTTGTATGATTAGGTTATAACTTACGAATCTTGAGGTTGCGCTTAATGTTAATCCGTTGTTGTTGTATCCGGTGCCGATTAATTGCAGGTTGCTGACCTCTTGATGAAAGCTCTCACCCGTATTGGAAACAGTTATGCCTTCTGTAAATTGCAGGATTGTCCCTATTCCCTCGCCTATTAGTCTAACTTTTAGGCGACGAGATGTGCAGGGATGTGCCTATGTAGGTGCCTTTCTTCACAAACACTACTCCTTCCCCTTGAGCGCAAACAGAGGAGAATACATAACTAGCGTCGGTTGAATTAAAAGCAATAGTGCCGTCAGTTCCGTTTTTTGCATAAATGTTGTTTGCTGAATCTGTATAGATTAAGTAGCTGTAGGGTTGCTGAGGATTGATGAGAGTTGTTGTGTTACCCCACCTGTTAATCAATGAATTGATACTTCCATCCCAAAAAGATTTGTAAGGCATTGTATTGTAAATGTCAATAATTTGTTGGATTGTCATTATATATTGTGTGTTTTCCCATTTTCCAGTTGATGAGTTGTATTGCATAACGTCCCCGTTTGATAAGCCTGCAAATGTGACGTCAGTTAATTTAGTCAATGAAGTGTTTGATTGGGTTGGGTCGGCATTTTGCCATTTTTGTGCAGAATCATTCCAAACTAATAATTGCCCATTTTTTAGGCCTAAGATTTGAACGTCGCCCAAGTTTTCTATCGTGTTATTACTTTGACCGACTATTTCATCAGGTGTCAAGTATTGCCCTACCTGGTTGTTAGGAGAGTTGGCTTGAGAACTAGTTATGAAAATATTTCCAAAAGAACTAATAAATATTGTAAAACATATTAGGCAAAGAGTAAAAATGATTATTACTCGTTTTGGATGGTGCTTTGGTTTTTCAGACAATTCTGAACACTCATGTATTGGATGATACGTCGTACGATACAAGATATAATAAGTTTGTTTATTCACAATCTATACTTGTCGCATCAAAAGTAATAGTCAACTAAATTTCAGATCATATCCTAATTCCTATTCAAATAACCAAAACTGATAAAGAGCACGTCTTCACCAACAGTTAACTTAACATAGAATACTGAGAAGAATTGATATGTCTAAAGCAACAGAGATGGCGAGAGTTTCAGCCAAAGGCGGCTTTCACCTACTCTGGGGTATAGTCCTATCAACAATCATTTCTTCTGTAGGGACAATTATTATTGCCAGACTTTTAGGTTCAGATAACTACGGCTTATATGCGATTGCCCTAGCTGCCCCCAACTTAATTTCAACCTTCAGAGATTGGGGGATAACTACAGCAATGGTAAAATATTCTGCAGAATACAACAGCGAAAATAATGTAGGAAAAATAAGAAGTGTCTTTGTTTCAGGATTAGCATTCGAAATCATCGTTGGTTTGACATTATCTGTTTTTTCTTTAATTATCTCTCAGTTCCTAGCCGACTTTTATGGACGCCCAGCTATCGTTCAGTTAATCCAAATAGCTTCCTTGTTCATTTTAACAGGGGCACTTCTGAATACAGCAAGCGCTGCTTTCACTGGTCTAGAAAAGATGCATCTAAACAGCATAATGTTAGTTATTCAATCATTAGTTAAAACAGCCCTTATTCTTGCACTGGTGATTTTAGGTTTTGGAACCCTTGGTGCAGTCATAGGGTTCTCAGTAGGAGTCATAGTTGCTGGAGTTACGGGTGTACTGCTTGTATACGTAATGTACAAAGCTCTTCCTAAACCTCCAGAAGGAAAATTAGAATTCATAAAAACGACCAAAATAATGCTAAAATATGGATTGCCATTATCAATAGGCGCCATTTTGTCGGGCTTTCTTACCCAATTCTACAGCACCATAATGTACATTTTCGTGACTGATAATTCTTTGATAGGCAATTATTCTGTATCTTTGAATTTCGTGGTTCTAATTACTTTTTTTGCTACTCCGGTGACAACTATGTTGTTTCCTGCCTTTTCGAAGTTGGATGCAAAAAAAGAGAGGGAACTTTTACAGAATGTTTTTCAATATTCAGTAAAGTATGCTGCTCTCGTGGTTGTTCCAGTAACAGCTATGGTTATGGCGCTTGCCCAGCCTGCGATTAATACTATATTTGAAGGAAAGTACGAACAAGCACCATTTTACTTAGCTTTATCAGCGATTACTTATCTTTTTACTGCTCTTGGTAATCTAAGCATAGCAAATCTGATAAACAGTCAAGGATACACTAAATACAACTTAAAATTAACCTTATTAACCGTCATAATCGGTTTTCCGTTGAGTTTTGGGTTGATTTCTCAATTCGGAATCATAGGTCTAATAGTTACCAGTTTAGTAGTTGGGTTCCCGAGTTTATTTTTAAGTCTACGCTTCATTAAAAAGAACTTTGGGGTTTCCGTAGATTGGCTATCTTCTGCAAAAATCGTGTTTTCATCAGGTATAGCAGCAGTCATAACCTATTTTACCATCACTCAGTTACCTTTTAGCAGCCTAATACAATTAATCGCAGGAGTAATTATCTTCGTAATTTCTGTTCTACTTTTAGCCGTGATTACAAGAACTATAAACAAGGCTGATTTAGTTAACATTCGACAAATTGTTAACGCCCTGGGGCCTCTTCGAAAACCATTAGATTTTGTGCTTAACATAATTGAGAAGTTAATGAGTTTTTTCTACAAAAAAAGCTAAAAAAGTGATTTTAAGATCTTAAGTGATTTAAAAAAATTGTTGGTTTATTGCGAAATCTCAATCAAATATCGATTTGATTTAACGTTTTCTGTGGGGCTGCTAAGTTTTCTATATTTGCCACAATAGTTGCCCCCGGTGTGGGTGCATGTATAACTTGCGTTTGAGTAGAGATTGCATGTAGAAGTAAATTTGCAAATTGTTTTTCGGTTAATCAAAGATGCAAACAACATTTCTTTAGTTTTTCTCATTTTCTCTACTCCAAGCTTAGCAAACGAGTTAACCTAATAATGTCATATCATGATTTGCTAATAGAACTATGTGGTTGTATGGCTACAGCCACACATCAATGGAAAGAAAATACTTATTCTTAAATAGTAAGTCATAATACCAAGTTTTACCTAAAGAGCTAAGGATTACAATGAAAGCACTTGTTTTAAGTGGCGGAAAAGGAACCAGGCTAAGACCTTTAACATTCACCTGTGCCAAACAACTAATTCCCGTAGCCAACAAACCCATATTAGGATACGTTCTTGACCAAGTAGCTTCAACCAGCATTAAAAAAGTAGGCATAATCACTGCACACGAAACTGGACAGTTTGTTCAAGATTACGTCAAAGATGGATCTAACTGGAACCTTAATGTTACTTATATTCCCCAAGAACCACTTGGCTTAGCGCACGCCGTAAAAACAGCTAAACGATTTCTATGTCAGGATTCTTTTGTCATGTGTTTAGGAGATAACGTAACAGGTCAAGGTTTAGAACCGTTCGTAAAGAAATTTAAGAATGAGCATCTTGATGCACTTATAATTCTCAAAGAAGTTGATAACCCGTCGAGTTTTGGAATTGCTCAATTAGATGAAAAAGGAAATATTACCAGGCTCGTGGAGAAACCTAAAACACCCATGGGTAATCTAGCCATTATTGGAACTTATCTATTTTCTAACAAAGTTCATGATGCGATAGAAAAAATTAAACCTTCATGGCGAGGTGAACTAGAAATTACAGACGCCATACAAGAAATGATCAACATGGGCTTTTCGGTTAAAGCTGAAATCTTGAAATCTTGGTGGCTTGACACAGGCAAAAAAGACGATATTTTATCCGCTAACGCGAAAATTCTGGATGCATATATTCAACGGGACATTAAGGGAACTGTTACTAACAGTACTGTAGACGGCAGAGTTAAAGTTGAGTCAGAAGCAAAAATTGTGGACAGTGTGGTTCGAGGACCTTGTGTGATTGGGAAAGGAGTTTTGATTGAAAACTCATTTATCGGTCCATATACCAGCATTGGAGACGGCTCAAAGATCTATAATTCTAATCTTGAATATTGTGTTGTGCAAGATTGCGTAACTGTTAAGGATGTTGAGCGCCTCGAGGATAGTTTGATTGGCAAAAACGCTAAAGTAACCCGCAACCAGAGGAACCGAACAATAAAGTTGCATGTGGGCGATTTCTCAGATATCGAGGTTTAACACTTGAAAAAAGGAACTATTTATAAAGTTTTCAAATTGATATGTTTGAGAGTAAACAAGGGATAACTTATGTTACAGGGGATAAGAATTAGACAAATAAAGCGAATTTCAGACGAGAGAGGCTTCTTCACTGAAGTTATGCGTAAGGATTGGAAGGATCTCTTTGGAGAAGACACCGTTGCGCAGGCAAACTTCTCGTTCACTTATCCTGATGTTATTCGTGCTTGGCATCGACATGTTAAAGGTCAAGTGGACTATTTTTTGGCACTTAGAGGATTGATTAAAATCTGTGCTTTTGATGAAAAGACGGCGGAAGTTAATGAGGTTATTTCAAGCGGCTTAGATCTACAAGTGGTTCGTATGCCTGGGCACTATTGGCATGGCTTCAAAACGTTAGGCAACGAACCTGCAATGCTTCTATACTTCACCACTAATCTATATGACTCAGCGAACCCTGACGAAGAACGTCGTCCATGGAATGACCCAGCACTCATTCCTAAAATCGTAAATGGCAAAAAAGATGATGCTCGTGTTGGTAAACCATGGGATTGGAACACTCATCCCCACAAGTGATGAAATATGAGACTATTAGTTACTGGCGGATTAGGATTTATCGGAAGCAACTTTTGCAGGCTTATACTTACAAAGTACCCTGACTGTGAATTAATAAATGTAGATAAAATTGGCATAGGGGCTAACCCGGCGAATTTGCGTGATATTGAGAATGATAAACGTTACACTTTCATCAAAGGTGACATTTGTAACCCGCAACTCATGAATCGGCTGGTTCATCAGGTGGATGCGGTTGTAAACATTGCAGCCGAAACTCATGTAGATCGTAGCATCGCTGACCCAAACATTTTCCTCCAAAACAACACAGTTGGCACCTTTACAATTCTTGAGGCCATAAGAAGACACAATCATAAAGCACGGCTTCTTCAGGTATCCACCGACGAAGTTTATGGTGAAGCTCTTGAAGGCTCATTCACAGAAAACACCCCTCCTAAACCATCTAATCCTTATTCAGCTGCCAAAGCCGCCGCAGACATGTTCGTATTATCATACCATAAGACTTTTGGTTTAAACGTTTCAATCACCCGATGTACAAACAACTTTGGTCCTTACCAGCTTCCTGAAAAATTAATTCCTAAAACCGTCATCCGTACCCTAAGAGATCTTCCCATTCCAATTTATGGGAAAGGAACCAATATTCGTGATTGGATCTATGTGGAAGATCATTGTGAAGCCTTGCGAATTGTGCTTGAGAAGGGCAAAGCAGGAGAAATCTATAATGTTTCAGCAGGAAACGAAATTGCAAACATAGAAATAGTCAAAAAAATAATTTGCCTGCTCCATAAACCTGAAAACCTAATAACATTCGTTGAAGACCGTCCCGGACATGACACCCGCTACAGTTTGGATTCAACAAAAACCAGAACTGAATTAGGGTGGAAACCAAAGTTCAGTTTTGAGAAATCTTTAGAGTCAACTGTTAAGTGGTACCTTGACAACGAGCATTGGTGGACACCCTTTGCAACCGAAGTCATTTTGCATCCAACACCTTGGAAACTTGGTGGCGTTTAATTGAAGCTTTTAATTACGGGTGCTAGCGGGCTTTTTGGCTCAAAACTAGCTCAAATGGGGCTTTCCAAAAATTTTGAGGTTTATTCATCTGATATTCAGAGCTCGTCGATTTACGGGAACTTTGTTAAATTGGATATTTCTGGAAAAGCACAGGTCGATGAAGCCTTTAGAACTATAAAGCCTGACGTTGTAGTTCATGCTGCAACATTAACTGATGTTGATAAATGCGAGTTGAATAAGGAACTTGCTTGGAAAGTAAACGTTGAAGGCACAAAAAACATCGTTGAAGCAGCCAAGACTGCAGGTTCTTTTTTAATTTATATCTCTACAGATTATGTTTTTAGTGGAGAAACGGGTCGCTACAAAGAAACCGATGCGCCTAACCCCATCAACTATTATGGAGTAACCAAGCTGAAAGCTGAAGAAATCGTCAAAACACAAAAAGAATATTTCATAGCAAGACCCAGCGTTATGTACGGTTCTACTCCTGCAGCAGGAAAAGTTAACTTTGCACTCTGGCTACTCGAAAACCTCCAAAAAGGCGAACGCGTCAAAATCGTAACTGACCAATGGAATACACCCACACTCAACACCAATTTAGCTGAAATGACTCTGGAAGTTATAGAACGCAAGTTAACTGGAATTTATCATTTGTGCGGGGCTACACGAGTTAGCCGACTTGAATTTGCTGAACAAATCGCTGATGTCTTTAGCTTAGATAAAGGTTTGATCAATAAGGTTTTGTCTTCTCAATTCAAATTGCCCGCTAAACGTCCGATGGATTCATCTCTTGACACTTTAAAAGCACAACAAATTTTGCAGCATAAGCCACTTGAAATGGATAAGGCTTTGAAACAGTTGAGGTTTGAGCTTTCCCAGAAAGGCAATAACTGAGCGCAAGTGTTATGTGTATGTTTCAATGTTTTTCAAGTTGTTTGGGAAAGGATAGATGAATTCATCTAATGTTAAGCAAATAGCTAGACAGCGTATTCTAATCCTATTTGAGCAAGCCAAAAAAGTCGGTAAGGCAAATCCAAAGTTGGCTATGCAATACGTTGTTTCTGCAAGAAAGATCGCTATGGCAGCCAAAACCCATTTACCAATTGATTTTAAACGCGGTACATGCAAGAAATGCAACTCGCTATTTGTGCAGGGGATTAATTGCCGTGTTAGGATAAAACAGAAAAGAGAGCCTCACGTTGTAGTAACATGTTTAAACTGCGGTAACCAAACTCGTATACTACTAAAAAAGAAAATGGAGCATAAGGAACTTGAGCAAAATAACCACTCGAATGAAGCGTCATGTTAGGCACGTTTTGAAAGATGAGAACCCGACGATTTGGGTTGGCAAGGAAGGTTTGACCCCTCCTCTGGCTGCTGAAATCGAGAAGCAACTGCAAAGAAACAAGATGGTTAAGGTTAGGATTTTGCCCGCTGCTTTGCAAGGTGAGGTTACAGCTCAAGCTATCGGGGTTAAAGCTGCTGAACAAACTAATTCAGCTTTGGTTGAAGTTAGGGGTCATGTTTTCATTCTGTTTAGGAAGCGAAAAGCTGAAGAAGAGCCTTCTCAACCATAATATTTCTAAATACCATTTCTTGGTTGTGGCTTGCATGTTGTTCGGAGAATATTTATATTAGGCTTCATTGTTTAACTGCAAGGAAAAACCAAAGGATTAGAGTAACTTGACGACTCCTCATGACGTTCCAGCTTCAAAATTCATAGTTAGATTAGCAAAGTATCTTAGGGAAAATGTTGACGAAGTTCAGCCTCTTCCATGGGCAGCTTTCGCTAAAACAGGTATGCATGTTGAGAAGCAGCCACAAGACCCAGATTGGTGGTTTACCCGAAGTGCATCAGTATTGCGCAAAGTATACATTTATGGTCCAATCGGACTTGAGAAACTACGCGCTGAATATGGCGGTAGAAAAAATAGAGGTAGTAAACCTGATCGTGTTAAAAAAGCAGGTGGAAGCGGAATCCGCAAGGGTCTGCAGCAGCTTGAATCTGCTGGTTTAATTCAGATGTCAAAACCTAAAGGACGAATAATGACTCCTAAAGGACGTAAGCTTCTCCAAGAAGTTGCTGGAGACTTATCTAAAGAAATGGTTAAAACTGTCCCTGAGCTCAAGAAGTATCAAGGCGAATAGTGACAATGTCTGATGACGAGCTTGCCCAGATTCGTAAACGAAAACTTTCTTCAATGCAGCATCGCGTGAGTGATGAGCAAAGGCAAGCTCAAGCAGAGCAACAGATGGAGAATCAAAAGCAGGCATTGCTTAGTAAGATATTGGCGCCTGAAGCTCGGCAAAGGCTAAATAACCTTAAAATGGTTAAGCTGGAATTTACAGAGAGTATTGAGATGCAGCTGATTGAGATGGCACAGACGGGAAAATTGCCCATTCCACTTTCAGATGCACAGCTCAAACAGATATTAGTTCAGCTTCAATCACGGAAGCGAGAGACAAAAATCAGAAGGATATAGAAATGGCAAGAGTTAAACCAACAGGAAAAAAACTCAGATTAGCCAAAGCTGGCAAAGAATCACAGTCTGTTCCAACATGGGTTATTGCTCGAACTGATGGTAAGGTTAGGAATAATCCTAAGCAGCGACGCAACTGGAGAACCAGGAAGATAAGAGCATAGGAGAATTAGAGCGCAATGTCCAAAGAAACTACTAAACAAGTTACAAAAGAAGAAGAAATTGAAGAATTAGCTGTGTCAGAAGAGGAACCTGGAACTGAACTAGTCTCAGGGCAAGGTCAACCTGAAGCTGTTCCAGCCGAACAAGAGGCTGTTGAGGAAGCTAAGCCTAAGAAAAAGAAGAAAGACGAACAAATTGTTGAAGAAAGATTCTACACAATTCCCCTTTCAAGAGCTTTGGTTCGACCACCAAAAAAACGTGCTCCAAGGGCCATGCAACTCATAAAAGAATTCGTAAACAGGCACATGAAAATTGCAATGAAAGTCACTGAAGAAGAGGAAGAAGAAGAACTACCGCAACTCATCATTAGCAAAGAAGTCAATGAGAAAATTTGGGATCGCGGTATTGAGAAGCCTCCACGCAAGATCAAGACGCGCATCACAAAAGATAAAGACGGCAACGTAACTGTTTACTTAGCTGAAACACAAAAATAATTTTTTTGTATTTTTTCTTTACTGAAGGGTCCCTTCTTTATTCAAGTAATAGAAAGCTAACATTGTCAAACAAGTTTCAAAATATTTTTGTAAACCACCTAAAAACACCGCAATCTAAAAAAGGGAGTATCGCGTGAAAGTTTCGCTAATAAAACATTCATCAGGGGATTTATTTCTTGACTGTTTATTTATCAAGTATAGTGGGAAGCGCAAGCATAGGCGTATATGCGCTAGCAACTGAGAATATCGTTTTAATTCCGCGTATGGTTCCTCTTGAAAAAGCCCAGGAATTCGCTGATTACCTAAAAGTGAAACTCGCTTACACATCTATCTCCGGATCGGTTTTGGCTGGTTCATTAGTAAGTGCAAACTCATTAGGCTTAATGGTATCGCACGCTATTCGCGAAGAAGAATTGGCTGCGATAAAAATGGTTTTTGATGGCAACATAACCATTATGGATTCTAAAAAAACTGCTTACGGCAACCTGGTTTTAGCTAACGATAAAGGCGCAATAGTAGATCCACGATTCAAAGAAACTGAAATCGAAAAAATTTCCAAAGCTCTGGGCGTTGAAGCAGTGCCAACAGAAATCGCGGGTTTACCATATGTTGGTTCTTTAGCTGTAGCAACTAACAAAGGTGTATTGGCACACCCATTGCTAAAAGACGAGGAAAGAAAAATCCTTGAAAGCGTCTTAAAAGTCCCAGTGGACGTAGGAACTGTAAATTGTGGAGTTCCATACGTTGGGACAGGCTTATTGGCGAATAGTCACGCAGCCGTTGCTGGTTCTATGACAACTGGACCCGAGATGTTTATAATTGGGAACGCACTGGATGTTGTGCAGGAAGAAGAAAAATGAAAACTTTCAAAGTAACCGGCACAATCAACAAGCCCAGATTATCAACTTCATTTGTTCGAGAACTCTTAGCTGAAAAGAGTGAACATGCAGTCGAGAAAGTTTACGCTGAAATAGGCAGCAGACACCGAGTAAGAAGGTATCACATAAAAATAATCAGTTCTGAAGAAATTTCTGTTGACCAAATTAAAAACCCAATCTTGAAGAAAATTGTTGCTGGAGTGTAAACTTTTTGGCGCAACGAGCGAAAGCTGAAGAAGAACTCCGCCGCCTCAGCATGGAAATGCGTTACCTTGAACAAACAGCAGATGCCTTACAACAACGAATAAGCATGGTGAATGCAGCCCTGACTGACATAAACTACGCCAACATGACGCTTGATGGAATGGAAAAAGAAAAAGAAAATTCTGAAATGCTTATTCCAATCGGCGGAAGTTCATATGTTAAAGTGAAGCTTGCAGACACAAACAAAGTGATTATTGGAATGGGTTCAGGAGTTTCAGTTGAAAAAACCCTTCCGGAAGCAAAAGCAACTCTTAAAGAACGCTTAGACGAACTTGAGAAAACCATGCATGCAGCCCAACAGCAATTCAGTCAAGTAGCTGAGCGCATTAATTCTGGCAGAAGCAGACTTGAAAGCATGCTTTCGACAAGAGAAGGGAAACAATAGCTTAATGTTTGATAAGTTAAAATCAGGTTTTAAAGGATTAATAAATAAAGTAACAACAACAGAACTTAAAACCGAAAACTTATCTCCTATTTTATCTGAATTTAAAATGAGCCTAGCCGAAAACGATGTAGCTTTCCCTGTAGCAGACAAAATCTGCGATGAACTCGAAAAACGTTTGGCAGGCGTTCAAGTTAAACGTTTGGAGGATCGCAAAAAAATTGTTGAAGATAACCTTCGGCAAGTTCTCTTAGACGTTATGTTAACCAACATAAGAATTGACCTTTTAAAAATAGCAGAAGAAAAACGCAAGAAAAAGGAACCTTTCGTTTTAATGTTTGTAGGAATCAATGGAACTGGAAAAACCACCACAATTGCTAAAGTAGCTCAGTTTCTGCGTGACAAAAGTTACTCTGTAATTCTTGCTGCAGCTGACACTTACCGTGCAGGTTCAATTGAACAGTTAGAAGAGCATGGTAAACGGTTGGGCATGCGAGTGATTAAGAGTATCTATGGCGGTGATCCAGCTGCAGTAGGTTATGACGCTGTTAACCACGCAAAGGCTCATGGACTTAACATTGTTTTGATTGATACTGCTGGTAGAATGCAAACTAACCAGAATTTAATGAATGAACTCGTTAAAGTCAAGCGTGTGGTAAAGCCTGACTTAACAGTTTTCGTTGTGGATTCACTTATTGGTAATGACGCAGTTATGCAGGCTGAAGAATTCAACAAAGCCGTTGGAATCGACGCGACTATCCTTACCAAAGTAGATGCAGACGTAAAAGGTGGCTCAGCATTAAGCGTAACATTTGTTACACAAAAGCCGATCCTATTCATCGGAGTTGGCCAAACCTACAAGGACCTGGAATTGTTTAACCCAGAAAAATTCGTCGGCATGATCTTAAGATGAGTTAGGCTCTTCTAACTCTTCCAGTTCAAAATTTATTTTGCTGGGATAAATCCAATAAGCTTTGATAAAATCCTCTAGAGCTTGGTCTACATCAATTGCGTCAAAGAAGTTTATGAATTCTTTGTCAATTCCTTGATTATTCTTGGATGTGTAGACTTTTAGTTGTGCTAAATATTCTTTTTCCAGAATCAGACTTTCCATGGAAATGTTTTCTGGAACATTTATTGCAAAGGACAGATTGGTTAAAACGTCAAGCACAGCTGCTTTGCGAACCTTATTATTTTTTGTTTTAATGACGATTAGTCTTTGATCTGTTTTTCGGTAATTCCAATTTTTGCCTTCGTTTAACGTTGCTGACAAGTAGCATCACTGAAAAATAAAGAGCGAACCTCTGTTTTGCGTTACTTCTTTATCTCAACTACTAAAAGTTCTAGCGGTGCCTGTCCAATGTTTTGCGCTTCATGTACCTGCTCGTTTATGAAAATTGCTTTTCCAGTTTCAAGATCTAAAACATTAGTTTTTCCTTCGGAAGTCAACTTTATTTTGCCACCCTTAATCACATAAACGACGTGATCAGGATGATGATGCATTGCAGCAATCTCATCTGGTTTAAAAGATGCGTTGAATACGCGCACACGTTCGTTCTCCATTATAAAGGTGTAAACGTTTTTTGCAACATCTTTTGGGTCAAGTATATTTTCTGTCATCAATCAATTCACAGACTTAGTTTAACTTAATAAAACAATTAAGCCTGTGTGATTGTATCTAAACAGTCACACCTTCTTTTTGTTGTAAGAAAATTATTCATTTCTATTTAAGATAAAGAAATGATGGTTGCTGCTTAAGTCACCTTATTATCATCTTTTCGAACAAGTATTCTTGGCATAAACTCCTTTGGTACAAAGATGGGTTTTGTTTCGGGAAGCGATAGGTAAAATTATATGTGGAAGCATCTCATTTAGAATGCCTTATGTGGGTCCGTGACGCAGTACGGATAGCGTGTCAGCCTTCTAAGCTGAAAGTCAAGGGTTCAAATCCCTTCGGACCCGCCACTCCAGCGGCGTATTTATACTGTTGCCTCCTGCCGAATTATCTGTTTTAGTTGGTTGCTGAGAATTTGCAGTTGGTGGATTTTAAAATCGATTGCGTTTTTATGAGTAATTGCTCCGTCACTTAATGCGTCTCTATCGAGAGTTTGTTCGGGGTTCATACCCATTGCTCGAATAATTCCTTTTAGGGCATCTACATACCAATTCAAAACTTTCAACAAAATTCCGTCAGGCTTCACAACATTCTTCAATACAGGTTGCCAAATCTCACGGGTATCAAAATCTTTGTACACAACCCGTTTAGTACAAGACAGTTTCTGGCTTAATTCGTTCACAACTTCTACTTGGGAAAAGCCTAATCCTTCAAGCTTTAAGAATTCCAGCCTTCTAACAACTGTATCCAAACTAAGGCACCTCCTCAAAAATGAACATAATATTCGCAAATTGTGAACATAAGACGACTTCTGCTGCTATTATAATGCAATTTGTCATTAAAACTAAATTAGCTTCAAGTATGGTTTAAGATTGAATTCGTTTTTCTGAATGATTATTAAACTGTTAAACTGCAGTTGAATTAAATGCGACACTTGGTTTCTTGCTAACCGCTATTTAGAATATTTAATATACAAGTTGGATACAAACCCGCTCATGATTGAGCGAGGACTCTCACGGTTCTTGTTCAATACAAATTTTGAGGAAAATAAAAATGCAAACGAATAAAAATAAAACTATGGCAATTATTATCGCTATAATATTAGTTACACCAATGGCAATCTCAATTGGATCTCAACAAACCATAAAAGCAGAAGTTGTAAACGGATACAACTATGATGCAAACACAGCTACAGCGGTAAAAGCTGGTATGAATTGGGTAGGAATGAACGTTAACGCTTCCGCTACAAGACTGACTCTATGGAACCGATTCCAGGACCAAATTCCAACACATGTCTACATTATGGCTGCACCTAACCCTGTAGGCGTCGGACAAGTATTCAACATAGTGATGTTCAATCCGCAAGTTCCTCCTGGAGCGTTGCTAGGCAACGACATTAGATACCTATTCAAACTTAACATTACTAGACCTGACGGAACAACAGAGAACCTTCCAGCAGCAGGAACAAGCTCAGGAAGTGTTTCAACTGGAGGAGTCATAAACGGCGCATTCGTGTCTGACTCAACAGGATCAGGATATACGGCATACACACCCGACCAAGTCGGCAACTACTCGATAACAGTGACGGTCCTTGATTTCTACTACCGTTGGAACTCTTCAACAGGCGGCAGCAATGACTATTATGGTACGACCTTCAAATCGAGTTCTTTCACGAGCATAGTTTCAGTACAGCAAGAACCAGTCAATCTAATTGGCTTGCCAAACATTGAGGTTTTACCTACTGAATACTGGACTCGACCCATCGAAGGCCAGAACACCAACTGGTACCAAGTTTCATCAAACTGGCTAGGCAATTCTCATGATCGTGATAATGGCGGAATTGAGAACAGATATCAAGCCGATGGAACTGCACCAAACAGCCCACATATTATATGGACAAGACCAACTGAAGACAACGGTGTAGTCGGCGGCTCAGATCTATCGCGTGCTGGCAACACTTTCAATGCAGGTTCACAATATCAACCGCGGTTCATGAACCAAATCATCATGTACGGCAGACTCTACTACTCACCAAACGTTTACACCTCGGGTTCAAGCGACTACCTAGACTGCGTCGACCTCAAAACTGGCGAATTACTCTGGGAAGTCAACACAACCGAAACAGTCGGAGCAAGATTCCAAGATTGGCTGTACTCGATTATGAGTTCACCCTCCAACTACTGGTTCGGCTACTATTACAGTCAAGATGACCCCAACGAACACGGAATACAAAACCCAGGCTGGATATTCACCTACAACTACCAAAGAGCCATTCAACCTGAAAGAGGAACAACTGGACCATTCACTATCAACAACGTTCCTTCCACTGGCGCATTTGAAACTCCAGGTAAAGCAGGCGAAAATCTACGGTATATCCTTACCAACGTAGGCACTTCATCAAACCCCAGCTACTACCTTTCCCAATGGAACTCATCTAAAGTAATTCCAATGATAGGCGCCGGTGCTGACCCTGCAGCTAGAACAGTAAACGGCAACGTCCCGATAACTCCAGTCAAGACCAACAGGAGCACCATCCGGACAAGCATGGAACTGGAATGGATCCGCATGGGCGCTTGGTACTAGTTCCCAAGCAACGTCAACTACCCCAAGCTTTGACTGGAACGTATCTTCACCTATCAAATTCAGCACAGCGCCAACCATAAGAGCAGCACGTGTAGACGACATTCTATGGGGCAGCAACGGCTCATCGGCCTATGGGTTCTGGCAGTCCATCATACGCTTTCCCAGATGAAACAACAATTTGGGCAATCAGCCTCAAACCAGAAAGCCGAGGACAATTAATCTACATGAAAAACCTAGACATCGACAATGCTCAAGAAAACACCAATTACATCTACGAACATGCATCAATAGCTGAAGATGTCTTTGTAGCTCTGGAGGTCCCAATCTGTAAATTCCACGTTTACAGCATAAGTACAGGTAATGAATTGTTCTCAACTGACGCTCAAGCGGACGTTAATTCTTATGGATACTTTACATGGCCAAGCCTCATCTCTGTGACACAAACAAAACTTGCGTACGGCATGCTCTACACTGGAGGTTACACTGGAATGATCTCTGCCTACAATTTGGCAACTGGTCAACTTCAATGGCGATACACAGCTCCCTCTGGCGGAGAGAAGATTCAAAACTATGTTCTGATGGAAGGTCTTATCGTCGATGGCAAGATTTACGTTGGAACTCATGAACACTCTGCTGATACTCCACTCTACAAAGGTGAGCGTGTACGATGTCTCAATGCTACTAGTGGAGACGTAATGTGGACAATGTCTGGATGGGCATATCCAGAAAGCTTCCTAACTGCCGACGGTGTTGTCATTTACTGGAATAACTATGACGCTCAAATCTACGCTATGGGAAAAGGTCCTAGTTCAGTTACTGTTGAAGCACCAAAAGCTGCAATAGATCTAGGTACAATCGCTGAGTAATTAGCGGTACAGTTACTGACATTTCAGCAGGCACAAAACAGAATGAACAAGCAGCACGCTTCCCCAACGGGGTTGCCGCAGTGTCAGATGATAGCCAAGCTCAATGGATGGAATATGTCTACATGCAGAAAGCCAGACCAACCAATACTAGTGGAGTTCCAGTTACTCTCAGCGTAGTCGATGCAAACGGCAACTATAGAGAAATCGGTACTACAACAACCAACGATGGATTCTTCACTTTTAATTGGAAACCCGACATTCAAGGACAATACACTGTCTATGTCTCTTTCGCAGGTTCTGAATCTTACTGGCCTTCACATGCAATTACTTCATTTGCAGTCGACCCTGCCGCAGCCACTCCGGTACCAACAGAAACACTCCAATCAAACTTAGTAACCACGACAGATCTGTTGATGTATTTAGCAGTTGGAGTAATTGCCATAATTATTGCAATAGCCGTAGTAGGTTTGCTTCTACTAAGGAAACGACCATAAAAAAATCATACAATAAACTTTTCTTCCCTTTTTTAGTCTTAAATTAAGGAAAAAAATGGAGTAAATGAAGGCTGAGAAGGCTTGTTAACTACGGCAGTTGTAATAGACTTCGCATTCTCTCTTATCTCCTAAATTATCCAGATCATCTGCAAACCCTTCTTCTTTCATTGTGATATGCAATCGATGATTTATTGCCACTTTCTGCGAAATTTAAACTAGTTGTGAGTGCCAAGTTTTATTCTAAGTTCAATACGAAATTTTTGAATGGCTAAAAACGTTTTTAAAAAAATAGGCAACATTGAATTTGTTATTTTGATTCCCGATTTTTATGTAACTGATCCAGATGGGTAACGTCCCAACGCATCCAGTATCTCTTCAGTAGAAGTTTTTTTTCCTGCATTTCGCACAAAATCTGAGGCGACTACTATTCCGACTAATTTGCTATTCTCGAGAACGGGTAGTCTTCTTATTTTGTTAGTTGACATCAACCTTGCAGCTTCTTTAAGCGAAGTGTCAGGCTTAGTTGTTATAACTGTTTTTGTCATGACTTCTGTAACTTTGACATCTGGAGAACTTCGTTTAGCCACGATTCTCCTGACTATATCGCGTTCGGTAATTATTCCAACAGGAAATGCTTTGATAACCACTATTACACAACCAACACCCTTCGACGACATGAGCTCGGCAGCTTCAAAAACAGTTTTGTTAGGGTCAATTGTAACAACTTCTTTAGTCATTATTTCTTTAACAGTTGGCATATCATATCTGCTTAAAAAGAAAACCCGTTACGGATAAAAGGGTTGTTATTTTATTCAAATTGCTTCGTATGTTGAGATGTTTTTGTTCATTAAACTTATAATGTTTTTTGTGTAGTAAGTAGCTACTTTCCATAAGTTTTATTAATTAAGCTGCTTACACTTGTCGGATTGAACGAAGACAATAACTCTTCGTTCAACAAAAAAATGGAGAAAAAGAAAAAATGCAAATAAAAAATAAAACTATGGCTATTGTAATTACAATGATTCTCGTAACTTCAATGGCAATATCTATTGGATCTCTACAAACAACACAAGCAGTAGTAAGAAACGGAATAAACTATAACGATGCAACTGCAGCCGCTATTGATGCAGGCATGTACTGGAATGGCATGAACTCTAATGCTACAGCCAACAGGCTGTTGCTTTGGACAAGATTCCACGACCAAATTCCAACATGGACATTTGGAATTGCATCGCCTAATCCAGTCGGTGTTGGCCAAACATTCAACGTCATCATGATGAACCCACAAGTACCACCAAACGCACTATTAGGTAACCCAATTCGATACAGGTTCGACCTCGTTGTTACAAAACCAGACGGAACAACTGAGAATTTACCCACTACTAGTGGATCCTCTGGTTTGAATGTTCAAGGAGGGGAAGGCGGAATCGAAAACGGTCTTTTCGTTTCTGACTCTACAGGTTCAACCTATACTGCATACACACCTGACCAACTTGGAAACTATACTTTCTTGGTTAATTTCCATCAACTACAATATCTCTGGAACAGCACTAATGGCGGCGGTAGCGCAGATTATTATGGTACAACTTTCCTAGCAAGCAATTATACACTTACAGTGAATGTGCAGCAAGAACCAGTAAGTATCAATGGTTTGCCTATCATTCAGTTTATGCCTACTGAGTATTGGACTCGGCCAATTGAAGGTCAAAATGACCAATGGTACACTGTATCTTCCAACTGGTTAAACAACGCACACGACGCAGACAATGGTGGAACTGAAAACAGATATCAACCTGACGGTATTGCACCAAACAGCCCACACATCTTATGGACAAGACCAACAGAAGACAACGGCATCTTAGGAGGAAAGAATGATGGACGAAATGGCACTGGCAATGCTTTTAATGCAGGCTCTCAATATCAACCAAGATTTAACGATCCAATCATCATGTACGGACGACTCTACTTTACTCCAAACGTAATCTACCAAGGGACAAGCCAACTATTTGATTGCGTTGACTTAAAGACAGGCGAATTAATCTATGAAGTCGACACGGTCGAAGCTACAGGCAGCTCTAGGGTACCTAGTTTTGGCTACTACTACAGTGATGATAACCCTAACGAACATGGAATTGCAAATCCAGGTTGGCTATTCTCAAGTAACTACGCTGTTGGTTATCAACCAGAACGTGGTACTCCTTACCTTAACGTTACTGGTGTCCCCAATGGCTTTGAGGTACAGGGTTATTCAGGTGAAAACCTACGTTACGTCTTAAGCGGAAGCAACACAAACGGTTACGTTCTTGGTCAATGGAATTCGTCAAAAGCTATTCCTTCGAGAAGCCCCTCATCAAATCAAATAAATGCAAGCACCATATCTAGCTATGACTGGAACGTATCTATTGGCAAGTTATTCTCAACAGCACCAACTATCAGAGCAGTACACTATGGCGATTACGTTTGGGGTACTAACGGTTCTTGGCCTACTGGGACAAGCGCACCCTCATATGCATTCGTAGATGAGGTTACCGTTTGGGCAATCAACATCAAACCAGGGAGCGAAGGTCAACTACTCTACATGAAAAACATAGACATTGAAGATGAAGTAACCAACCAAAACATACTCTTTGAACGAGCAACCGGCGCTGAAGAACGCTTTGTTGGTCTTAAGATTCCAAGCTGCACGTTCTACATCTGGGACATGAGCAATGGAAACCTAGTAGCAACAACTGATGCACAATCTGACTGGCAAGCTTACGGATACTTTACATGGCCAAGCCTAATTTCACAGACACAGACAAAGATGGCATACGGCACACTATACACTGGCGGTTACACTGGAGCAGTTTCTGCTTACAGCTTAGCTGACGGCAGTTTACTATGGAGAAGAACATATCCATCTGGCGGAGCAAAAATCCCTAACTTCGTCCAAATGATAGGTATGATAGCTGATGGCAAGATCTATGTTGGTACACACGAGCACTCTGCTGATACACCACTTTACAAAGCCGAACGAATACACGCTCTAAACGCAACCACTGGTGAAACCATATGGGACATGTCTGGATGGGCATACCCAATGACTTTCGCTACAGCTGACGGTGTGTTAATCTATTGGAATAACTATGACGCACAAATTTACGCAATAGGCAAAGGTCCAACCGCAATGACAGTAACAGCACCAGACGTAGTAACAGAATTAGGCACATCAATCACCATAAAAGGCACAATCACAGACATTTCAGCAGGCACAAAACAACAAGAGCAAGCAGCACGATTCCCACAAGGAGTTCCAGCAGTTTCAGACGCAGCCCAAGCTCAATGGATGGAATACGTCTACATGCAAAAGGGCAGACCAACCAACACAACCGGTGTCCCAATTACCCTGAGCGTTGTTGATGCAAACGGCAACTTCAGAGAAATCGGATCAACCATAAGCAACGACGGATTCTTCAGCCTCAATTGGAAACCAGATATCGCAGGCGCATATACAGTCTACGCATGCTTTACAGGCTCTGAATCATACTATCCAACACATGCAGTAACAGCATTCGCAGTCGATCCAGCACATCCAACTGAAGCACCTACAGCAACACCAAACAATAATTCAGCAGCTGACTTGTACTTCGTTCCAGCAATCGCAGGTCTATTCGTAGCCATTATAGTCGTTGGTCTATTGACCATCTTGGTCCTTAGAAAACGAGCATAAAACAAAACAACCAAAAAAATAATTCCCTTTTCTTTTTTGTTTAATTTTTAAACAGCAATTTTCTCAAGTTTCTAAAAAAAAACTACTACTTTCATCCTCAAAGTTTATCATTTTGAGATCGAAAACTATTTCCATACTCAACATTAACTAGCCTATAGGCGCACATTGATGGATAGAAAAGATTACCTCAAAGAACCTGTTAATCATATTAAAATAAAAGGCACATTAACAGTCAACCAATTGATGCATCAGTTCAAAAACTCAGGTTCGCTTGGTGCTGGACGATTAGCTGATGCATGTGACATTTACGAGAGAATGCTCAGAGAAAAAGATTGTACAGTCTTCTTGGCTTTGTCAGGTGCGGTTGTTCCTGCAGGAATGCGCACGTTAATTGTTGATTTAATCCGAAATCATCTTGTCGATGTGATTGTAAGTACTGGAGCCTGTATGGTTCATGATGCTATTGAAGCGGTAGGCGGACACCACTACAAAGGCGGATGGTCAGTTAACGACGTAGAACTATACAAATACCATTTATTTCGTATTTACGACATATTTGTCCCTGAAGAAGACTATGTTCGATTAGATTTTAGATTGTCAGAAATTTACGCTGAAATCGCAAAAGAACGCCAAGGATCAAGTTTAGCATCAAACGAGTTTGCATATGAAATAGGCAAACGCTTAACCGATAAAAACTCTATCCTGCGTGCAGCATACGAAGAGAACACTCCAATTTTCCTTCCTTCTGTGCGCGATTCCGAATTCGGTTTTATTCATTGGCTTCACGCTTCACAAAAAGATCAGAAAAATGTGCTTCTTGTTGACGCTTTCAAGGACGTGCCAACCATCTGCCAAATCTGTGCTAAATCACCTAAAAACGGCATGATAGTTATCGGAGGCGGAGTACCTCGTAACACCATCCAATCATCTGCTCTCGCATCCAAAAAAGGATTAGACTTTGCGGTTGTAATTACTTTGGATCGACCTGAAACAGGCGGGTTGTCAGGTTCAACATTGGAAGAGACAGTGAGTTGGGGGAAAATGAAAGGAGCTGCAGACCATGTGATGGTTATTGGTGAAGCTTTGATGGTTTTTCCCTTTCTTGTAGCTTCAGTGACAGAGCGATTAGGTGTTGTGTTTAAACGGAATTCGTTTTTGCAGAGAGAACAACTGGCAGGTAAGGGATTAACATGAATGACGATTCTGGAGAGTTCTGCGGCAACTGCGATAGCCACAATAGTTATGAGTATCCCACAAAGGTTTTTTGTTCAACTAGGTATTGGCACCACGAGAATCCTATTGTAGAAACGCTGTGGCATTGTGACAGCTACAATAAGGTAAGTCAAGAATGTTATTGTGTACGAGAAGCAAAGAAAAAAGCAGATGAGACTGAGTAAAGTTAAAGTTAATAATAACTGCAACGTTTTATTGGAATCTGCAGCCCGGTGGTGTAGCGGTCAAGCATAGGGGCCTCTGGAGTCCTTGACGAGAGTTCGAATCTCTCCCGGGCTACCAAAAACAACTCCAGAGTAGTTATCTAAACGTCTTATTAAAACTGAAACGAGATGGCTTTTCAGAATCAACTCTAAAAGGATTCAGTAAATGGCTTAGATTGCTATCAGTTAATTGTGATATTGAGAATCCAGAAGCTGTTAAGAACTTTATAGCTAACCTTAATCGGACTACTGATTATAAACGTAACTTGGTAGCTTCTTACGACCACTTTGCTAAGTATTATCAAATTAAATGGGAAAGACCAAAGTATAAGAAAACAGGTAATCTCAAAAAAGTTCCATTAGAGCAGAATGTTAACTTCATAATTGAACATGCCCATTCATTGAAACGCAAAGTGGTTTTTACTTTAATCAAAGAGTATGGTTTGCGACCTGTGGAGATAAGCAAGTTAACACTTCGAGACATTGACCTAGAACAAGGCTTACTTTATGTTAAAACAGCAAAGTATGGTAATCCAAGAGATTTCAAAATAAAACCAGAAATGTTGGCAATGCTCATCCTTTTAGTTGGTAAAGCTAAAGGTGATTTGGATAGACGAATCTTCGCTTCTCCCGATACTTTAAATCAACATTGGAGAGTTGAGAGACGTAGAGCCTTTATTGCTACTGGCAATCCTGAGTTCCTTAAAATACGGTTGTATGATTTGAGACACTACTTTGCCACTATGCTTTATTGCAGAACAAAAGACCTCTTATTTGTAATGCAACAATTAGGACATAAGAACATTCAGAACACTATGGTTTATACACACCTTGTCAACTTTCGAAGTGAAGAGTTCCATGTATCTGTAGCAAAAACAGTAGAAGACGCTTGTAAGCTAATAGAGCAAGGCTTTGAGTATGTCACATCAATCGATGAGGTTAAGATATTCAAAAAGAGGAAGTAGTGTTAATTGTGTGACTTTTTAGCCTTAATCATTGGCTTTTTTCTCATATGCATTCTAATCCTCACTATACTAGTCGGAGTAACCTTTCTCTATAGAATCTTTGACGTTAAGACCTCTCAAGCTACTGAACCCAACCATAAACAAGAATATGATAAGCAACTTGAAGACGTTTCAAGGGAAGACTCAAATGGTGATGGCTTAGTTCTATTCGATGAACTGCTATTCCCTGAAGAGTTTGATGAAGATGAAGACTAACTACCCTTTTCCTATGAGAGAAGGTGTACACCCTTTGTCTCACTCTTTCTTAGCAACTGGTTTTTCTCCAAATTTTCTCTGTTCTATGTACTCATCGATACTTTTCTTATCCTTTGTCTTTTGAATTTTAGTATACCCTTTTCCCAAGAAATTATCAATTATTGACCAAACCAATTCGTATACGAATACATCAAGCCTTACAGTATCCGAAAAAGTGATAATTTCATCTATGTTAGCACTACCATGAACAAAAGCAGACCGCTTATTATATGCCTCTTTAATGAAGCTGTTTGTTTCTTGCATACTTACATCTCGCTCAGTTTCTGACAATATGAACGTTACTTTTTCAGCTAATCGCCATAAAATATAATCTCTATCACTCTTGGTCATAAGCAAACTTTCTAAGCAGGTTACCAATAAAAGGAACCTGACTTGGTCATCAGCAACAGTTTGTTGTAGTCGGTAAATCCTTAGAGCGTTTCTAATTTTTAGCTCAATTTCATTAGGATTAGAGTTAACAAAAATAGCGGTTAGGATATTTGTGCGTTGTATAATTTCCTTTGAACCAATAATACTTTCGAATGGTAGCTCATAACGACCATTAAATCCACTATGGACTTCCTCACAACTATTAACTGTATAAAAAAAGTCAATCAGATTGAAATTAACTCCGCCACATGCGAATCCTATAATGGTCAATGAATCTTGGGCTATTTGTTCTGATTCAATTCTAGCCTTATTTTCGCCATTTACTTTTAAAGAGAAATGTAAAAAGATTGATTCGCTTTTTTCCTTTATACTTTCATCTAACGATGGAAAGTCTTTATTCTTTTCAAAGTTTTGTTCCCATGCCTTAAGATAATATTTTTGTACATTTTCAGGTAAGTCTTGAAATGATACTACCGTTGAGAAGCCAATACTCAAGTCCTTAGGTAATTCATACAAAAAGTAAACTGGTATATAATACTCAAAAACCTTAGTCTTTAAAAGACGTGATTTTAACTGTGAAACAAATTCATCTTCACTTATTTCTCTTATACGTAGTTTAATTGGATGTAAATCTAGTGTTGTTACTAGGTCATAAAGTGCGTAGTTCAAATCATCAAAGTTAATCCTTTTCTCCAGAGGCGTTCTGTTAATTTTTTCAAATAATGCCTTGACAAGCCTGTTATAATTGTCTAGGTCAAAATGTTCTCTCATTTTCTCATATATTCCGAGTGCACCTTGAATAAATTCCTCATCGATGTTTCTAGGCATGGATTGAATATCATCTAATTTAGCATAAAACATTTGTTACTTGTCACATGAGGGGTAGGTACACCCAACCCCGTGAGAGAGGGCGAAGATTCATGGATATTTCCACCTGAATGGGAATAAAACTTAGTCCTTCTTCGGTATCATATCTGTATAACTTTTTATGCAAATAGCAAGTTATACCTAGTTAACGATATTTACAGATGAGGACTCTAAATTGACTAAAGCAAATTCTGAGAAAGAGGAACTATTAAACATATCAACTGATGAAAATCTGGGTTATCAATTTTTTTCATACGTTTATAATAACTTCAAAGATACAAAGGAACCTGAATTACTTCTTCTATTTGATTTGCTTTTTAATAGTCTTGCGTCAATGGCTTTCAAATCATTTGGTCCTGACAATCTACTAAGACTAACAATGATTGAAAGAGTAAAAAATATCGATGAAAAACTTATCTCCTCAGTCACTATGGCAAAAATTGAAGAACAAGCAAAAAAACAGGAACTAAAGATACCTAAGATGCTAACAGCCTATACAAAGGGTAAACTATACTTCGCTGGATATACTGCTAAGGATTTTAATATTACAGCAAATGATATCAGGGAACTTATTTTCTTTACTGAACAGATAATGATAAGATATATCTAGAATTGTTTGAGGGTCTGGTTTGTTCCATATATGCATGACTTGCATACCCTGCAAACCATATTTCTATACCTCTATACCTTAATTATTGTCAATGTATTAAGTAGAGAAAGGGTATGCATCCCATGCAGCCCATGCAGGGATAAAGAAAATAAAATAAAAAAAGCAAGTAATGAAATCAAGCAATTTTCGATTGCTCAATTTTAGGTAGTTCTTTATCTTTGAGTTTTATTCCAATATAGCAGTAAACACGTTGACAATCAATAGTTTTTTGTTCATCATAGACCGCTACGTACTTTCTTAGTTTTCTGTGGAAAACTCCCATGTCTAGTGGTGGCAGATTTGAATACGTTTCTTTCTGGAACTTTATGTATGCATCAAATACTTTGCTTTTTGGTATTGGTTCGCTTGAATTTGTTTCTACGCATGATTCAACGAAACAGCGTACAACATCGTTTCTTGTCCAAGCATCTCTAACTTTTTCTTTCCCGTCCACAACTATTATGCCGTCACTTGAGAATTTGCCGTTTTTTAGCAGCCGTTTTAAGCCTAGAAGGCATGTGCTATAAGACCTTCGTACTCTTCTTTTCTTATGTCATTCGGCATACAACAAGTGCTCTAATATGTCATGCTTTACGTTTCCTTTTTCTTCATCAAAGGTCTGGGTAAATTAACTATAATCCATCTACGCCAAAAAGCATCGGAATCATCACCTTTGTTCTCTGGGATTTTATTACAACTAAAAGCAAACTTTGTGGTATTTGTAAAAGTGATACGTTTCTGCTTAAACTTCATTTCTGCACTTATTTGGTCTCCACCAGTTAACGCTTTGAATTCTCCAGTTTCAGTAAGTGCAATGTCTTTTAGGTCAGCAAAAAAGTTGAGCATCTTGCCGTATAATTCGGCTCGGCTAAAGCGGTCTTCACATAGACTCTGTAAGGGTATTGAACAAGTGTTTTCTTGTCCTATAAACGATTCTTGATTAATTTTAGAAGCGTAGATTTTCCGTTAGAACCATAACCGCACCACATAAACGCTTTATGAATGGGATAACCCCGATAAAGACAATAACCTAAAAACTCATAGAAGAACATCATACGGCTTGACGGCTAGGGAATATCTCATAAATTAGTTGTCCAGTTTCACGGATTGCTTTTTGCATATGGAATATTGCAGTATTGTTCGTATTTCGTGACATGATGGTAAAATGCAATACTTTCTGTGAAGTCAGTATCATCATGAAACTCAATCGGTAACTTACTAAAGAAATGGTACGCACATTCTGGATTATATTCCTCCAGCCACATATTGTCGATATTAAGTATCCCGTTACTTAGAGGGATTAAATTCGGTGGAGCATCAAAAAAGCTAAGGTCTTCAAAGGTCTTTGCCTTTATGCGGTCTAAAACGTTTAGGTAATCTTCACGGCTGTAATCTATACCCATACTATATACAGTTGCTTGCTTGATTATTTTTTCAGCATCTTGAGTGTAGATTCCATCTTTGTATATGTATACTTCATCATTTGGTAGAGTTGCAAAACGGTAATTAGAAATTAACAGGTTAACTATCTTTTGCCTTTTATCTTTATAATCTAACTTTTCGTATTTTGCCAATTCAAAGAACTGAGGCTTAAAAGTGGTTTTGATGTCTTCCTTCTCTTGATAAGTAATCATAGAATTTCAGCATCCTTGCATAATTTCGAGGCTCTAAGAATTCTTTTTTGATATCGACTTGAAGCTTCTCTTGTTTTCCTTCTTCTTGCTTTTCCAGCACAGAAATCGGAACAATATTTTCTGAAATTATTTTTCAGAGGTTTATAACATTCTAGACATTGTCTAAACATATATTATCACAAATCATCATATATTAAGGATCAATATAACCGAGTCAATGTTTTGATGTAAGCGTTTTAATTGTCCTACACAAATACTCTCTTTCAAAAAATAGAAAAAAATTAAAGATGATGTGGGGTTAACCCAGACTATATTATACTAATAATCTAATAATCGTGTGTGGTAGGTAAGCCCTACATCCTTAATCAATTATTGACAGGGTGTGAATCTTCCATTCAGAAATTAAATAAGCTGACTTAGGCAAATATCTGAACCTACACTAAATCAAGGATTGAATAGGTTGGTTAACTGCAACTTTATAGTTAATGGACGCTGCCAAAGTATAATTGACAACAAGGAAGGACAAGCAGCTAGAAAATGAATCATGTAGCAACGAAAATAATTATTTGTGTTGCTACCAATGTTCTGTTTATAAGAATTGTGAGATTAGTTGTGATTTTCTTGGCGACCCAAAGGACATGCCTATCTCTCTTAAAGATGGAAAGAATAGCATTTATTCAAATAATCAATGTGCAAAATGCGGTAAAAATCTCAGTTATTTTGATAAACATAATTGTAGGTCTTTTACCGCACAACTCAAAGATGGCTATCTTGATTTGACAATGTTAGGTAACAGAAAAGCAGACAATAGTGAGCTACAGTTACTTCATATTCCAGAGGGGAAGCATAAATTCCAAGTACCTGAGTATTCTGGAAAGACATTATGCGATGAATGTGCCCGCAATGTGTGGTGGTCAAAAGATTTTGAGAAAAGATTCAAGGAATATTCAGAGCAAAACAAGCTTCAGGTAATTATTACTGATGATGTTTTTGAAAAGAATATGATAAGCAAACGAATAGAGATAATTTCAGAAGCTGGACAGCAAATATGGATTTATGTTTAAGCATCAATCCCAAGATTACGTTAAAAATCAAGATGGTATTAACGGTTATCATGTTAATAGATTAACCTTAGTTTATGAGAAGAAACAACAGCTAAACTCCATACAAATAGTTCTTGATTTCTCTTCTCTAAAAGATGTTATGTCAAAGGGTGGTTTAGTTATGTCAACCTACAAGTGCCCTAATTGCAACGGCATGGTCAACATTCCTGAAGCTGGAAAAGTATTAGTTTGTAATTACTGTGGAACGCCAATAAAACCTGTTGATATATTTGAGAAAATCAAGACCCTGATATCCTAATCAATTACTTTTTCAAACGTTTGCTTTAGGCTAAAAAGGGGTTATTCATTTCTTTGTTCGATAATTGGTGTGGATGTTATATAACACAGAAATTTGCATAAAGACTCCCGGGCTATTCTACAGTTTGAATCTTTTTTTATTGGGTATGGAGTGGTCATTAAAACTGCATATTCTTTGTGGATGTTAAGGGATTACACTTGACTTTTTCAAGCGTAATCACGACTAATTCAAGTAGTTAACTAGTCTATGTGAAGAAAAAAATAAAAGGAAATATATGCAGCACATTTTGGGGTCTATCTACCAGCTAATCTCTACTTTAGAGTTGTAATCAATGGTATGTATGTAGTCATCAAGGGGCTGCATTACTGAAGGTATCTCATAAGATTCGGTTGTGTCCTCAGAGCAATCGACAGCAGCAGCCATTTTAATTCATATTCAAGAACAAAGAATTCAGTAATTAACTCGATTAGCTGGTTGGCTTTTTCTATCTGCTTTGTATTGTTTGCAATGCATTGAGTGTTCCATTCTATGCTTGGTTCTTTTGGGCATTTAGTTCTGTCATTCATTTCCCTAAGGTCATGCCATTCTTTAATTATAGCACTAAACTTTTGTATTATTGACAATTGCTTTTTGTTTAAAGCTTCATACTGTATTTTTTCTTGTTTGTTTGCTCTTGCTAAGACTTCTTTCAATAATTCAAACTGTTTTTTATCATCAATCATGTCAATACCTAAATGTTAGAGGACAAGGCTTTCTTTTGCTTCTTTTTTCTTGCTGGTTTGTTGCTCTCTTGCTCTATGTGTAAGTGAACCGCAATCATATGTTTGCATATTATTTTTCGGTGTAGTTGTCTGGGCATTCGCAATTCCAACTGCCCATAAGCTGAAGAGCAAAAACTAATAGCCTTAACTGCCACTAACTACCCTAAAGGGGTAAAAGGCATCCCTAAATCAAATGGCAAATTAGCATCTGTTACTGATGAAGAATATCTTTCCCTAATTCGAAAGAACCATAACCTAGTTTTAGTTAAAAATATGATTGAGAACAGTCTAAACAAGAAAACTAAGCGTAAAATGTTCAATATAGTAACTGCTACTTGGAATCCAATTAGCGGGTGTCTATATAATTGCGTATATTGTTGGGCTAGAGAGTTAGCAATAACTAAGCTTAGGAATACTCAACGATACGCTAAGGGTTTCAAGCCTAGCTCTGAATGAGAAAGAATTTTCTTCAAGGTTTGTTATGGGAGACCTTATTTTCGTTTCTGATATGGCTGATATGTTCGCTAATTTTATCCCTGATAATTGGATTAAACAAGTTCTAAACCACATTAGCCGATTTCCTGAAGCAGACTTTCTTTTCATGACTAAGAATCCTAAGAGATATCTTGAGCTATTGTCCTACATCCCGAAAAACGCTATACTTGGAGCAACCATTGAAACCACTAACGATGAAATTATACAAACAGATAAGGTGTCAACAGCACCCTTACCTAGTGAAAGGTATCAAGCAATGAAAACGCTTGATTGGGAAAGAAAAATCGTTTCCATTGAACCAATATTAGACTTTGACTTGACCACTTTCGTCAAATGGATTGACAACATCAATCCTTTCATTGTATATGTGGGCTATGACAACTACTGTCACAAACTCAGAGAACCAACCTTAGAGAACACAATGAACCTAATGCAGAAGCTTCCAGAGAGCACACTAGTAATAAAGAAGAGCATTAGACCTGCATGGTTTGAGAGTAACTAATCCTCACCTAAGTGGTAGAAATGAGTACAAGACATGAATCTGAACTGTTAGCTAGGAAAGTTAGAAGTCTAATTATCGATGATGATAAAAAAGAAGATGAGTTTTACAATAAAGGGCATCCGTGGTCAATTATTAAACTCCTATTGCTTGGTCAATGGGCAGATATTTACTCTACAATCATTAAGACTTATTTCACCACTTATCGATTTGTTGACCTACTAGCAGGTGCAGGAAGAACACAGGTTGAAGAGGCTCAGGGAAAATTAGTCAAAGGTTCGGTATTTGTGGTTGATACTTTTGCTCAGAAATTTCCATTTGACCAGTATGTGTTAGTTGAACGTGACACAGATAAGTACAATGCCCTTAGAGAGAGAACTGGCTTATTGGGTGATAAGTGCCAAGTTCTTTGTGAAGATACTAACAGCGTTGTCAACCAAATTTTCGGTAACTATCCTTCTCATAACTTGGTTTTTATTGATAATGAAGGATTTAATGTTAATTGGAAAAGCATAGAAACGATACTCAATGCAAAGGCTGACATTATTATAAACTATCCAACTTCAATGTTTGAAAGAGTTGCTAGAGACCCTAAATCTCACGGTAAACTGATAGAATTTTTTGGTGACGATTCTTGGCAGACTGCAAAGTTTGACCGAAAATACTCGGTTAAGCTGTATATGGACAACTTACGGAAAGCCTATGAGCGAATCAAGCCAATGAAGGCTTATGTGGAAAACATTCGGTTAGGAAATGACAGCTATTTCTACGATATTATTCTTGTCACAAAAACAGGCGATTACACAAAGATTTGGGCTGACTGGAAAAGACAATTTCACGAAAAGAATACAACCTGTATGTTAAGCTTTGTCAAGGGAGAATCTCAATGCCTAGACGTATTTGATGGTTTCAGTCATGGAGCGTCAGAGGTTCAAAAGAAATACCCAAAGAGTAAGAAACAACCGAAACCAAATCCTAATGCCAAACTAGAGTCTTTTTTTGGTAGCTCTTAGCCATAAGTGAGACGCTACAGTTTGACTTTAACTTGCTTGAGCAGTTCAAAATCTTTTTCTATACAGGAGTAATTTCTTTTTATTCTCATCTTTAACATCCGAAAACCTTCCTCTTTTTCTCCATTTTCCAAGAACCGCCTGAGCATTGACCTTTCTCTATCACTCAACAACTCTTTATGCACTCTAAATCCTCAAGCGTAACATATTACGTTACGTTTATATCTATCTATCGCTAACTAAGCTAATGTAACATAGATTGTTACGGAGAAATAAACATATGGAAAACGACATTCAAGAACAAAACAACCGTGCCCTTTCTTTAGCTGGGGTTTCTTTCAGCAGGAAAGAAAATCCA
>CAWHSD010000019.1:0-221021 GCA_963831895.1 Candidatus Bathyarchaeota archaeon
CATTAAACCACTTTTCATCAAGATAATTTATGTGGAAAGGTCTTTTTGCACCCGAGCCTTTCCTATGAGGGCACCTCACCGTAACTTCACGCTTACTAACCCGCAATAGCTCCTGAATCATCTTTAAGGGGTTCTTAACGTGCTCAATTGTGTGGCTACTGAAAGCAAGATCAAAACATTCATCTTTAAACGGCAAGAATTCAGCGTGAGCAACAACAAAGTTAGGAATCAAACGAGGATTCATAAACTCTCCTTGCTTTTGGTCGCCTTCTTGACTGTTCCAACCGCGGGTAAAACAATCAACGTTAACATCACCTCCTGGTTTGCTTCCACAACCCACATCTAATTTAATGCTGAATCCCGCCTATCTATCATTCTTGCATCTCTATTCGCGATGTGAAGGGCAAATTTCCTCTTGAAATCTACTAACCACAGTTAGTATTTGAAAAGAGTTAAATGACAGATTTATACGCTTTTACTAAATTAGCGTTATTATTGACTTGTTGGGATTATTTCTGGTTGCAGAGGGTTTATAACTAAAATAGCAATCCACTAATTGGCAATTGAGCAAGCAATGATAAAGCTAAGATTTGATGTTGATTATCCATATCCATCAAGGGCTAAAAGTTTTCTATACGTAGCCTTGAGAATCAAAAGCAAAACAGGAAAAAATTACTTAAAAAATGCATACATAATCGCAAGAATGATCAACGAGTCTCCTAGAGAAGTTAGAGGCTATTGGTTTTTTACGCCATACACCATTCCAAACAAAAAATTGCTTGAATTGCTAAATCCTGAAAGACATGAAATAGCACTTCATGTGGCAAACAAACCCCGTGAAGAAAGGAAGGTTTTGGAGAAGGAAACAAACCGCACCGTAAAGTATTATACTATTCATGGCACCCAACGGGTATTCGCAAGATTGCTTTGGGGACGCAAACTGAGTCAGCCCCAAGCAGTAATCCCCCTCGATTTTGAGTTAACATCCTTTCACCAATTTACGACCATGAGTATTGATAGAGAACGCTACAGGTTGGGTTTAGATAAGACTGTAACATGGGTTGAAGAATGGATTGATCATGAGGTTGTATTGTCTCTTCACCCTGAATGGCTCTTTGAGAAGACAGAAAAGAATCAACGAGGGCCAGTCTATGATGTCCTTAAGACCGTTCTCAAAGTAGACAAAGAATTCGAAGCTGTAAGCGGAAAAAAGAAGTCCTTTTTTAAGATCGCTCATGATGTTCAAGAGTACGAAAAAAACATTATACCTTCCAACGAATTCGTTGCGAAATTAGACGAGAGAGATGTAGACATTTTCACTTTTCTTGATAGAAGATGGTGTTGTCCCATCCCTAATCCACCCACCAATTGGATACGTGAAGATGATAATGTTGGTTTGCTGGAAATAAAAAGCTACGACTTCTGGTGGCAGGAGATTGGCAAAAAAACCCGCAACATGGTTCGCCGAGCCGAGAAAAGCGGATTAAAAGTTAGCGTCGTAGAGCCTAGCGACAAGTTGGCTGAGGGTATATGGAAAATTTATAATGAAACCCCCATTAGGCAGGAGAGAGCTTTCTCACATTATGGCGAGTCAATTGAATTAGTTAAACTTAACATGTATTCTGCTAAGAACAACCGCTTCATAGGTGCCTACTTAGAGGGGGAACTTGCAGGTTTTATCCAAATACTTTATGGCGACAACATCGCTATAATCTCAAACATTCTTGCTCTGCAGGTACATTGGGATAAATCAGTAAACAACGCATTGCTAGCTAAAGCCGTTGAAGTCTGTGCATCTAAAGGCGAACGGTGGCTAATGTATGGCAGAATAGGAAACCACCCCTCTCTAGACAAGTTTAAAGGGAATAACGGGTTCAAAAAGTTCCCGATTGCTCGCTTCTACATACCTATCTCCGATAAGGGCAAAATAGCAGTACGCTTGGGTATGCATAGGGAATTGAAAGATTCTTTGCCGGAATTCATAAAAAATATGCTTATTCCAACCTCAAACTGGGTAAGCAGAACCAAAGTCAGAGTTAAACTTCGTTTAAAGAAATTAAAGTAAAAGTTTTGCTAAAAGCTCATTTAGTTCTTGTTTGTTTTTGACGCCCCTAAAAATTGCTTTACCACTTGAATAAAGGCGAAAAGACATATCTTGGAAAGACAACTCAAAAATTATTCCTGCAATCGTATTCTTGAGCGTAGCTTTCTTTAAAATATTTGCGATTGCTTCATCTTTCTTCTCGTACTTTAAAACTACGATAACATCGCTTTCCGCTCCACATGTTCCCTCAATACGCGAAACATAGTCGTCGATTGTGGCCATTAGAGTTGCTCGAACTCCTTTAGAACTTCCATGAAGCGATCGATTTCCTCTTGTGTATTATAGATATAGAAGCTTGCTCGAGCTGAAGATTGAAGCTTAAATAACTCATGTAGAGGTTGCGCACAATGGAATCCGCTACGCATCATTATTCCATAATTGTCAAAGAACAATGCTACGTCATGCGAAGACAAACCTTTAACGGCGAATGGTATGATTCCAAGTTTTTTGGATAGGTCGCTTGGACCATAAACTGTTACTTTACCGCATTCTTCCATTAATTTTGTAGCATACTTCGTTAATGTTTTCTCGTGGCTCAAAACATTATCCATTCCTAAGCCTTCAAGGTATTTTACTGCTGCCCCTAAACCGATTGCACCACTTATATTTGGAGTGCCTGCCTCAAACTTCCATGGCAATTCATTCCAAGAAATATTGCATTGCCCCTTTCCCTCGCTAAAGGTAACTTCCTTGATCATTTCGCCTCCACCCATGAATGGCGGCATCTTTTCCAAGACTTCCTTCTTACCATAGAACGCTCCGATGCCTGTTGGACCAAGCATCTTGTGACCTGAGAAAGCCATAAAATCCACATCCAAATCCTGAACATCAACCTTCATGTGCGGCACTGACTGGGCACCGTCAACCAGCATCAAAGCGTCGTTGTCATGTGCAACTTTGCCAATGCGCTTAACATCATTAATAACGCCCGTAACATTTGAGACATGGCTCAGACAAGCAATCTTTGTTTTGTTACAAATTTTGTTTTCGAAATCGTCATAATCCAAGGTGCCGTCAAGGTTAACGTTAGCGTATTTTAGTGTGAAGCCTTTCAACTTAGATATGATTTCCCACGGAACAATGTTGCTATGATGTTCCATTAACGAAACAAGTACTTCATCGCCTTTTGTAAGGTTATTTAGTCCCCAGGAATACGCGACTAAATTAATGGCTTCAGTTGTACCCCTTACAAAAACAACTTCCGAAGCAGTTTTGGCGTTTATGAATTTCCCGATTTTTTCCCGAGATTTTTCATATAAGTCAGTTGCCTCTAAAGAAAGCGTGTGCACTGCTCGGTGGACATTGCCATTGTGGTTTTCGTAAAAATCTGTTATTGCATCTATCACTTGGCGTGGTTTCTGGGTGGTGGCGGCATTGTCAAAGTAGATTAAGGGGGTGCCATTTATTTTTCGATTTAATATTGGGAAGTCTTGTCTGATCGCTTGCTGATCTATGATTTTTTTTCTGCCTCAGGCTTTAGCCTCTTTGAAAGTGTCTTTGCCAGTTCTTCTTCCTCTAATGCTTGTTTTTCCTCAAAAGTGTGATCTTTAGGCAACCAATTGGGTGCTTCAACATTTCTTTGCGTGAAGTATTGTCGTATTGCTCGTTTCAATGCACCGACAGCAAGTACTCCACAATGGAATTTTACGTCAGGTAATCCTCCGATTTCTTCCACGACACGTTTCCATGTTATGTCTTTCCACGCTGCTTCTAAACTTAGGCACTTTATCATTTCAGTGACTATGCTCGATGTAGCGATGTTGGCGGCGCAGCCGTAACTTTCGAACTGTGCTTTTTCAATGATGTCTTTGTCGCTGATTTTTAGGTAGAATGTTATCATATCCCCGCACGCAGGGTTTCCTGCAACTGCGACGACTGTAGCATCTTCCATTTTGCCAAGGTTCTTGGGATTACGGAATAAATCCATTATTTTTGGGTTATATGGTAATGGCATACGTGACATATTTAATGCACTCCTGTTGAGCCTACTATCCCTCTTATACGGTTGACGGCTGTAGGTAAAACTTTCAGAACGTAAGTTATATCTTCTTCCGTATGGCTGCGGGTGACTTTCATGAGGATGCTGCCGTGCGCCTCCTCAAATATTCGTCCGATAGCAATTAGTACGTGACTGGGTTGCAGAAGTCGGCGACTGCATGCGCTTCCACTGGAAACGTAGATGCCATTTAGGCTCAGTTCAATGGTTAAAGCTTCGCCTTCAGCACGCAAAATGCTTATGTTTGCGTTGTCTGGAGATCGTTTGTCGCCTTTTGGTCCGTTAAAGCGTAAGTCACCAAGCTCATTGAACATTCCTTCAACAAGCTTATCGCGTAATGTTCGCATTTTTGTCGTGTTTTCTTCAAAGTTCTCAAAAGCAAGCTCAGAGGCTTTGGTGAAGCCAACTATTAATGGGGTGTTTTCGATTCCGGGCCAAAGTTTTTGTGTGCCGATTTGCCCTTCGAGAATGCGCTCCATGTTTACTCCTTCCTTAAGGTACATGGCTCCCATGCCTCTTGGACCTTGAATTTTATAGCTGCTTAGGGTTGCTAAATCAACGTTTAAGTTTTGCACGTTTAAAGGTATTCTGCCGTATGCGTCTGAGGCGTCTGTGTGGAAGAGGGTTTTGGGGTTTTTGTCTTTCACGATATCCACGGCTTCTTTTATGGGCTGGATTGTTCCTAGCTCATTGTTTACAGCTGAAATGCTTACTAGTATGGTTTCGCTGTCGATTGCTTCTTTGAGTTTCTCAAGGTTGATAAAGCCTTCATTGTTGACGGGGATTTTCTGGGTTGTAAAACCGTATTTTTGCATCATTTCAGCTACTTGAAGAACGTTGATGGGTTCAATTTCGGATATCACTATTTTTTTGCCTCTGCTTTTCTGTGCAAACGCTGCGCCCATTATTGCTAGGTTGTTGGCTTCGGTTTCGCTCGGGGTGAAAGTGATTTCTTCAAGGTTTTTTGCACCAATGAAGCGACTGATTTTTTTGAAGCTGTTCATAATTACTTCGAAAGCTTCCCATCCAGGTTTGTGCGTGAGCGTTGGGTTGCCGTAGGCGGTCTTGTTGAAGTAGGGTAACATAGCATCCACTACTTCTTTGGGGACTATGCTGGAGTTTTCGTTATCCAAGTAGACCTCATGAGTTATGCCTTCATGAAGCTTGAGAAGTTCCTTTACGTTTTCAACCATACAGTATCCTGCCTGATATTTTGGGACAGATAACTCGTTCTACATTGATAGTATTTAGTTCAAGTAAAAAAACCTAACCACATAGCAATCTCTTCACAGTGACTATAATTCTGTAGACTTCGACTTAGCAAAACCTAACAGAAAATACCAAGGCAAGCTGTTGCAGTTTAAGAATTTGTACTTCAAACATTATCAAATCAAAACACCTGAATTAAACTAAATACAAATAGCTCTTCAGAAAATAAGGCGTTTAAATGCAATTGCGTATGGCTGCATTATTTGAAATTAGAAATACAGTGAAAGGGAAGTTTTACTGGAGATTCAAAGCCATAAACGGCGAAATAGTTGCAGTAAGCGAAGTATACGATACAAAATAGGGCTGTAGGAATGGCATAGACTGTATCATGAGCAACGCAATTTTTGCCGCCATCAACGACCAAACTATCTAAAGCCCTTTATTTTCTTTTTTTTCCATGAAACTAACCAACAAAAGAATCGTTAACTTGTTTTAATCAATAAAGTCAGCAATACTAAGGCAAAAAAGCCAATAAGTTACAAAAAAACTCTTAATAACCCACCCAAACCCATACTATCAATAACAAAAATTTAAGGCGTATACCTTGAAGATTGCAGAGTTATCCGTGCCCGAATCCGTTAAAGAAGTCCTTGTTGGTTTGGGGATATCCGAATTGTTTCCACCCCAGCAAGACTGCATACTGGCAGGTGTGCTGGAGGGCAAAAACATCGTTCTCGCCAGCCCAACGGCTTCGGGCAAAACGTTAATTGCGGAACTCTGCGCTCTCAAACATGTGCTGGAAAAGGGTGGCAAAGTCATCTACCTCTCACCACTTAGAGCCCTAGCATCTGAGAAGTTTGAGGAATTCAACAAGTATACTTCGATAAAGAAAGTAAATGGACAAAAAGTCTCCGTTGGCATTAGCACAGGCGACTTTGACACAGCCGACAATTGGCTTGAACGCTACGACATTATCATTACTACAAACGAAAAAGCAGATTCTTTGCTCCGACACCGCGCTAAATGGATGGACAGCATATCGTTAGTAATTGCCGACGAAATTCACTTATTGAACGACGGAGGACGTGGACCAACCTTAGAAATTGTATTAGCTAGGCTGATGCAGGTTAATCCAAACATCCAAATTCTAGCCTTAAGTGCCACAATCAACAATGTTGACGAAATAGCAGGTTGGCTCAATGCCAAATATATCGTTACCGAGTGGCGTCCAATCAACCTAAAAGAAGGCGTAATTCTCCAAGCTGAAGTGCAATACAAGGATGGATCTTCCAGAAAAGTGGAACAAGAAACACATTTCACAATTATAAACATGGTTTTAGATACACTCAAGAATGGGGGGCAAGCCCTGATTTTTGCTTCTACTCGACGCAATGCGGTTTCAGCAGCTAAAACCGTTGCAAGCCACATGGATAAGGCGCTTTATCCTAAATCGGGTTCAAAACTGGTTAAACGCTCATTAGAGGAAAAAACAAGAAAAGTTCTCGATGAAGAAGCTAAGAAAATCCTTGATGCAGGAGAACGAACAGGAATGAGCGAAGAACTTGCTGAGCTGGTTCGCTGCGCCACAGCTTATCATCACGCGGGTTTGTCGGGGGCTCACCGCAAATTAATCGAGGACGCATTTAAAGAACGAAAAATCAAGGTTTTAACTGCCACGCCAACTCTCGCATGGGGTGTTAACCTTCCCGCAAGAACAGTCATAATCCAAGATTATCGACGTTTTGAAGCTGGATTAGGCAACTACCCTATAAGCGTCTTAGATTACAAGCAGATGGCTGGCAGAGCCGGAAGACCAAAATACGACAAATTCGGCGAATCTGTGATTATAGCAAAAACAGCTGACGAAGCCGACTTCCTCATGGAAAACTATGTGTTAGCAAAAACAGAGAAAATCTGGTCACGCCTCGCGGTGGAGAAAATCATACGCACTCACGTTCTCTCAACGATAGCATCAGGCTTCGCTAATACCGAACAAGGTATTTACGAATTTTTCGGCAAAACTTTCTATGCCTACCAATTCGATGTGAAAGCTATTAAAAGTGTAATAAACAAAATCCTGCGATTCCTCCATGACGAAGAAATGATTCTTGTTGCAGGCGACCGCATCCTCGCCACCAAATTCGGCAAACGCATAAGCGAACTCTACATTGACCCATTATCAGGTGTAATCATCAGGGATGCGCTGCAGAGCAAACCACCTATTTTAACAGAGTTCAGTTTACTCCATTTAGTTTCCCACACACCCGATATGGGTCCAATAATGCGACCATACCAACGAGAAATGGAGCAATTATCAGTCCAAACTGAAGCCCACCAACAAGAATTATTCACAGCTCCCCCAGATCAATGGCGCGACCACATTGGATACGCCGAATTTCTAGGTGAAGTCAAAACGGCTATGGTTATGAATAATTGGATTGAGGAGTTGCCGGAAGAAAAAATCATTGAACGCTTCAATGTCCAACCAGGAGACCTCTACCGAACAATTGAAACCGCCAAGTGGCTCTTGCACGCCACGGACGAGCTATCACCTGTAGTTGCCAAAAACAAGGAGGTTTCAGAATTAAGTCATGAACTCGTTGAACGTGTTTCTAAAGGTATCAAAAGAGAACTCTTGCCCATTGTAGCGTTGGAAGGCGTTGGCAGAGTCCGTGGACGCATAATATTTAACGCAGGATATCAGACAATTCCAGACCTCAAACACGCCTCAATTGAAGAACTTACCAACTTGCCATCCGTGGGTCCAAGATTGGCAAAGAAAATCAAAGAGCAAGTCGGCGGCTTTATCAAAAAAGAAACGTGGGAAAACTTGGATAAGGCAGATGAAGTATCACAGAAAGGCTTGTTTGAGTTTTAAGCTTTTTTTGCGAACCGTTCAGCCTGGTTAACTGCTGTGCCTAAGTAGTTTTTTGGGTTTAAGGTTTGCTCGATATCTTTTTCTGTAAGTTTGCTGCTGACGAATTTATCTTCAAGAAGCACTTGTTTGAAGTCTTTATTGTCAAGTGTGCTTTTGATGGTTAGTTTTCTGAGCATTTCGTGAGCATCCTGCCTGTTCACACCCTTTTTTGCAAGTGCCATCATTACGGATTCCGACATAGCACGTCCTTGAGTCAATGACAGGTTCTGCAACATGCGTTCGCTGTCAACGCGCAAGTTCGCAACGATGTTGTTCATGAGGCTTAGGATGTAATCGAGCAGAATATTCGATTCAGGAAGAATGAACCTTTCTGCTGAGGACTGAGTTAAATCGCGTTCATGCCAAGTAACCATATCCTCTAAGGCTGGGATGTTGAGACTTCGGACGATTCGGGCTAAACCACACACGCGCTCGCATGTTTCAGGATTCTGCTTATGGGGCATCGTTGAGCTACCGACCTGTTTTTTCGCTTCGAAGGATTCAAATAATTCAGCGATTTCGGGGCGTTGCAGTTCGCGTATTTCAGTTGCAAAATTCTCCATTGACGTAGCCACTGATGCGTAGATGCAGATGAGTTCGGCGTACCTGTCCCTTTGAACGATTTGGGTGGAAATTTCCGCCGCGTGAAGACCCAATTTCTTCATAACGAGCTCCTGAATTTTTTCAGCATGCTCGCCTAGACCCGCTTGAGTGCCGACGGCTCCGCTTACTTTCCCCACTAAAACACGTTTCTTGCATTCTTCGATGCGCTCTACGTATCTGTTGACTTCGTATCCCCAGACCGCGAATTTAAAGCCCAGCGTGATGGGCAATGCGTGCTGGCCATGCGTTCTGCCAATCATCACTGTGTCTTTGTGTAAGAGAGCTTTTTTCTGCAAAATAGTCTTGAATTCAACGAGTCTTTTCTCGATGACTTCTAACGCGTCTTTTAGCTGCAATGCATTGGCTGTGTCAACGATGTCGTAGCTCGTTGCCCCAAGGTGAACGTATGCCCCGCTTGGACCACAAAGTTCTGAGAGTGCACGTACCAGCGAGGCAATGTCGTGCTTAATTTCCTTCTCAATCGCCTTCACCCGCTCAACCTTGACGTATTTGATTGATGCCATTTCAGCGATTTTTTCAGCATCAATTCTAGAGATATTTCCTACTTCAGCATGCGCCAAAGCCAATGCGGCTTCAACATCTAGTAGCTTTTGGACTCTGGTTTCTTCATCGAAGATTTTGAGCATTTCTGGCGTTCCATAACGGCCAGTGTCGATTGGGAGGATAGGCAAGTATTGGTAACCTCAAAGATGGATATGCAGATTAAACATTAATGTTTTACCAAAGCACTTACACAATGTAAGTAAGCTGGATGTTTGTGTAAATGAAAGTTACAGTTGCAGTGTTAGACAAAAACGGTGACAGCACCGTTGAGAGAGTTCTTGATGTGCTAAACTCTTTTGATCTATGGATGCCTTCAAATTTTGGGTTGATTTCCCCCAAAAAATGTGTATTTGAAAAAAATATTGAAATCATAAAAAAACAGGGCTTAAAATCATCGACTGCGGCAGGTTACGTTACTTCAAAACCCAAGTCAACCAATGACTATGAACATTTGCAGTTGGATGATGAGTCCTTGCTATTTGAAGGCCGAGTTTATTCACCAATAACAGGAACCGCTTTTACTCAGCAACTTGCCAAAGCACCACTTCACTGCGAAGCCATCCTGCAGACAATGATGGAGCAAGCGGACGGAGACTACGCATTCTTATTGGTCAAAAATGGTTGGGTTGCCGCGGGAAGGGATCCCATTGGAGTTCAACCGCTCTATTATGGGGAAAACAGGGAAATTGCCGCTTTCGCCACGAACAAGAAAGCCCTCTGGAAACTCGGAATTGAAAACGCCCAATCATTTCCACCTGGAAATTTGGCATTTGTTAGTAAAGAAGGCTTCAAATTCAAAACTATCAAAACATTAACTTATTCAGAACCTAAACAAATAACGATGGATGATGCTGTAAAACATCTTCAAAGCCTTCTGGAAGAATCGATCAAGAGGCGAGTGCGCAGCTTAAAAGAGGTCGCTGTCGCATTTTCAGGAGGATTAGACAGCAGCTTGGTGGCTTTTTTGGCAAACAAATTCGGCGCAAAAGTCAACCTATTCCATGTTAGCTTAGAGAATCAAACAGAAACAGAAGAAGCCATTCAAGCTGCAGAAGAACTAGATTTGCCCTTGCAGGTAGATTTATTCAAAGACTCCGATGTCGAAGCCTTATTGCCCAAAGTTGTAGAACTAGTCGAGGAGCCCGATCCGATTAAAGCGAGTATCGGGGTGCCATTTTATTGGGTTGCGCAAAAAGCTGCTGAAGCCAACTTTAAAGTTTTGTTAGCGGGGCAGGGCGCAGACGAACTTTTCGGGGGCTACCAGCGCTATGTTACTCAGTTCTGCAAAGATGGTTGTGAAGAAGTAAGAAAAACGATGTTTGGTGATGTGGTTAGAATTCATGAGAACAATCTTGAACGGGACCTAAAAATTACTGGGTTCCACAATGTTGAGTTGCGCATACCTTTTGCATCATTTGATTTAGTGGAGTTTGCGCTTGGTTTGCCTATTGAGTTGAAGATCGAAAGCAAAGCAGATACGCTCCGGAAGCTTGTGCTTAGAAAAATGGCGCTTAATGCAGGAATGCCAATTTCGATTGCACAGAAGCCAAAAAAGGCTGTTCAATACTCCACGGGAATAAATGATTCGGTAAGGAGGATAGCGAAAACCCACAAGAAAACAATCAACGAATACATCGATGAAATTTTTAAGCAAACCAAAAACAACATGTAGACAAAAATAATCAGTCAGATTTTGATCTACAACATCAAAACTTTGGCCTTACACATAAAAAGGTCCATGAAAAAGACCCTATTTGGATCCATAGGTTTACACTGTTTGTTTTCTGTTGATTTTTCTTCTACAACTTTGACTTTTCCAGACGTTCCGTGACGTTCTATGACTTTTCCAGACGCAGCCTGCAGACACCCCGAACTCTAAAACAGAAAAGCAACCCAAAACAAGACCACCCAAAAATGCAAATTCAACTCTTCTTCTTCTCACAAAAAGATCAGAAAAAACTACTTATCATAGAGAATTAATCCATAGATAACCTCCTCATACGAACACAAACAAAGCAAATACCATTTCTAAGCATTCTGCAGCATACTAAACAACAACCTAAGACTAAGGCAGTGAATAAATAACAAAAGCAACACAAAAATGAACAATTTATGCAAACATAACTATTGCTTTCTCGTATTGAACAAAAAATTATTCAGTTTTTCTATTTTCCTATATTATTACGCCAGAGCGTTTTGTCGCAAAAAAAGTTAATATATAAATAAAAATGATAAATGCTGGCTGAGATGATCTCTTAGGGCGTTAATCTAACTCTGTCACGTGGATAGAGCGTTACTTCCCTTATGTTCTTGTTCCCGGTTAAAATCATTGTTAACCTTTCAAGCCCTAATCCCCATCCAGCGTGTGGCGGCATGCCGTAATCGTAGGCTTGCAAATGGCATTTGAACGATTCAGGATTCAAACCCTTCTCTTGTAGTCTCTGAATTAATTGATCTTTTTGAGCTATTCTTGTCCCACCAGAGACTAACTCGATGTAACGCCACATTAAATCAAATCCTTCACACACTTCAGGTTTGTCTTCACGTGGTTTAATGTAGAATGCTTTTGCATGTGTTGGCCATTCTGTGATAAAGTAGAAGAATGGGTAAAGCTTGCCAATGACCCTGAAAGCTTCGGTTGGGATATCTTCGCCCCATTGGATCGTAATACCCTGCTTCTTCAAATCTTCAAGAACTTGATCGTAAGTTAAACGTTTAAATGGAATTTCAGGCACCTCAAATTTGTAGCCAAGAACCGACAATTCGTTGGCACATTTTTCTTTAACGACTGTGCAAGCGTGATGAATGACTTTTTCAAGAAGCATCATAACATCGGTGGCGTTCATAAAAGCTGCTTCAATGTCAACCGAAGTGAACTCGCTAAGGTGCCTTCTGGTATGCGATTCTTCAGCACGGAAGAAAGGTCCAACTTCAAACACCTTTTCAAAACTTAGGGTTAATTCCTCTTTGTAGAGTTGCGGGCTCTGGGCAAGGTATGCTTTTTGCCCAAAATAGTCAACACTGAATAATTCGGCGCCGCCTTCAGTTGCCGAAGCAATGATTCTTGGGGTGTGAATCTCCAAAAAATCCTTCCCGAATAGAAAAGTGCGAATTGCTTCAAGTGCAGTATGCTGAACCTTGAATGTAGCAATGCTTCGTTCTTGTGTAAGGTCGAGTGGTCTGGCATCTAACCGCGCTTCAATAAGGGCTGGGGTCTTGCCAGTTATATCAATGGGTAATTGCTCGGTGGCAATGTTAAAAATTTTGAAGTCGCTTGGGATTACTTCAATGCCTCTGGGTGTCATGTTAGTTTTTTTAACGTTTCCTTTAACGCCAACACAAAACCTTTTCTGCAAAAGGTCAGATTTGGCTAAAACTTCAGGAGCTATTCTCTTTTTAGGTATCGTTAACTGGATTGTTCCTTGGCAGTCTTGCAGTATGATGAAGCGGATTCCACCAAGGTCGCGGATGTCTTGGACCCAGCCAAAAAGAGTAACTATCTGTCCATCAATTTCAGGAGTTACTTGGCTTGTATAGTGAGTCCTAACAAGGTCATCAATAGAGTCCAAGTTCATGCTGTTTGCCAACCTTAATCTGCAATTTCAACGCGTAAAGACATTTTCCGTACTTTAACGGCAATTTCCTTCAAAGCTTTAAGATCAAAGGGCAACTGCGCGCCTCGTTTCCTCTTAAGGATCACTCTTGTTTCAGTGGTTCCGTCCGGAAGCCAAATAGTGTTGATCGTTAAGATACTGAAGGGAACAAAGAGGTCTTCAAGGAATTTTCGATCATCAACACCGTGTTCTAATACGCGAACGTTTTTGCCTGTTTCATCACCAAGGGTTTTAACGATTTTGCCACCGTAACCCAAAAGTTTCGGGACATCTCCATGTCCAACGAGGATGGCCAAGGTTTTTTCAACCTCAACTGCCTTGTAGAAGCAGACGTTTTGCAGGGATGGATACTTCTCTTCTAGGGAGAGTAGTATACGAGCGACTTTGAGATCTATGTCGCTAATTTCGCCAGCTTTGACTTTGGCCGAACATTTTTGGCATAATATGCCGCTTTTTAAGCAGAAACTGCATAGTTCTGTTTTCATTTGTGGTTCTGTTTTCCTGCAAAGAAGGAGTTTAGCTCAAGCGTGATTTATCTTACCAGTGTTATATCGATTGTGCTGACATTTGTTGCAGTGTTACCCTCTTCTTGGTCTTGAGGCAAGAATCGATCTGTTCCAATACTTATGCTTTTAATTTTAGCATCTGGAAGGAATCGGTGTCTAACAACTTCAGCTACATCGATTGCTCGGCTGATGGATCTCCCGCGCGCTTTAATGCTGACTTCTTTTGCTCCGCCGTGGAAGAATGTGATACATGCGAGGACATAGTTCATTATTGGTTTTTTGCCGATTAACACTGCACTGGCATTTTCCGTCACGATTCCGCTTCACTCCTAGTTTACTTTTAAGTGGCTTGACTTAAGCTTTTTTTCAAAATAAATACATTGTGGTGTTTAGTTTATGTAATTGCTGAAAGTAAAATTGATGGTTTAGATTAGAGTTTAGTAGGTAATTTTACATTTTATTGGTTGTTGGAAACTCTATTATTTTTAGTCTTTAGCTTTCTCTTCAGAAAAACAATTGTATTTGACCAAACAAATTTTGGATGTGACCATATAATCTTTCTATTGCTTAATAGCTGAGAAATAAAGTTAGCATTTAGGAGTCAGATTATTAAGGAAGCTTGCAACTATTGTAAAGGTTTACGTTAACAAAACGACACAAAAGTGACAAAATTGGAACCATTAACTAAACGTTCAATCCAACTATTAAAAACACTTTACGAAAAAGGCAAATCCACAAACACATATACACTTAGAGTAAAACAAGACGAATTATCCAACCAATTGGGCGTAAGTAGACAAGCATTAAATGTACATTTGCGCAAACTCAAAAATCGCGGTTACATTCGCACAGGAAGAGGTTTCATTGACGTAACAGAGAAAGGATTAAGCGCATTAGGCGTATCCACAACACCAGCTTTCATTCTTCTAAAAGTTTCACCTACAAAACGCATCCATGTTTATGAACAAATTCATGAGCTAGCAGTTTCCAGAGCATTCCGAATAGCAGGCGAAGTAGACGCTTTAATCATTGTTGAACGTGAAAACCTCGATGAAATATTAAAGAAACTATACAGCATCGACGGAATAGAAGACACTCGCTCATACGTTACAATTGAAGTGATCAAGTAACAACGTGTTTTTACATTCTTGACAATATGCAAAAGTTCAGACAAAAGGTATATTTGATACTTAACCAACAAAGACTTAGCCAAAACGGAAGGTTAACAATAAAATGCCAATATTAGACCCAGTAAAAAAAGCCATAGCACAAGAACACCGCTTGTACATGAAAATCTGCAGGGACTGTGGCTCTCGTAATGCTGCAACAGCGCTAAAATGCAGAAAATGCAAGGGCAAGAACCTGCGCTGGAAGAAACGTGAAATAGTGAAGTAAAAAGATTTACTTTTTTTATTCAACATTGTAAAAAAAGGCACTACTCTTCAAGCATCCTTTTTTGTTGTAGACCACTTATTCTGAAGCATCTCTGAAAACAATAAAAGAAGCCGCCACTCAAACTAGACCTACCCTGTATATGTCCACAATCAAAAGACTGAGAACCTAAAACAAGCCAAAAATGTTAAAATAAACACCGATTAGAATTAGCCACAATTTATGCTGCCATAACTAAAACCCATTTAACCGAACCGCAAGTTCTGCACGGCGGAAAAGTCTCAGTTTTAGACAAAGGAATACGAGCCTTTTCACCTTTACTTTTACAGAAATGTTCATACAAGCCTGATTCAGGGCATTTCTCGCCGGTTCGGAACAATTTTTGTGGCGCTTTTTTCTCTGGCATAAATATCAGACAATACTCACTGACATGGTTAAACATTATAAGCTTTGTTAATACTCAATCCACAATTAAGTGAACTATAGAACTTTTCTGAGCGTTTCCATATTAAAGACAGTGCATGCACACCCATTCTTTAACAAAGGTATGCCTTGCCCTGTTATGTTCATGCCATTTATGAGCGGACCCATAATTTTCATTTCTTCCCCACACGCCACCCCAACAATGCCTTCATAACGACTATTTTTGATAATCTTAGGTATGCAGGAACCTCCAGGCAACAAGAAAACGTCATAACCCTTCTTTCTCGCATATTGATCTGCCTTGTTAACCATACAATCGTCAGAACAATGCATACAATTGTAACACGGAATGTCAGGGTTGAATACTGCTTTACAACGACCATCCATGAATTTTCGTGAGCAATGTGGAAGAAACAAAGCCCTCTTCTTGGTTTGTAAAAATCTGCCTCTCTCCAAACTATTAATCGCTTGCAAATCAATTAGGTCCTGAAGCAAAGCGACTGCGTCCGAAAGGTTTAGTCCAGTTGCCTCCTGAATTTTAAATTTAAGAATCAAATCATTAAGCGTTGACAGGAAGCTTTTGTGCATGCCCTTCTGGTAACTAATCAAAGCGATTTCAGTGAAGAAGAAGCGCGGGACCTTTGAGAGGTCGAAAGTAAATTTATAGGGCATAACTTAGGATTAGCGACTTGCATACTTAAAAAAATTACTTATTATTAATTAAGATTTGCCTGAGTTATTGTTCTGCAGCTTTAATCCCAAAAGGTCACGGATGGATTTTATTTCTTCCCTCAACCATTTAACTTCAGCTTCTAGCTCACTTTCTCTTGTTTCAATATCATTTTTATAAATCTTTATGATGCGTTGAAATTCAGGCTTTGAATCAATTATCTCTATTTTCTGATGCAGATTGCAAAGGTTCTGTTTAAGGCTTAAAAGGATTTTTTCGATTTTTGCAATTGACTCTTCGATTCTTGGAAGGTTGGAATTTTTTTCGCCAGAATTAGCCATACGTTAGCCTTAAAAATTTAAAAAATCTTGGCGTGGTTAGATGCTTATTTGGAACATTAAGCGTTCAACAAGTTCCTTGTACCTGTTCCTGATAGTGACCTCTGTAACCTGTGCAATCTCGGCGATTTCTCTTTGTGTCTTTCTCTCACCAGTTAAGACTGATGCAACATAACTTGCTGCTGCTGCAATACCTGTTGGTCCCCTGCCTGAAGTGAGTTTTAGCTCTTTTGCTGAAGCCAAGATTTTGTGAGCAATTTCCTCGACTTTTCCCTGCATTGTAAGTTGGTTTGAGAACTTTGTTATGTACTGGCTTGGGCGCAGTGGCGGTATTGAATAGTTTAATTCTCTGATTAGAAAACGATAGCTTCGTCCTACCTCTTTTTTGTTAACTCCAGAGCACTGAGCAATTTCATCCAAGGTTCGGGGTAAACCGCATTGCCTGCATGCTAAATAAATCGCGGCTGAGGTGACTCCTTGAATTGATCTGCCTCGAATAAGTTTCTCTTTTACTGCTTTACGATAAATAACTGAGGCTGTTTCAAGGATGTTCTTTGGAAGATTTAAGTTATTGGAAATCTTTGTGATTTCTGAGAGTGCAAATGCCAGGTTCCGTTCAGTTGCATCTGATACCCTGATGCGCCGCTGCCATTTTCGCAGACGATATACTTGGGCTTTCTGCCCTGGCGAGAGACTTTTGCCGTAAATGTCTCGATCATGCCAATCTATAGTTGTTGACAATCCCTTATCGTGAATGGTGTATGTTAGGGGTGCTCCAACACGGGTTCTCTTTGATCTTTGCTCATCATCAAAAGCTCTCCATTCAGGTCCACGGTCAGCTATTTTGGCTGCCACAACGAAACCGCAGTCCATACATACTATTTCAGCGCATTCATAATCGCGCATAAGTCGGGTGCTTCCACATTCGGGGCATACTTGAACTTTGGCTGGTTCGGCTTTGGGGGTAGTTTGGTCTTGATTAATTGGTTGCGTTAACTTGCTGGCTCTACTCATCATCTTTTGCTCCTTTTTGTTTTCGAGAGAAGCAAGTACACTGGTTTATTCACTATTTTCTCAGGGTCCTTTATGTTCGGTTTAATTACTGCATAAGGTGCTGAGACAGGGCCTATTATGTCAAAAACTTTGCCAACAACATTTAAGTTTTCATCGACAACTTCAAAACCCATTTTCGGGGGGTTTTCTGTTTTTACCACCATGTTTCGCGATGGAGTTACATTTGAAACTTTGCCCAATCTTTGCAAACGCAATTCCCCTTCTCGAAAAACATGTAGGAAGCCGTAACAGTTTATATAAAGTTTTCTAAATAGTTTATAAGCTGAAAGTACAAGCCTGTTTTTTAGGGAGAAAGATTCTTAAATAAGAAGTGCGGATAAGATTCTGCCTTAAAAGGGTGAGGCTAAGAAATATGTCTAAACCATTTTACGTAAAATATGAAGTACCAAAAGAAATCGTAGATGCAGCCTATGAAGCCCTAACGATTGCTTCAAAATCAGGATCTGTTAGGAAAGGAACAAATGAGGCAACAAAAGCTGTTGAACGCTCACAAGCAAAACTTGTGGTAATAGCTGAAGATGTTGACCCACCGGAAGTAATAGCACATCTACCATTACTCTGCGACGAAAGAAAAATTCCATACGTGTTTGTACCAAGCAAAGAACAACTCGGAAAATCCATAGGTATCGATGTTCCATGTGCTGCAGCATGTATAATAAGAGAAGGAGAAGCAGCAGGCTTACTCAAAGAAATCGTCACAAGAATCGATCAGGTTAAACGAGGAACTCAGTAATGAGTAAAGACGCAGCTGAAGAACTAATTCCGTCAGAAGTCATACAAGTCATAGGTCGCACAGGCGTAACTGGCGAAATCACGCAAGTGCGCGTCCGAATAATGGAAGGAAAAGACAAAGGAAGAATCATAACACGCAACGTTAAAGGACCAGTGCGCGCACAAGATATTCTGATGCTGCGAGAAACAGAAAGAGAAGCTAAGAAAATTACAAGATAACCTGGAGAATTTGTCATGCCAAAACCTAGAAAATGTTCGTTCTGTGGTGCTGATTTCCCAGCTGGCACAGGCATGATGTTCGTTAAAAACGACGGCTCAATCCTATGGTTCGATTCCAGCAAATGCAAGAAAAGCAGCATAGCATTCAAACGCGACGCACGTAAACTAAAGTGGACTAAATACTTCGGTAAAGAAGAGAAAGGCAAAGGGTAAAGTAGCGATAAGTATTCTACGGCTCAACCTATTTTTCTAATTTAAATTTTTTTGATGTTTGATTTTCTACTGAAGACTTATCTTCTAGTTGCTCAAGCACTTTTTCGGTGCTCAACACTTGCCCTTGTTCTTTGCAAAAAAAGAAGTATTCCAATGGCTATCGCAAGGCCAAAAAACAATTGACGTCAGAAAAGGTAACCCTAAACCTGGCGAGATTGCTGTTTTCCAGTCAGGTCCTAGAATTCTGAGGTTAAAGATCGTAAAGAAAGAATGTGGAAAGCTTGCGGACATTTTGAGGTTAGATAATTTTAAGGCCGTTATTCCTTCAGCCGTAGTTCTTGAGGATGCGGTTGGTTATTTGAAGGAGATTTATGGATTTGATGGAGGCGCTTTTACTGCTTATTATGTTGTGTCTTTGATTGCTTCTGAAAAATGATGCTTGTAGAGGGATTTAGTTCGTCTATGATTGTTTTTTTACGATTTTAGTAAAAATAGTGTGTAAAACGTAACACTTAAATATTCTACTCGCCAATGTTCACCATCTATAAAGAGGTACTTGAAATGGTGATATTCAGCGGTTGTTACACTGCATTAATAACTCCCATGAACAATAATCGCCAAGTCGATTATGATGGGTTACACGAAATAGTGGATTTCCAAATAAGAAACGGCGTCAAAGGCTTACTAGCTGTAGGAACAACGGGTGAAAGTCCAACTCTAGATTGGAACGAGCATAGCAAAGTCATCGAAAAAGTTCACGAGTATTCCAGTAATAGATGTCTGACTATTGCGGGTACGGGTAGTAACTCAACTCAAGAAGCAATTGATGGCACAGAACACGCCCAGAATGCAGGCATAAACTGTGTTCTTCTTGTCGACCCATATTACAACGGTCCGAGCTCAATGGAAATTCGAAGAGAATACATAGAACCCATAGCAAGTCAGTTTCCAGAAGTACAAGTTATACCTTACATTATTCCAGGTAGGACCGGCACTCAACTTTTTCCCCAAGACCTTGCAATCCTCAATAAAAAATACCCGAACGTTCGTTGCGTAAAAGAAGCTACGGGTGATTTGAAGAACATGGAGTTAACTAGGCAAGTCTGCGGAAAAGATTTTGATATTCTCTCAGGAGACGACGACAAAACATTCACGATGATGATTTCCCCAGATATCGATGCAAGTGGTGTCATATCTGTAGTTTCCAACATTGCCCCCGGTGCCGTTGTAGACATGGTACATTATGTTTTGGATGGTAATGAGGAGGCTGCCAGCGTAATTTCCCAAGCACTCCAACCTCTCTTCAACATCGTCACTGTGAAAACACAAGAACAAACACCATATGGTCCAGTAACATGCAAAGCCCGCAACCCGCTTGCCTGCAAGACCCTGATGAACATATTGGGAATGCCGTCAGGACCCTGCAGACAACCACTGGGAAAAATGACACGAAACGGAATAGACATAGTCTTGGTAAACGCGAGAAAGGTTTACGAAAGTAACCCACAAATTTTCAAGCCACTCGTTGATTATTTTGGCATCGACCTAAAAGAACGACTTTACAATGAGAAATATTTAGAGGGGCTTTTTTATGCTTAAGTTTTGTGTAGCTGGTGCAGCAGGAAGAATGGGAAATGCTATCATTTCAGAAGCCACTGCAAAAGGACATGTAATCGTAGGTGCTACGGAATCACCAAACTCATTATGCATAGGAAAAAAGCTATGCGAACTGGGTATTGCAAATTCCGACACCGAAATTCTAAGCTCCGAAAAATTAGATGAAGCTGTCAGAGATGCTGACGTATATGTGAGCTTTACTGAACCAGCTGCCGAAGTCATAAGCATCCCGACTGTTGCAAACCTTGGGAAACGCATTATTCTCGGGACAACAGGCTTTAATCCAGAACAAAACAAACAAGTAATGGCTGCAATGTCGGGTAAAGTTCCATGCGTATTTTCTCCGAATTACAGTGTAGGTGTCAACATCCTCTTCAAGTTGACAGAGTCGCTCAAAGTGTTTCCACAAGGGTACGATTTCAGTCTAAGCGAAATCCACCACGCAGGTAAAAAAGATGCGCCTAGCGGAACGGCTAAAAAGCTTGAGCAAATAGTATCTCAAACTCGAAATTATACAAAGACTGTTTACAGCAGAGAAGGCATCAGTCCACGGCAGCCCGCTGAACTTGAATCGGTTTCAATGCGTGTTGGCGGAGTCCCAGGAATCCATAACGTAGTCGTTGCAGGCCCATACGAAATGTTGCGTCTTGAACATACAGCTTTTTCGCGTAATGTTTTTGCTCAAGGAGCTGTATACGCTGCAGAATGGTTAAGTAAGCAAAATGAGCCTAAAGTTTTTGATATGTCTGATGTTTTAGGATTATCTTAATTTGAAAAACCATTAACTTTTTTATGAAGCAAGAACAGAGTGAAAAGAGCAAAGGAAGAAACAACCCATGCAGAATAAACGTAAAGTCGCCATTTTGGGCGCAACCGGTGCCGTTGGACAACGGTATATTCAACTCTTACAAGGACACCCATGGTTTGAAATTGAGGTACTTGCCGCTTCAGAGCGTTCAGCAGGCAAAAAATACAAAGACGCCTGCAACTGGCTGATGGAATCTAAACTACCAATGGAAATCGCTGAAATGCCAGTAGTTAATGCTGACGTGGCATCTGTAGAAAAAGCAGGTAACGTGGACTTGGTTTTCTCATCGATCCCTGGAGATTTAGCGGGAGCAGTTGAATCGGAATTTGCGGCTTTATACCCGGTTTTTAGCAAGGCAAGTGCACACCGAATGGAAAAAGATGTGCCGCTTATAATTCCAGAAATCAATCCAGACCACACCGAGTTAATTAAATTTCAACAGCAACTTAGAGGTTGGAAAGGATTTATCTCTACTGATCCGAACTGTAGCACTATCCAAATGGCGATTACGTTAAAACCACTAATGCAATTTGGTTTAAAACAGGTTGTTGTAACCACTATGCAAGCGTTGAGCGGTGCAGGATACCCTGGCGTTGCTTCGTTGGATATAATTGACAATGTAATTCCCTTTATTTCCGGAGAAGAAGAAAAAATGGAAACAGAAGCACTAAAGATTTTGGGAACCTATACTGGGCGAGGAGTTCAAAATGCTGATTTCCAAATTACCGCAAGCTGCAATCGCGTCCAAGTAAAAGATGGACACTTAGAATCAATATTCGTAAAATTAGACCAAGCCCCCTCAATTGAACAAATCGAAGCAGCCTTTGAGGATTTCAAGGGTGCACCCCAACTTCTGAAGTTGCCGTCTGCTCCGGCAAACCCAATAATTGTTCGCCACGAGAAGAATAGACCTCAACCACGATTTGATAGGGACTCAGGCTGTGGGATGAACGTTGTCGTCGGTAGAATTCGTAAGGATCCGATTATGACCTTCAAGTACATGTGCCTTGGACACAATACGGTTCGTGGCGCAGCAGGCGGAGGTATTCTGAGCGCTGAATTGTATGTGGCTACAGGTTTAGCTTAAATGCGGTTCCAACAAATACAATCGAGTCTGGTGCAAGTGGATGGTTAAAAGAAAGCTTCGTGAACCCTTAGAAGACCGAAAAGGTAACCTTTTCTTTGACGGCTTTTCAGCAAAGGAATTAGCTGAAAAATACGATACACCACTGTACGTGCTAAGCGAGAAGCGAATTAGAGACAACTACAACCGCCTTCACAATGCTTTAATTGGTAATTACAAGCATCTGCGGATCTATTATGCGGCCAAAGCCAACAGTAACCTGACTGTTCTTAGGATTCTACAGTCAGAAGGAGCCTACTTAGATACCGTGAGTCCAGGCGAAGTATTTATGGGTCTAAGCAGCGGATACACACCTGACAGGATTTTATTTACGGGCACAAGTGTAAGAGACGACGAATTAAAAATGTTAGCCGATGCAAACATCACAGTTAACGTGGATTCACAATCAGAGTTAGATAGGTTACTAAAGTTTACCGTGCCTCCAGTCATTTCAGTTCGTGTTAACCCTGAAATCGGTGCTGGTCATCATAGTCACTGCATCACAGCAGGTCCCGAATCAAAGTTTGGGCTCTGGGAAGACGACGCTATAAAGGCTTATGCAACAGCAAAAAGGGCAAGAGTTGAACGCTTCGGTATTCACATGCATATTGGCTCAGGAATTCTAGATATTGAACCGTACTCATTGGCAGTGGAAAAACTCCTTAGTATAGCCAAGCGAGTGCACGACGAAGTGGGCATTGACTTTGAATTCATTGATATTGGTGGTGGACTCGGAGTTCCATATCAACCAGAGGACAAATCCGTTGATTTAACAGAATTCTCCAATAAAATTGTCACTCCATTTAAGAGCAAAGTAAAAGAATATGGTCTTGGAAAGCCGTTCTTATGTATTGAACCGGGAAGATATCTTGTTTGCGATGCAAGCATCCTGCTAACCAGCGTTAATACCATCAAGACAACTCCCTCCAAGAAGTTTGTAGGAGTAGATGCGGGATTCAACACCCTTGTGCGCCCAACAATGTATGGTTCCTACCATCAAATCCTTGTCGCCAATAAGGTTGCCCAGGCAGATAAAGAAACTTACGATGTAGTGGGTCCAATCTGCGAATCAGGTGATCTATTGGCTAAAGACCGACTTCTTCCAAGTGTTGCCGAAGGCGATTTCCTAGCTATCCTTAACGCTGGCGCATATGGTTTCAGCATGAGTTCACAGTACAACTCTCGTCCAAGAGCAGCAGAAGTCATGATAAGGCAGGGCAAAGCGGTGTTGGTTAGGCAACGCGAGCAAATAAGTGATTTGATGTATAGTCAGCGGATGGTAGAGTGAACATATGCATTTTTGGAAAATGCACGGGTTAGGCAACGATTACATTGTCATTGATAATAGAGACCAAAAAATCACTAATGATTATTCTGCTGAGTTGGCAAAGAAGATATGTGACAGGCGCTTCTCTGTCGGTGCTGATGGGCTTCTGCTGGTTTCTAAATCTACTATTGCTGATGCGAAGATGCGGATTTTCAACGCAGATGGTAGTGAAGCGGAAATGTGTGGAAACGGAATACGATGTTTCAGTAAGTACTGTTATGAAAACGGCATAATTAACAAGGATGAGTTTTTAGTTGAGACTTTGTCAGGCATTAAACATGTGTGGTTAACCATTAAGGAATCAGAAGTCGCCGCCGTTAAGGTAGATATGGGTGAGCCGAACTGGGAAAGAAGCAGACTACCGATGAAGGGGAAAGGCACATGCATCGACACTGACCTACATGTTGACGGTGAAAAATTCAAGGTCACCTGTCTCTCAATGGGTAACCCTCATTGTATAATTTTCGTTGATTGCATTGATTGTTTTCCAGTTGGAGAGATCGGTTCAAAAATTGAAAATCACAAGGATTTCCCGAAACGAACAAACGTTGGGTTTGTCGAGGTCCTCAACGAGAACGAGATGAATGTTCGAGTTTGGGAACGTGGTTGCGGAGAAACCTTGGCATGCGGTACAGGAACCTGTGCAGCAGTAGCGGCTGCAAACAAACTTGGAAAAGTCGGCAACAAAGTCACTGTTCACGTGTTGGGCGGTAACCTGCAAGTGGAAGTAAATGAAACAATTTTCCTCACTGGAGAAGCCGAGAAAGTCTACGAAGGCAAACTATTCAAGGAGTTATAACTAATGACGTTTGATTATTCAGACCGAATTAAGCGGTTACCACCATACCTGTTTGCTGAACTTGAAAAACTTACCCGAGAAAAGAAAATTTGTGGTATTGACTTGATATCACTAAGCATAGGCGACCCTGACCTTCCACCGCCACCATTCATCATCGAATCGCTCATAGAAGAAGTAAGCAATCTGAAGAACCACAACTATTCTTTTAGTCAAGGTGAACCAGACTTCAGAGAAGCAGTCACAGCGTGGTGCAAGAAACGTTTCAATGTAGACTTACATCAGGACCAAGTTGTCGCACTTTTGGGCTCGAAGGAGGGCATTGCCAACATTGCCAGAGCATTCATTAACCCCGGTGATCGAGTTTTGGTACCTGACCCAGCATATCCAGTTTACGCCCAGGGTAGCACAATCCTTTGCGACGGTATAACCGTACCAATGCCATTACTGGAAGAGAACGGTTTCAAACCCGACTTTGATACAATCAAAACCGATAACGCCAAAATGATGTTTCTAAATTACCCAAATAACCCAACTGCTACAACAATTGACAAGAAATTCCTCAAAGAAGCTGTTGATTTCGCTAAAGACAACAATTTGATGCTATGCTATGATAATGCCTATTCAGAAGTCACCTACGATGGTTATCGCGCTCCTAGCATATTGGAAGTTGATGGTGGCACAGATGTTGCTATCGAGTTTCATTCCCTTTCCAAAACATTTAACATGACAGGTGATCGGATTGGTTTTGCCGTTGGGAACAAGCGACTTGTTGCAGGCTTAACTAAGGTAAAAACACAGATCGATAGCGGACCACCAGTTTATACTCAAAAAGTCGCGATAAAAGCACTTTCATCCTACAGAAGCCGCGAAGCTCCTGATTTCTTGAAACAAAATAACCAGACTTTGCAGGAACGCCGAGACTTACTTGTTAAAACACTTTGCACACTTGGCTATGAAGTTGAGAAGCCGAAGGCAACATTCTATGTTTGGGTCAACTGTAAATGCGACTCAATGAAATTCGTTGCAAAACTGCTTGATGTCGGCGTGGCAGTGACACCTGGCGATGGTTTTGGAAAATACGGTGAAGGCTACGCAAGAATAACATTCACGCAACCCAAGGAACGCATAGTTGAAGCGTGCAATAGGATAGCGAGAGCCTTTTAATTTCTCAATCTTCTTTCGAAGACAGATTCATAACGGATGTCATTTAGTGCTTAAAAAGAACCCACAAAAGATAAAAAAGAATTATTTGTTCCTATTGAATTTGCTCTAGAGCCTTCTGTATTTCGTCGTATTTCTTTTCAATAGAAGGATCCTCAGAAACCCAAACATGCCTCACAATGCCTTATTCATCAAGAACAAAGATTGAACGTTTAGCACAGTATATCCCTTAAGCCCAGCAAAATCATATAACTCCAAACCCCATTGCTTGATTACGTCGCGCCTATAATCACTTAAAATCGTGCCATGGAATCGCGGAAAGTACAGACTTCCTTTGTGCATGTTGTGGTGAGAGCGCCAACAAAGAAATTGCATATAACTTTTTTTCCCAAGAACTCATGGAAGGCTTCTGGGTTTAATGTCTGTGTCGGGCAGGGTGAAATCCGGTGCCTTATCTCCAATTTGAACTTGGCTTACCATAAAAATCAGTCTACAATATGAAAAGTGAAATTTTGCATAAATGGGTAATGTTCTAACTGAAAGTGAAGGCTGAGGGGCAAATCTTGTTTAAGATGCAGACTTCGCAACGAGGTTTTTTGGCTGTGCATACTTTTCTGCCGTGAAAGATCAGTAAGTCAGTTAGAGGCATCCACTTTTCTTTAGGTGTGATCTGCATTAGGTCCTTTTCTATTTTATTTTGGTCTTTTTGTTGGGTTAATCCAAGTCGCTGCGAGAGTCTTGTTACGTGAGTGTCTACTGCTATACCTGCAGTTTTCCCATATGCATTGTACAAAACAATGTTAGCGGTTTTGCGTGCAACTCCTGGAAGCTCAAGCAACTCTTCCATAGTTTTTGGAACTTGGGACTGAAATTTTTCTACAAGGAGTTGGCAACATTTCTGAAGGTTTTTGGCTTTGTTATGGTAAAAACCAGTGGAGTGAATAATCTGTTCCAATTCTTCTATGTCTGCATTAGCGTAGTCTTCAGCAGTATGATATTTTGTGAACAAGTTTTTTGTTACTGCGTTAACTGTTATGTCAGTTGTTTGAGCTGAGAGAATGGTGGCTAACAGAATTTCGAGAGGATTAGTGAAGTTAAGGGCTGTTTTAGCATTTGGATATTCTCTTTCAAGGAATTCGATTATTTTTTCTGTGCGTTGTTTTGGTTCAAGGTATATTTCTGGTGTTTTCAAATTATCGTTTCTCCAAGAAGTCTGATGATTTATAATGATTAAAGTTAACTAAAAAGTTTTAAGTGTGTTGGGAGATGCTTTTGTATACTGAACAATTGTAAAAAGAATTGAAGTTATTTGAAAATATAAAGCAAATACTGTTTAAAATTATGCAATATTTAATAATATTGACTAAATTGAAAATATATTGAATAAGTTTTAAATGAAAACATGTGGACTCTGCAAGAGTCACCGTTGCCTTCGACAAACAACAGCAGAATTGCTCGAAAATAGATTTAAATTGTTGCGTAAAACTTTTTACCTTTAATCCATCTAGTTCAAAACAACATAGGTGAAAAAGTTGAGTCTAAAACTAAAAGTGGACGGTAAAGAAATTCCTCTAAACGAATTCGTCGAAAAAATCATGAGTGGAACCGTAACTGGTGCTGTGACTTCTTTGCGTGGAATAAAAGAGGATTGGAAAAAAATCGAAATAGAAATAGAAAAATAATTAGCCTTTGAATTCAACTTTGGCATCTATTTCTGCGAACATTTCCTTTTTTGCTTTGCAGATTGGGCAAACGTATGGTGGATCTTCACGATAAACCACGTAGCCGCATTGTTTGCAGTACCATAACTTCTTTTTTATCTCTACCTTTTGAGGTTGAGGGTTAGCAGCTGTTTGTGTGGGGTTTTCTTGAGGCGTCTGTGGGGGTGATTGTGTAGTTATTTGGGTTCCATATGCTCTTTCTTGTTTTTCTATGGGTCGACGTTCTGGAACTTCGGGCAGATTTTGGCTATCAAAAACGGTTTTGTTAACGTATAATCGGCAGTAACATGCACCATATTGAGCGACGTCGGGGTCGCGGTAGTCGCAGGGGCAAATGATGTCTCGATCAATCTCTAAATTGCCTGTTGCCAATCTACAAGGGCAGGAGGGGTAACCGTAACGTTCCTCGTTTGTCTTTAATCCTTCAATGAACATTTGTAAAAGGTCATTTTGAGGCGTAAGATAATATCCGTATGTTTTTGCGTCTGCTTCTGCTCTCTTGCGAACCTGTTCAAGAGTAGTCAAAGACCCAGTGCCTCTTTGAGCAGGTCTTTTCGGTAACCCATAATTAGGGTTTTGTCATCTACTATAGTTGTAGGGTAACTTAAGGCGCCGCCTTTGCTGATGATGGTTGAATGAACCCTGCTTTTATCGTTGTTATCGAGTAAGTCGACATCAACATATTCGTATTCAATACCATTTTCGTTAAGGTACTGCTTTGTCATTTTGCACCAAACACAAGTGCTTAAAGCATAGACGGTAACTTTATGATTTTTTTTTGTACCAGAAACCTTAGTGAATTGCATATTAAAAATCTCACCAATAAAATCTTCTTTAAGCCAAATATAACTGTTTAGATTACCCAAATTTAGTGTTCACGTTCATGCTCGTGTAGGTTCCCAAAAGCGTTCTGCACAACCTCATTTAGGGCAGGGTGAATGTGCATGCCTTGAGTTATTGGCGTAAAATCCCCTTTTCCCGAGACCATCGCATTGACGATTTCTTGAATAAGCACCGAGGCTTCAGGACCGATGATGTGGGCGCCTAAAATTTTGTTTGTTTTCTGTTCAACTATGACTTTCACGAAGCCTTCAGGAAACCCCATCGCCGCACCCATCGCAGTCTCTTTGTAGAGCGATAATCCGACTAAAATCTTAAACTTCTGCTTAGCTTCTTCCTCCTTTAAACCGACTGAGGCAACCTGCGGACGAGTAAATACTGCATGGGGCACCGCTGAAAAATCCACTTTTGCTTTGTGGTCATGGATACTGTTGTACCAAGCCACTCCTGCCTCATAATTTGCTACGTGCTTAAACATTTGTTTTCCGATGCAATCGCCAAATGCAAAAATGTTTTTTTTACTCGTTTCCAGATATTCGTTAACTTGTATGAAGCCTTGATCGTCGAGTCTTACACTCGTTTTTTCAGTTTTCAGCAGGTCGGCGTTAGATACTCTTCCTACAGCAAACATTAATACTTCAGCTGAGAATTCCCGTATGCTACCGTCTTGGCGGTTTTTGGCTATGATTGTCTTATTTGTACCTTCTTGCTTGGCTTCGAGGGCTTCGTAACCCGTGAAGATTTCCATCCGTTTTTCCAATTCTTTTTTAAGTAAGTCGCTAATTTCTGTTTCCTCTTCAGGGATAATGTAGTGTGGGCGTTGAATTATCGTTGTTTTTGTTCCAATCGTTGAGAAGAAGTGTCCATACTCCATTCCAATGTAGCCTCCGCCCACAATTATGATGTTTTTCGGTTGCGTTTGCAGTTCTAAAACCGAATCGCTTGTTAGGTAACTAACATTTTCTAAACCCTTTATCAGTGGAACAGTGGAGCGTGCGCCTGAAACGATGAAAATCACTTTTGCAGTAATGGTATGGGTACCCACCTGCATAGTGTAATCGGATATGAATTCGCCTTGTTGCTTAAACCAAGTCAAGTTAGGTGTGATTTCCACTGCAGCTGCTTGAATTCCAGAGTCATGATTAACAAGCTCATGCATCCTGCGCATTATGTTATTGAAGTCAATCGAATCGATCTTGACGTTGATGCCTAGTTTGTCGGCTTCTTTGAGTGTAGCAATGATGTCTGCGGGGTAAATCAGCATCTTCGATGGCACACACCCAACGTTTATGCATGTTCCGCCCATTTTGCCCTGCTCAACCAAAGCAACCTTAAATCCTCGATCCACAGCTGCAGCGGCAACCAGCATTCCTGAACCCGAACCGATAACTAAAACATCAAATTGCTCCATTAATAAGCCTCAACACAAATTAAATTTAGTAATTAAAACCAAATAAACTTTTCAAGACTTCTATTGTTGAAAAAACTTTTAAGGGTCTCTAAGATATTACTTTTTAGGGAATTTTTTATGGCTAAAAAACCGACTACAGCAGAAGAAGAAAAGAAAAAACAAGCTTACTACAGTAAAAAAGAAAAGAAAGCTAAAGAAGTCAAGAAGTAGCTTCTTTGCTTAGAAATTTTGGTAAGCACCGTTCGTCGAGTACGGGGTTAAAGCTTTCCAATTCATTCTTTTTTAGTGGTAATGCTATTCTTGACACTAAACCGTTGAGGCTGTAGGGTAATCGAATTAAACGATATTCGCCTGATGTAACCCATTCGTCAATGTGAAAGCCTGAATGTTTTGCTTGCTGGGCAATTTCGAGCCGCTCTTTGGTGTTTAGGGAAAATGCTTTTGCATCTAAAACGTGCATGTGGTAGCCTCGTCCCGAATAGACAACTCTTAAATCATAAAAACGTGTCTCCAGAAAATCGTATAGTCCAATTGCCTCCTGTTTAACCATTTCAAGTTCAACCTCGCAAAAACTTAATCCCTGTTGACGCTTCATTTTATCCGCTAGACTGCCGTGAATTGGGCATGTTATGTTTTCTGGGTCAAGGTCAAAAGCCAATTCTTGACCGAGTTTATGGTTGTTGGCATCGTATGTATTTCGATCATAATACACTGCTTCCGGTAAGAATTCAAGGATTTGTTCTTGAAGGTCTTCGAGATTTTTGTAATCATCAATTATTATCGTGGTCAAGGAATCTTCTTTGTATTTCTCAGGGAAAATGTTTGTATGCCTGCCTATAATTACTGCAAATTTTACGTTGCCAAACATTCCCTTAAACCATTCAAAGGTCTTTTGAGGACTAAATTCATGAGCGTAGAACTGTTTTCTTTCTTCCAACGTAGCGTATCTCATGCCAATGGGCAAATAATATTTACTCATGCGAACCACTCTATATTATATTGATTACCTCAAAATGTTTTGCGTCTTTAACCAGGAGAAAACCTAATATTTGCGGGTTCCTGAAGTATTTATGGTGAAATTTTTTTGCCAATTGACCCTGATTTTCAAACTAAACGACAAGTTGTAAGTGAACATAACGGCCACAAAGTCTGGGGACCAGTAGAACCTCCGCAAAAACTAGGTATCCACGGAACATTCAGCGCTGTAGATTGGGATGTTTGCGTTGGAGATGGAGTATGTATTGATGTTTGCCCTGTTTCGCTATATGATTGGGCCGATTCTCCCGGGCATCCTGTTTCTGAACGAAAATCTGATCCTGCACGTGAAAAAGATTGCATACAATGCTTAGCTTGCGAGATGCAATGCCCTGCTCAAGCGATAAAGATAACTCCATCACCTTAATTCAATCAGTTAGCTTGAACCTGACCTTTTTAGTGAAAGTATTATATTAGCAGAGGCTCCAAATAATTGCCAAGTGTACCATAATGAGTCAAGAATCAAAAGACAAGATTATAGTTATTTGGCCATCTGATGCTTCATCAAAAACTACAGATGTTGTTGAAGAATTAATCTCTGGAATAATGGAAGCCGGTGAAGTTGACATAGTCGGATTAAGTGAAGGCATTTTTTTAGCTTGTTCAGCAATAAATATGGCAACTGAAATTGCCAAAGTCTATATCGATGACATTTGCATCACAAATATTGAAGTTCCAGATCTTGGCAAAACCTCAGCCATTTCAGTGCATCTCACGCAAAAAAAGGCAGGGGATTATGCTGCATTAGCTAAACAAGAAGAACAAGAAATGGAAGACGTTGAGGAGCAGACAATTAGTGTTAGCAGAGCGGCCACTATGGAACGTCTTTTGACAATAAGCCTTTTGCGTCTGGCAAAATTGAATGAAATTAGAATAGTGGCGGCCGGCGGTTCGATTAACGATGCTATTTCACTCGCATTAAGTCTAACTAAAGGTCAGATTTCGAAAGATATCGTTGGGACTAAATTGATTCACTTATATTCTATTAGTATGAGAAACGATCCAACCAAAAGTATTGCTGCAATATCCATTTATCTTCAAAAAGGTATTACGCGAGAATGTACTAAAAGGCAAACGGACTTGCTTAAAAAAATAGAAGGCGGAAAATAGAGCGGTTCTTCAATTAGTCAGAATAAATGTAGAGTATGGTTTTTTACAAACAGGATTCTTAATTTTTGTAGATAATGGAGAAAAAGTTAGAGGGAAGCCTCATTTGAAGAGGCTGAGATTTCTGTTTACTTTATCCCAGTTGACTAAATTCCAGAAGGCTTCAACAAATTTCGGTCGCTCGTTCTTGTAGTCTAGGTAATATGCATGTTCCCAAACGTCAAGAACCATAAGGATATTGAATGTTGGGTAAACGTTTACATTGTGTTTTTCGATCTGCATTATGAGCGGTCTTCCAATGCATGGGTGAATAGCTAAAGCTGCCCAACCTGATCCTTCAATGCTTGTGGCAGCTGTTGTGAATTCTTTTTTGAATCTCTCAAAACTTCCAAAGCCCATATCAATCATATCGGCCACTTCTCCGCCGGGTTTTCCTCCACCTTTGTCTACTGGCGCCATATTTTCCCAGAAAGTAGTATGCAAAAGATGTCCGCCAACGTTGAAAGATAAGTCTTTTAGCATGGCTTTCATGTCAGCATCCGCATTCTCGCTTCGGGCTTTGTCTAGTTTTTCGAAGATTGCGTTTGCACCGTTTATATACGCTTGGTGGTGTTTGTCATGGTGGAGTTTTAGTTGCTGCTCTGAAATGTAGGGTGCAAGAGCACTGTAATCATATGGTAGTTTTGGTAGGGTAAATGATTTTATTTTCTCCATAAAATTTCACCAAAAATCTAATACTTCCAAAGCAAAAAACAATTAATATACTTTGCCTTAAGTATTTTTTAGAGCTCTAAAAACTCGGTTATTTGCGTGAATATCGATTTTGATAGCTTTTATTTTTCAGTTGTAGAAGGCATGGTATAGCTTATAACTTACTTTTTCTATTTATTTGTTTAGTGAATTTTATGGTTAAAACTGATGAAAACCTTAAAGCTGCTTTCGCAGGCGAATCTCAAGCTAACAGAATGTATTTGGCCTTCGCTAGGAAAGCCGATGAAGAAGGACTTAAACAAATCGCTAAACTATTCAGAGCTGCGGCGGAAGCAGAAACTGTCCACGCATTAAACCACCTTCGAGTAACTGGTCAAGTCAAATCAACCCTTGATAACCTTGGTACGGCTGTTTCAGGCGAAACCTACGAGTTCAAGAAAATGTATCCTGATTTCATCATTGACGCCAAAAATGAAGCCAACAAACCAGCATTGTTAAGTTTTGACTACGCAAACAAGGTTGAGCAAATCCACGCAAATCTTTATCAAAAAGCAATAGAAGCCCTCAAAAACAAAAAAGAACTCACAAATGTTGATTATTATGTGTGTCCTGTATGTGGAAACACGTTCGAAGGCTCAACTCCCGATCTATGCCCAATCTGTGCTACACCCAAAGAAAAATTCATGAAAATAAATTAAAAAATTTTAGACTTTGATTTTTTGGGCTATTTGTTGCCCAAACTCAAAGCATTTTTTCAAGTCTTCGCCATCGGGAACAAATTTTACTTCAACGCCAGGCTCATAAACTTCAAAGCCTGTTTCTTTAGCCGTTTTAATCATGCTTTTCACTGCGCCTCCTCCCCAACCGTAAGAGCCAAAGAAACCCCAAAGCTTACCCTTAGGTTTTAAACCAGCCGCGTAAGTTAAAAATGAGCTAAGAGTAGGAAACATCAAGTTGTTAAGTGTCGGTGAACCTAAGAGGACTGCTTTTGCATCGAGGATTTCAGTTATGGCTTCTGACATTGCGTATGCTCGTAGTTTGAAGATTTTTACTTCTACTCCTTGGCTTGTTAAGCCGTCTGCTATTGCGCGAGCCATCTTGTCTGTGCTATGCCACATTGTATCAAAAACAATTACCGCCTTGTTTTTTGTTTCTCCTGCACTCCAGTTCATGTAAGCATTTATTATTTTCATGGGATCCTTTCGCCAGACTACGCCGTGGCTTGGTGCAATCATTTCGATAGGAATTCCCATTTGAATAACTTCCTGAATCTTGCGTATAATTAGCGGTGCCAGTGGCATGAGTATGTTGGAGTAGTACATTGTGGCCTCTTCCATCAACACATGGTCATCAACTTGGTCGTCAAAGCGTTGAGAGCTAGCAAGGTGTTGGCCAAAAGCGTCATTAGGCATTAAGATCTTGTCTTCCACAAGATATGTGAACATACTGTCGGGCCAATGTAGCATTGGCGCCTCAACGAAACGCAGGGTTTTCTTTCCAACTTTAATTTCATCACCAGTTTTAACGGTTTCGACCCTTTCAAATTCTCTGCCGTAATGGTCGATTAATGCTTCTCTTCCTCTTGGAGAAGCGAAGATTCTGGCGTTTTTTGCTAGCTTGGAAATTATTGGCAGGCTGCTGGAATGGTCCATTTCCACGTGGTTAACGATGATGTAGTCGATTTTGTCAAATGCGGTTAATTCAGATACTTTTTGGATGAGTTCATCTGAGAAGGAGTTTTTAACAGTGTCAATTAAAGCGGTTTGCTCATCCTGGATTAAGTAAGCGTTATAGCTGCTTCCTCTGTTGGTAACGTAACCATGGAAATCACGGATGTTCCAATCGATGACGCCAACCCAGTAAACTCCATCTTTTAAGGCAACTTTAACCATATCCATCTTCTCCAAAACTTGACAAAGAAAAACTCGTGAAAACTCTTATATGACTTTCGTTCCCAAAACACTTGGTTGCTGTAGAGTTATATGTCGGAACAACAAAGTTACCTAATAGAGGCATTATTTGTAAGTGTTTTGTGAGGTTAAGAGTTTGAGTCTATTACCTGACGATAAAAAAGAGTTGCTTAAAAAAGATTTTATGGAAAAACTAGTTGACCCAGTAAAAATAGTAATGTTTTCACAAGAATTTGAGTGTCGATATTGCTCGGACACAAGAAAACTTGCCCAAGAACTAGCTACCCTCGACAACAAAATAACAACTGAAATTTACGATTTTGTTGCAGACGCTGCAAAAGCAAAGGAATATGGAATTGATAAGATTCCAGCGTTAGCTATTATAGGAAGAAAAGACTATGGCGTGCGAATCTATGGAATACCGTATGGATATGAACTTCAAACTTTGATTGAAGCAGTAATTAACGTGTCCAAAGGAAAAACTGAACTTTCCGAAAAAACTAAACAGATTCTAACAGAAGTTAAATCACCCGTTCACATCCAAGTTTACGTAACCTTAACTTGTCCACACTGCCCCGCTGCAGCTTCAGTCGCCCATAAATTAGCCATCGAGAGTGACATGGTCAAAGCAGATGTCATAGAAAGCAGCGAATTCCCAGACTTAGCAATGAAATACAATGTGATCGGAGTACCCAAGATAATAATTAATGAGACAGTGGAGTTTGTTGGAGCCTTCAACGAAGATTTGTTCGCTGAGCATGTCTTGTTAGGTGCATTCAAACCTCTGCCACCGCTGCCTGTGGCGGAAAAAATCAACTTGCCCTAAATTGCACCAAAAACGAAAAAAAACCACAATAAATGAACAAAAAGAAAAAAGTTAGAAACTAAACCTTTACGGTTTAGCAGTGGTCATGGCCGCAATTGCATGAATGCCCTGCTGAACCGGCGCTACCTATGTATTTTGCTGGAGATTTATCGAAAGTTGCCTTGCAAGAGGCTGCGCAGAAATAGAATGTTTTGCCGTTGTAGTCGGATTTGAATTTTGCTTTCTTCTCGTCGACCATCATGCCGCAAATTGGATCTTTAACCATTCTTTTTTCACCTCACGTTGACTGTTTATTGTTTTATTTTGGTTGATTTAAACTTAGCCAGCTTTAATAGAGCAGAGTTGCTGACCACAGTTAGGCTGCTTATCGCCATTGCGCCAGCTGCATACATTGGGTTCAGCAAACCAGCGGCTGCAATTGGAATCATTACCACGTTGTAAGCGAATGCCCAAAACAAGTTAGTGTTGATTTTCCGCATTGTCTTCTTGCTAAGTTCGACTCCTAATGCTACGTCACGCAAATCGTCTCTGATGAGCACTATGCCGCCTGTTTCCTTTGCAATGTCTGTTCCGCTGCCTATGGCGATGCCGATGTCTGCTTGTGCCAGTGCTGGTGCATCGTTTATTCCGTCACCAACCATGGCAACGACTTTTCCTTCACTCTGCAGCTTCTTGATAGCGTCCACTTTCTGCCATGGCAAAACGTTTGCTATAACCTCAGTTATGCCTAGCTGTTGAGCGATGGCTTTTGCTGTTCGTTCGTTGTCTCCTGTTAGCATCACAACTTCAAGGTTCATTCCCTTTAACTGTTCAATTGCTTCGGCAGCACTTTCCTTTACTGTATCCATGGCGGCAATCAACCCCGCCACAACACCCTCAACGGCGAGAATCATGACAGTTTTGCCCTGTGTTTCCAGAGCTAAATGGTCAGATTCCAAATCGGTTATGGACACGTTTTGTTCCTGCATTAGCTTGCGGTTGCCAAGCAGCACCATTTTTTCTCCGACAGTACATTGGACGCCGCGTCCGGGCAGGGCTTCAAAACTGTCTGCTTTGGGAATTTTTACTTTGCCCTTTTCTGCGGTGTTTAGTATAGCTTCTGCCAAGGGATGTTCGGAACCTTTCTCGGCGGCGCCTGCAAACTTTAGCACATCTTGTTCAGTGTAGGAGTTGTAGGTTTTAATGTCGGTTACGCTTGGTTCACCCTTCGTTAAGGTTCCTGTTTTGTCGAATACTATGGTGCTGAGTTTTCGTGCCTTCTCGATATATTCTCCGCTGCGAAGTAACACGCCGTATTCTGCACCTTTTCCGACACCAGCAAGAATTGCTGTCGGAGTAGCGATTCCTAAAGCGCATGGGCAAGCAATCAACAGCACCGCCAACAACGCCAGAAACGCTGTTGTGAAGCCGCTAGTTATGTACCAGTAGACAAAAGAGATTGCTGCAACTGTGAATATCATGGGCACGAAGTATGCGACTACTTGGTCGGCGAATTTTTGGACGGGTGCACTTGATGCTTGGGCTTCTTCGACTAGATGTACTATTTGTGAGAGGGCAGTTTGGTCACCCACTCGCGTTGCCTGGATTGTTAAGAGGCCTGTTTTGTTGATGGTGGCGCCGATAACTTCGCTGCCTACGTTTTTCTCTACTGGGATGCTTTCGCCCGTTAGGAGTTTTTCGTCAACCGATGAGTAGCCTTCTGTTACAGTGCCGTCTATTGGGATTTTTTCGCCTGGTTTAACAAGGATTATGTCGCCTGTCTGGACCTGGTCGATTGGTAATTCCACTTCTTTTCCGTCTTTAATCACCCGAGCCATAGTTGGTTGGAGCTCGAGTAGTTTGCGGATTGAGGCAGCTGAGCGGCGTCGGATTAATTCTTCGATGTACTTGCCCAGCAATACGAAGGCTAAGATGCCGATGGCTACTTCTAGGTATCCTGAGCCTTCTGCAGCGGTGGATAGGAACGCCACGTTTAAGGCACCATAGGTCCAGCCTGCAAGGACTCCTGCTGTTACTAGGACATCCATGTTTATTTTGCGGTTTCTAAGGGATTGGTAGGCGCCTTTGTATATTCTAAAACCCGCAATCCAAACCACAGGTGTGGATACGGCAAATATGGCGATATCGTAAATTCTAAGTCCGCCAACCACGTCAAAATACATGATGGTTGCAACTATGCCAAAGAGAGCAATTACCCTAAGTCCAAGGGCTGCTACTACGCCAACTAAGGTGACAGCTACTCTTCGTTTCATGGCTTTTAGTTCTCGTTCGGGTGCAGTGTAGACGTCTAGGCATTGTTGGCTGCAGAAATAGTAGGTTCGGTCGCCTATTTTCGCGCTTAGGGCTGTTTCGGTGTCGACATCCATTCCACAAACTGGGTCTCGTGCTTTAGTCATTTTCTCATCTCGGTTGGATTATGATTGTTTGTTAAGAGATATAAATGTGTCTGAAAAAGATATATCTTTCACATTAAAAATGCAGGAAATTTCCAAACATGCTAAAATAAACAACAAAAACCGAAACCACAACCGCTACCGCATAGAGCCAATTAGCTGCCAAAACAAACCTCTTGGACCCAAGCCGCCCAGACAACTGCAACTGCCGAAACACCAAAACAGCAAACAACAGCCAAAACGCCCCAAACAGCCAACCACCTATAACATCGCTCAACCAATGAACATTCAAGTAAACCCTATCAAAACCCACAACTCCTATCAATGTCACTAAACCCGCTCCAATTGTCAGCCTTGAACCCCTGCTTTGCCAGTGTCGCCAAGCAAAATATGCAAGCAATCCACCAAAAACGATGCAGCCAGCGCTGTGACCGCTTGGATAAGAAAATCCAGTGTCGAAAAAAATCTGGTTTGTTGGCCTAGCAACATGTTCTAAGTTTTTTAGAATTGAAACAATTAAGGCATCGCCGCCCATTGCACCTAACAGCAGAAGTCCATGAGCTTTGTAATTCTTTAAGAAAAGGAATCCAGATATTATCAAGGAAACTATTACAAGGATGGTTGTGTCAAAAATTAAAGCAATTCCTTGTGCAAAAAGTGTAAATAAGTTCGATTGAAGTGAAGGAATCCATAGGTTAATCGCAACATCGATGGAATGAAAGTTTGTTCTAAAAAAAGTGACGAGGAAAAAACCTCCAAGTGCCACTGAGCAAACTATGAATAAGGGAAGTTCAGTTTTGAAGAGTTGAGAATTTGTGGTTTTCACTTTCTGTTCCTTAATGTTACGAGTAATAGATATATAAAAAATGCTTTCGGGATAATGTTAGCCGTTTGCATTTATTTATTCTATTCTTTTAATGATGTGGTAACCAAACTTGGTCTTAACTGGAACAGAAGTTTGCCCTTTCTCAAGCTCGAAAGCAGCTTTCTCAAATTCTTTAACCATCTTGCCCCGCGTGAAAGTTCCGAGGTCTCCGCCTTTCTTTCCAGAGGGGCACTGAGAGACTTGCTGGGCGACGGCGCCGAATTTTTCGCCTTTGTCTAGACGGGCTTTGGCGTTTTTTGCTTCTGTTTCTGTTTTGACTAATATGTGGCAACAGTGTACTTTGTCTGGCATAATCAAGATTTAGTGTGTTTTAGCATATAACTTTTACTTTGATAATCAGGATATTTTGGGTAAGAAAATCTTCTTTTATCTGTTTTAATTCAATCTTATATGTTATTATGTCAAATCAAAATTGATGAATTAACACAAAAACGTAAAAACAATAAGTTATTTTTTTCACCCACTTCGAACTTCGAAGTAAACGCCAGAGATATTGTTATAACAAAAGTAGGCGATAGGAAGACTATGCAAACCGGTAAATCGCTAGTGAACATAGATGAAGAACAAATCCTAGACGCTGCAACAGCAAAACAGCTCGCCAGAATAGTAGAGTTTTTACTAAATCTCGAAGACTGATTTTTCTTTATTTAAACTGTTATTATCAACGTACATTACTTCTTTTAAGTTCAATCGATAGAACTTGGACGATTAATAATTCATTGTAAACTTTCATTTGGTTTTGATGCGTTGAGTAATGGAAAGTAGATTTCTTGAGAGGCGTAAAAACATGTTGCTACTACAGATTCATAACAGGGCTTGTTTTGGTTGATTTCAATTTAAATGTTGCATCAGTCTTATGAGGTGCCCCAAAATATCTCAACATAAGATGTTGCTAACTTATCATTAAATGAAAGAAACCTAATTACATTAGTAATTTTTCTAACACCACCTAGCAGCGGTGGCTTGGATTAAAATGTTTTTCGTCACTTCAATTGACGCTTGAATCATAAAATCTAAAAAATATTTGACTAAGAAAGGGAAAACTCTCTCACTCTATGAGAGGTTAATGGAACTTATTTTACTCGATTACCTGAATTGCACCTTCAGGACATTGTGCTTCACAAGCTCTACAAACCAAGCATTCGCTTGACTTGCTAGGAACTGATTTGCCGGCTTTGATTTCATATACACCGACAGGGCAAGTGTTGACACAAGTCTCGCATCCAGTGCATTTAGGATCGACAACTATTTTTACCATTTTTTGTCTTACCTCTGGGATATTTTACTCCAAAAGTTGATCAGTAAAATAAAAGGGTTTAGGTGTTTTAACGTATTTTTTCACGTAGTCTGAGCAAGATTCCGTTGATAGCTGATTCAGCTTTATCACGTTGTTTTTTATAATCGCCGATGCTTCTCTTGTAGACTTCAAGCGAAATCTCTCCTTTGCTTTGGCGTGATTCCAAGGTTTTAATGTTTTCTTCAGCTTCATCTAAATCTGTCTCTGCCAAATCCAGTTGCTTAACGAGATCTGCATACCCGCCGGTTGTACCTTTGAAGTTTTCTTTTGTTCTTTTTATTTTTCTGTTTATGATTTGTAGACGTGTCTCTAAAGCGCTTTTTTGTACTTTATATTGGCGTCTTGGTATCTTTCCTTTCTGCGCTTTTGCATCCATGGATCTTAATTCTGAGTTTAGCTCTTTCTTGTCTTCATAGGCATCTATGAATTCTCGTATGGCATCTGCAGAAACATTCTGGTCTGTTTTTTGTTCTGCTCCTTTGATTTGTATTGTAGTTGTTGTTTCGTTTTCAAGTCTTGTTAATCGTTCAGTTTTGTCTGCGTATGTTTCTTCTTTAGGTTGGTGTCTTCTAACGAAAAAGACCGCTATGCATCCGACTGATGCTAGAATTAAAGCCCAAAAGGTAGGTCTCAAAGAAACCCATACGGGATTGTAATCAAAGGATAGTTGGATTGAGTTTTGTTGAGGTGCAAGATAATCTACATAGCTCAAGCTTTCTTTTGTTATTGTAAGGCTGTCTTGGTATGTTTGCCTTGTTAATGTTGAAGAGGCATCAAGAGATGTTGCTTGTGGACTAGTGATTGTTGCTCCTTCAGGGGGCGTAAATGTTACAGTTGCTTTGTTAACAACATAAGCGAAGTTTGGAAATAGCTTAAAATCTGATAAAACATAGTTGGAGCCTTGAAGTGTTGCACTGGTTACTGTGTATTGTGCTGTTAGAGTTGTTGATTGACCACTGATCAAAAATGTTTGGAGAGTTGCATTAGCGAGAAAAATGTTGCCAGTTGCTGAATAAGCAAGGTCAGTAACTAATGCTTTTCCAAATGCATCCCTTATTACTACGTTAGAGGCGTCGAAGGGCAAACTTACAACGAAGGCTTTTAGGGTAATTGTGGAGTTGCTGATTATTCGATAGCTATCTGCAACGTTTACTTTGCCTGTGGGGTCGATGGTTATTTCACGGTTTAAACTGCTTATCGAAGTTAATTGCAGGGTTCCGCTTGGCACCTGGAAGCTGGCTGAAGCTGGGGCATAAGTGAAAGCTGGAAGGTTTGTTTTTGTATAAATTGCATGGTTAACAACTCCATCTTCCTTGGTGATTGTTATAGTTGTAGGTGCACTTGGAAAAGAAATAGTAACGTTACAAGTTGCAACATTTTTGGCTAAGCTGGGGTAAGCTGGAAAATCAAGAGCGTCAACACCATTGTCCTGTTCAGTGATGAGTTGATTTGATAGAACAAAAGCGACAGTGAAAACACTCGGGGTGTTTCCGTTGAAATCAACTGTTGCACCGTAAAGTCCACTGGTTTGACCTATTTGAACTCCTAAATTCAATTGATAAATGTGCGTGTTATCATACGCGATTCCCTTGAGTAAATCGGCGCCGTACTTGTAGGGCAATCCAATCATGAAGCCATCAGTTACTTGTCCAGAGACATGAATCGTGTCTAGAATTACTACGTGCCCAGAATACATGATTTGAATTTGATGATCCACTTTATCAATAGTGTAATCGGTGGTTTGAGCAGAGACACTGCCAGTAGACAAAGCAGCTGGCAAAACGGCAAGTAAAGAAAAAGCCAATATCAAGAGGATTGCATATGTTCGCTTCATTGAATTCACCAAACGAAGTTTCTGTTATGTTATGTCAACCTATTTATTTACTTTTACAGTAAACAGAGAATTATTTGGGCTATGCTCAAACGCAGATTATTATAACAATCTTGCGGTTTCATAATTTTCTCGTTGGCTACCTGACCTTTGTATGAAATGAAAGGAGAAATAAAAATTTTAAGTTGAATTATAAAATTCTTGTTATTTGTTGGTAGCGGGGACTAGATTTGAACTAGTGATCTCTGGGTTATGAGCCCAGCGGGTTAATCCTGGCTACCCCACCCCGCTACATATTTGCGATTATATTTTGGGTGAAGTAACTATAACTTAAGATGTCAAATATTAATAGTTTCTTTTTCGTTCTCCAGCAAAAGGATTTTAGTGTCGAACATTCTTTTCTATGGACGGATGGTTTGCTTTGGATAAGCCTTATTTGCGTAAACTTTCGAATCCAACTCTTGAAAATCCAATTTTTGTTCAGGGGCTTCCAGGATTCGGAAACGTAGGTAGGATTGCAGCTCATCTGCTCATAAAGTTCTTTGACGCGAAACTTTTTGCTGAGTTATATTCTCCTTCTTTTCCAGACTACGTTTCTATTGACATAAAAGGTATCTGTCAATTACCACGCTATGAGTTCTATTACGCTCCTATGGAGAAAAATAATATAGTTATCATGACAGGTGAAATTCAACCTTCATTTGATGATGTAGTTGCACATTATGATGTTTGTGATTCGGTACTTGATTTTGTTGAAACGTTAGGTTGCCGTTTCATTTTGACTATGGGTGGGGTTCCAATATCTGAGGATAAAACTCAGGTTTACGTTGCCGCAACTTCTTCTCGATTGGCAACTGAATTTATGGAGAAAGGGGCTGTCATTTACAGTAAGGGCAGAATTGTCGGAGGGACAGGGTTGACGCTTGCATTGGCGAAGGAGAGAAAAATTGATGGTGTTGGTTTGCTGGGTACAACCATGGGTTTTAAGGCTGACAAAGGCGCTGGATTCTTGGTTTTCAAGTTTTTAATGAAGTCGTTAGGAAAAGAGATAAAAGAAGGATTAGTAGAAACAAATGCACCTGAAGAGTGAGAGGTTGGGCGTTGCATGACAGAAAATAGTGAAAATGTACAAGTTAGTGGTTTAGACTCGAAATTTATGAAAGTACTGTTGATAATTGTTGCCGGGATCTTGATATTTGTGGGTCCAACTTACATCCCGTACGTTTTATCAGACATTCTTAAGGTAGATTACATTGCTTCCATAGTCGTGGGCGCTTTGTTGTTCATAGTTGGGTTGGTAATGTTACTTTATCTCAACAGAAAGAGAGTAATTGAGTAAATTTTGCCTCAGATACCCTAGGGTGCATCATCAAATCAGCGGTTTAGGTTCTTCATCGGCGGCACCTTAGAGTCAGAACCTGTTTTATTAAGATTCTTTGAGTTTAATTAAGAAAAACAATGATTCTGAATATGCTTGCTGAATACATAAGGCATATTAAATATTGCTATAAGAATATGTTCTATGCTCGGTACTAAGCGAAATATTTCTGAGGCGCCTAAAGAGAAAAGTGAAGAAGCAAAACGAACAACTATCATATTAGAAAAGGGCGAAAGAGAATTTATCGAGTCATTAATCAAAGAAGGTAAAGAACCTGGAATTAAACCGCTGATATCAAAGATGCTCGACATCTACAAGCGCATGATGATTTACGATTGGCGTTTCCCAGGCGAATATTACTGTGGAATCAGTCGTACCGCGTTTGTCAATGTCGAGTTACTAAATATTTTAACACAGCATATTCCCAAAGAAAAATGGCCTTCAGTTGGAGAAAAGATGGGTGATGCACTGAAAGTTTCTATTCAGTCAACGTTGGGTGTTGATGCTAGCAAACAAGAGAATTGGGAAGCCATATTCAGTAGGCTAAAGGTGCAGGGATTCGGTGATTTTTTTCTTAAAGACAAGTTTCTGCTTTTGAAAACACCCTTTATCCACGATAGTGAGATTTGGAAGGGCATTTTGGAAGGACTTCTTGGTATAGAGTTGGAGACGCGGAATTCAGTGGCGCCGTTGGTTTTTGAGATTAAGACGCATTTAAGTTAGATTTGAGCTTGTCCGACAGTTAAATATTGGGAAACAGATTTATTAGGAAGACAGGCGTTCAGGTGTCTTTCAGTGGTATATGATGAGGGATTGCGTTCATGCAGGGCGATTGTCTTCATTGCAAGTAAATGTAAGCTTCGCATAAGTAAAGAATCGATTTGTTATTTAGGATTAGGTGCATCCCGTCAATCAACCATTTTAACAAAACAAGAAGCCTCCAGTGGTTTCTTTAAAAATTTAGGTGAAAAATTATGGATAAAATAAAATTTGCAATCCCAAAAGGCTCCTTAGAAAAAGCAACTGCCGAATTCTTCTCTAAATCAGGATTCAAAATTGGCGGAACAGAACGAACATACCGTCCTAGCATTAATGACCCTCAAATTGAAATGAAAGTTTTAAGACCCCAAGAAATTCCCGTTTTTGTTAACGAAGGCTTGCAAGATCTTGGGATTACAGGTGAAGATTGGGTTAAAGAAAACAGAGCAGATGTTGAAATTCTTCAGAACCTGGAATACGGAAAAATCAAACTTATCATAGCCGTTCCAAAGAGTGTTCCTGAAAAGAGCACGATGGGTGAGTTTATGGAGTCGATTTGGAACCAGGGTAAAAACTTCCGAATCAGCACAGAGTATCTCAACATTGCATCTGAATATGTAAAAAATACTCTTCAGTACAAGAAACGATTTGGCGATGCTGACCCTGTTATTGTAACTCCATGGTGGAAAAAAGGGGATAATTCAAGGGTAAAGATTTTTCTTTCTTTTGGTGCGACTGAAGCTAAGCCGCCAGAGGACTCCGACTGTATAATGGATGTAACTGAAACAGGCACAACCATAGAAGCTAACAACCTGAGGATAATGGAGACTGTTTTGAAATCCTCTGCAGTGCTAATTGCTAACAAAAAAAGCCTTGAAGACCCTGAGAAACGCGAGAAAATATACGACATAGTTGCATTGCTCAAGGGAGTCGTCGATGGTTCCAAGAGAATCCACATATTCGTCAACGTTAAGAAAGCAAACTTGCAGAGATTGTTAACTGAGTTGCCTGCTCTAAAGAACCCGACGATAGCGCCTTTAGCAGATGACACATGGGTAAGTGTTAATACGGTCATCGAAAAAGACTGTCTAATCGAGTTATTGCCCAAAATACGGAAACTCGCACAAGGACTAGTCGTCTACGAACCAAGGCAAGTACTAGCGTTGGATGAGATTGCACGGAGAAACGAAGGAGCATGCGCGAAGGATTCAGCATAAACGTTTGGAACTCAAAAGAGTTACCTGCCGACTGGTTCAAACGACAAAAAGTTGATGAAAAAGCAGCTCAAGAAGTCGATTGCAGCGTTAAAGCTATTGTAAACCAAGTAAAGGCCGATGGCGATTCAGCGTTAGTCGAGTTTGCAATGAAATTTGACAAAGCTAAGCTTAACTTTCGCGCGCTTAGAGTTAAACCGGGGGAAATTAAAGAAGCTTTCAACAAAGCTGCAACTGATCAAGTCTTAGCAATAAGGTTCATGAAAGAAAAAGTCAATGCTTACCAAAAACAACTTCTTACTCAAACTGAAATCAAAACTGTAGGCGATGGTATTTCGATTCAAACGGTTTTGAGTCCAATTAAAAGCGTGGGTTGCTATGTTCCAGGTGGACAAGCTGCTTACCCAAGTACGCTTATTATGACTGCTGTTCCAGCTAAAGTAGCAGGTGTCCCAAGAATAGTTGTGTGTTCACCGTCTGATGCAAAAGGAAAAGTTAATCCTCTGGTTCTTGTCGCCGCCGACATTTGTGGAGTTGATGAAGTTTACCGAGTAGGCGGAGCCCAAGCCATAGCAGCATTAGCTTACGGAACAAAAACAATAGAGCCAGTGTGCAAAATCGTTGGCCCAGGAAGCAAATACGTTACAGCAGCAAAAATTTTGGTTTCTACCGATGTCGCGATTGATATGCCTGCTGGCCCTAGCGAAGTTCTCATTTTGGCGGATGAGTCGGCAGATGCTCGATTGATTGCATTTGATATGATTTCACAGGCTGAACATGGCGGAGATAGTGTTGCTGGACTTATAACGACTTCAGACAAGGTTGCTTCGCAGGTTCAAGATTGTCTCTCAAAAATTGCTATCTCAGCCGAAAGAAGGGAAAAAATCTCCGAGGCACTAGCCAAATTCGGATTCATAATAGTTTGCAATAACATGGATGAGGCAGTGGATTTAGTTAATCAGTTCGCTGCTGAACATTTAGAAGTCTTGACTGTCAACCCTAAACTGTTGGCTGAAAAACTAACTGCGGGTTTAATACTGTTAGGTCCTTACAGCCCCGTTGCATTGAGCGATTATGGAAGTGGAACCAACCATGTTTTGCCTACAGGCGGTTTTGCTCAGTCATTTTCAGGATTATCTACATTGGATTTTATGCGGCGGGTAAGTGTTGTAGAAAGCACAAAAGTGGGGTTGGAAAGAGTAAAAGATAGTATCAGGGTTATGACAGAGGCAGAAAATCTTCCAAATCACTATAAAGCAATAAAGGCAAGGTTTGAAAAATGAGCGAATCCTATCAAAAATGGATAAAAAAGAAAATTGAAAAACTTCAAGCAATTGATTGTTACACGGCGGGTGCAACGCCCGATACCGTAGCGAAGCAGTTGGGCGTTACGACAAAGCAGATAATTAAGTTGGACTTCAACGAGAACTTGTTCATGCCGCGTGTGAAGCAGGCTAAGCTTATGAAAGAATTGGCTGACGAGATTGATTTGCGTATGTACCCAGAGGATGAGGAACTTAAACTGCGCGAAAAAATTGCTATCTACCTTAAAGTTCCAAAGGACTTACTGGTGGTAGGTAATGCAAGCGACGAGTTAATCGACCGAATCATAAGGCTCTTCGTCGATAAAGGCGACATTGCAGTTTCGTTCTCACCGACTTTCTCTATTCCAAGGCTATGTGTTAAACGTCAAGAAGGCGAATACGTTGCAGTGCCACTTCAAAAAAACCTGCAACTCAACGTTAAGGGTATGATTTCCAAGTTTTCAGACAAAACAAGACTGCTCTACATTTGTTCACCTAACAGTCCCACTGGAACACAATACAAAGCAGAAGACATAGAAAAATTAGTCAACTCATTTCCAGGAATAGTCGTGCTGGATGAGGCATATGGTGAATTTGCTGATTATTCGTTTGTGCCAAGGATACGTGAGTTTGAGAACTTGATTATTCTGCGAACTTTCTCCAAAGCATTTGGGTTAGCAGCGCTTCGGCTAGGTTATGCTGTTACAAATCCCGAATTAGCCAAGATATTAATGGAAAAGGCTCCATTGCCATATCCAGTGAGTGGGTTCACTCTTAGGATGGGCGCAAAAATGCTCGATAACGTTGACATGATGTTAGAATCGGTAAAGCAAGTTAAAAGTGAGCGCGAAAAACTGATAAGGGCATTAAACGACATCGAAGGTGTTCAAGCATTCGATTCACAAGCCAATTTCGTGTTAATGCACACACAAAAACCCATTGAGTTAGTCAACCAGAAACTGATTTGGAAGGGAATAATGGTCAAAAAATGGGGAAAAATCCTGCATTACGAAAACTGTTTCCGAGTTACGGTTGGATTGCCCGAAATGAATGCTAAATTAATCCAAGTACTAAAAGAGATTGAGGAGGCAGACGAATGAGGACAGATGAAGTATACCGAAAAACCAAAGAAACCGAAGTTAAGGTTTGCGTGAACCTTGACGGTGAAGGAAAAGTAGTGGTTAACAGTGCTGTGCCATTTCTTGATCACATACTCACCTCACTTGCAACCCACAGCTTAATTGACATAACCGCTTCGGTGAATGGAGATTTAGTGCACCACTGTGTCGAAGACCTCGCCTTAGCTTTGGGTGAGGCATTAAACAAGGCGCTGGGCCCACGAGAAGGCATCATACGCTTTGGTAGTGCAGCTGCACCAATGGACTGTTCACTTGCATTCGCGGCCGTTGACCTTGTGAAGCGTCCTTACTTCAAAATTGACCTCAAACTTAAAGGTAAGAAAGTTGAGGAAATGCCAACTGAAGACATCAATCACTTCTTCGAATCTTTAGCCACTGCTCTGCAGGCAAATGTACACATTTTCGTGGAGTATGGTAGCAACGACCACCACAAAGCCGAAGCCGCCACCAAAGCCCTCGCGTTATCACTACGTCAAGCAATAGCAATGGATCCCAGGCGCAAGGGTGTGCCCAGTTCTAAGGGAGTCATCTAATGCCAGAAGCCGTCATTTTTGACTACGGCGTTGGCAACCTTCTCAGTCTTAAGACCGCGTTAGAAAAAGCAGGCTTAAACGCATCCATTGGCACCACGGCACGAGACTTGGGGAAAGCAGACGCAATTGCATTGCCAGGTGTCGGAAGCTTCACTACAGCATCAAACAAACTAGGCGACGTCAAAGAAATCCTCCAAACCAAAATCAAAGAAGGCACGCCGTTACTGGGAATTTGTTTAGGCTTACAACTTTTTTTTGAATCAAGCCAAGAAGGACCGGGCGAAGGATTGGCACTTTTTAAAGGAAAAAACCTGCAATTGCCGAACACCGTGAAGGTTCCACATATGGGTTGGAACACTCTTAAAATCATTAAGCCAAACGAACTCTTCGATGGCATACCGGAGGGGACATACGTTTACTTTGTGCACTCGCTCTACCCCGTGCCCCAAGACAAATCCATCGTTTGCACTACAACCGAATACGGAACAACCTTCACTTCAGCGGTTGCTATTAGAAACATTTACGGCACCCAGTTCCACCCTGAAAAATCAGGGGATGTCGGCTTAAAAATCTTAAAAAACTTCGTTAAAACTGTAATTAGGTGATTATTATGCAGTTGATTCCAGCAATAGATTTGATGAATTGCAAAATCGTTCGTTTAACTCGTGGCGAAGCGAAAACCGCCAAAATTTATGAAACCGAGTTCGGCACTCCGTTTGAAGCCGCGAAACGTTGGCGCGATGAAGGAGCTGGAAAACTGCACATTATCGATTTGGATGCTGCTTTTTCGCTTGGCAACAATCACTCAGTCATCGCTGAGGTTGCAAAAAACGTTAAATTACCTATCCAGGTTGGAGGAGGAATACGCAGTTACGAAATAGCAGAAAAGCTCTTCGAAACCGGCATCACCCAAGTTATCCTTGGGGCATTAGCTTTTAGCGACCCTTCAGCAATTGGCAAAATCCAGAAGAAATTCGGTTCACAATCAGTTATCGTTGCTCTAGATAATAAGGATGGGTTGATTATGGTTGAAGGTTGGAAAACAGCAACCGCCATGACTGTAGATGATGCACTCGAAAAATACACGGCACTTGGTGTCCATCATTTCTTAATAACTTCTATTGCTCAAGACGGCATGCTTACTGGTCCAGATCTACAAACGCTTAGCCAAGCTACGCTATACCCAAACGCCAAAATCGTGGCTGCAGGTGGAATTGGTAGCATAGGCGATTTGGCAGCACTAAAAGAAATAGGAGTTGAAGGTGCAGTTATCGGCAAAGCCCTTTATGAGAGACGCTTCACCCTAAAAGAGGCCATACAAAAAATAGGAGCCTAAAAATGCCCCTTGCAAAACGTATCATTCCTTGCTTAGATGTTGATCATGGAAAAGTTGTTAAGTGTATAAACTTTCTCAATCCAAAGCTGGCTGGCGATCCAGTGGAGATGGCTAAACGGTACTCAGATGATGGGGCAGATGAACTTGTTTTTCTCGATATAACTGCATCATCGGAGAAGAGAGATATTCTTCGAGGTGTAGTTGAAGGAGTTGCTAGAGCAATTAGTATTCCTTTTACTGTCGGAGGCGGAGTTCGCAATGTGTCGGATGCACGGCTTGTTTTGTGTAGTGGCGCTGACAAAGTGTCGGTTAATACGGCGGCAGTTGAAAACCCCAAAGTAATAACTGAATTAGCCGATGTTTTTGGTAGGCAATGTGTCGTATGTGCTATTGATGCAAGAAGAAACCGCACTCCAAGTGAGGGAAAAATTGTGGCTGATACTTTAGAGGGCAAATTGTGGTTTGAAGTTGTAACTTATGGAGGGCGCAAGCCGACAGGCATTGACGCTTTAGCGTGGGCAAAGCAAGCGGAGAAGCTTGGAGCAGGAGAGTTTCTTGTGACATCTATGGATAAGGACGGCACAAAAGATGGCTACGACATCGAATTAACCCGCGCCATATCTGAACGCGTTAACGTACCCATAATCGCTAGCGGTGGCGCAGGAGAACCTAAACATCTCTTTGATGTCTTAACCCGGGGAAAAGCCGATGCGGCGTTGGCAGCTTCAATTTTCCATTACAAGAATTATCCAGTTCCTGTTGTGAAAGATTATTTGCGAAAGTTGGGGGTGACAATTAGACAATGACGACAAAAGAATTGCTAGAAAAACTTGACTTCAATAAAGGCAATGGACTCATTCCTGTCATTGTTCAAGACGCTAAAACTAAAGAAGTGATTATGCAAGCTTTTGCAAACCGTGAAGCGATCGAGCACACGCTCAAGACGGGTAAGGGCACGTATTGGAGTCGCAGTCGAAAAGAACTCTGGGTTAAAGGTGAAACCTCGGGAAACACACAGAAAATCGTGTCAGTCTCAACTGATTGCGATTATGACTCACTGCTATATGTGGTTGAACAGACAGGTCCTGCATGCCACACAGGCGAATACAGCTGCTTCCATAACACACTTCTGCAAGCTAAAAAACAATAATTTTTCTTAACATTAGCAAGATTCTCAATTCAACTCCAAACCTAAATTGTTCAAACGCCAAAGTTGTTTGACTCATTGTCTGATAGAAGAAGAATAGTTGAATTTGCAGCGATAACAGAGTTTGTTTTGGGTTGCTTTTTTGGTTTAGAGTTTGTAGTGTCTGCAGGCTACGTCTGGAAAAGTCATAGAACGTCACAGAAAGTCAGGAAAAGGCAATAAAAGATGGGTTGTTCTAGTTTCTTTGTGTTTTTCAAAAAAATATTTTTTACTTTATCATGCTAACTTTAAACCCAGGGCTTTTAACCTTGTAAAGTTTGCATCTTTGGTTTCCAAAGTTAAATCGTGCGCTATGGCAGTTGCGGCAATCAACATGTCAGCATCAAGCAACAAGTTGCCTTCTTATTTTAATTTAAGGTAAATTTTGCAGTAAGCATCGATTATGCTGTTGTCTAAGTTCAAAACTGTGAAGCTTTCTTCCAACAACTGTTTTGCTAGGGTCTTTTCTTGTCATCTATTCCTCTTAAGACCTCTAAAAGGGTTATTTGGGAAATTAGTGCAGGAAAGTAATTGTTATTTTCCATAATGTAAATATTGATTATGTGTTTCTAATAGCGGTCTCAAGTTTTCGTAGTTAATGCTTTTAAGGGAAAAAAATTCTCTATTGTTTGTGGTTTGTTATGTCTTTTCATGAAGCGATGCTGTATGAACGCCAAATTGAAGGTAAAGTAAAATGTTGTTTATGCGCAAGGCGTTGCCTAATCAGTGAAGATTCAACAGGTTTTTGTTTGGTTCGAAAAAACCAAGGCGGCACTCTATATACCCTCAATTATGGTAAAGCTGTGTCTGTTGGCGTTGATCCTATTAGCAAAAAACCGCTCTCACATTTCAATCCTGGCGCTTTGGTGATGTCGGTTGCTGCGGCTGGCTGCAATTTTCGTTGCCAATTCTGCGATAATTGGATGATAAGCCAAGATCATGAAGTTGCCGGTAACCCTTTTCCACCTCAGGAGGTCGTGAAGTCAGCCCAGAATGCTGGGTGCCAAGGAATCAGCTACACCTACACTGAACCCACCATCTTTATGGAGTATGCTTATGACAGTGCAAAGCTTGCTCATGAAGCAGGTTTGTTTAATACGTTTGTGAGCAACGGTTATATGACTCCTGAAGCGGTGAAGACAATTGCGCCATATTTGGATGCAGCAACCATTGATTTTAAGGGCGGAGGAGACCCTGACTTCTACAAGTCAGTCATGTCCGTGCCAAGCGTGGAACCAATCTACGAAACTCTAAAAGAATTAAAACTCGCCGGAGTCCACATAGAACTCACCAATCTAGTAGTTCCGAAAATAGGCGACTCTTTGGATAGAATCCGTGAAATGGCTAAATGGATAAAAACTTATCTTGGAGCAGACACGCCTTTTCACCTGCTTCGTTTTCATCCTGAGTATAAGTTGACTACTGTGTCTGCAACTGGTGTGAAGGAGATGGAGCAAGCTTACTTGACGGCTAAAAACCAAGGATTAAACTATGTTTACATCGGAAACGTGCCTGGTCATGCCGCCGAAAACACGTATTGCCCAAACTGCGATACAGCCGTTATCAAACGCAACAGCTTCAATATCACTCAGTGGAACTTGACAAATGATATGAAATGTCCGGTGTGCGGACACCAGATTCCGATAAAGGGTAAACTGCATCAAAATAACCAAGGTTTTCCATACGCGCTCTTTTAGACCCAATACCAAAAGAATTGATTATTAGTCAGTGGGGTTAAGCCTTTATTAGTACAAAACCTAAACTTTGCTTTTGTAGCGTGCTCAATAGATGGCTAAGTACTCTGCACTTGCAATAGCGACCAATTACTGGAAACCCCACAGCAACTACACGGACAACATCATCAAAGCAATTGAAAGAAAAGTTGAAGATAGCGACTTCGTGGTAGTTTCCGAGAAGGCAATTTCAACAGCACTTGGCAACATGGTTGATGAAGGTACGGTTAAGCCAAGCTTCACTGCAAAGATTATGGCGGGGTTTTGGATGCGTCTTGTCTGGGGGTACCCGCTTGGAATTATAGTTGGTTTTGGACCGCGACTGTTAAGGAGGCTCCGAAATTACCCTTTGGAGTCTGGCAGTCGTCATAAACAAGTAGCTTTGCAATACGCTGGGTTTTGGCAGACCCTCATGTTTGGTTCCGAAGGTGGAATAGACGGTTCGAATCTGCCTTACTCATACGTAAGTTTACCATTGAAGAACTCTGAAGAAATAGCAGATAAAATTCAAACTCAAATCTGGTTGAGGGTGAGAAAAAAGGTTTGTGTAATAATTGCTGACACGGATAAGACCTACAAGTTTCGCAGCTTCTTTTTTACTCCAAGGCCAAAACCTCTTAGAGGGATACATTCACTGGGTGCTAGTACTACTTTTATTTTGGGTCGGATCTTTAAGCTCAAGAAAAGTTCCACGCCGCTCACTGCGGCGGGTTGTGATCTTTTAGCGAGTGAAGCGTTGAAGATCACGAATATTGCGGATAAAGCGCGTGGTCCAGGTTCAGGTGCCACTGTGTGGGATATGGCTGCACGATTTCATGTCGAGGTTAATGATGTGACTTGGGAGATGCTTGAAGCAATCCGCCACAAACCCATTGTAATCGTTCGTAAAAGTCCAAACAAAGTTAATACACCAGAAGACAAATAGTGAAGTAACAAAAAACAGTTTTGTTTGAGAGTAATGCATAAAAATGCGGTTTGCAAGCACTATGCGATACATGGGATAGAGTATGGAAGAAACACTTCAGAAGATGGATGCATTCTTTAATCCACATTCAGTTGCAGTGATCGGCGCTACAAAAAAAGCTGACAAAGCAGGTCATGTTATTTTCAAAAACTTCGCCACCAACAAACAGCATGGCGTCTTCAAAGGAGAACTCTACCCCGTTAACCCAAATGAAGATTCAATTTTAGGATTCAAATGCTACAAGTCCATAAGTCAAATCCCAGGTAATGTTGAATTAATCGTTGTTATTGTTCCAGCTAAGTTTGTGCCTTCTATTATGGAAGAGGCAGCTGCAAAGAAAGTCAAAAATGCTATAATCATTAGTTCAGGTTTTAAAGAAGTTGGAAATAAAGAACTCGAAGACCAAGTGGTTGCTTCAGCAACAAAAGGTGGAATCCGCGTTTTAGGACCCAACTGCTTAGGTGTTTATTACTCCAAAACAGGAATCGACACCCTGTTTCTTCCCGAGACAAAAATTTTAACAACAGGAGAGGAAGTTGTTGCAACACCAAGACCTCTGCCTGGCAACATTGCCATGATTACACAAAGCGGTGCCTTCGGAGTGGCAGCTTTAGACTATTTGACTGGGCGGCAAATGGGCGTTAGCAAATTCGTAAGTTTTGGCAACAAGTGTGATGTTACCGAATCCGACATTCTTCATTATCTATTACATGACAAAGAAACCAAGGTCATTCTTGTTTATCTTGAAGACATTTCGGCAGGACGAGAATTCCTCAAAATCGCCAAAAAAGTAACCGCTAAAAAACCCATAGTAATCATCAAGTCAGGTAGAAGTTCCGCAGGTGCAAGAGCCGCTGCATCCCACACTGGCGCTATCGCTGGCTCAGACAAAATCTATACAGCAGCTTTCGAGCAAGGGGGAGTAATTAGGGCACGAGATATGGAAGAGTTTTTTGACGTCGGTAAAGCCTTAGCCATGCAGCCCCCAGCTATGGGCAAAAATATCGGCGTACTAACCGATGCAGGTGGACCCGGCGTCATGACTGTTGACGAATGTGAAGCTTTGGGTTTAACAGTAAACCGTTTATCTGAGGATACATTGAAGAAATTCCAAGAATTAAAAGATCAAAATATCATTCTAAAGATTGCGGCTACATCAAACCCTGTTGACCTAACGGGGTCTGTTATTGATGAGATGTTTGTTATGGCTGCTGATCTAATGTTCCAGGACCCTACTATCGATGGCATAATTCTTCTTGGGCTTCATCATATGCCTGGGCTTCGAGAGGTTTACATCGATGGGATTGTTAAAGTTGCGGAAAACTACAACAAGCCTATAGTTATGTGTGATATTGGCGAAACAGAAATGGCTCTCTATACACGTAAACGTTTCGACAAGCTTGGCGTTCCCTCGTTTGAATCTCCTGAAGATGCAGCTCGAGCCATGAAGGCATTAGTCACTTATGGTTCATATTTGAAAAAATCTGGCTGTGCAGACGAATACATCGAAGCTTTCGAGAAAGCTTACGGCTCTAAACGCTAACCGATATCGTTACTAAACTGCCATCTGCCAAGTTTAGATGCTCACGCAGGTATACTGATGAAATAATCTCTATCACATCACTTGGATAATTAGGGACTTTAGGAGTTACGATTGCACATTCCAAAGACTTAATGCACGCTTTGAATAAAATGCCCGGGCAATAGCCTATTTGGGGTTCAATTATTATTGCATTTGTGTTTTCTAACAGAATTTTCTTTTTTGTGTTCTCTTTGTTTAGATGTAGATTTAATGTTCCTGGGTAAGGTGAAAAACCAAGTTTTTCCTTTATCTGTTGCTTAACCCATGGCAGGCATACAAATTTTTTGCCATTGCCTGAGCCAGAAAAAACTGTGCCTGAAAAAACTATTTTTGGCAAAACATAGCCTTACTGTTTTAGTTCTTTTAGCCAAAGTGCAACCGATTTCAAGATAGGATCTGATGAAATCTCAACCACTGGTACAATCATTTTTTCTTTCGTTTCAATAATCGGCATGTACTTGGGCATCATAGCGTAGCCCACAAAAGTCCAGTAGACTTTATGTTTTTCAAGCAATTCCTTGGCAACTATGGCTGTTGAAGCAGTGAGTGGAAAATATAGAAAGACTACGCCCTCAACCCAATATAAGCCTGCTAATTTGCCGCCAGCAATCACGGAGGTGAAGCGGGCGATTTCTTCAGGACCGTTAAAACGGGTTTTTTCCATAATTACAATTTCTTTGAATGGTTCATAAGAAACGGCGATTTCGTTTGTGCTCAATGTTTCACCAGTTAACTATTTAGTTGTCAGCCGTTCCCTTTTAATTTTGCGACAATAACTTTGATTGAAAAAACTCTATTTTCCTTGTTTGGCTGCTTTATCTTTGGTTAGTAAGTACTCTACATATTCTTTCATTGTTTGGTTGGTTTCTTGAGCTCTTTTTCTGATATCGTCATGTATCTTTTCGTTAACCGTTATACATTTGTAGCCTTTTCGCGGCAAAAGACCCAACCTCTATTGTTCGTATTTTAAAGTACAAACCAATATAAAATTAATGGTGTAACAATGGTTCGTACATGTGCAATTTCGATAAATATTATCTTAAACCTTAAATATTGTACGTCCAGATAATGTCGCCAGTGGAATAAATGCCCAAAAAAGGCTACAAAACCATAACTGTCAAAGCAGAAATCTACGATTATTTTTTTAACGAATGGCTAAACGTCAAAGATGAATATTCAATAAAAAAGGGCATTCGAAGTTTTTCAGCCTATGTTACCTGCCTCCTATCCCAACTTATAATAGAAGAAGACAAGAAAAATGAAAACAAAAACAAAACCGTCAAAGTTGACCGCTAAAGTGCCATTTTCTTGCAGTTAGTAGTAAAAACGTTGTTTCTTTAGAAAAAGTTATAGCGTAGACGCACATTAAGCCTAAACTAAATCAATTCATCGGATGGTTAATGTCTTATGCCTGAAATTCGCGTAGCACTCATAGGCGTTGGCAACAGCGCATCAGCCCTCATTCAAGGAACTCAGTATTATAAGGATGCCAAAGAAGACACTTCAGTTCCAGGGCTCATGCACGTGAATTATGGCGGATATCACATTCGTGATATTCATTTTGTTGCAGCGTTTGAAGTTAACAAAGACAAAATAGGAAAAGACCTTTCCGAAGCCATCTGGATGAAACCTAACGTTTGCGAAAAATTTGCGGATGTACCCAAGTTGGGCGTTAAAGTCTCTCCAGCACCGATTCTTGATGGTGTAGCGCCTCATATGAGAGAAACCTTCAACGTTTATGACGACAGCAAAACTCCAAAGGATAGCATCGTTAAAATCCTCAAAGAAACAAAGACCCAAGTTCTCGTAAATTATCTTCCAGTCGGAAGCCACGATGCAGTAAGATTCTACGCGCAATGCGCAATGGATGCGGGATGCGCTTTTGTTAACTGCATGCCTGAATTCATCGGTTCTGATCCATCAAAAGAGTGGCCTGCAAAGTTTGAGAAGGCAGGATTGCCCGTTTTAGGAGACGACATCAAAAGTCAGGTGGGCGCCACTATTCTACACCGAAATCTTGTCCGTCTCTGCTTAGACCGCGGCGTCATTGTTGACGAAACCTACCAGCTTAATCTGGGCGGAGATACTGACTTCCAAAACATGACAGTGGAAAATCGTTTAACGTCAAAACGTATAAGCAAAACCGAAGCCGTCACAAGCCTTGTCCCATATGCTTTGCCAACAAGAATTGGTCCTTCTGACTATGTGCCTTTTCTTAAAAACAAAAAAATATGCTACATTTCACTTAAAGGTCGAAAATTCGGTGATCGCCCAATTAACATTAGTGTAAAACTTGAAGTTGAGGATTCACCCAATAGTGCAGGAGTCGTTATCGACCTTATCCGTGCAGCCAAAATTGCTTTAGACCGCAAAATCGCCGGCGCACTGCTGAGCATGCCTTCTTATGCCTTTAAGCATCCACCAATTCAAATCCCAGATTCCCAAGCCAAGCAGTGGACGGAAGAGTGGATAGCGGGCAAACGAGAACGCTAAAAACAATTTTCTTTTTCATTAAACCTTTTATGTTGGAAGCTAATCTGGTAACTTAGCAAAATTTAGAAGGTTCATGTCATGGTAAAAGTTGAATCGTACGAAGTTCCAGAAGGTCTCTATTTCTCTAAAGATTTTGGATGGGCTAAAGTTGAAGGCGATAAAATCCGAATGGGTATAACTGATTATGCGCAGAAGTCGCTGCGGGAAATCGTTTACGCAGAATTACCCAGCGTCGGAACAGAAGTTAAGCAAGGTGAGCCCTTTGGAACCTTGGAATCTGTAAAAGCAGTCTCTGACCTTGTTGCAGCTGTGAGTGGAACTATTCAAGAAGTCAACGACGAGGTTCAATCTAAACCCGAAACTCTAAACGAAGATCCGTATATAAAAGGATGGTTGATCGTTGTTTCCCCCTCAAACCTACAAGCAGAACTTGCCAACTTGATGGATTTTGACAAGGCCGTTGAATGGCACAAAGCGCAAGCCACTTGTAAATAATAATTGAAGGCAAAACAATGTCTAGACGAGTACTAATAATCGGTGCTAATGCCGCGGGTGTTGAAGCCGCTTCAGCTGCACGCAAAAAAGATCGAACGGCCGAAATTACCTTAGTTACCCAGGAAAAGAATGCTGGATACTCTCGTTGCGGCTTACCTTTCGTGATTGGTGGTCAAATTGGGTGTTTTCACGATTTAATAGTTTATGCTCCCGCTTACTTCCAAATGCTCAAACTCAATTTGCGTACCGAAACTAAAGCCTCATCAATTAATACCAAAGAAAAAACAGTGACTATAGCCACCAAAGAAGGCGTAACTGAAGTTCTACCCTACGATAGCCTCGTAATTGCCACAGGTGCAGATTCATTTATGCCGCCGATTAAAGGCAAAGAAAAACAGGGGATTCTAAGCCTCCGTGGCATTGAAGACGGCGAAAAGATTGATGCAGCCGTTAAAGCAGGTGCTAAATCAGCTGTTATCATGGGTGCAGGACTTATCGGTTTAGAAGTTGGCGTTGGCTTAATTGAGCGCGGCTTAAAGGTTACTATCGTTGAAATGTTGCCTCAGATTTTGCCTCAGTTGCTTGATGCGGATATGGCTAAGCAGGTTCAAGATCACTTGCAGGAAAAGGGCATGATTATACTGACCAGTAAAGGCGTTGAAGAATTTCTTGGCGACGATAAAGTAACTGGTGTTATGGCTGGGGGAGAAAAAATTGAAGCTGACCTATTTATCAGTGCTTTTGGTGTACGTGCAAATACCAAGCTTGCAATGGAAGCTGGCATACCTTTGGGTGAGACACGGGCAATTAAGACTAATGGCAGAATGGAAACTGACGTAAAAGACGTTTATGCAGTTGGCGACTGTGCGGAAGCTCCAAACATAATCACTCATAAACCAGTGTGCGCTCAACTCGGCACCGTAGCGGTTAGGCAGGGTAAAGTTGCTGGTGCAAACGCAGGAGGCGACTACAGCCAGTTTAGCGGAGTTTTAGCGTCAGCAGTAACAAGGCTTTTTGAAATTGAAGCTGGTAACACAGGCTTAACAGAAACCTCAGCGGCACGAAACCGAATCGAAGTCGTTACTGGAGCAATAAGCAGCAAGACCAAAGCAGACTACTTCCCGGGCGCCAAATCCATAAAAATCAAGATAGTTGTTGAAAAAGAATCTCAACGTATCGTGGGTGGACAGGTCGTTGGAGGCGAAGAAGTCACCCAACGAATAAACTGCCTTAGCTTTGCTATTCAAAAAGGAATGACAGTGCGTGAATTAGCTAAAGCTGACACTGCATATGCACCGCCACTCTGTGAGACTTGGGAACCGATGGTGCTTGCAGCAGAAATGGTCCTTATGAAACTGCGTTAAGTCATATCTTTTTCTTTATTTTTTGTTCTTTATTCTAGTTGTGATGTTCCTGGTTGTGTAAATGGTTCTGTAAAACCGACGAGTAGTTTGCCAAAAGTGTTTATGTGGTCTTCTTCTTCCGCTAAGATTTCTTCCAGTAATCGTCTTGTTGTGTAGTCGCCTTCTTCCGCTGCAACTTGAATTGCCTGTTTGTAGAGGGTGATTGCTTTTTCTTCGTCTTGTTCATTTTGTTTTAGCATTTCGATGAGGCTGCCGCGTACGAAAATTGGGTCAGGTTTGGTTGTGGCTACGCCGTTGAGGTAGTCTAATCGTTCAGCTAGGCGTTCGGCGTGTTTCATTTCGGCGATGGCTGTCTTTCGGAGAATGTCTTCTACTATGACACCGTCGGTGCCTGTAACTTGAACGTGTTGCCACATGTATTGTATACTGACTTGGAGTTCTTGGGCTATAGCTTTGTTTAGATATTCTAAAAGTTTTTGAGAAGTCAAAATTATCCCTACAAAAATTATGGCAGTTCAATATATAAATTGATTTCTAACCAATCAAAAGTAAAGCAAAAAATATAATAGGTTAACTGACTCAAACTCAATTGTCCGTGACATTTATGAAAACGATGATAATCTGTTTTTCCTATCATCATAAAAATACTGAGAAAATCGCTTCGGTATTCGCGAAGACGCTTGAAGGCGAAGTTAAAGCGCCTGCAGAGGTTGATTTGACCGTTTTGCCAGATTATGACCTTGTAGGGTTTGGTTCAGGGATTTCTTTTGGAAGACACTACTCGGATCTGCTTGACTTTGCTGATAAGTTGCCGATGATGACCAACAAGAAAGCATTTATTTTCTCCACCAGTGGTCAAACAGGAAAAACATCAAAATTCCATCAGAGACTTCGAGAAAAGCTTGAGTCTAAAGGGTTCAACATTGTTGGAGATTTTAATTGTGCAGGATTTGATACTTACGGAGTTCTCAAAATTGTTGGTGGAATACAAAAAGATCATCCTAATGAAGAAGACCTAAAGCAAGCTGAGACCTTTGCTAAAGGTTTGATTTCTTAAGGAATGGTGAAAAATCAAAATGAAAGCTTTGCTTGTTTATGGAACGAGGTACGGCGCAACTGCAAGCACATCTGCGGAAATTGCCAAAGTTCTTCAATCAGAGAGTTTTGATGTTACAGTAGTGAATGTGAAAGAAGAGAAGATCAAAGACATCTCCCCATACGACCTGATAATTGTGGGAAGCGGTATGCAATTCGGAAGGTGGACTGGTGAAGCTGAAGATTTCCTTAAGAGATTCCAAAAAGAACTTTCCCAAAAAAAGGTTGCGCTTTTTATTTCAACCATGAAAACGGTTACTGAGCGGGAAGGAAAAACGGAGGAACTTGCAAAAACACGGAAGATGGAACTCGACGACAAAGTTGCGAAGTACAATCTTCAACCCATAAGCTTAGGTTTCTTTGGGGGAGTTTTAGATTTCAACAAAATGAACATAATCACGAGAAGAACTCTTGGTTTCCTTAGACCGCAGCTGGAAAAGGACGGCTTCAAGGAGTCGTCGTCTGGCGTTTACGAGTTGCGTGATTGGGAAGAAATTCGTGTGTGGGCTAAAGATCTTGCCGAAAAAGCAGAAAAAAATTGAGATTTGGCTTCTTGAAAAAATAAATATGTGCTAAGGTTAAAAATGAATGCAGTAAAGGGTTACTTCCACTTCTAAGCAATAGCCCAAAAAACGCTCAATGCCGTTGTAGAAGTAGTTTCAGATGATAACGTGGATGCTAAGATTCAAGACTTCGTTATAATCCTGTTAAAGTAGAATTATCTTCAATAATCTTGTTTTTTTGTTCTTCTTCAGGCTTGCCTCTCTTGCCTCTGATTATTGGGATGACAAATTCGAGAAATACGAGTAATAGTATAAGTGCGATTACAACTGGTAAGCCCCACGCATTGTTTCGCAGGAAAAGTGTAACCCACCCAAAGTATGGGATGCGCATGACAACTTTGCCAATTACAAGGTCTTGGGGAACGCCTTGTCCAGTGCTCCAGAGTGTTCGGGAATCGTATTCTTGAGGTGAGACTGGGTTTGGCCATTTGTCGCCGCTGTTGCCGTCGCCTTTGGTTTGGAAGTATATTGTGCCGTTGACTTTGTATGTTTCAACTATGCGGTGGACTATGGGTGTGGATGTTTGGTCGTTTGGGTTTTCGTAAACGATTATGTCGCTGTTGGGATAGTTGGCGTTGAGGTCTGCTGGGTTCACTTTCTGAATCACAATTATGTCTCCTACGTGCAGTGTATTTTCGAAGGGGTGGCTCCAGCCGTTGCAAAGGCCATCGTAGGGTACGCACATGCTTCCGCTTTCCACTACTCTGATTGGAACTGCTGTACCGAGGGCGAATTGTACACTGAAGTAAATTCCCAAAACTATGGTAACAATTAGAAGAATGACCATTGCCGACTTGAAATATTCGTTTCGCCGGATTCTTGTGAAAACGCTCAATCTCTTGCCTTCAACAATTAACTCGTAAACAGAAAGAAAACACCCCTAATAAACCACTTCTTTTCATATATAGCAAACAAAAAATAGTTCTTTCTCACGTTTTCATTTTGTTGTGTTATGCTTAGAAGTAATTGGACTCAAAGAGCTTTTTTTCTAATAATTTGTATAATGGGCTTGTTTGCAATCCTTAGCTCAACAATGTCGAAGAATCCTGTGTTAAAACCCTTCGCTACAAGCCTTGGGACACCCGAAAACTTGTTGGGCATCATTGCCGCAGCATCAACTATCCCAGGTATACTAATCAGCTTACCGGCAGCTTCACTCTCTGATGTTTTCGGTCGAAGAAGAGTTCTTTTGTTTGCCGCTTTCATTTTCGCATCAGCACCTTTCTTGTATCTAGGAGTTAATTCGTGGTGGACGCTTGCTCTTGTGCGGTTTTTCCATGGGTTTGCAACTGCAATCTTTATTCCAGTGGCTGAAGCCTCAATTGCTTCTTTGTTTCCAACAAAGCGTGGGCAACGTATTTCTCTTTTTAATTCTGTGACTGCGGTGGGTAGGGCTTTGGCACCGTTTTTGGGAGGTTACGTACTTTTTGCAACGAGTAAAAGCTTCTTCACTCTCTACATTGCGGTGGGGATTGCTGGTGTAACTGCTTTTGTCATTGCATTGCTGTTTTTGTCCGAGAGAAAAAATTTTGGAGCTGAGCCAACGTCAGTTGATAAGTTGTCTGGAAAAATGTTTGGTGGATGGCTAACCATAATCAAGAATACTCAAGTCATGGGCGTAAGTTTTGTTCAGGCGGTTCAATACTTTGTTTTTGGGTCAGTTGAGTTCTTCCTTGTAGGATACTTAATTGACGTTGTAAAGATGGATCTTTTTTCGGTTGGCATCATTACGGGCAGTGAGATAGTGGCGTTGATTGTCGCTCGACCTTTAATTGGAACAATCTCTGATAGGATAGGCAGAACTAAACCCATCGTTGTGGGAATTGTATTCAGCTGTGTTTTGGTTGCGGCAATCCCTTTTACTACCCAGTTTCCAGCGCTGCTTCTGATAGCGATTGCTTATGGGGTTTCATTTGCCACTGTGCTCTCTTCAACTTCGCCTTGTGTCTGTGACTTGGTGCCGGCCTCACTAGTTGGTGCCTCAATGGGTTTCCTGTCAACCACAATGGACATTGGGCAAACACTTGGACCCATCATCAGCGGAGTAATCTTCGCAACAAATCTTCATTATGCGGGAATGTTCCTCTTCCTGAGTATTCTTTTGGCTATTTCAATTCTTGTTTTTCTGCTTTCAAAAAGGCAACCAAGGAACAATTAGATTATAATTTAATGGGAAAGAATCATTGATAACCGGCTAATGGACTTCTTCAAAGAGTTCACTATGAATGGGGTTGCAAAGCTAAGCAAGATTATGGCGACAGCAACGTAATGCCATTCTTGGAAGTAGCTACCAACAGGTGTTAAGACGTAAAATGGGAAATAATGGCCGATGTAATCAACTTTGAAATCGATCAGCGGATAAGGTTGGGTGTGATTGAGGAACAAAAGACTTTCTAGCAATGAAGTAAACAATAAAATAACCCCAAACGCGGCAAGAAACATTTTAATTTTCCGTTTCCCCGTTGAACCAAATAGCACCTCACCTTTGTGCAATAGAGACGCCGCAAGCAAACACAGGAATGGCAAAGCTGCATAATTGTATTTGAACGCGCTAACGTAAGGTACCAGCAAATTCTTACCGAACACCAGTGATAGGTCTACTCCTACCACAGCCACAATGGTTATGGCGAAAACCAAATCAACCCGCGACGTTTTCGTAAACAATCGCCTAAAAGAAACTGCTAAAACAAGTGAGAAAACAACAGCTGCAAGCAAAAACCAACCTGCGCTTTCAACAAAAATTCTTGGCAAAAATGCCAAAGACGGATTAGCAATCAAATTAGGATGGGTAAAGTCGCTCGCGACATAAACCCCGAAGAAATGTTGGTTTGCGAATCCTCCAAACCATATGGATTGGAAAATGAAGGATGGGGTTAAGAAAATCAGGATTTTTTTTATTGAAAGCTTGAATCCGTTTTCTTTTCCTTTGAGCAAAACCATTAGCAGAAGCGGAAGAAGCAGGAAAATTGTGAACAACTTTGTTAAAAATGCTAAAGCAAACAAAACCCCTGAACCCACTAGAAGTTTCTCAGAATTTCGTTTCACCGCAAAAATTCCCAAAAGTAAGAACAGTAAACCAAGAAACATGTATTGAACGTCAATAAGGTAGGTTCTTGACATGAACACTTGCCATGGAACCAGCCCGAACAATGCTGCTGCAACCAACCCGGTTTTCTTACCATACAACGTGGTTCCTAAAGCGTACACAAGCGCAACGCAGCCAAGTCCCAAAGCAGATACAAAAACCACACCGTTAGTATAGGACAAGCCAAACAATAGCATGATTGGCGCGGTCATGTAGAAGGCAAATGGTGGCTGATCAATCATTAAGCCTATTGTAACATAAGGAAAACCACGCGTGACGACGCTTGAGGCTGCTTCAAATTCTGTCTGGGCATCCCAGTTGGTGTAAGTTCCCATTGATTGTAAAACGATGAAGGCTGCTATGAGAACGCCGATTAATTGGTAGTGGGCAGATAAGAGTGCTCTAAAATTTTTCAGTTCCAATTCGAAGGTTCTCCACAATAGCCATTGTACTCATCTGCTTTGCATTTTAAAATTTCCCCATTCAACCCCAAACAGCACCAAGTTGGATAATTACTTTGCTTTACCAAAAATCATAAATGTAGTTTTTCCAAATAATTGACGTTGAGGAAAATCTTTGGTTCAACCAGTAATTAAAAGATCACCATTAATCTTTGCTATTGCATTTTGGATGGCGATTAACGTCTTTCTAATGATTACTCTGATCGCAAACGGTGACTGGCAAGATCTAAACAACTGGATAGAAATCGCATTTTGGGCAATCTCCATTCCAGCTTTACTATCGATGAAAAAACGGGGTCTCGCTTTTGCCATGTTTACCTTAATCTACACCTTAAGCACAAGCATGAGCATCTTAATCTACTACCAAGTTTGGATAAACGCCCTACGAGTAATAATCAACGCAGCAATCATAATCTACCTGTTCAGAAGAATTCTTTCGAAGTAAGACTCGTCTTTCAATTACAGGCAAGATGAACAATTTGGGTTGAACTGTGGTTGTTGCAGCCCAGGGGGGGCAGGTTGCAACAACAATTGCAACAACAACAACAACTTTTCAAACAAAAGGCAATGTTGACTTTGGTAGTTCTGAAAGATGCAACAATCGTTGTGCCAAATGCTTGTGCAGCAGCATCAGCAGCAGCATCTTCTCCCGTTTTTGTCTTTGCTCAAGTTAGCGTTCTTTGCGGGATGCTTGGTTTGAAGGATGTAACTGTTTCATTCAGGTTTATTTCTGAAAGATAACACCCAACCGCAAATTGCAAAAGTGTCATCATCATTATCATCATCTACAATGCTTTTTGTAGATGCGAAACCGCCCAAGACTTAGTAGATAAAAGTAAAATCTTAATCATTTGGTCAAAAACTCAAAAATCCGCTACAAATTATGATCCTATCCAAAACAAGTATGAGAAGGTCAAGCTCTTATAAGCCAACACAGAACCGATTTATTGTTAGGCTGGATTGTATAGTTGATTTAGGTATGGGTAAATTATCTAAGAATCAACAAAAAAGAGAGCTGACCGCGATCGATGTTAAGCAAGCAAAGCAATCGAAACTGGAAGACCTATCTTTTCAGTTCAACATTGAAAGGACAAGAGAGTCAATCACGCCAACAAAAGCAATAGTAATTAACAAAATCTCAGACACAACCAAAGAGGATGAATTAGCGCTTAAAGTGGAATTTAGCTTACTGCCTTCCAAGACTTCGTTTTCAAAAATAAATTTGGATCTGTATTTTCAAGAACATCTGCTCAATTCAACAACAATTAGTATACCTCAAAGTGTCCTATTAAACGACACCTCAGAGTTTCCACTAATTTTAATTATGAAAGGGATTATTGCAGGAGAGTATCCTATTAGGGTTGAAATGTATGAGCCATGGTCTTCTGGTGAAAAACTAAATTTTACTTTTAAAGAAATTACAGTTCATTATGTTCCTAAGACCCGAGAAGAAAGATATGTGAAAATTCCAACTGTGAAAAGTGTTGCAGGTACTGATTTAACTGTTGTTTCATCTTCAGTAAAAAACATTTATCGTGAAATCGAGCAAGACCAAAAACAAGAAGCAATAAGCAAAAGAGACGAATGGTAAATACTTAAGATGAGTTTAGGATTTGTAATGGAGAATCATATAACAAAAGAACAATTTCTTATAGAGTTTTTCGGGTCTTTTGGACGAGATTTAGGTAACCCAGAAAGGTGGTTCACTGACAACCCCAATGACATATTCTCGTTTATTGAAGAATGTTCAGAGAACAAGGCACCCGCATTTATCAGCGTTCAACCTGTGAAAGACAAAGCCCAACCTTTAGGCATAGAGAAGATATTTTTTGACTTTGACTATTGCAAAAAAAGCGATTCACTTACCGAATCAGAAACTCAAAAACGAAAGTCAGAACTGAGAGATGAAGTAAAATATTTTCTAAAACAACTTGGTGCCCGAAACATTAAGCCGCTTATTATTAGGACAAAGCGGGGTTATCATGTACATGTTTTCCTTGATTCTGTTTATGAAGTAAATCAAGAGCTTGAGTTTTGGAAGCAGGTTTACAGGCAGCTTCAGCTTGCCCTTTTGCAGGATCACGATTATCGCTTCATTGACTATGCTGTTGTAGGTGACATTAATCGGATGTGTCGTATTCCATTTTCAATTCATGAGAAATCTAGCGAAGAATGCCCAGTTGTTGGCAGTCAATTGGAACTGGATAAGGTTAGGAGTGTTGAATATTTCAAACTTTATGGGCTTAAACAAAAAGACATCATGTCAGCTATGGATAAGGCGCGGGAATTTAGGAAAGCCCTCAAAGAGAAAAGGATAAACTTTGTTTCAAAGACGTTGTCTTTTGAGAGTGCTGAGGGAATTAGGCCTTGTTTTGTTAAAGCCCTAAATTCCGGTGAGATGTGCCACCAGCAACGTCTTGCTCTTTTGCAGGAAGCGTACTCTCTTGGGTTCCATAGTCCCGAGAGCATAATTGACATTTTCAGATGCCTTAACGATTTTGACGATTCGATAACGCGATACCAAGTCAACTGGTTCTTAACAAACAGAGTAGACAAAAACGAAGTTAGAACCTATAGTTGCCGAACTATCCAAAAATATGGATGGTGCTTAGGCGATCAGTGTCTAAGATTAAGATAATAATTTTCATTCTTGCAGTGGCAACAGACGAAATCTCTTTATTCTCCTTAACGAAGAATCTGACAACTTAGGCAGCGCCAACATAAAAGACAACAATTAGGAGCAAAGCCTCCGAAGAATTTGACAAAATTTGGAAGAAAAGAACAAAAGGATCATAAAGACAAAGTCTCACAATAAAAACCTGCTTTCTTAAGAAAATCATATTTGCGAAATCATTTCTAGAAACTGAGCACTGCTATGAAGTCAGGACACCAAAAAATCTTTAAGACAAAAACTGGCTAAATAGACATTGATTCTTATGGTATCTAAAGGGAATTATCTGCGCTGGGCAAACATAGTGGTGTTCATCACAACACTTATTGTAAACGGCTTATCCAACACCACCCTCATCGGAGGCAAAACAACAGCAGAAGTCTCAAACAGCTACCCCACACTAATAACACCCGCGGGATACGTTTTCGCCATATGGGGAATAATTTACATCCTACTGGGCGTGTTCCTTGTATACCAAGCACTTCCCAGCCAAAAAGACAAACCCTTCCAAAAACAGGTCAGCGTACTTTTCATTTTAACGAGCGTTTTCAATATTGTATGGCTATTCTTCTGGCAAAATGAGCTTCTGCCAGTTTCGGTAGCAGTCATAATTGCATTCTTGGCATCATTAATTGCGATTTATCTACGCCTCAATATCGGGAAGTCCAACGTCAGTTTGAAAGAAAAGTTATGTGTGCACGTTCCATTCAGTGTCTATCTTGGATGGGTTACGATAGCAACAATTGCAAACATCTCTGTAACTTTGGTTTCAGTGGGGTGGGATGGCTTTGGTATAAGCTTACAAACATGGGCAATCCTTGTTTTGGCGGTAGCTCTCATACTTGACCTCGCCGTTATAGCTACGAGAAAAGATATAGCTTACAGCTTTGTCTTCATTTGGGCTCTGGTAGGCATAGGGGTCAATCAATCCGCGAACCCTTCAATAGTTTTAACTTCTGAAATAGCAGTTGTAATCATAGTGGTTGCACTGGTGATAACTATTGCTTTTTCACGTCTCCGCAAGAAATAACAGAATTAGGCTTAAGATGAAAGTGTTCGAAGAAATCTTAACCAAAGAAAGAAGGAAGTTTTGCGGATGATATCTTGCCATTTGAGCCAATGTTCAAACTCCAGCCTGTAACGTAAATCTGTAACCACAGTCGCGGCATAAGTAGCATTGAATTTTACCGCTGCATATCTGCCTCAGTCCATCTTCCCAAATATTTTGGCTTTTAAATTCTGGGCAGTTTACAAACTTTCGTTTGGATTCATGTTTCGGTTGTGTCCAAGAAATAATCTTGCCGCAATGAGGGCAATTTATGATTTTGTTACCCATACATTTCACCTTTCGCCAAATAAGCACAAAAAAGAGGGTTTTGCGGGGAGATAGCAAGAATGTAGCCAACTTGCTTTGGACAAGAGCTTTATGAACATCCAACAAATTTAGACTAAAAATTATTATTGAAACTTTGAAAGCCTTGTTTTAACAAAGAAATAGCATGGTACAGGCGAATTCTCCTCTCAGGTGAAGAAGTTTGAGTCCCCCTCTGTTGCTTAAACGTTATCAATAATCTTTTTGTAAACCTGTAAAAAAATTCTTTTATGTTTACGGCAAAATACAAACAAATAGCTTTTCAAGAAACAAAATTCTAATATTAACCAATGTAGTCTTTTTATCAAACACATCTGTGTGGGCCGGTCGTCTAGCCTGGTTAGGACGTTGGCTTTACGAGCCAAAGGTCGCCGGTCCGAGTCCGGCTCGGCCCACCAACTTTCAATTAATTGGGTAATACAATTTGATCCCATGGCCTTTAGAGATTTTTTAACTTTTCAAAATACAAAATATCAATCATGTTTAGCGATTAATAGGATTTTGCGATTGTTTCATTTTCTATTTTTAGCCAATTAATTTTAAATATTTATTAACCTGAAAAAAAGAAAAACTGAAGAAGGTAGTGACTTGAAAAAACTAATTATTGTCGTTGTGTGTCTGTTGATTTTAACAGTTTACGCCATGATTCTATCTGGTCAAGCTCAAAGCCAACCAATTACCCGCGCTTCTAATGATTCAGAGCCTACTCATGTTAAAGTTGGAGTCTTGATAATTGACATACAAAAGATTGAGTTGTCAGCAAGCACTTACCGATTGGACTTCTACTTATGGTTCAGCTTTGATCCCTCACAGATAAGTGCAGCTGAGATTAGTCAATTCGAATTTGTTAACGGGCAACCGAACATTAAACAAATCGATGATAGCGGTTCCTACCTTGAATATCGTGTTACAGGAGATTTCATAAAAGACTTTGACTTTACAGATTACCCCTTTGAAAGTCATACACTCTATATTGAACTTGAACATGAAAACCTTGACAACACACAACTCATCTACGACCCCGCCAACACTTCATACATAGAGTCTACGGCAACAGTTTCAGGATGGAATGTAGGGAGTTTACAAACACAAGCTCTAACTCACTCATACGATGATCAGAGTTTTAGCCGCCCAGAATTCGATGTAATGTTAAGTAGACCATTAGTTTCGGGAATAATCAAAAGCGTTCTACCCCTGGCCATCATAACGAGTATTAGTTTACTTGCATTTGCAATGGCTGCAGAAGACTACAGTAACAAGATGGCGCTTGGCATTACCACATTGCTGTCAGCAACAGCTTTCCACCTCTCGCTACTAAGTGGCATCCCGCCGACGGGATACTTGACTTTCGCAGACCGCATGATGATAGCTGTCTACATATTATTCCTATTCAATATCGGCAGTGCAGTCTACCTGATGAGGTTGGAACGCAAAAATAAGAAAGAACATGCCGTATCTTACAATAGTAAAGCCCAAAAAATCCTCCCAATACTAGTGATTGTGCTGGCTGCATTGGTTATATTAATTTAGAAATTACAGCAATCCCCACACTCTACAATCAAAGCGTTGCCATCAACCCAATATTCGGACGGATCAAGCTTTAGCCTATATTGAAACCATTCATAATTCTTAAACAAACCAAATCAACCTTTTCTTTGCCATTTAATCCTTCTTTTGACACTAATCACAAAGAAATCGAATTACCCTCCAAAAAATAAATTACCCTTAAAATGTTTTGATCTTGAAAACAATCCAAAAAAGCAATCGAAGGAAAAAAAGTTGTGAATTGTTGAATCAAGTCACTTTCCCATTCCAGTTCTACCATTTTCCTTCATATGGTTTCTCTGATATTTGACCCAAAAAACAATTTATCAAGAATTATTGAGAAGATTGCTTATATGTTCAGTGTTTATCCATTTTTTACTCTTCCTCAAAACTCTTTTTTTGGATTAAAATTTGAATTCTCCATAGATTGTTCATAAATCAATAATTTATGTCTAAACTTCAACTCCGCAAAGTTTTAAACTCTTCGCATACGATTAAAATACTCATACGTAAAAACGTAAAAAATTATAGGAGAAAAAAGAAAATGAACAAAAACAAGACAATTTCATTGATTGCTATTTTCCTAATGATGGCTTCAAGTTTCCTTATTTCTGCAAACGTATTAGCAGTTGACATTCAAACACGACTCTTCATCAGCGCAACACCAAATCCCCTCGGCGTAGGCCAAACTATAAGTATAAACTGGTGGCTTGCAATACCTAATCCGATTGCCGGAACAACATGGAATAATATTAAAGTCACAGTCGAAAAACCTGACGGAACATTCGAAAACTTTTCCCCATTAACATCCGACATAAATGGCGGAGGATATTCTTCCTTCGTTCCAACTAAAACTGGCACATACAAAATTCAAGCAACTTTTCCAGGACAATGGGTAAACACTACCGGATCGAACGGCTACTCAAGATGGTACGTTCCTCTTGAATCTAAAATACTCGAAGTCACTGTACAAGACACTCCGCTTGCTGTAACACCGGAACTTCCATACCCAACTGAATACTGGACACGCCCAATAAACTCTGAAAACAGGGAATGGTTCACAATATCTGGAAACTGGTTGATGGGTAAAGGAGATAAAGATGCCCTAGCTTTCGAAGGCAGCGGAAACGCGAACCTATACTCAGTAGGACCAAACACCGGACACATACTATGGACTAAAGAATTGCTACCTGGAGGATTAGTTGGAGGAGCAGCGGACTACGGATACGCCTATTACGGAGGACTCAACTACGAAGCCAACTTCAGACCACCGATTATCATGAACGGAGTAATATATTATGAGACAGCTCAACCACCACGATATGGCGTAAACGCTGTTGACTTACAAACTGGCCAATTAATCTGGTACAAAAACATCTCATACGGCTCAGGCTTCAACTCGCTAAAAATGGGTCAAGTACTAAAATATGATACATTAAACCAACATGGCGGACTAGCATACCTTTGGTTCAACGTAGGTTCTACTTGGTATATGCATGACGCTTTCACTGGAAACTACATCTTGACACTTAGCAATGTTCCCAGCGGATACGTGCAGACAGGTCCAAACGGTGAAATACTGATATATTCAGTCAACAATGCCCAAGGTCGAGTTGAAATGTGGAATTCCACCAATCTTCCCGCACTTTTCGGAAGCACAAACCCAAACGACACCTATAACTACCATCTTTGGCGACCAGAAAACGCACAAGGACAAATCGTTAACGCTTCAGTTGGAGTCCAATGGCGAACAAATGTAACTACAGTAACAGGTGCAGGCAACAGCATTCAATGGCTTGATGAAAAAGCCAAAGTTTTGATTACAACAACAACGCAACAAAGACCCACAGATCCATGGCCAACATTTGTGCATGCAGCTTACAGCACAGAAACAGGACAGTTATTGTGGACAGCAAACCGAACCAACATAGGTGACATGAAATACCCAGTATACATTAAGCCATACTCAGGAATCTATGCGCTACCGTTCAGAGAAGACAAGAAATGGATAGGCTGGGACATGAAGACTGGACAAGAACTCTGGAGAGTTGATGGTCCAGAAAACGACTGGGGCATATTCGATGTAGGGGGAGGTTTCGTTGACGACATATTTTACACAGCAGGCTTCGCTGGAATAGTAACAGGCTACAACACTACAACAGGCCAAAAAGCCTGGGAATTCAACAGCGGCAACTCAGGACTGGATACGTCATATGGCAGTTGGGCTTTCTATGGAGCATCAATAATCGCAGACGGAAAAATCTACATTGCACACAATGAACACTCACCTGACCAACCATTATGGCGTGGGATGAAAATGTGGGCTATCGACGCAAAGACAGGAGTAGGCGTATGGAACATATCCGGAGAATACCAAGGCGGAAGAAACGCCATGGGGGCTCTCGCAGACGGTGTACTAGTAACACATAATGCCTATGACAACCAAATCTACGCTTTCGCTAAAGGCCCAAGCGCTATGACAGTAACCGCAAATCCAAAAGTTTCAGTAAACGGAGAGGGCGTACTAATTGAAGGCACCTTAACCGACATTGCTGCAGGTACAAAACAGACCGAACAAGCCGCACGTTTCCCCAATGGTGTTCCAGTAGTATCTGACGAAAGCATGACACCCTGGATGGAATACGTCTACATGCAAAAACCCCGACCAACTGATATCAAAGGAGTACAAGTGACAATCACAGCCTTAGACCCCAACGGTAACCTGAAAGATATTGCTACTGTAAATAGCGACTCAATGGGGCAATTCAAGAAGCTATGGATTCCTGAAGTTCCAGGAGAATATACTATTCAAGCAACCTTTGCAGGCTCCGAATCCTACTGGCAATCATACGCTCAAACAGCAATAGGGGTTTCTCAAGCGCCTGACGTAACACCTGAACCGACTTCTAATCCACAATCTACCGCTGATATGTACTTCGTTCCAGCAATCGCAGGTTTGTTTGTCTTGGTCATCGTAGTAGCCATTGTACTGGCTCTTTTGATGCTAAGGAAACACCCATAAAAAACACAAACAACAATCTTTCCCTTTTTTTGTCTTTTTAAAAATGTTTGAGGTTTTTCAAAATCCTCTGTTTGAATTTACATTTTTCAAAAAGAAGATTTTAAGAAATGCTTTCTAACATTGTTTTCTAAGAACCACAATTGTGACAGCGATAATTACAAGCATGATTGCTATGACACAGTAAATTGTGTTGAGTATTGCGGTGCTTGAACTGTTTGCCAATTGACAAACTTCGTAAAATCATTGTCATAGTGTGAGCCGAAGTATGCGACCATAACCGGTGCTGATGATGAGTAGATGTTTTGCCAGTTCAAGTCGGCTAGGTCCACCTACCTTGAACTATTTTTTTTCCCGACAGCAATAATATATCCTTCGTTCAAGTTTTACTGAAAATCGTTAGCTTTTCTGGCAACATTGGTCTAATAGTTATTTAGTGGATTATTCATTTTTTACTTTCTTCTCAATCGAACTCAATTCTTAGCAAGTGATATTATTGCCTTTTATTCTACGAAAAGGCGTTTTTGTGCAGTTAAATTTTGTAGTATGAAAAATCTTATAAAGGAAATTAGCAAGAAAGCGTTAGGTTAATGAAATTATGGAGATAAGAAAAATTTGAAATTGAATAAAAATGGAATTATTTCGATAGCTCTACTTGCGATATTAGTGCTTCCAATTGCATTCATTGAAATACCAAATGCTAGTGCGGCAACATACACAAGCTATCCCTTCATCGGAGCAGTGCCCAACCCAGTCGGCGTCGGGCAACAGTACTACTTCACGTCGGCGCATTAACCGCACTGAACAACGTAGTTGACGGTTGGCTAGGCTTAAAGTTGAAATTATAAAGCCTGACGGCACAAAACAACCCTAATTGACTGTCCAAAGACTGACTCAACAGGCGGAACTGGTGTAGTATTCGTTCCAGACCAGGTCGGCAACTACACCTGACAACCATCTTCCCAGCAGCAGAACTCCACCAAGCAACGGCGTTTTACCAAGCAACGTCTATAATGCAGCAGCTGAAAGTGACCCATTGCTACTGGTTGTTCAAGAGGAACCAGTCAATTCTATCCTGGCTTCCCAATGCCAACGGAATACTGGACACGTCCCGTTGACGCCCAAATACGCGAATGGTATAGCATTATGGGTCACTGGCTCAGAGCACCTGAAGGATTCTATGCCCCATTCAATGATGCACCATCAACAGCACACATTCTCTGGCAAAGACCACTCGGCGAAGACCAAGGCGGTCTAGTCGGCGGAATGGATCTTACAGACGAGACGCGTTACTTGCCATCAGGCACTGACTCTTTTGAGAACGGCGACGCATATGAAGGACGATGGCCTACACAATTCATCATCGCTGGAATACTCTACTACTGCCCATTTGAAACTGGAATCCCTGACCAACCAGTCGTTGCAATAGACCTACACACCGGCGAAGAATTATGGACTAAAGTCTTCATGAACAACCAAAGACCTTCATTTACTCAGATAATCGATTGGAAATGCTTTAACAACGACGGTGTTTTCATGTATCTCGGGTTCTCAACTACCGCTGGCTCGGGCAACACCGTATTGTCATTCTACGACGCATACTCTGGCAACTGGCGCTATAACATTACAAACGTACCAGGCGGCACTACAGCTTACGGAGCAATAGGTGAACAACTAAGATACACAATAAGCAACGTCGGCACCAGTTCTGATCGTGTCTGGAACTTGACTGCTATGGAACAATACCTACGTTGTTTCAGCAGGCAAGACAGGCATGTCTGAAAGCTGGGGCAGCCAAGTCAGAGGAGTCGTCTACAACAGCACTACACGTCCCAACCACGGCTACGGCCTAAACGTAACATTACCTGAACTACAAGGCTCAAGCAATCCAAGCATACTCAAAATCTTCCCGAACAACCGCATCATCGGCGGCAGCGTCAACCAACAAAGAGTACACCTATGGGGCATAAACCTTAACAGAGTCAAAGGGCGCAATAGGTACACTACTATTCAACAATACATGGACAGCTCCAAGTGTATGGGCTGACGGCAACATCACAGTCAGCGGCTTCTCAGGCGGATGGTGCGCTTGGGGCGAAAAAGACAACGTCGCAGTCCTCTTCGGCAAAGAAAACCGAGTACACTACGGCTTCAGTCTTGAAACAGGCAACTTCCTATGGGAAACAGCACCTGAAAACTACTTAAACGCTTGGGATGACAGCTTAAACGTTGCAAGAATGATTGCCAACGGCAAATTCTACTCAACAAGCATCAGCGGAATAGTCAACTGCTATGACGTCAAAGACGGCGAACTCCTATGGACCTACGCTGCAGAAGACCCATACACTGAAGAGCAATTCTCAAACAACTGGTGGCTACGCCCAATGTTCGTCACCAACGACTACGCATACTTTGGACACCTTGAACACTCAGCAAACAACCCACGACCAAGAGGCGCACCGTTCATTTGCTTAAACGCTACTTCAGGCGAGCTAGTCTTCAGAGCTGACGGTCTATTCCGACAGTCAAGATGGGGAGGACGCGCGATTCTCGGAGACAGCATAATTGCAACACAAGACACATACAACCAGCAAGTATACGGCATCGGCAAGGGTCCAAGCCAAACCACTGTTACAGCACCAGACGTTGGAGTACCATTTGGCTCATCTGTTGTCATCCGCGGCACAGTTACTGATGTTTCACCAGGAACTGAAGACTACGGTTTGAGAGCAAGATTCCCGAATGGAGTTCCAGCAATGTCAGATGCTAGCCAAAGCGAATGGATGAGATATGTCTACAAACAATTCACACGTCCCTCTACAGCAGTCGGCGTTGACGTAACACTAAACGTTGTTGACGCAAACGGCAACTTCAGAGAAATTGGAACCACAACAACAGACACAAGCGGCACATATGCACTAAATTGGAAACCTGATATCCCTGGCAAATACACAGTACTTGCAACCTTTGCAGGCACAGGCGCATACTACGGATCATACGATCAAACAGCAATAGTTGTTGACGAATCCCCAGTAACACCATCACCTACACCAATAGCTGACACAACAACAGCAGCAGATCTATACTTACTACCAGGAATCGCTGCAATCATCATTGCAATCGCAGTAGTCGGTGCAGTACTAGCACTGCCTAGTTATAAAGAAACGACCATAAAACATCAAAAACAAAAACAACCTTTCCCCTTTTTTAGTCTTAAATTAAAAAAAATGGATTACAAGAAGAGGGCTGAGAGGGCTCTGGTGAAAATTTACAACAATAGTCATAGAGCGTTTGCATGTGCTCTTATTCTCCTTATTGGTTGCCAGTGCCTCAGCAAACCTCGAAAAAACAACAACGAGGAAATATAATAATTAGGAAAGAAAAAAATGTCAAAAAAACAAACAACCTCAATTATTTTCGCAACAATTTTCATTCTATCAACCATTGCATCAATAATGCTTATACCAGCAACCGACGCACATCTACCTGCATGGCAAATTCCAACGTTTGCTTTCGTTCAACCCGTCATTAATCCTGTCGGAGTCGGACAAAACACATTCATCTACATGTGGATTGATAAGACCTTTGGCACCGACACAGCTTTGACAAATGACTGGAGATTCCACAACTACAAACTAACAATCACGGCACCGGATGGAACAGTTGAAGTAAAAACTTTCGATATCATTTGGGACACAACTTCCTCTCAAAGCTACTCTTTTGCCCCTAACCAAGTCGGCACCTATCAATTTTTGTTCGAGTTTCCAGGACAAAAGTACACACAATACAGTCACAATCCCAATTCAGCATTTGTTAACGACACTTACCTAGCAAGCAGTGCAACAGCAACCTTAACCGTGCAACAAGACCCAATAACCTACATACCAGACAATCCACTACCAACCGAATATTGGGCTCGCCCAATTTACGGTGAAAACCCTAATTGGTGGACAATTTCATCAAACTGGTTCGGTAGCGGATCTACACAATTAGCTAACTGGAGAAGCTATGTCCCTGATGGAGTAGGATCACAGACCTCACACGTTATGTGGATAAAACAAATTCAGCTATCTGGAGGAGTCGTAGGGGGAGACACACTCGCAATCGAAGGAGACACATTCTTTGAAGGAAGCGCTTACCTTAACCGATTCGTCAACCCAATAATAATGGATGGAAAAATATTCTATAAAGAACCATTATCATTCGGAAGCGGCGATGGTGGTCCAGAAAAATGTGTTGACCTGCGCACTGGAGAGGTATATTGGTCTCGCACAGACGTTCTAAAACCATCCTTTGGCTACATATTTGCCGAACACAACCCACAGCAACACGGAGTAGTCGAACCTATGCTAATTGCAATCTCAGGAACAACTTGGATTGGCTATGACGCAGACACAGGAAACTGGCTTTTTAACTTGACTAATGTTCCCACAGGCGGCAGAAGAATCGGCGGTCCAAACGGCGAATACCTACAACTATACATGAATAACCTGGGCACCCCAACAAACCCCAACTATGTTCTAACCCAATGGAACTCAACACGATTCATCCTTGACTATTCAGGAAATGTCATCAGACCAGTATGGACAGGCGTATTTAACGCAAGCGATTCAAAAGGCTACGACTGGAGTGTTCCAATATCTTGGCGCAACACTATGCCATCTGCACCAACAATAATTGCAGCCTACTATGGCGATTTAATGCTATGCTATAATGGCACTCTACCATCAAGTGGCTTTAGAACCAGTGTAATTAGCACCGCCCCATACACATACTTTGCAGTTAACCTAAACGCATCTAAAGGCACAGTCGGCTCAATATTGTGGATGAAGAACTTTAACCCAATAATTCAGAACATCACAGTCATACAAGGCGGCAACGATCCAGAACTTGGCGTATTCATTGAAAAACTAAAGGAAACCAACCAATGGGCAGCAATCAACATGAGAACAGGTGAAAGAATGTGGGGACCAGTTGGTGACCAACTACCACTTGACTACTATGGCAATCCAGGACATGAACAAGTATACTCTCACCTCGCTTACGGCAAAGTCTTCGCAAGTGGCTATTCAGGAGTTATCTACTGTTATGATGAATTAACAGGGAACCTACTCTGGACATATGGCAACGGCGGTGAAGGCAACAGCACAAACAGCGGATTTGCAGTGCCAGGTCATTATCCAATCGCCATAAACGCAATTGGCAACGGAATAATCTATACAGTTACAACAGAACATACTATTCAAACTCCAATCTACAAAGGTTGTCGTGCAACTGCTCTCAATGCAACTGATGGAACCGAAATTTGGACAATTTCTGCAAACACAGCTGAATTCAATGAAATGGCTTATGCAATAGCTGACGGCTTTTCAGTGTTCTTCAACGGCTATGACAATAGAATCTACAGTCTAGGTAGAGGACCAAGCGTTACCACAGTTACAGCTCCAAACCTTGCAGCAGCATCTGGTCAACGTGTAGTTATCCGCGGAACTGTACTTGATATTTCAGCAGGCACAAAACTTAGCGAACAAGCCTCAAAGCTTCCCAACGGCGTTGCATGTGCCTCTGAAGCAAGCATGAAAGACTGGATGGAATACGTCTACCAACAGAAACCAATGCCAACCGACTTTACAGGTGTGACAGTATCAATCGACGTTATCGACTCTAATGGCAATTACAGAAACATTGGTTCAGCAACAACAGATGCAAGTGGATCATACAGTATGTCATGGCTACCTGACATTTCAGGCGATTACACAGTGGTTGCTCGCTTTGCTGGCTCCAACAGTTATTGGCCATCATACGCTGAGACAAGCTTCGCAGTCGACCCAGCTCATCCAACTGCAGCACCAACAGATGCACCAAACAACAATTCACCAGCTGACTTATACTTCGTTCCAGCAGTCGCAGGCATCATTGTTGCGATCTTTTTAGTCGGCGCAATTCTAGCAATACTTTTGCTTAGAAAACGACCATAAACAAACCAAACAAAACTATCTTTCCCTTTTTTTGTTATTAAATTCTTGATTAAAAAAAGTAATTCTCCATAAGATGTTATTATTGCCTTCATTTTGAAAAGGTTTTTCGCAGCCATTTTGATTAGCAAAGCTTATTTAACGAATAAGCAAGAAACTGTAAGCTATTGAAATTACTAATCAGTTAATTTGAGACAAGGTCAGTTTAGTTGCACCTTAAGACGTTTAATTAATGCTGTTTCTTTCTTGAGGTTGATTAATCCATAATTCACGATTTACCCTAAACTGTTCACCAGAAATTTTCCCTTTTCTCTGCAATTCGCCAAGCAAATTTACGAATTCTCCCAGCTCAAGCTGATCTCGTGTAACCACGTTTTTGCTTTTTCTCTCTCCAAACAAGTTAGTTGCAGCTACTTCTCTGTCGGGTGGCGAATAATTTTCAAATAGAAATCTGGCGAAATAAGTGATTTCCCAACCTTGCGTTATTGGTAAACTGTTTTTGGCTTTTAGCAACTCTGTAGTTAAGCACTCGTACTCTTCTCCCATCGTGTAGTATTTTGTTGGCAGGCTTGGTTTATCAGCTATTTTGCCAAGGAAATGTTTCAAATGGCTGATGCTCAAGATTGGCAGGACTTTGCCGCTTTCATAGTTGAAGCAGAAAACAATTTTTTTGGCAAGTTGCTTGTCGTCTCCTAAACCCTTAATTTTTCCCCAATTCGCATCCACTTTTTCAGCCAACGATTTCTTCTTGTCAACTACAATGTATAGGAGGTTCTTGAAATCTTCAATTTGTACTCTAATATTGCGGTAAAGGCTGGAATCTCGAACCGTAGAGTACCCCATTGGTTTAAAATAATATTCTAAATAATGAAAGAATTCGTCCAACTTCACCCGAGTGTTTCTTTAAAAATGTCGTCAGGTCTCAGCGTGGCTATTAATTTGGGATTTTCGGTGAATGGAAATTTTGTTCTAAACTCTTTTAAGCAGCTAATTGCGTTATCGACTTGTTTTTTATTTCTTCCGTCTTTGTCGTAAGAGGTCGCTTTGTCTATTATTGAATTATCCATGCTTCTTTCACGCGGTTTTAGCAATAGTTTGTTTAGTGCTCAATATCAGTATTGTTGTAAGAATGTTAGTTTGCATTTGCAATTAAAAAAAGAAAAGAAAGATGGTTTGAAGGAAATATTTCTAACGTCGTTTTCTAAGCATTACAATTGCGGCAGCAATTACTACTATCAAGATTACGATGACTATTACGTAGTAGACAGTGTTTGGTATTGCTGAGCCTGAGGTGGTTGCGGTTTGGCCGACTGCGTAAAAGTTGCCATCGTATGCGCCAAAGTATGCGATTCCATCAACTACTGCAGGTGAAGAATAGATGTAGTTGCCTGTTTGGAAGCTCCATATGAAATTGCCTGTGTCTGCGTTGAGAGCGTAAGTTTTGTTTCCCAATGTTGAAGTAACGTACACTGTGTTGCCTATGATTGCCGGCGCCGTCGTTAAGCCTTCGTCAAGCGTATAAGTCCATTTCTCTGTTCCAGTTGCAGCGTCTAATGCGTACACTTTCTTGTCGAAAGCGCCGCCAGTGTATATTACGCCATTGGCAAAAGCGGGAGACGCCTGAACGCATTGGTCATAGCCAGTTTTTAGCTTCCAAACTAAAGCTCCAGTGTCAGCGTTTAACGCGTAGGTGTTGTTGTCAAAGCTGCCGACGTAAACGTTGCCATTAGCGACGACGGGGGAAGAAGCGACAACGTTTCCGGTGGTGAAACTCCATTTTTTGGCGCCTGTCAAAGCATCAAGAGCGTAAACATTGTGATCATAAGAACCAAAATACACTACTCCGTTTGATACTGCAGGACCAGAGGTAACGTAGCCGCCAGTTGTAAAGTTCCATATTGGCATGCCCAGAGCATCGTCAAAAGCATATAGTTTGCCATCGTTTGACCCTGCATAGAGTATTCCATTAGAAACGGTAGGGATACCCTCTGCCTGACCGTCGGTGATGCACTTCCAAATATAGGCGCCTGTCGTAGCGTTTAATGCATAGATTGCTTTGTCATCTGATCCAAAGAAAACCATGCCGTCTGCAACTGCGGGGGATGTATAAATTTTCGCGCTAACTGAGTAGTTCCAGATTTTAGAGCCATCTTTAGCGTTTAAAGCATAAATATTGTTATTTGAAACGTTGAAGTAACCTTCATCGGAAGAAGTAAAGTAGACTATACCGTTGGCAATTGCTGGAGAAGACAGTACCCAACCGTTAGTGTTGAAAACCCAAAGGGTCTGGTTTGTACTGGGGCCTATGGCGTTTGAGTAGCCGCTGTGGGTTGCGTCTTTATGGAACATTGGCCAAGAATCTGTTTGTTGTGCGTTAACAGTTAATGAAAGGACTATCGATAAGCATAGAATCATTAGAGATATTACAACAAAAATTTTTTTCATAAAAACAACCTTGTTACTATACAGTTACTCATTTTTTGGATTTATGCGTTGTCCCTAAGATATTAGGGCTTTAGGTTTTTAAATTTGGTTGTTGGGTAGAGTGTAGTCACATATTTTTAATAACACTCGGTTGAGTTGAATTACTGTTTTTTCGCAGGATTTTGTTGGAGGTGAAAATGATTGTCTGAAAGAGAAGATGAATGCGGTTGCGGTTGTGAAAGCGACAATGAATGCAAACATACAGCCCCACGGGTTACTATTCCTGAACCAGAAATGACTAATGAAAAGAAGTTTAGATGCCCCATAGACCAAGAAGTTTACGATAACCGTGAAGACTATAACTCGCACTGCAAAGAAGAACACGATGTTCTATAGAATCCACAATTTACCTTTAATACTTGAGTATGGACGAATTCGAATTATCTATGTAACAATTATGAGTTTAATTCTTGTTCGCCCAGAAATCAAGACTTTTTTTGGCATTAAAAACGACAAACACTGAATTTCTCAGGTACCTTCCAACAATAGAAACTAAACCAGCCGCATTAGTGCCAAGCTTACAAGTTAAGGCATGCTCAAACATTCCAAGCGACTCGATTTCAATCACATCTCGATTCAAACGCGTCCGTTCAAGCACATTCTCTATAGTTTCCAGAGAAGCACCCAAAATAATTAACCTATCCAAAAGAGATTGCTGCCAATCATGAAGCCTCTCAACCTGCTCCGCAGCCAACTCCGCCTGTAACCCTTCAACTTCTTTACTTATTAGTGAAACTGGTTTAACACTTAATGGTGAACGCTCAGCCAAACCGTAGATTTCAGCGAGTTTCTTCAAATCAACCTTTCTGCCCTCAACCAATTGCGTTTGCAAAATAGCTAAGGGTACGGATGCTAGAATTATTTTAGGTTCAAAAATTCCCACATCTACACTTAACTCTTGTTTAGTCAAGTCAAGTTTAGAAATATAACCTCTTAAAACGGGGTAATTTTTCGCGTTTTCAAGGCTTGTGGGGCATGTACCTATTTCTTTGTTTATGTAACTCGTAGCTATTGCTTCATCTTCGCCTGAAAGCGAAACCTGAACCCATCTGTTAGTGGAATTGTTTGAAACTTCCACTTCTACATCCAAATCTGTGAATTGGGTTTTTAGTAATTCATCAATTTGTTTTACTTGCCCCAGGTTTGAAGCTTTAACTAGCAACGTTAATTTTGTCATGTTTGGTCGCCCAGTAAACTGGTTATTTCATTATTTAATTTTCTAACTCTTTCTGCTGCTTGATGCTTATTCTTTATTTGCAGCCTTTCAATTTCTGTCTCAATCGGCATTCTCCTCGATTTGTCAATTAATTTATCAGAGAATGAAACAATTTTCTCTTCAAGTGTCTGGGGCGCATAAACATCTTTTGGCCAACCCAGCATCTGCGCTTCTTGGGCTGTGATTCCGGCGCCAACATGCCGCTTGATTATCTTGATAATATTTTCAGGCAACCCTATGGATTTCGCGATTTTAGCACCAGCAATTGCGTGGTCGATGGTGTGGGTTTGTGAACGTCCAATATCATGCAAGAGTGCACCTGCCTCAACGAGTTCAGTATTAATTTTAAATCCTTTTTCTTTAAGTTTGTCAGCAGTTTCCACAGCAAGATCTGCAACAGCAATACAGTGGTTAATGACTTGTGGTGAACAATTGTATTTACGGAGGAGTCCTAATGCTTGCTCCCTATTCGGAAGCTTGCTACTCACCCAGTTCCTTCCTTAAGATCTCAACTTTCCCTGAAAGTTTGTCTATCATTCTTTCGTTTGCAAAATGAACCAATGATTTGCCACATGTGGAACAATGGAAAACTAGTTCAACCGCTTCTTCAAAAGGAACCCGTTTGCATTCAGGGCTGTCACAATAATAGAAATCATGGTTTCTTTCGTATTCTAAACGAACATTAAGTTTTTCTAAAACACGTCTCTTCTGGCTTAAAATAAAACCTTCCAGCTGATCTGGCTGAAGCTTCCAATGAAAAATAAACCATCCAGTTTTTGGATCCCTTGTCCTTCGCAAACTTACAAGAGAATGGTCATAGAGTTTATAGAGAATTTTGCGCACTGAATTAAGTCGAATACCAGTTTTATTAGCAATTTCGTCATCAGTTATTTCTTCCACGCCTTTCAAATGAGCAATAAGTTGAACTGCTTCTTCTCCACCTAACGCTATCGCCACTTTCATTAAAGTTGAATCATCAATTGTTGATAACATGCTCTAATATCCTTTTTTAATACCCATAATATTGATACATGTGGTAATAAAACCCTTCCCAAAACATTAAGAAAAATCAATGTTGCTCTTTATTTCTTTGCCCCGCTCCTTTGGGACAATCTCGATTTTAGCTTTCTCGAAAGTTTTAGCTAATTCTCTACCTTCAAAGTAACGATCCAAAAAAATTGCTAGGGCAGAGCATTCTGAATGCGGTTGATTTCCAATTGAGAGGTTAAAGTCTGAGACTTCGCTTGAATAAAACTCGCCAGGAACCTTCTGAGCCCCAACGATTAGCAACAAGTCTTTGTTTGTTTTTTTTATACGATCTAAAACATCGCTAGTCTGAATGTTTTCACCATAAGCCGTCAAATGCACTACAACGCCGCCGTTGGCTCTCCAATCACGGACAACTTTTTTCCAAGAAGTGCCCATTTCAAAATAAAAGTTTCCGCCCCAACTCTGAGTGATTTTATTTATGGTTTCTTGAATGTGAACATCAAGTGTGTCAGAAAGTATGAACCCTGATGCACAAAGCGCCCTAGCTGTTAAAGCAACATGAGTAGTTAACCTTACATCTCGTTGTGGCCGATGTCCCCATCGCAACACTACAATCTTAGGTTCATTACTTAGGTGGGATAATTTGGAATTTTCCATTTAATTCTTCCACTTTTCTTCTCACTTGCTCTACCAGCGAAGGGGTAGATTCAAAACACACCTCAACCGTCTCGTTTGTAAAGGTCTCTTTTTCAATATGCGTTTTTCCATGAACCCAAGAAATAAACGGCATAGCCTTGCCAGTTAATGGCACAGAAAACTGAGCTTGCTGATAATTCTCTAGAATTCGCAAAATTTGTTTCCGAAGGTCATCAAGATTAGTTTGGCATTTTGCTGAAACCAAAATTGGATTTTTTACTTCGTCTTTGAGGGCTTCAAGTTTTTGCAGACTTTCCTCTTCAGTTAAGTTTGTCAATTTTATTAAGGGCAGTTATCGTCGGTATCGCGCACGCTCCAAGGCGCTCAATTGTCTCTAAACAAACGTTGTTTTTCTTCTTGATTGTTTCTAAGGACTCATTTAAGTCTAGCAGAATTATTATCAGATCAGAGAAGATGGTTTCTTCAAGGGTTGAATGAAAAGCTTCAATGAGTGATATGGGTAAACGATCAATGAAGCCAACAGTGTCAGTTATGAGGAATTTGCGGTTAGAAAACTCAATCATACGAGTAGTGGTTGAAAGCGTCGTGAACAAAGCATTGTCAACTTCAACAGTATCTTCTGTTAAAGCGTTGAAAAGAGAACTTTTTCCAGAATTCGTGTATCCAGCAAGCGAAACAGTGAGAAAACCAAGTTCCGTTCTTCTCTCGCGTTGAAGAACCCTCTTTTCCCTAACCCTTTCGAGTTTTTTAAGAATCGTTTGAACTTGACGTTTAATGGCATCTCGGTAAACGTCTCCCTCATAAGCACCAAGACCCATAAAACCCGGCTGCTCGCTACCCTTCGATAACCTGACCTTTTCTCTCGCATGTTTTAATTCATGCCTTACCAATGCAAGTTGAATTTGCAATTGGGCTTCGGTTGTTGTAGCTCTTCTAGTAAAGATTTCAAGAATAAGTTGGAAACGGTCAATAACTTCGACTTTAGTTGCTTTTGCAAGATTGTAAACTTGCATTGTTCGGAGTACATTGTCAAAAATTACTTTTTCTGCGCCTGTTTCCTCAACCATCCTAGCAAGCTCTTCAACTTTTCCAGCGCCAATCTGGTAGCGTGAGTCAGGTGGCCTAGTTTGCTCCATCGTACCGACCACAATATAGCCAGCAGCTCGCGCTAATGCCTTAAGCTCATCTAAAGTAGATGGTTCACGATTCAGCCTTCGCTGAGCTACGATTGCTTTCGTTTAGAGGGCGCCTCCCTGCTTTTCTCATTCATTTCGACGAGGTCACCTAAAGTTAACTCTTCAGCCGCAGCCCTATGAACCTGCGTTGTAGATTTTTCATCAGAAACATTAACCAACAACTGGATTCTAAGCATATGCTCAAGTTTTGAAGCTAACAGGTTGTCAGGCGCCATTTTTCCAGTTTCAATATGTCTTAGCACAGAGGCTTTTTCATTGATTTTTAATCCCAATTCCTCATGACTAAGCATGAGTTTTTCTCTTGCAATTCTTATTTTGTTAGCGTAATCATCAGTGAGTTCCTTGGTTAAAGCTACTTGAGGAATATCTGATCTTCTTCGCTGAACTAACGGAACAGGCTTTCCAGGCTTAAGGACAGTACCCGCCGAAGTTTTTTGTGGTAGAGGTAGGAATGCTTCTTCATGCAAAATTACTTTTCCATGCTTAGAGCATTCAACACAGACGGTTAATTTGGCTCCTTCAATAACTGCCCTTACTGGTTCATCGTGTATTTTACGTCCACAAACTTCACATCTCAAGAAACGTTCACCTTTTAACTGTCTTTATAATCTTGTTATGTTTATACTTGTCGAAACAAGAACGGCTTCAAACGTGAATATCTATGATCAATAATTTGGCTAAGGTTAGAAGTATAGCTGACTACCAATTTGGAAAAGGTGTAGGTGCACAGCTTTTTCCGGATAATATTGAGATTCAGTATTCGCCGCGAACAGGCCGAATACGATTTATCACCCTAAATGGAGAGCGATTAGCTACTTTACGCCCAACAGATGGGGTGCTTTCGCTTAGTTTAAAAGCAGCCCAAACCATGGCACAAAAAACACCGTTTGCCAAATGCTTTGTCACCGTTAAAAACGATGTTTCAAAGTTTATCGCAGCCGGAGGAGACGTTTTCGCCGTTCACGTGGTCAAGGTTAATTCTGAAGTGGGCGCGAAAGACGAAGTCATCGCCATAGCTGAAGACGGGCAAGTTCTGGCTGTTGGACGAACTATGCTTTCAAGCGATGAAATGAAAGCTTTCAAAACAGGTGTAGCTATTAAGATCAGACATGGCGTCAAAGAAAGTTAAGTATATCAAGTTCTAGCGTAGAATACTTTGTGAAGTGAAACCTATGCATAAGCGCATGAATTCCCGAGAGCAAAAACGAATGATGCAGCGAATGGGAATGAACATGGACACGGTCAGTGATGTCCAGCAAGTTATCATAAGAACTGCTGAAAAAGACATAGTTATCGATGAGCCTGAAGTAGCGATTTTGCAGGTTCAGGGACAAAAAATGTACCAGATAATCGGCGGACAAGTTTCTGAACAATCTCCAACACAAAGAGGTGTATCTGTGGCAGCGAAACCAGCATTCTCTGAAGAAGATGTTCAGTTAGTTGCAGACCAAACTGGTAAGAGTCTTGAGAAAGCTAAAGAAGCGCTTCAAGAAGCTGACGGCGATTTGGCAAAAGCTATTTTGCTGCTGCAATCTTAACCCCAAATTTATTTTCTCCCCAATCAAATCAGCAACTAGCATTTTGAGATGAGCGTAGCCATCTATCTAAAAATTAATGCATTTTATTTTATCTCAAACGTTTTTGAGTTTACAAAAAGAATTCTTGTTACTATACAACAAATGTTTCTTGAATTGTCAATAATCCATTGTCGCCTACAATTAACTTTAGGTCAGGCAACAAAGGTTCAAGCTTCTCTTGGGTATCCACTACCTCAATAATCAGGGGCATATTCACAGAAACGCCTTCAAGATGCAACGTGGATTTACCGCGTTTACCAAATCCGTTAACGCCCGTCCAAACCGTAGCCCCTTCGATCCCAGCTTTAACAAGACAATCAATAATAAGAGCCTGAAGGCGTTTGCCTCCAACCTCATCATTCTTCTTTATTCTAATAGTTAAATCCCACATTCTTTGTCTCAACGCAAAAACCTCTCCATAATTACATCACCAAGTATTCTGCCCCCAAATATCGCTCCCAACGACAAGCCTACATTCGTCAATATGTTTAGTGCCATAAGACTAAAGCGGTTTGCGTCAGCAAGGTTACTTGTTTCAAGTGCGAAAGTAGACATAGTGGTAAATGAACCGCAAAACCCAACTGCCACAAGCAAAGTATATTGAGGATCAAAATTCAATCCAATCGACAAAACCGAAAACAAACCCAAAACAAAACTGCCCAATACATTCACTACCAAAACATTAACGGGCAAACCATAAACTGCAACAGGCGACTCAACGAGTTTGTAACGTAAAAAAGCTCCAACTACCGCGCCGACTGCCAAGAGGACAAATTCAATCCACTTCATATGCTTACCTTCAAACCATGTAGGTAGGCATTATCAGCATCCACTTGGCTGCGGTTCTGGCTTGCGCCACGGCTAATGCCATAGCCAAACTTTCTGAGCAAACAAAGTTATTAAAATTTATCGCATAAAAAAAATGTATCGAATTTTTTAATTAATCAATGGTTTTAGCTATGATTAATCCTATATATTACTTGACTTAATATTCAAGTGATTAGAAATGGCTGTTCAAACCTGTGACATAACAGTTGTCGGACACTTATCAATAGACACTCTCCTTCTGCCAAGTCGAACAAAGCCTTTTGTAATTTTAGGTGGCGCTGCAACCTACACTTCCTTTGCCGCAAAAAGCTTGGATGCTACGGCTTCAGTTATATCTAAAGTCGGCGGAAACTTTCCCGAAGCTTACCTTTGGTGGCTTGGGCAAGAAGGCATTGACCTCTCAGGAGTCACGAAATCTGCAAGTGAACCAACAACTTGTTTTGAACTATCTTACACCAAAGATCTTTCTGAAAGAACTTTAAAGCTGAAAAGCAAAGGACCCGCATTAAGTCCCGATGATGTACCCAAAGATTTTCGTGCCAAAGCAGTTCATATAGCCCCAATTGCAAACGAAATCCCCTACGAACTCGTCGAGCGCATCAAAGAATGCACTGATGTTTTATCGCTTGACCCTCAGGGTTTACTTCGAAGTTTCGACGAAGCAGGAAACGTAACTGAAAATGCCAGCGTAGACTACCGAATCTTTAGTCTAATCAACATTTTCAAATCCTCACAAAACGAAATCTATTCATTAACTGGTGAATCAGAGCTTAAACACGCAATAAAAGCAATTCATGACGTAGGCGTAGAAACCGTCATCGTAACAATGGGCGCAAAAGGCTCCGTTCTCTCTGTTGAAGGAGCTCAATACAGCGTTGAAGCTTGCCCATCCCAAGTTCTAGTTGATCCAACCGGGGCTGGAGACGTCTTCATCGGCAGTTTCCTAGCTGAATATCTCCGCCAAAAAGAATCACTCTGGTGCGCCAGCGTAGGATCTGCAGCGGCTTCATGTGTTGTCGAAGGATTAGGACCTACTTATTTTGGCAAAAAAGAAGAGATTTATCGAAGAGCAAATTCTTTGTATGAAAAGAAACTTAAGTAATAGCAGTATAGTACGTTGTTAAACTTGACAAGGCGTAGAACATGGGGCGTATAGACAGAGGAGAAAAATGTAGCGTCTGCGGCAAAGTCGCTGAACGTTCATTGTCAGCTGACAAAGTTAAAGCTGCTGGATTAAGCATTGGCAGCGCCGATAAACGTGCTTACCTATGCAAAGACCACTACAAAGAATACAAAAAGAAAACAAAGAAAGACAAAACCCTTGACAAGTGGCGTTACGGTTAACAAGAGGCATTTAAAATGCGAATTTTACAGTTGCATTCCAACTTTATAGCTTTTAAACCTGTAGAAAAAGAAATCAACATAGCTGAAGAAGCCGAGAAGGTTGAGAATCGCGTTGAAGAAGTCGTCGTGCTCTTCACTGCCATAGAAGAAGGCGACAACTCTGCAATGGCGCAGAAAGCCATCAACGACGTTAGGGCTTTTTTGGGTAAACTCAAAGTTAACCGGGTCCTAATTTACCCGTTTGCCCACCTGAGCAGCAATCTCTCTCAGCCCTCAGAAGCTCTAAAAATAATCAAAGACATGGAAGTTTACGCCAAAGAGAAAGGTATCGAAACCTATCGTGCTCCATTTGGTTGGAATAAACAATTCACAATCTCAATCAAAGGTCATCCATTAGCTGAACAGGCACGTAGCTATGCCCCAGCACCAGCTTCAGCGGTCGCGGCAGAACTACAAGCTCCTTGCGAAGCCAAAAAAGATGAACAACCTGTCTCAGCAGCCCTCAAAGCCGAGGACACAATGAAATCTTATTGGCACATCCTTCAAACTGACGGTTCACTCGTGCCCATAGAAGAATTCAAATTCAAAGGACACGCTAACCTGCAAAAATTCTCTAATTACGAGATTAAGAAGACCCGTGCAGTCACAGTGATGCCTCCCCATGTGCCATTGATGAAACGTCTGGAAATCGCCGACTACGAACCAGGAAGTGACCCAGGCAACATCCGTTGGTACCCAAAAGGACGCATGATAAAATCTCTCCTCGAACAATACGTCACAAATAAAGTTGCGGCTTACGGCGGCATGGAAGTTGAAACCCCCATAATGTACGATTTCAACCACCCAAGCCTCAAAAGTTACCTCAACCGTTTCCCAGCCCGCCAATACGTCCTCAAATCAGAAGACAAAGAACTCTTCCTACGCTTTGCAGCATGCTTTGGACAATTCCTAATGGCACATGATGCACAATTCAGTTACAAACAAATGCCCATAAAACTATACGAATTAACAAGATACAGTTTCCGCCGAGAAAAAAGCGGCGAAGTAGTAGGATTAAAACGCCTTCGTGCCTTCACGATGCCCGATTGCCATGCCTTCTGTACAGACCTTGACCAAGCCAAAAAAGAGTTCATGATACGATTCAACCTATGCATCGATGTCCTCAGCAACATTGGCTTGGTTAAGGATGATTACGAAATTGCAATGCGCTTCACTAAAGACTTCTACGCCGAACACAAAGACTTCATAACCGAATTAGCAACAGCTTTCGGCAAGCCTATCTTAGCTGAAGTTTGGAACGAGAGATTCTTCTATTTTGCACTCAAATGGGACCTCAACTTCATAGACAATCAAGACAAAGCAGCAGCTCTTAAGCACAGACCAAATCGACGTTGAAAACGCTAAACGCTACGAAATAACCTTCGTAGACGAGAAAGGCGAGAAACAGTATCCGCTAATTCTGCACTGTAGCCCAAGCGGCGCTATCGAACGAGACATCTACGCATTACTCGAAAAAGCTTACCGCGAACAGATGGCTGGAAAAGCACCAATGCTTCCCCTATGGCTTTCACCGACCCAAGTGAGGCTTATTCCAATTTCAGATAAATTCCTCGACAAACTCGAAGAATTCGCATCACAAATTTCATCCCACTGCATACGCGTAGACATCGACGATTCCTCAGCAACGCTTCAAAAGAAAATCCGCGAAGCGGAACAAGAATGGGTACCATACATCATAGTTGTCGGCGACAAAGAAATCGAATCGGGCATGCTCTCAGTGCGTGACCGTGAACTTAAAAGTCAACAACAAAACATGACTGCAGAACAATTAATTGAGAAAGTATCACAAAAAATCGCTGGTAAACCCTTCAAACCTCTGCCATTACCTATTTACATGTCGAAACGTCCGCAATTCCACGGTTAATAAAGCCGACATAAACGAATCGTGTGTATCACTAACGTAATCTATATCAAAGAATTGGACAATATGAAACAGTAATCCAAGAAGTGGAAAACAAATGACCAATGAATTTCAAGTCTACATCGACGGTGAATTTTACCCTAAATCACAGGCTAAAATCTCTGTCTACGATCATGGTTTTCTCTATGGTGACGGCGTTTTTGAAGGTATCCGCGAGTACAACGGAATTGTTTTCAAACTCAAAGAACACATCGACCGCCTATACCGCAGCGCACACGCCATAATGCTCCAAATTCCAATTACAAAAGAGGAAATGACCAAAGCCGTTGTCGAAACATTGCGCAAGAACAAGATGAAAGACTCCTACATTCGCTTAATCGTCTCAAGAGGCCTGGGCGACTTGGGACTATAACCCACGTAAATGCCCAAAACCCACAATTATAGTCATAACTGACACGATCAACATCAAGGCAGGGAACGCCAAAGAAGTCGGAATTACAACTATGTTCAGCTGGGTTCGCAGAAACCCCGTAGATGCAACAACGCACGAGATAAAATCGCTCAACTATCTAAACAGTGTGCTGGCAAAGATTGAAGCAAACGCAAACGGCGTTGACGAAGCCATCTGTCTAGAATCTAGTGGTTGCATAGCTGAAGGTGTAGGAGAAAACATCTTTATCGTTAAAAACGGCGAAATCTTTACACCCCCAACTTCAACAGGAGCTCTTGCAGGAATCACAGCAGACGTTATTGCCGAAGTGTGTGCAAAACTCGGCTTAGACCTAATCATAACTAATCTGACACCGTTTATGCTCTTTACCGCTGATGAAGCATTCTTCACGGGCACAGCTATGGAGATGGTGCCTATACGCGAAGTGAACAAACGAATAATCGGCGATGGCAAACCAGGACCTATAACAAAAAAGCTAATGACTGAGTTCCATAAAGTAATCGAAAATCCAAAGAACGGCACAAAAGTCTAATTCTTAACCATAGCCTACATGGCTATGACTTGTTTTCTCTTTCTTCTTCATGAACTGTTCTAAACAATTGAAGGCTTCCTCAAGCTCTTCACAGGGCGGTAAGAACACTATTCTTGCATGATCTTTACCATAGACTGGATCGAACCCGGAACCGTTAACGATTAAGACGCCCGTTTCCTTGAGCAGTTGCACAACGAATTCCATATCAGTTTTCCACCTTGTGCCAACGTCATGAATTTTTGGGAAAATATAAAATGCACCTTCTGGTTTGGTTGCACTGATGCCTTCAATTTCGTTTAGGCGTTTCCATGCGTAGTCTCTTCGCTGTTTTAATTTTTCAACGATGCCCTTCACGAAGTCCTGAGGACCATCAAGCGCAGCTGCCCCCGCTATTTGCACGGGTGTGTTTGCGCATAATCGGATTCGGCATTGCTTCTCAACACCCATTCTCAAGTCGTCGAGCTGCTTACCTTCACCTTTAAAATACATGTAACCCAAACGCCAACCCGTCATCTGGTAGACCTTGGAGAATCCGTTCATTCCCACAACTGGTACATCTTTTGACAAATGTGCTGTGCTTACGAATGGTTTCTCATAGGTTAATTGATCATAAATTTCATCCGAAAGTAAAGGAAGGTCGTGTTCGCCTGCTATGTCCAGCATTTCCTTGATGCATTTTTCGCTATAAACGCTGCCAGTAGGGTTATTCGGGTTAGTTATGACAATAGCACGTGTTTTAGGAGAAATTTTGCTCCTCAAATCATCGATGTTTGGCACCCAACCTTCTTCTTCGATGGTTTCGTAGCTTACTGGGGTGCCCTCAAAAAATTTAGTGTAGGAAATGTAAGGTGGATAGGTTGGTCCAGGAAAGAGAATTTCATCGCCCTTTTCAACCAAAGCCGCGAGAACCATCTCTATTCCTTCCGAAATTCCTTCTGTTATTATAACGTTGTTGGAGGTTATGTCTACATTGTTAACTCGTTTTTCTTTTCGCACAATCGCTTCGCGAAGTTCAGGTCTGCCTTCGGAAACTGAATAATAATTGTTATCTTCATCAATCGCTTTGCACAGAGCATCTTTGACGTACTGTGGCGTTTTGAAATCAAAGGCTGCAGGGTCGCCGATGTTTAGGTAATAGATTTTTTTACCATTTTTGATAAGTTCTTGAGTGTGAACGATAACGTCGCGTATAGCATATTCGATGTTGCTTGCACGCTTTGTTACCTTAACATTAGCCAAAGTTGGTTACCTGTAACCAGAACATTCGATAGCCCAAAAAATAAACGTTCCTAACACAAACCTGCAACAACCCACTTCAAAACATGAAAGCAAACTTTGCAACGAACATTTTGATTCTAATCATCAAAGTTGAAGAAACCCAAGGAACCTAAATATGTCATCCAGTTGAATTTTGAAAGCGCATAAAAGTTATTAGGTTCTCCAAAAGATAGTTTGAGTGTTGTTGTAAACGGTGACTGTTTAGAGTGGCCTTTGAAATTCAAGAGTTGCCTGATGTTATTAGAGTTATTGTTTTATTAAACCTAAGCAAAGGCGCTAGAATAAAAAAATCAACACTAAAAAATCGAATTGACCGTGTCTGCCTCAATTATGCCTGCATAGAATTGAGCGAGCTCGATAAAGCATTAAAAGAAATGAGCATTGAAGGGCTTCTCACCGAAAAAGAAGGCATTGTACAATTAACATCGCAAGGACAAAGACTCGGCAAAGAATGGGAAAGTCTGTTGCTTAAAAAAGAACCCATCATGGAGGTTGTTGCTGGTTTAGTCGATGGTTCAATAACCAGTTTGGTCGTTATTCTATCAGCCTTCATTGCCACACTAACCTCAAGCACCACTCTTCTGGGAGACCCTAAAACCGTTGTTTTCGCCGCCTTCCTAACACTAAGCGCCGTAGCAATCACCAACTTCTCGAGCTTTCTACTCGGCGGTATCACAGAGGATTTAAACGACATTATGACGCTGCAGAACTTGATGAACTACAGCTTAAGTGACATACCCGATAAAAAAGAACGTGACAAATCTTTAATGCTGGTTCAGAAATTGTTCACGCTGTTGGGAAAACAGATTCATAGATCGAACCTTTACGCGGCGATAATTTGTGGAACCACAACCTTCATAGCAGGAATCATTCCAATAGCCACTTACCTTATTCTGCCACCAATTTACAACGTAGTGGTATCACTCATTCTTGTAGCAGTAATCTCCGGTGTTTTCTTGGCGAGGTATCGCTCAAAGAAAACGCGAGTTAACTGGAAAATATCCTTGCTAGAAACAATTGCCATTGTAATTATCGCAACTGTCGCTTCTCTGCTTCTGGGCGGCGCGTAAACGCTCATGATAAGTGTTGATGCTCACTCATCAAGCACTTATCCATAACTACAACTAACCCAGAATGTCTCAACGATTCCGCCGCCTGCTCATTAACAATGCCCAACTGCATCCAAACTACAAATGGCCTGCCAACTTTCATTTTAAGCTCGATGACTTGATCAACAATCGGCGGCACATCCTCAGCTTTCCTAAAGACATCAACAATTTCAAGGATATTCTGGATTTCAAAAGGAACATCCAGCAAGCTTTTGTAGCATCTTTCGCCCAAAACCTCATCAACAAAAGGGTTCACAGGTATGATGCGGTAGCCATGTTGCTGCATGTAAGCGCTCACTTTGTAGCTTACTTTTTCAGGGTCCTTTGATAACCCAACAACGGCTATAACTTTGTATTTTTGAAGAATTTCTCTTATTCGCTCTTCACTCAAAAAAATCCATCCATAAGAAAATCATGGCTAAGGAGCTTCGCTGAGCTTCAACTAGTAAAGCAAAAATTCTCACCGATTCACCAACTTTTCGCTCATGAATCTCCGCTACTTCAAAAAAATGAAAAATTTTTTAATAAATCTTAATATACATTTATTCTTGACAGAACAAACATTTTTCCGCCCATGCTTGAGGCATTTCCTTTTGGCAAGCTGGACACATTAAACCTTTTTCCCTTATTGTCGTACAAGTTTGACAGAAGAGATTGAGAATTTCTTTCTTATCGTCTGGTATTTTTATGAGGTGAGTCACCATTTGGTCTATTAAGGCAAGCACTTCGGGTGTGCCTTCGATGTTTAAGAGATTTCCTCTTTCTCTGCTTATGTATCTGCTGACGGCGGATTGTGATAAGCCAAGGAGGTCAGCGGTTTGTTTTTCGTTTAAGCCGTGTTTTTCCACTATGGATCTTGCCATGATTGCTTTTACTGCAGGAAGAACAGTTTTTACTCCTACTTCGCACGGTAGTATCAAGTTATGCACCAATTAGCTTTACTTTTGGGAGAAACTTATTTAAACATGACGCCTGTCATAGATTATGACGCGTGTCAAGTGGGGGAGCAACAAACAATAAAACACCGTCAAAAAACACTCACTCATCACCCTTCTAACACACGCTTAGGAGAAAAAAACAAATGGGTAATGTACTAACACCAATCCGAAACAGCGAAAACAACAAAGACCTAGCCGGAATGCTCAGTTCACTAGACGCAGAATGCAGAAACTGCGCACCAACCTCACCCCTAGAATGCATAACTCGCTGTCAGGTATACAAATTAAAAAATGAATTAAGAAAACTTCGCGAAACAATGGACAATCCAAATTACATAAAAGAATTATTTAACGTTCTAAAAAACCAAACAAGACTTCACATTCTAACCGCCATAGTAAATGGAAGATACTCAGTTAGCCAACTTCAACAAGAACTAAAAAAAACAGGCCATACACACAGCCAAGAAACAATAAACGAAGAATATCTACAACCTTTAATGGCAGTTGGATTAGCAACTGAATCAAGAGACGAATACTACGCAACCACATTCGGCGGGCGCTTAACACATTTAATTGAGTCATTTCCAGAATTTGCCGAAATGCTCCCAGCCCATTCCGAATGCTACGAGGAAACACTTCTTCGAGCCTTACTAACAGGACCTAAAACTTTTGAAGCAATTGAAAGCTTAATCTCATCAAAAATTGCCTCACGAATCCTCAAACGCCTAAAATCTGTTGGTTTAATAGAAACCCCTGAGGATCGAGACTACATATTCTTCTTTAAATCCAAACGTGACCCTGACAAAGAAACCTTAACCGAAACAGAACGAAAAGTATATGACAGCATTTACGAACAAGGAATCTCAGCAGGAAAACTTGCCAAAGAAACAGAATTATCAATGAGAAGAACATACAAGTATCTAAGGGGATTAAAAGGCAAAAAACTGGTCTTCGTAAGAAGAACACCCAAAGCATACGGTTTAACCAGTAAAGGAGAAAACTTAGCTTCTGTTCTGGAAGGTCTTCAGCAAATAGTCGATGAGACCTGGAGTTTTTCGCAACAAGTCATTAACAGCAAAGATATAGCTTAGTAAAACTCCAAATTTTTTTATTCTTATCCTCCACCCGGTGCGCCATGGAATGGAACGTTTTCCCAGAGCATCTTCCACCAATCAGCCTCTGTTATGGTCTCGCCATGAACGATTATTTCTAAAACCATTTTTAACATTGCATGGTGTCTAACCTCGTCATTTAAAATTGCTTTTAAGAGAAAGACCACTTTTTCGTTTTCGATGGTGGGTATCATCGTTTGAAGTTTCTGTATTAATTTGGATTCTATCTCTATGTGTTTTTTAACTAAAGCTGTTTGTTGATCAAGATTATCTTGATTTAACGCTGTGGATGAGGATGTTAACAAAGTAATGGCTGCAGTATAAAGTTCTGCATGCTTAACGGAATCCAACGATACACCCTTCAAAACTCCTTTGACCGCTGGGTTTTTCATATCAACAAGTGCTTTTTCAAGAGAAGCAACTATGTCGTTTTCAACAGTAATTTGGTTCTTCAAAAAATCAAGAAGATTATCCTTCTTTTTTTCCATAAAACTTTTCTCCTAACTTTTAGTGTTAAGCCCGATTCATCAAGCTTTCGGAAATCTTGATTCCAAGGTTTCTGCATTCATTAAGTGCATTTTGGTCTGGAGTATTTCTAACTAGTAACGGTGGTTCAATCATTTTCATTTCAAACTTTAACTTCATTATTTCCAGAATAAATTTGGGTGCTTCACCGCTCCATCCATAGGAACCAAAGACTGCACCTACCTTATCCTTCAAACTTATGCCTTCAACAGCAACTTCAACAAAGAGATTCTTGAAGTCCACGGGCATATCATGATTGTAAGTTGGTGCCCCAACAATAATGGCGTCAAATGCACTTAGCTCTTTAGGATTTACATGATAATTTATTTCCACTTCAACTTTGCCGCTACTCTTTATTGCATCAGCAATTACGTTTGCCATTTTTTCGGTGTTTCCAGTTCGACTATAATAAAGAATAAGTGCTTTTGTCATAATCAAAATTAATGAGCCAACTTATTTCAACATTTTGTTGTTATCTTTATAGTACTCAGCAAGAAATTGAATTTAATTATGGATAAAATTTAGATTTCTAAACGAGTTTGTTTAATTGTAGCGTTACGTCTAATTTTAGGTGAAAATTTCCAAGCAGAAACAATATTACTTTATCCTCTGTTTTTGCTGCTTTTTCGAATAATTAAAACAAAGAGAATTCTCTATGTGGACAAAAAAATCTTTAGTTCACTTTTTCTGCCATTTCTCACAATTGTTAGCTTGCTTTCTTTTCTTTTAAAAGAATTAACTCAACCTAAAAACAAATTGAAGCTTGAGAAATTGAGGAAAAATAAGCTCAAGTAAGGTTGATTATTCTTCCTCATGCTTTTTTCCTGCCTGAATAAGTCGTCGCACTCTTTGTCCGCCGCGGTGACCTGCTTCTTCAAGACTTGTTTTTCCTCTAGCTTCTGCTGATCCTTCATGTTGTTTTGCTCGCTCAGAACCACCTTTGCTACCAATTTCACTGTAGAATTCTGGACCACGCTCCATTGAAACCTTTTCACCGCCTTTGCGACCGATTTCTTCATAAAATTCTCTTCCATGAGTTGAAGCGGTCTTTTCTCCACCTTTCCTGCCTGCTTCAGCGACGGTCATTTTCCCTTTTCGTTCTTCAGTTCGAATAACCAAAAACTTCACCTCCTACTAAACAACCAAAAGTTAACGTTACTAGACCCGAGTGACCATTCATAAACTTATGTTGTAGTTGCATAGCAGTAACATGTCTACTAAGTTTCGAAAAAATGGTATTTTATTGACAAAAGGATGTAAAAATCTGCCAACTTTTGATTGGTATACAAATCTTAATGATAAGTTACTTAAATATACTCGGCATTTCAAATAAATGATAATTGGGTTCAACTGATGAAAATACTTCTTATTAATCCGCCTCAAACGTTTTATCCAGGCTCGGAACAGCCTGCCGGAAACCTGCCCATTGGTTTAATGTACATAGCTTCAGTGCTAAAGAAGACAGGTTACATAGTTGAAATTTTGGATGCGTTCATTTCTGACTGCACCTTCCAAGAGAATGGCGAAACCATAAACGTAGGCTTACCTTTTGACCAAATCAAACAAGAAATTGCGTTGAAAAAACCCGATATAGTTGGCATCGCCGGACCATTCACATGCCAAATAGATAACGCAATAAAAATCAGTGACATCGCTAAACAGGTTAACCAAAAAATCCTAACTGTTGTGGGAGGTCCACACGTTACTTTGGTGCCCAAAGAATTCCTTGGAGGACGCACTCAGTGTTGATGTTGCAGTTGTTGGAGAGGGCGAATATGCTATGCTTGAAATTTCCGAGGCGTTTGAGGGAAAAAGACAATTCAGCCAGATACTTGGAATTGCCTACCGTCAAAACGGGGAAGTCATCATTAACCCAAAAAGACCATTCATCCAGCAACTAGATGATTTGCCATACCCAGCTTACGATCTCGTTGATATGGAGTTGTACATTAATCCCAAGAAGATTGGCTATAGAAGTTTTCAAGACCGAGCCATATCTATGATTACAAGCAGAGGTTGCCCTTTTAACTGCTGCTTTTGCTCGGTTCACTTGCACATGGGACAGAATTTTAGAGCGCACTCGGCCAAATATGTCTTGGATCATATTCAATACGTCGTTGACAAGTTTAAAGTCAAAAACATATTCTTCGAAGACGACAATTTAACATTGGATATTAAACGCTTCGAAGCAATCTGCGACGGAATAATCGAACGAAAAATCAAGATAGGCTGGGAAACCCCGAATGGCGTCCGTGCAGATTGTCTAAACCTAAATTTGCTCAAGAAGATGAAGATGTCGGGCGCCAATAGCATATTTGTCGGCGTGGAATCAGGCGACCAACAAATTCTCGACAAAGTCATCTGTAAAAACCTTGATCTAAATCGCGTTGTCCAATTCGCCAAAGATGCTAAACAAATCGGCTTAAAAACTGGTGCCTTCTATATCATTGGTTTCCCTGGCGAGACCAAGGCGGATATGCAGAGAACAGCAGATTTCGCTTTAGAGCTTAAACGCAAATACGATGTGGGCATGCATCTTTTTATGGCAACCCCATCTTATGGCACAAGGCTTTACGAAGAATGTAAAGTCAAAGGATACATCAAACAAGATCTTTCATGGAATGCTTTTGCTCAGGCAAGACAACCAAAGGGCTTGCCTCTCATTACAACAAACGAATTCATGCCTGCTGATGTTAAGGAAATTGCAGCTAAGGCGCTTGCTGAATACAAAAAGTTGTCACTAATAGGTCATATCAAGAATCCGGGGAAAGCTCTCAAAACCGCCTTTAACCAGCCTCAACTCATTTTAAAATACATCAAAAACTTGTTCTGACGGGATGGCGGGCCCGCTGGGATTTGAACCCAGGATTCTCGGCTCCGGAGGCCGATGCCTTAATCCGTGCTAGACTACGAGCCCACAACAGCCAAACAAACATGCTTTTCTGATTTAAATCTAACTTATTCTTGAATTAGTTCCTCGTCAATCCACCAAGCCTTCTTCTTGCCGGATTTTTCGCCTGCGTAATATTCAATTATGGATTTTCCTGCTTGTTTTTTTGATGTTTTCTGAATTTTTCGAAGCCTGTTAAGAATAAGCCAGCGGTTTGTTTTAATGTAATCTGCCAATTCGGGAGTAGTTGCCGATTTGTAATGTAACAAATACTCCATTATTTTGTGGTCTAATTCGTCGATGCAGAAAGAGTGTGGGTTGATTTTTCCATGTTGGAATGTGAGGATTTCTAAGTCAGCGAGGTATTTTCTGATTTGACCGAATTCCTGCTCGATTTTGCTCATTCGTTCTTGGAGGGCTAAGAGTTTGTCAGCTTTGGGTGTTTTCTGCAGTTTTTCGCTTATGGCTTCGCGGATAAATGTGCTTCTGTCTCCTTCAGGAATTCTCAATGCCATTTCCTGATAGGTTTCTTCAGGTATTTTTACTGTAACCACTCTAACCTCGCTCAACATCGACTCCTCAGCTCCACATAATCGCAGTAAGTCTATTTCATTTTTTCCATTATTTTGCTAACTCGATTTATGAAAAACTTAAATGCATTGGACTCCTCGCTTTACGTGGGGTTACGTGTGGCGAAAAGTTTCACGATCTCTAAAATAAAGTTTTATAGAGGCTCACTAGCCGCACATCATCTTGTTTCTAAGCTTTTCGCAGCCCAAGAAAAAACCATGAATAATTGGAGGTAAAAAAATGATTGATTACTCTCAAAAAGAACTTTTAATCTTAGCCTTTGACCACAGAGCATCCTTCCTCGAAAAAATGTTTGGAATAAAAAATCGTCCACCAACCGCTGAAGAGAAAAAACAGATTGAAGACTACAAAAAAATTATTTTTGAAGGTTTCAAGCTGTCTATCAAAAAGAAAGTTCCGAAAGAAATTGCGGGATTGCTGGTTGACGAGGAGTTTGGAAGCAGTGTGCTTTGTGAAGCTAAAAAAGAAGGTTTGACCTTTGCGATGCCAGTTGAGAAGTCTGGTCAAGATGAATTTGATTTTGATTACGGCGACAAATTTGTCAAGCACATCGAAGAATTTGACCCCAGTTATGTGAAGGTTCTAGTACGTTACAACCCTGAAGGAGACGCTGTCATGAATAAAAGGCAGCTTGCGCGGCTAAAGAAACTCAGCGATTACTTAGTTCAAAAGAAGAGAGCGTTCCTATTTGAATTAATTGTTCCCTCTACTGCAGCCCAACTGGCAAAGATTGGGGGGTCTAAAGAGAAATATGATCAAGATCTACGCCCCAAACTCATGGTTGAGCTCCATAAAAGAGATTCAGGCGGCAGGAGTGGAACCAACTATTTGGAAACTCGAAGGCGTAGATAAGCCAGAGTCAGCCAAAGCCGTAGTTAAGCAGGCGCAGAGCGGCGGCAGAAAAGTCGGAGTTATAACATTGGGAAGAGGCGAGTCCAAAGAGAAAGTTCAGGGAATGGCTTAAAGTAGGAGCAAAAATTCCGGGCATAATAGGCTTTGCGGTTGGACGAACTATCTTCTGGGATCCGCTGGCAGAACATAAAGCAGGCAAAACCAATAGAAAAGAAGCCGTGGAAAAGGTGGCCCAGAATTACCAAGAGTTTACTGAACTGTGGCTAACTGAATGTAAGAGTAAAAAGGAGATAAAAAAATGACTTCTTTAAGGTCATTATCTCCGTCGCTGACAAGAATCACAACTGCGGGAGCTGTGGGTGCGGCTCTTCACATTGGCAAGGGTGACCCAGACAAAGTTGATCAAACCGCCTTGGATTTCTCCAGAGCGGTATTGAACCAGACAGAAGTCGACGGGGAAGTAATCTGTTGCGAAGGACCAAAAGACAATGCACCAGCGTTTAACTTCAAAGAAAAAGTCGGTACTGGCAACGGACCCAAAGTTGAATTTATTATAGACCAAGTTGATGGTACAACGGCAACTTCGAAAGGAAAGAAAGACGCTATATCAGCACTGTGCTGTGCGCCTTCAGGTTGTTTGAAAATTTTACCAGACGATGGCTACTACTTTAAAGTTGCAACTAATGGCTTGTCAAAAGGAAAAATCAACCTTGATATGTCCATCGAAGAAATCGTTAAAACCATTGCTAAATTGAAGAATCGCCCTTTAGCAAACTTTACTGTGATTATGCTTGAACGCGATAGACATAATGAATTACTTGCAAAATTAAGAAAGATGGGTGTAAGAATAATTCTCATAGCCGACGGCGACATAGGTGGCTCCATCGTTACATGTCTACCTGAATCAGGCGTTGACTTATTGGTCGGTGCAGGTGCAGGAGCAGAAGCAACAATAGCTGCAGTCGCAGTGAAATGTTTAGGCGGAACGATGCTAGTTAAGGTTTGGAAAGATAAGAAAGATGATGCCAAAAGAATGGATCGATTAAAAGAAGCTGGTGTTGACATCAACAAAACCTACACTGAAGATGAGTTAGCAAAGGGTAATGAAATGATTTTTGCTGCTTCGGGCGTAACAAAAGGTGAAATGCTAGATGGCGTACGGTTCACTGCAGGAGGCGCCGTAGTTCAATCAATTTGTACACGACTACCCAGCGGCACTCTTGAATGGTCAACCACCAACTTGAAGTTCGGAGATCACCCAATCTACAAACAAATAACTTAGACTTTTTTGGGCAAGAATTTTCTTTTTTATGGTTTTAAGAAAAATTAAAAATTGAATTTTAAGTGTGAGTATGTTCTTGTTCTTCTGTTGGGATCGGTTGACCCGAAAGTTTTGCCAATTCAAGATACCTCAGCTGAACGACATTTCGTAGTTGCTTGCGTAGATCTTCTCCAACAAAATTTTTCTTTTTCAGTAACGCTGTTTTTTTAACTAATTCCTCATCGCCCAGTCCCTTAAACCAAGCTTCAAAATCGCCGCGTTGCATATGGAACTCTACTGACGCCACATCTGCTTTGTCAAGTTTATTTGGGAAGTCTCTAAGGTTGTGTGCGTGGAGACTTAGGGGGTTTCCCACCGTGACGTAAAAGTTGAATGCTTTATCGTGTGGTGCATAGGCTAATATTGCAGCGGCTTTTTCTTTGGTTGTGTCAGTTATGCCTATGGCTTTTTTTCCTTTTTCTGTTATGGCATACAGTCCCTTCTCAGGTAAACTCACATACCCCATTTTGATGAGCCCTAAAAGGTGCATGTTAACGGGTTGGTACTCTTTTTTTGTTTCCTTAGCAATTTCCATGGCTTTGAGCGGTTTCTCATTTAGGAGCATGGTTTCTAGTATTTCTTGTTTAATAGGCGACAAACTCATTTACGCGCACCTTGTCTGTAATCTATGTAAAACGGTCTAATCAAACTTTGCCTTAAAATTTTTGTTCAGCCTTATTTTTTTGGGTTCGAAGCTTTTGGCGCAGATTAGGAAAGCTTTAGTACAAAGATTCATAATGCTAAATGATAACTGGTGACTGATAAGAAATGAAGATCGCTGTTTTTGTATACGAATACCCACCTAAGATCGTCGGTGGACTTGGCACCTATGCCGCCGAGATTACTCGCAAATTTGTTTTAAACGACCATGACGTAACGGTTTTCACGATGAATGACGATACAGGTTCAATGCCAACAAGAGAGATTTGGCGCGGCATAGAAATTCATCGACCCTTACACATTGATATTTCTGATTCGTTGCCAGATGTAATTGCAGACGATATAAAGAAATGGGGTAGAGGAATACACCTTTTTGGCAAGCTAATGGTTTACAATTATTTATCTGCAGCCAAACTTATCAACGAGCTGATTAAGAAAGAAGGCATGAAATATGACATAGTAGTTGCTCACGATTGGCTCTCAGCTATGGGTGGAATTACTGTTAAAAGAGAAACTGGTATGCCCTTAGCTTTTCATGTACATTCTACTGAAAAAGGAAGAACCTTAGGGAATGGTTCAAGCGTTGTTAGCAACATAGAGTTACGCGCTGGCAACATGGCTGATCTAGTTGTTACGGTCTCCTACGCCATGAAAGATGAGCTTATACAGCTTGGTTTTCCTAAAGACAAGATTAAAGTCAGCTACAACGGGGTTGACCCACAAAAATACAATCCTGAAAACATAGCTAAACAGGATATTCAAAGAATCCGTGAGAAATATGGCATAAAAGATGACGAGTTTATGATCCTTTTCCTCGGACGACTTGTCCCCGTTAAAGGAGTCGACAAGTTAATAATGGCAATGCCCCACATACTCACCAAAATTCCTAAGGCAAGACTGGTTGTTGTGGGCGTTGGTGACCTCCAAGAATACTTATCAAACCTAACTAAAACCATACGGTTAGACGAGTACGTAAAGTTCTGCTTTGACTTCATACCCGAAGAAGAACGCATCTTGCACTACGCTGCATGTGACATCGCGGTTTTCCCAAGCTTTTATGAACCCTTCGGGATAGTTGCGCTCGAAGCCATGGCAATGGAGAAACCAGTTGTGGTTGGCGCTGCAGGAGTTAGCGGGATGCGCGAAATAGTAATTTGCTGCGGTGAAGAACAATGTGGCTACCATATAGATCCACACAACCCCTCCGACATAGCATGGGGCGTAATAAGCGCACTTGAAAACCCTGAAAAACGACAAATGCTGGGCAAGAACGGCAGAAAACGCGTCTTAGCCGAGTTCACATGGAGCAAAATTGCACAGAAAACCACAGAACTTTATGAATCCATCATTAAACGGTAAGAGATTTGCCCGACGACTTTGATCTGAAGCAACGAGTCGCAAGAGAAGCTGCGACCCTTCTTTATTTTGGAGCCGAAAAAGAATACAAGCAAGCTAAAGACAAAGCAGCACAAACTTTCGGTGTTCATTTTTTGCCTTCTAACCTTGAAGTAGCATTAGAACTCGACAAAATAGCAGAAGAAAACGAGGGTCCAAAAAGAAAAGAGTGCTTAATCCAAATGCGTAAAGACGCATTAGATTTAATGCAGCTTTTGGGTGAGTTTTGTCCTGTTTTGATTGGGAGCGTTTGGAGAGGAACAATTAAGCAAGGAAGCGACATAGACATCGCTGTTTACGCGGATGATCCAGAAGAAATAGTTAATATGCTTAAGGCTGGAGGAGTAAAAATTTTGAAAACAGGTTGGACAAATGTGAACAAGCGTGGGGTAACCTTGGAGTCTTTCCACATCTATGCTGAAACCCAGGCTAAACATCGGCTTGAAATCGTAGCACGAAGCCGAGAAGAGATAGGTAAAAAACGGAAATGCGAAACATTCGGCGACGAATTAAAAGGCTTAAATTTAAAGGAACTCGAAAAAATCCTCGAAACTAACCCAACTCAACAATTCATTCCTTCATAGTTCTTGTTGAAAAAAAGTTTTTACAGCAAAAAAGAAAATAAATGAGCTCTTCAAATATTATTTTTTGTACAACGGATGAAATATGGCAATCGATAAAAAATCCATAAAGAAAATATTTCCTCACCTCTACGCGGAACTCGAAACAGGAGAAGCAAAGGTTCCGATTAACGCAGTTCGCAAGAATCCGTTAGAAGCTGAAGCGACTGCTTTGGGAGAAGAATGTGACTGCACGGAAGAAGAGTTTACTTCCTGTAGCTTAACACCCGATAGCTTACGCCATTTTAACCCGTCTGCAGTAGACTTCATTCGACGATGCGACACAGAACTGCAAGCTGAAGAGATTATTGCTTACTTGCAGAAGAAAGGTGAAATAACCGTGGAGAATGCCGAACAGATGCGTTGTCAACTCAAACGTGATGGCGTGAGAAGTTTTGGTCCCAAAAAAGAAGAATACCATTACTTCAAAGAAGGCGGTCTCTACTAAATCCTCTCCCCATCTAAAATTATCCGAGTTTGATTTTTTTACATCAACGAACAGTATACAAAAAGAAGCTATTTCCTTCAAACAATCGATAATTTGTATTTAGATAAGGGATCTAATTTTTCTAAACGTAAGGGTATAAACTTGTTGGCATGGATTTTTTTGGTCGGAAAATTAATAAAGTCAGAGTTGATTGTACAAACACACAAAATAGGTGATTTTAATGGCAAACGTTAAAGTTGGAATCAATGGTTTTGGAAGAATTGGAAGATTGCTCTACAGAGCAGCAATCGAAAAGAACGCAAACATAGATTTCGTAGCCATCAACGATTTGGCTGACGCCAAAACAAACGCTCATTTACTCAAGTACGATTCAGTTCACGGACGTTTTCCAGGAACTGTTGAAGTAAAAGGCAACGACATGGTTGTTAATGGAAAAGAACTCAAGTGCCTAAGCGTAAGAGATCCCTTACAATTGCCCTGGAAAGATCTAGGAGTATACTTGGCAGTTGAATCTACAGGATTATTCACTAATCGTGAAGGGGCAACCAAACATCTAACTGCAGGAGCAAAAAAAGTCTTAATTTCAGCTCCAGCAGAAAACCCAGATGCAACCTTTGTTTTAGGTGTTAACGACCAAACATACGACCCAATAAACCACAACATCCTAAGCAACGCTTCATGCACAACAAACTGCCTTGCACCAATTAGCAAAGTTTTAGCTGAAAACTTTGGCTTAGAAAAAGCATTCATGACAACCTGTCACAGCTACACAAACGACCAGAAAATCCAAGACATAGTACATAAAGATCCAAGACGCGCACGTGCAGCAGCAATCAACATTATCCCAACAAGCACAGGCGCAGCAAAAGCTATAGGCTTAGTTCTCCCAAGTTGCGCTGGAAAAATGAATGGATATTCATTGCGAGTACCAACTCCAGACGTATCCATCGTTGACTTAGTTGCAATATTAAGCAAAGATGTCACAAAACAAGACATTAACTTAGCAATGAAGAAAGCTGCTGAAGGCGAACTCAAAGGCATATTGCAATACACTGAAGACCCAATTGTCAGCACAGACGTACTTCACAGTCCATACAGCAGCGTTTTCGATGCAGACTTAACCATGGTTATGGGTGAAAAAAGCAACTTCGTGAAAGTCTTCGCATGGTACGACAATGAATGGGGCTTTAGCAACCGCATGGTTGACTTTATTGAAATGGTCGGCAAAAAAGCCAACCTCTAAACGAAGCGTAAACAAACTTAAATCCATCCTTTCTTTTTCTTTTTAATACTAAGAAGTGATATTAAAATGGCAAATTATAGAACATTAGACGATTTTAACGTTAAAGATAAAGTGGTCTTAGTGAGAGTTGACTTTAACTCAGAAATCGATCCAGCCACAATGAGAGTCAACAGCGACGTGCGGATTCGAGCCCATGCGGAATCAACCCTTAAAGATTTGTCTGAAAAAGGCGCAAAAACAGTTGTCCTTGCCCACCAAGGCAGAAAAGGAGACCCCGACTACACAACCCTAAAACAACACGCTGAAATCCTCTCAAAAATCCTTAATTGTCCAGTAAAATACGTCGACGATATTTTCGGCGAAAAAGCCAAAGCTGCCATCAAAGAACTTAAAAGTGGAGAAATCCTCGTTTTAGAGAACGTACGCAGCTGGGACAAAGAAACTAAAAGCATGAGCCCTCTTGACGCAAGCAAAGCCGAGTTAGTTCAGAACCTTGCACCACTCGCAGACATTTTCGTTAATGACGCTTTTGCCGCTGCTCACCGAGGACATGTTAGCATGGTCGGCTTCACCGTAGTGTTGCCGTCTGCAGCCGGGCGTATCATGGAACGCGAACTCAAATCCTTAAGCAAAGCCTTGGAGAAACCTGAGAAACCTTCGGTTTATGTTATGGGTGGAGCAAAAGCTGATGACAGCCTCGAAATCAGCAAGTACGTTTTAAGCAAAGGCTTAGCAGACTATGTGTTGACTGGTGGTGTGACGGCGCAATTGTTCCTTGCAGCCAAAGGAGTTGACCTTGGCAAAGGAAACATGGGGTATCTGGAAAAAAAGGAACTGACAGGCTTGATTCCAGGCATCAAGGCACTGGAGGATCAGTTTGGTGATAAGGTGATGGTTCCAGTTGACTTGGCATTAGACACAAATGGCAAACGAGAGGAAATCCCAGTCAGCGAACTGCCAACCGAAAACTCCATTATGGATATAGGTGCCAAAACCGTTGAAGCATATGCTAAAATCATCGCATCAGCGAAATCCATCGTTGTCAGCGGCCCAATGGGAGTCTACGAGAATAAAGAATTCAACTATGGCACCAAAAAAGTCTTCGAAGCGATAGCAACAAGTAACGCCTTCAGTCTCGCAGGCGGAGGAAACACAATAGCGGCCATCAACGAGTACGGTTTGAGCAAAAAAATTGGCTACATCAGCACCGCTGGAGGGGCGCTAATTGAGTTTTTGATGGGTAAGCAGCTTCCGGGAGTTGTAGCGCTGGAAAATGCGGTTCAAAAAAAGAGAATCTAATTTCTATTATTTTTTTTGTTACTTTTTTTTGATTTTATTAAAAGCAAAAGAGTGGTGTTAAACAAAAAGCATTTAATTTTTTAGTTTGGTCAATTGATCGGCCGCATTGGGAAAGAAGCGGTCGTTTACTTGGCCAATTCTTCCACATTGTGGTAGACTCTTGTATGCCCTAATGTGTTTGCTGACTAATTCAAAGATGAGACCCTTAGAGGGAAAGAATCTGATTTAGACTCTTGCAGATATCTGTCAGATCTTTGGCGATTTTAAATGGTTCTTGCTTGCTTATTTTGAGATCTTTTAGCTTGTTGAATTGTGATGCTACAAAGACGGTTTTTAATCCTACCTCTTTGGCGCCCTTAATGTCTTCGATTGGGCTATCGCCGATGTAGACGGCATCGAAGGACTCTATTTGAAGTTTGTTTAGGGCTGTTTGGAATATTTTAGCACTGGGTTTTCGCCAACCAACTTCTTCGGAAACTACAACCACGTCGAAGAACTCGCTTATGCCCATTTTTCTTAGGCTCTTGTAGATTACTGGTGCATGAGTAAAGTTTGAAATCAAGGCCACCTTGCATTGCTCTTTGGATTGCTTGACCAGTTTCCTTGCGCCTGCACGTAACTCGAGCGTGTCGATGAAGTCCTGGAAAAAAACATTCAAAGCTGCCTTAACTCTGGGGTTATCCTCCGATACCTTAAAACCCAAATTGCACAAAGCTTCTGCAACCCAAACGGCATTAGTTACTTCACGAAGTTGACCATAACGGACTTTGCGGTATTTTTCATGCGCCACATCGTAGGCAGCTAGAAACTTTTCTTTATCAACATCAAATCCCTCAGATACAAGTGACTTGTGGAGGTTTTGTTTTGAGGCGTCCAAGGTGTAGTTTCGACAGTTGACCAAAGTTCCTATGTAATCGAAAATCACTGCTCTACAAGGCATTTTGTTCACTTTTTGTTTTCGCTGACTTTATGACTTGCGGCATAGCTTTACCAATCTCCGTCTCGAGTAATCTTGTTGAGTTGCCTATTGCCATTTCCACTTGCAGGTCATAAGGGATTGCACCAAGGTACCTAAGATAGAGCCGTTCTATTTCGGTTCGGATGCATTTTGACTTGTCCATTTTCATATTCTCGACAACGCCGATTATAGGTATTTTGAGTTCACTAAGAAGGGCTACCTGCTTTTTAACAACTTCAAAAGCCAGAAGCGACGGTGTAGTAATAATCAAAAATTCTATTCGTGCAACTAACCGCACTAAATCCAAAACTACATCCCCGATTCCCGGCGGCATGTCGATCACCAAAAAATCCAACTCACCCCACTGCGTAACCGACAGCAACTCGATGAGGGCGTTTGAAACGTCTATTCCACGCAGCGGCGCGGGACTGCTTCCGACAAAATAGACAAGAGACATGTAAGATAAGCCCGCAAAGGTTGGGGGAACAATGCCTTTGTCTTCTTTTGGCTGCAGATTAGATGGGACTCCGAGGATTATATGGGTTGAGGGACCAGTGAAGTCCAAGTCAAACAAGCCCACTCTGCAACCTTTCTTGGCAAGGGAAAGCGCAAAAGCGGTGGCAACCATGCTTTTTCCAACACCCCCTTTGCCGCTTGAAACGGCAATGATTCTGTCTATTTTAGCTAAACGCTGGTTAATGACGCTTATCCGTGGGTCAACCCTCATTATTTGACTCCTTTTATGTCTTGAAGCCAAACTCCGCGTCCACTGACGATTTCAAAGTCGGGGCTGCCACATTTTGGGCACTTAATGTAAGTATGTGCGACCTCTGGGACAAAATGGATGGCTTCAGCGGTGGCTTTATCGAGTTTTTTGAGACTGAACTGCCATGAGGTGTTACAGACTCTGCATTTGAGAGTTGATTTCGCCTTAAGGATGTGGAATTTGGCATTCTTGAATATGTCAGTTTTCATCTGCGTAAGGGCAAATCGCAGAATTGGTGGCTCTACCTGCTGGAGCTCGCCGACTTTTATAGTGACTTCTGTGACTTCCTTCAATTTTTCCTGCTCAGCCACTTGTTTAGCCGACGCAAGGATTGCCTCAGCCAAAGCCCATTCATGCATAGAATAACAGGATTTACGCAGCAATAAAAGAATATTGTAAACAAACCATAAACTGAACACATTTGAGACCAGATCTCAACAACATGCACGCTCTCAGATGCATCTCATCATTGATGCGATAGAAAAGTAGCTTACGAGCAAACTCGACAACTTATCCACTAACTAATTGAAATGCTAACAACTGGAATATCAAGCTATAACAATAGACAATTCACTATTTTCTATGTTGGTACAACAAAGCCTTAAAATGGCTATTGCGCAATGTAGGAGTTAGCGCATCTACATGAAAGTTATAGCCGATTTGCACATTCATAGCCGTTTCAGCCGAGCAACAAGCGAACAGATGAACATACCTGATATTGGAAAGTTCGCAAAAATCAAGGGACTCAACTTAATCGGAACGGGTGATTTTACCCATCCAGAATGGCTCAAAGAAATCAAAAATACCTTAACGCCAGAGCAGGATTCAAATCTCCTTAAACTAAACAGCTCGAACTCATCCATTCGCTTTATTCTAACAACCGAAGTTTGCACAATATTCAACTACAAAAATGATTCAAAAAAAGTTCACCACGTAATATTAACTCCCAGTTTGGAAACCGCTGAACAAATTAACGAGCGGCTCCAAAGCTTTGGTAGTTTAAGCTCAGACGGCAGACCAATCCTTAACGTATCCGCACCGCAACTCGTGGAAGAAGTCATATCGGTCTCAAATGACAATTTAATTTTTCCAGCTCACGCTTGGACACCATGGTTTAGTATCTTTGGGGCTTTCAATGGTTTTGACACAGTTGAAGATTGCTACCAAGATATGACCAAACACATTCATGCATTGGAAACTGGGATGTCATCTGATCCAGCGATGAACTGGCGACTAGGTAAACTTGACAAATATGCTCTTGTATCAAACAGCGATTGTCACAGTTTTTGGCCCTGGCGTATCGGCAGAGAAGCCAACGTTTTTGAACTCGAAAAATTTACCTACAAAGAAGTCACAGAAGCAATTGTTGCAAATAATTCTTCACATTTCAAGTATACCATCGAAACTGACCCTGCTTACGGCAAATACCATTGGACAGGACACCGCAACTGTAGAGTTTCCCTCTCATCAACTGAAGCTAAAAAATTCGGTAACATCTGCCCCGTCTGCCGCAAACCACTAACAAAGGGGGTTGAACAACGCGTTGAGGAACTTGCAGATAGACCTGCAGATTTTAAGCGTGAAGGTGCACCTGGTTTTTTACGTTTGCTTCCACTTTCCGAAATCATAGCAACTGTACTTAGGTCTGATTCGCCTTCGACACAGGCAGTCTGGAAAAACTACAATTTGCTAACCGAAAAATTCGGCGATGAATACTCCGTGTTAATAGATGCACCCTTAGAAGCTTTGATGCAATTAGTGGATGAGCCTATTGCACAGGCCATCGTTAAAGTTAGATCTGGTTCAGCCACAGTTACACCTGGATACGATGGTGTGTATGGTCAACTGGTTTTAGGAATTGATTTACAACCAAAAGTTAGACTTAAGCCTAAACTGATTCAGCCAATTGTTAAGCAGAAGAGCATGACTGATTTCTGGTGAACATTGCGTCAAAACAAAACCAACAAAACAATTTAATTCCCCAAACAATTCTAGCTAATTAAGGAAACGATTACCTTGAAAGACCTTCTAACAAAAATCAACAATATCGCCATCCAAAAGTATGGAGCCAAATACGCTGAAGCCCGAGCCCAAAAATTGTACAAAACCAGCCTCACATTAAAAGAGGAACGCGTAGAAGCCGCCAAACAGGGCATCGAAAACGGCGTTGCCATCCGCGTGTTAGTAAATGGCGCTTGGGGATTTGCTTCTGTAGGATCGTTTGATATCACAATTTTGGAGAGCGCTGTTTCTGATGCTTGCAGAATGGCTAAATTGGCAAGTGGTCGATTGAAAACGCCAATTAAGCTTGCAGTTACCAAAGTTGTTTCCGACCGAGTTTTATCTAAGCCAATAAAGAATCCCGCAGATATTCAAATGGAGGATAAAATAAAAACTGCTCTTGCGGTGAACAAGGCAAGTTTGGGTCTTGACAAGCGGATTAAAAGTTGTAGTTTAGATTATTTTGATTTGACTGGCACTAGCAATTTTGTTAACAGTGAGGGTACAAGTATTGAGCAGGATAAACTGTATGTTTGGGCAAGAATAACCGCTTCAGCAATGAGTGAAGGGGTCTTCACATTTGGTCGCGAAGAAATCGGTTCCACATCAGGATATGAATTGTTCGATCAGCAAGTCCCTGAAATTTTAGGCACAAAAGTCGCGAAACTTGCAATTGAACAGTTAAAAGCCAAATCTCCAAAAGGAGGAAAGTTTCCAGTAATTTTGGGTCCCAACGTGGTTGGAGTATTTGTGCATGAGGCATTTGGGCATCTAGCTGAGGCGGATTTAGCTCTTTCAGGCGGCGTTTTAGCTAATAATCTTGGAAAAAAAATTGGTTCTGATTTAGTAACTTTCTATGATGATGGTACGATTGAAGGTGCATTTGGCGCATTCAAGTATGACGACGAGGGCGTTCCAGCTCACAAAACGCTGCTTATAAAAGACGGTGTCGTTGCGGGCTTGATGCATAACCGTGAGACCGCACAGAAATTCAAAGCTGAACCCACTGGAAATGCACGTGCTGAAGACTTTCGCGTGGAACCAATTATCCGTATGCGCTGCACCTATATGTCGCCAAAGGATCAATCCTTCGAAGAATTAATCCGAGATGTTAAATCGGGTTATTATTTTAAGAGTTTTCGAGGTGGCCAAGCGAACCTTGATGGCACCTTCCAAGTTGGAATCCAAGAAGGTTACGAAATTGTAAAAGGTGAACTAGGCGCTCCTGTTCGCAACGCGTCAATTAGCGGTAACACACTGGAAGCATTGCATAAGGTGGATGGGGTGGGAAAAGACTTCATGTTAGATCCTGGTCGATGCGGCAAGGGTCAAACAGCTTTTATTAGTGACGGTGGACCGCACATAAGACTAAGTGAGGTAGTTGTCGGTGGCAGTGCTTGAAAAAAACACGATGATTAGTCTAGCCGAAAATGCGGTGAAGACAGCTATCAATAGAGGTGCGCAAGATGCGGAAGCCTACGTTTACGAAGGACAAGCTTCAAACATAGGTATAGAACTGGGACAAATCAGTAAAACCAACCGAATCATTGATCGCGGTTTAGGAATAAGAGTTGCTGCCAACAAAGCAATAGGGTTCGCCTATACGAACATCATAGACGACCCAAAGGCAATTGAAAAAGCTGTTACTAGCGCGTTGAGTGCTGCAAGAGCGAGCAAACCAGACTCCGACTGGAACGGACTACCACAAAAACAAAACTATCCAATAACAGAAAATACATTTGACAAAAGAATCGTTGAACTCAGCTCAGAAGACCTAGTTAAGGTGGCCTCAACAATGCTGGATGCAGCAGAACAAGTAGACAAACGAATTTTTCCAATTGAAGGCGGCATAGGTAGTGCTTACATTTCTAACGCTATCGCAAATTCAAACGGCGTAGTAGGCTTTGACAGGGGGACAATAATTGAATGTAGTTTAGCAACAGTGGCGAAAGAAAGCGGTTCAGTTACGCCAGTGTGCTTTGAATTCAATGCCGCAAGAAACTATAACCTTGACCCATTATGGGTTGGAAAAGAAGCTGCGAGATTGGCGGTTTCAGCCCTAAAGACTAAGTCAGTTGATACCAAATCCGGCAAAGTAATTTTGACACAGTTCGCATTGCAAGAACTTTTAGCTTATACGTTGATCAATGCAATCAGAGCAGATAGCGTTCAACGAGGTCAATCACCTTTCAAAGATAAAATCGGAGAAAAAGTCGCCTCAGAAAACCTAACGATCTACGATGATGGATTATTTGCAGGCGGATTGCGCACTTGGACTTTTGACGGAGAAGGCGTTCCACACCAGAAAACTACAGTCATAGAAAAAGGAATTCTTCGCAACTTTTTATATGACAATTATTCAGCAAAAAAGGATGACCAAAAAAGTACGGGCAACGCTTCAAGAGCTGGTTACCTGTCAACTCCAGGTATAGACACAACGAATTTTCATATCATGCCCGGAAGCAAAACCTCCGATGAAATGCTAAGAGAAGTAGATGATGGCTTAATTGTATATTATCTGCAAGGCGCCCACAGCAGTAACCCAGTCAGCGGCGAATTTTCAGTCGTTGCCACACCGGCGTGGAAGATAAGGGATGGAAAAATAACGCATTGCTCCAGAGGTGTTATGTTGGCTGGCAACATCTTTGAATTGCTCAAGAACATCAGCGTCGTTGGAGGAAACGAGCGTCAAATGGGACAGTTGATTTCGCCTTGGATTCAAGTAGAAAATGTTAGGGTGATTGCTCAATAATTGTCTTCGGGTTTATTTAAGCCCAGAAACAAGAAAGTTCGCAAATACCATGAAAAGCATCAGTGCATCATTAAAGTTATTAGGGGTGTACGTAAAACTATTCATGGAACTTTCTGGTATCAGCTCAATCATGCTTCGATTGATGTATCTAAGAAGCGTTTTCACGCCATAACTTGGTTTGCAACTTGTGGTTACCATAAACTTAAGGTTGAACATCAAAAGCATACGGATTTGTGTCCCTATTGTAAGAATGAGCTTGTTAAGGTGCGTTATTTCGGGTCTGCTACGATTAATACTGATTTCAATTCGTCTCTTTTCAAACGTGAGTTATGGTTGGATGCCTTTGAGGATGAAAAGCCTGTTTTCGTTGTTTTGGATGAAAATAGAGGCTTTGGGTAGGTGATAACTATGTCTGTTAATTCAAAGGATTGTTCCGTTTGCGGTGTACGCTTGACTGTTGAAAATACGTGTAGGGATAATAAACTTTGCAAGAATTGTTTTTCTGCTGATATGGGGTATGAAGCATTTTGGAGTACTCGCCCAACACACCTTCATAGATATGTTTGGTTTGCTGAGCAATCTTTTCCCAATCATATTTTTCTTGGACTCGCTTGTAGGCGTTTTCTTTGAGGTTTTTAGCGTAGTTTTCGTCTAGCAAGACTTTTGTTATGCCCCAAGCCAGTGAATCAGGGTTGTTTGGATAGACTTTAACGCCTGTAATGTCATGTTCGATTATTTCTGATAAGCCTCCAGTGTCAGATGCAACCACGGGGCTTTGAGCCGCCATAGCTTCTAAGGCAACTATACCAAAGGGTTCAAAGAGTGACGGCACAACTGATACATCTGCGCATTTTTGAAGTCGTAGAAGGGTTGCCTCGTCCATGAATCCTTCAAAGAGCACTTTATGCTCCAAGCCCATGCTGCGAACAATGTTTAAAAGCTGTTCTTTCATGTAGCCGCTTCCGACGATTATGAATTTAGCGTCAACTTTGTTGAGGATTTTTGGCACTGCGTTAATTAATACATGGATACCTTTCTCGTAGACCAGTCGCCCTACAAATAAGACTATTTTTTCTTCTGGCAAAGCAAATTTGCTTCGGAAACTCTCACGGTCTAAATTTACGTTTTCGTAGGAAAAAGTGTTTACTCCATTTGGAACCATAACTAATTTATCTGGCGGTAATCCAAAAGCATATTTCACATGTGAAATCATGTAGTCGCTACAGCAAATAACCTTCCAAGCTTCATAAGTCAGCCATGCTTCAGTTTCATGAATCATTCTTTCAGTCGTATTATGTAAACCGTCTCTTCTCCCCATCTCAGTAGAATGCATGGTGACCAAAAGGGGTTTTCTAAAAACATGTTTCAAGCCGATGCCTGCATTCGCTACTAGCCAATCATGAGCATGAAAAACATCAATTTTATCATTAATTTTTCGTGTTAACGCAGCAGTTTCTTTTTGCATATTCATGTTCATTAAGTAAACCCATGTTGCAAAGTCAGGAGATGGATTCTTGTAAGAATCAATTCTGTAAATCTCAACACCGTCGATGACTTCATGAGCAGGTGCCCCTGGAAAATCACAAGTGACAACATACACATTTACGTCTTGTTTAACCAAATTTTTCGATAAGAAGTAAATATGTGGTGATATGCCTCCAATGACTCTTGGCGGATATTCCCAGCTAAGCATCATAACGCTCAATTTATCTTTCATTTTTGTTTGCCTCCGCCACTTTGCGATATAATTTCAAAACATCTTTAACTGATGAACTCGGATCATTTGAAATAACTGTTATTTTCTCATTGGGCGCATTATAAATTCTGGCAACTTCATCCTTCATCCAATCGGATTTTACAGCGATTTTTGATGCTTCATAGAAACCCAGCCACTCGATGCTTTTTATTGCCATGTTGTATGATGCGTTTGCATTTGGTGAACGATGGTCTTCTAAGCTTTCCACAGAGTAAACAAAGGGTATTCCAAGACCGTTTTTTAATGTGACAGCCGCTGGGATAAAATGCCAATCGAAAACATCTACGAGGTCCACTTGTATGTTTGTATCATAGTAAATGTTAGCTGCCGCCCGTTCAACTTCCTGATTTAAAGTTAAAACCCATGTTAAGACACCAATATGGTTTTGCACCGGATTGGCGACTCTGAATGTTTTTACTCCACTTGGTTCTTGCGTTTGACCAGTCGCAGAGTCATCGTAAGTTACAACATTAACATCCACTTTACTGTTAGCTAGTTGAGTTGAGAGAGCGCTAACGTATCCTGAGAGCTGTCCTACTACTCGAGGCGGGTACTCCCAAGAAAAAATTATGACACGCATTTTTCCACTACGTAAAAAGCGAGCAGACCTTAATTATTCCTCGTCCATTAAGATAATACCGTTTCTTGCCTTCATTGTCATAGAAGCTTTCAGCGAAACCTTCAGACTTGTATTTGTCTAAAATTCCTTCAATTTCATTTGTATCCTTCTGCAGAAGGCGTGCTACATCCTCACCCCTTCTGGCTAAATCAGCCGCTGTAGCGCACAAGTTATGTAGTGTTTGTAAGACTTTATCCGGAAACGGAAGCTCATCTCTCATATTTAATACACCAAGCCAACAGGAAAGTAAGTCGACTTATCTAATAAACGCATACGAAACTCAGAAAAGCTGGGTTACATCCTGCAACTCTTTATTCTGGGTAATATAACGTCTTGTTGCTGCTTCAACTATCTCTTTTCTAAGCTTCTCTCCTTTTTCCTCTGAAGCTGCAATTTCTTTTATTTTGGACGCCAATTTCTTATCTTTAAGTGAATTTCGCGCCCAACTTTCAAAATCACCATTGCCAAAATGAAACTCTATGGCTTTAACATTTACCTCTTTGAGAGCTTTAATGAAACCTTTTAGACTCCAGGCCATAGTATCCGTATAAAACTCTTTTCCAATGCCAGTATAGAATAGAAACGGTTCGTTAGCCGTTAATATAGAAAGTCTTAGTCGGCATTCAAAATCATTGAGCAATGTCTGAGCAGCTACGAAAGCATCCATAGGAGACTCGTATGGACTAAAGTATGAATGCACTTCTCCAGGTCCTCCACCAGCCGTGAACATATAATATAGGTGGTCGCTGGTTTGGAAGTCACGCCACAACTTGAGGTACTCGCTGTCTTCAGCTTCTTTAATGAACGGCTCTAACCTGCGCAATGTCGTATAGTATGCCCATTGCATAACGTTGCCAAGCCATCCGGACTGATCTCTTTTAATATCAGCCCAAGAAACGGTTCCTTCTGCTTCAGGTACATCGATTTCCCCTGCTGAAACATGTTTATCCAACACTTCGGAAGGTGTAACCATCTGCAAATGGTCAAACTTTAAGATCTCGTCGGGAAGATGTTGGAGGAAGCTATGTATGCCTGTTTCTGGCCAGTGGTGTTCGCCAAAAGTTTCATAGTCAGGGAAAATGCTGATGCATTCCCCTTTGGTTTCTGATAGCCACCTCGCGTACTTATCCGCGGTTAAGGGCCACTCTGGCCAAAACCTAGATGAAAACCTAAAGCCAATGTCGTCAGTCAATTTATAATTCCTAAGAAAAACCCGAATTTTCTTAGCGCCTTTAGGAGAGTAAATATAATTAGGTGATTTTTCACCAAGAATCTTCTCTATACCTTCCGTGTAGATTCCCTTATAGCCCATGTCCTCAACAGTTTTGGCGATGGTGTTGTTATAGAGCAACTCTGTATTTTCAAAAACTCGGGTTGTATAACCGAACAGGTCCTTGACGATTTGTTTGTGCATTTTGGCTTGTTCGATGAATTCTTCTTTTTCTGGATAGAGGCTAGAGATAGAGTGGTAGTAGGTTTGGTTTAGAAACTCTACACATCCTGTTGCTGAAAGTTGCCTGAAGCTTTCTATTAGGTCTTTGTCAAACATCTCGCATTGTTCGAGAAAAACTCCTGAAACGCTAAAAGAAAATTTTGCATGTTTATGGTTATGTTTGTTTTTGTCTATTACGTCGAGAAGGATTTGGTTTGAGGGAAAATAGCATTTGCGTGCGGCACGCTTGAAGATTTCTCTATCAGCTTCAGTGTCAAAGTAGTAATTGAATAATTCTTTTTTCGATTGGCGCCTTAACACTTTGCCTTCCCAGAACAAGTTACGTCTCAACCTATGCGGCTGATGAACTTCAAAGACAAACACAACATCAGTCATGATACATGAGCCTCAAACTAAACAATATCAGACAATACAGTTATTTCTAATTTACGTTTAAAAGTAATTATGTCCAGTACCGCCAACTATTGTGTTTACGGGTGGCTTGAAAAAGTCAAATGCCCATACAAAACAAAGTACTATAAAAAGAAGAAGAGGCAGCTCAAGTAAAGACGATTTTCCACGCCAAAAAAGTCTAATCCCCAACTGCAGAGGTTACCGAAACATTGAAAACTTTGGATTATGGAAAAATTTTATATAAAAAGCCGTCGACTACCAAGACATGACACCCAACAAAAACAGTCGAACATCAGTCAAGAAGAAATCTAACAAGACTCTGTTACTTGCAATAGGAATTATAGCAATAATCCTCATCGGTATCGGGATATACATTGTGTTGGGACAATCAGCAAACCAACCAAACACAACCCCCACCCCAACTCCTACGCCTTCATCCAGCGCTTCCCAAACGCCGTCGCCGACCACAAATGACCCATCCTACATTAATCCAACAAAAATCCTCCTACAAACCAGCGTTGGAAACATTACTTTAGAGTTACGAAGCGATAAGCCCATAACAACTACCAACTTCATAAATCTTGTTCAACAAGGAAAGTACGATGGAACAGTTTTCCACCGCGTTATCGCTGGCTTCATGATACAAGGCGGCGCAATCAGCGGCTCCACCCCAACCATAAATGACGAGATAGGCAGCAACAACCGCAACGTTGCATACACCATAGCCATGGCAAAAACAAGCGACCCCAATTCGGCAACGAGCCAATTCTTCATAAACGTTGCAGATAACGGGAACTTAGTTATAGATCAAGCAGGCACAAAATTTGATACAGTCTACGCAGTCTTTGGAAAAGTGGTAGAGGGACAAAACTACGTAAATGCCATAGCCAATGCCCAAGTAGCTGTAAACCCATACACACACGAAAACAGTGACCCCGTAAACCCTGTTACACTTATAAAAGCTACCATAATTTCTTAGCAGATCTAAAAATCAAACTTAATTTTTTTTAAAAAAAAATAGAAATCAACGAACCCAAAATCTAATAATAATTCTCTTTTGCAATAGGCATAATAGCCAAATATTTCTAATTAATATCAGGTATAAATTATGTCAGCACAAACACCAAATCAACCTGAAACCAAAGTTCTTCTTAACACAAGTATGGGCGATATAACAATTGCTCTAAGAAACGACATGCCGATAACTACAGGAAACTTCAGAAAACTTGTTCAACAAGGAACATACAATAGTACAATTTTTCATCGAGTTATACCCGGCTTCATGATTCAAGGTGGAGACCCAACTGGAACTGGATACGGCGACCCCTTAATCCCTGAAATAAAAGATGAATTCACAAAGAACAACCGCAACGACCGAGGAACCATAGCTATGGCAAATGCGGGGCCAAATACGGGAAGTAGCCAATTCTTCATAAATCAAGTCAACAACAATTTCCTAGATAGTAAGCATCCCGCGTTTGGAAAAGTCATTGTTGGAATGGATGTTGTTGATAAAATCGCCAAAGTACCAACTGGCTCAAATGATAAACCTAGGACAAACGTAACAATAATCAGTGCGTCAATCGTTTCTTAAAAAAAGACTAAAAAAATGGATTATTCTTTTTTCTTTTCTTCTTTAGGCTTAGAACCGATTTCCACTACTTGAATGCTTATTTGGTACCTTTTTCCACCAGCTACCATCTTGCCAGTTCCATAATATCCTTTGCTACCTGTTTTGAAATCTTTCTTGTCTATGATGAAATTCTGTTTATCGCCACAAAGTTGAATGGTTGCCATATTTACATCGCTCATGTTTAAAGTCACCAATCTTTAGAATAAATTACGCATTGTTGCTTTTCATCCTTTCGCTCTCTTTGCATAAGACAATTTTTTGTTCATGTTACTTTTTTATCTTCATTAAGCCCAAATCGACAGCCACCATGAATATGAATGGCAGAGCAAGATAGAAAAACGCAAAAAATACATTACTAAACAATTGATTAAACGGTTGTGAAAGAACATTGGGATTCGATAAGTTCAGTCCAACTAAATGCAACAAGCCCAACAAAGCTGAGCCGGTAAGTGTGAGTGCCAAACTTACTATGAATTGAATGGTGAGTCTTCTTTCTCTTCCAAACATGAGTATTGAGATCAGGGATGATAAGACAAACATCCAAGCGAATGAACAAATGAAGATTGTCAAATCTGCTTTTAAATTTATCAACGAGGCTAACGCTGGAATAGACCCACCTAAAGAGAAAGTTATTGATGATAGAGCTGTTTGAGTAAAAATTTGGTAACTAACCATTAAGACCCATGCTAAAACAAGATAAACTGCCTTCGATACAATTGTTCTAGCCAACCAAGCCATCCAGCATCTTAAGACATAGAATTTGTTTTATAAGATTTACGTTTTTTAAATCACTAATTAGAAAGGCTATTCTTTACTTGGTAATTCACCAATTTTTAGGGTAGCGAAGAAAAGTCTCTGTAAGTTGGGCTTTGATGTGCTTCAAGGAAAACAAGTAATCTTGCGACTAAAATTCAGGAATGAAGAATAAGTAAGATTTGGTGCGGTCGCCGGGATTTGAACCCGGGATCATTAGCTTGGAAGGCTAAAGTCCTAAACCAGACTAGACGACAACCGCCCTTATTTTGCTGATTAAGGCTGTTTTCAGGCTTTAACAGGTCACCTCTATTTTTTTGACCTATTTGACCACTTAATGCCTTTTCAGTATCCAATGAAATATTGTGTGATTTTAATAAATCTTTCAGAGATTCCAAGTTTTCTATCCTGCAATAGGTGAATTGCGGCTTGTGAGATATTGAATCGCTATGGGAATAGTGGCGTACTCTTGCATACTTAATGGAGCAAGATTTGTTTAGAAATATTTGTGCCAGTCCAGAGTTCTTACAGTTTGGGCATTCTAACTTTAAACATTTAATTTTCAATCCAATTCCTTCTGCTTGGAGCTGGCTGGAGAGCTAGAAGTGCTATTTAATGACCATTAAGAACTATTTTGGAGCGTTAGTTTGCTTATCTTTAAAAGCACAACTCTAACACTCATACATATGACAAGAAGCACTGTCACTGAAATTATTGGTGTATTGCTTTTTGCTTGTGGCGGAGCAATAACACTTCATTCTATCTATCAGTTAAGAGCATCAATTTTAGATGAGGTTGGAATTGGGGTTAGTGGGTTTCTAAGTTTTCTAGTAATTGGTTTTGGGCTTTGGTTGATTGTAAGTAGCAATAAGTGTCCAACCATTAAGAACTAATTTTGGATCGTAGAGTTATGTTCACAGACTTAAGAAATACAAAGATTACACAACTAAAGGTTGAAACTGCAGCTCCCAGAAATGCTATGTAAGAAGTGGCATCTATCATGGTATTCCATTGATTGATGTTTGGAAATGTAAAGTAGAAGTTTATGAAAACAAACAACTCTACGCATCCTAGAAACAATAAACTTAGCATAGTCAGTGTTCTTTTTAGGTTTGACGCTCCTGTTTGGCTTAATGAATAGAAGAATATTCCACAAGTTAATAGGAAGATTCCAAATGCTGTTTGACTTGGAAAGTAATTGAATACTATTGGGTAAGCGTACAATCCCCAAAGGGTTATTTGCATTATTCCCACAAGAATCCATAGAATAGCAATTTTTAGCTTCTTAGAAGGATATAGGGCAAAAATTATTATGCCTAGAAAAAAAATTGCCATTACAGCTAAAGAGAGAAAACTTAGATATTGCCACCAAATAGGTATTACGCTCAAAGTTTTTTCACAACTAAGCTGCTTGAGTGTATGTTTGTTTTTATTTTTAAGTTTTAATGTAATATGCTCTAAATATTCTTATTTAACTGAACAGTAATTTATTTTGCATTCTATAAACAGTGGGGATTGTCTAAAATTATAACGCTTGTTTACGCTCTCTGTACAAAATCAATTGTAGATAACTTGTTGTATCCTTTTGCAATCACAGATGTTCTTATTCCTTTTTGGCAATATACTTAATTTAGGTGTTAAAATAATTGACAGTTGTAAAAATAATTGAGTTAATAGGAACTTCACCAAATAATTGGGAAGAAGCCACTAAGAATGCTTTGGCACAAGCTGCAAAGACAGTTAAAAACATTAAATCTATTTATGTAAAGAGCTGCAAAGCAACAGTTGAAAACAATAAAATTGCAGAATACAGAGCTGTAGTCAAAATAGCTTTCGTTGTAGAAGGAAGCTAAGACACAGTAGTGTTTTTTGCCTCTATCTTGCTTCTTCTTGCTTAACATAGTTTGATGCATTTTGGAAGGAAACTTGCTAAAGCACGACGGTTTATTTATTATCTCTTGCTTTGGAATGCCAATGATTAAAGTCTTCTTCTATACATGTGGATTTATTTGTTTATTTTGGATATTTCTATAACCAAAATGTCTTTGATGCGTATACCTTGTCCGCAAATTTCCAAAGTTATATGTTTTACCATGGCTTTTTGGATGAAGTTGCTTTCTTTGGTTAGTCCATGATAGACACCATCCAATAAAAAAAACATAAGCTACAAAAGGTAACATGATGATTGTCCTAACTCTATTCGGTTTTGACACATCTATTCCCCCAAAAAGACATTTACAGTCTAAAGATATAATAAGACTTTTTGAGAAGTACACTTTGCAAATTTGTTAATTCCTATTTTGAGAACGAAAACATCATTCCCTCTTAAAAAAACACTTTGAAGAAGCATTGCCTATAATTAGCAATCAAAATTTTAAAGGATTCCTTGAAAAAGTTTATTATCCAAATTAGGTGGATCCTCGATTCTATTGAATTTAATTCAACAATTAAAAACTTGTTTTTGTAGGGAAGACTATATCTTAGTCACGACTTATGGATATGGTAGTTTAGGTTGAAGAAGATGAGTTCAGGAAAGGATAGGCATAAAATTCCCGGTAGCCGAATGAAAATCCTAACAAAAGATGCCAAGCAAATGGTAAATGGACCATACTATTGTCCCAAGTGCCGAAAAGAACTATTGCAGATTTGTGCAAGCGCTAAAACAAAGGAAGTTTACGCTGTGTGCAAATGCGGGCTTGAATGGCAATTAACTTTTGCACCCGTTTTTCAACCTGTAGATTACTATAACAAGTTTAGAGACCTGTGGAAAAAGCAAAGTTATGGAATAATCAAACAAAAATAGACACTTCCTTTTCGCATTACAAGGAAACCAACTTGAGACAAATTATCTGAGTAAGAAACTCCTGTATTGAAAGGAGGAAAAACCACTTGGTACCTGTTCAACAGGAACTAGAAAAACTTAATTTGGGACAAGTTTTAAACGGCAGACCGCTAATGTAACCCAAGATCGATATGGTCAAAATGGGCAAACTCCTGATAAAACCAAGTAAATTATTACTCATCTTGACTTTATTGTCGATTATATTGGTGCCCATAATATTTTCGCACCAAGTAACCGCACAGACAAATGGAACATACGACAAATCGTTTGCTTGGAACTATAATGGAAAATATTGGACATGGAACCTGAGTATATCACAAAACCTGTATGACTCCTACAAGTCTGTTCCAGTCTCCAGTCGAACAGCAAATGGTCCATCAGGCTACGGTTTTCTCACAACAACCGATGACTATTACGTCAAGATTCTTGCTCAAAAACTAAATGAAACTGCGACACAGCAGGGATACAATTCATTTGATAAGGTAAGCTTTGTTTTAGCATTTGTTCAAAGTTTACCTTACACATCTGACTCAGTCACTACTAATCGCGATGAGTACCCGCGTTTTCCGATAGAAACTTTGGTAGACGATGGGGGTGATTGCGAAGATACATCCGTACTTTTTGCAACGTTAACGCTCATAATGGGTTACGGCACTGTCTACATTAATCCCACCGATCACTACGCCGTCGGAATTCTCGGCAACAACCTTCGCGGCACCTATTGGACTCACCCTGAAAACTCAAACAACACTTACTATTATTGTGAAACAACTGGCGATAACTTCAAAATCGGACAATTACCCGAAGAATTCCTTGGACAAAAAGCCTTTATCTACGATATAGACCAAAGCAAACAATATATTTCCAACGTGGAGATTACCCCAATTATCGAACCATCACCAATGCCAACTTTTTCCATTGGAATTACTTCGCCTACACCGACTTCAAATCCAGATCCAACTACGTATATTTCTCCATCTATTGCTCAACCCAGCATTCAGCCAGTTCTACCGTTATCATTTAACTTAATTTCTGACAATCCGCTACTGTTTGTTCTTATCAGTTTTGCAATTGTAGCTTCGATAGCTCTGGCGATTTGGTCAGTAAGAAAATCTAGGAATCAATCAATTGAGGAGCCCTTGACTACTGAAGTATCTTCTATCAAAACCGAAGATGCCGTTTCTGAAGGCAATAAATTCTGCATTTTCTGCGGTTCAAATAACAAAGCATATGCAACGTTCTGTGAAAAATGTGGCAAGCAAATAGGGTAACAATCAGTTTAACATGGTTTTTTTTCCATGAAAAGCATCAATTATAGAGCGAACGTAAATTTCAATTTTGAATATCATTTCAATAATTAAATTGATCGTCCGTTCTATAACAATGGGACACCAGAAACAACAATGTAAAGATGCTATCTTGTTTTTTCGTCGTTTTTGTAGAGCCTTTTCTGGTATTGCAAAGACTTGAACTTTAAACCAGTAACTGGTTGACGAGGCATGCTTCTTTGGCGTTCGAGGTTCTTGATTCGTGCATAGAGCTTGGAAACTTTGGTGTTTGAAGGAATCTTTGATTTGATCCTATGCACAGGTACGGGTTTGAAGGGCTGGGTGATCTCCAATCTTTTGGTTTTAGACTTCTTAACTGCAACATTTCGTACTTTTTTGAAAGTCACAGTACCTTCTTTGAGGTTTACTTCCTGTACTTCCCACCCTGCATTCAACCAAGATTTCGTATGAATACTCGACGATTTATTACTCCACCATGCAATGTCCTTGTAAGCGTCCATTGGGAGGTTACTGCCAATCAATCCATCAATCCGTGCAAAAGAGAGTTTAACCACGCTTGTGAATGCAGCTCTAAATTTTAAGTGACTTTCAAGCCCTAAGTACTTAGAAACTGTCCGAGGCGAAACAACCCGTCTAGCACAATGAAGGCACAACATCATGTTTGGGTCTCCAGTGGCAACATCGGGAGTCATGCAGTCTCGGCAAAACAGTTTCTTGCAACGTTCACACTTTCGCATGTACGTTGTTCGAAGAACTCTGCCGCAGATTCCACATTCATCCTTCATTAGATACACCTTTAGCGATTAGAAATCGCATATAACGCATTATTTTTTTGAGATATTAATTTTCAGATATTAAACGTGATTTACAGGGCTGATACTTTCGTTTTAGATTATTATTTTTTAGAAAAGAAAGGTGGATTATCCTTTCACTACGGCTAGTGGAACAAGTCTTGCAACTTTTGTGGCAATTCCAACTTTGTCACTAACATCAGCAACCATATCAACATTCTTGTATGCTGGATCAGCCTCTTCAGCTAACACTGATGCACTCGCAGCGCGAACTACGATACCCCGCTTTTCTAAAGATGATTTTATGTCTCCACCCCAGAACTGACGTTTAGCAGCTGAACGGCTCATCATCCTGCCCGCACCATGCGCGGTTGAACCAAAAGTCAAATCCATCGCCTTCTGCGAACCTACCAGAATCCACGAGCTTGTGCCCATGCTGCCTGGAATAAGCACCGGTTGCCCTTCACTTCGATAATCGTCTGGTACATCAGGGTGCCCAGCTGGAAACGCGCGTGTTGCACCTTTTCGATGAACCCAAACTTTCTTTTGATTGCCTTCTATGTTGTGAGTTTCCACTTTGGCAATGTTGTGCGCAACGTCGTAGACTAAATTTAGACCGAATTTTTCAGGATCTTGCTGGTAAACTTGCTTGAAGCTCTCGCGGACCCAATGCATAATTGCCTGCCTATTTGCAAAGGCGTAATTGACCGCGCAAGCCATCGCTTCAATGTAGTCTTTTGCTTCTTGGCTGTTTCCTGGAGCACAAGCTAATTCGCGGTCAGGAAGAGAGATTTTATATTTTTGAACCGCGTGCTCCATAACCCGTAGATAATCCGAGCATACTTGGTGACCATAACCTCTTGAGCCGCAGTGAATCATAACTGTAACTTGGCCTTCATGGGTGATTCCGAAGGCTTTAGCAGTTTTTTCGTTGAAGATTTTGTCTACTTTTTGGATTTCCAAAAAATGGTTTCCTGAACCCAACGTGCCTATTTGGGTTAAGCCCCGATTTTTAGCCGTGTTTGAAACCTTATCGGGATTAGCGTTAGCCATTTGTCCATTTTCTTCACAGTGCTTTGCATCCTCGGACCAACCTAAGCCGCGATCAATCAGCCATTGCACTCCCTCGGTGACTAACTTCTCCAGATCACTGTTGGATACGGTGAAGTCTTTTCTGCGGCTTCCAAGCCCAGAGGGAACGTTGCGGAAAATTGCCTCTGCCAACGGCGCAAGCTTAGGACGGATATCTTTCTCGGAGAGAGTTGTAGAAAGGAGGCGAACACCGCAGTTTATGTCGTAGCCGACGCCTCCGGGGCTGATGACGCCGTTTTCATAATCGGTTGCTGCTACACCGCCAATGGGAAAACCATAACCTTCGTGCCCATCAGGCAACGTAACAGCATACTTGTATATTCCTGGTAACTGTGCCACGTTTGAACATTGCCAAAGCGTTCGGTCAGTTTGCATCTTCTCCAAAAGCGCTTGATTAGCAAAAACCATACCTGGAACCTCCATCCCAGGCTTGTACTTGGGAATCTGCCACATGTAATCGTTAACTTTTTCCAACGGCACTCGTTCGGGAGCACCTCTGCTTTCACTTTCACCCAAAAATCTTCACCTTTCACAACAAAAGATTGACGAGACTATAAAACTTTTATGAACCTTGCTTGGCGGACTCAATAAAGCCCCTTACGCAGTTTTCCAATACAGTTTTTGAGTAGATGCGGTGAGACTTTACAAAATCCGCTACCGAACGCATAGCAGCGTCTTCAGAGAAGATTTTGTCGCGAATCTGCTCAAGGCTCCAGTTTTTTCCTACCCCTTCCTTTGCAATATCTGCCCACAATTGAAGCTGAAGTTTGTAATCTTTGAGGCGTTCAACCGCATTGCTGGCTTTTCCAAAATGACTAAAATAAAGTGCTGTCGGTTCTAGGCTGATTAATTTATCCAAAGAGGATAACGCAGCATCCAAATAGAACGGGGGCGGCGTGGTGGGGATTACAACGTCGAATTCTGGAAGATAAGTGCCAGCAGCGTCTCCTGGAAAGATGCCTCCGTTGATTGATTCTTGGAAGCTCAAGTTATGTGAAGCATGACCTAAAGTTTCATTAACGGACAATTTAGCTCCCTTTCCTAAATCAAAAATGCCTTCGGTAACTGGAATTATTCGTTCTTTAGGAACAGGTTCAGGTTTGCCAAAGATCTCACTAACAAAACCTAATACCTTCTGAGATGCAGGCCAAAGCCGTTCGGGGTTAACAAGATGCGGCATGCCTCTTGGGTGAACTATGACTTTGGCATTCGGTAGAGACTTTAATAAAGTGCCTGCCCCACCGCCGTGGTCTAAATGGATATGGGTGACAGCAACGTATTCGACGTCTTCAAGATTTTACATCAATTTCCTTTAAACCAGAAAGCAAATTCGGAATAGAGTTACTTGGTCCTGACTCGACAAGGAACGGTTTTTTCCCCATAATGACATAGCTGCATATGAGATTTTTGAAGCCTCCAGTTTCCAGTTCCACCATGAACAGATTTTTCCCAATTTCTTTAGTGCGCAAACCATTCACCTTTGGAACGGTGTAAGCGTTTTATGGAATAAATATTTTCTTAAAAATGATCATCAAACAATAAAATTTAATTACAGATTGTTATAGTATCAGAGGAGTTTACCAGGTGAAATCTATGTTGAAAGCGATTATTTTTGGAGCGCCAGGTGCAGGAAAAGGCACATATGCCTCAAGACTTCAAGCCAAACTTGGCGTTGACGTTATTTCTATGGGAGATATTTTCCGTGAATTAATCAAAGAAGACTCAGACCTTGCTAGGAAAGTAAAGAGTTACATGGAAAAAGGAGCTTTAGTCCCTGACGACGTTGTCGTCGAAGTTCTGAAGCAACATCTATCTAAAATTTCAAAAGGAAAAGGATTCATCCTTGACGGATACCCACGGACTTTAGACCAAGCCAAAAAACTCGATACCATAACACCAATCGACGTCATAATGCAATTGAATGTTCCTGACTGGATAATCATCGAACGACTATCCACACGAAGAATTTGTAAAAATTGTGGAACAGTTTACAACGTGAAATTTCTAAAACCTAAAGTTGAAGGTATTTGCGACAAATGCGGCGGGTCACTCTACCAGCGATCAGATGACAACCCAGAAACAATAAAGAATCGCCTTAAAGTATACCAAGAACAAACAAGTCCACTGATTGCCTTCTACAAAGAAATGAAAGTTCCATTCATAGAACTTGAAACCCAAACCCTAGAGCAACAACCTGAACCCATGGTTGAAAAACTGTTCTCAGAATTAAAAAAACTAAAGTTTGCTTAGATGTCGAGAATAAACTCCAAAATCACCTTATCCGTTTCCCGGATAATCACCATGCGGTGATAGGTTACTGCTTTAACAGCGACTTTCTGCGGGTGTTTTTGGGGGTCAAATTTTTCTCCCCAAATTTTCGCTTTTATCATAAAATTTTCGTTTGTTTCTTTCCAACTGGTTATTTGAAATTTAGAATAAAGCATATCTAATGTTTCTGATTTTACAAGTAAAGCTTCTAGCCAATTGTAAAGAAGCGCGTATTGGTCTTCTGCTTCAACTTCAAGTGAATCCTCTTGGGCAGGTGAAACCTTTTCTGTGTCTGTGATCGTTTCAAACATTGATAAAGCGGCGTTTTCGTAGGCTTCTTCCATGGTTTTGCCGTGTGCGCTTACATAGACATCGGCGGTGTGTTCTAGAAACTCAAATTTTCCAGCGAATTTGTCAGGTTTACTCATGCAAAGACCGACAATAGATAAGAGGAAAGGAGAATAAAAAACAATTGCGCTAATTGAGGTTTAGAAATATTTTGTGACTTTTTGAATGGCTGCTGCGGTTAATTTTGCAGAGTTCTCGATGTCTTTTAAGCTGAGCATGCCGACTGGGCTGTGGATGTACCTTGTGGCGATAGAGATGTTTCCGCACGGGATACCTTGACGAGCGATAGAGATTCTTGCTGCATCCGTGCTGCCAAGCAAACCCGATTCAAGTTGGAACGGGATTTTTTCTTCTTCAGCCGTCTCGATGAGCCACCTCAAAACCTTAGGGTGCGTAATTAAGCCTGAATCGGAAATAGTTAGTGCTGGTCCCTTGCCCATTTTTACAGAGGTATCGAATTCTCTTACGCCTGGTACATCACCTGCAATAGTTACATCTAGAGCCAATGCCAAATCAGGATCAACACCGAATGCTGCAGCAGCTGCACCGCGCAATCCAACTTCCTCTTGGACAGTTCCTACAGCACAGATTGTACAATCCGTTTGTGTTAGAAGCTTGAGGGCTTCAACCATAATTAAGCAGCCAGCTCGGTTGTCAAATGCTTTACCGATTACCGCATCTCTGCCAAGATTAACATATTTTACATCGAAAGCTATTACGTCGCCAAGCGATACACCAAGGTTTGCGGCGTCTTCTTTGCTTTCTGCTCCAACATCTATGAAGAGGTCATCATAAGTGATGATTTTCTTTCGTTCTTCTTCTTTTTGGATATGAGGTGGTTTAGACCCGACTATTCCTGATAACTGGCCTTTTTTGGTGTAAACAACAACTTTTTGAGCGGGCAAGATTCGGTCGTCTATGCCTCCCATTTTGGAGAACTGTAGAAAACCATCTTTTGTGATTGTTTTAACCATTAACCCAACTTCATCCATATGGGCTGCTAACATAATTTTTGGAGAGTTGGCTTTTCCTTTTTTGATAGCTATTACGTTTTCCAATCTGTCTACTTGGATTTCGTCTGCGAAGGGAGTCATGAGTTGAATCATAATGTTTCTAACTTGTTCTTCTCTGCCTGTTACTCCACAAGCATTGGATAGTTTTTCCAGATTTGTGTTTATGGACAATAAGACTGCTTCCTTGGTTTTAATCGTTAAAGTTCTGAAGGCTTGATTATTAAACAGTTGCGGTAGAAAGATTGCTAGTTTCCAGCGAATAACTCAGGTCTTCCTTTATAGTTTGGATAATTCTTAAATCGTTAAACTGTATTCACAAACAGGTTAAGGTGTAAAAAATTGGCACAACAACCAAGTTATAAAACAGTTTTCGTTTTCTTAGACACAGACAAGTATTGCAGTCCATTCGACATGCTCGTAGCAATAGATGCATTCCCAGACTCAATGATTTTCAAATACGAAAATGTAACCTCTGAAGATGCCCCAAAAATCGTTTTTGACCTCTTGTTCCCACGTGGACCCGAAGGCGCAAAACACACGAAAGTCTTCATCAACGGAAGCAACTTTGAAATGGTTGAAAAGGTCGTAGAAGCTACACAGAAAGCCATGAAATCAGCCCCATGGGGAAACAGCATCATCGTTGACCCCAGAGGCGGATACTCAACAGCCGCAGCCGCAGTAGCAAAAACCTTTGGAGCAGCAATGGAGAAAGGCTTTGGATCTTTAGAGGGCAAAAAAGTCGCAGTCCTAGCAGGCACAGGTCCAGTTGGACAGACAGCCGCAAGAATTTATGCGACAGAAAAAGCCAACGTAACTATCACAAGCCGTTCACTTGCAAAGGGCCAAGTAGTCGCATACAAAATTAACCAGGAATGCGGTGCACAAAGAGTTACAGTTGTTGAAGTTACAAAACCTGAACAGACTGCTGATGCAATCAAAGGCGCTGAAATCATTCTCTCTGCAGGGGCAGGCGGAATCCAACTTCTTTCAGCAGCAGATCTAAATGCAAGTCCCACTTGCAAAATCGTAGCAGACATCAACGCAATCAAACCATTGGGAGTTGAAGGTTTAGCACCAAACGATGATGGCAAAGAACTCAAACCAGGAGTCTATGGCATCGGTGCATTAGCCATCGGCAAACTGAAAATTAAAACAGAAACAGAAATGATAAAACGCGCAACAGCCGAACCATCAGGACTATTTGACTACGCAATCGCCTACACAATTGCTAAAGACCAAATTCTCAAGAAACTTGCAAAAGCAGCTGCCAAATAAGCAGCTAATCTTCATTTGTTTTCTTTTTATTTCCTATTATTAGCGCTAAAAGATTGACCTGCCGAAAATAAGATTTTGTAGCCACAATTATTTTCTTCTTCTATTGAAAATAAACTTGTATTCGGTTATTATTCTCTTCGAAAATAAGAATAGAATGCAAAAAATTAGTTACACATATCCTACATCCTAATTAGAAACTCATCACAGAACCTAATTACAGGCAAGAAAACAACCTAAAAGAAGATAGTGGTGACGAGATTTTACAATAAACAGTAAATCTCAACACATTCTTATTTTCGATTTGATTTTATTGTTAATTAGTTTTGGTGAATAATAGTGCAAGGATGGACAGGTGTTTTTCTAAAAGTTAACTTAACCAACAGCGAAGCTAAACCCGAATTATACCATCAAGATTTAGCTCTGAATTTTTTGGGCGGCAGGGGATTTGCAAGCAAAATTCTCTGGGATACCCTAAAACCGGGAACTCACCCATTCTCGCCCGATAACAAACTAATTTTCGCTACTGGACCTTTAACAGGCATAGGGTTGCCTAACAGTGGCAAACTTGTTATAGCGTCAAAAAGTCCGTTAACTGGTGGTTACGGCGATGGCAACATTGGCTCGTGGGCAGCTGTTAACATACGAAAAGCCGGTTATGATGCAGTCATTATTGAAGGCAAAGCTTCTTCCCCTGTAATACTTCATGTTAAAGACCAAACCGTCGAGTTATTGGATGCCGATGGCTTGTGGGGTAAAAGCTCCTTTGAAGTAGAAGACAAACTAAGAAGAAAATATTCCAAATTAGCCGGAATCCTTTCAATCGGCGCCGCGGGAGAGAACCTAATCAGATTCGCCACGGTGGTTTCACAGAATGGACGTGCAGGCGGACGCCCCGGAATGGGAGCTGTAATGGGCTCCAAAAATCTAAAAGCCATCGTAATCGAAGGCACCCAACAAATTCCCCTCGCATACCCACAAGAAATGAAGAAGTTGGCCGTTGACGGATACAAGGAACTTTTAACCAAACCTCTTTACTCCTTTTGGAAAAGACAAGGCACAATGTCAACTGTGGAGTGGTGTCAAGAAAACAGTTGTCTTCCAACTTTCAACTATAAACAGGGTGTTTTCGATAAGGCTGAAGGATTAAATGGTTTCACTATGGAGAAGATGAAAGTATCTAACAAAGGATGCCCACAGTGCAACATGACTTGTGGAAACGTGGTTAAGGACAACGAAGGAAAAGATTCGGAGCTAGATTATGAAAACGTAGTTATGCTTGGTTCCAACATTGGCTTGGGAAACCTTGCACAAGTAGCTACTCTAAATCGTTTGGCAGATGAGTATGGTTTTGACGCCATTTCTCTTGGGAGCGTGTTGGGTTTTGCGTTGGAAGCCTCTGAAAAGGGACTAATCTCCGAGAAGATTGGTTGGGGAGATTTTGACGCGATTAAAGCGTTGATTGATGATATTGCTTACAAGCGTGGTTTGGGGGCAATTTTAGCTGAAGGAGTTCGCTCCGCATCAGCGACAATTGGAAAGGGGTCGGGTGATTGGGCGATGCATGTTAAAGGTTTAGAAATCACAGCTTACGACTGCCACATCGCGCCAGGCATGGCTCTGGCTTACGGCACAAGCTCCATTGGCGCCCACCATAAAGACGCCTGGGTCATCACATGGGAAATAAAGGCCGGCAGGGAAAAATATGACGAAGAAAAAGTTGACCACTTAATCCAAACCCAACTTTTACGTGGTGGCGTTTTCGAGGCTTTGACTGTTTGTCGTTTCCCTCAAGGCTCACTTGGATTTGAGCTCGAATGGTACCATAAGTACCTACGGGCATCAACTGGACAGAACTTCACAATGCAGCAGCTAAACCAGATTGGCGACCGAGTACTCAATTTAATCCGCGCTTTCTGGGTGAGGGAATACGGCAGTAAATGGAGCCGCGATTTAGATGTTCCGCCCATGCGTTGGTTTAAAGAACCCTTAACCGACGGCCCTTTGAAAGGTGCAGTGCTTGATTTAGAAAAATACAACACTATGCTCGAAATTTATTATCAGAAGCGCGGTTGGAACAAAAACGGGGTTCCAACAAAAGAAACTCTAGAAAAGTTGGGGTTGGATGGAGTTGCAAGTCAGCTTATGAGCTGTGAGGCGCGAATCTAGTAGGACCGTGCGAAGTACGCTGTTTCTTTAGCCTTCTCTTCACAAACTATGCAGTTTGTGGTTGGCTGCTCTATCTGGAATGGTCGAATGCGAATAGTGGCGCCTGTTTCGTCTTTTACTTTTGCTTCGCAGTCTGGGTTGCCGCACCATGCAGCTTTTATAAAACCGCCCTTTTCATCTAGAACTTTCTTGAATTCCTCATAGCTTTGAACTGAATTGGTTTTCTCTTGCAAGATTGCTTTGGCTTTTAAAAGCATGTTGTCCTGTATTTCCTGCAGAAGCTTCTCAACCGTTGAAGTAATATCAGTTTCTTTAACTGGGGTTTTCTGTCCAGTGTCACGTCGCACCATTACGACTTGTTCTTGTTTAAGGTCTCTTGGTCCGAGTTCTATGCGGATTGGAATACCTTTGAGTTCCCACTGATGAAATTTCCATCCAGGTGTATACTCGTTACGGTCATCCAAGATAACGCTGACTCCTTTGGCTTTAAGTAATGCTGCAATTTCTTTAGTTTTTATTGCTATGGCTTCAGCCTCTAAGCCTTTGAAGGGAATTGGAACTATAACAACTTGGGTTGGAGCCACTTTAGGGGGCATAATTAAACCCTTGTCGTCACCATGAACCATGATCATAGCGCCAATGAGCCGCGTGGTGATCCCCCAACTAGTTTGCCAAACGAAATGATCCTGTTTATCTTCACCAACGAATTTGACATCGAAAACCTTAGCAAAATGTTGCCCTAGATTATGGCTGGTTCCCATCTGCAGAGCTTTCCCATCAGGCATGATTGATTCGAGCGCTGTAGTGTAAATGGCCCCAGCAAACTTTTCGCTGTCACTCTTAGTCCCCACGACTACTGGAATAGCCAAATAATTTTCCATAATATCCTTGTATTCGCCAAGTGCATACATCACTTCAGCTTCAGCTTCTTCACAGGTCGCGTGTGCGGTGTGACCTTCTTGCCATAGAAACTCACGTGTCCGCAAAAACAGCTTAGTCGCCTTCGTTTCCCATCTAACGATGTTGCACCATTGATTAATTTTCAAAGGCAAATCTCTCCAACTGCGTATCCACTTGCTAAACATTGCATACATGATGGTTTCGCTAGTGGGACGAACCGCAAGTTTCTCCTCTAAAGGTGTGTTCCCGCCTTGAGTAATCCATGCGACTTCTGGAGTGAAACCTTCAAAGTGCTCAGCTTCTTTCTTGAGGAAACTTTCAGGGATGAACATGGGAAAGTAAACATTGCTGTGTCCTGTGGCTTTGATTTTTTGGTTAACGATTTCTTGAATTTTCTCCCAAACCGAATAGGCGTCTGGGCGAATTATCATACAACCTTTAACAGGTGCATAATCTGCAAGTTCGGCTTTTAGAACAACTTGTACATACCATTCGGAAAAGTCTTGATTTTTCTTTACTGTTATTCCAGTATCGGACATGGGGATTCTCTTCTTGCATCCTTATGCCTGCATCTGCATATAAAACCGTAACGGGATAGATTCCCTTAAAGTTGCATCTTTTTAGATATTGTCTCTTAGCTCCTCAAAAGACGTGGAAAATTAACCAAGAGGCGCTGACAAAAGTACCAGTGTCTTAATCGACAACTGCCCAAAAAACTATTTTCTGAAAAGTCCTTTCTTTTCGGGATAATCTTTGCATTCGTAGATTCGAAGTTGCCTTTGGGGTTCGATGCGGCAGCGTTTACGTGCATTTTTACGCCTTAAGAGTGGGGCAAGTTGAAAGAAGGGGCATTTGGAACAGAGTGTGCTCAAGTTTGTTTCCTACCTTGTCATCATTCTTCGAAATACTGGCAATGCGATTGCAATCATGACTACGCCGAACACTATCAGTACTATGAGATCAGTTGATATCTGTGGGATACCTGCACCGAGCACCATGACTTTTCGTAGAGCGTCGCTTGCATATGTTAACGGCAGGAACTGCGAGATGGTTTGCATGTACCATGGCATCTGCTGTATGGGGAAGAACACTCCGCTTAAGGAACATCATTGGAAACATCAGCGTCATCATTAGCATCTGTGCGGTTTCCTGATCTTTTGTAAATGACGTTATCACTATGCCCAAGCCAACAAAACTAAATACCCCTAGCAGTAGTAAAGCAAACACCAGCAGAATGCTTCCTTGTATGGCGACTCCGAATATGCCGATAGCTAACCCTAAGATTATCAAGCCTTGGATTAAGCCTCGAGCAGTTTGCGCTCCAGTCTTGCCCAGCAGTATGGATAGTCTATTTACGGGTGCAACCATCATGCCATCCATCGTGCCGATTTCTTTTTCCTGCGAAATAGCTACTGGTAAACCTGTCATGACGCTCATCATAACTGTCATAGCCATGATGCCAGGAGCGATGAAGTCAAAATAGCTTGGGTTTCCTGAAAGTACACCTTGAGTTTGAACATTGAAGGGTTGTATCACTGCAAGGGGGTTTGTAACTGTCGAATTCAGAGTTTGAACGTTATGCATGGCTATTTGTTGACCCATTACGTTGAATACTCCGCTTAATGCAGCTTGTATTGTCGCAGATATCTGGGGGTTTGATTCATCGCTGACTATTATGAGGGTGCCTTGTTGTCCAGTTAGCATGCTTTGGGAGTAGTTGCTGGGTATAACTATGCCACCCTCCAGTTCTCCTCGCTGAATCATATCCTTGAGATCGGCTGGGCTGGATACATCGGTTATTATTAGCATGTTTGTCTGGTTGTTGATTGCTTCCAAGCTAATGATGAAACCTCCATGAGTGGTATTTGACATAAATTCCCCGTTGAAGCCTGAGTCTTCGTTGACTAAACCAACTTGCAAACCACTAATTGTGCCGTTAGATGGATAGATGAATCCAACCATAACCATCATAAATAATGGCATAACGATTAGAAGAACTAGTCCAAGCCTATTTCTGAATAACTCAGTTAAGTCTTTCTTAGCGATTCTGTAGCTGTGTTGAAGAATAGTTTTTGCAGTCATCGTTTATCACCGTACCCTTCTTGTTTCTCCGCCAAAACGACTACCCGGACCAGTCTCCTGCTTTATTTTCTGGTCAGCGCTATCCCTGACTTCGTGCCCGGTAATATGCAGGAAAACATCCTCGAGTGATGGTTGAAGGTTTGCCATTGAAGTGATTTTTCCGTTCTTAGTTCGAACAGTATCTACTATGTTGTCAAAGGCATCTTCTCCGTGTACGATAAGATGTAGACTTGTCGAATTTTCTTGTGTTACGGCGTCCGCGCATTTGAGTGCTTTTATTGAGGCTACCAAATCTGGTGTTAGGTTTGCAATTTCAAGTTTTATAATCATGGTGTCTCCTCCTGAAATTATCTTTTTAAGATTGGTTGAAGTGTCCAAAGCTATGATTTTTCCGTGGTCAACGATGGCTATACGATCACATAACAAGTCGGCATCTACCATCATGTGAGTTGTTATTATGACTGTGGTTCCTCGTTCCTGATTGAGTTTCTTTATGAAATCTCTAATTTCCACTGACGACTGAGGATCTAATCCTAACGTGGGTTCATCAAGGAATAAAACTTGAGGCATGTTAAGTAAGGCGCGAACTACGTTCATTCTTTGGCGCATGCCAGTTGAAAACGTTCCGACTTGAGCGTTTTTCCATTTTGTTAATTGTACCAATTCTAGTAATTCATCAATTCTTTTGTTTAAGGTGTCTTTTGGAATATTAAATAGACTGCCAAAGAATGAAAGGTTTTCTTTAGCTGTTAAACGATTGTAAATTATCATTTTTTCAGAAACAATGCCGATTAATTTGCGTACTTCCATGTCATTTTTTACAGTGTCGTATCCGCCTATTGTGGCCGCACCCTTTGTAGGTCTTGATAGTGTTGAGAGCATTCGCAATGTGGTGCTTTTGCCAGCGCCGTTTGGACCAAGTAAACCGAAGATTTCGCCTTTCTTGACATCAAATGATATATCATCTACTGCTGTGAACTTTTTGAACATCTTTGTCAGATGGTCAACTTCAATTATAGATTCATTTGCCATTTAGGTTATCACATCAGTTGCAATATTATTCAGTGCAATATATAGCGGTAAAATATAAGTATTACCCATATACAATATAGTTTTGAAACAAGATGGCATCAGAAACCGAAGACAAGACAACTGCAAACTGGATGAAAGAAGCCCAAAAAGGCTACATTCGCATGGGTGTCCTTATACTTCTCAACAAAAAACCCTCACATGGCTATGAGATTATGAAAGAAATCAACAGCCGTACCAAAGGTTTTTGGCAACCTACAGCAGGTGGCGTCTACCCCATCTTGCGTGACTTGGAAAAATCAGGATACATTAAGGGTCACTGGGAAACCCAGAGAAACCGAAGATTAAAAATATACAAAATCACTCAATCAGGAGAACTAATTCTCAGGCATGCAATCGTTAAGCAAACAGAAATTTTCAACAACATCGGAGTACTTTTTCGGGAATTTTCTCGCGATGTCCTCAATGTTGAAGTAGAAGCCGACAGTTCAATGCCTTCCATTCCATCCCCTTTTTCAGCTTTTCTCGATGAGGAAGTTGGCGCTAATCGAAACATCGAACAATTAGAACACGAAAGAAAACATATTCGTGAAACTACAAAGGCAATGCAGGAACGACTGAAGGTACTCGATAAACGAATTGGGGAACTTAAGAAAGAAAAAAAATCAGAATCTTCTTCGACGAAAACCCCAGTTCAATAAGAATATTCCCTGTGAATGGTTGCGTAAAGTATTAAATCTGTGACTGCTTAATCCATTACTTAAGAGTGAAAATAACATGTTTCGCGTTAGAGTTAACAAGATCGAATCCACCCGTGACGTCGATGGCAACTTAGGAAAAAGAATTGAACTCCTCGAAGAACGAGAAGTTAACCCTTATATCGTAAGACCCCAAACAGATGAAGCCAAAATGGCACAAGATATCATGCAAGCACTTCAAACACAAATGCCCTTCTTGCCACAACGCACCCAGATGGCCACGCCAAAGATAATTCTGTTCCTAACTGAACAAGAATACGATAATATGGGCATAAACTTCGACGTAAACCAAGTTTACGAAGTTGCCCTCGAGAATCAAGCAATCCGTTTTAGGAAAGTTTGAGAAGTTCACTTCTCATTTCTTTCAGAACTGAATGGTTAGGATGAAAAGACAAAACGAACATCATATTTCTGAGTTTGCCACTAATTTCTTCCAAACCTGAAACCTTTCCTTCATCACAGTATAGCGGTATTGGTTCATCGCCATTATTTTCTTCATAGTAAACGTATATGGGCGAAGATGCTCTGTCGAGTCTAACCATCTCAAAATCCAAATGTAAACGTTTAGCAGTGTCTTTTGCAGCTGTCCTGACTTGTTCTAACCGCTTCCCTTTTGGAACAATGGTTGACGCATAAACCATCAGTTTTCCACAATTTTCCTTAAACATGCTAACCATCAAACTTACTATCTTCAAAATCTCTTTTAAAACAAGCTCGACAAAGACGTTTTTTATCAGCAGAGGGTTCAATTAAAGTGAACAATTTTTGATTAAATATTGTTGCAGTGTAAAGCCAATCACAATTCTTTAAATCCCAAACAAGAGCCAATTTTCGGTAATAGAGGTGAAATTGAAATGGCGATTGGCGAAAAACTTTGGGAAGGCAAGGGTAAAAGTGGGGCAAGCTTCATAAAATCAATCGATATGAACGGAGTAACTTCTATGTATACTTGGACAGCTCAGATGAAAGGCATGGGGAAAGCAATGGGCGTAGACTGCAATTTGAACGTTACAGGAATGAGTACGAATCCTCCAAAGGGGATAGCTACCTCGACTGATCAAGGAATAATGATGACTATGACCGGCGACATGGGCATTATAAAGGGCTATGATTTGATGAAAATGATCCCAGGCAAAAATCCGGCTAGCGTAGGATTATGGAGTTTTATGACGATGTCCGAAAAGCTAGGCTGGCTAAATGATACTATTGCTCTTGTTACTTTTGAATCTGCTGACCCAATGTGGATGGAAATGAACATTACGATCTGGGAATGGAAGTAAATTAGGACTGAATTTTATGCAGGAACACGAAGCATGGCATATGCCTGATTGGTGGTGCCGAAACGAAAGACCGGCAAACGACGATGTTTACTTTGAGAACATGTGCCGAGTAATTTTTCAAGCAGGCTTAAATTGGCAAGTAATTGACGGTAAATGGGCAACCACAAAGAAAGCTTTTGTAAATTTTGATATTAAAGAAATTGCGTGTTTTACAGAATCAGACGTTCAACGACTCTTAAGGGACACGGGAATTGTCAGAAACAAAGGGAAGATAAAAGCAATTATTCAAAATGCACAAAACTTCATAGCAATCGAAAAACGTTACGGCTCATTTCAAAAATATCTCGACAGTCTCGACAAGTCAAACAACTATGCACTTGCAATCAAGAATTTAGTCAACACATTCAAATGGTTAGGTCCACCTTCAGCAAGCCTTTTCCTTTATACCGTGGGCGAAAAAATCGATCCATGGTAAATGCACCTTTTTTCTTTATTTTAAAATCATATTTTTAAATCTCGTTTTCTTATTTAATTCGAAGAATTGTATGAAAGTTAGAGCACACATATTGGTTTCTGGGCGAGTTCAAGGCGTTAACTTTAGACGAAGCACTTTGCTTGAGGCAAAAATCTTGGGTATTAACGGTTGGGTTCGAAATCTGATGGATGGACGCGTAGAAGCGGTTTTTGAAGGCGAAGAACATTCGGTGAAAACACTCGTCAACTATTGCCGCCAAGGTCCTCCTTCTGCAAAGGTAAATAATCTGGAAGTCAGTTACGGACCTTTTAAGGGCGAATTTTCAGCTTTCAAAGCGGTTTAACTTTATTAAGTTTTATTCTTGGGTACCCTAAAATGTGAATCTTTTCCAGCACTGATATATTCTCCGCCCATACCCTTCACGGCAGAGGCGATTTTTGCAAAGTTTGTCCCAAGAAAAGCCTTGGGCTTGATAATTATGAAGTCGCCTTTCTCTTCAAAGCCCAACCTAGATTCGAGTTCTTCTGGGAAGGACATGCGGATATCGTCAAGTGACCTTTGCTTTGATGTTTCACGAACCTGTGGCGATATTGCAGAAGACGCGGTTGATGGCATTTGAGTTGATGGCTGAGTTATTTGCGCAACCGCAAGAGATTTCAAGGAAGCAGAAACTGAACGTAATTCATCAGAAATTCTATTTACGGAAACGGCAATTGCATCAACCTTTTCTAACAGATGATTAAGTTTTTCCTTGTCAGTGCTCACGAAAACACATCCTTCTTAAACTCCTAAATAATCCCAGAAGCTTATTAATTGTTTGCAAACTAGTCAAAGTGAAAAATTTTTATGATGGAAATTGACGGAAGCCAAAAAAGTGGAAGCGGTACAATCCTTCGCCTATCCATAGCTTTGGCCGCCATCACTAAGCAACCGCTACACATCACCAACATTAGGCAAAACCGCCCGCAACCAGGCTTAAAACCTCAGCATTTAGAAGCTGTTTTGACTGCAGGAAAACTATGTAACGCCAAAATCCAAGGAGCAAAACTTGGCTCAAACGAACTTTGGTTTACACCTCAAGAGATTGAAGGAGGGAGTATTGAAGCTTTAATTGAAACCGCAGGTAGCATACCCATGTTACTGTTAGCTACCTTGCCAATTTGTTTATTCGCTAAAAATCCAGTGCATTTGCATGTGGCAAAGGGTGGAACAGACACCATTCATGCTCCGACAATCAATTACTTGCGTTTTGTATTTCTTCCAGCTCTAAAACAATTGGGAGTAGATTCGGAAATAACGGTTCAAAAATACGGCTACTATCCCAAAGGAATGGGTGAAGCAACAATGATAGTTAAACCAAACCTCAAATTAAAATCCATTGAGCTGAATAGTTTTGGAAACTTAAATCGTATTAAGGGTGTTTCTGTTTGTACTTTTCTGGCTGATAGGCAGGTTGCGGAGCGACAAGCAAAAGCAGCTAAAGACTGTCTCTTGAAGAATGGTTTTAATTCGGAAATTAAAGTTGTGAACGACCAGTCGAACCCCATTCAGAAAGGTAGCTCTATTGTACTGTGGGCTGAAACCGATACAGGTGTTATAATTGGTGCAGATGCAATTGGAGAACTTAGAAAAATGAGTGAGGAAGTAGGAAAAGAAGCATCGCAAAGGCTCAGCGCCGAAATCTCATTTAAGCCAACGGTGGACATTTACCTTGCTGACATGCTTATTCCATACATGGCGCTTTCGAAAGGAAAATCAGTTTTTCTTGTTCGGGCAATCTCCGAGCATATAGAATCTAACATTTGGCTTATGGAAAAAATGTTAAACGTTAAATTCACTGTAGAAAAAATAAACAATCTATACATGATAGAAAAAAGCTGACCGCACATGCCTAGACCGTCTTTTTGCATTAAAGTTCCTAAAAGTCAAGGGGAAAAAATAATTACATTAACTACAAAGTTTGGACTTATGGATAAATCTTTAGTTATTCAACGTGAAGATGAATCTCTCTGCATTCCCTTGGTTAGGGAACCCCAAGGCATCGAATTAACAACTTTGAAAACTCAGATACACGAATTTACCATAATCACCGTTGTTTTCATCGAAAAACAACTTCCGACAGAAACCCTAACCCAAGCCCTTCAAGATAAACTACCCCATGATTTGCTTGACAAAGTCCCTCATGCCTTCGACATCGTTGGTGACATAGTAGTGATTGACATCCCACCTCAGCTTAAAGCTTACAAGAGCATAATTGGTGAAGCAATTCTGCAAATACAAAAAAACGCAACAACAGTTCTCGCCAAAGCAAGCGACATTGGTGGAATCTTTCGGGTTCGCGGCTACGATTACGTAGCTGGAGAAAGAAAAACTGAAACAATTCACAAAGAATTTGGTTGTCAATACCATGTCGACCTAGCTAAGGCATATTTTTCGCCTCGGTTGTCACATGAGCATGAACGAGTGGCAGCGCTTGTGCAAGATGGCGAAACTGTGGCGGATTTGTTTGCTGGTGTAGGACCGTTCTCAGTGTTAATTGGTAAACGAAATCCAATGGCAAGAGTTTACGCTGTGGACCTTAATCCGGATGCTGTTAAGTTGCTTAATGTTAACGTGAGGGTTAACAAAGTTGAAAGTAACGTTTATCCAATATTGGCAGATGCAAGAGAAATCGCTACAACTAAGCTTAAGGGTTTAGCGGATCGGGTGATTATGAATCTACCTGAAACAGCTATCGATTTTGTTGATGCAGCTTGTAACGCAATAAAACCTGAGGGGGGAGAGGTGCATTTCTATGGTTTTGTCCGTTCACCTGACACTATTGAAGAGCTCAAGCAGCGTTTTATGAAATTAGTTGAAAAGAATGGTCGAAAAGTTGAGGCGTTTCTTTATACAAAGAGTATTCGCGAGACTGCGCCGTTTGAGTCTCAGGTTGTATTAGACGTCAAAATCGTTTAACTTTCCACTAATAGTGTTATTTTGACCTTCTGTTTAGGATCTTGGAGTTTTTCCACAAGCTCTCTAGGCAAATCATTTGAGGATTTATTAGCACAAATCCCCAAGGTTCTGCTGCAGATATAATTGCTCTTCCTAATTACAATGTCAGTATGGTGACATAAACAAAGCTTGGGAGAGCCAATTGCTTTGATTTCTTCTCTGAAGTCCCCCACTTCGATAATGACGGTCAACTTGGCGTTTGGCTTACGCAGTTCATCTTTGAATTGGGCGCTTAAATCTGCAACCGATTTGTCAGCTGACATTGCCACAATGCAATCACCCTTCAGTGAGACATGAATATCCTTAGTAAACATGAGTGTCGTTGGGTGGACCGCATGGATATTTGAATGCCCAAGTGCCCAAAATGTGTCTGTTGTTTGTTTGATGTTCAAGATTACTCATTAACCTCAATTGAATCCACTTTTCCATCCCCATCTAAATCAAATCCATGAATAACCACAGCAAAAGTATCTTTGCCTTTGTACTCTTCTAGGGTTTTTTTCCAGAAATTCGTCAATGCCAACACACACGCTTTAGTTCCTACTGCCTTGTTGCCAGCCAAAACCACAATACGTTTACTGCTATCCCACGGATTCACGATTTTAGCTACAACGCCCGAAACGTCTGAAGTGTAAACCTGCCCAGTCTTGTTCGAACACAAACCCCCAAGCAAAAAACCCTGCCCAGAAGATTGCATAATAAATTTAATGGGTAAATAATCATTTACTTCTTGAGTTAACAAGTTAGTTCCGGGTCCGCCGACAAGAATTAGGTTGTTTTTTTCTTCCTTCTCCACCTTTACATCAACGTCCAACTTAACAGCAAACTCCGTTGGCATCTTGGCGAATTGCCCCAAAAAAAGGGCTAAATGCGCGGCATAATGGCCATCCCGAGCGCTAGTTTTGAAGGGACCATGCGGTAACGGACTACCGACGACGATTTTTCCATCAAAGATGCCGTTAACGATGAATTCCTTGAAGAATTTCTGCAACTGCTCATGAAGGCTTATGGTGCACATGTTTTCGATTGGTTTGTAACCATGAGGGAACTCAATTCCAAAGGCAGGCGAAACAGTCTTGTAATATCTTGCTGTTGCACCCTTCTTTTTTTCTTCACGCACGACAATGATAGCTCCCGCTTTTGCGAGTATTCTTATGTGATAATAAATTTTTTGTTCATGCATGCCGAGTTGTCTAGCAATTTCTAAAGGGTACATTTCTTTTTTTGATAGTATTGTGAGGATTTTCCAGCTAAGATTGCCGAGAATCATTTTTAGGTTTTGGGGGTCGGTTAAGACGCTGATATCTTTTACTTCTTGAGTGTTGTCGTTGTCTTGGAGTAGAAGTTTTCTTTGCATTTCGTTCAATAAGATTAATCTATGGTACTATAAAAAATTTGTTTGTAGTGGTTCAAAAAGTTCTGTGAAAAACTAGTTTCCAGAACTTATTTTATCAAATTTGAATGGTTGACTATTAAAAAATACTTTTTAGTAGTCAAACTCTTATATTAAAAAAGCTTAATAGCAAACTTAGCCTCCATAAGACATTCAACATAATTACCGTCCGAAGGCATCAAAAAAATGTGTGGAATATTTGGCTGTATTTTAAAAGAAGATAACGCTGCACCCCTCATCCATTCATCCTTAAAACATCTGGAATACCGAGGCTACGATTCAGTCGGTATAGCAACAATCTCAGAAGGAAAAATCTTTATTAAAAAAGACGCAGGCAAAATCGATGAAGTAGACAAAATCGTCAACCTCGACAACATGCCAGGCAACATAGGCATTGGACACACCCGATGGGCAACACACGGTGCACCCCTGAAAATTAACTCTCACCCTCACACAGATTGTAAAGGTGAAATAGCCGTTGTCCACAACGGAATTATTGAAAACTTCATGGAGCTCAAAAGTGAACTGGAAAACCTCGGTCACACGTTTGTTTCAAAAACAGATACCGAAGTTATGCCTCATCTAATTGAGGAAACCCTCAAACAAAACCCAAAACTTAGTCTTCAACAAGCAGTGATGGAATGCCTCAAGCGAATTGAAGGCTCCTATGCGTTCGCCATAATCTCCACACGTGAACCCAGTCACATCATCTGTGCTCGAAACGAAAGCCCTTTGGTTTTAGGAATTAATAGCAAAGGCGTATTCTGCGCCAGTGATATTCCAGCGTTTTTGGATGTTACTAACAAAGCCGTCTTGATAAACAACGGTGAACTCGTCATTCTTTCCTGTGATGGTTACGAAATCCGAAGAATCTCAGATAACAGCCCTATAACACGTAATCCCATAACTGTTGAATGGACTGCTGAAATGGCGGTTAAGCAAGGTTATCCCCACTTCATGATAAAAGAAATCCATGAACAACCCGAAACTTTACGAAATACCTTACGTATTCAGGACCATTACTTGGATTTACTTGCCACGTTTCTTGATCGAGCAACCGAAGTTTTTCTGGTTGCATGCGGAACTAGCTACCATGCTTGTCTGGCGGCTTCCTATATGTTCTCTAAATTGGCTTTCTTGCCAACTTATCCAGTTTATGCCTCTGAATTTTTAGAGCAATGTGGAAAATCGGTCAGCATCGACAGCACTATCTTAGCTGTTAGTCAATCAGGAGAAACCGCAGACACAATAGCTGCCGTAAGTTGCGCACAACAACGTGCAGCAACTGTGCTAAGTTTAACCAACGTCATCGGTTCAACCATGACGAGGATTTCCCGAGTTTACATTGGCACTCAGGCAGGTCCAGAAATCGGTGTAGCCGCTACTAAAACCTTCACTTCGCAGCTCTCAGTTTTAGCTCAGCTCGCTTTGAAGTTATCAAAGAAGCGGGGGAAGATATCTCAGGATGAAATGGATTGCCTTGAGGAAAACCTCAAGAAGATGCCAGATGACGTCGAAACAATTGTGCGCACACAAGAAGAAAAAATCAAACAAATCGCCAAAAAATACTCATCTTCCAAAGTTTTCTTCTTCTTAGGCAGAGGAATTAGTACCGCCACAGCCTTTGAAGGCAGACTTAAACTCATGGAAATCGCCTACATTCCATCCATCGCATTTCCCGCAGGAGAAAGCAAACATGGTCCCATTAGTCTTATCGAAGATGGTTTCCCAGTTGTGTTCATATGTCCCAGAGACGACACGCATAAGACTGTCATCGGGAACATCATGGAGATGAAAGCCCGAGGCGCACACATAATTTCCGTTATAGAAGAAGGTGATGAAGAAATCAAGTCTTTGTCAGAAGAATACATTGAGGTCCCTAAAGGCATTCCAAGTGTACTCTCGCCAATTCCATTTGCAGTACCACTGCAGCTGCTAGCTTATTATGTGTCTTTAGAGAAGGGCTTTAACCCCGACATGCCACGGAACTTGGCAAAGTCAGTTACTGTAAAGTAACCTTTCTTTTCTTTGTTATCCGAACCATTTTTCCAGCGAAACTTTGCCCTTCTGCTTTTTATTACCTGCAGTCATCCTGTCCAAAGATTTTTTAATTCGTTCTTCACCAAATTCTTTTTCCCTGGACATAAAATCAATTAAGCCTGCGTCGTCAGGTTCTCTCCATTCGATCTTGTATTTGTCAGTGACTTCTGGTTGGAGAAAGATTTTCCGTATACAGTTGGGTTCAACAGGAAAGCTCGGATTTTTTATATGAGGCAAAGCGTTTTCAATGGTGCCATATTGTTTGATTAATTTTAGGGCGGTCTTTGGTCCAAGCCCTTTTATGCCGTCGGGGTTGAAGTCTGTACCAATCAATATTCCAACATCAATTAATTGCTCACGAGTCAATTCACATTGTCCAAGAGTTTTAGATAATTCAATAACTTCAGGAACAACTTCAACTCGAGTTTTTGTCCCAGCGCGCTTTCTTGTACCTGAGATAGTGACATTTCTAAGCAGTTTGGGCGCTCCAAAAAGAAGACTATCGTAATCTTGGCTTGCACAATAATCTGCATCACCTTTTTTGGTCATGTACGCCGCTTGTGCTTCGCCTTCACTGGGAGCTTGAACCCAAGGCAACCCCATTAGGTTTAAGAGTTTTTTGCTATCGTCTCGCATATAATCTTTCATGCTTGTTGCCATTGAAGCGAAGGTTCGCATTTTTGCTGTGTCGCCGGTTGCTGCCGCTTTTGCGTAGCTAGCGACGGCTTCAACTTTGACTTGTTTGCGTCGTTCTATTTCTGCAGATTTAAGAGAGGGTGGGATGCCATCGAAAACGTAGATTGGTTTTATACCCATTTCAACCAGGTTGCTTGTTCGGTAGAATAAGCCGCTCAGGTGGCTAGTTATTTTTCCTGTGCTGTCTTTGAGCGGGGTTCCGTCGGGTTGGCGGATGATGCTTAGGAACTGATAGATAGCGTTGTATGCGTCTATTGCAATGATTTTGCCGCCAAGGTCTTCGAGTTTTATCTGAGTTTTTGGTATGAGGTCTTTGAAGTTTACGCCCAAAACTATTCCACAAATAAAGTAGGCGAGAACCCAACTTAATAAATTTGCGAAACTACTTAATGTTTTAAAATGAAATAAGAATATTCTAAGTCACCTCTTTTGAATTCAGTTTAGAGTGACGTGGCTTTTCAACAAAACTCTAATCAAACTGTAAAAAATTGAAGCTAAAGGAATTTTTCTAGCCAATTCTTTTCTGTAGTAATAAACACTGATTCCAAGCATAGCAGATATAAGGAACCCTTACAATATGAACGGCAAAGAAGTGTCACAGTTATGTCAGAAAAATTATCCCTCGTAACATGCACAAGCTGCGGAAAACCAATTCCGCCTGGTAGCGAATCAACAAAATTCCTATGCCCAAACTGCGGTGAGATCCAAATTAAAAGAGACGGAAAATGTCGTAAATTTGGCCGCCTCTATAAATGCCCTAAATGCGGCTTTAGTGGGCCATAAAAAGGCGCATTATCATGGGTAGCGTACTAGTAACTTACAAGGTTTTTCCAGAAGACATAGTTCCGAGCTTCGATGACCTCAAAGCAAAAATCAAGGCGATTCTACCTGAATTTGCAGCAATCGAAGGATTTGGTGAAGAACCCGTAGCTTTTGGGCTCATCGCGCTTCTTAGTTCAAATTAAATACCCTGAAGACAAATCAGGTCTTGTAGATGAATTTGAAGAAAAGTTATCAAAAATTCCTGGTGTAAGCCAAGCACAAACCTTCCAAATACGTCGAACAAGCCGCGATTAAACCACTAAACCTAAAAAAACCATAATCCATCTCCTTAATACGCGCTTGAACGTCTTGGCGCTTACACTTCAAAGTTTATATAGGAATAACCGCTTTTTCAAACACACATCCCTAAACAAAACTCAAAATCATTTAGGAGAATTTTAAATGAGCGAAGTACAACTACGCGTTGGAGACGCACGGCAAAGAGATGTTGGTAGAGGAATCGCCCGCATTGACCAGCGAACCATGCAGAAGCTAGGCATTAGTGCTGGAGACGTAATTGAAATTGTTAATAAACGTACAACCTCGGCAATTGCTTGGCCTGCATACAGCGAGGACCAAAACCGTGACATAATACGAATTGACGGTTTCACACGTAAAAACAGTGGTGTTGCAATTAACGAGTATGTGGTTATACGCCCTGCAAAAGTTAAAACCGCCCTTGCCATGACACTTGCACCTGTGGATATGCGTCTAAATGTAGATGAGGACTTCACAAACTTCGTTAAAAACCGGTTGATGGAACGCACATTGGTTGAAGGAGACACGACACTAGTTATGATGCTTGGACATGCAATTCCATTTACCGTCTCAAAAACACGCCCCCACGGCATCATTAAAGTAACCGCCGAATCAAGAGTCACAATCCTAAATGAGCCAGCCCCAGAAGGCAAAGGCTTACCCAGAACAAACTATGAAGACATCGGAGGACTCCAAGAAGAAATCCAACGCGTAAGAGAAATGGTTGAGTTGCCTCTTCGTCACCCCGAACTTTTCCAACGCCTGGGCATTGAACCTCCAAAAGGCGTACTGCTTCACGGTCCACCCGGCTGCGGCAAAACACTATTAGCTCGTGCAGTTGCAAATGAGTCTGAAGCCAACTTTTACTCCATTAACGGACCCGAAATCATGAGTAAATTCTACGGAGAATCCGAAGCGCGTCTTCGAGAGATTTTCCAGCAAGCCCAACAGAACGCTCCAAGTATCATATTCGTTGATGAACTTGACGCCATAGCACCTAAACGAGAAGAAGTTACGGGTGAAGTTGAAAGACGTGTTGTAGCTCAACTTCTAGCTTTAATGGATGGATTATCCGGTAGAGGAAACGTAATAGTAATAGGTGCAACTAACCGTCCAGGTGCACTGGATCCAGCATTGCGTCGACCAGGACGTTTTGATAGAGAAATAGAAATCGGAGTTCCAGACAAGAAAGGACGTTACGAAGTTCTCCAAATCCACACACGTGGAATGCCACTTGCAGAAGACGTTGACCTTCCCCGACTCTCGGCTATGACTCACGGCTACACAGGTGCCGACCTATCAGCACTGGGAAGAGAAACCGCCATGAAAGCATTAAGACGCTATTTACCCCAGATCAACCTCGAAGAAGAACGCATTCCACCAGCTGTATTGGAGAAAATGGAAGTTACAATGGAAGATTTCCTTGGCGCATATAAAGAAGTAACACCAACTGCAATGCGTGAAGTTTACATCGAAGTCACTACAGTTCACTGGGACGATGCCGGCGGACTTGACGACGTGAAACAACGCCTCAAAGAAGCCGTAGAATGGCCCATAAAGAGCCCTGAAATATTCACAAAACTTGGAATACGACCTCCTAAGGGCATTTTGCTTTATGGTCCACCAGGATGCGGTAAAACATTGCTTGCACGCGCCGTAGCAACTGAAAGTGAAGCCAACTTCATATCCATCAAAGGACCAGAAGTATTCAGCAAATGGGTAGGCGAATCGGAGAAAGCCATCCGAGAAGTCTTCCGCAAAGCCCGCATGGCTGCGCCTGCAGTGATATTTCTTGATGAAATCGATTCCCTCACGCCTAAACGAGGTATGGGTATGTCTGACAGCGGCGTTTCAGAACGAGTCATTAGTCAGCTGCTTACAGAAATGGATGGAATTACAACTTTGCAAGACATAGTCGTTGTTGCTGCTACTAACCGCCCTGACATGGTTGATTCTGCTGTGATGCGTCCAGGACGCTTTGATCGTTTAATCTATGTTCCTGAACCTGACGAGAAAAGCCGATTGCAAATCTTCAAAATTTACACTAAAGGAATGCCAATCTGTAAAGATGTCGACTTAAATCAACTTACAATTGCCACTAAATACTATTCTGGAGCAGATATTGAATCACTCTGCCGAGAAGCCGCTATGCACGCTTTACGAAGAGACATTAACTCAACTGAAGTTTCAATGAAAGATTTCCTAGATGCACTAAAGGAAATGGGTCCCTCAATAACGCCCGACATGGAAAAATGGTATAAGAGCTTTATGCAGCAAATCCGACAAGTACAAAAGCCACAAACCCCAGTTGCATAAGAAGGAACAATCATGCCGCAGATAAAAACTTGGAAAACACGCCCAGCCTACTTCTACCTTTTAGAAGTTCTGACTAAGAAAGGCGACTTGACTGACGACGACCTCTTTGAGCAGCTAAAAGATGAGTATGAAGATTTAGGTTTCAAAGACTTCAATGAGCTACTGTTAAAACTTGAGGTAAGCGGTAAAATTCGCACTTCATCAATGTCAAGGGGCAAACGCCGGATTGAACTAGTTCAACCGCGATAATTAAGTTTCCAAGAAATTATATTTTCTTGGTTTGTTAACCTGTTCAAACTAGTTTAGTTTTTTCAATCTTATTTTTGTTTATCTGACTTATTTTAGGCAATATCTGAATCGAAAAAGATAGATTTTGGTGCATCCCCCTCCCTTATATAAAAGAAAAATCCAATAACTTAGCAATGATGGCACAAACAATTCAATCTACAGATGCAATAGTTGTAGGAGCAGGTCCTGTGGGTTCATATGCTGCTTTAAACTTGGCTAACCTTGGGATAAAAGCCACAGTTTTTGAAGAACACTCAACTGTTGGTTTTCCTTCTCATTGTGCTGGGCACATAAGCATTAAAAGTTTAAAAAGTATGGGTCTTTATCCTCTTCCAAAAGGGATAGTTGAGAATACTTTTTGGGCAGCCAACTTTCATTCCCCACTCGGGTCCAAGTTCTCGATTAGACTTTCTTGTCCAGTTACTTTAGCATTAAATAGGGCACTGTTTGACCAATTTCTTGCAAATCAAGCTCAGAAAGCTGGAGCAAGCTTAGTTTTAGGCTCTCGTGTACAATCGTTGCTGTTGATGGATGGCTATGTCAAAGGAGTAAAAATTAGGCAAACAGATGGCTTAGAGGAGAAAGTGTACTCCAAAATTGTGTTGGATGCTGAAGGTGTGTCCTCAAGGCTTCTAAAGCAAACCAGATTAGGAGCACTAAAAACTAGTGGGATCGTTTATGCGGTTGAAGCCGAAGTAGACACAGTTGAAGATGTTGAACTTGATGCGGTTGAAGTATATTTTGGCAAGGCTTATGCTCCAGGTTTTTATGGTTGGCTAATTCCAAGACCAGATGGATCAGCCAAAGTGGGTTTAGCAACAAATCATGGAGATCCACGGGAGTTTCTTAAGAGGCTGATGTTTAAGCATCCCGTAGCTTCCAAGCAGCTCAGCAAAGCCAAAATAACACAGGTAGGTTACCATGCCATCACTTTAGGTGGACCCATCAACAAATCTTATGCTGATGGTTTTCTAGCTGTCGGTGATTGTGCTTCCCAAGTTAAACCCACAACAGGCGGTGGAGTAATCTTCGGGTTAACAGCTGCCAAGATTGCCGCAGAAGTCGTAAGTCTTGCAATAGCTCGAGGTGACATATCTTCAAATGTTTTGCAAGCGTATCAGAAACGTTGCAATGAAGTGCTAAAATTTGATTTCCTGATCATGCTTAGAATAAGGAGATTTCTAGATTCTCTTTCAGATCAAAGGTTTGATGAAATGCTTCGGGTTTGCGGAAAACTAGGCGTAGATAATGCATTACGAGACATTGATGAAATTGATTTCCAAGGTAAAATGCTTTTGACTGCAGTTAGAAAACCCTCAATGTTGGCGGCTCTCACTTACTTTGGATTGCTTTACCTATCTGCAAACCCTTAAAGTCTCGAGTACCAACCTATAGACGGGATAAAATGGGTGAATTTGAATACAAGCAAGTTCTCGTGTTTCGGACAGATTTGCAGATGAGTAAAGGCAAGATTGCAGCTCAAGCTGGACACGCCGCGGTTTCTTCTGCTCAAGATGCCTACAAACATCACAAGAAATGGTGGGAGGCATGGATGTTTGAGGGACAAAAAAAAGTCGCGGTTAAAGTTGCGGATGAAAAAGAACTTGGCGAACTGGAGGAAGGCGCAGAACAGTTAGGTTTGCCTCATGCTCTCATCGTTGATAGAGGTTTAACTGAAGTTCCTGAAGGCACAATAACTTGTTTGGGGATTGGTCCTGCACCATCAGGAATGATTGATCGTTTAACGGGTAAACTGAAGTTATTGTAAGGCGATTTTTTGCAGATTTCCGAAATTGAAAAGTTGCTTGGAATCGATGTATACTGTAGCAAAAGTGAGGGTGTTGGAGGTGCTATTCGGGAGTCTGTTGATGATTTTGTGGTTGAAGAGGTTCTTGCGGACGGCTCCAAAGCAAAAGTAAATGGGGATGTTCCAGACAGAGTCTTGGGTTCTTCAAATCAGAAACAAAGTTTTTTGCTTTGCGTTTTGGTTAAGCGTAACTGGGACACATTTATCGCGGTCAAGAATATTGCAAAGTCTTTAGGCATTGACCAGGCCAGAGTCCAGTTTGCTGGAATCAAGGACGCTAAAGCTGTTACAGCTCAACATATTACTTTAGAAAACATTTTGATTGAAGATGCAAGAAAAATTGACATTAAAGAAATTTCTGTTTTCCCTGTCGGTTATGTCCGTAATATGTTATCGCTTTTCTATCTTTTAGGCAATAATTTCACAATAACGATCAGATCAATCAATGGTTCAGGACAAACTGTTAGAGATAGCATGACACAAACAATCAACGAACTCGAAAGCCTTGGTGGGATACCTAATTTTTTTGGTCATCAACGTTTCGGAACAACTCGACCTATCACCCATTTGGTTGGAAAAGCAATTATTCAAGGCGATTTTGAGCAAGCGGCGATGCTTTTTCTGGCTGAACCCAGCGTCCATGAACATCCCGTTTCAAGGCAAGCTCGACAAGAATTGGAGTCAACAAAAAACTTTAAACATGCTCAGGAGAATTTTCCAAAACAACTACGATTTGAAAGAATAATGCTGAATTATTTGGCAGATAACCCCCGTGATTTCGTTGGGGCTTTCCAATGTTTACCACTTAAGCTTCAGGCGCTTTTTGTTCAAGCCCACCAATCATTCTTGTTTAACCGTTTTCTAAGTGAGCGTGTGAAGCATGATTTGCCTTTGAATGAAGTCTTGGAGGGGGATTATGTTGTTGGCGTTGAACGTTCTGGATTACCCTTGACTTCTATTGCGAAAGTTGCAAACACTGAAAACCTGTCTGAAATTAACGCTCAGGTTAAAGCTGGAAAATTGCGTTTGGCTCTTCCCATTTTTGGGGTAAAACAGAAGCTTTCTCAGGGAGTCATGGGACAAATTGAGAATGAAGTTTTGATGCAAGAAGGTATAGAAACAGCCCATCTGCCCTTGAACGTGTTATCGCAGACAGGTGGAAAAGGCGGTTTGAGGACGGCTGTCACTCCAATTCGTGATTTTAGATTGCAAAGCATTTCAGCGAATGCTGCTGGAGATGGTCTTCAGGCTAGATTAAGTTTCATGTTACTCAGAGGATCCTACGCAACGGTTATTTTAAGAGAATTTATGAAGTCTAAAGACTTGATATCAGCTGGTTTTTAGTGAGTAAGCGAAAATGCTGATAAGGTAGAGATTAATTCATTATTTGTCAGGAAGCATCTTTTATGGGAACTGAAACTCAACGTCAATGCGTTATTCCTATTCATAAACCAAATCGAAGAGAATTAATTTTCTTTTTTGCTTCTGGAATTTTGGTAAGTATTCCTTTTGCGACTTTCTTCGAATCATTTGTTCCGGCCGGAGGTTTTTCTGCGATTTTGCTCCTTGTTGTATTTGCTCCTCCCATAGAGGAATTAGCGAAGGTTTTTCCTTTGTTCTATAGACACGGGGAAACTGAAAGATCGCTTGTTACTTTGGGTCTTTTAATCGGATTAGGTTTTGGTGCAGCAGAGTTTGTAGAGTATGTTTTCTTACTCGGAACGCCAGTTATCGGCAGTATACCTCACCTTATTTTTCACGCATCAAGTGCAACCATTGTCGCATACGGTATTTCCAAAAAAAATCCATTGCCATTCTTCTTGATTGCGGTATCGCTTCACGCAACGAACAACCTTTTTGTTTTCTCAACAAACCTAATCGGGATCTTTGTACAAGTGCTTGTATTAATCATAGTTTACCTTTTGGCTTGGTATTTCTATCATAAGGCTTCAATGGAGAGGATAGTTGTTTAACAAACTCTATCAGTTCGCGTTAGATCTCTGAGTCTGTTAATGCCATCTATCTCCAAAATGAAGTCAGCCACACTTTTAGGGACCAGGTCAATCCAGCTGTCGTCTTTAAGCATTTTTTCCCTTATGATGCTTGACATGTAGAGTTTTCTCTCAAATAAGGGAATAGTTTTGACTTCGTAGCCTGCTTCCATAAAAAGCCTCTTGGTTAATGGCTCATTGGAAATCAATACATTAAATTTTGGTGAATAGCCTTCGACTGCGCTGACCCACAGCATATGAAGGTGAACATCTGGTACTGGGACAATCCAAAGTTTAGAATAATTAACTTCCGCCCCTATCAGTGCTTGACGAACCATAACTAGCCTTTCACCTGCTGTAAACGGATTGTTGGCGTTGTGGCTATACTGGGCGCTGCCGATTACAATAACTAATTCATCAACCTGTTTTAAGGCATATTTGATGGCATCTAAATGTCCTAAATGAAAAGGCTGAAATCTTCCAACGTAGAGACCTCGGTTAACCATGGTGCTCACTTGCTTTGAGTGGGGTTCGCCTGAATTTATGATTTGCGTAAAATACTTTAAGCAAAGTTTTTGAGAACGTACTCAACAGGAAAAACCGTAAGTTGTTTATCATTTACTTCAATTATTGTGGAGTTAGAAAACCCTCGTTTCTCTCTTCCTAATAGTTGGATCTTAATTTTTAAACCAAAACCGTAGCCGCCCAACGTAAAATCAGATCTAACAACCCTATGGCATGGAACAAGGGGTGCGAATGGATTAGATGCCATTATGTTTCCCACAGCTCTTGGGCCTCCTCCAGCAGCTTTGGCGATTGCTCCATAAGAGGTTACGTATCCAAGAGGAATTGCTTCGGTTGTTTTAAGGACTTTTTTGGTGTAAGCTGGTAAATGAACTGTTGCAAAAGAAACTTTATCGTCAACTTTATTTCCATCATAAACTCTTTTCAAAGTCGTGAGAATGTTCTTGGCTAAAGGTATTGGTTCGTGAAAAACCTGAAAAGCTATGTTGAAAGGAACATTGGATAGAACGTTTTTTATGGTTGCTTGATGGTCTGCACCAAAAGAAGAGCTGATTACTTGTTGATGGTTTAGCGCGATTGCGAACCATGTGTCATCAATATTTTGTGAGTAGATTTCTATCATTGAGTTTGCCTTATTTGTTGATCCAATTGGAACATGTTAAAAGTTTCTTCAATAAAAAGTATTTGTGTTAGAGCACTCCATGCATGTTGCAACCAACTTCGCATTATCCAAAGATGATTTAGATGCCAAGAAACTTTTCGTTGTAACTTCGACATAACCGATGGATTTGCCGCATTTATGGCACCTTAACGGTTTAGAATCTCTCATACGGGTCACTTCGTTATTCTATAATGGTTATAAGTAACTTTAATAATTGGTGGAAAATCTACACATTTCTAATCAAAAGTTACTTTACAGGAATCCTTTAGAGTAACCTTAATAATTTGTCTTGTGTATATCAGGAAAAGGCGAAAATTATGGAAAATTATGGACCACAATTACCAGGCTTACCGAATATTCCCCAAATCCAACTTATGCCGCAAGACCAACTGCAGCAAAACCAGGGTCAACAAGCCCAGCAAGGCGGCGGATGGATGCCTGGTGCTACTACGGTAGGAGCAGTTTTCTCAGGAGGAGTAATTTTAGCTTCAGAAAAAAGAGTTACATATGGCAACTTTATAATGAGCAAAGGCGGCAAAAAAGTTTTTAAAGTAACTGACCGCATCGGTGTCGCCTGTGCAGGACTAGTTGGTGACATGCAAATCCTCGCCAAAGAAATGCAGGCACAAGCTAGCCTCTTTGGCATGGATGTCGGAAGACAAATTAGCGTGCGTTCATCAGCAAAACTTTTAGCTAACGTACTATTCAACCGTCGATACTCGCCCTTATTTACTCAAACAATTGTAGGCGGATTAGATGAAGAAGGCTCATCACTCTATGTGCTTGACGTCTTAGGCTCTTTAATTCCTGATAAATATGCAGTTGTAGGTTCAGGAACCGAAACCGCCATGGGAGTTCTTGAAGAAGGCTATAAAGAAACAATGACAGTACAAGAAGCAAAAGAACTCGTCACGCGGTCAATAAAGTCAGCTATTAGTAGAGATTCCATGAGCGGCGATGGGATAGACTTCCTTATTATAACCAAGGAAGGCATTACCGAAGAATCCATAAAATTTTAGAAAATATTTTTCTTAATATTTTTTAGTTTATTGAGTGGTTGAGTAGCAGCGACTAAGAAGGAAAATATTATGTCGTTTGAATTAAACCAAGAAGAAGGAAAATTCCTAATTCAACTAGCGCGCAAAACTGTAACACAGTACTTGGAAACAGGCAAAGTTCCAAAACCGCCACAAGAAACACCAAAAAAACTCTTTGAATGCTGCGGCGTTTTTGTAACAATCAGCATCTCTGCTATGGGCGAGAAAGAGCTTCGGGGCTGTATCGGTTATCCCTATCCAACAAGTCCACTTGTTGAGGCAGTGATCGATTCTGCCATAAATGCTGCAACACAAGATCCCAGATTTGAACCGTTAACATCCGATGAACTTGACAAAGTTGTTTTCGAGGTCAGCGTGTTAACGCCACCAGAACTCGTAGATACAAAGAATCCCAAAGAATATTTAAATAAAATTAAAGTTGGCGAAGACGGTTTAATTGTAGAAAGAGGTCCATACAAAGGATTACTTTTGCCGCAGGTACCCGTGGAATGGGGCTGGTGCGAAGAAGAATTCTTGTGCCAATGCTGTATGAAAGCTGGTTTGCCACCGGACACTTGGTTAACTAAAGACGCAAAAATTTACAAGTTCAAGGCCATAGTCTTTGACGAAGTGACTCCCAAAGGTGAAGTTAAACGTCTGAACCTTGCAAAATAAAGGGTTAGTCCAGCAATGTTTCCACTATTGAAACTGCCCTGTCCAAACCTTTGAACTTGTTTGAGAAAGCGTTTAGTATATGCATATTGTTGTCGTAGGTTTCTTTTTCGTTTATTATTTTCTGAACGGCTTTTTCAAGTTGTTTTTTGCTTTTAACGGTGATCGAGCAGTTTAGGTCTTTAAGTTTAGCTGCGTTTCCCAACTGTTCAGGTTGAGTAGGGATGCAGATGCTTGGCTTAGAATACTTGATTGTTTCAAAGCATGTTGCGTGTCCACCGCTGAAAATAATGAATTTAGCATTTCTCATTGCTTCCTCCCTTTCTTGTGGCGATAGCCAAGTGTGAAGTTCACAGTTTCCGATTTTAGTTGAAACCCTCTTTCCAGGAGTGCCTAAGCTTACGATGCATTTGTTTTTTTGTTTTTCAAGTACAGGAATGATCGTTTTTATGAGTTTTGCTCTTGTTCCAATCGGTCCACTAATTGGTGCAAAAACATGTTCCTGAGAACCCTTGACAGGTGTGGTATTAACGAATGTTCCCACATACTCGAAATTTCCTTTCATACCTAGATAGTCCAAGTTGCCAATACTATATTCAGACACGGTGAATGGCGGAGGATTATCGGGAATAATAATTTTTGAACAGTTCTTCACGTACCGCTCAACTATTCGTTCGCCTGGGCTGAGAAAAGCCGAGAAGCCATAGCTTGGCCTTATCATGTTGGTAATGTAGACTGAAGGAATTTTCCATCTTTGAGCGAGCCTGAGTGCGTTTATGTCGCCATCAGAAATGAGTATGTCAGGTGCAATGTCATGGAGTTTTTCTCTAAGGTCGTAGTAGCGATGTATGGTTTCCATGGCATTTGATTTCTTGAGTTCAAACTTGTTCTGCTCCCTGTTAAAGAGGGGAAGGGGGACGAGAAGGTTTAGGAGTGATGCTGAAGTGATTATGCCATGAGCGTTTTCATACCAGGATACAGGCGTGCATTCGTAAACATGATTGAATTCTCTTTGTAGCATCTCATAGGCTTTGCCGCCTGAGAAAAAGAACATTTCGTGACCATTTTTCTCCAGTCGTTTGGCTAAGGGAATGATTCGTGAAACGTGTCCTAATCCGAGTTCGGAGCAGCAGAGCAATAATCGCATACAAACTACGATTAAGTGCAAGATTATATTTGAACTATCCTTAAACTGAAGAAAAAAGCAAGTAATTTAAGCTCAGACCACTAACACTACAAGGTATGTTCGTGCCAAGAAGAATCGTGGAAGAAAAACTCAAACAAATACTAGCTGACGACATTGGTCAGGGAGATGTGACGACAGCAGCAGTTATTCCTGCGAATTCAATTGCAAAAGCCGAAGTTATTGCCAAGGAGGAAGGCGTAGCTGCTGGAATCGAAGAAGCCACGTTTCTTATGAAATATTTGGGACTCGATGTTAAAGCTAAAGTTGCCGATGGAGAAAAAATTAAAAATAAGCAATTACTCATGCAAATTTCAGGTGACGCCCGAACAATCCTTGCAGGTGAACGAACGATGCTTAATCTTCTTTCACGAATGAGCGGCATCGCAACCAAAACAAGAATGCTAATTGAGAAACTTGAAAAAGCAAACTCAAAAACAAAAATTGCGGCAACACGTAAATCTGCACCTGGGCTGCTCTACTTTGATAAAAAAGCCGTCCTTATCGGAGGCGGCGACCCCCACAGACTGCATTTAGACGATATGGTGTTGATTAAAGATAACCACCTTGCTATAGTCGGTAGCGTCGAGAAAGCTGTAAAGAAAGCGAGAACAAATGTTTCTTTCACAAAAAAAATCGAAGTTGAAGTTACAAATATTGAAGATGCAATTATGGCAGCTAAAGCAGGCGCCGACATTGTTATGTTGGATAATTTTTCATCCAAACAAACTAAAGTCGCTGGTGAAGCGCTTGAGAAAGCTGGGTTTGGTAGCGTGTTGCTGGAAGTAAGCGGCGGAATTACGGGCGAGAACATGCTGGAATATGCTTCTGAGCAAGTGGATATTATAAGTTTAGGTGAGTTAACTCATAGCGTTAAAGCTTTGGATATAAGTTTGGAGATAATTATAAAATAAAAAGTTGATCTTTAGCTGATTGCGCCTAATACCCAAGTTTCAACCAAAGCTCCAGTAATGAGTAGGGCAGCGACAATACCGATTAAGATTCCAGCGTTCTTCAACTCCAATTTCAACGGCAATGATCTCCACTGGGTTATCCTGCGAAAAAGCCATACACTCTCAGCTACACCAATTGAGTAGGAAACATATTCCAGCAAGAATGTTAGTCCAACACCTATTAATCCAATTATTGCAAGAGTGGGTGTTAAGCTGGGAACCGTTGAAGTCGCGCCGCTTGCGATTTGTGTGTCAAGTATTGCTCTTATTCCCACGCCCGTACTGAACAAAATAAACAAGCCTAGAAAAGATCCTATAAGTGGAATAAACATTAAAAGACAAAGAAAGAAGTTGTTTATGAAAATTGCAGCTACAAGTGACGCATAGGTTGGATTGTCTGCGGTAATTTTGTTTACGCTGTCGCTTATTGCTTTAGCGTCTGTTGGGCTAAGCTGAACTAGTGTCCCGACAAGTGTTGCGCTAACAGATAGTATGAACATAAAAATTATTGAGTAGATTCTTTTTCGCTTGGGAGAAGCGTTATTCCAAAACGGTAAGGGAATATTCATTTATTTTCTCTCTATTTTGGTTTAATAGTTAGGGCTCGGAATCCTCTTGCAACAGGGTTTAATGTTTCTTGCAATTTAACCTTTGTTAAAACACCCAGAGTATCAACGCTAAAACTTTGTACGTCGTGCTCGTTTGCAATAAGAGAAAGAAGATAAACTCGGTTACCCAAGAATTTCGGTTGGCACATTAATGGCAACCCCAATAAAACACTCTTGTTTTCATCGATAGCTCTTTTGCAAGCAAAGAGAATCGCTTCTGCACCAGCCGTTAACTCAGCAATTCGCACTGGCATGCTTTCTTTTCCAATAGCCAACATATCTATTCCATACACACGTTTAATTTCACAGGCGATTTTCCTGAGTTTTGGCAGAATCTTTAGAATATTTTGTCTTCCAATTCTTGAAGCTCGCATGTTTACAAGTTCAACTGGTGATAACTCTTCAACGGAGATTCCGCCCAAAGACATGTCCAAATGCACAATATCAGCCTTCATCTTATCGAGCAACCTTCGGCAGAGTTCAGCCTCATGCACAATTAAATCAAAACCTGTTTCAACTTCCCTGAAAATCGGCTCAGCCAACCGAAAAGACGGTTCCCTAAAAGGTGGCTCAACAAGAACCGCGACAGATGCTACATGCAAGATTGGCTTAAATTGCTCATCTAATATTGCAGCTGCAGAATCAGCTGAAATAATTTTCAAGTTATTTTCCACCTTACTAAGTAAATGTAAACGATGAAAAATTAGCTTTCCTCATTACATTCACGTGCGACCTTCAAGCCTAAAGCTAAGAGGTACATTTCTGAACTTTGTTGTCGGCTTGCCTGAGGCTTGACCAGCTTAACTTCATCAAAAAGGGTCTTCATAGTTTGCATAAAGTCATTTAGCAACTCGCCTTCGAAGACTTTGACAAAAAAGCTACCGGATGGTCTTAGTACACATTGTGCAATTTCCAAAGCTTTTTCAGCTAAATCAATTTGTCTTGCATGGTCAACTTCCCAAACGCCCGTTATGTTTGGTGCAGCATCACAAAGAACCACATCGGCTTTGCGACGTAGAAAAGACATTATTATATCAATTGTTCCAGGTTCAGTGAAGTCAGCGATGATTGTGCGGATGTATTCTTGTGTGAAGGGTTCAATTGGTTTTAAATCGATGCCTAAGACGAAACCGTTTTTGCCCGTCATTTTTCTGGATGCTTGAATCCAGCCGCCAGGAGCGGCACCAAGATCAACAACAATGTTATTTCTTTGTATGAAACCGTATTTTTCGTTAGTTTGAACTAGCTTGTAGGTAGATCGGCTGCGGTAATTTTCTTCCTTGGCTTTTTTGAAGTAATATTCGTTTTTTCTTTCATTTAGCCAAGCTTTCGGCAACGGAATCATCCTCTGGCATTTTCGGGTCTGATAGCGCGTTTGGATCTTCAGAAATAGCGGTGGCTTGTGCTGGTGGTTTTCCTAAGTTAAGTATCCATTCGGTTAGTTTTGGACAGCTTTTGGGGGAAAGGGCGGTTGTAGGGTCGCATCGTGCGTTGTCTGGACATAGCAGGCAAGGGCAATCTACGATTGTTTCTATGGATGCAGGTAGCCTTTTGGGGTAGAGCCTGTAGGTCCATCTGCCTTCTTGAAGTTCTTTTTCTCTGCGGATAAGTCCCTTTTCTTCTAGTTTTATTGAGACGCGTGAGCCTTCGCGGCTGCTTGCGCCAAGTTCACGCCATAAATCTGATTGAAGTACTCCCTGATAGCCTGTACCGACGACGTAGTGGAGTGCTTTCTGTTCAAGGTCATTACGCTTTGGCATTTAAATCAATTCCAAGATAATACAGTAATATATGCGTTGGATTCACATAAAAATATGTATCCCTGATTAAATGTGGAATGGTATGAAGAAGGTAAAGAAAGGTGATTTGGGCAGTTTCTGCTTGGGGATTGAATCTTCAGCTGACGACTTCGGTGTTGGAGTTGCAACGTTTAATGGAGAAATTTTAGCTAACAAATCAAACAGTTACATTCCTTTAGAAGGTGGAATTCACCCTCGAGAAGCCGCTAGGCATCATGCTGAAGTTGCAGATAAAGTCTTAAGCGAGGCACTTGAGGCAGCTGGGGTAAAACCGCGTGAATTATCAGTGATTGCTTTCTCTCAGGGTCCAGGTTTAGGTCCATCTTTGCGTACCGGGGCCACCGTTGCTCGAGCTTTAGCTTCTTATCTTGAGGTTCCGTTAATAGGGGTTAATCATTCTATTGCGCACATTGAAATTGGCAAACTTAAAACTGGTGCTTGCGATCCTGTGACACTTTATGTTTCGGGAGGCAATACTATGGTTACTGCCTTCGAGTCTGGCCGTTACAGAGTGTTTGGCGAAACTTTAGATATTGCATTAGGAAACTGCCTCGATGTTTTTGCCCGTGAGGCAGGGCTCAAGAATCAAAAAGGGTTGCCGCTTGGAGCTGCCATAGAACGGTTGGCTGCTAAAGGTGAACTGCTTGTGCCTTTGCCCTACGTGGTTAAGGGTATGGATTTGTCTCTTAGTGGTTTGTTAACGGCGGCAACGACTGTTTTGCAGAAGGGGAACTTTAAGCTCGAAGATGTGTGCTTTAGCTTGCAGGAACATGCTTTTTCCATGGTTGCTGAGGTAACAGAGCGTGCGTTGGCTCATACTGAGAAGAAGGAGGTTTTGTTGACGGGAGGGGTAGCTGCTAACAAGCGGTTGCAATCAATGCTTGCAATTATAGCAGAGGAGCATGCGGCAAAGTTCAACGTTGTTCCGTTAGAGTTTGCAACTGATAATGGTGCCATGATTGCTTGGACAGGTGTTTTGGCTTTTAAACATGGGCTTGTTACGCCCGTTGATGAAAGTTTTGTTAAGTTGCGGTGGCGAGTGGACAAGGTGGATGTACCATGGATAAGTTAGATCAAAAAACATTGTTTAAGAAGGGTGCAGAAGCCAGTCTCTACCTCGTTGATTGGCATCAGCGAAGAGTAATCATTAAAATGCGCATTCCAAAGAAATATCGTTCGCCAGTATTGGATGAACAAATAAGATTTTATCGAACAATACATGAGCCGCAGTTGTTACATGAAGCTAAAGTGGCTGGGGTGCCCACGCCATTGATTTACATGGTTAGTGTGCCAGAATCTTCGATAACAATGGAGTATATTGAAGGACAGCAAGTTAAGCAACTTTTAAACAAAGTTTCTAAAGCAAAACGTCATGACTTATGTGTTAAAATCGGTGAGGCTACCGCAAAACTGCATTGCCATGGTTTAATTCATGGAGATCTAACAACTTCCAACATGATAATAAACTCAGAAGGTAAACTTTTCTTTGTAGACTTTGGGTTAGGCGAAAAAAATGGTGAGATCGAAGCCAAGGGAGTAGATTTGCATTTGCTCAAACGTGCTTTGCAAAGCACACATTATTTGTTCTGGGAGGAATGTCTCCAAAGTGTTTTATGTGGTTATACATCGGTTTTAGGCATTGAGTTGGCGGAAAAGGTTTATGAGAAAATCAGGGAAATAGAGAAGCGTGGGCGCTATGTCGAGGGACGAAAACAGTAACTTTCAATTAGCAGGTAGAGTTGTCTTTTTTGCAACAGGCAACATAAATAAATTCAATGAGGTTCGCAACATCCTTAGTAAATACAACATTTCGGTAGGTATGTTGAGGCTGAAGGGGGATGAAATCCAGAGCGATACCCTAAAGGAGATAGCTCAAAAAAGTGTTATTTATGCTTACAAGCGATGTCAATTGCCTATTCTTGTGGAAGATGCAGGTTTATTCATTGATGTGTTGAGTGGTTTTCCGGGTCCATATGCAGCATACGTTTACAAAACAATCCATAACAGCGGTATCTTGAAATTAATGGATGGCTTAAAAGAACGGCACGCAAAGTTCCAGTCAGTTATTGCCTATTGCGACCACGAAACCATCTGCGAACCAATATTTTTCGAAGGCGAAGTAAATGGCGAAATAACCTCGACTGAACGAAAAGAACAAGGTAAATCGGGGTTCGGCTTCGATCCTATCTTCCAGCCAGACGGAAGCGAAAAAACGTTTGCAGAAATGACCATTGGCGAAAAAAGCCTTTATTCCCACAGAGCCATGGCCATTCGCAAATTTGCCGAATGGTATGGGAAACAGCAAACCTAAAACCAAATTTAGCCAAAACAAAGTGTTATATTGCTATCTCTATATTAGAAGATTTATTGAGAAGTGTGGCGAAAAAATGAGTGGAAATGCCGTTTATGAAAGGTCTCTTCATGAAGGTTTAATCACTGCATTATCCATAGGCGGATTCTTCATAATATTAGGCTTCGTTTTCGCGGTTACACCAGGTATATCACAGCAGACAAACAATTTTTTCTCAGACATAACCACAGTCTACTTTCCGTTTGGCAATCCGGGTTCAACGGTGAGTCTGCTCGCTCCAGCACACCCAGGCGACCATCAAGGATTCTATACAGCTGTGATGAATTTTCTCATAGGCGTCGGGGTTCTTCAGATCGTAATCTTAGTTCTCAGATTGGCGATGCGTTCGAGGATCAGTCGGATAGCTCAAAGTGTTGGCGACTTGATATTCTGGTTGGGCGCTGCTGTAGTGGCTAACGTTTTCTTGTTGACAGGGACGCAAAGTGGTTGGTTCCAATTCTGGTCATCGTTAATCGTAATTATCGGTATATCCTTTGTTGCAAGGTTCTTCGTGTATCTCCTGAAAAGGCATTAGTGACTTCAGTAATGGGCAATCGACGATTATTCAATACTGTAAAAAATCAAAACTTAAGTTTCCTTGATTTGCTTTCGGGGCAGTGGGGGTTAAAGCAGTTGTTGCATCCTTTAGGGTAGGTTGAGCATAGTTGTTTCTTCTTAAAACCCCATTTCCTTCGTAGGTCATCAGCTTGTTCCTCTTGTTCTTCCCATCTGTTTTTTGTGTAACTTAGGTAGGCGTGGGCTATTTCATGGGCAATTAAAGATTCTGAGTCTGTTCGCTTTAGAATAATCATGTAGGGTTTTTTTATTTCTTTTACCTGGATTGTTTGACTTTGACCTGCATGGAAGGAAATTTTTTGTAATGTAAACTGGTAAACTTCTTCTGGTAATCTGATCAGCGTATTTAGTAATCTTTGGTGGAGGTTGCTCCATCTTTGGGCAAGACGGATAAATTCGTCAATGTCACTATTAGAGTCCACATCTGATCTATTTCTTTGCATGCCTTTTCTTCTCCATGTTTCTTTTTTTGTAGGGTCTGATTGTACTTAGATGTTCTGCCTGTTGTTGGAGCTACTTTTAAATATTCGTGGGGTGTGGTTATGGGTGCAGTTTAAGGTGTAACAATGCCCAAGCAAGAAAAAGGTAAATCACATTCGATGCGCCCAGTTAGCAGGCGTCCTCCAAGCTGGTGCAAGTATCAGCCTGAAGAAGTTGATTCATTCATAATAAAATTGGCGAAAGAAGGTCATTCAATGAGTGCAATAGGCACTATCTTGAGAGATCAATATGCCATTCCACTTGTTAAGCCAATAACCGGAAAAAGTATAAGTGACACACTTAAAGCCGCAAACTTGGCCTCAGCAATGCCTGAAGACCTTGGAAACTTGATGAAAAAAGCTCAAAGCCTTGCCGTTCACATGGATAAAAACAAGAAAGATCTTCACAACAAACGTAACATGCAAATAATCGAAGCCCAAATCCACAAGTTATCACGTTATTATAAACGCGAAGGCGTATTGGCAAAGAATTGGAAGTATGTGCCAAAAATCGCTTCAGTAACCTAAATCTCTTTCTTTAATTTTACAGTTTTTTTGTAATTGATGCGCCAGCTTTAAATCTAATCAGCTCCTTTTAGCCCGAACAAGTGAATTGCATGGCTGTACAGCAAAACATCGAAGGCTTCTTGGCTTCTGAAAACGAAGCGGCAAAAGTAATTTTGGAAACTGTCAAGAAAGATGGTTTTATTCTGGTTTTTTCTCATTTAGATGCTGATGGGGTTGCTGCCGCAGGTATCATGGGTAAAATGCTTACTCGACTCGGTGCTCGTTTTCGTATTCGGGTTATGCAGTGGGTTGATGACAAAATTATCGGAGAAGTCATTGCTGATAAACCGCAACTAGTAATTTTGACCGATTTTGGAAGCGGTTATCTTGACTTACTGAACGAGAAAATTCCCAACGTGAAAGTAGTAATTCTTGACCATCACCAAACAACATCCAAGGTGATAAACTCAAATTTCGTGCAGGTTAATCCTCATCTTTTTGGTATTGATGGAGCGACCGATGTTAGCGGTTCAGGTGTAGCGTATTTTGCGGCTAAAGCAGTGAACGCTTTGAATATTGATTTGGCTCCTATAGCTTTGGTTGGCGCATTAGGTGACATGCAGGATAAATATGAACAGCGAAGCATGAAAAGTTTAAACGAAATTATAGTTAACGATGGTATCTCTTCTGGTTTGTTGAAAGTTGAGAAAGACTTAATTTTCTTCGGAAGAGAGACAAGACCTATCTACAAAATGTTGACGACCACCACTAACCCGTTCATTCCGGGGTTAAGTGGTCAGGAAACCAACGCACTGAATTTTGTAGCAAACCTGGGTATTCCTCTCAAACAAGGCGATAAGTTGAGGGCCCTTTGCGATTTAACTGACGACGAGCGGAAGCGATTGTGCTCTGCTTTGGCTGATTACTTATTGTCAAAAGGGTTGCATTTGGAAGTTGAGAACCTCATAGGTTACGTTTACATTTTAACAAAAGAAGAGCCGAACACGGCACTTAGGGATGCGCGTGAATTCGCAGTGGTTTTGAATTCGGCTGGTCGCATGGATCGACCAAGTCTAGGAATAGCCATCTGCATGGGTGACCGTAAAGCAGCTCTTGAGGAATCCAACAAAATCTTAGAAGATTACCGCAAAAGCATCAATAAATATCTCGGTTGGGTGAACGAAAAACCCGAACGAATGCGAGAATACGAAAACGTCTATGTTATTTATGGCGAGGACTTCATCAATGAAAAAATCATCGGTACAGTCTCTTCCATAATCGTCTCAAGTCTTGTTAACAATGAAAAACCGCTTTTAGCATTCGCTAACATTGAGGCTGAAAAGGCAGCAAAGTTTTCCGGAAGAACCACTGAAGCAGCTCTTCGTAAAGGTGTGAACCTTGGCGATGTTATGCGTATTGCTTCAGAAGAACACGGTGGTAAGGGCGGAGGACACAACATCGCTGCGGGGGCTCAAGTACCCTTAGATAAGCTTGAATCTTTCATTAAGACCGCAAATGAATTAGTCGGTAGGCAACTTAAGGGTGAGAAGCTTGCAAGCCACAATAACGCTTGAGTACAAAGACAAAAAAATTGCAAAAGCCATTGCGCAAGCGGTTTCGCCAGACAACTTCAAAACGCCGATTGGTTTGAATGTTAAAACTGAAAGGGATGCAAACAAAGTAATCACGCAAATTGAGTGTGAAGGCAAACTTGCCACCTTTACCGCTACAATCGACGACTTACTCTTTAGCGTGTCCACTGCTGAAAAAACACTTGAAACTATCAAGTCTTCCAATAGAGAAGGGACTTGATTGAGCAAGCGCTTATTTTTATGGTTTTAACAGTGAAGCTAAGTCTTTGGTCGAGTAATGGGTTTAACCGAATCTTCTTGGGTCAGTGTCGATGTCAACGATTGTAGGTTTAGTGGTTTTGAGTGCTTTGTCAACTGCTTCTTCAAGCTGACTTGGCTCAGTAACCTTGATGCCCACGCCACCCGAATGCTCAGCAAAATCAGCAAAGTTGTAATCGAAAAGGTCTGTTTGAGAGCTCTCGTATCCCTCGACTTTTTGCTCTTGCATAATCATTCCCAATCGCTTATTGTTTATTACAAATATTTTAACTTGTAAATTGTATTTGAGGGCTGTCAAGAAATCTCCCAGAACCATTGTTAAGCCGCCATCACCGGTTAAACAGACAATTTGTCTCTCAGGATAAGCTAGAGCTGCAGCTAATGCTCCAGGTAAACCAAAACCCATCGTTGCCAAAGAGCCGCTCATTACCATCTTCTGCGACTTCTTCATCCTAAAGTTTCTGCCAAACCACCAGCAGTTTTCACCTACGTCTAGCGAAATCACGGCGTTATCTGAGATTTTTTCGTTCAGAATTTTGATGATGTATTGTGGTCTTATTGGTTTCATTGTTGCGTCGGCTTCTTTTTCAAGTTGATTTTGCCAATCCTGTTTTAGTTTGGCTATTTCAACCAAATAATCCGCATTGTTTTTCTCCACTATCTTCTGGGTCAATTTTGGTATCAAAACTGCACTGTTGCCAAGCAAACCCACCTCAACTGGGTATCTGCGTGCGATCATTAGTGGGTTAATGTCAATTTGTACGGTGCGTTTCTTGGGAATTTGTGATAAATCCGAAAATGAAGAGCCGATGGCTATTAACAAATCTGTTTTCTCCATAAGGGCTCCCGCGGTTGTTGAACCGACTCCACCATGGCATCCAACATAAAGCGGTTCATTTTCGTCTACGACTCCTTTTGCTCGGAAAGTCGCGATAATTGGCGCACTAATTTTGGATGCCAATTTTAAAAGCTTGGTTCCTTGTCCTCTGGCTCCAAAACCAGCTAGAATCACAGGTCTGGTGGCGGAATCAACAACTTTTGCTGCCTTCTCAATAACCCAGTCTTCCTGTCCGTAGGCCATGTTGGGCATTCTGCCTTCAAAAGGCAGAATCTCTGTTTCGTATTGCAGTTTTTGTACGTCGTTTGGAATCCCGATGTGTGCTACACCTTGATTGAGTAGTGCATGCTTAATCGATAGCGTCGCTAGCGAGGTGGTTTGGTCTTCCGTCATCAAAGTTTTATTGTAAACAGTCAAGGGTTCAAAGAATGCTTGTTGGTCAATCTCTTGTATTGCACCTTGTCCCATAAGTTTGCGGGGAACCATGCCTGTTAAAGCTAAAACGGGTGAATGATCCAACTGAGCATCATACAAGCCAGTTACAAGGTTAGTTGCGCCTGGACCCGAAATACCAAGGCAAGCTGCTACGTGCCCAGTTAACTTACCGTAAGCTGACGCCATAAAAGCGGCTGTCTCTTCATGGCGAACCTGTATATACTTAACTTTGCCGTTGCTCTTGCGAATTGCATCTACAACACCTAACGTTGAAGTTCCTGGAATGCCGAAAACGTATTGTACTCCCCACTCAGCAATCTGGTTAATCAACACGTCTGAAACAGTGTGATCCGCTTTTTTCTCTTCCACATGTCCATCCGCCAAAAGGACAAACGCGGATTTAGGTGCTCCACAAACTGGGCATACCCACTCTTTGGGTAGATCAGTGAACTTTACTTTTTCTTTAGCGTCATCATAAACCCAATTGCAAACTGTACACCTATATTTCGCCATAATGAACCCTTCAAAAATACTTGTTAGAAATTTAATTGATTTCGGGCTTATCAGCTTATTGGAATTAGGAAGTTCCTCTGAGCTCAAATGTTTTTGTTATTGTGATTGATAACACTGTTGCGCAGGGAGTAAGTGTCATCATCATCATCATCAGCAACTCTTTTTGACGTGTTGATTTGAGCTGGTTTTAAAGCTTTGTTCTTTTAAGGTTTTTGAAGCGGGTAGGAAAGATTAGTTGCAACTTCTAGTAAATGTTTACTTGGAAATATTCGTAGCCGTTTTTGAAATAACTGACCTAGTAGACGAACAATTCATAAACTTCGACAACTATTCAGAATAAAGAGATGACTTGTTTATGGAGAACTGGGATGTCATAATTATTGGTGCAGGTTCTGCTGGCTTATCAGCTGGAATATATGCAGTCCGTAGTGGATTGAAAACACTAATTTTAGATGAAAAATTACCTGGTGGTACAATCTCAGATGCCTCAATTGTGGTCAATTACCCTGGGTTCGCAGAGATAAGCGGGGGCGAGCTTGCGGAGAAAATGACCAATCACTGCAAAAAAGTTGGCGCAGTCATTCACGAATTAGAGCCCGTTACAGAATTGGAGTTTACAGGCGAAAAGAAAATTGTGAAAACTTCAAATGCGTCTTATGAAGCTAATGCAGTAATTTTTTCGATGGGTTCACATTACAAAGAAGTTGGGGTTAAAGGAGAAAAAGAGTTCCGCGGAAGAGGGGTAAGCTACTGCGGCGTGTGTGACGGACCTTTCTTTAAAGGAAAAAAAGTGCTTGTAGTCGGCGGCGGAAACTCGGCTTGCATCACTACGCTTTACTTGTCAGGTCTTGCAGGACAAGTCACTGTGATTCATAGACGAGAAGCTTTCAGGGCAGAAGAATCATTGGTGACTGATATAGCGGCAAAAGGCAATGTAACTACCCTTTGGAACACTGAGATTCAAGAAATTAAAGGCGATAAACAAGTAAAAACGGTAACTATTATCGATAATATAACCAAACAAACAAGTGAATTAGCTGTTGATGCGGTTTTTGTTCAAGTCGGCGAAGCACCTAACAGTCAAATCGCCAAAGCAAGTGGAATTGAAACGGATGAGCATGGTTATGTCAAAATAGATATACATCAGCATACAAATTTGCAGGGAGTTTTTGCAGCTGGCGACGTAACTAATCACCCGATCAAACAAGTGGGAACAGCTGTAGGTCAAGGCATCACTGCAGCGTTGGAAGCCTATAGTTACATTAGACGACCGTATTACAAAAAATAAAGAGAAAGGATTATAATATTCTTAACACTTTTCGCTTCCGATTAGCTTAAGCTATCAAGCATTAGAGTAACAGCGCAAAAGTGTAAAAATGAGGTTTCAAAATGAGTGAAAAATGTCTCGCTGTAGTTGAAATCGATCAAGACTTATGCAGTCGATGTTATGTCTGCAAATCAATCTGCCCGTACGAAGCCATAAAAGCAGATTCAACCGGCAAAGTTGAAATCAATAGTCAGGACTGCCAAGTTTGCGGTATATGTTATAGCGCTTGCCCATCTGCAGCCATAAAAATGCAATATTACACTTATGATAACCTCACAGAATTTCTTAAAAAAGCAGAGATTAAAGCAAAAAATGTTGACACGCTTGTCTTGATGTGCCGAGGGAACTCGCCGTCCACAGGGGAAGTTCAAGACATCCTGAAAGCACAAGGGTTGAAAGTTGAAAAATATATAGCGTTGCGTTTGCCATGTGCAGGTCGTGTTCCAACGGACTTTGTCTTTGAAGCCTTAAATTCAGGCGTTAAAAACATTGTTTCAATCCAGTGTGAAGACCCCTTCTGTCGTTACAAAGAAGGCACAAAAATTAACACACGAAGACTGGTTCTTGCACGCAACGTTTTAAAACAGTTAGGTTATGATGAGAATGCAGTTAAGGTTGTAAAGTTCTCTCGCAAAGCAGTCTATGACGTGCAAGCCTGTGTTGGATGTGACAAATGCATCTTCATCTGCCCATATGGCGCACTCGAATTCGAATCTTTCGGAACCCCAAAAGTGAATGAAGAAAAATGCACAGGCTGTGGCGCATGCCAACTGGTTTGTCCACATCACGCTATTCAGGTGAAAGGCTTTGAGTTTGAAGAAGTGATTGATCGCTATGGCAAATCGCTTGCACAGCTAACAGCTAAAAACAAAGGACCAGCGGTGCTCGCTTTTGTATGCCAATGGTCTGAGTTCTCATCTTTAGATAACCCGAACAAAGCTTTCGAAGGCAAGAACGTCTTAGCACTTGAAGTTCCATGCTTCAAATCACTCGATCCTGTGCATATTATTAATGCATTAAACTGTGGTTTCGATGGCGTCATGGGTGTTGTCTGTTCGGCTAAAGATTGTAAGCTTCAAGAAGGAAGGAATGCAGCAGAGCGCAATGTTGCTGCACTGCAAGTTTCACTAAAGAAATTGGGTTTGCTCGATCGATTTGAACTCTATGAGGAATCACCCAGATGCGCTGGAGAATTCGAGGTAAAACTTGATGAATTCTATAAAAAAATATGTGCTCTACCTAAACGTGAAGTAGCTATGGAGGCGACTGCAAAACGTACAAAATAATAAGTAAAAAAGAGCTTGTTCCAAAAATTAAACTCTTTGAAGTTGATGCTCCAGATATTGCCGCTCAATCGCACGCTGGCCAGTTCCTAATTGTTATAAACGGAAAAACCGGTGAACGCATCCCCTTAACAATCTCTGGATACAACGCAGCAAAGGGAACGGTTTCGTTTGCTTTTCATGAAGTCGGCAAAACCACTAAAGACTTGGGAATGTTGAGCCAAGGTGACTGCATTGATAACGTTACTGGTCCACTTGGAAATCCATCTGAAGTGAAAAATTTTGGCAAGGTTCTATGTGTGGGCGGAAGCATAATGATTGCACCTCTTCTATTGCAGGCTAAAGCCATGAAAGAAGCAGGTAACAAAGTAACCACAGTTCTTGGTGCACGTACAAAAGAGTTCATCATGATGGAGAACGAAGCTAAAGCCCTCAGCGAAAAAGTCTATGTTGCAACAGATGATGGCACAAAAGGTTACAAGGGTTTAGACTTTCTCAAAGAACTACTGAAGACTGAAAAGTTCGACCGATGCATAGTAATGGGTCCAGTAATCCTGATGAAAGACGTCAGCGAAATCACCAAGCCCTACAATATCCCAACAATTGTAACTTTAACTCCAATTATGATTGATGGCATGGGAATGTGCGGAGTATGCCGAGTTACCGTCGACGGCAAAATGAAGTTCGGATGCGTAGATGGACCAGAATTTGACGGTCACAAGACAGATTTTGATGAGTTAATCATACGTCAACGAACGATGCTTCCCGAAGAAAGGTTAAGTTCAGTTTTGTCGGAAATGAATGGAGGTTGCAAGTGTGGCAGAAACAAAGCCTAAACCAAAGTTGAATAAAAAAGCTGTAGAGATGGCTAAGCAAGAGCCTAAAGTTCGTGCTAAAAATTTCAGTGAAGTTGCTTTAGGTTACACTGAAGCAGAAGCCCAAGAAGAAGCAAGCAGATGTCTTTGTTGTCCCAATCCTCTATGCAGAACTGGTTGTCCAGTAGAAGTTCCTATTCCAACATTTGTTAAATTAATTAAAGAAAAGAAGTATGCTGAAGGCATAGCCGCTATTAAGACCAAAAATGCATTGCCAGCTGTTTGCGGACGTGTATGTCCACAAGAAGTGCAGTGCCAAAGCAAATGCGTTGTGGGCAAGATGGGTGACCCAATCAGTATTGGACGCTTAGAACGTTTTCTTGCAGACTGGGAAAGAGATAACGGCTCCCAGCTTCCTCCGAAGGCTATAGATACAGGCAAAAAAATAGCAGTTGTCGGTGCAGGTCCAGCAGGATTAACCGTCGCAGCAGACCTCGTTAAGCTTGGTCACAAAATTACAATGTTCGAAGCTTTACATGTAGGTGGCGGAGTGCTTTCTTACGGTATTCCAGAGTTCCGTTTGCCAAAAGCTATCGTTCAGGGTGAAATCAACTACGTCCAGAACCTTGGTGTCGACCTACGTCTTGGAAACCTGATCGGTAGAATACATACTATTCCTGAACTCATGAAGAACGGTTACGACGCAGTATTCATTGGCAGCGGCGCAGGTTTACCTCAGTTCACAGGATGCCCAGGAGAAAACCTTGGAGGAATCTTTAGCGCTAACGAATTCCTCATACGCGTTAACCTCATGAAAGCATATCTTTTTCCAGAATACGACACTCCAATACGCTTAGGCAAAAAAGTCGTAGTCATCGGCGGCGGAAACGTTGCTATGGACTGCGCAAGAAGCAGTATGCGACTGGGTAGTGAAGTATGCTTGCTCTATCGACGCTCACGAAATGAGTTGCCAGCACGACTTGAAGAAATTGAAAACGCAGAAGAAGAAGGCTTAGTCTGCAAATTCCTTGCTGCACCAATGGAATTCTACGGCGACGAGAAAGGATGGGTTAAAGCCATGAAAGTCATCGCAATGGAACTAACTGAACCAGACGCAAAAGGCAGAAGAGGTGTAAGAGAAGTTCCAGGCAGCGAATTCACAATGGACGTCGACACAGTCATAATCGCTATCGGACAAACTCCAAACCCAATCATACAAAGCACCACAGGCGGTTTACAAAGCGACCCCAAACGCGGAACCATATGCGTTAACGAAGTCGGCAAAACCAGTTTAGACGGAGTCTACGCAGGCGGAGATGTCGCAACAGGCGCAGCAACAGTCATCAGTGCAATGGGAGCAGGTAAACGCGCAGCAAAAGCCATGCACGAATTCCTCACCAACAAAAAATAAACCCTATACTGAATGTCTCCTTAAGGTTATATTCTTATTTAAAGTGTTAGTTGTTTTCTTTTTTCTTTTTTAATTCTTGTTATTATTTTTCACTCTTTAATCTACAGAATCCTATCTACCCTCCAAGTAGGCGTTTTGGAGGAAGCTGAATTAATTTTCTTGATTTTTCCCTGGTTGCTTTCTACTTTTACCTGTGCAAGTACCTCATCTGCAGAGGTGGGCTGGGTTGGCGAAAAACAAGTCTCCCACTCCTAACTCGCAGCTTGGGCGATGATTATTACCTCTTAAACGATCTGTACTTAGGTATAGGCGGCGGAGACATTGATCAGATCGTTCGGGACCCAACGGTGTCTTTGTTTTGGAGACTAAGGACTGGAGTGGAATCATATCATTTAGCGGCGACAAGTGGGAACGGGTTGGAAAACGTAATTTTTAGGAAGCCCAAGCCGTCAAGTTAAACGAAACGCTGCAAAAATCAAAAAGATAATTGAAAACCACCCGAATCTCAGATCACTGGGAATCTGGGTTGAGGGCTTAGTGGTTTGACTAACAATCATGCAATTCTTCAGGTTTGCAATCCAACAGTTCCTATCTCAGACTCTCCTAAGTGCCCAATTATATCGCAGTGTTTAGAAGTTCTCGAAGTCTATCTCGTTAACAATAAGAAACAATTGGAAAAGAAATCGTTAAACAAAAGCATTAGTTGCAATTTGGAGGCGTAATTTTTAGCCACGCTTTCCTTTTTACTAAAGCAAGGATGTAATGACTGTTACTATTAAGGTGGCGATTAAGAAAATATTGTTTACAATCCGTTCAGGGTTTAATGTTGTAGTGATTGAAACTGAAACTAGAAGATAGAGCGAAACCAACCCAGTTACTAATTGAAGTATATGAAGAGGTTTTCTTGCTTGGCAGGCTTTGGTTTTTACCCAGTTCAACATGGATTCAATTCTTTCTGAAACATCAGGCAAATCATCCAAAAGTAAAGTTAACCCTGCTAAAATGAAAAAGCGTCCGACATTGATGGCTAAGTCGCTTGAAGTTATTAGAAAAATGTCGATCAAAGAAACAGCGGTAAAAAATACTACAAACAAACAAGCGAATAAAAGAACTAAAAAGCCGTAAACATAATGGTGAAACAAGAATCGTCCCGTATGTAAAGCGCGACCTAGGCATGCACTGGGAAAAATATTGATCATAGCTGCTGCAATTGCAACCCAAAACAAGTTACCTTCAATCAAATATGGCCAGAATGGTTTCCAATAGGGATAAGCCCGGTAAAAACCAAATAGGATCCCCACAACTACAGCTATAGTTATGAGCGCGTTGAAGATTAACGCTAAACTGAATATTTTCTTTAATATTACCCAAACTTTACCGGCCATTTTTTCTGCCAAGCCTATAAATGCCCTGAACTTAAGTTTTATAAGAAACTCACATATCCATCTTTTATAAGTAACGCAAGTAAGGAGGAAAAAAACTATGAAATTTGATGTTAAGTATAAACCCTCATATTCAATGTTAGTAGCTAATTTTGATCAAGGCGAAAGCATCACGGCTGAAGCAGGAGCTATGACCTATATGACGCCAAATATTGAAGTTCACACACGTAAAAGAGAAAAAAGTCTTCTTGGAACGTTGGGTTTGAGCCTTATCGGAGGACAATCCTTCTGGGTAAACGACTATACTTGTACCAGTGGATCGGGGGAAGCTGGTTTTGTTGCTGCTCCAGTCGGCGACATCAAGCAATTGGATATTGCTCCTGGGAATGGTTACGTCATACAGAAATCTGCATACATAGCTTCAACACAAGGAATAGATTTAGATGTAAAATGGGAAGGTTTCACCAAAGGACTTTTCGGACAAGGCTTATTCATGCTTAGAGCAAATGGAAGCGGACAAATGTTCATCAACACTTTCGGTGCAATCGACACCCATACTCTGCAACCTGGGCAAACCCTAATTGTAGACAATTTTCACCTGGTCGGATTCAGCGAAACATGCAGCTACAAAGTCACAAGGTTTGGCGGCTTAAAAGAAACATTTCTTGGCGGCGAAGGATTAGTTACGCAAATCACAGGTCCAGGAGACGTCTACATCCAAACAAAGAATTTGCAAGAATTTGCCGAATGGTTATGGACGCTACTTGAGCCTAAGGTGCGCAATTCAAGGGCACGATAAAGCGAATCTTTTTATTTTTTCTTTTCTAAACAAGGATCAAGTGAAAACTAGTGGGAAGCATAGGAGTTGGTTCATTAGTTGGGTTCATTATCACTGTAATTCTAAGCATAATTTATCCTGGCATCGGTTATATTCTTGGTGGTTTCATCGGAGGCATAGTTGCTGGGCTTATTGCAAGAGGAATTATTGGTGGCGCATTGGCGGGTTTGATTTCAGGTACATTTAGTGCAATAGCACTCGCAATTCTGGCGTTATTGGGTTTCATTGTAGCGGGTGGACTTACTCATGGCTTCCTTGGTGTGCTGTTTGGGGGTTTAGCGGGATTTGCACTTGGAATTATTATTCTTGTCTTGGGTGTTCTTGTCTCGGTGATTTCAGCGATTGGCGGTTTCATAGGCGGAGCAATCACGAGATACTAGATACTATAAAAAAATCAAAAGACTGTTTTCTTTTGTAGTTACATAGCCACACCAACAAAGCGTTATCTAGATAACCAATCTAACATTTGTTATTAATTGTGAATAATTCCAAAAGGTGGTGAAAAGTTTGGGTAGCATATGGTTAGGCGCTTTCGTAGGTTTCCTAGTAGTTCTTGTTCTTGGTTTTCTGTTTCCAGGAATTGGACACTTATTAGGAGGCTTTATCGGCGGAATAGTGGCTGGATTAATCGCAAAAGGGGCGGGAAAAGGCTTACTTGCGGGCTTCTTAGCAGGCATATTCGGCGGTATTATAATTGCAATTCTGGCGATCGTGGGACTTGCGATAGTTGGAGGAGTTGCAACTGGTTTTGCAGGTGCATTGTTTGGTGGATTGGCAGGATTAGCTATTGGTGTAGTTGCGATTATACTTGCGATATTTGCAGGAATTATTTCAGCAATAGGCGGTTTAATTGGTGGAGCAATTGCAAGATAATTGCCCACTTTTTATCTGTCTAACATGAACGCTTTTTCATGCGTTGTTTTTTCTGGTATTTTGTCTAGAATCATTCTTTCTTCAGGCTTCTTGCTAAGCATGATTGGAGATAATTGTCCTGCAAGTTCTAAAGCCGATTGTAGTTTGCTTGGTCTTTCAGCATAAATTTCAAGTAATACACCGTTTTTATGAACAACCCCACCTAATTTTGCATGAAGGATTACACCTGCGCCTTTTTCTTTTGGTGCTCCAGCTTCACGAGCAATCCTTACAATGTCATCCGTGCTAAGCCACAATACTTTTCCAGCTTGTTGTGATCGCACTTTAACCGACTCTGGTCCTACTGGTAAATCTTCAGGCTTAACCGTTGGGTCGCCCCCCTGAGCTTGAATAATTTCCAGCATTTTTTTCATTGCCTTGCCTGAATCAATCATTTCTTCAGCCATTCCACGCGGATTTTCCACGCCTACCATTTCAAAAAGCATGCTTGAGAGGCTAACTGCTTTTTCCCGTAAATCAGGAGGACCGCCACCCATAAGAGTAGTCAATGCCTCCCGTGCTTCCAAAGCTGGTCCGATACCGCAGCCCAATGGTTGTTCACCGTAAGTAAGGGCACACTGGATGTTCAATCCCAGGCGTTTGCCCAAATCTACAAAGTCCGACGCCAACGTGTAAGCTTCTGTTCGAGTTTTGATTTTTGCTCCCATTCCAGTTGGAATGTCGATAGCTACATGGGTGGCTCCTATGGCTTTTTTCTTGCTTAGAATCGAGGGTAAAAGCATGGGGTCAATTCCCAAAGGGTATTCAACTTGGATAAAGAGGTCGTCGGCTGGTGCAAGTTCCAAGGAGCCTCCCCAAACTAGACATCCGTTGGTTTTTGCCACGACTTCTTTGATTTCTTTTATGGATAGGTTAACTGGGCAGAGAGTTTCAACTCTGTCTGCTGTGCCAGCTGGCGAAGTTATTGCTCGTGAAGAGGTTTTAGGGATGGTAAATCCTGCAGCTGCTACGATAGGTACAACGAGCATGCTGGTTTTGTCACCTGGGATTCCTCCTACGCTGTGTTTGTCAAGAATCGGTCCTTGGCCGAAATCGATTGTTTTGCCTGTTGAAATCATTGCTTTTGATAAAGCTTCGGTTTCGCTTGTGCTTAAGCCATGAATGCTCAGTGCGGTGAGGAACGCGGCGATTTCTACAGTGCTCAAATGCCTCTCAACCACATCCTTCACAATAGCTACAATATCTTTCTCAAGCAGTCGTTCCCCATGCAACTTAGCACGAATATTGAATAAAGATTCGGGAAGTGGAGCCAACTCAACCTTAACCGTTTCAGCCTCTTTAACCCCAAGCGCAGCAACTGTCTCTCTGTAAAGTCCTATACGATTTGGGGGGAAATAATCAGCGATGTTAGCGATTGCAATCATCTGTTGGTTTTTGAATGAAATTTTTATTCTGTCAGAGCTGTGTACTCCCAAAAGGTTGGCGCTTTGTTCGCTTAGTAGAGCGATTCTGCTTCCGCCTGTTGTTATCATTAAAACTTCAACGGCTAAATCCATCTTAGACATCCGATAACATTTAGGATTGGGGAATAGTTAAAGATTTTAAGGCAATCCCACTGAATCTAGAAGGCGAGGATTGTTCTTGAAGTATCTTGACTTTGTAGATTTAGCTTACAAGCCCAAAGAAACAGATTTAATTTGCATTTTCTCTCTTGAGCCTGAAGGGATCAGCCTAAAAGAAGCTGCAGGTGGTGTGGCGGCAGAAAGTTCCGTGGGAACATGGACAGAGTTAAAAACTGAGAGGCCCTATGTTAAAAGACTTGCAGCGCACGTCTTCAGTATAGACGGAAATGTAATTAAAATCGCTTATTCAGCTGAGCTTTTTGAGTCAGGCAATATGCCAAACATTCTGAGCAGTGTGGCAGGTAACGTTTTTGGGCTTAAAGCCCTAAAAAACCTGCGGCTCCTCGACATAGAATTCCCCGAACATCTATTAAACAGCTTCAATGGACCAGCGTTTGGCATTTCAGGAATCCGAAAACTCGTAAAAATCCCAAAAAGGCCGTTGGTGGGTACAATAATCAAACCCAAACTTGGTTTAGTGACAAAAGACCATGCCAAAGTCGCATACAATGCTTGGTTTGGTGGCTGTGATATAGTAAAAGATGATGAGAATCTTAGCAGTCAAGTTTTTAATCCCTTCGAAGAAAGATTGACTCAGACGTTGGAAAGCCGAGACAAAGCCCAAGAAGAAACCAATGAACGCAAAGTCTACATGATAAACATCACTGCCGAAACTCAAACAATGGTAAAACGCGCTCAGATGGTTATTGATCAAGGCGGCGAATATGTTATGGTGGATATCTTAACCTGTGGCTGGTCAGCGTTACAAACTTTAAGAGAACAAGACTTCAAATTAGTCATTCACGCTCACCGAGCGGGGCATGCGGCTTTTACCAAGAACCCTCTACACGGAATCGCCATGAAACCAATTGCTACAGTTGCAAGAGTAATTGGCGTAGACCAACTCCATGTTGGCACAGTTGTCGGTAAAATGTCTGAGACAAAAGGGGAGGTAGTCGAGAACATATCTGCTTGCAAATCAGATTTGGGTTTATTGAAGCCTGTTTTGCCCGTTGCCAGCGGCGGCTTGCACCCACGATTAGTGCCTGCCTTAATGAAGACCTTTGGCACAGATTTCGTTATTCAAGCCGGAGGCGGAATCCATGGTCACCCAGACGGAACAATATCAGGTGCCAAAGCTATGCGGCAAGCAGTCGACGCAACTCTATACGGAAAAACGCTGGACGATTATGCCAAAAACCATCAGGAACTAGCCCTCGCACTCAAACAATGGAAAAGTTAAACTCCAAAAGTCATAGTACTCATCGACCACCATTCTTTGGTAACTAACGAATTTTTTTAGAAAACCCATGGGTATTTTCTACGTATTGCCTCAACAATTGTTTGGGGAGCGATTATGCCTTCTTCGCAGATTAAGCCGTGAATGTAACGGTTTGGCGTAACATCGAAGGCTGGGTTCCTCACAATGAGCTTTGGAGGTGCTTCGCTCCAGACTTCTGCTGGATTACGCTGCTCAATCTTCTCGCATTCACCCTTTAGAGTTTCGGGGTCGAATTTCAACAGTTCCGAAACCACATAAAAGGGCACTCTGGCTTCATGGGCTAACACAGCTATGCCACTTGATCCAATCTTGTTAACGACATTGCCCTCCGAGGTAATCGCGTCCGCTCCAACAATTACCACATCAACATTTCCCATAAATGGACGCGCTGCCGAATCAACAATAAATGTAGTTTCAATTCCCAAATCGACGAGTTCATTTGCAGTTATTCTTCCCTGATATGCAGGACGTGTCTCAGTGCAGATGACTTTGAAATCTTTGCCGTCTTCTTTGGCTTTGGAAAGAAGGCGAGTTACAGTTGACGAATGGCAGTGGGTAAAAACTACTGTACCATCGCGGATACGCTTCGCTCCAATTTCAGCTATGTGTTCTTTTGAATCCTCTAAATCTTTAAGAAATTGGTTGACATTTGTAACTACGTTTTTGCTTAGGGTCTCAATTTTTTCTGTGTTAGCGGATTGAGCTTGGTTGATTATCCAGCGGATCGCATTTCGCATCAGCGGTTCAGTTTCTCTGGAAGCAACGAAGATAGTTTGGGCTTCTTTGAGTTCACTTAGAAATTGGATTTTGGTCTTCGCTTTTGTTTTTTCCGCTTGGGATTGGATGGCTTTGACGGCGGCTATTGCGACGTTTCGTGCGCCTTGAACATGGAGTTTTCTTATTTTTTCTGCTGTTATGCGGATTGTTTCTGCCATAATTATTCAACCCAAAGGCTTTGTTTTTAATTATTTGTGGTGAAGCATATAAGTAAATTCGTAACAATTCTTTAGTGAACGTTATGTTGCCTGATGAAGATAGCATCAACATGATTCTGCAACCGTACATTCAGCCATGGTACGATTCCATAGAGAATCCTCAGAAAGTGCAAGAGCAGGTGCTAGTTGATTTAGTGGCGAAATACGGTTCTACGGAATATGGTGCAATCCACAATGCTTCCCAAGTAAATGGTATATCGGATTATCGGGCTAATTTTCCCATAGTTAACTATTCAGGGCTCATGCCGTATCTTAAACAGGTAAAAGAACGAAGCTACAAGGTGTTTTTGTCTGAACCACCAGAAACGTGGGTTATGACCCGTGGTTCAACAGGTAAATCTAAAGTTTTGCCTGCAACTCAAACTCACCTAAAACAAATCTATAGTTGTGGAGCTAGAGGGCTCATTAACTATGCCGTTAGAAAAAAGAGTTATCAAGTTTTTTTGGGTGTTATTCTTAATTTGAATTTTCCTTCGAACGTTCATACTATGGACTTGGATGGTAAACAAGTTACCTATGGTTACAGTTCTGGAACCTATGCACGGCTTAATCCTATGTTTGACAGAGTGAGTCTTCTGCCAAGGCAAGAAGAAATCGATGCTTTAGGTAGTGGCGTCGGTGGGGCAGATTGGGAAAAACGTTTTGAACTGGCTTATCAGATGGCACTTGACCAAAACGTCACCGCAGCCATGGGCGTTACCCCGGTAATTCTATCATTCGCCAGATATGTTAAACGCAAGTATGGCAAAAAACCTGCTGATATATGGAAAACCCAAGCAATATTCTGTACGAGTGTTCCTAAAATCCATTTCAAATACGGACCAATTCTCAAAAGATACTTCGGGAACGTGCCAATCGTGGAAATGTATACGGCGACCGAAGGCGTTTTTGGTCAACAGCTTGACGATTTGCCTTACTTTACTCCAAACTATGATTCTTACTTTTTCGAAGTAGTCACGGGAAAAGGTGTGAAGATGCTGCATGAACTCAAACGGGGCGAATGGGGCAGTCTAATTCTTTCTTCTTGCATGTTTCCACGTTATGAAATTGGCGATTTGATTGAGGCAGCGGGAAAAAACTATTACCGAGTATTCGGTAGAAAAAATGCTTCAACGCTTCTTGAGCATAGGCTATACCGAACGTTTTTGCGGTGGGTTGTCTAAGGTGGCAGTGGAGAACGCTTACGTGCAGTCATTGCTACGTAGATGGCGCCGACTATGATGATTACGCCTATGATTAGTAGCATAATAGCCCAGCTTTGTCCTGAATTCGTCTGGAAATAATTGCTTAATTGCAGAACCGAGAATAGACCCAGCGTAATCAGAATGAGTCCTCCGATTAAGTAACCGATAAAGCCGGTTTCTCCTTTCTCTTGGTTTTGTCCTTTTTCTTGACGATTATTCTTCTCTTGCTTCTCATTTTTTTCATTCTTCTCAGATTTCTCATTCCGTCTTGGATAAGGCTGAGAAGAAGGTGCAGGATGCACTGGTGAAGTACCTTTTAGTGATGCCCCACAACGGGGGCAGAAAATCATTGTTTCATCAACTTTATTGCCACATTTTGGACAATACGACATAATCTCATCCCAAGTTATTTTATCTGCTTTGACTATTTAAAATGTTCACATACTCCCATTAAGAGAAAGATATATTTGCTAAATACCGTATTCTCGGATGATGAAAAACCGTTTATTGTCCTCCTTAAATCTTCAGTCGCTTTCCGAAAAGAAAAAAGAAGGATTATTCACTGCCCTCTACATCGGTTCCCTCTTCATTATCTTAGCTATAGTTTATTTTATCCATTTATCAGACAACCTTTGGGACAGCTTGGTCAACTTTTTTACAACTCTAACTCTTGCACCTGTTCCCAACACTGGGATCTCTTTGCCTGCGCCATCAACTCCGGCAGACTTTGGAAACCTCTACGCTGCAGCTTTCCAATTCAGCATAGCCCTTGGAATAGTAGAAATAATTATTTTAACATTAAGAGTTATTTTACATTCATCTGTCATACGAATATCTGAAACCATTGAAAACATTGTTTTCTGGTTTGGTGCAAGCTACCTGATAATTGCATATCTAGTAAACATGACGTTTTCTACAGAGTGGTTTGTCTTCTGGGCAGGAATGATTCTAATATTTGGAATTGCGTTACTCGCTAGGGCATTTGTTATTCTAGCTAAAAAATAGTTTATTCTTTCTTTATTTTTAAGTTCCACCAGAGTCCCATTATTTGTCGGAACATGTTCCATGAATCCTTGAAGAGGTTGACTTTGGTGGCTTTGCCGCTTTTCCATTCAACCCCGATTTCTTTCACTTTATAGCCTGTTATTTGGGCTCTGACCAATAATTCTGTATCCCAAAACCAATGCGTTGCCTGAACCTTGTCAATTATTTGCATTAGTGGTTTGCTTTTGAAACCTTTAAAGCCGCATTGGTGGTCACGAAGTTTAGAGCCAAGCATGTGTCTGACGAGAAAATTGTAGGTTTTAGAACTTAGGCTTCTACTGAATGTACGTTCTGCTTTGCTTTCACGTAGCATCCTTGACCCGGTTGAGAAATCATATCCTTCAACAGTGATAGCTTCAACCAGAGGTTTAAGATACTTAAGGTCCGTGGCTAAATCCAGATCCATATAAACTAAAACTTCTCCATTACTTTGTTTAAAGGCGTTGTTGAGTGCAGTTCCTCTGCCTAATCGTTTTTCACGATGAATATGCCGTACATTTGGGTTTTGCTGCAATAGTTCTTCAGCGCGTTCAGCAGTTCCATCTGTGCTACCGTCTTCAGCGATTATGACTTCATAGGATTTTGTAAACAGATTTAGGGTTTGAATGGTTTTTTCCACTGCCTGCTGAAGGTAATCCACTTCGTTAAAGGCAGGAAGCACAACTGAAACTTGTACAGCCCCGTTTAAGTTGAGTTTTTTCATCCTAAGAAGCCCCAACTGTGGAACCACTTCAGATTTTTAATTGATTCTGTTGTTGCAGGGGCACCTGAAATCACAGGGTAAAATAGCACAAACATTGCTACTGCACTGGCAAATATGGCTATTGCAGCAATCTTTCCTTTGCGTGTATTCCAGTACTTATTGATGAAGTATGTTGTTGATAAGCAAAGTAGGGGTACGCTTAGGTAGAAATGGTAGATGTAGGTTGCTCTGCCTATGAAAACGTATGGAAGCCAACTGAAGAAGAAAACTACGACAATGTATATCGCGGGCAAATCCCAGCCTTGCGCGCGTATACTGATTTGTTTTTGTAGAGATGATTTTGATATTCGGCTGTAAATGTTTTCCACTAACTGTCGTCCATGAATTGCTCTCTCTGTTAGGCCGAGCATAAGGGCAAAGCCAATCCACCAAACCACTGGGTTACCGAAAACGCTGATTGTTGAAACTACATTATTTGGTAGATAAGAGATGTCAAACCACCGTGGAACATTAATTCCGTCCAATCTGAACATGGAGGGCCAAGACCACCAAGGAGCTGACGAAGTATCAACAACACTACCTGAATGAAAATTAAACATCGCTAATTGTAACCTTATAATCGTCGGAAAAGAATCGCCAGCGAGCATTTCAGGAATGTACGTTGCAAAGTAAACTAAAACGGCTATGCCTACGAAACCCAAAAGTAATAACGCTGGGTAGTTGAATAAGGCCAAATACTTGTCGGCTAAACTGCTCTTAAGTCTGACCAAATCCTTGAATCTTACTGCCAATAGAAGCACAAACATACCTAAAGCGCCAAAGATTGTAAACCACTTTGTTGAGAATCCTAATGCAAAGAAGAGTACAGCAAAGAAAAGCGGCAAGACAGAGGTTTTCCATCCGCTCTTAACTACATTCATGAAGTAAATGAGGAAGAATAACTGTGAGAGCAAAGAGAAGAACACTACATACGTATCTGCAGTGCCTATTCTCGCCATTGTGAAATGCATAAAATCAAATGCTAAAAGGAAAGCTGCTGAAAACCCACCGATCCATGTGCCAAACAACTTCTTGCCCAAAAGATACATCAAAGGTATCATCAATGTAGCGAATACTACACCCATTATTCGCCAACCAAATGGTGTTTCACCAAAAACTGCTACTCCTACGGCTTGAATAATTTTTCCGAGTGGTGGATGGGTTCGTTCGTTAGGTATCATGTGATCCGCATAGTTTTCGGCTGATCGTGCAAAGTAAACCTCGTCAAAGTACATTTTGGACATATAAGTGGGCGGAATCTGGAGTTTGCTCTGCTCATCAACAAGATTACCTAAAGTTGCGTCAGTGGAGTTTAAGCCAAAAATTCCAAAAATTGGAATTTGTTGGTTAGTTTGGTTTTCTACTCCTATTTCTGTAAGTTGAATAAAGGGCGAGAGAGGTTGGTCTGAAGGGTTTGTTATACCCCAATTAGCAAACATTGGTTGAGAGTCATAGTTCACCGCTGTAACGTTGAACTCTAAAAACTGAGTATTTACACCTAAACCTATCCTTTGGTAAACTGAGTAGTCAGTACCTCTGGGTTGCAATCCATTTGAGAATTGCCCCTGATAGCTCCAGTTTCCAGGAACTCCAGAATAAACTGAGGCTGAAGCGTTTCCGCTTCTAACCCAAAAATAAACGTTTTCAACATATTGAGTTGAACCCAAGTCCACATAGAAACTTGTTTGTTGAGTACTTTCCCAATTCGTTACTGGCGCATTAAATGCACCCACGTTCCAAGAAGCTATCCCAAAAAAGATTATTGATAGCAAAACGATAGTTACAATGTCTTTTTTGGTTATTTTTAATTCAAGGTTTATTTGGGCTCACCTGAATCTTGAGTTTGATCTAATGTGGTGGTCTGTGTTTTGAGCCATTCTCTGCCTTTGAGTTCATCCCACATTAAGACTGAACCATAAAGGAACATGATTAAATTAATAACGCTTACCGCTATAACCACCAAATCCCCGCTTGGAATAAACGCATCGCGATTAAGGTAGTAGAGTGCGTAGACTTCATTAACAAGTAAAGTGCCGGTTAAAACAATATAGAACATTCTGGCTTTTTTGATGAGCGGGAACATTAGAGCTAATATGCTTATGGCTGGGAACAGATACCGTTCGTGAATGCGAGTTGGTAGCATGAAGAAGGCAAAAAAAAGCATAAAAGCCGAGAAAAGAGCGAGAAACTCACCCGAAACGTGAAAACGCTTATGCAAAACATACAACGTGAACGCTACAAAAGCTCCAAACATTGCCCATCCTAAAACGGATAGGTTACCGTCAGGTATCCATAAACCAAACAGACCCCACAAGTTGAAAGCGTTAATCGAAGTGTACTGGTAATTGCCGTATGCTCCAAAGTAGATAGTGCTCAGAAAAGTTCCTGGATTGCTCCATTCGAAGGGCAAAATAACCGCGAAAACCGTTGCCGCAAACACAACCGCTGAAATTAAGAGATTTTTTATTTTTGGTAGCTCTCTTATTATGATATATTTAAGGCAGGGCAATTTTGTGTTATGGCTATTTTGCATGAGATATGGGGATATATCGTTTACAGGCTTGAGTTTAGTTTTCTCATAGATTAAGAAAGCAACCAGAGGCAGCAACGCTATCCCCTGAGGTTTTGTTAAAATGGCAATGGCGAAAACGGCTGCGGAGAGTTTAGGTTTACTTTTAAGCGCCAGAATTAGCGAGAGTACAAGGAAGAAGGTGTAGATTGCGTCGAATTGCCCCCATATTGCCGCGTTAAAAATTATCGCTGGGTTAAATGCATAGAGTCCTGTTGCTAGGAGGCTTTGTTTGAAGTTTAACTGTTTGCGGACAAAGATGTAGATTAAGGTGGCGGTACCTAAATCGAAGAGGTTTGGCACCAACTTTACTATGCTAATAGTGCTGATGCCCCAGGCTGAAACCACTTTAGCTAATGAGCCGAATGCCCAGAAAATGTATACGTTGAACGGTGGGTAATCGATCCATCCGACATCCCTTAAAACTACACTGTAGAACGGTCGTATGCCGTGTTCTGCTGCCGTGTTGAACCAGTAGTTGAATGTTGCCATGTCATTTTGGTAGCCTTGTTGGGGAAATAGGAGAACCCTAACTATAAAGGAAAGAGCAAGTACGATGGCTAAAATTATGACCTCGCGTTTGGCAAACGAGAAGTTAACCGCGTTTTCCCCCTTGTTCAAATACTTGCAATCATAGCATAAGAAGGTTTTTCCAAAACAATCTCATAGTTTTTCATAATTCTAAACCATCGAAAAGCTAAATGCACTTTGGATTCTATAGAGAAATTTAGCAGACTAATTTGTTACTAATGAGCTATTTAGAAAAAAGGGTGTCTGATAGCTAAAAAATAAAAAAAGGAATTTTGGTATTACACTTTTTTACCACAACTTGAGCAGTAAATGCTTTCGGGCTTTAATGGGGCTCCGCAGTTGGAGCAGTAACTCTGTGTTTGTGAAAACCCAACGGTGGACTGTGGAGATGGCGGATTGTACCCATAAGGTTGAGGCCCATATGGCTGTTGCTGCTCTGGAGATTTCATTATGAAGAAGCCAATTACTGCAAATATCCACGCGACAAAGATCAGTAATACGCCAACTCCAATTATTGTCAGTAAAGCGCCTACCCAAAGCAAGGTTGCAGCGGTTTCAAATGAGTGTTCTCCAGTCTTTTGTGCGAGAGTATTGAAGGTTTTTCTTAAGTGCATGGCTGCGAGAACGTAGAATACAAAGGTGACAATTAGAAATGCTATGCCGACTGCTATTCCAACTGCATTGCCAACGCCGATTCTAGTCGGAAAATCATTAAGTGCGAAACCAACTATGAATCCTGTGCCGGCAATTGCTAACGTGATTAAAGCAACTATGTAGTATTTGACGCCTGTTAGTGCGTTCTGGTAGATTGCGTTATCTTGGTAAAAGTTTGCAAACTCTTTCAAGGATCTGAGTAATAGAATAACGCCTATTATACCAAGTACCCAGCCAACGGTTGGAACTAAGCCGAGTAATGTTAGTATTGAGCCTTCCATGGCTAAAGTTTTGCTGTATTGGAAATTTGTTCCCATTTGTTTTTTCTCCTAAATTTTTGTTTCCTGACAACACTACAGCGAGTGCGCGATATAGCCCTAACATTTAGAGTTGCCACTCTAAGGGTTAGAGTCTTAAGCAAACAGCAAATAATGATTAAATTGTGAAAACAGCATGTAGCTGTAGAATTGTGTTTATCTTTACGGCTGTTACTTAGCAGGAGTAGTGGAATAGAGTGACAAAATCACGTGGTATAAGCGCTGATATTCAATCGCCCAGAACCAAACTACTGTACTTCATCTATTCTGCATCTAACAGCAGGATAAAGGCTGACCCAGGAGTAAAATCGAGCCTATGCTCCGCTTTGGGTTACAAGTCTGACGGCCATTTCCACTACGACTGGAATTACTTGATGAATTCTGGTATGATAGAGGAAAAACAAGGCTATTATCAAGCAACGGCATCAGGAAAGAATGAGTTTACTTTACAATCAACAGCTTCCAAAAGCAATTTGACAATGGTTGTTATAGGAGTTGCAATGATTTTCTTCACGTTTACTCTTAAACTGGGAATTCTTCCAATAGAATTCGTGTTGTTCTTCGGGGTTGCATTAATTTTGGTCGGCTCTCTATTTTTTTTGATAAGTCGCAGAAGCAAACCAGCATTGCCATCTAATGCTAAAGTTTTACTTAAAGAATTAAATCGGCACTAAAGTCAAGTTGGAGCCTTCGGCGGGATTTGGACCCGCGGCCATTACCTTGCCAGGTAACGCCCAACCGGCTTTACCACTTTATTGTATCTAATCCTTCAACTATCTTGAAATGGGCGTCCCTTGTTAGAAGTGTGCCTGCAGAAGCCTTTACGATTCCAGCTATTAGCACATCGTTTTCGCCGATCAAGCGACCGTTCTTTCTTAGTTCTCGGTAAATTTAGGAAGCTTCTTCGCATGCTTGCAAAGTTAAATCTAAGATTTTCATGTTAGACAAAAGGTTTTGAACTTCAGCTAAATTTTTTTCAGGGGTCGATGAAACGTAAGCTCCTCGAATGAGTCATAAGCTGAAATAATGGTTGTCGATAGTTCATCGCCTATTTCTTCTAAACGACGAAATGCTTCATTTGCCTCTGGAATTCCTTTTAAAAGAGCAACCAAAGCGTTAGTGTCGAGAATCAAAAGAACAAATCGACCCGTCTTGAAGGCATTCGTTCTCTATCTTTCTCTACCTGAGCAAATACTTCGTCGATATCGTTGCCGTGCCATTTGCCTGAAAATTCTAGTAGTGATTTCTTTTTCTTTGGTTGTGCAACCCTCAAAACAACGTCTGAGAAGGATTCTCCTGGTTTCTTCATGCCTTTTAGGGTTTCATAGGCTTTTTCTGAGAGCGAGATTACTTTTGTCATGATAGAATTCTATGCGCATATGCATATATTTGCATTTTTTGCTTTCGAAAATAGAGTTAATTGGAGCCTTCGGCGGGATTTGGACCCGCGACCATTACCTTACCAAGGTAACGCCCCACCGGACTAGGCTACGAAGGCATTTTTTGTTCTTCCCACAAACAACATGCGATACTAAATAAAATGCTTGCGGTTTAGATTTCGCCAATAAAGAAAAAATTAACAACAATTGAGCTTTAGCCCAAAGATGGAGCCAATCTTATATGCCGTAGGAATGAGTCTCTAACATTCTTACACACTCACACCCACACTACTCAACATAGAAACCATGATGACTGTGTAAGATAAGACCTCTTCCCACACTCAAAACACAAAAGAAAAACAACCCAAACCAAAAAACCAAACAAATCCAAAGCCCAAAATGTGGTGTGCAAATTTAAAGCACCACACCCACACAAAAAGAAAAACAAAGAAATTATGTGCAAATAAATATTAAAGCAACCTAACCTATTTCACACTGCGCAAAACGTGTGCAGGGGTCTCCAAGCCAGGTCAACGGAGTAGGGCTTAGGACCCTATCGCGTAGGCGTTCGTGGGTTCGAATCCCACCCCCTGCACCATAAATAATTTGTCACATAATTTTAACCGTTATCCAACAATTAATGAAGCAAAAAAGACTCTGCTTATCTCAAGGGCGCCATACATCCCTTGTTCCTACATGGCACAGAAACTGAATAGCCAACATACCCCACCATCCACATCTCATCCACACCAACATGACACAACATCGATTCCATTCAAAAATTTCACTTCCACCATCCCAACAGCAACTGGAAAACAACCCAAACCAAAAAAGCAAAAGCTCCCTCAACCAAGGATGGGATGGTAACACTTCCAAACCAACCATCCCCACAAAGAAAGAAACATCAACTACCAATAATATAGCTTACCAAAATAACTCTTAATGTAAATACAATCAATTGGAGTAAAGCCTTTCAAACTGCAGAGGCTCTTTCGGGAAAGAAAAGCCATTGGTTCGAATCCCACCCCTGCATCAACTATAGTAAAATAATCAAAGGGTTTACGAAGGTGTTTTTTGGATTAAGAACCTCCTATTGTGGAAGAGCTTGTGTTCGTTATAGTCGGCGATAAATGAAAAGCCGCCTTTTATCAGTACGCAAGCTTCCAATTCTGTTTTGTCAGTTTTGAGACTTAGTCGATTTCGTCTATTAAAAAATGTTTCTTCAAGTCGAAAGTAGGTGGTTAAAAAATGCTCAAAAAGACATTTTTATGCCCCAATAGAGCAACTTGTATCAATAGGACAGGAAGATCTAACAAATCAGAACATAAAGTTGGCTTTTGAAAAATTCTGACCCGCGCTAATTTTTGGAGTTTAACATCTATTTCTTTACTTCACATTTGGCGAAATCTTCTTTGAATTTCTTAATTCCAATATCAGTTAGCGGATGATTCCACATCTTTGCTAAGACGTCGGCTGGTATTGTTGCAATATGTGCTCCTGCTTTTGCTGCTTCTAAGACATGAATCGGATGTCTAATGCTTGCAACAATAACTTTTGTCTTAAATCCATAGTTCCTGTAAATTTGCATTATATCTCGAATTAAATTCATTCCATCTTCGGATATATCATCAAGTCTTCCAATGAAAGGCGATACGAAACTTGCGCCCGCCTTTGCTGCAATTAACGCTTGACTTGCACTAAATACCAATGTTACGTTTGTTTTAATTCCCCTCTCTTCGAGTATTCTTGCAGCATTAATTCCTTCCTGAGAAAACGCAATTTTTATTACAATATTTTTTGCCCATTTTGAATATACTTCTGCCTCGCGAACAATCTCATTACACGTATCTGCATTGCCTTCAACCGAAATAGGACCTGTTATTACTTGTGCAATCTCAGCAATTATCTCTTGTTGACTTTTTCCCCCTTCTTTTGCACAAAGTGTGGGATTCGTTGTAACCCCATCGACAACTCCAAGTGCGGCTGCTTTCTTGATCTGTTCAATATTTGCAGAATCTAAAAAGAACTCCATAATTTTTCACTCCAAAATGATATCATAATTAACAATTAAAACTCTTTCCCACTAATGGCCTGCAATTCGCTTTTATAGTTCTCTCGAACGAATTTTGCAATCCCATCTGAGTCAAGCCCATATTTTTTCATAAGTTCAAGGGGTTCTCCTGATTCGCAAAACATATTTTTTATTCCATGCCGCTTTAATGTGCATGGCGTCGACTTTCCTAATTCGCTTAAAACCTCTGCAATTGCCCCCCCGAGTCCACCTGTTATTTGATGGTCTTCAACGCTAATTATCATGCCGGTTTTTTTTGCCCAAAATTTGATCGCGTCTTCATCAATTGGCTTAATTGTATGACAATCAATTACTGCACACGAGATTCCTTCGGATTCAAGTTTCTCTGCTGCAATTATTGACTCATATACTTGTGGTCCGCATGCAAAAATTGCCACATCTTCTCCGTCCCGGTAAATATTTGCCCTTCCAATTGAGAATGGTGTTAAATGTGTAGTAAATGCAGGCATTTTCTCGCGACATGACCTAATGTAAACTGGATTTTTTGTTTTGCTTGCCTCAATCGTAGCTTTTCTTGCCTCTTCAGCATCTGCTGGAACAATGACTTTCATATTCGGAAGAACTCTGGTAATTGCAATGTCTTCTAATGCTTGGTGAGATGCCCCATCTGGTCCAACTGTAACTCCCGTATGTGAACCGTGCAATTTTACTGGCACATTGTTATAACAAAGTGAAACACGAATCTGATCCCAATTTCTTCCAGGCGAGAAAACCCCGTACGCAGAGATAAAAACCGTCTTCCCAGAAGATGCAATTCCTGCAGCGACTCCTGCTAAATTCTGCTCAGATACTCCAACTTGAACAAATCGATCTGGATACTTTTCCGCAAACCAATGCGTTCTCGTACTTTCAGAAACATCAGCCGTCAATACCCACAAATTTGGGTTTTCAGCTCCAATCTCAACTAATGCTTTACCAAATCCATCCCGACTTGGTTTCTTGTTCTGAGGAGCATCAATATTTTCGATCAGACCCATTTGCTTATTTATTTTTGATGAATTTACCATTTTAACACCATAAAATTATTTCAAATTTGCTTTTGCACTTGTCTATTTCCGCTCTTCATTTCCGTAGAACTTTCTTTCCTCTTTAAGATCTTCTAAGGCTGTTACTGCTTCTTTATCGCCCGGCGATTTTCCGTGCCACTCGGTAATAAATTCCATGAATGAGATATCTTTTCCAGGAACGGTATGAGCGATTATCATAGTTGGTTTATCGATTATTGTTTTTGCTTCGTTACAAGCCGAAATAATTTGCTGAATATTATGACCATCGATACTAATTACGTTCCATCCGAATGTTCTATATTTTTCTTCAAGTGGTTCAAGTGGAAGAACATCTTCAGTAAATCCATCGATTTGAATATTATTTCGATCCATAATTGCAACTAAATTTCCAAGTTTAAATTTAGATGCTAAAAGTGCTGCTTCCCATATTTGTCCCTCATTATGCTCACCATCTGAACAGACACAATAAACCCGCCAACCCTTTTTTTCTCTCTTTGCAACAAGAGCCATTCCAACTGCGATCGAAAGTCCCTGACCAAGAGGACCTGAACAATTCTCGATTCCGGGTAAAGATTCTCTGTGAGGATGCCCTTGCAGTCTTGATCCCAATTTTCTAAGTGTCATTAACTCTTCTTTTGGGAAATATCCTGCCTCAGCCATTGTAGCATATAATCCCGGACAAACATGTCCGTTTGATAAAATAAGTCGATCCCGACCTTCCCAACTCGGATTTTTTGGGTCGTGGTTTAAAACATTAAAATAAAGTGTAGCAAAAACGTCGGCTAAACCCATTGAGCCTGCCGGGTGACCTGATTTTGCTGCGTGAAGCATTTTAACAATACTTTGCCTAATATTATTTGATAACAAATAGAGTTTCGTTATATCAGTAATTTTTATAGCTCCAACCCCAACCGATGGACTTGGCCCAAGAAGCGTTTGTTTTGGAGGTTCGCAAATAAGTTTTGGTGCTTCAATGTCTATTGTTTTTTCCTCCGAATAAGTTTGCCGTTTATTTCGACCTCGTATTCCCGACTCGTAGATATTCTGAACTGCTTCTGGAATACTTTTTGCCATAAAAATTGCACTTGATGCCGCAAGAATATTTGCTCCTGCTGCACTAGCACTCTCGGAAGTTTCGGGATTTATTCCCCCGTCAACTTCAATTTTGAGATCTGGGAATTTCGCTCGAAGAGCTTGGATTTTGGATTCGACTTCAGCAATATACTTTTGACCGCTATAACCAGGGTTAACGGTCATAATTAGAACTTGCTTGATGTCTTTATTAATGATATATGGATAAAGTTTTTCGATTGGTGTCTGTGGGTTAATGGCAAGACCTATCTTTCCACCGGAAGCACGTGTTTTTTCTATTTCACTCCAATCAAAAATAGTCTCAACATGAATTATATGCCTGTGTTTTCCAGGAACTTTTGAAATCCAATTTTCAGGGTCCTTAACCATCCAATGGAATTCGTAAGAGATTCCTGAGGGAAGATTTGTTAAACTTTCAAGCCCGATGGTATTATTAGGGACAAAAATATTGTCCATTATGTCTATATGAACAGTTGTAACGCTTGGCTTAACTTTTTCGATCTGAGCTATCAATTCTTCTCGGTTTTTTACTAAGATTGCTGGTATTACTTCAACGTCCATCTGGATCAACTGTTAAACCTGAATTTTTCTTATTGTTTGCCAACATGGCTCGCTAATTTTTTGAGCACGCGGGCAACAAAATGGATGCCCACCTAGCTTTTAAGCCTTCATTAACGAAGTTACCAAATTTTATCCATAGTCAATTGATGTTTTGACTACTAGACCTCTGGTAGGTCTTTTCAGGGGGTTGTAACCACCCCGAAAAATTAATCGCGATTCTTCTCTATTGCAAGAAGTCTTTTAGCCGCTTTTTTATGCTTACGACTCCTGCAGGACTTGGCACACTATCACTAACAACGACTTCTTTTGCCCCTGCAGCTCTAATCCTATCAAACGCACAACCCACTTGTAACCCATGAACTGAAGCGCAAATAATTCGCCTAGCTCCTCCCTTTTTACACACTTGGGCAGCCTTAATCATGGTCTCTCCACTAATAATCATGTCATCAATTAAAATGACGTCTCGACCAGCTATATCTGCATCGAGTTTTTCGGAAGTAATTTGCCTAAACGCAAGCGGTCCATGAATGTATTCACCAAGGGTTTTTTCCATACTTACCCCACCCAATTTTTCAACAAAGTGAGCGGCACCTTGATCTGGTGCAATAAAAACAGGGTTTGATACTCTTGGTCTAACATAATCTAGTAAATCGGGAACAATCGATCGACTCTCGATATCTAAGCCGAAGATATTCTTTTTACTATCGCCTGGCTCTAAAAAATGACAATTAAATGTAATAAGCTCATCGAGGCCAGCGCAAGACAGTAATTTGACGATCATAGTCGCAGAATCAGTTTCTCCTGGTCTAAGAATCTCATCTTGCCTCGAGTAAGGGAGATATGGAATAATTGCAGTTACCTTTGTTGCAAATGGTCTTACTGCGCTTAGAATTTGTAAAAACTGCAAAACGCGCGAATCTTGGTCTGGGTAGCATCTATGTAATATCACAACATGTTTTTCCTTTAATTTTGCAATATCAGGAATGTAGATATAATTCTCGCAGTCATGGAATTTCTTTATCTCAATATTTGGCTCTGCGAGATCAAGACAATTTGGACTCACTAATAGAAATTTTTCCATGCCTCTAATTCGCTAGAAAAGTATAAAAAGCCTACTATGTTGGATTGGCAGATAATAGGTCGCGGGATACATTTTTCCATCCGATGAAATTTCTCGATAGTGTTATAAAAACGATAATTGTCCAAGAGAACGATTACTTGTATCTTTTATCCAATGGTTCCTATGTTTTTTGAGAAGCTATTTTGATTCTCAAAAAAGACATGGAAAAACCGCTTATTGTAAACAAATAAAAATGGGAAGTTGCGGATGATATTTCCACGCTCAAAGGGTTCAAATCCCACCCCTGCACCACTCAACCAAAAAACATTAAAGTTGTCGAAGGGGAATCTTTTGAAGTAGAAAGCCTTATCTTAGACGTGAAAAGTTTTATTGCAGGAGTTTTTAAATAAGAAAGGTCTTCCTTGAATAGGATGTAAACTAATGTCTGAACATAAACCTGAATGGCCTGAATCGGGCGATCTTGTTATTGCCTCGATAGAAAGTGTGATGGATTATGGAGCATACGCTAACCTTGACGAGTATAGTAGACGAGGTTTTCTTCATATCTCTGAAATTTCTAGCGCTCGTATAAGAAACATCCGCGACTTTGTCCGTGAAAACCAAAAAATGGTTCTTAAAGTTCTCCGAATAGACATTGAAAAAGGCCACATTGACCTCTCACTCAGACGTGTAACAAAACGTGAGCGAATAGAAAAAATTAAATCTTGGAAAAAAGACCGCAAAGGCGATGCCCTCTTACATGCAGTAGCAGAAAAAACTGGCTTGCCTATTCATGAAGTCTACCAGAAAGCAGGGGTACTTCTTGAAGAAAAATACGGTTTATACGATGGCTTCGAAAAAGTAGTCAAAGAGGGTATGGATGTCTTAACTAAACTTGAAATTCCTGAAGACCTCGCAAAAGTAATTGCTCAAGTTGCTGAAGAACGCATAAAAATTAAAACCGTAAAAGTCAGAGGCGTCATTGAAGTTCGTTGCATGAAGCCAAACGGGGTTCGATGCATTCAAGAAGCATTCAGTGGAGCTAAAAAAGCTCAAGAAGCTAAAGATGCCAAAATCGAATTCTCTGTAATCGCTGCCCCAAAATACAGTGTAGAAGTTACAGCCGACAATTGGAAGCGCGCCGAAGAAGTACTTGATAAAGTCAGCGAAAACGTGGTTGATAAAGTAACCAATTCGGGTGGACACGGCTCCTTTAAAAGAGAAAAATAGAAGGTTTAGATTTGAGAGAACCTACTGAAAAACTTGAATGGGGACAAGTGGAGAAGATTGGCAAAGGAACTAAGGCAAACTATAATGCCGAAAAGAAGGTTCTTACTTTTTGCTTTAACCGTGGACCCGAAACATCAGGCGAGCTTTTAAGAACCTCTCGTGAACATTTAATGAAGGCGCTAACGGAACTGGGATATGCGAGTCGAATGAAGTACAATGGAGAAGTTGTTGTTGATAATGTTCAAGAAAGTGATGTGGTTCTTGTTAAGAAAAACCATAAACTTGTTATTAGCTTGAACAAAAAGCAAGATGAAAAGGTCAAAGCTCCTTCTGAATCGATCGACTCTAAGAATGAGAGTCAAAGCAGAATAAAATTTTCTTAATTGACTAAAATATCTAATCATCTCATCTAAATATTCATTTTCAGCTTTGGTGAAATCCACCTTATTTTAAGGGGCTTTTGGGAAAACAACTAAATACTTGACTATGGCAATGTAGGAGCTATGGCATTTAAAAAGAAAGGTTCCCATACAAAAGCATACATAGCCATTATTCTCTTGGTAGTGCTAATAGGAGCATCTGCTGCAGTAATTTATGCAACACAGCCTCCTGCAACAAAACCAGTCGCTCTAGGCGTTCACGCAGGCGACACATTCACGTATCGTTTGCTAGGTACATCAAATTTGACAAGTTTAGCCGCTGTAGATACTCCAGGGTTCTCGGTATATAACGATACTGATAATTACAAGATTACTGTGACAGATGTTCAAGGAACTCTGGTTTCCCTTAATACCTTGTGGACATTCAAAAATACATCAGCAATAACGGGCTCACAAACAATCGATTTATCAAACGGAAACAAAACCGAAACGAATGGATTTTGGGCTATTTATGCATCCAATCTTAACGTTGGCGACCTACTGCGACCAAATGGATTTGACGGCGTAAAAGTCAACGCGACTAGCACAATAACATACACAGGTGGCGCAAGAGAAAGAAACTTTATGGCAATAGGCGGAGAATCCTATCTTGCGACAGATCCAACACACAGCACACTACGCTACGACACTACACTTGTCTACTTCGACAAACAAACAGGCATGCTTGAAACCCTAATATGGATAACCGACTACAACAACCCAGAAATGAGAGAAGTCATCACCTGGACTCTCATCAGTTCATCAGTCTGGGCTATCTAATAGTTCCTTTTTCAATTTTTGTTGATTAAGAAACCTTTTTTTAACATCTTTTATTGCTTAACCTAAATTTAGTAATTATAGAAAAAAAAGTTTTTCGGGGCTCGTAAGTTTATGTGAAATAGCTTCTTGAAGAACCCAACTCTTATAAATGCATGCTGTGCGATGATTTTTCCGCAACTGTCAGTTTCTTTTTTCCCCTAATCATAAGGATAGTCTGCATTCTATTAGTCAATGAGAAGATGGAAAATATAGAGTATTGAATTCAACTTGAAGGATTATACAATTATTAAAGGAAAAAATGAAATAGGTAAGTACCAACAAATACAGCAGGGGATTTCGATGTCGTTTAAAAACAAAATGAAAGAAACAGCAAAAAGCCAAAGTTCCCGCCTTGTTTTAGCTTTAGATTTTCCATTCGAGGTCCCCGATAACAGAGAGAGCATTTTGATAAAAGCACAAAAAGTCCTCAAAGTTGTTTACCCCTATGTTTGCGCGGTAAAAATTAATCATCATTTGACTCTTCCACTTGGCACTTTTGATGGCGTGCAGCAACTTGTTGAGCAAATTCACGGTCAGGGCATGCTTGCAATAATGGATGCTAAAGTAAACGACATAGGCAATACAAACCAGGTAATAGCCGAATACTATTTTGCAGCCGGGTTTGATGCCATAATAGCCAACCCATTTGTAGGTTGGGATGAAGGTTTAAAACCGCTCTTTGAAGTTTCAAAAAAACTTAATCGAGGCGTAATTCTCCTCACCTACATGAGCCACAAAGGAGCAAACGAAGGTTATGGACAAACAATCATTTGCGAGGAAACAGGTGAAAAGACTCTTCAGTATGTTTCCTTTGCAAGAAGAGCATTGATATGGGGTGCTGACGGAGTAGTAGTTGGCGCTACGGCTCCCCAGAAAATTAGCGAAGTAAAACAAATTCTGCAAGATAAAGTTGATATTTACTCGCCTGGCGTGGGTGCTCAAGGTGGCAGTGCAGTAACCGCGATTAAAGCAGGCGCAAGGTACCTGATTGTTGGAAGAGAAATAACCAATTCGAACAACCCAGCTGCTGCTGCACGCTCAATCTGTGAGTCAATAAAAGGGCTTTAAAAAAAGTTTTATCTGCGTTTGTTTTCCCAAAGCTCTTTTTTAAGCAAATCACGTACCGAAGACCTGATGACGCTGCTTCTGCTTGGGTACATGTTAGCTCGGACTAATTCATCTAAACCTTCCAAATATGCTTCTGGTAGTAAGACAGTAACTAATTTCATTTTATTTTTTACTCCCTAACTTATATCATGCATATAACATGTGGCAAATATAAGAGTTAGCGTAATCAAACTTGGCAAATTACAGTTGACGAAGTTGATTTAATGTTCCAAGAAAAGTGCCATCTAAAAGATATAATTCTGCATCATCAACATCAACCGCTTCAGAACGCAAAACGGGTCCAATTAAAGCTTCGCTGCGAATTTCTTTTCTGGGGCGAGTCTCGTTTATAGGTCTGCCCCCAAGGAAATCGTTAAAACTAGGCATGATGAAAATCTCCTCTGCCTTCGATTTTATTTTGTAGTGTTTTTGTAATGTTTCAGCCACTGAACCTACAATTTTAACTCCGCTTTTCTTCAAAAGAACCTTTGCAAAGGCTTCAGGGTCGCATTTTGCCTTCATCCAAACCTGCCTAATAATTTTGCAACCGGTCGGGTCACGGAAAACCACTACGGGATGCAGATGACCCATGACCAAAGTTTTGCAACCCAAAAGTGCCGGGGAAGGCCATTTGTGTCCATGAAAAACTCCTACATCACCAATTACTGTTCCTGTTGCGGGCAAAAACTCAACATTCTCTGGTAGCAGCGGCTCCAAATTGGCATCATGATTACCGCGAACAACAGCTATACTACCGATACATCCTGTGATTTTGTTGAAGAAGTCTGGGATATCCTGCCACTCGCCAAATTCATGGGAAACAACCGTGTACTTCACATCCCCCAGAATAACCAGTCTATCCGGCTTGTACTTCGTGATAATATCGCTTAGTTTGTTTAGGATTTTGGGGGTTTGGCTTGGAATATGGATGCCTTTTTCCTGCAACTGCATTTCCCATCCAAGGTGTGGATCAGCAATAAGGAGTGTTTTGGTTTTTGATGTTTTCACAATAGCAGCCGGGTTTGGCAAAAGCAAACTTAACATTAGGGTTTAACCAGGCTGAGAATTTCTTGGTGAATCTCCGAATTGGCTGAAGCAACGAAACTCAAAGTTTGTTTTGGATCCAACTTTACATTTATTGGTTTGTTTTCTAGGTCGGTTACAGTTCCGCCTGCTTCTTTAACTATGAGGAATCCTGCTGCGACGTCGGTTGTGCGTATTTTGTTCCTCAAATCTATGAAGGCATCAGTTAATCCTGCAGCGACGAAGCAGACTTCTAGAGCGTTGGCGCCAAAGTGTCGAGTGTGCTTGATATTCTCGACTAAGGCGGCGGTAATCTTCATGTCCAATTTAGCTTTGTAAGCATTCAAATCCAAGCCTATCACTGCTTCGTTGAGCGATTGGATTTTTGATGTATAAACCCGTTCGCCGTTGTGGTAAGCACCTTTGCCTTTAAGTGCCATGTAGGTTTCGTCGTGTGAGAGGTCAACAACCATTCCAGCGTAAACGTCGTTGAGTTCAGGTTTCTGTGAAACTGCAATAGATGAAGCGTAGAATGACAAGCCATGAGTTAAGTTGGTGGTGCCGTCTATTGGGTCAACACATAGAAAGCACTCTTGGGGGGTTGCTCCGAATTCTTTGATACCAGATTCCTCACTGATAAGAGTAAAAGAAACCTCATTCTTCAGTAGGGTGTCGATTATGGCTGTTTCAGCCGCCAAATCTACAGGTTTCATCATGTCTCCTCCTGCACCTACACCCAAGTTGGGTTGAGGTCCTTTGAGAGTTTTTAGGCATGGTTTGATGCTGGTTTGGATATTAGTTTTGCATTCAAGCAGGATTTGTTGCCAGTCAACTAGGTTTTTCATTGCTTTACCTTCAGTTCCTATATAACACGACAAGTTGATAAAGACTATACCAATCTTATTTATGGAAAACTTTTCGATGATTAAGTTGATTCTTCATATTTGGATCACAATCAAAACTTGTAAAAGGTAGTGCAAGAAGTAAGGTTTTCAAGGAATAATTTAGAAATAGGGTAGATAGTATGTGCATTGGCAGTTTTCCAAAAAAGGTCTTCAATTTTACTCAATTGAATTATTGGTGGTTCAAACTGGCGAAATAACTATATCTACCTTCAAAGGCAAAAAAAGCAATAAAAAATTCATTGGTCTACGAGTTGGCTACGATCGATAAATCCACTTTGATTAAAAAGCCACATCCTGGCGCTAAATCCAGATTCATGACAAGTGCATATTATCTGTTATTCTTCTTCCGCCAATAACTAAAGCCGAAATTACCCAAAAACCAGCAAGTTGAAACCTAAAAAACCATGAAAACTCTTAAATCATACAATTCCCAACAGAATTGGCAAGGTCCCCTTAATGTCATCAAACATTACCCATGTTCAAATCGAAGGCTACGATGAAAGCGAAAAAATGTTTCTTGTAAAGTCACCTTCAGGCAGCATAGTGAAGGTTCAAGATACTTTTGCAGAAATGTTTGCACTTTGGGCAGGAAGAGTTTTGATTACTGCTCAAAACGAAAAATGGGCCCAAATCGCCGCAAGTTTAACAACAGGTTTTGCCACAAGCGTAATTGCCGCTTCTGCAGAGGCATCCATTGAACGAGCTGTTCCAGCAGACCAGACACCTGACAAACGGCCTGGAGTACTTATTCAAATTTATAATCGTGACCGCTTTGAACTAAAGCACCAGCTTATGGAACGCATCGGTCAATGCACAATGACTTGCCCCACGACTTCAGCATTTAACGGCTTAACAGGAAAACGCGTCCTAACCGTCGGAAGTAGCCTCCGATACTTCGGTGATGGCTTCCAGAAAAAAGCTATGGTGGGCGGAAGAAAATGTTGGAAAATCCCAGTTATGGAAGGCAACTTTATAGTTGAAGACGGCTTTGGTGCAATGGAAGCAGTTGCAGGTGGAAACTTCATGATTTTTGCCAGAACCCAGCAAGAAGGCCTTAAAGCCTCAGAAGCTGCAGTAGAAGCAATCCGCGCAAATGCACCTGATGTCATCATGATTTTCCCAGGTGGAGTTTGTCGTGCTGGAAGCAAAGCTGGTTCACTCAAATACAAATTGAAGGCTTCAACTAACCATCCTTACTGCCCAACCTTAAGAACAATTGTACCTGACAGCGTTGTTCCAGAGGGTGTTGAGAGCGTTTATGAAATTGTAATAAACGGCTTAACTCTGGATGCTGTAAAAAAGGGCATAAAAGCGGGTGTATTAGCAGCTATCGGTGTTCCAGGTGTAGTGAAGATTTCATCTGGCAACTACGGCGGAAAGTTAGGACCGTTCAAGGCTTTCCTAAGAGACGCCATAGGAGCACCGGCACCAGCTCCAGAGCCGGCAACAGCGCTGCCAGCTAAGCAAAAAGCCTAACCTTCTATTTTTTACGTCGGAACTTTTATTTGATTGCTAATAACGTAAGTTATGCGGATTACGCAACAAACAGTGAAGTTATTTGAGTACAGCAAAAAAAAGCTCCCTAGAACTATTCAGACTTAGAAAAACCCTCAATTCCCTAGCTAACAAAGAGGGAAGTCACACAGAACTTATCACCGTATACGTTCCACCCGGCAAACAAATCAGTGATGCCTTAAACCTTCTTCGCAACGAATATGGAACCGCCAGCAACATCAAATCAAACGTAACCCGGAAAAATGTTCTTGACGCTATTACCAAAGCACAACAAAAACTCAAACTCTTCAAAGATCCAGGCGAAAAAGGGATTGTGATTTTTACTGGTGCTCTTCTTGGAGAAGGTGATGCGCCAGGAACTGAGCGTATGGAAGCTTATGTTATAGTTCCACCTGATCCCATCAAAATTTTCCTGTACCGTTGTGATTCACGTTTCCACACTGAGTATCTCCAGGATATGCTTCGGGAAAAAGAAGCTTACGGCATTTTGCTTGTAGACGCTAGCAATGCAACTATTGCTACGTTGCAGGGAAAACGTTTGCAGATTGTGAGGCAGATGCATTCGGGTGTAGCTGGCAAAACTAAAGCTGGTGGGCAATCAGCAAGAAGATATGAACGGCTTCGAGACATGCAGCTCAACGAATATTTCACAAGGGTAGGGGCACATGCTAACGATACTTTTCTGCCAATTGAAAATTTAAAAGGCATAATTCTTGGTGGACCAGGACCGACAAAATACGATTTTGAAAAAGGCGACTACCTGAACTATCAATTGAAAAACAAAATTCTCGATGTTATCGACACAGCATACGTAGAGGAACAAGGTGTTAAGGAAATAGTTGATAAAGCGCCTGAAATCATGCGCAAAGTTCGTTACATCGAAGAAAAAGAAGTAATGCAAAAATTCCTATATGAAGTTGGTCACGATACTGGCATGATAACATATGGAGAAGGCGAAGTTCGGCGTTTGCTTCAAAATGGGGCCGTTAGGACTGTTTTATTATCTGAAGACTTGGATTTGGTGCGCGTCATCCTTAAATGCGGTGCATGCGGCTACGAGGAACAGCACACTGTTAAGGGCAAGGAAGTAACTGATTTCGAGAAAAGTTTAATCGGTAAACCCTGTGCAGCCTGCAAAGCACCATCATTCACAATAATGGACAAAAAGGATGTTGTCGACGATATTGCTGAGCTCGCAGAGCTCTCAAATACCGATGTTGAAGTTATTTCTGGCGAAACTGAAGAAGGTCAAATGCTCAAGAACGCCTTCGGTGGTATAGCGGCAATACTTAGATTCAAACAACAAAGTTAAGCATTTGAAAGTTGGCTCTTCTCAATTATCTGAAGAATTTAGAAAAAAATTAACAAGATACTTGAAGATGGGGGTAAGGTGAGGGTAAACCCTCTTTCTCTTTTTGCTATTGAATATCATATTTACATTCTGGCCATATAAGAGGTATTTCGTTTTTCGATATATGAACGCATTAACTTATTTTTAGAAGCTGTTCAACCTGTTGTGCTCCTATGCCTTTAACGAAAAGTTGCTTTTCTTTAGAAGTAAATCCTGAAGTTAGCTCAACTTTTGTGTGCAAAAGCTTCGTGAACTCTTTTATTATTTCTTTGTTTACCTTTCCTTTAACTGGCTCCTCGGTGGAGTAGACGACAATTTCAGGTTCATCGAATTCAATTTTGAATTTTGAGGAGTTTGGTTTTACAAAAATTGTAATGGAAACGCCGCTTTTTGTTTCCTTTATGGTCATGGAGTAATGCACTCTGAATTACACGACGATTGCGTTTTGCCTTGCTGCAGCGCCCAATTGAACTTGTTACGTAAGGTTTGGGGATAGAATTTTTCAATGTCGAATTTGACTTTTTTTGCCCACTTAACATAGGCAGTCGGGTCAATGTATGATTTCAATGAAGTGCCCAAGTTGTATTCTTTGGTAAGTTTTGTTAATTGAATGTCCAGTTTTGCCCTCTCAATTCTAGTTTCCAGCGATTCTGTCTTTTTACCCTGAGCTTTCTTCACTTTCAATTGTGATTCAAGGTTTTGGAGGTTCATTTCTTTTTGGGCAACACGTTGTTCAAAAGTGGGCGGAACCTTACGTTTATGGTTTGCCACTTCAGCTACTTTGAAGTTTGCCATTTTTGCAGCAAAAAGTTTCTTGTAATCAGGATCATCCTTGGTTATCCCGCTTTTCTCCAACTCTTCTCTAACGGTCTTTGTGCAACGCCATGTACGAAAGACTTTGGCAGTTAATTTCGGCATTTTCTCAGAAAGAAAACGGCTAACGTGTTTGGAGTCAATGCCTTCGAAGAGGTATTCTTTGCTTGTTTTGCTGAAGTACTCGATGTTTTTTATTGCTTCAGGCGGCGCTTTGTACTCTTTCACCCACCGCACGCTGTCTTTGCCTAAAAAGTCAAAATGTAGAGTGTCACCCACAATTTTTATGTGTTCTTTACGTAAGGTTATAGCGCCTACAGTATCAGCTTCATCGGGATCTTTTTCGTCACCAACCCTCATGTTAGGGACTAAAATAAGCCAAGCAACAGTCGCGACTTTGCGTCTATTGATGTCTTTGTCATCTAAGTGTTTGAGTATATGCTTTTCGATTATGCCAATTTGTTTGCCCAGTGTTTCGGCTTTTTGGAATTTTTCTTTTTCACGGTTCTGTTTTAGGAATGCTGTATCGGAGAACCAAACATACTTGATTTTACCAGTGAGTTTATCTTCCCACTTGGCAACGTACATCTTGCTTGGTTCCCATACTATTCCTTTCCAGCTGCCCGCAGGCTTTGGTGCATCGGGCGGCAAGTTAAGGATGATGTCTTCTTCTTTTGGACCATCTTTCCATTTTCCACGTTGTGGATGATCACCTCGTCCTGCGAAAAGACACGATGGTTCAGAGGTCCAGTTGGCTAACTCCAACTTTTGTCCATCAACCTGTGCGTAACCATATTTTTCTTTAAATTCTAAACGTTTTACTTTGCGTTCTTCTGCTTGCTGCTTTTTTACTTCTTTAGTTATAGTCTCTTTTGCAGCTTTTTCCTGAAGAATAAAATTTTTAATTTGAGTAAAATCGATTTCTTGGTTTAACTGGGGGTCATCTACATTGGATAAGTATTTTGAAGCGAACAATTCCAAGAAGGCTTCTTTTGGGTTCTCTTGTTTGAGTCGTCCAAGAAACTCTTTCATAAAATTCCGTTTAAAAACGGTGTCTGGAGGAGCCACTGTCGTTGATAGGGTTCTGCGTTCCCAAGCCATAGCCATCGGCTCAGTTTTTTCAGTTAGTTTAACCGTTTTTCCTTGGATTTTAACGCTGAAACCCTTGTAATCGTAAAGTGGCACGAAAATGCCGTTATGTTGCAAGCTTTTCATAACGTGTTTCATCATTTAACCCCGTTTAGCGACAAAGTTTTCTTCCTAGCCAACTATTGCTTGTACATGCCTTTTTTAGCTTTCGTTATTGAAAAAACAACTTTCCATAAACCTTCTATCCGAACTTGAAAACATTCATTAAAAACATGGGTCTATCAGGGAAAAAGTGTTTTTTGCCGTTTTGCAATCCTATCGCTCTGCAATTTCCTGTACACCAACTCTACATCTTTTCTCTCAACGTAGCCTTTGTGGGGGCGAAAACCGCCTGAGAAACCACCAGGAATGTGCATGAGTTCATGAATTAGAGTTCTCTCTTTATCTTCAGCCGACATCCGATCGAAAATCTCTGAAATAACTTCAATAGTGTAGGATGGAGGAAGGTTCATAACGCCCTGCCAAATCTTTCCTAACCCATGTATTCGGGCGATTGTACGACGTGCTTTGGATCCTTTGCTTCGAACACAAAAAACAAACTGCGGCACTACATGGAAGAACTCGCATTCTTCAGCTAATTGATCTACCTGTTTCTTGATTTCTGGAGCCTCAAAATATTTTATAGGCATAAGTCATCCCTCTCCCATTGCACCTGATATGTTGTTTGAGTTAAAAAGCTAGGTGCTCTTTTTAGGATTTTCTCAAGTTCCATCCAGAAGGTGGCTCTGAATGAAACAGCGATTATCAACGGCCAATCTCCAAGATTTAGATTTGTGATCTGAAGTGCTGCCTGAATTGGTGACAATGAAGAGCTAACAATCAAAGTATCAAAGATACCAGAAGTGACCACAAAAGCATCACTTTGTTTGAGAGTAGTCCTTCCTTATTAGCGGCTCACGTTTGGAACGGAAATTTAATGCGAGGAAACATGTCCAAACATCCAGGTCGCGAATGCTATTGTTCTCGCATAAGTTACTCAGAGGTTGTGTGCCAAGCAAATAGAAATGTTACTGTGACAGCTATAAAGAGGCTTAAAGCACCCAAAAATATGTTTGTAGCATCGTTTTATTGATGAATCTCTCTTTTTGGTTTATCGGCGGCTTTTTCATCGTATCAATTTCTTGGGGTTCAGCAACGAAGTTGGCGGAAGCGGCTAAATCCATGAAAAGTTCCAGCACTATGATCTGAATTGGGGCAAACGGCAAAGGAACTCCAAGGATGTTTGAAACAAGAAAGATGGATACTATTGCGACTTTGCATGCTAGGTAATAGCGAATTCCTTTGCTTAAGTTGCCAAATAATTTGCGTCTTTCTTAAACTGCGGTTTCAATAATGGCGAAATTGTCGTCAGTTAGTATCATGCTTGAAGATTCTTTAGCGACGTCGGTTCCTCGAATTCCCATTGCTATTCCAATGTGAGCTTCTTTGAGAGTTGGAGCATCATTAATGCCATCGCCTGTTACAGCTACAACTTCGCCGTTCTCCTCGAGCATTGAATTAGACGCAGCTTATCTTCAGGAGTTACCCGAGCAAAAAAGAGTTAGAAGCTTTCACTTTGTCATTTTCATCAAATGGGGTTTCCGAGACAACTAATGGAATAAAACAGGCCAAACAATAACTTCTCCAAACTTTTAATTACCATCTTAAGCAACCGCCCTACTGCATTTTACTGTTTTCAACCAATTTTTGACTTATTACGCAAAACTTTATAACCGCGCCGAACGTTTTGAGTCTAAAAAGGTAGAATCAAGATGAAATTCGGCACATACATGTTTGAAGCAAAGAAAGTTCCAGGCTTCGACTATGACCTTTTCCGAGTAAAACCCGAAGTAGGCAGACGCATGCCACCAAAGGCTGACATGCACAGCAACATCGCAATTTTCGGAGACAACGTAACCGCCCGCATACACCCAGACTGGATCAGCCAATCCGACTTAGGACCCGCATGGAGAACCAACGACAACTTTAACGTTCGCTGGGAAGTCCTCTGTGCAACACAACCAGAACACCGCGCAGAACAATTAGACTACATCGAAGACGTTGCACGCAAAAGTCAAGGAATCTGGCTAAACAGCATCCACTTCGCAGAACACGGCCACTGCACCTGTCCACGCTGCAAAGATCTTTGGAAGAAAAGCGGCTTAAGCTGGTATGAATGGAGACGAAAAGAAGTCACAGAATACATGGCACAAGTAAGCGACCGCGTACGCAACAGAGCAAAGAAAAAATTCGTCATCGGTGTCCTTCCAGACCCAGTTACAAACTATGAACGCTTCGGAGTAAACTTTGACGACCTCGCACCACTAACCGACGAATTCCTAGTCGTCATGTTCAATAAAAACTACGCAACACCATGGTACAATGAGACACTCACACGCAACTTCAAAAAACTATTCAAAGACGTCCCACTCAACATCGCACTATACGTAATCGGCCCCGGCGATGATCCAAAAGAAACACCAACTCCAGCTGAACTCTTAACAGTATCAGTTCGCATGGCACGCGCAGGAGTAGACGGACTACTATACCTCACAGACAAAGCAGCTCAAATGCAAGAATTCCAAAAAGCAACAATCGCTCTAAAAGATGTTCGCGAACGCTTAGTTAGCTACGGCGGAAAGCAAGGTCAAGAAGTTCTCGACTTCGTCACAAGTTGGGAAAAGCTCTTCTAAGCCATAAAAAACCACTGCAGGCAGAAAAAACCTGATTGGTGGAAAACCACCAGGCTGCCCTTTTTATTTAATCCATTTTTATTGAATATACCCTAAGTTCTTGCTCTGGGTTTCATTAATTTCCTTCATCGACTCATAGTGAGCTTCGATTAAAATTTTTAGGGCATCGATGTTCTTTGTTATGTCTTCCACTTCACCGCTCTTCTGCAAAACTCCTGACTTAACAAGCTGCTCGTTTATTTTAGCTACTGAAACCTCAATCACTTTAACTTTGAACGCAAAAATCTGCAAAGTGTAGAGAAGGGTTAACTGAGAATTCAATCTTTCTAAACGGTCTAAATCGAGTGTTTTTCCAATGAAAGCCTTTAACTTTTGCTCTTGTGATGCAAGAGGTGAGATAAGAAGGCCCTCGTAGAGGGCTGTTTGTTTTATGGTAGCTTCTTTTGTTTCATCTGCATCTTTCTGTATCCGTTTGGCGGTTTTGTCCAACATTTCTAAGATTTCGTCCAAGCTAATATTCCCCTCAAATTATCATTTAATTATGCTTTCATGGACTATTAGACCTATTATATATAGCTTAAACCTTAGTCGCGGCTAGTTTCTACGGGGTTTTTAATAGGTAAGCTTTTAGGTACTTCAATACATAATACCAGAAATAGAATTAACTAAGAGGAATATTATGCCTTCATTAGCAAAAAAGAACGCAGCAAAAAAGAAAAAGCATGAAGAAAAGACCGGAAAACAATAATTTTTCCGACTTCTAATGAGAATCCTAAAATAAATTTTTTTTCTTTCATATAATTACTGTAAATGTTGTTCTAAATGGCGGTGTGTATGTTGGAATGAAAATTAATTTAATTTTATTTTGAAACGATAGAAATAAAAACTAAGGTATCATTAGAATAAATAGACGTTTTATTCAAGCGAGAGAAATTTAACAGAGGTGATTTTGAATGAAAAAATTTATGATTTTATACATGGCACCAGTAGCCGCAGAAGTGCAAATGAACGTAAGTCCAGAAGAAATGAAGAAGGGAATGGAACCTTGGAATGCTTGGTTTAAGAAATGTGGAAAATCAATCGTTGACATGGGTGCTCCGTTAGGAAGAGGAACCTGCATAGACAAAAAAGGAAGCACTAAAGGACAGACGCAAGTAACAGGATACACGATTATCCAAGCAGAAGATCTTGAGGCTGTAAAAGTAATGCTTACCGACCATCCACACCTGATGTTGCCAAATGCAAGCATGGAAATCCTCGAAATCATGGCAATGAATATGTAGACAAGAAAAACGATGTTAAATATCCTGATTTTGAAATCTTTTTTAATTTTTTGATCATTGACTTGGAGATTGAATCTGAAGCAAAGGGTAAATCAAAGAATTCAATATGTAATTTGAGCTAATCATAAGTATTGGAAAAGACAACAGTTTATTGTTTCTTGACTTCGATGTATTTGGTGGTCAAAAAGAGCATGAATGAAATAAAAGTTCAAGCAGCAACTAATAGCTATGTTTTCTTTTTTGGAATAGAAGAAACTTTAAAGGGAATAAACTGGTCAACTAATGAATTTTATCCACAGATTACCTTTGTAATTCTTAAGTTAGGTAGCGTTTTCGAATGAGTTCAACAGCAAATCCTAAACTTTCAAAAACAATTTTTTTAATCTCAGTATTAGGATTTATTGTTTTTGTTCTTTATCTCTACTTCTTTGTAGGCATTCCAAGTTTCATCTCAACTCTTGAGAAGCTTAATTTATGGTTCTATTCATTAGCTTTCATTCTGGTTGTTGTCAGTGTTTTTTTTCATGCTCTTGTTTGGCGTAGTCTTTTAAGCAATCTGTCTCATTCGATTAAGATTAGAACCGCTTTTTTGTTTACTTGGATTGGAATTTTTGTAGACAACATAGTTCCCGGAGGCTTAAGTGGAGATTTATTCAAAGCTTATTGGTTATGTAAAACCGAGGTTCATGATACAGGAAAGGTCGTTGCTTCAGTTATTGCCCATAAAATCTTAATAATTATGGTTATTTTAGCAAACACTATTTTAGGGTTAATCTTATGGGTTTTGGGCTTTGGATATTTGGATTCACCAATATTTGGAATTATAATTGGGATTTCTTTAATACTGATTTTTACTTTAGTGCTGATTTTTTATTTGAGCAGTAATAGTCGAGCTACAGACAGGTTGCTCGTATGGATCATTAAGTTAATTAATTTTCTACGTAGAAACAAATGGGACTCCGTCAGTTTTAGAAACAAGATGGAAAAGAATCTGAACGATTTTCATTTGGGTTTCATTACCCTTAAAGCGAATCCACGCGGTTTATTGTCACCTATTATTTTTGTGGTCTTGGCTTGGGCTTCAGACATGGCGGTCTTTATTTTGTGTTTTATGGCTTTAGGTTACAGTTTACCAGCGGTCAAAATTCTAATTGCATATGCTTTGACTGCAACTTTGCTTGTTGAAGGTGTTTCCTTTTTAGGTTTCAACGAGATAATACGTAGTTCTTTTTTCATAGCTTTGGGGATTCCATCAGGTATAGGTGTGACTTCCATTCTTCTAAATAGGTTTGCAACTTTCTGGTTTAGAATGGTTGTCTCCTATGGGGTATTTCATTGGAAAGTACTGGGGCATTATACTTTTACGCGAACCATGCCTGCAGCTGACAAAACAAGTGATTGTTCTGAGACTTCTTGAAAGGGTAAATAAAAGTCCACGGACGACCGAGGTTTGTTAAGAGTTATGTTCAAGTGGATTGGTGGGGATTTGAACCCAAGACACGGAAGATTATTCCCTGCAAAGGTCATTTTTTCTTTGAATATTCTTGGCAAGAATCAAGATAAGCAAGCATAGAACAAAAATCATGGATTGTCCACATTGAGGTAGCCAAAGAAACTGGACAAACGAAAAGACAAAAGCGCTATTATAGGTCTTTTGTCCTTTCTTTAAGAGATAATTTTTTCCACATGATACCTTTTCATTTTAGACTTTCTCTCTTTTCATATTTTCGAATACTTCTTCAGTTTAAATTATGTCAAGAAGAGGAATTTTGACTCCATCTTCCTACTTTCAAGTTGGTTGTTTCTAAATTCTTACACTCTAGATAGTAGTTTCTACTATTTTATTCCGAACTAATCGACTAAAGCTGAGTAGCAGGTCCATAGGGGCAGAATTTTCAGCCTTTATAAATTGCCCATGAATAGTTGTTTCACTCAATAAATGGACGCAACAATTGCAGTTACAGTTCCTTGAATATTTGTAACTTCTTTTTGTATTTGGGCAATAATTTGTTTTAGGTCTTCTTTGCCGTTTGCTCTAACTGCACATATTACATCGTAGGGTCCAAAGACAGTGTCAGCCGACAGTACCTTTGGTATGTTTTGAAGTTGTTTTTGAACTTGTTCGAGATTTCTTGGCTGTGTATTGAGAAAGAGAAAAGCATATGGTTCCTCAGTGAAAGGTTTACCTTCAGCTATGACAATGAGGGTTTGTGTTTTCTCTATCATCGGTTCTTGAAGAGTTATATTTCTAATTGGATTGAACCATTTGTTGATGAATTCATCGATATCGTTAAACCGTAATTGAATTAGAATGTCAACTGGACCAAAAAGCAAGCATACATCTTTCATGGACAAATTCATTTTGATTAGTTCGTCTAAGACTGAATTAAAAGTGCCTGTTTTACAGGACAATGTCATATATGCTTTCATTGTCATCTATAAACAATTATTACGTCTTCCTTGATAAATTTAACTTAGAGAATGATTAAGTAGGAAAGGCAAAATATATAATGATTCACCAAGATAAAATGAGTTAATTGCAACAATTAAATTTACCAATTCTGAAGGTTTGATTTGTTGTTGGAAAAAAAATGTAAAAACTTTCATTTCCAAGAGTTGGATTGGTTAATATGTTTTCCCGATACCGGAAATGAAGGAAGAAAATATCTTTTTTATTCAGTTCAGTTCATTAACCGGGAAACCAAGAAGTGCAAACCTCAAACAATTTTAGCAGATATCGTTGATAGCCCGATGTTTGATAACGGATATCCGCATACTGTTGGTTTTTTTAGAGGTCCAATCGACGGGGAGGGTAATTTTGTCGTTAGTTTTTTGGAATTAAGAATTATTAGGTGTATTGAAGAGTTTTGGAAGTTCTTAAATGACCTTAACATTTAAGGTGGCAGGGTCATTATCATGTTTACTGAGTATTCGTCTGATGATTTAGAACTAAACCCTTTGTGGTTACATAGGTTGAGCATCTTTGTGTTTTCTGGACTTATGTCACTATAGATCGTCTCTAATTTTAGGTCCTTGCCTATGTCGATAATGTAATCCATGAGTTTAGAACCTAAACCTAATCCATGCCATGAATCGCTCACCATGATTGCAAATTCTCCATTTTTTCTTTCTACATCAAAAATTAACCTTACAACACCGATAAGACTGGTATCCTCAAGTTGGGCAACTATGGCGATTTCTCGGTCATAATCCAGATTGCAGTATCTAGATAATGTATCGTGTGACATTTCTTTGATAGTTTCGAAAAATCTGAATCGAATACTTTGTGGGGACAATGATTTGAAGAGCGCGTTAAAGCGTTTTTCATCTTCAGGCTTTATCGGTCGAAGTGTAACGTTAACTCCATTTTTTAGGGTTCGCTTTGTGATGTATTTTTTTGGGTATGGTGCAATGACCAAGTTTTCAAGGTGTTCAGCTCCTTGACGCAAAAATTGTGTTAAGTCTATGGCTATTTCAGCGTCAACCGCGGTGCTTTGCCGTCTTTAACAATGATGGGGTTGATGTCAATTTTTTTTATTTCTGGGAAATCGACCGTTATCTGAGAAAATCTAATAATCATTTCTTCTATTGGTCCAGTTTCAAACTTCTCTGCACACGCGTCTTTGCAGTATTGCAGCGCTTTGGTGTTTTCCATAATTTGCCGGGCAAGAACTTGATTTAAGGGTGGAAAACCTACGCTTAGCTCCCTGTCTTTTTCAATTAAATTACCCCCTGTACCCAAACATATAATTGAGCCAAACTTGGGGTCTTTTCTTGATCCTAAAAACAATTGACATGGAGAATTGAGCATTTTAGGTTGAATTACGACTCCTTGGAAGTCGTTTGCTCTTATGAAATCTTTGTTCTCGTTGAGAAGTTGATTAAAGTGAAAACGAAGTTGGTCTGGAGAAAAAACATCAAAAGTCACACTTTGGTATTGGCTTTTAACGCTGTTTTGAGAATTTAATTCTTTCATCATTACGGGGTATCCGAGTTGAGACGCAATAACTGTGGATTCTTCAACAGTTTTAGCTACAAGTGTTTTTACAACGGGTATCTTGTAGGCTTCTAAGAATTGGAAAGAATCCAGCAAATTTAGAGTTTCTCTTCCTTCAGCAAATGACCGCCTCAAAATCCCTTTAAGATGTTTTGGCGACGTTTGATCTATTGGAATTTCGTTAGGAGTTTGAAAAAGCAACTCAAGATTTTGTGTGCGCGTATAGATGTTCATGAATGTTCTTACGGCTTCCTGAGGGGTTCTGAACGCTGGAACACCGTTTCTATGCAGTGTTCTTCTTGCTTCTTGGCAGTAGTGTATCTTCACCCATCAAGCAAACGAGGATGTTTTTTCTTGTTTGCTTTGCTGAGTCAACGATCAAATCGGCTAAACTACCGGGACTGGTTAATCCTGTCGGTGCATAAATCACAAGAAGACTACTGTCTGCAATGTCGCCTATGCAGGTTTGAATCACCTTCTGGTATCTTTCAGGTGTTGCTTCTTCAAGAAGGTCAATAGGATTAGTTAAGCCGCAGTAGTATGGCAATATGTTTCTTAATTCTTGAATTGTTGAATTGCTTATTTCTGCTAATTTGCCACCTCTCCTGTTAATCTGGTCTAAAGCCATCAAAGCTGGACCGGCTGCATTTGTTATTATTGTCAGTTCTGGATTGGTAGGGCTTGGCTGCATCGACAAGGTTTTAGCGCAATCAAAAAGCCCATTTATTGTCTCGACACGAACAATGCCGCATCTTCGAAACGCAGCATCATGGATGGCTTCTTTGAGTTGATTCGTATCTGCGATGGTGAGTTTCTGGTTTTTATCTGTCAGGTTGGGTTTAACTATAATTATTGGTTTTGTTTTTGCAAAGCCTCTTGCAGCGCTCATGAAGCTTCTTGCATTCTTTATTGATTCTACGTAAAGCATTATGATTCGTGTTTGTGCATCATTCCCGAAATATTCGATCAAATCGGCAGGATCTACATCGATTGTTGACCCGGTTGAGACGACTGCGCTAAGACCAACTTGAGTTTCCATCGACCAATCCAAGGCTGATCCACAAAATGCTCCACTCTGTGATATTAAGGCGATTTTTCCTGGAACTGCTTTTTTTTCTGCAAAAGTCGCATAAAGATTTGAATTCGGTCTTATGATGCCAAAGCTGTTGGGTCCTATTATCCTCATTCCGTAAGTCTTTTTGCAGTCAAGAATTCGTCTTGTTAGGTTTTGACCGTTTTTATCACATTCATCGAAACCAGCTGAAACTATTACTGCGTTTAAAACGCCTGCTTTGCTGCTTTCTTCAACAATCTGGGGAACTGTATGGGCTGGGGTTGCGATTATTGCTAGGTCTACTTTGGATGGTATGCGGTCTATGCTTGGGTATGCTGTTAGTCCTTGAACGGTTTGTCTAAAAGCGTTGACAGCAAAAATTTTTCCCTGATAAGTTCCGATTAGGTTGCGTAGAATTCTGTTTCCTATGGAATCTGCTCGTTCGCTGGCCCCTATTATGGCGATTGATTTGGGGCTGAAAAATCCTTTAAGATTTCCCATAACCCATCGTTTCCAATAGTTTAATGAATAAAATCTGGGAGCTTAAATTAAATTGATTTTTGCCACGTGGGTAGAACATGATATGCAAGGGTCGTAGGCGCGTACTAGCATTTCCAAGGCGAGCTCAATTTCTTTTTGGGGTTTGTTTAGAATTTGTGGAAGTAATGCTTTCATGTCTAGTGAAATGTTGCCGTGGTTTTGGTTGGTGGGTATTATGTAGTTGGCTTTGGTGCATATGCCCTTATCGTTGTATGTGTATTCATGGAATAGTATGCCTCGTGGTACTTCTATGGCTCCAACTCCGCTTCCTGCTTTAACTTTTATGTTTATGTTATTGTAGTCTGGTTGTGTTTTAAGTCCAGCAGCTTCAAGTTCATTTATGAGGCGTATCGAGTTTTCGACGCTATCGACAGTTTCTACTAACTGGGCGATACTGTTCATGAATGGATTATAACACATTGGTTTGAGGTCGAACATTTCCGCAACTTTTTGAGCCATGGGTGATAGTTTGTTGTAGTTTAGGTTTAGCCTAGCTAATGCACCTACCATGTAGGCGTCTCGATTGTGTTTTGCCCATTTAGCTGTGGATTGTGGAACGATGTATTCGTTTGTGTATGCGAGGTATTCTTTGACTGGGGCTGCGCCAGTGTCTGAAGAGGTCATTTCTCCATCGTAGAGTGCGTATTCGTTTGGGTTTGTTAGAGCTATGTATTCTGTTTCTCGTTTGAAATTTGGTAGTTTGCTTGCCAAACTCTTAAACAGTTCAGCAACTGCGGTAAGGTTTGGAACAGAATCCTGCAATTTCTTCCTCATAACTGCTAATTCATTTATGGAGGGGATTTTGGAAAAGCCGCCTGGGATTAGTCTTTGGGGATGAGTGGTTCTGCCGCACAGTAGGTTTGACATTTCGTTTGCTGTTCGGTGTAGTTGAAGCACGATTTTGACTTCAGCAAGGTTTGTTGAGGCAATGGGAATAACAGAGCCGACACCCATTAAATCTGGTAGAACTAGGAAACCAAGGTGCAGAATGTGGCTTTGCATGTTTTCTGCGTGTAGTGCTAGCTTTCGGAGTTTTAGATCCTGTTCACTTATTGGAATTCCCATAGCTGCTTCTGTAGCTTTTAATGAAGCAAGTGTATGACCGATTGAGCAGATACCGCATATACGCGAGGTTATATGGTGTAATTCATTCCACGATCGGCCTACTACCATGGCTTCGAAGAACCTTGGTGCTTCAGGTATGCTCCATTCACATTTTTCTATAGCGCCGTTTTTTATGGATACGTTAATGTTTCCATGTCCTTCAACCCTAGTTATGTGATGGACATTTACATCGACATTTTTGTTTTCATTCATCTTTTTGCTTCCTGCCAACCGAAATATAATCTAAACTTGTTGATTGCATCGTCAACTGTTAAGCCGTATTTAATGAGAACTTCTTTTTGGGAGTTTTCATTTGGGTTATCAATTAAGCCGCGACAGCCCCAGCAGATTGTTCCCTCGTTAACGCAGCATGAGTTACAGCCAGCTCTCGTGACTGTGCCAACGCAGAATTGATCGCGTTCAAAGGCGCAGACGTTCTCGTTTTTCTTGCATTCAACGCAGACAGGGTAGGTGTTGGTTTCAGGTTTCTTTCCCAGCAATAGAGATTTGACCACATGCAAGAAATCTTCGCGGTCAATTGGGCAGCCATATACGTAGGCGTCAACGGGAATTACAGCGTCGATTGGCCTTGCAGCGTAAGAGTCAAAGAGCCGCGCGTTTTCACCATAGACCATTTTCTTAACGCTATCTAAATCCTTGTAGTTTCTAAGAGAGTTGATGCCGCCGATTGCAGCGCAAGATCCGATTGCCACCACAAGTTTTGCGTTTTTCCTTATTTGTTTTAGCCTATCTTCATCTTGAAGCCGTGTACATGAGCCTTCAACGAATGCGATGTCATAGTTGTCGCTTTGTTCCTTCATAACTTCCCTGAAGGTTACTACTTCAACCTGACCCAAAAGAGCTAACAAGTCTTCTTCAAGGTTCGCGATTTGTAGTTGGTCTCCTTCGCAACCGGCAAAATCGAAGAATGCTACTTTAGGTTTCATTTTATAGCGCCTCCGGGACACCTTTTATTTTTGAATAATTAAAAACAGGACCATCTTTGCAGACGTATATGTGGTTGATTTGGCAATGGCCGCATTTTCCAACTCCGCATTTCATTCTTCGTTCGAGGGACATGATAATGTGGTCGTCAGGCATGTTTCGTTTCTTTAGATCTGCTATTACGAATTTGTACATAACTGGGGGACCGCATAATAACGCGATTGTTTTTTCTGGATCAAACGGGACTTGGGGAATAAGTGTTGTGATTACTCCTATGTTGCCATCCCACACTTCATTTTCGGGGCACCAGTTTACAGTCGGTTTGAACTCAACATCTTGTTTTAAGGCTATTGAGGAAAGTTCTTCGCCAAAGAGCATTTCTTTTGGTTCTTTGCATCCATACAGTAGTATAACGCGTCCGAAGTCTTTTCTGTTGTCAAAGACATAGTTAATAAGAGATCTTAAGGGTGCTATTCCCAGACCGCCTGCTATGAACAAAAGATCTTTACCTTGTAAAGAGGCTGTATCAAATCCATTCCCAAATGGTCCTCTTATTCCAACTTTGTCGTCAACGTTGAGTTGGTGTAACTTTGTTGTTACGTTTCCTAATTTGCGGACGCAGATTTCGAATGTCTCTTTCTTTGTTGGGGAGGAGGACAGAGATATTGGGGCTTCACCGATTCCAAAGACGGAGACTTCTACGAATTGTCCTGGTTTGTGATTGAGTTCTGAGTTGTCGTCGAGTTTTATTTCAAAAAGTGTCTCCATGGATGTCATTGGTACTTTCTTAGTTATGGTTGCTAATCTTGGAACATAGTCTATGTCAACTCCAGTTTGGATGTTGACTTCTGGTTGGGTTGTTGTGGTTGCCATTTGTACTCCTGTGTTTTGGTTTTCTTGGTACATGTCGTTAAAAAGGTTGACAGGGTTTGCAATGTCTGGAAGACAGTTTGAAGAGCATCTTCCACAGCCTATACAGGAAACAAAGCCAAAACGGTCAAACAAGTATTTGCCTTTTTTGAAATATCGGTGTCGATATCTTGTTGGTCTAGTTGCTCGGAAGTTTTCTCCTGATGCTATTTTTGCGAAGTCTTCTAGTAGACATCCGTCCCAAGTTCTGATTCTCTCGCCATGCTCTAAAGAAAGGTCTGGGTTATCTTTGACGTCAAAACAATAGCATGTGGGGCAAACTAGTACGCATGAGCCGCATGCTAGACATTTTTCTGAATGTTTTTCCCAAAATCCGCTTTTGCTATAACTATCTCTTAGCAGTTCAGGGATGAGTTCAGGTGGAAAGTGAAATTTTTGCTGAGACATACCCATAACTTCTCTTTTTTTCTGTCCAGCAACTTGCATGTCCCGCGCCAATGCAGGTGTCACATTTTTCGCATATTTCGATAACAAGTCTTCTCCTTTCTGAGAGCCTACGTTGATTGCATATCGATTTCCAAGATCGGTTAACATGAGGTCATAGCCATAATCTATAGCTGCACTACCCATGTAGGAAGAGAAATTCCATTTTGACATTTTTTGGATATTTACGCCAATTATTATGGTTGCCTCTCTTTTCTTGAAGTAGTGAGGATCAGATTTTGTTTCCCTGAAAATTTCATCCATGTGAAGTAAAGCTACAATGTCATAGGGATGAACTCCAACAAGTACTGTTGGTTTGGGTTCATTTGGGTTTTTTGTGGAAAATCCGTCTGATATGTCATATGTAAATAGTGTTTCTCGTTGAGGGAAGAAATATTTTTTCGGAGGCAACAAAGTTACATCGTAATCTAGATGTAATTCCTCAGCTGCGTCTAGGGGTCCAAAAGCAAATTTGTTTCCCCGTGATTTTACTCCAATAACATTAAGAGAATCATCTTTAATGAGTGCGGTTATGAAATCTTGGAAATCTTCTTTAGATATTATTTTCATTCTTGTGAACCTCGAGAAGATTTAATATTAGATACTTTTGGATCCATTTATCCGTTTTGTAAAAAACCTTTGAAATTATGTTTTCTTTTTACGTTCAGAAATGCGATGTGTCTCTTGAGGTATTTTATGTAAAGGTTTATTTTGACGCAATGTTTGCATTCATTTTTATTAGGTAACTTGGTATTATCCCTGCCTTTCCTGGAATCTATGAAAATTCCATTAATTCCTAATTTTTTTGGTTTTTTATTCGGACATTTGAAGAATTATTTAGGAACCTCTTGATCTAAGTTCCGAGGATGTTTGTTAAAAACTAGGTTAAGTGGGAAATTTGAACCTCTTTCGTGTGGAGATGTACATGTAAAATTCTTTTAGTTCTTTTTGTGTGGGTGTGGGGGTTTAAAATTGCACACCATACTTGTGGCTTTGGGTTTGTTTGTTTTTTTGGTTTGGGTTGTGTCTCTTTTTGGTTTTGTGTGTGAGAAGAGGGTTTCGCCCACACACTCAACATGGATGCTATGTTAGAGAGTGTGGGTGTGAGTGTGGTGTTATGTTGGCGACTCTATTCCTGGGTTATGTGACTGGTTTTTCTTTCAGTTGAGCCAAACTTTATTTTATAAGCTCATATTGATGGGTGCTGGGATTTGAACTCCTGTCGAAATGGAAATATAATCGCAAAACCAATCTTTTAGTTGAGCAAGGGCAAGTA
>CAWHSD010000020.1:0-13989 GCA_963831895.1 Candidatus Bathyarchaeota archaeon
AACTCATGAGTAGTCATAGAGCAATTAGGGATTTTATTATGAAACACTTCTAACTCAATAGGACGACAGCCCCAATCACCCAATGCCAACCTCTTTTCTCAGCAGTTTGCTCGCTACATTTTTCTTTGTGTGCATGTTCACTCGCAATATTAGGCCTTTAGCTTAAAATGAGGTTACCATGCTTTAGATTTAACAAACTAAGATGCTTCATTCTAAACAGAAGGATTCAGACCGTTTCTGGGGATAAATTCACTTATTGCGAAAAAAGTTTGCCCCAAATTGGCTCAGGATTCGCTTAATAGTTAACCGCTTCCCAGCGGACCCTCCATGCTTCGAAGGGCAAGACTTTAGCGAGAAAGAAGCTTTTTAGATAAGAGCTATAGAAAAAAAAGAACACTAAAAGTCTACGATATTTATTTCTTTAGCTTCTCAATTTTTTCCACTTTATCAACCGAGCCAAGGTAGATTATGTCAGTTAAACCAACGAAAAAGCCTGTCTCAATAACACCGGGAATCATTTTAACTCTCACGGCAAGTTCAGCGGGGTTCACTATTTCGCCGAAGTAAGCGTCGATTACTGCGTTGCCGTTATCAGTGATTATGGGACCCAGTTTTCCTTTGCCTTCACGCACCACTGGTTTTCCGCCCATGGCAACGATTGTGGCTTTAACTATGGGGAGTGCGAAGGGCAAGACTTCGACAGGTACAAATTGGTTGTTCTCGCCAAGCAGTTTGGTTTTTTTGGGTTGGTCGGCGATGATGACGTTGAGTTTGGAGGCTGAGGCAATGATTTTTTCTCTTGTCATCGCTGCGCCGCCACCCTTAATGATGAATAGTTCGGGGGTTAATTGGTCTGCGCCGTCTATTGTTACATCGATTACTGGATGCTCATCAAGTGTTGTGATTGGAATGCCGCATTCAACAGCTAACAGGAATGCTTGGTAAGAAGTTGGGATACCCATGATGCTGATTTTTTCTTTTTTGATTCGTTCGCCCAATTCTTGGATTGCAAATGCGGCTGTACTTCCGCTGCCTAAACCAACAATAAAGCCGTCTTTAACGTGTTTAACGGCTTCCAATGCAGCGTTTTTCTTCGACTGTTGAATTGGATCAAGGTTAGCTTTCAATTTCCATTTGCCCCAGTTTATCTAAAACTTTTTCAACTTCACTTGTAATTGATTCTATACGTCTTTCTGCTTCACTTTTAGCAGCCGGTTTTTCTTCTGGCGGTTTGCGTTTCTTTTTAGGTTTCTCTTCGCTGCTTGTTGGAGTTTCTGGTTCTTCGCCTTCATCTTCTTCATCAATATCTATTTGAGTTGGAGTTTGCGTAGGCATTTTTATTGGTATTTCACGGATTGGTTTTACGTCAATTCGTGTTCTGAGTTCTTCAACTTTACTGGTTAATTCGCCGAAACGTTCGCTGAAGAGTTTCATAAGGTCTTCTTGCATGCCTTCAAGTTCATGCAATGCAACAATACCTTCGTCTTTTGAAATTGATTCTTTTATCAGATTCATCCGGTTTTTATAAGTGCTCGCTAATTTGTCACGTTCTTGTTCGGTAATTTTTCCTTCAGCATGAGCTTCATAGAGCCGCCTTATAGCGTCACCAAGGATATCGCGTTCTAAATCTAACATGCGCAACTCATCTTTTGCGGTGGAAGCCATGTTTGTTTGAACGCTTTTAGAAATTTTAAAAGGCATGTTGCTGTATTCGAGATCTGGATCTGCTTTCTTATTGACTTTTTTGGCAGGTGCAGGTTTTTTCTCGTATCGTCTCATAGAATAAATTACGGATCCAGAAGCGGCAATTACAACGATGATTACCACTGCCAATATTGCAGTAACTATTAAGGGGTCATCATACCATGCCAAGCCGTGCCATCCTCGTATCTTGATTGTGCATCGTGTATATATTAATTAATATAATCGCTATGTTTGGCAGTTCAAGTTTAAATAAATATTGCAAGAGCAAAAGGTTACTCTGCCTTGACTTTTCTAACTTCAGCTTTTTCTAAAGCGACAATTATGGGAAATGCAATCGCAAACCCGATTACTGCCCCTAAAATGTTCCAACCTGCCCAAACAGTCAACGTAAACATGAACTGAAGATTAAGAATCATAAGCCCATTAACCACTGCAGCAAAGTATGCACAAACAAGAGATGCAAAAAAGGCTATTCCCACGTTAATTGGCTTTAAGTTTACTTTGTGGTGGCTAAGCAACAAGAATAAGTCAAAAATTATTGCAGCAGGTACAAAACCCAAAACGGGAAGCGGCCCTCCCGCAAACACGACAATTACAGAGCCTATTATTCCCACCAAAGAAGCTGCTCCATACTGCCCAGTTGTCCAAGTCACAAGAAGTAACATAACGAAGATGATTGCGCTATGGATTGTTGGCAGATGTGTTAATGCAAAGCCAAGTGGTGCAACTGTCAGGTTTAGTGCTACCCAAAGAGCGCTAAAGATGCCGATTAACGCTATGTTGGTGGTGGCGAATCGGGTTTTCTTTGTTTGAAGCTCAATCATTAAATAACACTCGATAATGGTTAGGCAATAACAAGGTCACGAAAACCTTTGCATCAACAAGTTAACGACCGCTCAATAAATAGTTAACCAAACCTTTCTAATCTCTGGATTCTGAGATTAAAAAACTCATTCAGATTCTTAAATACTGTAATTTTTAACAGGGCTGGATGTATTTTACTATGAAAGAAATCTCTTAAATTAGACTATACATAACGTGTGACTGTGGTTAAGTTGCCCCAAGTTAGTTAAACATAGGCCAATTCACCATCCCCAAAGAGATACGCAACAAACTCGGCATCGAAGAAGGCACAATTTTAGAAATTACAGCCGAAGAAGACAAAATCATACTCAAACCGCTTCAGCCTTTAGAACCCTGCAAACCCGTAGTCGAAGAGGAATTCAAAAAAATCGTCAATGAACTTGAAGAGCGCCGAAGAAACTGGCGTTGACCAGCGTCGCTGATATCTGAACATTGATTTAATGGAAGTTCTAGCCAACCCAAAAGGGAAGCGGGATTAAGTTTAAATCTCTAAGATTTAACAGCAACTAGTCATGAGAATCTTACCTATCCTTGGCGGCATCGCAGCGGCTATTCTTTTCTTTTTCGCTTTAATATTTGCATGGTCAATTTCTGCTGTTTCTGGTATTCCCGCTTTGGCGCAAAGCAGACTATTCACCAGCATCCTTCTTTTCATCGTTGGCATAGTAACAATTGCAGTCACTTACTACTTCACCCGAAAACCTAAAACTGTTATCCAACAGCTGGAAATCTCAGGGCAGATGAAAGCTGCACAAATTAAATGTCCCAACTGCGGTGGCAGTATCGATGCAAATCAAATCAAAATCGTCCAAGGCGTTCCATATGTTAAATGTCCATATTGCGGCAATACTTTTGAGGTTGCTGAGGAACCGAAATGGTAGAACGCAGATTTCTATTCCTCTTCGCCTTGTTCGCCTTAACAATGGCAATTTCTGTTGCTAGTAGTGTCAGCGCTCAAAACTTGGTTTACAGCGTAGATCATGAGTGGGCACAAATCTTCATCAACCAAGACGGCACAATCGACTTAACCTATAACATCTCAGTTACCGTTACTTCAGGAAGTATGGGTGGATTCTATGTTGGTCAACCAAACCGCGACTTTACCATTGGCGAAGCTAGAGACCAAAACGGCAACTCGCTCACCGTGAATGATGCAAGTAGTGGTGGAGACTACAGAGTAGATGTTCTCTTTAATCCACGTATTCAGGCGGGACAATCCTTCTGGTTCCAAGTTACAACCAACGTTGCAGGAATGATAAGCAACGACACCACAAACCCCGGAAACTATGGCATGCAATTCATCCCCCAATGGATATCTGATGTGCCCATCAGCGATGTACGTGTCCAGATTGTTTTACCTCCAGGTGTCTCTACGGGCGATGTGAAGACAACTGAGAACTTCTACAACGGAACTTCGACTGTGAATGGTCAGTTGGCGGTTTACTGGGAAAAACCCATCATCCAGCCAAATGAACAGTTTAAGGTGGGTGTATCTTTTCCGGCCAGTTTCATGCCTAACTATGTTCCTAGCCAATCAGGCGGTGGAGGACTCGATTTTGGTGCCTTCGGTTCTATAATTGGAGTTTTTGGGTTGATTTTTGCATTTGTAATTTTGCTTTTAGTGGTCAGAGCGGTTCGTAAAATCCCCTATACGTCGCCAAAGTTGGGTATGGAAACACTTGGGGTAAAACGCGGCTTAACGGCTGTGGAAGCATCCTACCTAATGGACCTCAAACCACCCCAAATAGTTACAGAAATCCTCTATAGCCTGCTACAAAAGCGGGCTGTTTGGGCGCAAGAAACCAAACCCTCACTTAAACTAAAAGTGTTGCCGCCGTTTGAAAACAAAACAGGTCCAACGGACAACCCTTTGCGCTATTATGAGATTGATTTCTTGAATTCGCTTAAAGTGAATGGTTCACTCGATGAAGAAAAGCTTGCCAAAACCATCATGTTCCTACGTGATACAGTAGAACAGAAACTGCAGGGGTACAGCCGAAAAGACACAGTTGATTACTACAGAAAAATCGCGTCTCAAGCCTGGGCTCAAGTGGAGAAAGCTGGGACGGTCGAGTTGGCAACTAATGCTTATGATGAGCAGCTACTTTGGCTACTACTTGACCCTAATCAGCGAACACGTACAGAAACGGTGTTCAGGGACAGAGTTATCCAACCTAACCCACTCTGGTTCTGGTGGTGGTACGGATACACAACATACCATCCACATCCCACTTACTCTCCAAACGTTAATGTTCCATCACAATCAGGTCCTCCGCCACAGATTCCAGGCGCAGACTTCGCCAATAATATTGCAACAGCGGTAGAGGGCACATCGAACAATATAGTCGTTAACTTGGAAAAATTTGCCAACGCTATCGTTCCGCCGCCGCCCAAAGCGTCCCATGAACCAGCTCATAAAGGTGCAGATTGCGTTTGCGCTTGTCATGCATGTGCTTGTGCGTGCGCTTGCGTTTCATGCGCTTGTGCATGTGCAGGTGGAGGAGGACACTAAATGAGTTTCTTAAAGAAAATTTTAGGCAAACAAAAGGTTCCGGTTGGACGTTATACCTACCGTGGAGAGGACAAGTTTGCAGGAATGTCTCTCCAGTTGCGAATTGAACAAAGCGGGCGAGGAGTCATGGTAATCAACGCTAACACCGTCCTACATCTAAATCAGACAGCGACTTCATTTGCTTATTATTTCATGCAGGGCTTACCCCAAGAAGAGGCATTAGCCAAGATTCGCCGTATGTACCGTGTGAACGCTGAAACAGCTAAGGCAGATTACGAGAAACTTGTTTATAGAATTAGCACTCTAGCCCAGACTGAAAAAATCGACCCAGTCTCCTACCTTGAGATTGAGAAGGAAGAACCATTCACTTACCAGTATTCAGCACCTCTGCGTATGGATTTAGCTTTAACGTTCAAATGCCAAAACGATTGCATTCATTGTTACGCGGGTGGACCACATGAAACTCCCGAATTAACGACCGCACAGTGGAAAAGTGTGATTGATAAACTCAGCGAAATCGGCGTATTTATTTTAACTTTTACGGGTGGCGAACCTACGATGCGAGATGATTTGCCTGAATTGTTATTGTATGCTCAGAATAAGGGGATGGTTACTGGATTAATCAGTAACGGGCGAAGACTCAAGGATAAAGCCTATGTTGTTTTGCTTGAGAAGTCGGGTTTAGATTTTGTTCAGGTAACATTGGAATCTCACAAACCTCAAGTTCATGATTTAATGACTACAGTAAAAGGAAGTTGGAAAGAAACTGTTGCTGGAATCCAAAATGCGGTTCAATCACAAATCTACGTTTCAACTAACACTACTTTGAGCAAACACAATGCAGCTGACTTCCTCACAACTATCGATTATATCAAAGGTTTTGGCGTAAACGCCTTTGGCTGCAACAGCCTCATTTATTCGGGCAAAGCACCTTCAGCAAGTGAAGAATTCGCATTAACAGTAGAAGATTTGAACATACTCTTGCCTAAAATACGCGATAAAGCCAACATGATTGGCCTCAAATTTCTCTGGTATACGCCGACTCAGTACTGTGAATTTGACCCGGTCCAATTAGGTTTAGGCGTTAAAGCCTGCACTGCTGCAATGATAAACGCTTGCGTTGGACCCAACGGCGACGTTTACCCATGTCAAAGCTACTTCGAAAGTCTTGGCAACATCTTAACTGAACCTTGGGACAAAATTTGGCACAATCAATTGGCTGAAAGACTGCGCAAAAGAGAATTCGCAGAAGAAAAATGCAAGGATTGTGAGCAATTGCAGGTTTGCGGAGGAGGATGCCCCTTGGAACTTCAGAACAAAGAGCACCAATGTAGCCAGACAGGATAATTTTATCTTTAACAACAACCAACTCTCTAAAGCAGACAGCGCTAAATCGCGAGTTTAGATTGCAATGGTTCAAAAGGAAAAGACCAGACTTGTAGTTTTCGACGTTGAAGGAGTGCTTATCCCAAAAAACCGCTTCATCTTTGAAGTGGGTAAAACCTTAGGGTTCACTACACTGGTTAAATTGCTTGTTTTCGGTTTTCTATATGAAGCAGGATTTCTAAAGTTAAAATCGGCGTTAAGACATGTTTTTAGCAATTTGAAAGGAGTTGAACTTGAAACTCTTCAATGTATCTTTGATAAGATTCCTGCCACGCCCCTTTTGCGGAGCATTTTCAATCAACTGAAAACTAGAAATTGCAAGATTGCGCTGATAAGTTCAGGGTTACCAACGGTTGTTGTAAAAAAGTTTGCAGATTGCTTGGGTGCAGAATACGCTTTTGGCATAGATGTTGATACCCAGGATGGAAAGTTGACGGGGCAGATAAGTGGTGATTCAATTGAGATTGAAGGTAAAATGAAAATTTTATCTAAAATATTAGCTGCTGAAAACTTGGAGCTTAAGGATTGTGTGGTTGTAGCTGATGACCGGAATAACCGTTGCATTTTTGCTTCTGAAGTTTTAAAAATTGGTTTTAACGCTGATTTTGTTATCCGAGTAAAAGCTGATAGAGTAATTAATGGTAAACTTTCAGGCATTATGCCAGTCATTGACGGGAAAAAACATAAGGGCTCTTTTCCTTCGATTAACGATTTAGTAAGGGAAGACATTCATGCTGCAGGGTTTTTTATGCCTGTAATCGCTGGACTAATCACTGTTCCCGCAGTTTCAACGATAATCATTCTTATCGCCATCCTCTACACAATTTCTGAACTTAGACGTTTAGATGGACGCGAGCTACGCTTGGTTTCAGCAATTACTCGCCATGCAGCATCGGAATCTGAACTTTACGGGTTTGCAGCAGCGCCTCTGTATTTCGCGTTTGGGATTGTAGCAACTCTGCTTCTATTTCCATTCCATGTTGCAGGAGCTGCAATTGCGATGTTTTGTTTTGGGGATAGTGCAGCTTCGCTTTTTGGCGGGTTGATTTCTACTTCTCTGCCGTTTAATAAGGGAAAAACTTGGGAAGGCTCATTGGCGGGGTTTCTTTTCGCGTTTTTAGCTGGAACGTTCTTTGTTTCACCTTGGCTGGCTTTGGTTGGAGCAGCCATTGCCATGACTATTGAGGTTTTGCCATTGCCACTAAATGATAATGTACTGATTCCAGTAATTACAGGTGCAGCCTTAACGTTGATAACGTCATTTGTCTAAGCGAATAATTGCTTTTTCGAATCTTTTAGAAAACATTTTTTCCCTTATTTAATTACAATGTGGCTTTCAGAGAAATTATTTTTTGTCTTGGGAAACGATGAGATCATTCTTTTGTTGGTGACTCAACTTTTTTATTGCCTTCTCTCTCTTCATGGCGCCACTTCTTGACCCAAAGACTTCCACGTAAGCAACTTTTTGGGGTGGATGCGATTTAGTGTATCTTGCACCTTTCCCATTTTCATGTTGCCTTGTCCTTTGCTGCAAGTCATTTGTATAGCCAGTGTAAAAGCTTCCATCCATACAAAGCAGTATGTAAACATAAAACGACATTTCGACTGATTACTCCTCAGTCTGCATTATGTAATCGGGAACTATACCTTTCTGAATTGCCCTTTTGAGGTAGGCTTCCGGATCAATCTCCTGAACTTTTGCTCGGTCGACATCGATGATGTATATTTCTTGAATTCGGGCATTACGTATTTCTTCAAGTGTTACGGGAGGCTTTTGGTAAAAAGCATCGCAGAGGTTTTTTATCTGTTCAATTTCCTGATCTGAGCGATTTCTTGGTGGTTTTGCCAGGGTTCGTGGGAAAGGCAATATGTAGTGCGGTGGAACTCCCAGTGCGAATTTTCCTGCAAAGCTACTGTACCGGATAATCTTGCTTGCTAACCTCGCAGTAGTATATGTTAACGGTGCCAACGCATTCTCTGGGGGGATAAAGCCGGTTTCTATTTCAACAACTTGGTTTCCTAAACCCTTTATTCCGTATAAGTCGCAGGTTAAGGATGAATTAAGTGGATATTCAATTTGGACTTCGTAGCCTTTTTGAATAAGGTACTTGGCACAAACCAATTCCATAACAGAGTGGTTTATTTTAACAACGTTTTCTTCGTGAAGCTTAATCAGCCAGTCTTTTAGCATGTTAAGTTTGTTTTCGACTTCTGGAGTAACATCAACTGTTAACCTAGATAAAAGAAAGGTTAAGTCACGCTCGAATTTTTCTCTATTACTCATCCGTGTTTCCTGCCAGATTTGCAGCTATCAAACTTGCCTTGTCTTAACTAGTTGAATTTAGTATATAAACCAAAAAAGGACAATTCAGACCATGGCGTTCAAGTTTTACTACTTTGAACGAAACAAGAACAAGTCTTGCTAAGTTTACGTCTACTTCTACGATTTTGCAGCCTTGAAACTCTTTGGCTTCACCCAGAATGTTTTTGACTGTTACGTTATCGCCGTCTACTTTTGCATAAATTACGTCTTTTAATTGGATTTTGCCGTTTAAGATTACGTTAAATTCACACATTTTTCTTCACATTAGGGGAAATGGGTTTCTTGGTTATAAGGTCTTTGAGCGATAAAAAAATATTTGGAGCTTATTAATGGTTAATTGCAGAAACCTATAATGGAGGGGGTAAATCAATTTTCACTGTGGTCTCGCTCATTTTCTTCCCACAAAATAATTAGTCCCAAATCATTAAATATTTTACCTCAAATCTGGTTGTTAAGCACTTATTTTTGGAGGTGGACGCACCCGTTTTCTGCCCAACTTCACCCGCAAGGCAATACGGTAAAGTTTGCGTAATGATTTTACAAGTTGCTCAAGACTTGGAGCAGTTGAATAAATGAGAGGTATCTGCTCGTACTCGGCTATCCTTATTGCTTCTTCATCAGGCACTGTCTTGTGGAAAACGATGACGCGGGGCTTTAGGCTGCTAACACGAACAATCATCATGGGCAAGCATCCAATCTCAACATTGGTAAAAATCAGTGCCCGATCTGTTGAAGCACCTAAAAGCTGCGCATACTCCGAGCCCGAGTAAACTTCAACTGCCTTTTTACTGTCAATTACTGTGTAGCCGTTGACTTCTTTAACAAATTTTTCTTTGCAAGCAACAACTTCTCCGCCAATAGCTTTGCATAAATATTCAACTCTGACAGGTATTGGAAACTCTCGAAGATCCACAACGGCCATGCTTGGTGAACTTGTCAGTTTGGCGAATTCACGAATAAAACGGCTTCCTTTTCCTTCATCAATATGTAGGAGCGAGAGAACAAATTTTCGTATGAATTTGGCACCAGGGCTTTGTCGTCTGCCGCTCTCGTAGTCGCTGATGACTGAAGAGGATAGCCCCATTGTTTCGGAAAGGCTGATTTGTGAGACAGCAAAAAGTTCACGCCATTTACGCATGGTTGAGCCAGGTTTGCTTGAAAAAATTATTTCTCCAGCAATTCTTCTTGCTAAAACCTCTCTCAACCCAGGCGACACGGACACGAAATAATTCTCCTTGCTTGCACTCTTCCCTTCAAAGTTGAGGTATAAAACTATAGCGTTTTTTACCACAATGCAATCGGAAAAGCTACGATTTAACTTAAAAATTCAGCAAATTAACTTTTGAAGCATTTAAAGATGTAATAACTTTTGCAATTTACGTTTATTCATGGGTCAAACTGCAGAATTTGGTTTATTAGGAAGTTTAGAGTTATAATGAGCTACCGTCTTTTGTCTGAAAAGACAAAAAACGAAAATCGCTAAAAAACAACATAAAAAGGAGTGTGATATGAAATGACAGAAAAAGCAAATGACGTAATATTCGTCGGAAATAAACCACCAATGAGCTATGTACTCGCCATCATAACCGCATTCTCTTCAGGCATAGGCAAAGAAATTACCCTAAAAGCCCGAGGACAAGCAATCACCACAGCAGTTGACGTTGCAGAAATCACAAGAAGCCGCTTCATAAAAGACCTTAAAGTGACAAAAATCGCAATCGGTACCGCTGAGATGCCACCACGCGAAGGCGAAACAAGGTCCAGGATGGTTTCAACCATAGAAATTACTCTTACCAAAGAGTAGTCAACTAGGACAACAATTAAACCTGGGAGTTTTTTAAGCTCCAATCTTTTTACTTTTGTTCATTTTTCACGTATTCATCAACGTTTTTAACAATTTCCATGAATGCCTTAGTTGCAGCTGAATCCTTATGTGAAAGAACAAAAGGCGTTCCTTTATCAGAATCCACACCTACCTCAGGATCAATCGGGATGCTGCCTAGAAACGCCACGTTCATTTCTTGAGCCATCTTTTTGCCGCCTCCTGACTTGAAAATCTCTGTTTTTTTCCCGCAATGTGGACAGATAAATCCACTCATGTTTTCCACCACACCGATGATAGGCATGTTTAGTCTTTGAGCAAAAGTAATTGCTTTTTTAACGATTGAGCTGGAAAGGTCAGAAGGCATGGTAACGATTACTACGCCATCAATGTCGGGAATAAGTTGTGCTATGCTTAACGGTTCATCACCTGTTCCAGGTGGTAAATCAATGAAAAGGAAATCTAAATTGCCCCAAACTGTGTCTGTTAGGAATTGGCGGATTGCACGCATTTTTAGTGGTCCACGCCAAATGGTAGGTGCTTGTTCAGGCAAGAAGAAGTCAATTGACATAACTTTCATGCCTAATGGGCCTTCAACAGGAATAACACCTGATAGAACAGGTTCAGCTTGTTTGCCTTCTAAACCCAGAAGTCTAGGAACGCTTGGCCCATGAATATCTGCATCTAAAACGCCAACACGTTTTCCCTGCATCGCAAAAGCCGTTGCAAGATTAACTGTGATGGTACTTTTTCCAACTCCGCCTTTTCCGCTTATTATGGCGATTTTATGTTTAATCTTGCTCATTTTCTCTTTAAGAATCGATTGTTCATCTGATTGTTGTTTCTTGTATGCTTCAAGCTGAGCCATGTTTCTTTCTAAAGCCATAAAAACATCACTTAAGGGTTGATTCTTAAGTAAACTAAAATAGGTTACGGTAGCATCCTTAGCAGGTAAGCAGACGCTCTTTTAGGTGAAAAAGATGATTACGCTCCAGAATATACGAGATGCTCAAAAAACCATTGCGCCCTACGCAAGAATAACACCTTTAATCCGATCGAATTTTCTAAGCCAACAATGCCGTGCCAATGTGTACTTGAAACTTGAAAATCTCCAGCAGACGCATTCCTTCAAGGTGCGTGGAGTGATGAACAAGCTGCTAAACTTGACCGCGGAAGAAAAACAGAAGGGTGTAGTGACGGCTTCTGCTGGCAATCATGGGCAGGCAGTAGCTTTTGGAGCGCATGAACTTGGTTTTAAAGCGAAGATTGTTGTTCCAACAAATACACCCAAAGTAAAGGTGGATGGGATACGCCGGTTTGGGGCAGAGTTGATGCTGTATGGCGCAACTTACCCTGAATCTGAACGCAAAGCCAAAGAGTTAGCGTTGTTTGAGGGACGCCTGTACATTTCCCCCTATAACGACGAGTTAATCGTTGCTGGACACGGAACTATCGGATTGGAAATTTTAGAGGAGCTTCCAAACGTTGACATTGTCGTTGTGCCAGTTGGCGGCGGAGGTTTGATCTCAGGCATCAGCATTGCCATAAAGAGTCTAAAGCCCATGGTGAAGGTTTATGGTGTGCAGTCCGCGGCGGTTCCCATAATGTTTGAATCTTTAAAAACAGGTCAAATCGTTAAGCCTCATAGGCATGAGCCAACAACAGTTGCGGAGGGTCTTTCAGGAGGCGTTGAAAAGGGTTCAATAACCTTTGATATTGTTCAGCAATACGTTGATGAGTTGATCCCAGTTAGGGAAGAATCCATCAGGCATGCGATTTATTTGCTTTGGGAAAATGAAAAGCAGGTTGTGGAGGGTTCAGGTGCCGTTTCTGCTGCGTTGCTGTTTGAGAATATGGATTTGTTTGTTGGCAAGACGGTTGCGTTGGTGTTGACGGGTGGTAACATTGATGAGTCACTGTTGCAAACAGTGTTAGCTTGGGAAAAATGAGCTTAGCCAAGTTTGTAGCCTATTTTCCGCAGGAACTGCCGCCGCTCTGCGATATCTTTGTCTGTTTCTATTCCTTTGCTTTTTAGCCCATCCACCACACCTATGATTCCTCTGCCCTGACTGGTTTCAGCAATCAAGACTTCCAAGGGGTTAGCTGTAGCCGCGTGAACGGTGCATACTTCGGGCACTTTCTTGATTTTGTCAAGGACATTGAGCGGGTAAGCGTTTCGAATGAATATTAGGAAGCTATGGCCGCAGCCGATTTCAAACGCTTTCTCCGCTGCCAACCGCCTCAATTCCACATCGTTTCCCTCATGACGAATAAGGCAGGGACCTGAACTCTCGCAGAATCCCAATCCAAACTGGATGTTAGGCACCGAGTTGACAAGGGCTTCGTAGAGGTCTTCGGCGGTTTTTATGAAGTGAGCTGTCCCCAGGATGATGTTGCAGTCTTTAGGCGGGTCGATTTTCACTGTTTTTATATCCAATTTTAAGCCTCCAGTCTAATGTTACCGTTTTTGTGGATATAACGTTTTAATCAATCGTATTTAGCTGGCAAAAGCTAAATATCAAGGAATCATATCTGATTCGGAATGCAAGGCGTGGGCTGGTAGTTCAGCTGGTATGAACGCTTGACTTGCACTCAAGAGGTCGGGGGTTCAAATCCCCCCCAGTCCACTTCAACATCGCCCGCAACAAACTCCAGACTAATGTAGTTTCTTTTGTAAGAGTTCATCATTTTCGTTTCCTGAAGATTTATTTTGGCTAAATTCGCGGACGTACTCGAATCCTGCTTAAAACAACCAACTGAGGCACAAAAGAAATCACAAGCAACCCTTACTCTTCAAAAGAGAACCAACCAAAACCGATGCGAGTCGAAATGCACCTAACAAATTAAGCATCCAAGGACTCCGCTAAGGTTTCTCTTAGAACACCCTTCGACATCAGCCGAAGTAAAGTAATCCAACAAGCCTACCTACAAAAATAAATTACCTAACCAACTGCTTTAAAAACAATCTTACTAAAACAAAACAAAGAAAAAACAAATGCAAACGCACTAAGTTTAGTTCCCAAAACTTAGCCCTGAGTGATTGAGACAAACCTCCGCGATCAATTCTTGATATGTTCTCAAATCTGAAACATGCCTTATATGTCCTGTAAGGATTAACGTTAAATTGTATGGAGTCGTAAGAAATTAATATGGTAAAAATGTGGTTTGGACTAATTGGGCTTTCAAGTGTTTTCTAAGTTACTTCCTACCTGTGCTATTTATTCTTAACATGATAAGTTTTTAAGTCTAAAAACGAATTGTTCTAAATAATATTTTGATGCTTGTTTTCACAGGAGTAAAATGATTTAACTCTCCCGCTCTTAAGTTAGAAGTGTTTCATGATAAAATCCCTAATCGCACTATGACTCGCCATGATTT
>CAWHSD010000021.1:0-91796 GCA_963831895.1 Candidatus Bathyarchaeota archaeon
TAAGTTGCCATTGTTCCAGCAGCATTAGCGCTAGGAATTGCAAGCGATAGAACCATTGATGATAGCATAAAGAGGGTGATTATGATAGCAAAGCTTTTGTTTATGTTTTTATTCATTTTTTTATTCTCCATAATTTTAGTTGAGAGAGAAACGTTAATTTTCTAGCTCAACGGATCATTGTTGTATCGGTTTGCTTATAAATTAAGTTGGAAAGAGCCCACTTCACTCAAAATTTTATGCATGGAAAAAGGCAAAAACACGAAACAAGTTAATGTTGATGTCAACATCAGAGGGCTATACCAAGCTGGACTATAGTCCACTGGTTTCTTGCCTTCGCTTAAATGCTTGTTTATTTCTGCATCAAAAACTTGTCCTTATCGATTGATTCGACTAGACTATAACCATCATCAAGTTTTTTTATAAGCTCAGAGTCGCCTTTAACAATAATGTGCTTAGGTTGATGTTTTGATGATTCTTGAATTTTTGGGCTCTGAGCATTATCTTTAAGCTTGCGAAATTCTTCTATAGCCTCATCCGGGTCTTTCGCTCTCTGCAGAGCATCTTCAAGTTTCTTAAGCTGGTCTGATCCAAAACCACTAACTTTTGCTAAATCTAGCAACATTTGGCTTCTAAGTTTCTTTTCGTCAACTACAGGTGATTTTTCATGCAAGAACTCAAGGTCTTCAAGCGCTAATCTGTACTTCGCTCGTAACTGTTCAATCAATGGTTTAGAATATGGAGCTTCTTCACCGCTAACTTTTCTCCCTTTAACCTTCTTTATCCAATTGCTCGAAGTACTGACATTTTCTAATGCGGTTTGAACTATTCTGCGCCCATCATGGATACTCCAAGATACACCTGATCGCTCGCTGAGTCTTTTCATCCTAACAGCCATAACGCTGCGAGTTATCGGTTCACCTATGTTCCGCTTGGTTGAAAGAAATACGTAGTCATCTTCTGTCCACTTGTGCTTGAACGTTTTAGAAAACCATTCACGATATTTAATGAAGATCGCTTTTGCTTCAGGGGTCAAGAATGTTTCTTGCCTTACTCCACGGTACTTTCCTTTGCCGTGTCCTTTCAAAAGTTCAGGAGGAACTGAAATATGCGGGATCTCTTGCTGTTCCCAATCTTCTTCAAAATGATACCAACGTAGCCAGCTCAGGGTTTCAAGTGCTAAAGCTGTGCAGCTTGCAGCCATTACTAAAGCTTCATCTCTTGGACTGTAGCAGTTTCCAAAGAATTTTCTGCGTTTTTCTTTTGAGAGGACGCGTTGGGCTTTTGGCGGAGGATACTCCATTTTTCCAGCTGAGCTTGCTAAAGAACGGTAATTTGCTCGATAAAAGCCTCGCACCTTCATAGTTATCTGCCATTTGCGTGTTTCAGGAAACTTGAGTTTAGTATAGACGAATTTGTCAAGCAACTTTTCCGCTTCCAAATTTTCAAAACTGCTTTTCATAGCGAGTAATTCATCGGGAGTTTTTTCAGCCCATTCGCAATACAAATACAGGTCTGTTGCTGCTCGTTCCCGATAAGAATTTATTTTTGACAAATAATTTAGGACGGTAGGATATTTTTCTGTCCAGGGCATTACATTTTTATCAGTGACTGTGTATTTCTGGAGCGGAGACATAAAGAAGTATATGCAGTTTGACGAATTAAAAGCTTATCGAACTTTTATCAATAAAAGTGTAAGTTATTTAATTCTAAAACCAAAAGCTTCCACGGAGAAATGATTATGGATTGGGGAATGAAAAACCGCTTAAGTAGACTTATTCAGAAAGATGGCAAAGCCCTCTTTTTACCTATAGACCATGGATATTTCCAGGGTCCAACACATGGTCTTGAGCATCCAGAAGAAACCATTAAACCAATAATCCAGTACGCGGATGGCTTAATGTTAACCCGCGGTGTTTTACGCAACTGTATTGACCCAGCAATCGAGAAGCCAATCATTATGCGGGTTTCAGGAGCAGTATCTGTAGTTGGAGAAGACTTGGCGAATGAAAGTGTTGTTACATCCATTGAAGAAATTCTCAGGTTAAACGTTTCAGCAGTTTCCATGTCAGTTTTCGTCGGAACCAAATACGAAAATAAAAGTTTAAGCAACCTTGCCAAACTTGTTGACGAATGTGAAGAATATGGAATTCCCGTAATGGCAGTTTCTGCAGTTGGTAAAGAACTTGAAAAACGGGAAGCCCGCTATCTCGCGTTAGCTGCACGGATCTCAGCTGAAATTGGTGCTCGAGTTGTGAAAACTTACTATTGCAAAGAGAACTTTGAGAAAGTCGTCGACGGTTGCCCTGTGCCAGTTGTCATGGCTGGTGGACCAAAGACTGAAACCCAGAAAGAAGTCTTTGACTTTGTTTACGACGGCATGCAGAAGGGCGCTATTGGAGTGAATTTAGGCCGCAACATTTGGCAAACCCAATACCCTGTTGCCTCAATCAAAGCAATCCGCGCTATAATTCATGAAGGCTTCAATCCCCAAGAAGCCGATGATCTCTACAAACAAGTAATCGCAGGCAAAGCCTAACCCCTGTTTCTTTTTGGTGAATTTTTTTGCTTGCCGCCTTTTACTACAACAATCATGACGTCACGAGTCGAAGAAATTCCTGTTCCAAGCATCAGTGAAGATGAAGCATTGCTTAAAGTGATGGCGAGCGGTATCTGCGGTAGTGACGTTTTAGAATGGTACCGTATTCCAAAAGCTCCACGTGTGCTTGGCCATGAAGCGACTGGCGTTATAAGCAAAGTTGGTAACCAAGTAAAGAACGTTAAAGTCGGTGACAGGGTTTTCGTTTCGCACCATGTTCCCTGCCATGAATGTCGATATTGTCTAAGAGGAAATCATACCGCATGTCACACACTACATTCAACCAACTATTACCCAGGCGGCTTTGCACAGTATGTTCAAATTCCAAAAATCAACCTTCAATGCGGCATATACAAACTACCTGACGCGATGAGTTTTGAGGAAGGCACCTTCATCGAGCCCTTAGCATGCGTGTCAAGGGGTCAACGATTGGCAAATCTGCAAAGAGATGACACATTACTCATCATCGGCAGCGGCATCTCAGGAATACTACACGCTCAACTTGGCAAATTCAAAGGAATAAAAAAAATAATTGTAGCCGATATTAACCTATACCGACTGGAACTTGCCAAAAAATTCGGCGCACACTACGCCCTAAACGCCAAAGATAATCTTCCCCAAGCGGTTAAAGAATTAAACGATGGTCACTTAGCGGATCAAGTGATTATCTGCACAGGCGCAACCTCTGCAGCAACTTCCGCCATGGATTGCGTTGACAGCGGTGGAACTATCTTATTCTTCGCCGTTCCAGATCCAACAGTTAAGCTTTCAGTACCTATTAACCAGTTTTGGCGAAACGAAATTACAATGCGCACCAGTTACGGTGCAGCACCAAATGACCTAGTTGATTCCATGAAATTTTTATCCACCGGAAAATTGAACGTAAAAGATATGATTACACACAGACTGAGTCTACGTGAAGCACAAGAAGGTTTCAGGTTAATGTCTGAAGCGGGTCAATCGCTGAAAGTAATTCTGCAGCCAAATAACGAGTAAAAAGGATAAAAACACAAGGTTCAGTGCAATTAAACATGACAGACCTATTTGAAGTCGTCAAAAATCGTCGCAGCATAAGAAAATATGCGTCTAAGCCAGTTCAAAAAGAAGTAATTTTGGAGGTTTTAGAGGCTGCAGGCTGTGCCCCTTCAGCACACAATTCTCAACCATGGCGATTCATTTTTTTACAAGATCCCCAAATCAAACGAAATTTAGCAGATGCTATGGCTGAGGCATGGGCAAAAGACTTGCAAAGAGACGGAATAATGGTCGAACCAGATAAACGTGTAGAGCGGGTTGAACGGTTTGCTAGTGCGCCAGTCCTTATTTTAGCATGTTTAACAGTGGTTGATCTGCGGAAATTCCCAGATTCTGAAAGGCAGATGTGTGAGCGGGACTTGGCTGTGCAAAGTTTCGGAGCAGCCCTTCAAAATCTACTATTAGCAGCACATGCGAAAGGTTTAGGGGCTTGTTGGTTCTGTGCACCATCGTTTTGCAAAGAAACCGTAAGAAAAATCTTAAGAATTCCTGATGCAGTAGAGCCTCAAGCGTTCGTTGCTATGGGGTATCCAGCTGAAAAACCATTGGTGCCGATAAAAAAACTTCTTGAAGGCTATTGTTTTGTAGATATCTGGGGTAAGAATTTTTAGGATTTTATCATTGTTAAGAGCATTTTGAACTTCGTTTTGGCTGCTAAGGCATGCGGTTCATTGGCAGGCATAATTGTTGTTTCACCCTGCTTTAGAGTTAAGGGACTTCCAGATATTCTAACTTCGACTTCTCCGTCTATCACGTAAACCATGGCATCGTAGGGCGCTGTGTGTTCACTTAACCCTTGGTTTATATCAAATGCAAATAACGTTACCGTTCCGGTTTTCTTATCGATTAAAGTGCGGCTAACGATTGAGCCTTCTTGATAATTAATTAAGCTCGAAAGGTTTGATGGTTTTGCTATTAGTTCATGTTTTTTATTTGACATAATAATCTATCCTGCTTGGTTTTTGGGCTTTTCCGTTAAATTCTTTAGTTTTGCTCTTTCTTCATCCCAACACTGGAACATTTCATCAGCGATCTTAGGTCTCAAAGTAAAGATTTCCTGAGGTTTGTCAACGTAAAGGTAGACTAAATACACTCTTTCAAAAGCTCCCGACCGAACAAGCATGAAGGTTGGCCTTCTGGGCAATACTCTTGAGTAACTATCAAAAATTTTGTTGAACAATTGATTTAATTTTTCAGTCGGGATACTGTGGTCAAACCCTATTTCAAAAGTGTAACAATAAAGGCAGAAATTTTTTGAGCTTTCAAAGAGGTAATTAGTTATATCTCGATCTAAAATTTGAAGATTGGTTACTGAAACTATGTTGTGGCCAGAAGTCAACACTTTAGTATAATTCATGGTTATCTCTTGAACGATGCCCTCAACAACGCCAATTTTTACATAATCGCCTACCTTGAAAGGATGTGCCGCCAAAAGAAAAAGTCCAGCAATAAAGTTGCCCAGAGTTTTTTGTGACGCAAAACCCACTGCAGCGCCTCCTATTGCGGAAACCGACAGCAACCATTCGGCTTGTACTCCGCCCAAACTGCTTACCGATAAAACAGCAAGTATTAGAATTAGAATTCTAAACGTCAGGACTAGATTGTTTCCTGTGCTGGGTTCAAGCTTGATACGTTTTGCAAAATGTGAGAGATACCGGCTGATTAATCTTTCAAAGGTTATCGCTATTACTGCGATGAGTAATATCTCTAGAATGAGACCGAAGGATATTCCGAGAAAATTTGTTTCCGGTAAAGGAATTGGTGAGGGTGTAGACATATCTGGTTTTTCACTTATTATGTCCATCTTGGGCTAGGTCGTCTATAACTCTTTCGCGCGAAGCTATGGGTTTTTGTCTGGAATAAAATCCATCGACATTGAATTGACACAATGGCGTGTGTTTTTTTCTGTTAAATGCTCTCCAGTGAAAACGTGTCCGAGGTGCGCCCCGCAATTTATGCATTGTATTTCGGTTCGTTTTCCATCAGGATCAAGTATTCTTTTTACTGCACCTGGAATTTCATCGTCGAAACTTGGCCAACCACAGTTTGCTTCAAACTTACTCTCGGAACGATAAAGTTTTGCGCCGCAACGCTTGCAAACATAAGTTCCTTTGTCCCAAAACGCATAGTATTTCCCGGTGAAAGGTATTTCTGTTCCTTTATTAACGATAACCTTTTGTTCTTCAGGGGAAAGTTGTTTCAGGTTGGATTGCTTTTCAGAAGACGCCAATAAAACACCAAATAAAACATGTTTTTTGAAATTAAAAAAACTTCTTATAGATGTCTTTAAAAAACAGATATAAAGAAGCGCTTGATATTTACTAGTTAAGGTTTTTTTATGGTTGAAATTACAAAGTTATTTTGGAAACCCGCTGTCACTTCCGACGGTTTTGTTTTAGGTGAAGTGCATAGCGCAGAATTGGATACAAGTAATTGGCAAATAATCAATTTATTTGTCTCCTTAAGTGAGGAAGCATCAAAAAAACTAGGGTTCAAACATCCTTATCTTGGAAAAGTAACGGTTTGTTTGCCAGTCTCAACCGTTGAATCTATCACGGACAAGACAGTTTTAAACAAAACAATTGATGAACTGCGTACCCTTCGTCAATGCCGAGAATAACCAACTTTTTCTTTCTTTTATAGGTACCTCAGCTAAACTCTGAATCTCCTTTTCTTTGGGAGGAAGGAATCTAACAGGAAACCCATTTTTCTAAGTAGATTTTAGAACATTTAATTCTAACTCTCTACTCAACGCTTTTGTTATTTAATTAAGTCAAGGAAGAAATGTTGAAGGTTTGGCTGAAACTTTATTAGTGGATACGGACTTTTCTGAGTTTAAGCACAAACGGTGCTGTCAAAATTAGTAGTCAAGGTTAAAACTAATGTCTGAGGTATCAACAACACCCATTCAAAGTAAAGACCAACCCATAAAAGCTTCCGAACTTGACCCAAAATTCAAATATGAACTCGCAAAAATCCACGGGAGCGAAAAAATTCTAAAATGTTTCCAGTGCGGAACATGCACCTCAGATTGTCCAGTTGCACGCTTTAGCGACAGTTATCGTCCCAGAACGCTTATTCACCTGGCTTTAACAGGATTAAAAGATCGCGTATTAAACAGCGACACCTTATGGCTTTGCGCAGCCTGCTACACTTGCACGGACCGTTGCCCTCAAGACATCGAAGTGGCAAACGTAATACGTGCATTCCGAAATTTAGCGGCAGAAAAAGGTTGCTTCCCACAAGTATTCAAAGATCAAGCCGGAAGCCTTCTAGAATCAGGGTACGCCTTCAAAATACCTGAACTTAGAATTAAAAAACGTGAATCCCAAGGACTTCCACCGCTGCCAAAGGGCAACCCGGAAAAAGTCTGCAAAATATTAAATGGAATAAAATTCATAGAAAAAATCCAGAAACCTGTCGGAGAAAAACCAAGTGGCCAATAAATATCTGATATTTCTTGGATGCGCTATTCCGTATCGTGTTTCGTCTTATGAAATTTCTTCAAGAAAAGTTCTCACTAAATTCGGTGTTGAACTTGTGGAAATGCCCGAATTCAATTGTTGCGGTTTACCTCTTGATCCTGTAAGCCATGAAACCATGCTAATTTTAGCTGCAAAGAACTTAGCGTTAGCTGAGCAGCAAGGACTAAACATTCTTACTCTTTGTCCCGGTTGCGCTGGAACTTTAAAGAAAGTTAACAAAGCCCTAAAGGAAGATAAAGTTCTTAGAGAGCAAATCAACAGTCACCTCAAAGAGGTAGGCGTGGAATTCAAAGGAACTATTGAAGCAAAACATCTTTTGCAGCTATTAAGGGAAGATGTTGGATATGAAAAAATTAAGGCATCCGTCGTTAAACCCTTAACGGGTTTGAAGGTTGCTGAACATAACGGCTGCCATATATTGCGACCTAAAGAAATTATTGGTTTTGACGATCCAGAAGATCCGCAAACCCTAAAAACCCTTATCGAAGCAACAGGCGCAACATGCCTAGATTACATCGACGAAACAGAATGCTGTGGTGCACCTAGCGTTGGAGTAAGCGACAAAGTTGCGTTGGCATTGGCAAGAGACAAACTAAATCATGTTAAGCAAGTTGAAGCCCAAGCATTAATCACTATTTGCCCATTCTGCCACATTATGTATGACACTAACGAGTTACGCATAGAAAAACTGTTTAATGAGACCTACGGTATTCCAATACTTCATTACCCACAACTGCTTGGTTTAGCAATGGGTATGACACCTGAAGAGTTGGCGTTCAATGAACTCCGAGTAAACTCATCAAACCTATTAAAACAATTGAACCAGGGAGCAAACAAACCGTGACTGAAAAATTAAAAATAGCCTTCTATTGGGCTGCAAGCTGCGGCGGTTGCGAAATAGCCGTTTTAGACTTAAACGAGAAAATCCTTGACGTTGTAAAAATCGCTGACATAGTGTTCTGGCCAGTAGCGATAGATGTCAAATACAAAGACGTCGAAGCACTACCAGACAACCACATAGATATAACCTTCTTTAACGGTTCCATTCGCAACTCAGAACAAGAACACATGGCTAAATTGCTAAGAGCAAAATCCAAAACCTTAGTTGCCTTTGGCTCGTGTGCCCACGAAGGGTGCATTCCCGGGTTAGCAAATCTAAACACCAAAAAAGAAATTTTCGATCAAGTTTATATAAAAGATAAATCGAACATAAACCCGCAAGGGACAACTCCAAAAAATCAAACTCAAGTAAAAGAAGGAACCTTGAAAATCCCTGAATTCTACGATACCGTTAAAACCCTATCTCAGACTGTAGGCGTGGATTATTTCCTTCCAGGTTGCCCTCCACCAGTTAAACTAATCGCATCTGCTGTTGATGCAATTGCGAGCAATAAACTGCCACCAAAGGGTTCTGTACTTGCACCACTTAAAGCAGTATGCGACGAATGTCCCCGAAAACGCGAAAACAAAAAAATTGATAAAATCTACCGTGTTTATGAGAAAACTCCGGAACCAGAAAAATGCCTAATGGAACAAGGCATAATCTGCATGGGAATGGCGACTAGAAGCGGTTGTGGCGCTCAATGTCTAAAAGTTGACATGCCATGCACGGGATGCGGAGGACCAGCACCAAATGTCCCAGAACAAGGTGCAGCAATGTTATCTGCATTAGCCACAATTCTTGGTTATGATAATGAACCGGGTAAATCAAAATACACCGAAAAAGAAATTGAAACTTTAATCAACCAAGTCAAAGACCCCGTCGGTACAGTCTACATGTATAGTTTACCTAATTCAATCTTAAGAAGAAAGGTGATGTAAAAATGAAAGAAATAGTAATAGACCCAATCACTAGACTTGAAGGACACGGAAACGTATCCATTTTCCTAAACGACCAAGGTGAAGTCGAGAATGCATACCTGAAAATTCCTGAATTAAGAGGTTTCGAGAAATTCTGTATTGGCCGAAGAGCTGAACTCATGCCTCAACTAACAACCCGAATCTGTGGAGTCTGTCCAGTTGCCCACCACTTTGCGGCTGCTAAAGCTCTAGATGCAGCGTTCAATGTTGAACCGACCTCGCCAGCAAAGAAACTAAGGGAACTCATGTACACTGCTTACTTCATTTACGACCACACATTACACTTTTACTATCTAGGCGGACCAGACTTCATAGTTGGACCAGATGCACCAGCAGAAAAACGCAACATCTTAGGTGTAATCGAGAAAGTTGGCATGCCTATTGCAGCGGAAGTCATTAAACACCGTGCATACGGACAAAAAATAACTGAAATCATCGGCGGCAAAGCCACTCACCCAGTCTGTGGATTGCCAGGCGGAATCTCCAAAGCACTTAGCGAAGAGAACAGACAAGAAATCGAAAAGATGGCTGCTTCCTGCGTCGATTTTGCAAAGTTCACTCTAAAAATCTTCCACGACATAGTATTGGGCAACACAAAATACGTCGACATGATAAAAAGCCCCAATTACACGATGCCAACCTACTATATGGGCATGGTCGACAACAACAACAAAGTCAACTTTTACGACGGTAAAATCCGGGTTGTAGATCCAACTGGAAAGGAATTCCTCAAGTTTGAATCCAAAGACTATCTCACTCACATAGGCGAACATGTCGAAGAATGGACTTACAGCAAATTCCCATACCTTAAAGCAATCGGCTGGAAAGGGCAAGTTGCAGGTCCAGATAGTGGCGTCTATCGCGTTGGACCACTTGCACGCTTAAACGCATCTGACGGAATGGCAACTCCACTTGCGCAAGCAGAATACCAAGAAATGTACAAGACTCTGGGGGGCAAACCAGTTCACAGCACCTTAGCTTTCCATTGGGCAAGACTAATTGAACTACTCTATGCAACAGAAAGGGCTATGGAGTTGGTTAAAGACCCCGAAATCACCGGCACAAACGTACGTAATACTCCAGGCGAACCCACTGAAGGAGTTGGCATAGTTGAAGCAGCACGCGGCACACTAATTCACCACTACACTTTGGATAAAGATGCTCTAGTAAAAGACGTAAACCTAATTGTTGCAACCACAAACAATTATCCAGCAATCTGCATGAGCGTTAGGGACGCAGCAAAAGGCTTAATTCACAGCGGTAAAGTCGACCAAGGGATCCTTAACAGGATTGAAATGGCTTTCAGAGCTTACGATCCATGCTTTGGATGTGCAACCCATGCGGCAATCGGCCAAATGCCATTAACTGTTGAAGTCTTCAACGCCCAAAAACAATTAGTCAGTACAGTGTCTAGATAGTTTAGCCCATTTTTCTTTGGGTTTTCCCAATTTTATTATTTTATTTTTCAACATAAAAGTAAATCTTATATGCGATTCAAATCGAATAATACTTTGTTAAGGGATTCCACTTGAAAAGTTTAGTCGTTTATTATACTCGTACTGGCAACGCGCGTTTCGTCGCTGAAACAATTGCTGCAGAAATAGGTGCGGACCTCGAGGAAGTCGTTGACCTCAAAAAGAGAACTGGCGCACTTGCTTATCTAAGCGGTGGTGCTGATGCTAGAAGAGGCAAAAAAACTGAGATAGCTCCAATCAAGAAGTCTCCCGCTGAATATGATTTAGTAATTTTTGGAACTCCTGTTTGGGCTGGACGACCTTCTCCGGCAATCTTGACTTACCTAAAAAACCAAGATCTTGCAGATAAGAAAGTAGCTGTTTTCTTCACACAAGGAGGCAAAAAACCTCAAGCTATCAACGAAACAAAAGCTTTGATGCCCCACTCTGAATGTATTGGAGAACTCACGTTAATCAACCCATTAGAAACCAAGGCTGACTCGGAAAAACAAATTATTGATTGGTGCAAAACTCTCATCATCAATTAATCAGACGTTTTTCCATCAGGCATTTCGAGGCAATCTTTACTAACTTAACCCAATTACTTTCTTAACAGGTGTTTTTATGTTTAATTCAGTTGAAGAAGACCTTAAAAACTGGTTCGTAGATGCCAAAAAAATTGTTGTAGCCGGAGTTGGGAATCCGATTCGCTCAGATGATTATGTGGGGTTAAAAATTGTTGAGAATTTGCGGGGCAAAGTTCCAGATACCGTTTGTCTTTTGGAATGTGAGACGGTTCCAGAAAACTACTTATCTGAGATAGAGAAATTCAAACCTACTCATATCATTTTGATCGACGCTGCTTTTCTGGAGCTAAAACCTGGCGAAGCCAGATTAGTTGATGCAGAAAGAATGATGGATTACTCCGCAATTTCTACTCATGCATTGCCTTTGAAAATTTTCTGTGAACACCTCAAAAAAACGACAAATGCAAAAATCGGTCTGTTGCTGATTGAGCCAAAGAACATGGAGTTTGGTGAAGGCTTGAGTGCTGAAGTTGAGGCAAAGGCAGAACGGTTAACTGAGTTGCTTCTTGAGTTGTTGGTTCAGCGTCCTCTCTTCTTTTCAAAACGTAATTGGCGCTGAGCTTGATTTGCCTTTGGAATAATCTATTTGCTACACTCAGTCTGGTCTTTACTTACCCAATTTACTGTTATTTTTTCTTCCAGATTCTTTTTTCCTGCATCCTTTCGAACTAAAGTCGCTTGTCGGTTGGTGGATTGCAACAACGGGAAGGTTGTCAAGATAAAATTGTTAAAAACCGATTTAAGCGCTTATGAAACAATATGTTTCTGAGATAAAATAAATGAATAATCAAAATGAACAAATCGAAAACGTCACTTTCCAAGCCCTAGCACACTCAAATAGAAGAACAATAATTAGACTGATCCAATCCAAAAACCAAGGCATCTCCTATACCCAATTAATTACTGAACTTGGAATGTCAACAGGAAAATTGAACTATCATTTAGAACAATTAAAAGGACAAATCGAAAAAAACAACAATCAACATTATATCTTAACTCCTTTCGGCCAAAAAGCCATCGAACATCTTAATCTAATAGAGCAAAAAATTAGTTCTGAAGATGAGAAATACGTAAAAATCGCAGTTTTATCCAAAAAAACAAGCCTTCAACCAATAGTAAAAGCCTTCCTAACAATTAGCATCGTTCTTTCAGGTGTTATGACTTCCATATGGATTTTTCTAGCTTTTGTCTTCATCATCGAGGGTGCTCCAATAGTAGTATACATTCTTATGCCTCTTTTGATTGCAGTTGGTTTTGGTTTACTTGGCACATTGATCTATGCTTTAATTAAGGCACCTTCATGGGTTAAACGATTTGAACAAAGATTCTTTGGAGAAAACTAAATTTTTCTCATCTTTTTTTTGAGCGTTGTTAAATATTAATTAGCCAGTTTCCAATTAGCATTCTGCAGTGGTTTGGATATGGCTGGAAAAGCAATTATAACTATGGGTTCAGACCGGGATTTAGATTTCTCACGTGAAATCGCAAAATTCCTTAAACTTTTAGGAGTAAACTACGAGTTTCGAGTTGCGTCTGCCCATAAAACTCCAGAGAAGGTACTTGAAATAATTAAAGAATTTGAAAAAGAAAACGTGGTTTTTGTCACAGTTGCAGGCCGCTCAAACGCCCTAAGTGCTTTCATCGATGGCAACACAACTAAACCCGTAATCGCTTGCCCACCTTACAGCGACAAATTCGCAGGCGCAGACATTATCTCTTCTCTAAGAGTGCCAAGTGGCATAGGCTCGGTTGTAACTATTGAACCTGAAGGAGCAGCAATCGCAACTGCAAAAATTTTAGGGCTACATGACAAAGAACTTGAAAATAATATGAAAGCATACCAAGATAACAAAAAGAAAGAACTCGACAGAGCAAACGAATCAATAAAAAAACTAAATTAACCTCTTTAAGTTTTAAAAGCATTAAGAGCGACCAAATGTTTTTTAGAGCAAAAAAATAATTGTGAACTTGCCAAGCAGAGTAGAAGTGCTTAGGAGAAATATTGTTTCATACCCATAAAATCAGCTGGTTTTGCTTGAAAATGGAACTGTTAGTTTTAGATTAATCTTCTTATTTTGTTTCAAAGCGAGTGCTAGATAAAGCGATATAAGCACAAAAACAATAATTACCAAACAATTTGAGGTAACCACGATGGGCAGCGTAAAAGACCTAAAAGTGATTAAGAAACCAACCAAAACCGAGTTGGGCACAGGCAGATTCCTGTTTTCAGACCGTTACAGCGTTTTTGACTGGGGCGAAATGCCCGATCACATCGAGGGAAAAGGCGCAGCCCTATGTCTTATGGGATCCTATTGTTTTGAGCAACTTGAAAAGGTAGGCGTTAAGACCCATTACAAAGGGTTAGTAAACGAGAAAGGTAAAGCCGTCAAAGTTGGTGAGCTCAAGGCGCCTTCAAGCGCAATGGAAGTTGCTCTGGTTAATGTTTTCAGACCCAAAACAACTGTGGCAAATGGAAAAATAGTTCACGATTACAGCATTTACACTTCTGATCTCAAAAATTGCCTTATCCCACTCGAAATAATTTATAGAAATGGATTGCCAGATGGATCATCAGTATTCAAACGGTTGGCAACAGGGAAAGTAACCTTAAAAGATCTCGGCTTAGAACACCAACCTAAACCAGGCGAAACTCTTTCCAAACCAATCTTCGATGTAAGTACAAAACTGGAAGAAACCGACCGTTACGTCACCTGGTCAGAGGCACAGAAAATCGCTGGCTTAACTGATCCAGAACTCGTTGATATAAAAACTGTTCTCTTGAAAGCAGATGAAACAATAACCAATGCTGCCTCAAACGCAGAGTTAAAGAATGAGGATGGCAAGATCGAATTGGCGTTCGATAATAAAAGAAAGCTTATGCTCGTGGATGTTTTAGGCACTTTAGATGAATGTCGCTTTACTTACAAAGGCGTCCACGTCAGCAAAGAGGTTGCCAGACAATTCTACAAGAAAACGGGTTGGTACAACGATTTGGAGCAGGCTAAGAAAGATGCGGAAGCCAAAGGAGTTCAAGATTGGAAGTCTCTTTGCAAGTCGCAGCCGCCCAAACTGGACCCCAAACTTAAAACAATCATCAGCCAAATGTACATGGCAGTTGCAAACGAGATGACAAACATTAAACTGTTTGATACTCCAAAGATAGCTAAAGTAATTAACGGTTACAAAGACTTTATGGGTGAAAAAGCATGATGCAAGACAAAATCAAACAAACCTTAGCCGAATATAATCAAGAGAAAATCTACATAGGAGTCTTAGGTTCTCATTCGGCGTTGGAAATTGCTTCAGGTGCTAAACAGGAAGGCTTCAAAACTGTAGTTGTTTGCCAAAGCGGGAGAGAAAAAACTTATGCCCGATATTATCGAAACATCTTTGATAAATTCATTATTCTTGATAAATTCGCTGATATCACAACTCCCGAAGTAGTAAAGCAGCTAACCGACCTAAACACAGTCTTTGTCCCCAACAGATCTTTTAGCGTATATGCAGGCTATGAAGCCATTGAACAGAAATTCACAGTTCCCCTAATGGGCAACAGATACCTACTTAAAACTGAAGAGCGAACCGCCCCCAAAAACCAGCTCTGGCTTTTAAAGGAAGCAGGAATAAAACTTCCCCGCGCCTTCAAATCTCCAGCCGAAATAGATTGTCCAGCTATCGTGAAAGTCGCTGAAAAAGGACGAGCCATTGAACGCGCATTCTTCTATGCTTCGACGCCGCAGGAGTATGAGCAGGAAGCCCAAAAACGCATAAAAGCAGGCATAATAACACGTGATGCTCTCAATCAATCCGTTATTGAAGAATATGTTATAGGAGCCAAATTTAACGCAAACTACTTCTGGTCACCCTTAACTGACGACATCGACCTCCTTGGCTTTGATAGACGAATCCAGACCGACATCGACGGCGTTCTCGATCTACCGGCCAAAGAACAACTCGAACTCAACATACCCACACAGAACATCGAAATCGGGCACATGGGCGCAACCATGAGGGAAAGTCAACTTGAAAAAATCTTTGAAGCAGCAGAACGATTCGTAAATGTTTGTAAAAAAGAGTTCCCGCCAGGCATGATTGGACTCTTTGCACTTCAAGGTGCAATAACCAAAGACTTAGAATTCCGCGTTTTCGACGTTAGCCCGCGTGTTCCAGGCTGCCCCTGCGTTGAGCCAACTTCACCCTATATGAAATACAAGTACGGAGTGGAAGTGGGTCCAGGTAAACGAGTCGCCATGGAGATAAAACGTGCAGTCAGGAAACATAGACTCGCCGAAGTGGTAACATGATAACAGGGACAGACATCGGCAAAATCATCAGCACATATGATCAAAGCAAGCTTGCCATTGGTACATTAGGCTCGCATAGTTCACTGAACATTTTCAAGGGTGCCAAAGAAGAAGGTTTTCGAACTGTTTGCATCTGTAAAGAAAAAGATGCCATAATGTACAAGAAGTACCCGTTAGTTGACGAATTAATCATAGTTAAAGACTTCACAGAGTTGTTGGGAGAAAAAATGCAGGAGCGGCTCCGAAAGCTCAACGTGGTTTTGGTTCCTCATGGTTCATTTACGGCGTACCTTAGCACAGAAGAGTTGACTGACAGCCTTATGGTGCCTATGTTTGGCAACCGCGAACTGCTCCATTGGGAGGCAAACCGCAAAAGCCAAGAGGAATGGCTACGTCAAGCTGGACTAAGACTACCCGCAACATTCAAGACACCCGAAGACATCGATCGCCTAATCATCGCAAAACTCCAGGGTGCCAAAGGAGGAAGAGGGTACTTCCTCGCCAACTCACCCAAGAACTTTTATAAACAATTCAACGAAATGGTCAAACGTGGCATGCTCACAGAGGACGACTTGCCAAGTATTCACTTGCAAGAGTACGCATTGGGCGTTAACGTTTACCCAAGCTACTTTAGCTCCATCATAAACGATGATGTCGAGATGCTCTGCGTTGACCGTCGCTACGAATCCGCGGTGGACTCGATTGGCAAAATTCCTGCCTGCCAACAGCTTGAAATCGACATAAACCCCACTTATACTGTAATTGGCAACTTCCCAATTGTTCTTCGAGAATCGTTGTTGCCTGAAATCATGCGTATGGGAGAAAACGTGCACAAAAAAGCACTTGAACTTGCTCCTCCTGGAATCATTGGACCCTTCTGCCTTGAAACTGTAATTACCGACGAAGCAAAAATTTACACATTCGAAATCAGTGCAAGGATCGTTGCAGGAACTAATGTCGGAATCGGAACATCGCCATACGCCTATCTGAAGTATGGCGAGAACATGTACATGGGTCGACGAATAGCAATGGAATTTAAAGATGCAATCAAACAAAAAAGACTGCAAGATATCGTAGCCTAAAGGCACATTTTTAATAAATCTTCAAAATTCTCTCTATTCGAATTCTTCTTAAACTTTTTCAAACCAGAAATTAATGATAACCTATTTTTCTCGCCGAAAACTTCATCCAACATCTTTGCAGCTCTACTGTTTCCCATAAAAAGAAACTGACAAACCGAGGTAACATTAATCACTTTCCGCATTACGCTTGCCGTTTCAAAATCAACAATGAAAGGTTTATCCAATTTATCAACCAGCAAGTGTTTAGGAGCTTTGCTGAGTTCCCCATGATCTAAGCCAGCTTCATCAAGACTCCAGCATTGCTCCAAAATGTCGACTAAAACCTTGCGAATAAGTCCTTTTTCTCTTGGAGTTTGCAGCCAATCCTCAAGTAAATCACCATCAATTAATTGGGACAAGAGAAAGTTGTTGCTTACCGCAATAAATTTGGGACCAACACCGATTACGTTAGCTTTCTGGAGCATTTCTGCTTCATGTCTAAAGTCTAGCCGATCCGCATCGATTCGGCGCATTTTTAACGCCACCTTTTGGCCCTTCAAATTTGCAACTACGACTACTCCAACGTAACCTTTTCCAAGTACAGGAATGTTGGAAGCATTGGTTTTCCCTACAAATTCAATAGATTTAACCCCATGCTTTTGCATTTCCTCTATGCGATGATAGATTTCTGCAGGGTTTGTTCTTGGATAACACACAATTGATGCATAAGGTTCCTCATCGAGGTTTTCCAAAGCAATTATTCTTGGCTGTTTCACTTCTTGTCCTCTATTGTCCATTGCAGCGGAGTTAGTTAATTAAAGCTTAAGTGCTTTTTTCCTAAACTAATTGATCAGAGTTGTGGATTTAAGTAAGAAATGGAAAAATTGAGGTTGCCATCACGGTTAGAATTACGACTTGGTAAATGGCAGTTAATTCTTTTAATGTTTGTATTTGTTTATGCTTTTCTTGTTATCCTAAACTTAAATTACATTCCGATTCAGTGGGATGAATTAAATCATTTCAATTGCGCATTACTTCTAATCAGGGGGAAATTTGGCAATACGCCGCTACAAACTCGTTTTATCCTCCTTTATACAATTTGGTGACGGCTGTCTACTTTGCTTTGGCGGGTGCGAGCGTGTTGACTGGACGGCTTGACAAAGACATTTGGAACATCTCCTAACCGGATCTTCATGCTTCCTTCAATTAATTTATAACCTCTCGATAGAGCCTACCCTGCCCTTAGTGAGTTTAGTTATTCTTATTAATTCAAGAAGAGCATCTATGTCAACAGCATTGATGACGGGTTAACAGATGCCTAGGTTCAAACAAATCCTTGAAATTCAGCAATTAATGGGCAAAAAAGAGCTTATCCGAAACATAGGCATAATTGCGCACATCGACCATGGCAAAACCACTCTTGCGGATTCTTTGTTGGCTGGCGTTGGATTGCTTTCGACCAAAATGGCTGGAATGGCAAGAGTACTTGACTACCTAGAAGAAGAGCAGAAACGCAAAATCACCATAAAAACAGCCAACATCAGTCTACTCTACAAAGCCACAGGCAGACCCTACATTGTAAACCTTGTAGATACGCCAGGTCATGTTGATTTCACTGGCAAAGTAACCCGCGCATTGAGAGTTATCGATGGTGCAATCGTGGTTGTGGATGCTGTCGAGGAAATTATGGCTCAAACTGAAATTGTTACAAAACAAGCCCTCGAAGAACGGGTTCGTCCAGTGCTTTTCATAAACAAAGTCGATAAATTAATTGCTGAGCTACAATTAAATGAGGATCAAATACAGAAAAAACTTGACCAAATAATCAGTAAATTCAACGACTTAATAGAAACCTACGCAGAACCCCAATTCAAGAATCAATGGAGAATAGATGCTTCATTGGGAAACGTGGCTTTTGGTTCTGCCTTGCACGGTTGGGGCTTCACCTTGAAAATGGCGAAGAAACAAGCCATTAAATTTTCAGACATAAAAAAAGCATATGCCCTTGGTCACCAGATGAAATTGCAGACAACTTTTCCAGTATACGACGCAATTTTTGAAATGGCAATTAACGTAATTCCAAATCCTAGGGAAGCTCAAGCATATCGTACCGAAAAGATTTGGGACGGACAAATCAACTCCAATATTGGCAAAGCCTTAATTCAATGCCGAGATGAAACGCCCACTATCATGTATGTGACCAACGTGCATATTGACCCAAACGGCGACACCGTGGGAACTGGTCGAGTTTTCTCTGGCATCGTCAAAAAAGGTGATAAGCTGCATCTTGTATCTGCCCTTTCTGAGACAGAAGTTAAAGAAGTCTCACTTGATATGGGGTCACTTCGAGAGGAAGTCACCGAGATTTCAGCTGGAAGTTTAGCCTCCTTCACGTTGACTGGAAAAGTTAAGGCGGGCGAAACGCTCGTGGACTTAGCCCATAAAGACACTATGGTGCCTTTTGAAGGAATATCATATGTTTCCGAACCAGTGGTAATTCTAGCAGTAGAACCTAAAAAAACCCAAGATATTCCATTCTTGCTAGATGCCCTTGAGAAACTTTCCATCGAAGATCCCAACCTCAAGGTAGCTGCCGATAAGCAAACTGGTGAGTACTTACTCAGCGGCATGGGCGAATTGCATTTAGAAATAGCCACGCATGAACTGAGAAACACCTTTGGTATAGATGTCACAGTATCTTCTCCAAGAATTGTTTACATGGAAAGCGTTCAGAAAAGAGGCTCAATTGCTTTATCAAAAAGCCCCAATAAACAGAATAGTTTTTGGTTGCAGGTTATGCCTGAAACCGAGGATGCACCCCCTTCTTCCGAGCCTGATTCGGGCAATGTTCTTTCTATCGATGAACATCGAAACGTGCTTTTAGATTGCAGTGGAAAAACGGAACAGATTTCTGAAGAGGATTTAGAAGCTATTATTGCTGGGTTTGAATTTGCTTGCAAGGCTGGTCCACTCTGTGGTGAACCTATCTGGCATTTACAAGTGAACTTGGCTGATTTACAATTAAATCAAAATAGTGATAACGGATCAGAAATTATGCGTGGCGTAAGTAAAGCCCTTTTCGCAAGCTTTCTAACCGCTGAGCCAGTCTTACTTGAACCCATTTACAAAGTTATAATCTCCGTCGCCACCGAATTAGCAGGTGAATCCTCAAGAATACTGAGCACTCGCCATGGAAAAGTCACATTGTTTGAGCAAAAAGGGCTTCTCACGATTATCAGCGGCTTCATCCCTGTCTCTGAAACTTTCGGCTTCTCAAAAGAAATGAGAACAGCGACTTCGGGTAGGGCATTTTGGCAAATGTTCTTTGATCACTGGGATAAAATGTCTGCCAAACTCTCTTTGGAAGTAGTCAGTGATTTGAGGCGAAGAAAAGGATTAGCCCCCGAAGTGCCCAAACCCGAGAAATTTATGGAGTAAATGCACATTGAAGCTTGACGTCGAGTTTGATTTGGATTTTTCGCTTCGTTGCGGTCAGGTTTTTAGGTGGCGGAAATTTGACGGTTGGTGGTATGGCGTCGTCGGCGAACATGTTGTTAAGATACGCCAATTCGGTGCCCAGTTAGAGTTTGAGAATGTCTCCAGGGAATTTGTGCAAAACTATTTTGGGCTAAACGATGATTTAGAAAAAATAAAAAGTTGTATTGGTAAAGACGATTTTGTTCGGAGCGCTCTGCAAAGGTTTGACGGGCTTCGAATTGTCAGACAACTGCCTTGGGAATGCCTAATCAGCTTCATATGCGCCACCTACAAGAGCATTGCCGCTATCGAACTAATGCTTAAGAAACTTTCAATAAAGTACGGAGAAAAGCAGTTATTCGATGGCTTAGAGTTTTACACTTTTCCAACTATTGAACAATTGACGAAGGCAAGTGAGAAAGGTCTGCAGGACTGCGGTTTAGGTTATAGAGCCAAGTACGTGCAAAAAACAGCAAAGAAAATCCACGATGAAATCAATAACCTTGAAGCTTTGAAGACTATTCCGTATCTTGAAGCAAGAAAAGCGCTTTTAGAATTTTCTGGGGTTGGCTTGAAAGTGGCTGATTGCGTTTTGCTTTTTTCACTTGAAAAAATGGAGGCTTTTCCCGTGGATGTTTGGGTAAAACGCGTTATTCTAAACCATTACGCTAACCATCTACCTGCCGAAATAGTCAAAAAAATGCAGAGTCACAACTCAGTAACCAACTTCGAATACCAAAAAATCGGCGAATTCGCACGATCCTACTTTGGACGGTATGCTGGGTACGCTCAAGAATACCTCTTCCATTTCGAACGAACACAACGTTAAATTGCGACAAAAACAGAACTTCTCTACTGGTGCGCACAATGAGTGAGGGCAAAATTGAAGAATTAATCAAACACAAACGAGTGTTCCTAAGACAAACAACTAAAGAATATTCTACAGGTGGCAACGATATGCTCGACGACGTTGACTCGGCAATAAAAGAGGCAAAAGCAGAAATTACCCGTAACTTGGAACTAGTCAACTGTCTCCGAAAAGACGAAGGCGAACAAGCATGGCAAAAAGACTGTCTCTCAATGTTCAACGTATGGTACGAGAAATGGTTTGGCAACCCCTAATTAGAAGATTTTCAGTTATCGGTAAGTTAAAGAATGAAAATCGGAAAATGTTTAAATCTGTACTGGAACAGCAATATTAGAGAATAGTGAAGTGGGCCCGTAGCTCAGTCCGGCTAGAGCGCCAGACTCATAATCTGTTGACCGGGTGTTCAAATCGCCCCGGGCCCACCAACATCCATACACTTAGCGAGGTTGAATCAATCTCGTGGAAGCAGGAACGTCGACTATTTTTCCTTCGGTTCAACCAGTTAACGCCAATTTTAATTAGTCTTTTCGATTCTTCTTTTAAAGTCACTCTTGAACTGTTAGTGTGTCTTTGAGCGAAGATTAAGACTTTTTTCACATTCGATTTGGTCAAAGACTATGATGAAGGTTATGATTGCATGTTCCGCTATGACTAGTTTGCATTCTTCAGTTTAGGTGAGGTGTCAATTCCAAATTTTGGGTCAGCAATTCACTTAATATTCTTTGTGTAAGCTAGGGTTTTTCAAGTGCAATTTTTTGCTAGTTTTTCACAACATTAGCTACTGAAACCATGTATTCATCTTTAAGAAGACCATAGTATTTGTCAAAATTTGCATCAAACCTTATGTCTACGTCAACTTTCGTTAGGTTTGCCATTATTGCAATCGCATTCCACTTTAGAATCGTGTTCACTGTCTAGGAGCTCAATGAAGCTATCCATGTATGGGTAAATCATATCTGGATGTTTTTCGCTTAAATCCATTAGCACTTTTCCACAGCCATATCTATCTGTGGCATTAGAAGTCTGTGCCCTTAACAGATCTGGAACTAAACCAAAATTTGATTCAACAATTTGTAACAATTGCGCTTTTGTGATATCTTTGTGGCCGAGTTTACCCAAAAAATCGGTATCCAAACTTGTTCCTCATTTCATAATAATCTATTTTAAGTAAAAATATTTTATTTATTTAACTAGATTTAAAACCTTGATTGTTTATTATCGTTTGGTGATTTAAATTGAGAGATCGTTGGGTTGCGGTTCTAATTGCTGTCGTATTTTTTGTTTTGGCTTTCTTGATTCTGTTTCATCAAGAGGTAACGTTTGGAGTCTGGTTCCAGATAAAAGACATTCACCATGAAACTTTTGCCCTTGCCTCTATTGCTTTAGGAGTAGGTGTACTCATTGGCGCATTCATTACTGAAGGTCGCCAGAAGGGCTTAGTATAAGACATTTCTAATAATTTCTTGTATTTTGTTGTTTACTAACATTATTTGCGCTCCAGTAATAACATCTTTTAAGATATCTACCATGTGGATTTCTTATCAAAAATTATCTAAAATACAAAAAGTGCAGTTAGTTGTTATTTAGTTTTGTATTACGGTAAGGTGGGTGCAGCCGTCAATTTCTCTGCGCCACTTTTCGTGATCAACATTGTGTCTTCAATTCGTACCCCACCAAAACCCGGCACGTAAATACCAGGTTCAATGGTGACCACATTGCCTTTTTCTAAGATGTCTTTGCTGTCGGGACTCAAGATTGGAGCTTCATGGATATCTAAACCGACACCGTGGCCAAGGTTGTGAACAAAGAACTTTCCAAACCCCGCTTCCTCAATCACCCGTCTGGCTGCAGAGTCAACTTCGCTAGCCAAAATGCCCTGTTTTATAGATTCGTAGGCTTTTTGCTGAGCCGACTTTACGGTTTGGTAGATTCTTGTCTGTCTGTCTGAAGCATTGCCTGCTATAAATGTTCGTGAAATGTCCGATCGATAATTCTTATAAATAGCGCCTAAATCAACTACCACAAAATCGCCTTCTTGAATAATCTTTTCTAAGAAAGTGCCATGAGGATAAGCGCAACAGTACCCAGAAGCAACTATTGTTTCAAAGGCAACTCCGTCTGAACCTGCCATACGCATTGCATACTCGATTTCAGCCGCTACTTCCTTCTCTTTTACACCTGGATGGATGGTCTCAGCAGCTGCTTTAATGCCGATATCCGCTAGTTTGCAAGCTTTTCTGATTAACTCAATTTCTTTTTTATCTTTGATTTTCCTGAGGTCTCGTATTAGGCTGTTTGCTAATTCGATTTTTTCTTCTCCGCCTACTGCTTTTGCGAGGGCTCGCCAACTTTCTATTGATATTGCATCAACTGAGAACTTGTGACTTGAAATTTGCCGGACAATTTTCTCCATTAGGTTCTCGCCCCGGTTTAGAAGTTCCACGGTTAAATCTCTTGTTTCTTCTTTGGCTTGTTCATAGTTTACTCCTGATACGTAAAGAATATTTTCGCCTTCTTCTGGGATAAGCAATGCGTTTGCTCCTGAAAAATTGGCGAAGTAGAGTATGTTGGTTGGGTTGAAGATTAAGAAGTTAGAAGGTTTACCCTGTTTTGTTGCTTCTTGTTTTAGGGCTTTTACTCGGTTCAATTTTTTCGCCTGCTTGAAATTTATTAGTTTTGGGTTGGTTTAAGTTTTCCTTTTCCAAGGTTTGTGCAAATGTTTTTTTGCGTTGTGTAGAGCAAAACAAGTCGTATTTAGCCGTGTTTTTTTAAACCCATTACCCATTAACTTAATATAGTTTTTACTTGACTTCTAACTTATCAAGATTTGAGGGGAAAAACATGTTCTCTTATGCGGGAAAAATTTTATATGTTAACCTCACAACAGGGGAAACAAAAACCGAGCCATTAAATGAACAGATGGCTAAAAGCTATATTGGCGGCATCGGTTTAGGCATACGCTTGCTTATGGACAATTCAAAACCCGGCACTGACGCCTTCCACCCGGATAATCCAATTATTTATTGTACAGGTCCACTTAGCGGAACCATGGGTCCAACAGCTGGAAACGGTTATGCTGTTGTTTCCAAGTCACCTGCCACTGGCGGAGTTGGTGAAGCTAAAGCACACGGGTTTTTCGGTCCTGATTTAAAACGTGCAGGTTATGATGCCGTTGTAATAACTGGTAAAGCACCCAAATTGTCTTACCTATGGATTGACGATGATAAAGTAGAAATTAGAAATGGTGAATTCCTAAAGAACGCAACTGTCGGCGATACAGATAACAAAATCCGAGATGAACTTGGAGACTTCTATATTCGTGTATCAGCTATAGGTGAAGCAGGAGAAAAACTCTGCAGGTTTGCAGCCATCATAAATGATGAGTTCCGTGCAATTGGACGAACAGGCATGGGCGCGGTCATGGGCAGCAAAAACCTCAAGGCAGTGGCTGTTAGGGGAACAAAAGACGTTAATGTCGCAAACATGGAAGGCTTCAAAGAATACATCAAAATGATTCATGAACGAATGAAGGGTCCAGCAACCAAGAAATACAAAACCTTGGGTACACCTGAAAACGTCTTAGTTTTGAATTCGCTTTCAGCTTTAGCAACAAGAAACTGGACGAATGCGACTTTTGAAGGTGCTAACAAAGTCAGCGGCGAATACTTAAATGAGCATTATGTTAAGAAAATTGTAGGTTGCGCAACTTGCGGAATGCGTTGTGACCACATTGCCGTCGTTCCTGAAGGACCATACAAAGGATCAACTTCAAGACTAGAATTTGAGTGCCTTTGGAGTATGGGACCACTTTGCGGTGTTGACCGATTAGACGCAATTATAGAAGCAATGCGCATCGTAAACGAATACGGCATGGATGGCATCTCAATTGGTGTCGTAGTTGCTTTTGCAATGGACCTTTATGAACACGGTATAATCACCAAAGAACAAACCGACGGAATTGACCTCAAGTTTGGAAACGCAGAAGCATTAATCGCTATTATTCACAAGATTGGTAAACGTGAAGGTTGGCTTGGCAACATTCTTGCTGAAGGCGTTGAGAAAGCAGCTGAATTAATCGGCGGAGACGCTTACAAATACGCTTGCCACATCAAAGGATTAGAACTTCCGGGATACGACCTAAGAACCTTAAAGACTGCAGCGTTAGGCTTCTCAGTTTCATTCCGAGGCGCCTGCCACTTAAGAAACGGAGCTTACTCACCTGACGTCAAAGGCAAAGTAAACCGCTTCAAAATCGAGAAAGGCCGAGGTAAAATGATTACTGACGAGAGCCACATGTACAACATCATCGACTCTCTTATCGTTTGTAAATTTAGCAGAGGCACATACTACGACGGTTGGAAAGACCTAGCAAACTACTACACATTAGCCACAGGTATCCCAATCACAACTGAAGAAATGACTGCAGATGGAGACCGAATCGAAAACCTCGCCAGACTCTTTAACATACGAGAAGGTAAAGGAACACGCAAATTCGACGATGTCCCATACAAAATAAAGAATTTCCCAGTGCCCGACGAAGGACCAGCAAAAGGAGTCTGCGTCAACGATGAAGAAATGGCAGTTGGCTTAGATGACTATTATGCTTCACGAGGTTGGACAGCGGATGGTATTCCAACTGTTGAACGCTTAAAACAATTAGGACTTGGTGACTTAGCATACATCGCCGAAGATGCAATGAAAGCAGCTAAAGAAGCCAAACCTGCAGCTCCCGAAGCAACTGTAGGAGGAAACTAAAATGGTCCGACCACAAGACAGAAAATTCGTAACTGCAGATCCCGACAAATGCATCGGTTGTTTAGTCTGTGAATACGCATGTAGCATGGTTAACGAAAACACCTTCAACCCAAACAAATCACGTATACGCGCTATGCGCCTTGGACCGCTAGTCAACCTCGCAGTCACATGTAGGCACTGTGAAGACCCCGCATGTGTAGCAGCTTGCCCAAGAGACGCACTAAAACAGGAAGGTGATAGCGGCATAATTCGTGTGGATGAAGACGCTTGCAACGGATGCGGATGGTGTATAAGCGCATGCCAATTCGGAGCCATGAATATGCATCCAGACAAAAAAGTCGTATTCACTTGCAACAGCTGCACCGATAACGAAACCAAAGAACCCCAATGCGTCAAATGGTGCCCCGAAGAAGCCCTGACATTCGTTAGCGCTGAGACCTTGGCACAGAAGTACCGACAGAAAGCAGTTAAGAACCTGTTCCAAACAGCCGAAGAAGCCAACAAAGCAAAATAAACCTGCAAAATTCACAATTGCGCTTTTAGCGCTTAATCTTTATTTTCTTTTTATGTTGATTTTTGCTGGTTAGTTACCTAATTGGCTTTTTCTCTTCTTAATTTTTTCGAAATTTGATAATCTAGTTCTGTTGAGTCAGCAGGAGTGTACCATCGATTATAGTAATAACTATTGATGGCTTTTTGAGCAATCATTCTTCTGTTTTTCCGCCTTATTTGAATGCCGATAGTGATACCTAAAATAAATCGGTATCAGAATACCTGAGGCAAAAAGAAGTACAAGTATAGCGACTGCTGACGTAGAAAAAGCTCTCATCGATTTGAAGCCCCAACCAAAGAATCTCAAAAGCGGCGCTTCAGAAGATAACTTTCCTGCCGACTCGATAGTTGAAGTCACCAAAGTCGAGGTCGGCAAGATCTAAAATTGTTTATGCATTAAGATATTTAAAGAGTTAAATAGGCATTGTTCTGAAGAAATAGTGAGGTCGTTTGTTTTGTCTTGGGAAATTCTAGATGAGGATGCATTAATAAAAAAGCCGAAGATAACTGTGAAGAACCCAGAATAAATAAGCCACTTGCTCTTTGTGATCAGCACAAAACCCCGTCATTAAACTGTTTATTCACAATATTATCTTGGACACTATGAGGCACTCAGACACTTATCAGATGCTTATAGACTTGAATTCAACTGCGGTTATGGGCAAGGAAAGCCAAGAAATTGGAGAAAAAGAGCTTGCAAGTCATATTAAAGAAGAAGCTAAAATGTTGAAGCAGGCAAAAGAATTGATTTTCATTTATAGAAAAATATGCTCAAATGAGCTTTTAAGTTGATTGTTAACCAATTTAACCACCTGTCACTAGTGACATCAAAATGACTGTGTCACCCTCTTTGAGCGGTGTGTTTATTCCATTTAGTTGGTCCATTAAGACACCGTTGACCATTACTACAAAGGAGGTTTTCATCTCTTTTTTGAATGGATCATAGACTTCATTCACGAATTGTTTGCCGTAGTCTTGAGCGATCTTGTCTAGTAGTTCAGATAGTAAGGTGCTTTTTGAGAGTGAGAATTCGTCTTGGCTTGTGTTCGTATAGGCTTTTATTAAGCCGATGTAGTGGACTTTTACTTGCATTTCTGTGTTTTTGCTCCAAATTATTAAGTGTGGTTACGTTCTGATATTTCTTTTCTACGTTTAAACGCGTTTTTGCCTGCGAAAAACATCACATAGCGTTATGTTAGAATATACATGACGTTATCAGGGCTGCTTTAAAATCCGTGGAAAATCAAAATAAGAACCCATTAACTTAATATATTGTTCAACAGCACTAAATATTTCAAACTCTTGGAGGAACAAGGTTGCTAGGTTACGCGGGAACAATCTTATATGTTGATTTAACCACAGGCAAAACTCGCACAGAAAAACTAAGCGAAGAAGTCGCCAAAAAATATATCGGCGGCATTGGCCTTGGAATGAAACTTTATCTATCCAACTCAAAAGCTGGCGTAGACCCATTCACCTCTGAAAACCCACTTATCCTTGCTGTCGGACCAGTTTCAGGAACAATGTTTCCGACAGGTGGAAACGGACATTCATTCATATCTAAATCTCCTGAAACTAACTGTGTCGGAGAAGCGGTAAGCCATGGCACCTTTGGAGCCGAACTCAAACGCGCCGGGTACGATGCAGTAATTTTAACGGGCAAAGCAGAGAAGCCAGTCTATCTCTGGATTGATGATGAATCAGTTCAGTTGCTTGATGCATCACAAGTTTGGGGTAAATCACCTGGAGAGACTGAGGATGCAATAAAAAATGAACTCGGTGACTACTACGTTCGAGTAGCCTCAATCGGTTTAGCAGGCGAAAAACTATCTAAAATCGCTTGCATTATAAATGAGAAAACCCGGGCAGCAGGAAGAACTGGTCTTGGCTCAGTTATGGGAAGCAAAAACCTCAAAGCTATCGCCGTAAGAGGCACCCGTGACATTGTTGTTGCAAAACCAGACGAATTCATAAGCATGGTTAAAGAATTCCACGAACGTATGAAAGGACCAGCAGCACAGAAATACCGTACTCTGGGCACATCTGAAAACATAATGATTCAAAACGCACTTTCCTGTTTGCCAACACGCAACTTCAATAATGCCCATTTCGAGAACGCTGAAAAAGTCAGCGCAGAAACCTTAAATGAGCGATACATTGCGAAAATAATCGCATGCAACTCGTGCGCTATGAGATGCGAACATGAAGCTGTTATTCGCGAAGGACCATACAAAGGCACATTGGCACGTATGGAATACGATAATATTTGGGCGCTTGGACCCAACTGCGGCGTAGATAAACTGGATGCAATAATCAAAGCTGCTGAACTCTGCAATTACTACGGACTTGACGCAACAAGCACTGGAGTAACTGTCAGCTTCGTAATGGACTGCCACGAAAAAGGAATCTTAACCCACGAGGATCTTAACGGATTAGACGCTCACTTCGGTAACGCAGAAGTATTAATCCAGCTTATAGAAAGAATCGGTAAGCGTGAAGGAATCGGCGACATACTCGCTGACGGCGTAAAAGTGGCAGCAGAAAAGGTCGGCAAGAACTCAAGTCAGCTTGCTATGCAAATTAAAGGTTTGGAAGTCACTGGATACGATTTGAGGTGTCTCAAAACTGCTGCTTTAGGCTCTGCAGTTTCATTCCGTGGAGCAGATCATAATCGAAGCGGTGCTTATACAATCGATTTGAAAGGCAAAGTTGACCGATTGAAAGTAGAAAAAGGACGCGGCAAACTCGTAAAAGACGCAGAGGACATTTACGCGTTGATTGATTCACTTATTATCTGCAAGAATGCAAAAGGAACACTTTACAGGGAGTTCGCAGATATGGCAAAACTTTACAATTTAGTGACAGGCTTCGAGATGACTCCAGAAGAACTTAATATTGCTGGTGAACGAATAAGCACTCTTGCCAAACTCATAAATGTCCGCGAAGGCAAAAGCCGCAAAGACGATACTCTCCCATGGAAAGTTATCAATCAACCCATTACCGATGAGGGACCGGTAAAAGGCTCAGTTGTAACTCAAGAGGAACTTGACCTGTTGCTCGATGATTATTATCAAGCTCGCGGGTGGAATGTTGAAGGTATACCGACCAAAGATAAACTCAAAGAACTCGGCTTAGAAGATTTTTCAACCATAATAGAAGGTAAAGAGGCATAGAAATGGTAAAGATGCATGAGAGAAAATTTGTTTCTGCTGACCCAGAAAAATGCGTCGGTTGCCAAATCTGCGAGTACGCCTGTTCATTTACAAAAGAAAAAGTCTTTAACCCGCTTAAATCACGAATCAGAGTTGTCCGAGTCAACCAATTAGCTAACATGGCTGTTACATGTAGACTCTGCGAAAACCCAGCTTGTGTAGCTGCATGTCCACGAGATGCCCTTAAACAATCAGAAGACACAGGAAACATTGTTTTAGACAAAGACAAATGCAACGGCTGCGGTTGGTGCATAGAGGCATGTGACTATGGTGCCATAATGCTGCATCCAGAAACTAAAGTCGTCTATGTTTGCGATATGTGCAAAGAAAAAGCAGATGGACCACAATGTGTCAAATGGTGCCCAGAAGAAGCCATAACAGTTGTTACTAGCGATGTGTTGGCACAGAAATCAAGAATCGGTGCAATTAAGAAACTGTTTCAAGAACCAGAAGAAAAGAAGTAAAGAAGGGCTTTTGGCCCCAAACTCTATTTTTCAAAGACTTTATTTTATATTACTTCTGTCAAAAGGGTCTTTGAAACAACTATTAGTAAAACAATAAAATACATTCTTAAATTGACCTCTGTATGTGATAATGTTGCTTGACTAATTACATACGGTAATCCTCGGTTTAATACAAGGTTTTGGAGAATGGTTGGCCAAAATCTAGCACTATGCACTTGAGAATTAACAAGAATTCCTTGGTTTTTAAGGACCCCAGCTTTTAAACGTATTTTTGAATCTTGGCACTCTCGGAGTTATCCTGAATAACTTTCGCACTAACATTGACCTTAGACAATTTTTTCTAAGTCAACAATGAAGCTTTCAAACACTCTCATGCCTCCACTCCAAAAGTCTGGTGCCGTCACGTTTAATCCGACGATTTCACCAATTTCCACTGGTGATATGCTGCCGCCTGCAGACAAAGCCTTCACAAGCTTGGGTACGAAAGCCTCGCCTTCCTCTAAATACCTCTCGTAGAGGGAATAAACAAACATTTGAGCATAAACGTAAGGGTAATTGTAGAAGCGGTAATTGGCCATGAAGTAGTGGGGTTTCATAGTCCATTCAGCCTGCATTTCGGGAAACCATGTGACTGCATCGCCGAATATGCGGTCTCGGCTAGTGGTCCAGTGGCTGCAGATGGTTTTGTAATCCAAGAATTCACCTCGTTCAATGGATGTGTAGAGTGCTTGTTCAAACCACACTCTTGCAGTAACTTGGAAAGTAGTCATACCTGCTTCATCCAAAACCAGACACAACAGAGCCTTGCGTTCCTCATCAGATTTTGCTCCATTTAGCAGAAGATCAGTGAGCAACAACTCACCAAAAATTGACGCAGTCTCCGCCACAGTGGATGGAACATTCATGTTTAGTAGTGTTTGATTTCTCGAAGCGTACCAATCATGGGTGGCGTGCCCAAGTTCATGCGCTAAGGTGAAAACGTCAGTGAGCATACCATTGAAGCTTTGTAAGATATAGGCTGATTTGCCTTTGTAGTGACCTGCACAAAAAGCGCCGTTACGTTTGCCAAATCGTGGTGTGGCGTCAATATGGCGTTTTTGGAACATTTCTTTGACAGCAGCAACGTAATGAGGATCAAATCGACTGTAGGCTTTGTAAATAAGGTCCTCTGCTTGTTGGAACGTGAATTTGCGTTCCGGAGATTCGGGGAGCAAAGCCACAATGTCATGGTTGCCTAGCACTGGCAAGCTCATGAGTTTTGCTTTAAGCTTAAGGTAACGACGATAACTCACAGCTTCTGCTTCGACAATTTTGAGCAAATTGCCAATGATTTGCTCCTCAGTGTCGTTGGTGATTAAACTCGATTCCATGGGCGAAGCATATTTCCTGCGCTTAGACACGCTTACCCAATCGTTGCAGATATTACGCAGAGCTGCCGAGAACAATTCGCCATCCTTACCCAGCAATCCATAGATTGAGCGGTTAGCTGATTCACGTGTTGCTCGGTCATGATGCGGCAACAAACCGTTAGCTTCTCCGTAGCTGAGAGTTTTTTTCTCCCCCAAAACCACAACGTCAAAGAGGCGTGTGTTAAGCCATTTACTTTGCAGTTCCTCCCAAGCGTGGACGCCAAACTGATCCTTTTCGATGATAAGTTGCTCTTCCACCTCAGAGAGTTGGTGTTCAACCCGACGTTGAACGCGTTCAAGCGAGTGTCTGTAATTGGATAGAGTTGGATCATTGATTATTTGAGGCTTATTTTTGACCAAAGCGCCTAGTTCCAGTGAGTAAAATGCCAAATGCTTGCTTATGTTGGCTGAGAGTTTGTCAACTCTGTCGTTTAGTGTCTGTGCCTGTGGTTGAGTCATGTCCATTGCAAATGAAAGGCTGGAATATAGCGTTAAATCGCTAAATTTTAATTCAAATGCCTCAATGTCGCGTAGGCATCGAAGTAAACCCTCAGCTGATAAGCTAGCTATTTTGCCGCGATAAGTCTTCTCAAAAATGTCTGCTGTAACCGTGGCATCTGCAATGGTTTGGTCAACTTTTGGGTCAGTTATACTTGGGAAAAGTTCAGTTAAATCCCAAGTCACCTGATTAGTAGAGATCAAGGTATGTACCTCCTACTGGATAATGTTGGCTGGGTTATTTGGATTTTGTTTTGAGCAGTTCTGCTTAATGAGACTGATCAGTAAAAATAAAAAAGTGTTAAAAAAAGAATGTTGTTCGAGATGGCTGTCTTGGTTATACCAGAATTGCTGGTTCTTCAGACAGTGTTTGCTCGAAACTTCAAGGATTAACTTATTACCTTTTTTAGCTATGAAAGAAGTTAGTTCCGCATATTGGGCAGGAAACGAACTCGTTCTCTTCCACTGCATCGAACTCGAATTTCTTTTTGCATTGGGGGCAAATGAAAGTCATCGATGTGATCATTTTCTGCATGGTGTATTCTCCTATTTTTTGTTTTGCAATTAAGCGTAAAACGTAGTTTTGAAAAATAGAGAAACAGCTTACTTGTATTCTTAACATGACTATTGATGCTCTGTATCTCTCTTTCCATAAGAATTAAGGGGTTGGTTCGTATTCAGGGCAAGATTCGAGTTTGCTAATCGCAAAAAAAGATTGTTAAGCTTTTCATGAGCGAAATTCCTTTTCCGCAATATCTATTTGTTTTTCCAACTTTTCTTTAAAGTTTTGTACTTGGTTTTCATTAAAGCCATCTTGGCTTGCATTTAACATCTTCAATAGTTTTTTGTCGCTTATGTTTACCAGTGATTCTGCAAGTTCTTCGATGAGCTTGCGCAATTCCATGAGTTCCGCAGCTATGACTTTGAGGGATCTCCTGTCATCTTCTGTGAAGACTGTTCTAACCAACTAAGCCACCAAGTTGATCATATCTACAAGCTTTGAGTGTATTAAAATTTCACTAAAATATAGAGACTTTGTGGTGCTGAGGGCAGGATTCGAACCTGCGAACCCCTGAGGGAAAGGATTTCCCATTTGGGCGCTCAAATCAAAGCGTCGAGATCTTGAGTCCTTCACCTTTGACCTGGCTTGGTTACCTCAGCTTATCGTCCCGCACAAAACTGGTTGAGTTCGGACTTATTAATCATTTCCCGTCTACCGCAAAAGTAAAACGTCTATCAATAATACATATGGTTAATGCAGACCAAGCATAGAATTATCCTTGGCAACAGCCAGCAAATGAGTGAACTTGAGGATGGCAGTGTTCAGTTAATGGTGACTTCGCCACCTTACCCCATGATAAGAATGTGGGATGACCTTTTCGCTAAGGGTAATCCAAAAATCGCCGAGTTTTTCCATGAATTGGATACTACAAGCAAAAGTGAAATTGTGCGGCAAATTTACGATGCAATGCACGACTATTTATCCAAAGTTTGGGCTGAAACTTATCGTGTGCTGGAGGATGGTGGAATAGCATGCATAAACATCGGAGATGCTACCCGAAGTATAAACGGTAAATTCCAACTATATCCAAACCATTGCCGAATCACTGAAGTCTGCGAAAAAATCGGCTTCACAACGCTGCCATATATTTTATGGAAGAAACCCACCACTAAACCAATGTACAAAGGAAAAGGTGCTTTTTTGGGCTCGGGATTCCTACCACCAAACGCCTACGTTACACTTGACTGCGAGTTTATTTTATTATTTAGAAAGGGAAAACTTCGGAAATTCCCACCAAAAGATGCTCTTCGTTATGAGAGTGTTTTTACGAAAAAGGAGCGGGATGAATGGTTCAGCCAAATCTGGTCGCTTAAAGGCACGCGGCAGACCGTAACCGATTTGGAACGAAGAATCGCCGCTTACCCTGAAGAAATTGCACATCGACTAATCCGAATGTTTAGTGTGAAAGGTGAGCTAGTTCTTGATCCATTCTTGGGTTCAGGAACAACAACAAGAATTGCAATTAAAAATGATAGAAACAGTATTGGATACGAAACAGACCCAAACATGCTACCTATTATCACTAAAAAATACGATAACACTTTAGGAGCAAATGTCGAAATAATCAAACGCCAGAAAAATTGAAATTTTTAATAAACGTTGAAATAATATCTCGTTCATATTCAAACGAAGGTTCTACTATGGTGAGAAGAACTTCAAAGGACGACCCATTAAAATTGGGAAATGTTTCAAAAAGATTCAATCTGTCAAGCAACCGCGCCAAAGGAAACATTGCAAAAGACCGCTTTGCATTTGACCAAACCATGCAAGGAAACGATTGTCAAAAGATTCGTCATGACGGAGATTTTGTAGTTCAGAAACGTGATTTTTTTGGAAACAAAGTTGGAGGACTCACAACTTATGAAGTTAAGACTGGTAAAACACAATTAACAGAGGCTCAGGAGAAAAGACAGCGTCAAATGGGCAGAAATCGATATAAAATCGCTAGGTATTAGGTTTGATCGGTTCCTTTTTTTGAGAATTTTTGACAGTCCCTAACTTAAAGAATTGCTTAATGGGTGAATAACAAAGTTTTTTTATATTACCGCTTTATGTTTGTTTAAGAGATATTTAGTTTAGACTCAAGAGGTATAAAAAAGTTTATATGCAAGCATCGCGGCTTGTGTTTGTGCTCTTAGAAAAGTTAGCTGAACCCTTTTTCGAGTTGGATCAACCCAGCATCGGAGGAAATGAAAAAGTGAAAACACGCTTAACAAAAACTCACAATCATCATTATTGTTTAAATTTATGGGAGAACTGAAAACTTGACTAATCCACAAAAAGAAGACATCCATTATCTTTTGAAAACTTTCTTCAACGAGAAAGGACTAGTAACCCAGCATCTTGATAGTTACAACGAATTTATTGACCACGGACTTCAAGAAGTCGTGGATGAAGTAGCAGAAATCCCCATTGAAGTTCCAGAAAGCCCTTACAAAGTTAAACTTGGGCAAATATGGGTAATTGACCCCCAATCAAGAATTACAGGTCCATATGCCACTGAAGTAGATGGGACAAAGCATGAAATTTATCCAATGGAAGCTAGACTACGTAACTTGGCGTATTCAGCACCTATTGCACTCGAAATGACTCCCGTCATTGACGGTAGAGAACAAGACACCGAACTTGTTTACATCGGGAATATTCCTGTTATGCTGAAGAGCAAGCTTTGTTTCCTTAGCCAACTCAGCAAAGAAGAGCTCATTGCGGCAGGGGAAGACCCAGATGATCCAGGCGGATACTTTGTCGTTAACGGCAGCGAACGCGTTATAGTCGCCATGGAAGACTTAGCACCAAACCGCGTTATAGTTGACATAGACGAAAAAGGTACATCGCCTGTTTATCAAGCAAAAATATTCTCAACAACAGTTGGCTTCCGCGCCAGAATTGAACTGAAACTAAAGTCAGATGACGCAATCTACGTTACCATGCCAGGAGTTCCAACTGAAATTCCATTCGTCGTTATCATGCGTGCATTGACTTTGGAAAAAGACAAAGACATAGCTGAATCCGTTTCATTGGATAGCGAAACACAAAGCCAACTATCTGCCTCATTCGAAAAAGCCATCGGCGTAGACACACCAGCCGACGCAATCCTCTTCATCGGAAACCGCGTTGCCCATGGACAAGTCGAAGAATACCGACTTCAAAAAGCAGAAACTGCGTTAGACAAAAACTTCCTTCCACACCTTGGAAGAAGTGATAAGAACCGCAAAGAAAAAGCCATTTTCCTTGGTGAAATGGCATACCGAGTAATTCAACTAAAAACGGGAAGAAGACAACCAGACGATAAAGACCACTTTAAGAACAAACGTCTAAGACTCGGTGGTCCATTGTTAGCAGACCTCTTCCGCGTATCATTTAGAAACTTGACGCGCGATATAAAATACCAACTTGAACGCATCGGCGTTAAAGGTCCAATCATAACTGTATCAGCTGCAGTGCGCCCAGGTATAATCACTGAAAGATTCCAGCACGCATTGGCAACAGGTAACTGGGGCAGAGGCAGAGTAGGTATTACGCAGCTCCTCGACCGAACAAACTACATCTCAACATTAAGCCACTTACGCAGGCTCCAATCGCCACTTAGCAGAAGTCAACCTAACTTCGAAGCCCGAGACTTACATCCAACCCACTGGGGACGCTTATGCCCCAACGAGACCCCTGAAGGCTCAAACTGCGGACTTGTTAAAAACCTCGCATTATCAGCCTCTATCGCTGTAGGTGTAAATCCAGATAAAATAAAGCAACTGCTCTTTGAAATGGGCACAGTACCCGCTTCAGAAGCCACAATTGAGCTGCGCATTTCAGGTGCGAAAGTCTTCGTCGACGGCAACATTATTGGTTATTGTAATAACCCAAAGGATATGGTTCAATCGTTCCGCCAGAAACGAAGAGCAGGCGAAATCTCAACAGAAGTTAACGTAACTTACTTCTCTAAAGCTCAAACTGAAACAGAAGAAGTCCACGCAAACTGCGACGAAGGTAGAGTCAGACGCCCTCTCATAATCGTTGAAAACGGAGTTTCAAAACTCGGTTCCAAGCATTTTGAAAAGATCGGTCTGGGTGAATGGACATGGGAAGATGTCATCAAAAACGGTTTAGTTGAGTATTTAGATGCTGAAGAGGAAGAAAACGCTTTTATCTCATTAACTTTCGATGCCATAGCTCCAGAAAACACTCATGTGGAAATTGCAACATACACAATCCTTGGAATATGCGCATCAACCATCCCCTATCCAGAACACAACCAGTCACCAAGAAACTCTTACCAAGCAGCAATGGCTAAACAAGCCCTGGGTGTTTACGGAACAAACTTCCACCACCGTGTAGATTCACGCTCACACATACTGCATTACCCACAAGTCCCTATGGTTCAAACCGAAAACATGGATGTCATGGGGTACAAACAACGCCCCACGGGACAAAACTGTGTAGTCGCCGTGCTCAGCTTCGAAGGCTACAATATGGAAGACGCCATCATCTTCAACAAAGCATCCATAGAACGAGGCTTAGCCAGATCAACATTCTATCGAATCTACGAAGCAGAATGCCGCCAATATCTAGGAGGCTTAAAAGACAAATTCACTGTTCCAGAACCAGGCACAAGAGGTTACCGAGGAGAACAATACTACCGTCTTTTAGAACCTGACGGAATAATCAGTTTAGAATCCCAAGTTGTCGGTGGAGACGTATTAATCGGAAGAATCAGTCCTCCAAGATTCCTTGAAGAATACAAAGAATTCGAAGTTAAAGGACCATCAATGCGTGATACATCAGTAGACATGCGTCCCTCCGAAACAGGCATAGTTGACGGAATATTCGTAACAATGTCAGGGGAAGGCAGTCAACTAGTCAAAGTTCGCGTCAGAGACCAAAGAGTCCCTGAACTGGGCGACAAGTTTGCTTCACGCCATGGACAAAAAGGAGTTATAGGCTTAATCGTTGCGCAAGAAGACCTACCATTCACAGACGACGGTATTGTACCTGATTTAATAATTAATCCACACGCAATCCCCTCAAGAATGACTATCGGGCAATTCATCGAATCACTCTCAGGCAAAGCCGCATGCGCAAGAGGCAAACCAGGAGATGGCACACCTTTCTCAAACGAAGGACCAGACGAAGTACGCAAAAACCTAGTCAAACTTGGATTTAGCCAAACAGGAAGCGAAGTTTTCTACAACGGTACTACAGGTGAAAAATTCATCGCAGATATATTTGTTGGTATAGTTTACTACCAAAAACTTCACCACATGGTTGCAGATAAAATCCACGCGAGAGCCAGAGGTCAAGTCCAAATGCTTACACGCCAGCCAACTGAAGGTCGCGCTAGAGGTGGTGGTCTCAGATTCGGAGAAATGGAACGAGACTGCCTTATAGGACACGGAGCCGCAATGCTTCTAAGAGATAGGCTATTGGAAGAATCTGACAAATACACTCTCTACATCTGTGAGAACTGCGGACAAATCGCTTTCTTCGATATGAAGCAAAGGCGCTATGTCTGTAAGATTTGCGACGAGAAAGCCAAGATCTCACCAGTTATCGTATCTTACGCGTTTAAGCTTCTGTTGCAAGAACTTCAGAGCTTATGCATCACACCAAAATTAAGACTTAAGGAGAAGGCATAACATGGCACAGGAAGAATTAATACATAAAATAGTAGATGAAATCTCATTCGGTTTAATCTCACCAAAAGACCTCCGTAAACAATCAGTCGTAGAAATCCAAACTCCAGACACATATGACGAAGACGGTGCACCAATTACAGCTGGCTTAATGGACGGAAGATTAGGCACTCTTGAACCAAGGCAAAGATGTAAAACCTGCGGTAACACCGCTATTCGCTGCCCCGGGCACTTCGGTCACATCGAGCTTGCAGTACCAATCGTACACATTGAATTTACGAAGATTATTTTTGACCTTTTGAAAGCAACGTGCCGCACTTGCGGTCGCATTCTTCTTTCAGAAGAAGGTTCTAAAAAAGCACGTCAAAGACTTGAACGTTTCAACGAACTCTTAGGAACTATTCCTGATGAAATTTACAAAGAAATTCTAACAGACATAAAAGCTAAACAATGTCCTTACTGTGCAGCTGCTCAATTCAAAATCACCTTTGAGAAACCAACAAAGTTTATCGAGCAAACTGAAGCAGGCTCAGAACCTCTAACACCCAGCATGATTCGCGAAAGACTTGAACGTATTTCAGACGAAGACTTAGAAATTTTGGGATTCAACCCCAAAGTAGCTCGTCCAGAATGGATGGTTCTTCAAGTTCTACCTGTTCCGCCAGTTTATGTTCGTCCATCAATCACACTTGAATCAGGTATCCGCTCAGAAGATGACTTAACCCACAAACTTGTAGACATCATTCGAATTAACCAACGTTTGAAAGAAAACATGGAAGCAGGCGCACCAACCCTTATTATCCAAGACCTTTCTGAACTTTTACAATATCATGTAACAACATACTTCAACAATGAGGCATCAGGTATTCCGCCAGCACGACACCGTAGCGGACGAGCCCTAAAAACTCTTTCACAACGGTTGAAAGGAAAAGAAGGACGTTTCAGAAGCAACCTATCAGGAAAACGTGTCGATTTCTCAGCACGCACAGTAATATCTCCTGATCCTAACCTTGACATAAACGAAGTTGGTGTTCCACAAGATGTTGCCATGCGGTTGTCCATCCCAGAAAAGGTAACTGCTTGGAACATCGAAGAAATGAAAAAATTCGTTATTAACGGTCCAGAAAATTATCCTGGTGCACTCTATATCATTAGGCCAGATGGCAAACGTATCAGGCTTGAATTCGTAGTTGACAGAACCAAAATTGCGGAAGCAGTAGAATTAGGATTCGTAGTTGAACGTCACCTCAAAAACGGCGACATTGCTATCTTTAACCGTCAGCCTTCACTTCACCGCATGTCTATTATGGCTCATTATGTCCGTGTTTTGCCATACAAGACCTTCCGACTTCACCTTTGCGTTTGTCCTCCATACAACGCAGACTTTGATGGAGACGAAATGAACCTACACGTTCCACAAAGCGAAGAAGCCCGAACTGAATCGCTTTTGCTCATGCAGGTTCAAGATCAAATTCTCTCACCCAGATTCGGTGGACCAATCATCGGTGCTATCAGAGACTTCGTTACAAGTGCATATTACTTCACAAGAACAGGTAACTATGTGAATAGAAGCCAAGTTAACAGACTGCTTACTGCAACAAACTATGTTGGACCAGTGCCGGAACCAGAAATCAAGACGCCCGAACCCATGTGGTCAGGCAAACAAATCTTCAGTCTATACCTGCCAAAAACACTCAATTACTCACTAAAAGCTAACATATGCCAAGGTTGCACAAAATGTGAAGAAGAAGAATGCAAACACGACGCTTATGTTGTTGTTAAGAACGGACAACTCGTCTCAGGTGTAATCGACAGACGATCAATTGGTTCAGAACAATCCGAAAGCTTACTTCACAGAATCATTAAAGACTACGGTACTCAAGCAGGAAGAGAATTCTTAAACAAAGTAACTCACTTACTCAAACAATTCATTTCAATGCGTGGTTTCAGTTATACATACGACCAACTGGTTCTATCGCCAAAAGCACGCAACCGAATGGCAAAAACAATGGATCGCATCCAAAAGAAGATTGATGAACACATCGAAAACTTCCGCAACGGAACTCTACCACGTTTACCAGGACAGACAATCGAAGAATCATTCGAAATCTACGTTATGCACGAACTTGCAGTAGCCCGAGATGAATCAGGCAAAATAGCAGACGAAGACTTCACATTAGAAAACGCCGGCATTGTTATGACCAGAGCAGGTGCAAGAGGCTCAAGCTTAAACATCGGTCAAATGGCAGCTTGTGTTGGGCAACAATCAGTCCGAGGCAAACGTATCCTAAGAGGTTATGCAGGAAGAGCATTACCCCACTTCCCTGATGGCGATCCAAGCCCACGAGCAAGAGGATTCGTATACAACTCTTACCAGACGGGGCTCGACGCAATTGAATTCTTCTTCCATGCTATGGGAGGAAGAGAAGGTCTAGTCGATACAGCTGTACGCACACAACAGAGTGGTTACATGCAGAGACGTTTGATCAATGCGTTAGAGCACATCCGATTAGAATATGACAGCACAGTCCGTGATTCCGCGGGAGACATTATCCAATTCAGGTATGGAGAAGATGGTGTAGACCCAGCAAAGAGCGACCATGGCAAAGCGGTTAACGTAAACCGATTGATCGACCAAATAAAACTCGGTGACGAAAAAGGCGAAATGGCATCTGCAGACCACATTAAAAAGCAACTCAAAGGCGTAGAAAACCAGTTGACACCCATTCTACTATACCAACTAAAACAGAACTTTGCAAAGAACAAGCTTACAGCCAAAGGAGTAACTAAGGCCGCAACCCAAACAGCCGAACAATACAAACGTGCCTTAATGGAGCCAGGAGAAGCAGTAGGTATCGTTGCAGCCCAATCAATAGGTGAACCAGGCACCCAGATGACCCTGAGAACCTTCCACTACGCTGGTGTCAAAGAACAAAACGTCACCTTAGGTTTACCGCGACTAATCGAAATTGTCGATGCACGCAGAATCCCCTCAACTCCAATCATGACTATTTACCTAAAAGGCGAACATGCAAAGAGCAAAGAAGGCGCAGTTGAAGTTGCCCGCAATATAATCTATACTTCAGTTGAGAACCTGGCTTCAGCAATCTACGAAGATCCAGTTCGCGAAGAAATAATCATTGAATTAAACAAGCAAATGATGGATGACAGAGCCATTACTATGGATGAACTCAAAGAACGTATGGAACTCCAAAACGCAACAGTTACTGTCACTGACACAACAGTTGAGATTAAACCAAAGAAAGCTGAGCAACTCAAACGGATGTTAGCTAAAGTTCCAGGTTACCAAGTTAAAGGTGTTCCAGACATAAAACGTGTACTAGTCACTGAAGAGAACGGTGAATGGGTAATACGCACTGATGGCTCAAACCTATCCAAAGTACTTGAAGTAATAGGTGTTGATACTTCACGAACAACCACTAACAACATCCATGAAATAGCTAAGACTCTTGGGGTCGAAGCTTCAAGAAATGCGCTTGTTCACGAAGCAAAAGGAGTTTTGGAAGATCAAGGTTTAGACGTAGACGTACGTCACGTAATGCTCGTAGCAGACATGATGACAACGACAGGGGATGTGCAGCAAATCGGCAGACACGGGATCAGCGGCAAAAAAGCCAGTGTCCTCGCACGCGCCGCATTCGAAATCACTGTACCAAACATTGTTGAGGCAGCCGTGAAGGGTGAAAGTGATCCTTTGGCGGGTGTAACAGAAAACGTTATAGTTGGGCAATCAATTCCAATCGGCACAGGCTTAGTTGAATTGTATATGTCAACTTTCGAGCGTCAAGAAAAAGATGGAGGAAAAACCGAAGCATGATAGACATAGATAAATCGTTAGCGTCCGCAGTGAAAACAGGTAAAGTATCCTTTGGAACCAATGTTGCATTGCAAAACGCCAAAACCGGCAAAGCTAAAATGATTGTTTTAGCCACAAACTGTCCAAAAGACATAAAAGAACAAATAGAATACTATGGAGAAATCTCTAAAGTTCCTGTCATAACTTACAAGGGCGGATCAATGGATTTAGCCGAAGTCTGCAAGAAACTCTTCATTATTTCTGCCTTAAGCATCCGGGAAACAGGGGACTCAGATATTCTCAAAGTAACTGAAGAAAACCCAATTAAAGAATAAAAATGGAGGAAAAAAAATAACAACCGGCATAAAAATTACCTGCGACGAAATGCGATACATTGCCTTATTTGAAAGCATCAGCGGCGCCAGCGTAAAAGACTGCATAGTCGACGAAGTCGAGCAACGAGCAATATTCATTGTGAACCCAGGCCAAGTAGGAGTTGCCATCGGCAAGGGCGGAAGAAACATCCACACCCTTGAACGAATGACAGGCAAAAAACACGAAATCATCGAGTACAGCGAAGACCCAGCAACATTCATGAAAAACGCCCTAAAACCCGCAGCAGTACGCGAAATCCGCGTCACCGAACGCACTGATGGCAAGAAGATGGCAGTCATTACAGTCAACCCTAAAGACAAAGGCGTCGCAATAGGTAAAAACGGCAAAAACGCCGAACGTTTGCGTTTTTTGGCAAAACGATACTTCGACATTCAGAACGTCAGCATCACCTAAGCAGTCCGTAATTGGCTATTAGGCGATGAAAACGTCGCTGCCTTGTAATAACGAAGTTTTATTGTTTAAAGTGTAAACCTTCAGTGATGCAAAATAGACTTTTTTTAGGCATTTGAAGAGGATCTTAACATTTTACAAAGTTTTGAGATTTAGTTTTTTTTAAGAAATGTTTTGACTGATAAAAAAAAATAGAATAAAATCTTTTAAGATTAGTAAACCAAAAATGACTGACCTAACGTATCTATGAAGATCTGGTTTCATATACAATTACTGCGTCAGACTTAATCTGCATAACTAAATCGTGCCCTTCCACAATTTTACGTAAATTCCCTAAACTCTCCTTAGAAAGATTAGCTTTAATGTTAATGTGGTATCCATTGTAAAGTGGATACATAGCTTTCTGAGGAATCAATGTGATAGTGCTTCCATCTAACCCTGGGCACCTGTCAACGATTTCTCTTAGTAATATTGCGATTTCTGCGAATTTCATAAGTTTAACCTGTTAATCCTTTGTACATATCACAATAAAAGTCTTTTAACTTTAACTCTTTTTTTTATGTTGAAATAGGGGTTTTTCTTAAATTTTCGGAAAAAAACTAATTTTTCTTTGAAATTTGTGGAACAATATGGTTATCAAAAGATTTTAATTTTTTTTATTAGAAATTAACACTAATCATAATTGCCTCTGTGATTGCAGCCATATTTACGATTTGTTGAGTCCTGTTAGTTGGTGAATCTTAAGTAAAAGAAAGCCTTAATTATCGTAAAAAAGAGATAAATAATGAGGATTTTGTTCGGGAGATATCTTATTTTAGTCTGGTATTGTTTTAATAAGACGCTTTTCAATAGTGTGAACGCTTCAAAATAGAGGCAACGAAACGTTTATGTTAATACAAGAAGTTATCCTTGAAAATTTCATGAGTTATGAATACGCCCGAGTTCCGTTTAAGCAGGGTGTAAATATAATCGGTGGACCAAATGGAGCTGGAAAATCTTCTCTTTTACTTGCCATCTCGGTTGGGTTGGGGCAAACCTACACTGAACGTTCCCGAAAACTTAGTGACTTAATTCGCTGGGGAAAAGACCAAGCTAGGGTAACACTTATTCTAGACAACAGTAAACAAGGAAGCAAACGCCCCGTCTCAAAATATAGCAAAGACCAACTCTTTCTCACCCGCGTTTTACGTCGAGATGGAAAATACTTTTTTGAACTGGAAAACCGCGTGGCTAGCAAACAAGATATTGAACGTTTACTTGGCAAGTTTGGTGTTGACCCAGACAACATGTTAATCATCATGCATCAAAACATGGTGGAGCAATTTAGTGTCCTTAGCAACATTGAAAAACTTCGCATGGTAGAAGCAGCTGTGGGACTTGAGCCTTTCAGAGAAAATGTTGTACAAGCCAAAACCAAACTCATGCGGATTCTAAGCCAAGAAGAGTCAGTGAGTAAATTGCTCGAACAAGCTCAGCAAACACTTGCCTACTGGCACGAACAATACGATAAATACCAAGAAAAAAAACAGTTACAACTTAAAAGGCGATTTTTAGATCGTGAACTAGTTTGGGCAGAAGTTGAACGGCGTGAAGCCATAATCAAAGGGTTGCAGACGAATTTTAACAAGAACCAGCAATCACTGGGTAAGATCGAAGATGAGCGGCAAGCGATTATTAGTCAGCTGGATGGTCAACAGAGTGAGCAACAATCACTTAAGGGCGAGGTTAAATCGGTTTTTGATCTACGGTTAAGTCTTGAACGCGAAATCGCTCAGAATGAATCTACTTTATTCTTGATTGAACAATTTCTAACTGAAGCTCAGGCTTTAGAAAACGTGATTGTAAATAAAAGCCAACTTAAACTTCTTAGAACCGAAAACCTCAAAAAAATGCTGGACGATTCTAAAAAGCAAATCGCCAAAGCAAACGTTCAGATTAAAGAAAACCAAACAAGCATGCTCGAGCTTGAAGATTCAACTGTCAAAATTATGAATGAGACGTTAGAAAAACGCGTAAAGCTTGCTTTGCTTGAGTTTAAGAGGGCAAACGCAATAGCTGACATGAAGACTATTGAGAAATCTATTAAAGAAGCTGAAGAAACCCTAAACGCCTCAATTCTGAAGGCTCAACCCTCGGGTGATCGAATCGCAGTTCTTAAGAGCAGCGCTGAAATTCAAAATGAAATCGGACTAACCAACGGGCACTTAGCCGCGTTAGCTGACGTTTCTGAGGATATCGAGCGTCAATATGAATCTTATTCGAAGCTTTATTTGGAACTTAAGGAAAAAGCGCAGTTGGTTGCTGAGAACCGCGAAAAAACCCTTGAAGAAGTCAAAACTCGTATGCAGTCTTGGCGAGGTGTTATGGAGACTTTGCTTGAAAGGGTTAATGTTGAGTATCAGAAAATTATGGGTCAAACGCTTGCAACAGGGGAAGTTAAACTTTCGAGTGTTCAAGATATTGAGACTGCGGGGCTTGAAATTTATGTTGGGTTTAAGGGTAGCAAACCTGTCGCTTTGGATGCTTACACTCAAAGCGGCGGAGAAAGGACAACTGCAACTATGGGTTTCTTGTTGGCTCTACAGCAGCATGTGCGTTCACCCTTCCGTGCAGTTGACGAATACGACATTCATATGGATCCTAAAAACCGTGAAATGATAGCGAAAGTCTTAGTTTCAATGATTAAGGACGCTACTGCCCAATACGTCGTGATTACCCCCAGCCAAATTACATTTGCCCAAAAAGATGCAAACGTAATTACTGTCCAGAATCTTGAGGGAAAATCAATCGTGCGTGAGGTCGTTTAATGCAATCAGTTAAACATGACAAGAAACTGGGCAAAGAAAAACTGGAACGCATTATTGAAATGTGCATTGCCATAGAAAACCACGTAGTTGAGCCATTCACTTTAAACGTTGACGAAATCATCAAGATAGTTCATGAGTATTTTCCGAATTGGGAAAACCCCGAAGAACTAAAACTTGATGCAGAAGCCCTCCACCACTTAGCCTCAGTTATCAAGATGCAAAGCGAATGGGTCAAGCAACGCTCAAATTCCCTCTACACTGACCCTTTCTTGTTGGAAGAGAAAATTCGCCAAACTAGCAAGCAAGGAATGGTTGATGTGTTTCTTGGAGCGTGGAGCCCTCTTATTGAGTTTGAGCAGCTTAGTTTACACAGTTTGGCGCAGGGCTTGCTATATTGGAATGCTTTGGCTCCTATTGGTGACAGATGGAAAGATATAGACGTCCCAGAAGTTGTAATGAGCTCCATTAGTCGCGGTGAACTTATCAAGCAACGAGTTTTAGGAGAAAAAGAATTTTCTGAAGAACTGGAATGTTACTGGCAAGAACTCAAAAACAAAACCGGAGAAAAAGGCGTAGATGGAAAAATTGCATATTGGGATTTTATTGGTTCAGACACATACGATGAAACAGTGCAACATGCATTCTTGACTAGTTTCTTGATTACTTATGGTTATGCGACGCTGGAGATTGACCGATTAGAAGAAACAGTCTTCATCCTTCCCTTTGATAAACCCCGCAAGGAAGCATTAACGGAGCAGTCTACCTCGGTTGCATTAGCAGTTTCGGTTGAAGATTGGCAAAAATGGAAACGAGGCGAACAAATTTGAGCAGTAAGAAAAAAGGCGTTTACAGTAGCAAAGTTAAGAAAGCAACCCAGATGCTCTTCTACAAACGACATCAAAAACCAGGTGTAAAAGGGTGGGAACTGCATAAAGCCTTAGGTTCTGACTATCCCAAAGTTCTCGGTTTACTTGAAGACTACCTTAAACCTCTGGATTTGCAGGTTAAAACAGTTTTTGAAGAAGAAAAAACCCCTGAAAAACCAACAATCCAAGAGCTTGATACCGCAAGGTTCTTTGTTGCATTGTCTACTGGTTCTGTCGCTAAGGATAAGTTGATGGGTTGGCGTATTGACGATTTAGCAGGTTTAGCAATTACTATCTCTTTTATTATAAGCAAAAAAGGGCAAACAGCACGCAAAGACGTTGAAAAAATGCTGGGCGAGAAGATGCCGAATTGGAAGATTGGTCTAAACCTTGATCGCTACATTCGCTATGGCTATCTAATGCAAGACGAGAAGGGACAAATGTTCTTGGATTGGAGGACGAGAGCAGAGGTTGACCAAAAAGCCTTAATCGACATGTTGCTTTCGGCTGAAAAACAAACACAAGAAGCTGCTGAACCAAAACCCGAGCAAGACGAGACGGAACTTGAAGAAAACGAGTGATTTGCGAAGAACTTAACTAATCAAGTAATGGCTTAATATTATCAGGCTTGTGAATGAAAACAGCAGATGCGGTAACCAGTTTTGCCCTCATTTTGGTAATTACCTTTGCACTTCTCAGTACCCTTCCTGTTTGTGCTGCTTCTTCAGAACCGTTGGTTGAATGGCAGAAAACTTATGGCGGCATCTCTGGTGACTCGCTTGTACAAGCTGCCGATGGCGGTTATGTCATTGCGGCGACTTTTGCTGGTGAATCGAGGCTTATAAAAACAGATGCTTCTGGAAATGTATTGTGGAATGTGTCAATTGGGTCTTCTTCGATTTCTAACATTTTGGAATTTGCTGATTCGGATGGTGGTTTTGTTGTTGCTATGGTTCTAACGCTCCAAAGGCTATCTACGTCGTTGGCGGCCTAACACTTACCCCCAATTCCAACGGCGACTTCATTTATCATGCGCAGAAATTGACTCAGGTGTATTATCCAGAGAGTGATTCTTGGAGCTTTGGAGCTTCAATGCCAACTGCAAGGTACGCATTAGCGGTGGGCATAGTCGATGATAAAGTGTATGCTATGGGCGGCAGTGACGCTAAAACCGCGCCTGATTTACCAAGCAACGAGTTGTATTTGCCGCTTGGATACGCAACCAGGACTAATCAGGTTGTGCCAACGAACGCAATAGTTGGAATTGCAATTGTCCTGGTTGTTATCCTGATTATTGCAGCAGTTTTGGTTTGGCGAACTCGCGAGACAGCAAAATAGTAACAAGTTGATCAGTGTTTCATTGTCGGCGTCTTGCCCATAAGGTCTCAGTGGAATATATGTAAAACTTAAGTCGCTAAAACCGCCACATAACAATTGATTGTTTCATCATCCACAAAAGCAATGATTTGCATATCTGACGCATCAAGTAAATCGATGAAAGAAGTGAGTGGGAAGGCTTTCTTGAGACCAGTTACCACAACCTTGTCGCCTTTTTTAACTACACGTTTTAGTTCTATTAGAGTTTCAGCTGGTTTAGGCACGTTCTGAAGCACTGTAAAAGAAAAAACAGCGCCAAATAATCCATTCCTAAATGGCAAGTGGTCAGCATCAGCCTGCAATACTGTAACGTTTGAAAAAGCGAAGGATTGCTCTTTGGCTTTAATCAGTAGTTTACGTGAAATATCAACACCAACAACCATACTTGCTTGAGCAGCAACTTCTTTAAAGAGTAATCCTGAACCGCAACCAACGTCTAAAACTGTCGTGCGATCCATATCGAGGTTTTCTAAGGCTTTTTTGTACTTTCTCTGCTGCTCTTGAGCATAGCGCTCATCGTACATTTCCGATGTCACATTATACCGCTGCATTATTTTGCGCTTATCTTTCCAACCCGCCAAGCCCAATCCTTCAAGAATTCTTATGTACCCAATGCCTACCTAAAATAGTTGGCGAAAACACAATGCAACAACCAAACAAACTCGCGGTCTTAACAGAACCCACATTAGCAGAAGCCGCAGTGCTTCTCGAGAAAGCTTTTGCCCAACGAAGAACCTTAGTTGTCGCAGGCACATGCCATGTGCACTATGTTGGTAGAGCAACCTCAACGTTGGAACTGGGCGAACGTCTGCTAATCATTAAATCCGATGGTTCGCTTTTAGTCCATCGACCAGTCGGTTATGAACCAGTTAACTGGCAACCTGCCGGCAGCGTTTTCCATGTTGAAATCAAATCTGACGGACTTGAGGTTCACGGAGTTCGTCAGAAACCACGGGAAAGTGTTCGGGTGATCTTCGCCAATATTTTTATGGTTTCTTCACTTAACTTGCTGGATTCAGGCGATTTTCTCTTAAATGCTAGTGAGGATGATATGCACCGTGCTATTCTTCTTAAACCTGAACTTCTTGAAGAAGGTTTCAAACCGATTAGTTGGGAGAAGAAAGTTGAGCCGGGCTTTGTGGATATCTATGGCGAAGATAGGAATGGCAAACTCGTTATAGTCGAAGTTAAGCGTAAGACAGCATCGAAAGAAGCCGCTCTCCAGTTGGCTAAATATGTTGAACCCATCAAAGCTAAGGTTAACAGGGAGGTTCGTGCTGTGTTGGTTGCACCTAGTTTGGGTAAGGATGTGCAAAGGTTGTTGGTGACGCTTGGGTTGGAATATAAGGCGTTGGATCCAAAAATCTGTGCTGAAGTGCTTAAGAAGACAGAGACTTCAAAGTTGGAGCGTTTCTTCCAATAGAAACCTAATTCGAAGTTTGCAGTTTGTTGGTCAATGGTTGGTTGCCGACTCAAAATAGAAAAAGTCAATATCAAATGACTAAATAGTGAAAAAAATATGCAAGTTATAGAAACTTGCCTTTGCCTTTTTGCGCGATTAATCTTTTGGTTTGTTGTTTTCTGCGGGAACAAAAACTGCTGCAGCCACAGTGGTGGTCCATAAGCCGTTTTTGTCACCTGCTGCAGATTGAGTTATGTTTGCTGTTTTAATTATGAGTCCAGTGGTTTTGAATAGTTGTTTGCGTTCGTCCCAAGCCGTTTCTGGATCAAATTGTATACCCATGGTTGTTGCCAGCATAGTTGCGGCTAGATCTTCTGCATAGTCGCCAGCTGTTTCGTCAGTTTGTCCGTTGGAGTGGTGTTCCGAGAGGTAACCGTATTGATTTTTGCCTGAGGGAATAGCGACGCCGACTGATGATGCAACGAGCCTGTGTGGTTCGTTGGTTGCGTTACGGGCGATAACGACAAAGGTGATTTCGCCGGGTTGAATCATCTTTAAGCCTTTTTCTCGAGTGAGCAATTCGCATCCAGGGGGGACAATGCTTGATACGGCAACTAAGTTGCACATCTGTATGCCTGCATCTCGCAGTGCTAATTCGAAAGATTGGAGTTGCTCTTTATGCTTGCCAACTCCTTTAGTGAAAAAGAAGTATTTTGGTATCATTTCGGTGTCGGAAAATAGAGATTGCTGAATGTATTTATTAGGCTTTTGTTTTAAAACATAATATTACCCAAAAAACAATACATTGTATCTTGAGGACTGTAATTGACCCCGCATCAAAGCGTTTTCAAAGACGAATCCAAGCTTGACATAAACTTCATTCCGCAGAAGCTGCCGCACCGCGAAACGCAACTCCGTCTCCTCATGGAATTCTTTAACTTTGTTTTGCGCTGTCCCGAAAAAATGGCTCAACGAGTCATCTTGACTGGAGATGTGGGCACTGGAAAAACTGCTCTCGCTCAACACTTTGGTGCAAACATTACTTCTGAAGCCAACAAGCGGGGCATGAAATTCCGGTATGTTCACATTAACTGTCGTGAATACCGCGGTAGTCTCTCGCCGATTCTGCATCGCGCTGTTACTATTTTCCGCCCCAACTACCCAGCAAGAGGCTATGGCGCCGAAGAAATATTGGGGACTTTGATGCAAGTTTTAGATGAAGAAAACTCCCACATGGTATTAACCCTCGATGAATTTGACAGTTTAATCGAGAAGGAAGGCTCAGACGCCGTCTACAAACTCACACGGTTGCAGGAGATGCGGCAGGGCAAACCGCAGCGGTTATCATTTATTTTTATTATGCGTGATTTAAAAGCAATTGAGCCGTTGGATGAAAGCGCAAAAAGCACCCTGCAGCGAAGCATCATAAGTCTGGAGCGTTATGGCAAACCGCAACTTGTTGACATCTTAAATGATCGGGTTTCAATGGCATTTGAGTTTAGCTCAGTGCCCGAGGACGTTGTTGAATTGATATCTGAGTTAGCTTTCACTGAAACTGGTAACGCTAGATTTGGGATTGAGTTGCTGTGGCGTGCTGGAAAATACGCTGACGCTCAAGATGCTGGTTGTGTTGAGCCGGAATTTGTTCGAATGGCTGTGTCGAGTATTATTCCTGGTTTACGTCGGAGTGAGTTGTTGTCTCTTGGGTTGCATGAGAGACTATTTCTGTTTGCTGTAGCGCATTATTTCAAAGAGAATGAGCAAGCTTTCGTTTCTTTATCTGAAATTGAGAAAGCCTATGCGGTTGCATGTGAAGAATTTGGCGAAGTTCCAAATGGACATACACAAATCTGGAATTATGCCCAGTACTTCTCGAAGTTAGGTGTGTTGAAAACTGAAGTAGCGGCGGTTCAGACGCGTGGAAGAACAACGCGGCTTTCATTACCGTTCATTCCTGCGGGTGAATTGGAGAAGGAATTAATTGCGAGTTTGCGAGCAGAAAAGGGGCGGATGTAGTATGGAGCTTGAAGAAGTTTTTTCTTCGAAGTCTCGAATGAAAATCTTAAAACTCATCTACCAATTGGGGCAACTTAACGTTTCAGATGTTGCTAGAAGGCTTAAACTGAATTTTGTCTCGACCTCAGGGCACCTTAAGTTATTAGAGTGCGAAGGCATTTTGCAGGAGCGAAGATATGGTCGGGTCAGGATGTACAGATTTCATGAGGGGTCAGCAAAGGCTAAAGCAGTGCAAAACCTAATAGTCGCTTGGGAAAAGAGTAAACAAGGTTGATTTAAAATTGGCTATGGTTGATGTTTCAGGTAAACCAGATGTTTTCAGGGAAGCAACGGCGACTGGCTCGATAAAATTGAAGTCAGAAACGATTGCTTTGATTCAGCTTGGAAAAATCGCTAAGGGAGATCCATTGTATACAGCGAAGATTGCTGGTGTGTTGGCTGCTAAAAGGACAAGTGATTTGATTCCTCTTTGTCATCCATTGCCCTTGACAAACGTAGAAGTTGAAGTGAAAGTAACTGATGAAGGAACTGTAACAGCTACATCCAGCGTTAAAACCAAAGCTCAAACAGGCGTTGAGATGGAAGCTTTGACGGCTGTTTCAATGGCGTTACTGACTGTTTGGGACATGACTAAACAATACGAAAAAGATGCGGGAGGCCAATATCCTTCAACGTCGATTGAAAATATTCATGTAGTCAAAAAGTATAAGCAGGCATAAACAATGAGTGAAAGTTCTAAATCACATAAATCAAAAGCTCCTAAAAAATTGAATTTCGGCGTTTTCATCTGCAGCACTTCGCGTTATAACAAAATTGAAGCTGGAGAAAAAGAAGTCAGCGATGTTGGCGGAGACACATTAGTGGATTTGATTGAGAAGGCTGGTCACAAGATTCTTTTTAGAAAGATTATTGCGGACGATGAAACTATGATTCAAGATGCAGCGATGTATGGGTTGGGCTTGGAAAATTTGGATGTAGCTATCTTTTCAGGCGGTACAGGCATTACCCCAAGTGATATTACTATTGAAACGGTGACGCCATTTTTTGAGAAAACGTTGCCGGGATTCGGCGAGTTTTTCCGCAGAATAAGCTTTGATCATTTGGGTTCCGCTGCGGTTTTATCTCGTGCTGTAGCTGGAGTCGCTAAAGGGCGTGTTTTCTTTTGCATTCCAGGTTCACCTGACGCCGTGAAGACTGCCCTCGAAATGCTTATTTTGCCCGAGGCTTCTCACATCGTTAAGCACGCACGTGAATAACGATGAATTTAGTAGACAATTGCGGTCGACCGTTGCTTAACTTGCGGATTTCAATTACTCAACGATGCAACAATAGATGTGCTTATTGTCACCGGGAAGGTGAAGTTCAACGGGCAAACCGTTCGGCAGAGCTCATGTCTGTTAAAGAAATAGTTCGAATTGCCAAAGTCGCAGTTGACTTGGGAATTGCAAAGATAAAGTTGACTGGTGGGGAACCACTCATGCGCAAGGACTTGCCAGAAATCGTCTCAGGCATAGCAGCAATAAAGGGTCTGAGGGATTTATCGCTGACAACTAATGGGTTGCTGCTAGGCGGCGGCATGGCAAAGCAGCTGCGCGATTGCGGGCTTAAGCGCGTGAACATCAGTTTGCCTTCTTTGAACTCGGAAACATACCATAAGTTGACAGGGGGAAAACTTGAAGCTGCATTAGAGGGCGTTAAAGCCGCCGTTGAAGCAGGTTTTTGTCCAGTTAAGTTAAACACTGTTGTTTTAAAAGACGTTAATGTAGGCGACGTTCCCGATTTGATTGATTTCGCAGGAAAAAACAATATTGTTTTGCAGCTTATCGAGCTTGACCCCGTAAACGTCGGCGATAGCTACTATCAAGAGCACCACCGCAGCCTAGACGAGCAAGAAGCAATGCTCAAAGAGAAAGCTGTATCAATAGAAAAACGTCCTTTAATGCACAACCGCCTGATCTATCACTTGCCAAATGCAACAGTTGAAGTTGTTAAACCCATAGAAAACACTGATTTCTGTATGCATTGCACCCGATTACGCGTTACAAGCGACGGCAAACTTAAGCCCTGCTTAATGAGAAACGACAATCTAACCGACATTTTGACGACTATTCGCAAAGGTGCCACTGATGAGGAACTAAAACAGTTATTTATTACAGCTAACTTGTTAAGAGAACCTTATAACAAAAGAAATCAATAATTTCGCTGGACAGTTCGGTTGAGTTTTCAAGTTAAGTTGAGTTTGAGGAGTATTTGGTTTTGAACCTTTTTTGGGCAGCGTTAAACTCATTACGGATAGATTCGTTTTCGGATTGGGCTTTTGACTGTTTGTTGCTTTTCTGAAGTACCTTTTATTTTCAGTAGTTTGTCGGCGCATTCTTTTGCTTCTTCTTTTCTATTAAGCCGAGCTAGCATTATTCCTTTCCCAAGGAGTGCATCGGTGAAATCAGGTTTAAGTCGTAGTGCCTGCTCAAAAGAAAATAGCGCTTTTTGGTAATCTGCCAGGTTTGCCCACATGAGTCCAATGTAGTAATCGATTCTGAAATCGGTTGGTCTTTGCTTTTTCGCTTCTTCGTAGCATTTTAGTGCATCTTCATACTTTTTGAGTCTTTGAAGAGCAATAGCTAAACTTAATTGGTACTCCAAGTTTGTATGGTCTAACTCAACTGCTTTTGAGAAAAATTCGATGGCTTTATCATGCTGATTCAAAGCGGTAAATGTTGCTGCTTTAAGCCTGTAAGCATCTGCAAATTTCGGATCAATTGCAATTATTTTGTCATAGCTTTTGATTGCTTCACTATACTTGCCCTGTTTGCCATAAATTACTCCTTTTATGATCCAAGCGTCAATGTAGTCTGGTTGAATGACGAGTGCTTCTTCAAGAGACATAAGAGCACTTTCATATTTGCCTGTGCTTTCATAGGCTACTGCGTTTTTGAGTTTCATGGCTGCTTTTATGAATTCTGGAGGTTCATTGTTTGTGTTTTGATCCACAGACTTCAATTCCTTTGTGTTTGGCAGTTAGCGAAAAGACACAAACGATTGATTTGATTTATAGGTAATCGCCTCAAAGAATGCAACTTTTCTTTACGGGCGCACCTTGTTTACTATGCATTGTTTACACAACAAGGTTGCAAAATAGGTTCTCCGTGGATAAAGTACCATTGAAATTGTTGAATATCGGTTTTTTGGTATAAATAGCGATCAAATATTTTTTATAATTCGATTATTTTTGCTTCATTTTTTTCTATGTCCAAAATGGCTAAGGTGGGTTTTGTTGTTAAATATCCACAAAGTTCTCCTGGGTTTATTGATAATGTTTTTCCTTTTCGCTCAATACCATGGTTATGTGAATGTCCATGGATAACTGCGTCAAAGGATTCGCTTTCGATTATCACATTTAATAATTCAGTTTCATTTCCATGAAGCAAAGCGATTTTGTAGCCTTTTATAGTTACTGTAGTGAATCGGTCGTGGATTGTGCAGTTATTTGTTTCGCTAAAGCGTTTCTTTAAGAGTTCATGATCGCCATCATTGTTGCCAAAAACTCCGATTAATCTGCAATTTAAATTTTTGAATTTTGGAATTACAAATCCGGATACGTAATCGCCGGCATGAAGCACTAAATCAACTTTCTGATTGTTTAAAGTTTGCACAGCTTTTTCAATTTGCAGTAAATTATCATGCGAATCCGAAATTGCACCAATTAACATGCTATTTCACAATTTGTCTTTTCGCGCCTTTGAAAATAAAGTTTTTCTATTATTTTAGAAAAGTCCTTTGAAACATTATGGATAATAAATTTATTATTTCAAAAAAGCAATGCATTAAAATTAAAACATTAAAAAGAAAACAAGATTGGGTTTAGGCATTGAAGAATAATAGTAGAAATAAAACTTAGGCGAAAAGACAAATTAACAATCATAGCACCTACAATTGAAATAGCTGTAGAGGTATAGTTGAAAAAGGTTTTTTCTTTTTGGACTTAATTTGGTAGAATTGGATGTTTCAGCAATGCTCGAGCGCTGAAGGTAACTCGTTTAGGCTCTTTATGGTCTGGTCAGGGCAAAACTTCTCAGATTTCTTCTGCATCTCGTCGCTCTATGTAAACTACTTTCATGCCGACTTCTTTTGGGCCTTCAACATCTGCATCGATAGTGTCGCCAACAAATACTGTTTCAGCTGCAGATATACCCAGCATTTTCAAGGCACCTTCATAGATTTCTGGGCTTGGCTTGCGTTTGTTAACTGCTCCAGAAACCACAACTGCATTAAATAACCCATCCAAACCGTTGGTTTTAAGAAGTTTAAGCAAGCATTCAGGAATTGCAAAGTTGGAAACAATTCCCAATTTGTATTTCCCATGTAACTTCTCAAGAATTGCCTTAGCGTTCTGATCTATTTGTACATACTTCATGAATTCTTCGCAGAACTCGTTAGTAGCTGCCGACACAATGGGACTTGAGACATCGTAGTTGTAGCCTAAATTTTTGAGTGTTTGTGAAACACGTACATTGAAGTGTGGTTCTTCCCAATTCAAATCCGCCTGAACATAGAGAGCGTCACGAACTTTGATGTACTCTTCATTGAATTTATCGAACGGAATATCAATGCCGTTTTTGTTTAGGTATTTGTACATTCTTATTAGTGATGGGCTGTAGAATTCATGGTTTTTTTCGATTAGCATAAGGGTATCGAACATGTCAAATAATATGGCTTTAATCGGCATTGCTTTTTCCTGTCAGGTAACTTTTTTATACCTTAAAATCCTTATCGCAGCCTAATCTTCGAATTTCTCATTCTTGTGATTGAGTTTTTTTCGTATGTAATAGTACGTTGTTCCAGCAATCAAGAAAACAACGCCTGCCAGCCACGCTTCTGGAGTGGCAAACAAGATAAAGGCTAACAATAAAATGCAGGTAGCTAAGCCAAGCAAAGGCACAAACCGCCCAAGCTTACGCCCATTCTTGAGCTTGAACGCTGAGATGTTAGTTATGCAGTAATTAAAAAGAAGCGCAAACGTACTTACCGCCACTACACTTTTTAAATCTACAAACAAAACCAAAGCAGCCATTAGAACTCCTGTGACGAGAATCGAGTAGTATGGTGTCAAGAATCTGTGATGCAAACGAGCTAGTGGAGAAGGTAAATCATTGCGTCGCGCCATTGAATAAGCCATTCGTGAAACTCCCAAAATCGCTGTTAGTAAAACGCTTGCAGTTGCTACTAGACCTCCAATTGACACTATTTGAATAGCCAGCGAATTGCCAGTGACACCTATGGCAGTGCTCAAAGGTGAAGTCGAAGCTGCAAGACCATTAGGGCCAAGCAACCCCACCGCAATTAATCCAACTAAAACATAAACCACTATAGAAATTCCCAAAGATAATAGAAGAGCCCGAGGTACGTTTCGTTTGGCATCTTTAATTTCTTCGGCTATCACCGACACCCTTGCGAATCCGCCGTAAGCAAAAAAGATGAAGAACGTACCGAAGAGCACACCGTTTGAAAGAGGTGTAAATGGAATGAAATTGTTTGTATTAACATAAAATATGCCAAAAAACACGAAAAAACATAGAATCGCAAGTTTTATTGAAACTAAGACATTGTTAACGTTTGCCGATTCTTTGGCTCCAACCAAATTTAATCCTGTGAATGATAGGCACAAAACAGCTGCAACTATACCTGTGGGCAAATTTGGGAAAGCTGCGGTCAAATAGTAGGCAAAGCCAAGAGAAACTGCAGCTCCAACGAAAGTGTTGGCGACTATCCACATCCAACCAGCCAAAAAACCCGCGTAAGGCGAAACCAGTTGACGTCCATATTCATAGACGCCGCCTTCAACGGGTTGCCATGCGGTTAACTTTGCAAAGCTCCAGGCAGTTATGAAAGCGATGACGCCAGCGATTATCATGGAAACAATGAGCGCTGAACCCGCATAACCCGCTACGATACCTGTGACAACAAAGATTCCCCCGCCTATGATTGCGCCAACATTTATGGCGACGGCACTCCACAAACCAATAGAACGCTTAAGCACCCGTTTTTTCTGCTCCGCCACTGCAATCAACGTAACCCAAGAACAAAAAACGCCTATTAAACCTTAAAACATTTAAAACAAAACGAAACTAAAGATTTTTCTTGCCAACAAACTTAAAAGCATACTATACCTTCATGCGCTTATGGACGAGGAAGTGGATTGGCAGTTACTAAAATAGTCACTGTCATAGTTTGTTCTTTATTATTCATAAGTTTAGCATCGGTATTAACTAACTCTATCACTGCTGTCAACGCACAATCTGTCGGTTGGCAAGCAGATTTAAATCTTACCAAAGGTTTGCCGCCACTAGGTCGGATAAGTGAGAACTGTCAATGCTTTGTTTACAATCTTAAGGGTGATGGTCGATGGAGCCTAATAATTGGTCCTGGCAATGGTTGGACCATCAATGAATTCCCATTCACAGGGTATTATTGGGATGGGGTACAATGGGTAAACGACAACTCTATCGTGAAAGGGTTGGTAGCGTACTCAAATGGAAATGATCCCACTGTTGGTTTTAACGTGGCTGGCGAGGGCACGTTTGACATGATAATCGCTGGAAATTCTTATTCGTCAAGGCTGGAACCCATGGAAGGGCGCGGTTGGATAGGTTATTCTTGGCGGGGTTCACAGTGGGTTGAGAATTCAAAATTAATTAACGGTTTACCTAATTTTAACGAGGATGGAGGAGGAAATAACTTTGCCACATTAGTCTACAACTTACTTGGCGACGGCAAATGGAATTTAATTGTTGATAACTACGACAATAAGGGCTATCTTGGGTTTGAATGGGATGGAACAATGTGGAGCTCACAAAATAGTCTAGTAAACGGTTTACCTAACAATGAGGCGGTTAGTCCAAGCGGTCTCTTTCCTATTCCTTATGTTGCTCAAGGCTTTGAAGGCGGCACGGTTCTCTTTGTTGGATTAGCAAGCGGTGGCCCAATGCATGGCAGCGTTGAATGTTTTAAATGGATAGGAACAAAATGGATTGCTGATTTCACATTAACTTATGGAATTGATGATTTGCCACCATGGCCAAACACACCCACTATAGCTTACAACGTAACTGGCAACAACCAATGGGCTCTGCTTATTGGCTCAACATCAGGTTTTGTCAACCAAACCGCCTATTACGCTGGCTACTACTGGACTGGAAAAAGCCCGATCACTATATCGCCCCTTTCAAAAACGGTGATTGCAGGTCAAACAGTAACTTTCACCGCAACCATAACAGGAAATTCAGCTCCCTACACCTATCAATGGTACGTAGATGACCGCTTAGAATCTAGCTTTAATTCTTCTTTTAGCACAAATTCTTGGACATTTACACCAAATGTTAACATGACCAATTATGTCTACCTTAGAGTTATAGATGCAAACGGCGCAGTCTATGATTCTTTAAAATCAACGTTAACCGTCACATCCAACGAAAGGATCTTGCCGACTGGAGGAGGACCTGGAGTAGAGCATTCGGCTATTCCTCAGCTTTTTGTTTTCTGCAAAAACTATACAGCTGATGGCATTTCAAAATTTGATATTACAGGTAACTTGAGTGATGCAGGCTGGCCCTTGTCTGGTCAACCCATATCGTTTGGGTATAGTGTTGATTGTGGAAACTCTTGGAATCAAATCACTACAGTTGACACCGGTCGCTTTGGAGACTTTCTCGTAACTTGGATGCCTCCGATAGCGGAAAATTTTCTTTTGAAAGCTGATTACCCAGGAAACATAACGTATCTGCCAATAAGCACAATAGTTAACTTCGAACCAGCTAACTCCGACTCACAGCCAAACCCTATCTCTATTCAGACAAACTCTACTATTGCAGCGTTCTCTTTTGACCCAACAAGTAAACAGTTGAGCTTCAGCCTTACTGGACCAGACGGATCAACGGGATACATAAACGTGTATATTTCAAAAGGCATACTTGCAGATATCTCAAACCTAAAAGTCTCGCTCGACGGAGAACCAGTAAACTTTGATGTTGCTTCTACAGGTTACTCCTGGGTTCTATCTTTTAACTATCACCATAGTACGCACACGGTTGCGATAAACTTGAATTCAAACACAGTAGAAAAATCGACATCTAGCGGTTCGCTGAACTGGGAAACTTTGATAGTTGTAATAGTCTTGGCTGCATTGGTAATTGTTGCTGTTTCTTTCTATCAGGTGGAAAAACAAAACTCTCGCGCTTGTGAAATTCATTTTAGTAAGCTTAAGCCCAACTCAAGCTAATTTATTATTAAAACCTTGCAAAACATCTGTTGCTATTGAAAGAAGTTTCTTTAGACTAATACATGAAAAGGAATAAATAATAAAAAAGAAATGCTGAGATGATGATCGATGCCGAAAAAGAAAGAAAAAAACCAAGCGGACGGTAGTTATGTTGAATTTTTTGCAACGACAATTTCTCCGAAACTAAAGAAACACGTGAATATTGAGGAGTTGCTGGATGAAGAAATTAGAGAAAGGCATCGTTACGTGGTCTGAAAGTCTCTATTTGTCCCAGAATTCTCTTGTGCGCAAATACTGAACTTTTGCCTTGAGCAGGTCCATGTAAAATTTGTCTTCGTCAGGTTGCATCTTGCCCAAAATCCGCGACGCCGTCTCGGGTCCAACTCCTTTAACTTGCAATGCGCGAACTGCCTGTTTTCCGTAGCTTAAAATCAAATCTGCTTTTCTTCGGGCTTGGCTGAGTTCTTTTAGTTCTTCAGGCGTCAACTCTTTGCCTTCAAGTCTCCGTATTAAAGCGTCGCAAAGATGTGTTTTGTCTTGGGAACGGTAAAGTGGAGCCAGCAATTCTGAACCGCAATTGCTGCATTTAGGTTGGTCAGGTAGATCCTTAATTTTTTCGTGAATTTTCCACTCGCCACACTTCATACATAGCAAAGTTGTTTCCCTTGCGTCTATTGCCATTTTAAGTTTGTCGATGTTGTTTACTATGACTTTTTCTGGAGCCATCATCTCAGTTACATCAGCAAATTTAGACAGTATGTAGTATGCCAGCGGTGTTGGTTTGTCGTAGCTTTGGTAGGTTGTTACTTTGATTTTGCCTTTTTTCACTTCGTGCATGATTTGTTTAGTTTTTTCTAAATCAATTTTCTCCATCATGGCTTCGCGGATGGTTTCGCGGTAAACAGGTGTATTTTCAAAGTGCGCTTTTAGCTCAGCTTGCCGTTGGTGGCTCATTGTTTTGCCTCTAGGCAGCACACCGAAGCGTTCAGCTACAGACTTCATCTTGTAACCAAAAGGAAACTTTGCTTCCAAATACTTCTTGAATGCAAAATCTACTGTTTCATCATTCAAGCCAAAGAGTGTTTGTGGCAACTGTGAAATTTCTTGTTTGTTCAGTTTTCTTGGTGCTTCTATGAGGATTCGGTAGCCATCTGTCCACCATCCAGTGATAACTTCGGTTTCAGAGAGGATGCTGTCAAAGATTCCGCCCAAAGTCTTGTTAACTAACTCTCCAAAACATGCGTGCACAACGATGTATCGGTCATATAATTCTATGACGATGCGGTCTTCTGTTGGCAAGGGTGCATTCTGTTTTATGTGCTCATCGACTTCGCTTATTGCGTTTAACATGCTGTCTTTGTCTGAGCCTAATTCTTTCGCCAAAACCTCTGCGGCAGTCCCAATATCACCGGTTTCTTTGAGAGCCTCAGCGATTCTTTTTCTGTTCTGCCCTGTCTGCTGAGCAATGTCAAAGGGCACAGGCAAGATTTCTCCATCCCACCCTGGCACAGACGCAAATGGATCCTCAGAGGGTATGACGTGTACTGTTCCGGTTTCGTCTTCGATTTGAACGATGCGCCAGACTTTGCCTTTCATTATGAAGTTTAAGCCTATTCTGGCGTGGAGTGCCATGAATTCGTCGCCTAAAGTGCCGATTTTGCGGTCGCTGATTACGTTTATGACTGGGTATCTGCGTTCGTCGGGAATCATGGATAGGTTGCTGTAGTAGTAAATGCGGGTTTTGCGTGTTTTGCTCAAAACTTCTTCGTCTTCGTTAAATCTTAATTGGTTGAGGCTTTCTAAAAAGTGTATTAGGTCCAATAACTCGTTTTTCCCGATTTTTCGGTAAAGGTAGGACCTGTGGATTATGCGTGTTAGTTCTGTTAGGTTTATTTCTTGTTGATCCATAAGTAAGCCAGCTATCTGATGTGCTAAAACATCAAGTGCGCCTTCATGCATAGGGACGGGTTCGATGAGGTTTGCTTGGGCGTTCTTTATAGAAGCCAAAGCTTCAAGGGCATCGTCGGGGTAGACTGTGATTATTATTCCCTCAGATTCTCCGCCTAAACTGTGACCGCTTCTTCCCACTCGCTGAATTAGGCTGTTAACTTGTCTAGGCGACATGTATTGAATGACCAAATCCACTTGCCCAATATCTATTCCCAGTTCAAGCGTACTCGTGCAAATGATAGCTTTGAGCTGCCCACTCTTGAAGGAATCCTCAATTGCTATTCTTTCTTCTTTAGAAATTGAGCCATGGTGCACGGCTACAGTCTTCTCGTTTTAGTTGAGCAAATTTATGACCCAAAACTTCTGCCATTGTGCGGCTATTAACAAATATAAGTGTGGATTGATGCGAATCGACTAACTCAATTATGCGTCGAATTCTCGATGCAGCTTCTGGTGAGGTATCAAGTTTTCCGGCTAATTCAAAATCTTTCTCAATGGGCGAAGGGTTCTCAACGTTATAGCGGTATCTCTTTTCGGCTGAAGCTGAGATGATACTGATTTTTCTGCGTGTTCCAGCAAGGTACTTGGCAATTTCCTGTGGGTTGCCAATTGTTGCTGACAGTCCGATTCTTTGAAATTCCTTACCCGTAACAAGTTGTAAGCGTTCGAGTGCAATGGATAATTGTGCTCCTCTTTTGCTAGATGCTAAATCATGCACTTCATCCACTACTACATATTCAACGTTTTTTAGGTGTCCACGCATCTTTGTGCCTGGAAGAATCGCTTGAAGAGTTTCAGGTGTAGTGACAAGCATCTGTGGTGGTTTGAGGGCTTGTTTTCTGCGAATCTTCATTTCAGTATCGCCATGACGAACCTCAACAGTTATGTCCAATTTTTCGCTCCAAAAAGTTAATCGCTTAAACATGTCACGGTTCAGCGCTCTAAGTGGCGTTATGTAAATGATTTGTATGCCTTTGTGATCTTGGTTTTTCTGTTCGACCAGCTTTGAGAAAATTGGCAAAAGAACTGCTTCGGTTTTTCCGGTGCCAGTGGGCGCAATCAAAAGCACGTTTTTGCCTTCCAAAATAGGCGGAAAAGCCAACGTCTGCGGCAGAGTGGGCGAAGAGAAGCCAAGCTCTGCTAAGGCTTTGCGGATTGGTTTTGCGAGTAGTTCGAAAACAGAATTTGAATTTTCAATTTGCATTTTATTCTGTTTTTAGTTACGGTAAAACGTTTGTTTTAACTCTTTAGCATAAGCAAGGCGATTCTTGCTTGATTATTTTATTGATGCCTTCAAGCGGGTCAATTCGATTCTTTCTTGTCATTAATCCCTCTTCAGGTAATCAAAAAAACGTTGATTTGCTAGACACTTCTTGTAAAAAAGGACACATTTTTGTGGGCTTTTATTTTTGGTAAAGTTTAATATGGCGCAGCAATAGAAGTAAATTATAGCAGAAAGTTGAACTTTTATTTAGCAATAATTTAGTACGTTTTCGATGGGTGAGTAAATTGAATTTGAAACTTTACGCAATAAAAGACTACGCCCAACAAATCAGACGCATCCAACTAGTAGTTGTAGACTTGGACAAAAGCAAACAATATCCCCTAAATTTTGTTTGCGTTTTGCCCAGGTATTTCCGAGTACTGGAAAAGCGGTCTAGCAAATTCGCAAAACTCTTCGGAGAAAAAAGCCTCTCTATGGCCAAAAAGCTCTTACTGGATGCTAAGAACAACGAAAACGACCCTGAAATCACAACAGCAATAAACAATCGAATAAAAGAAATTGATTCAAAAAAGGAATTTCTAGAAATATAATTTGTTTGTGATCAAAGAAATTTATCGCTTGCCTGAATTGAGCAGAAGTGAAATAAGAAAATCATTCTCTATTAAACCATAGGCGCCTTTTTTAGCAGAGAATTCGTCGAATTTTTTGACCCCGTCTGGCTTTAGATTTGGCGATGCAATCGAGAAGGGTACGGGTTCTCTTGAGTGTGTGCCTGTTTTGATGGGGGTTGGGTGGTCTGGGAGGATTGCGATTGCGTATGGTTCATTTAAGCCGTTGAGGATTCTGCCTAGCAACCGTTTATCTAAATCCTCAATCGTTTTCACTTTCAAGTTGTAGTCTCTGCAATGTCCAGCTTCATCTGGCGCTTCAACATGGACAAACACCAAGTCATTGGTCTTGAGCGCTTTTAGTGCAGCGTCAGCTTTGCCTTCATAATTCGTGTTATCCAAACCCGTGGCACCCTGAACATTTATGATTTCCATACCAGCGTAAGTCCCAATTCCTTTCACTAAATCGACAGCTGATATGACTGCGGACTTTATTCCATATTTTTCTTTGAGTGTTGGCATAGAGGGTTTTTTGCCTCCTCCCCAAGGCCAAATCAAGTTTCCAGGGTTTTTTCCAGCTTTTTCCCGAGCGATGTTAACGGGGTGAGAACGCAGGATGTCTCTTGAACCCTTAATTAGATCCCTAAGTAACTGTGATGATTTTTCAGCTTCAGGCGATTTTGCTTTTGGCAAAACATCTGAAACCGCGATTCCCCGGGCATCATGGGGTGGTGTGCATTGGATTAACTCTGGGTTGGGAAAGTTGCGCAATATCAAGAAATGTCTGTAATCTAAACCTGCGAAGAACTCGATTTCACCAGTTTTTTCAAAAGTTTTTCGGATAGCTGCAATTAACTGTGATGCTTCTTCAGTTGTTATGTGCCCGGAAGAATAATCAAGGATTGCCCCATCTTTTTCTGTTATTAAATTGCATCGGTAGGCTGCGTCATTGTCAGCTAGTTTTATGCCTCTTGAAGGTGCCTCCAAGGGTCCTCTTCCTGTGCAATATTTTATTGGATCGTAACCCAGTACTGAACATATTGCTGCATCGGATCCTGGGGTTAATTCGTCTGGAACAGTCTTGATTAAGCCGCTTCTGCCTTTAGCAGCTATAGAATCCATGTTCGGTTTATAAGCTGCTTGAAGCGGGGTTTTATTTCCCAGTTCTGGCACTGGGTAATCTGCCATGCCGTCTCCAACAACGAGTAAATACTTCATTTAACTATGCTCCAATTTTCTAAACAGTTAGATTGATTTTGTTATTCAAGTTGAAGTTTGTTTATTATTTCAGAAATTAATGCAAGCGGATATTTATCTACTCACTTAGCACTTGCAAGAAAATAGTGGGTTTAGACGTATGCTTACGTGCATACAAGCAAGCGGTTGTGATTGCAATGATACACACACAAATCTATTTAAGAAAACAACTCCCCATATAGTTAAAATAAAGAAATATCTAGGAGAATTTTATAAATGCTCGAAGGATGGGAATGGATCATCATCGGTGTAGTTGCAATCGTAATCATCATGTGGGGTCCTGCAAAGATTCCGCAATTTGCACGTGCATTAGGACAAGCAAAAGGCGAATTCAGCAAAGCATCAAAAGAATTCAATAATGCAGCCAATCTTGACTCTTCAACTCAACCAGTTGCCACAACCACACGTACTGTTGCGCCTGCGTCAGCAATAAAGACCAAAGATGAATTGTTGCTTGAAACTGCTCAAAGACTTGGAATACCAACAGAAGGTAAAACAAGAGAGCAACTCTCCGAAGAAATATCCGTGAAAGCAAAGATTTTAGGCGCCGAATAAATGGCTCTTGCAGCCTTTATTTTTTCTTGGCAAAAAATATTTGATTCCCTAACCTTTCCTTGCAATCAAGTAAATGTAAAAAAATTAAGAGGATTCTATTTCCTTCAATATTTCCTTAAATTGAAAAAAACCAACTGGAACATTAAGAGTTAATTGCTATGCCGGAAGTACAAAGTTTCTTCGAAGGGTTCTGGGGTCACGTTACCGAATTTATAAAACGCATGAAGATAGTTCTAGCGGTTTTTGTGGTTTCACTTTTTATCATGCTTATTCTTCCAGGCAATAGCGACTTCTTTGCTACCACAGAAAACTACAAACCCTTAATGTCCGTACTTTTGGTTTACATCGCTAACATGTTTTTGCCCCATGGTGCCCAGCTTTTCACTATCTCTATGTCTGATCCCATTACGCTATACGCGTATGCCGCTGTAGTATTCGCTGTCGGAACAACTTTACCAGTGTTTGCTTACGAAGCCTTCAAATTTATCGATCCGGCTTTGTATCCACATGAACGAAAAGCGATTTTTCCGTTCGTTTCTATTGTTACTGTCTTATTCGTGTTTGGAGCAATTTTCGGCTTTTTCTTTTTAGCGCCCTCGTTCATACAGGGCTTCATTCCTTTCTATACCGCTGTAAATGCGTTGGAATTGTTTCCGATTATGGATTTCTATAGCACAGTCTTTATGACTATAATTATTAGCGGAATTCTCTTCACTATTCCAGCATTTTTTGTGCTTCTAGTAAGATTCGGTGTGTTACATACAAAGTCTGTTACTAAACAAAGAAAGTACATCTACGCCGGACTTGTAATTGCCGCTTTGATGATCTCACCTGGGGCCACCCCGATTGGTGATTTGTATCTATTTTTAGCTTTGCTTGCGTTAATCGAAGTGAGTATTTTCGTTGGGAAAATATTTGAAAACAGACAGGCTAACACCAATTCCCAATCGTTGTTGTCAAAATGGTTTAATCCTCCAACCTGCAAGTTCTGTCGCTCTACAATTGAGGAAAACCAAAGTTACTGCCCGAATTGTAAACGATATCTGATGTAACCTGTAATAGCAAACAAGTTAGTGGTAAGTTGTGATTGTACTTTGCCAACAACATACTTTCAAAAGGAGCAAGCGTTAATTATAAGAGAAAGGGAATTTTAGAATGTTCACAAAAAAAACCAGAATTGTAGTTAACATTTTGATTATTTCAGCCCTGTTCATTTCTGGGATAACTGCATTAACCTCTGGTCAGATGAACACGAAACCGTGTGATTCTTGTGGAATGAATGTTGATGCAATTGGTCAAGCTCGATTCAAGATTGTAGATGTTGCTGGTCACCAATATGTTGCATGTTGCCCTGTTTGCGCTCTTAAGTTGATCAAGACTTATGGAGAACTTTCCATTACATCTTTCTGCGATCTGAATGGACCAAATTATCCAATAACTATTAGCGCCAAGCAGTATGGTAGCGTTCTGACAGTGAATCCCCAGAATGCGGTTATTATTCTTGGCGGGGGATGCACAAAAAATAGATTAGTTTATAACGCGGTCGCGGCAGACGTACTGCTTTTGCCTCCAAATAGTGGAACCTCACAATGGCTCTCCCCAATGACTAACGCTACGGTTCTTCCAAATGCTACTCGCATAGGGATTGCCCAAGCAGTATTACAGTATGGAGGAGGAGCGAGTTCTACGTGCGAACAATGCGGAATGAATGTAGATGTTACAGGTCAAGCGAGGTTTAAAATTTTTGACGCCACTGGAACTATTCACATCGCGTGTTGCCCAGTCTGTGCTCTTAGACTTCAGAGGACTTATGGGGATCTTAATATTACTGCTTTTTGCGATTATTACGGTCCTATTTATCCAATTTCTATAATTTCCAAAAACAATGGTACTGATGTTACAGTCAATCCCACAGATGCCCTGATTATAACGGCAGGAGGCTGCACTAAGAACAGAATAGTTTATAATTCTTCAGCTGCTGATGCTTTACTTGCACTACCAAATAATGGGACATCAAAATGGCTCTCACCCTTAAGTAATGACACTGCAAATGCAAACCCAACTACAATGGGAATAACTCAAGCAGCTCTAATTAATGGAATTGGCCTACCTTCACCAACCCCGATACCAACTGTGGCTCCAACGCCAACTCCAAGTCCATCACGTTCCACGTCCCCATCTACTTCTCCTATTTCTACTCCCACACCCTCTCCACAACCAACCGCAACAATTGGAGTTACCTTAGAATGTGAGGCATGCGGAATGGACGTAACTCCTGAGTCCCAAGCAAGATACAAGGTAACTGATGGCACTGGAAATGTTCACTATGTTGAATGCTACATGTGCGCTATGCAACTTATCAACGATTATGAAACATTACATATAGAGACTTACTGCGATTGGTACGGACCAAACTACCCAATCACCGTCGATACCTCCAACCAAGGAGCTACAGTAGTCGTTAACCCATCAACTGCGATATTCCTTCGTGGAGGAAGTTGCGTTACGGCTCGGGTTGCATATAACCAAACAGCAGCTGACAGCCTCATAGCCAACGGATTCTCACAATATACCTCTCCGGAGCAACTATATTCGTTGCCATCAACAACTCAGGTCAAGTTGGTGAATGATGCAATTAGCACTTGGTATGCCAAAGCAGATACAACAGCTGCACCTACCTCCTTGATGCTTGTTCTGGCTTTGGTTGTTGGAGTTGTCATCATCGTTGGGTCAGTTTTTGCATTTAAGAAGCTGAAAAGCACATAAGTCTAGTAGATTATACAACAGGAGCGAAATAATAGATGATTGTAAACCTGTATGTTGCGGTCGATTTGGCCATAGCGCTTTTCGCGTTAGCTGTAGGATGCTTCACTGCGTTTAAAGCATACAAGGTGGAGGAGCGCATTAAAGGGGCCTCTGGCGACCAACGGTACGAGTTAGAAAAGGATTTTTACTTAGTCTCGACTGTGGGGTGGATGACTCTTGGCACTCGAATTCTCGCGATTCCACTTTTTTGGATTACTGTAGTATCTTTGATTCCGGCTGTTCCGGGGGCTATGTGTGAATTTGGTGTTTTCCAGGCAGGAGCTCCTTGGTCTTGGGCAGACTTGGGTTTGAAGTTTTTCACTATGTTTGCGTTTGGTGGTTGGCTTTTCTTTGACATCATGAACCGAAAACTAAAAAGCTCTACTATGATGGCTTCGCTCTCACGTGGCTTTGTTTTATTAATGCCACTTTTGGTCATAGATGCTTTGTTGGACATATCTTTTTTTGCGGGATTAAAACCGTTGGTTGTTCCCTGTTGCATGGTGGTCTACTCGAATACCGTGTCTGGATTGTTTAATATTGGCTGTCCCTTCTGCTTCATAACTTATCAATATCCTCTCCTTTGGGGTGTTATTGCAGCTTACGCTGTTTCAGTTGCATTGGTAGTTTGGAGTTTTCTGTTTCGAAGGTCTTCAAACAAGAAGCTTGATGATCAAAAAGTGGTCTCTCCGCTACTTCAAAAAGTTATGCTGGCTTGTTTGATTTTAGCGATTGTCGGAACAGTTTTATTGGTGATGCAGATGGGTTTGGGGACTTTTAGAAATGTTTAGTTTTAAATCCCTAAATTCAACGTGTTATTTTAAAGCATTAACGTTTACAAGTTATAACTGGGGAACGCTTTGAACCTTAAGAAAACGTTTGTGGCTGAAATTGCGATAATAATTTTAGTCATTGTAATAGTCGCTGTATTTGTTGAAATTTCTCCTTTCCTCTCTGCTTCAAATCAAACTGGCCAAATTGGAGTCTACAATCAACGAGAGTACGCCCAAGAAACAGTGACTCTTAGTCGGGGGCAACAAGCAAGTTCTATGTTTAATTATACAACTTATGATCCCGCGATACTAGTTGTCGATTTAACGTTCAAAGATTGGAAAAATTCAGGGTCCCTGTCTTTGTTCTGTAATGGTTTACTTTTAGATACGTTTGAAGCTACCCCGAGTGATCCTTCGGTTGAATCGACAACGGTAACTTTTTCGGGCTTCGACTTAGTGAAGCCACCGCCATCAAAACTTGCAGTTTCTTCTGTATTTGCTTACGGAAACGAGCTTTCCTTCTTTTCACCTCAAGATAACGGATACGAGGGCACTTTTAGTTACAAAGTAAGCATAAGGGGAAGTAGATGAAATGAACTCACGAATAATGATCATTGTAGTTGTACTCTTGCTTGCCTTTGTTTTTGGATCTTGCGTTGTTAGCGAAATTTCTTGGTCCACAAAAGAGAACACTACGGATTCTTTGCGCCAGATAGTGGGGTTGCCAAGTGTGGCAGTTGGAAATCTTAGCCCTTCGGCAAGAAACCCTGGGGTAGAATTATTATGCACTGGAATTTATGACGTCCCAGGCGGCTATTGCTACTACTTCACTATGGGTGTTCCATTCACCAATTTCAGCATGCCAACAGACTTTACGGTGGTTAATAATTTCAGCGAGAGTGGAAAGTGAAATGAAACGCTTTAAGAATCTTCTGAATTATGCCTTGAATTGTATACAGAGATACCGGTTGAGGACAGCTGTTATTCTTATCTGTCTCACCGTTGCAGCTTCCAGCTTCTCCGCAGTTGCATTCATGTCAGATGGGTTGGTGCGAGAGGGTGCTTTGAGCTTGAAGTATACTCCTGACTTAACTATTCAGGGAATACAAGCCGGAAGACAAACACTCATCTCGACTAGCTTTGTGAATAGTATTTTGGGTTCTGCGTCAGGGATTAGCGGAATTTCTGAGCGTATTTGGGGCTATGGAAACGTTGGAAATACCCTCATAGTTGTTGTGGGGCTCGATGTGGGCAACGCTGCGACAATTAATCAGACGTCTCGACAAATAGGTGGTTCCTTTAAGATTGATCAGGCAGCTGCTTATCCCTTGGAGTCAGGTAAGTTTCTTGATCCACAGTTGAATGGAACGGTAGTTATTGGCAAAGGGGTTGCAGAATTACTTGGAGCTCATGTTGGAACCGAACTGTCTATACTAACAGAGTCAAACGAAATCAAACAATACACTATCGTTGGTATTTTCAATAGTGAATCGAGTATCTATAATGCTGATATGATATTGATGAACCTCAACGATGCCCGAGCCTTTTTCAGCATACCTGATGATAAAGTGACTGATTTAATGGTGTATGTTGTACCGGTTGATGCTCAAACAAGAACGGTTTTAGTAAATGAGGTTGCTCGAGCGATATCTGGGTTGCCTAATTGCCGTGTAGTGACAAAGGATGTTCTTTTGAGCGCTCAAGAGAAAACATACGGTGATCGATCTGGGTTCTTCTCGATTGTTTGGTATGTAATTCTAATTGCAGTTGCAATAATTGCCTTCAACCAGACGGTTGTCGTTGGGCATGAATCAAAATTTGAGGTGGGCTTGCTTAAGGCGTTGGGATTTTCTACGTCTGATATTATTCAAGTTCGATTGGTAGAAAGCTTGGTTTTGGGAACTTTGGCTGGTGTTATTGGATTAACGGTGGGTATTTTGTTTGATGTTGTTTTGGGTGCGCCTGTCCTTAGGGATTTTATGTTGGGTTGGGCTAATCTCTATCCGGGTTTTCCTGTTCCAGTTTATATTAGTGTCCAAACTGTGCTTTTCACGTTTGCTGTGACGATTGTTCCTCTTCTCTTTGCTACTGTAATTCCTTCTTGGCTTAACGCTACTGTTGATCCTGATATTTCTATGAGAGGTGCGCGTGCATGATTGAAGCTGTAAACTTAACTAAAATCTATAATCAAGGGAAAAAACACGAGGTTCAAGCCGTAACCGATGCCAATTTGACTGCTGAAAGCGGAGAAATAACTGTGCTGGTTGGACCTAGCGGATGCGGAAAAACAACGATCATGAGCATGATAGGACAACTATTAACTCCCACAATAGGTAAGGTCGTAATAGATAACGAAAACATTTCAGCTTACTCTGATGGTTGGAAAGCTATCTTTCGAAGGGAAAACATGGGCTTCGTTTTTCAGCACATCAATCTTCTTCCCAGCTTTAACGCCTTAGAAAACGTGATGACTCCGCTTCTCTGCCATGAGGTTAATCCAGCAGAATTCAAAGATGCCGCTCTTGATTTGTTAGATCAATTGGGATTGGCGGAAAGGGCATACTTTAATGTGGAACAGCTCTCAGGTGGACAACAGCAACGCGTGGCAGTGGCAAGAGCATTGATAACCGAGCCAACAATAATAGTGGCTGACGAACCGTTAACGTTTGTTGATGAGGCATCTGCTAAAACAATTACTGATTTTTTCCAAAAGCTCAAAGAAGAGGGAAAAACAATATTGATTTCTACGCATGCGGCAAATTTGGCGAAGTTAGCTGATAAAACTTATGTAATAAATGAGGGAAAAATAGTCAATTCCTATTAGGTAATTTTACTTTCCGTTTTTTTGCAAACAAGTCCCATTTTATTTATAAAATTTGAGTTTTAAATTGTTTGGTACTAAGAATTTTTTCAGAGGATATTAACAATTTTTTTTTGATTATATTGAAATGTCATATAAAACATTGTTTTTTTTTAAAAGACTTAATGTGACTGAGCAATACAATATTTAAACTCTGACTATTGTTTCTAGTCGAACAATTTTTATATTAGCTGTGTTGCCTAATTCAATCTAACAAATAGCAGTTTACATAGGTGAGGCGTTTTCTTAGCGAGATTTAGGGAAACTGTTGATCGTTGCAAATATTCGTTTTTATCAAAAAGAGCAAAAATATTTTTAGGCGTTTTTCTTGCCACACTTTTATTTGCCGTCACCTTAATTCAAGTAGCTCCAGCCGGATCATCATCTCCAGGAGATGATTGGTATGCATCTACTTGGTTCCACCTTTACTCACCTGTAGGGAAATCTCCCGAAGGTGCAACCCTAGCTGCCGCTGGTCCTACCGGTTTAACCCCGACGCAAATTCGCAAAGCTTACAATCTACCCTCGATAGGGGGTTTTGGAACGATTGCCATAGTCGATGCTTATGATTGTCCAACCGTTGAAAGCGATTTTGTAACCTTCAGCCAGCAATTCGGTTTACCTACAACAAATTTTGAAAAACATAAAATGGCTCCGAACATTGCGGTGGATGCGGGTTGGGCGCTTGAGATATCGCTTGATGTTCAGTGGGCTCATGCCATAGCTCCAAATGCAAAAATACTTTTAGTAGAGGCTCGAAGCGCCTCAGTTGCTGATCTTCTTGCAGCCGTTAACTATGCAAAAAACCGTGCTGATGTTGTTGCAGTATCTATGAGTTGGGGTGGTGCTGAATTTCTCGGGCAAAGTGTTTACAATTCTTATTTTACCAGCAATCACGGCGTCGTCTTCTTTGCCGCTACGGGAGATAGTGGAGCTGGGGTAATTTGGCCTTCAACTATATCGAGTGTTGTTGCTGTTGGCGGAACGACTTTAGCTCTAAATCCTGATGGATCGGTGGCTTCTGAGATTGGTTGGAGTGGCAGCGGAGGCGGCTTAAGCGCCTATGAAGTAGAACCCCAATACCAAATAACCTACGATGTACCTGGAGCAAACGGCAAACGTGCTGTTCCAGATGTTTCCTACGATGCAAATCCAGCTTCAGGTTTCCCAGTGTATGATACGACTGCTTACGGCGGTCAAACTGGTTGGTTCCAAGTCGGTGGCACAAGTGCAGGATGCCCTCAATGGGCAGCTATACATTCTCTAAGTCTATCAGTGTCAAACAATAACCTCTACCAAGACGCAAAATGGAGCAGCCCAACCTATTTTAGAGATATAATTTCCGGATCAAATGGTTACTTGGCAGTTCCTGGTTATGACCTTGTTACTGGTTTAGGTAGTCCTATTACCCATAATTTTACTACTGGAATTGGTTCTAACTTTTCTGTTTCCTTTTCTCCTTCAACAATTGCTGTCCAAAATGGATCTTTAGGGAATACAAATGTAACAGTCACATCTGTTAACGGCTTCTTTGGTAATGTTTCTCTTTCAACTTTTGCTCCTTCTGGATGGAATGCCTCTCTTAACTCATCTTCGCTTGTTGTTCCTTTAGGTGGTTCAAACCAAACTAAACTCTCAGTAACAACGCCTTCTACATCTCAGGCAGGAACATATAATGTCACAGTAAAAGGATTAAGCGGCTCATTAAATAATAATGCCTCTTTAACAGTTACAGTCTTCAATCCGACGTTCGCAATTACAGGATTTAATATCTTAAGTGGCGGGTCAGGTTATACAACTCCGCATGTTACTCTAACAGGTGGAGGCGGAATAGGTGCCACTGCTACTGCTAGAGTTTCTCAAGGTGTTGTCATAGGGTTGGTACTTACGAATCCTGGTTCTGGATATACTTCCGCTCCAACTGTTATTCTGAGGGATCCTAGTCCAAGAGCAAAAGGGGCTGTTTTTACAGCTGTGCTATCTGCAACCTAAGGCAATGAACTAGTCTAACTTAATTTGTTTCTTCCTTTCTCATTTTATTTGCCTAACTTTCATGGGATGCCTTGGTTGGTTGTAGTTGTCATTTGACAGTCACATATTTTAAAATAAGTGCCGAGAAGAGATTCTAAGTTAGAGGATAATTTTCATGTCGAACCCCCAAGATTCTGACAATACAGTGAAAGATATGTCAAGAAGAAAATTCTTTAAATCGGGTGCTGCAGTTGCAGGTGCCCCAGTTCGTGAATTAACTCAAACAAAAAAGCCTCCGACCAAAAAAGTGTTGGGGCGTCACAACGCTAACACTGCGAATAACTCTATTTCTCGACGCACTTTCGTTAAGGTGGCGATTGGTGGTGCTGCGGTTGTTGGGGTTGGGTTGGCTGTTTCTAAATCTCTTCCTGCTATTGGGCAACCTGCTGATGGTCCTATATTGAATTATAAGGGCAAAGTAAAACCTGCTGATAGGTTGGCTGCTGCGGCTGCTAGGCCAAAAGCAACAGTTATTGCTCCCACTGTAGTTCCAACTCCAGGCGGTACGCCTGACTACTTTGGAACCACAGGCAATTACGCAAACAGTCCCTTGCCAACAGTTACGGGAACTCCTGTAGGGGGAGTTACTCTTAATGGATTTTCTGTTTCAAATGGGGGAACGGGATATACGACTCCGCATGTTACTCTTACAGGTGGTGGGGGAACAGGTGCTACTGCCACAGCAAGAGTTTCCCAAGGAGTTGTATTAGCTTTAACGCTTACAAACCCTGGAACTGGATACACTTCTGCTCCAACAGTTACTTTACGAGACCCTAGCCCAAGAGCCAAAGGTGCAGCTGCCACAGCAACTTTCACCAGCAATGCTGGATCATTCGTGATTACTGGTGGAATACGTAAATTCGTTGATTCTTTGCCAGGTCTTGGACCCTCAGGAGCAAACAACCTTGGACAGTTTATTCCAGTTGCTGTTCCAGACACAACAACTTACCCTGGATCTGATTACTACATTATCGAATTGAGAGAATACACTGAGAAAATGCATTCAGATCTTCCTCCTACAAAATTGAGGGGCTATGTACAGGTTAATGGTGCGGGTGTTCCAGTTGCCCCGATTCATTATCTAGGGCCCGTAATTGTCGCAGTAAGAGATCGTCCATCGCGAATAAAATTTGTTAACAAACTCCCAACCGGAGCAGGAGGAGATCTCTTAATTCCATGTGATACAACTTACATGGGTGCTGGTGCAGGTCCAAGCGGAGGCAACTATACTCAAAACCGTGCCACTTTGCACCTTCACGGAGGTAACACAATCTGGATTAGCGATGGAACTCCACATCAATGGACTACACCTGCTACAGAAAACACTCCATACCCAAGTGGTGTTGCAGTAAAGAATGTCCCCGATATGGATGGCGGAGTAGAACCTCAGGGAACATTAACCTTTTTCTACAGCAACCAGCAAAGCGCTCGACTAATGTTCTACCACGATCACGCCTACGGAATAACACGCCTCAACGTATACGCTGGAGAGGCAGCAGGTTATGTACTTACCGATGCAGTCGAACAAGACTTCATTAACCAAACTAACAACTCTGGAGCAAACCCAACACACGCAAAAATTCTTCCTGGCGCCATTGGTAACCCTAGCTTAGATGTTGGAATTCCATTAATAATTCAAGACAAAACCTTCGTAGATGCCACAACCATAGCTTCCCAAGATCCCACTTGGAATTGGGGAAGTAACCCATTAGTCAACGGAGTTAGGGCACCTCACACAGGTGACTTGTGGTTCCCCCACGTTTACATGCCAAACCAGAACCCCTATTCCTTTGAAGGAGCGAATCCATGCGGCAGATGGGACTATGGACCATGGTTCTGGCCTCCCTGGACAGTGCAAAATGGAACAGTACCTAACCCATACTACAACCCAGCATCAGCACCATGGGAGCCACCAGTAATTCCAGGAGTCCCCAACCCATCCGGCACACCAGAATCCTTCATGGATACACCACTCGTCAACGGAAACGCCTACCCCTTCCTTAACGTAGCTGCAGGACTTGTTAGGTTCCGCATCCTGAACGCTTGCAACGACCGATTTGTTAACTTGCAACTTTATGTAGTTTCTAACATCGTTAACACCATCAATATTACTGGAGGAGGAAGCGGGTATCATGATGATCCTCAAGTAACTATTACAGGTGGAGGCGGAACGGGTGCAGTAGCAAAGGCTACCGTAACAGCCGGGGCCGTAACTGCAATTGATCTCTTAAGCGTTGGTAGTGGTTACACCTCAGCACCTACAGTTACAATCGCCTCGCCAGGTGGCATCGGTAATACAACCGCAACTGCAACAGCAACAATATACACGGGCTTAACCGAAGTTGGTATGCTTCCTGCAAATGCAGGTGGTTGGCCAGCAGATTATCCAACACCAGATAGCAGATCAGGAGGTTTCCCAGACCCAGCACGCAGAGGTCCAGCAATCATCCAAATCGGTACAGAAGGAGGTTTCCTACCCGCACCCGCATTAATCACTAACAGGCCAGTAGGCTACGACTACAACCGCAGAAGCATAACAGTATTGAACGTGTTAGAGAAAGCTTGCTTCTTAGGTCCAGCTGAAAGAGCTGATGTACTTATTGATTTCAGCAATTTCGCAGGCAAGACCCTTATATTATACAACGATGCACCCGCTCCAGTACCGGCTTCTGACCCGCGATTAGACTACTTCACTAACAACGGAGACCAGACATCAACAGGCGGCGCACCAAACACAATCCCAGGTTACGGTCCAAACATGCGAACCGTAATGCAAATTCGCGTAGCCGCAGGAGCTTCCTCAACTGCACCACCTAATGACTACAACCCTGCCACCTTTGCGGCGCTACAGACTGCCTTAGCTAATGCATTCCGTATCTCTGAAGACACTATCATATGTCCACAAGCACCCTACAATGCAGCCTACAACGGTAACTTCCCAAGTGACATAGGAGCTTATGCAGGAATACAAGACACAACTCACACGTTTACACCAGTCGGTCAAACCGTCCCAATAACTATGCCTCTGCTTCCCAAAGGACTTCATGAGCTTTTCACTAACGATTATGGGCGAATGAACGCAATTCTTGCCTATGAAATACCTAACACCAACGGGACAATTCAGACAACCATCATCCAAGCCTACATCGACCCACCAAACGAAATTATGGGAAACTCTAGTGCTGCTATTCCAATTGGATCGGCAACCGATGGAACACAACTATGGAAGTTCACCCACAACGGCGTAGACACACATGCTCAGCACTTCCATCTGTTCAACGTACAAATCCTAAATCGAGTCGGCTGGGATGGAGCAATAAAACCTGCTGATCCTAATGAGCTTGGCTGGAAAGATACCGTGCAAATGAATCCGCTCGAAGACATCATTTTGGCTTTGAGACCAATCGCTCCTAACAATCATCCGTTCAAGCTTCCCAACAGCGTCAGACTGCTAGATCCAACGCAACCACAAGGCGCCACAATGAATTTCACCAACATCAACCCCATAGGTAACCCTGTTACAGTAACTAATCAACTAACAAACTTCGGCTGGGAATACGTTGACCACTGCCACCTACTGGGTCACGAAGAAAACGACATGATGCGACCCATGTGTTTTGCAATGCCCCCAGAAGCGCCAACCACGCTAACCGCAACAGCGATTGCAGGAGGCATCAGACTAAACTGGACTAACAACGCATTAAACACAACCCGACTCACGATCCAACGATCAACATCATCAGCGTTCACCACCTTCGTAACATTTACCCCTGCACTCGCTACTGCTACAACTTATACCGACAACACGGCCGCTATAGGCACACCATACTATTACAGAGTGATCGCCCAAAACAACGTAGGAATAATCATGGCAACAGGCATCCCTGTAACTGGATACCCTTCAATGACCGCCAACTCGACCCCATCAAACACAGCAAACACAACAAGAACAGTATAATCAATACCAAAAAAACCCCATCTATCTTTTTCTTCTTTTTTAATACATAGAATTTCTTGAATTAAGTGCGGCAAAAAAGGATTGGTTCAAAGCAACAAAATTAACTGAAGATTTTGAAGATGGCTGGAAAATTTTTTACATTGCCAAAACTCCTGATAATTATTGTAACAATAGTAGTCGTAATTGTTGGAGTAATCTGGTATAGTTCTTACAACGCCCCTTCATCTTCAATTGTTCCAACTCCAACCCCAACAATTACAAGTTCGCCAGCTCAAAGTCCAACACCTAAACCAAGCCCAACCGCAAGCAATTCTTTAACACCAACCCCAACTTCAATACAAACTCCAAATCCAACACCAACTTCAACTTCAACACCTTCCCCTACTCCAACAATAACCTCTACACCCTCTCCAACTCCTACTCCGACACCAACATCTACTCCAACTCCGTCACCATCTCCAACCCCACCCCCGCCCACAACCGCCGTATTCAACTTCGACAATAGCACAACAACACTTTCAGTACGCCAACCTACACCTTTTGACCAAACATCAAACGCAGTAACAGCCCACTTCAGCTCACCAACAGACTTTCCCTCCCGACCATCATTCTCAGTTCAAGACCTCAACTCGCTCGCAGCAATTTCAACAGTTGATAAATTCAGCAAAATTCACAGGTCTTTTCCTGTGGCCTAGCACAATCAACAGAGACCGCTTAGACATAACTTTTAGCCAAAACATAACGTCTATCAGTTTCGTTTTTAAGACGGCGGAATTGCATGATCCAGGTCCGGGAGGAACCGGCAGCCCCATCAGATTAACCGCATACATGAACTCCTTCTCCACTCCAGTAGGATCCCCCATAACAGTAAACGGCTTAGAAACGCCATCCGATACTTACCCCGAAGGCACATTAACCTTCAACTCAGGCGGGCAACCATTCAACCTGGTTGAAATTGATTTGCCTTACATCTCTGCAGAAGGGGCAACAGGTTTCATAATCGACAACATTACCGTTATCACTGTCTAACTTGATTAAGGTTGAACCAGTCATTTTTTCATGCTTTTGGCTAGTCCTTCAGAATATGCTGTGTTCTATAGAGTAGTTAGCCAAACAATACTAAAAGGTGAACAACAATGCCTGAAATACTTGACCCAGTTTATTAAGAAATTGAAGCCTTACGAAGGAAGTTTGGTCAAGGTCAAGTCTGTCATACTACAACACGGACATCGAAAATGCTAACTTTGCAAAATTGACGCGTGTCCTTGTTGTTGGTTATCTTTATATGCTTAAAATGTTAATGTGGTATTAATGTGGCGTTAATATGGTAAAGGCGATAGTTGAAATTGACGAACGGACAAACAGAATCCTCAACATACTCAAAGCCAAGCATGGTCTTAAGGACAAGAGTCAAGCGTTAAACCTGATGGCACAACAGTTCGAGTTATGTGTATTGGAGCCAGAACTGAGACCGGAGTTCATAGAAAGCTTGACAGCCTCTCAAAGCGAAAGAACTGTAAAAGTTATGGATTTTGCCAAACGGTATTCTTCAGAGTGATTGCTTGTATTCTCTGGAAGTTGTTGAGTCAGTCGACAAAATATTTAAGAAATTGCAGAAGAAGGACCGAGCGCAGTTTGACTCTGTCGATAGGAAAGTATGCGAGATTTTGGCAAATCCCCTGCAGTTCAAGCCTCTAAAGAGTCCTATGCAGCATATGCGGAGGGTTCATGTTGGCTCTTTTGTAATTGTCTATGATGTAGATGAGGCAAGGCAAGTAGTCACTATAAGAAGGTACGAGCATCATGACCGCGTTTACAAGTGAGATATTGGTTTCTTAGCTTTCTATCTTGGCATTTTCAAAGAGTAAGACCTCAAAAGAAGAAGATTGAATAATTTTCACTTCTTCTACTCGTTAACTAGTCATTTTTGAAACACATTAAAGTAATCAGAAAAAAAGTTCTTCAAACAATAGAAGTAGTAGTCTATTTGAAATTTGCAGCATCGACTACTACTTCTAAAGCTCAATGACAATGCTGAAAGAACAACAACACTGTTATTTCAACTGTTGTTCTTCTCTGAGCTTGAAGTAATACTGATAAGGTTTGAAAGAAAAAACACGTCTGTTACAGGGAAAAAGTACGTTTTTTCTTCGCTTAAAAGGGCGGAGAAACTTAAATGCATAATTAAAAATTAAAAAATACAGTTGTATTTTTGGGAACAAGTTCACAAGTGGAACGAGTTTAAAGGGTGACGCGCCGTTAAAAAATGAAGCTCAAGCTCAAGAAAAAGTTGTCTCTTCACAAAAATGTCACAGTTAGTTGATCAAGAAAACAAAAATGAAGATCAGACACCCTCAAAAGTTATGAAACTCGGGAACTCGTTCCCAAGCATCAGTCTTGAAGAGTTGGCTTTGCCAACAAAGTCGGTTACACGGTTGACGACAAATTTTGGAGTAGACACCTGTAATCTCTGCAAAACTAAAAGCCACTCTGAATGGCAAGTCACAGAATTCGACGACTCATGGAATTTTCTTTGCAGTCCATGCGGACTAAAACTCTCAGAAAAACTAAACAAAAACAAGTTAGGCTACCTAAATTAATGTTTTTAGGAAATTGTCTCTTTTATAAAAAACCTAGAAGAGTACCTGCCGATATGCTCCCGGCAAGATTTCTAACGAATGTGAAGCTTTTGCAAAGAAAGCCAACTAAACCATTATTTTCTCATTTTAGCCGTAACCTAACACGCATCAGCTTCGTGTTTAAAACGGCAGAATTGCATGATCCAGGACCAGGAGGAACCGGCAGCCCCATCAGATTAATAGCTTACATAAACTCCCTCTCAACTTCAGTTGGATCCCCCGTAATAGTAAACGGAGTTGAAACAGCATTCGACACCTACCCCGAAGGAACATTAATCTTTAACTCAAACGGTCAACCATTCAACATGGTCGAAATTGATTTGCCTTACATATCAGCAGAAGGAGCCACAGGTTTCATAATAGATAACGTAATAGTAATCACAAAATAGACTGCCTTCTCGTCAAAGAACGAAGAAGAATGAAAAGGGCAATTAGTCAAGATAATTTGCTTAGTAACGGTACGAAACAAAAGAAGAGAGCCTTTAAAGCTATAAATAAATAAAGACTGAAAAATTAGTCAAAGATTCGATTCACCCAAGATTCTCAATATCAAAATTATGTGATTAGGGATTTAGCGGTAAAAAGCAATTAAGATTCATTCAATAGATAAAATCATAAAAGCAGTCATAGTATAAAGCAGGAAAGAATTCGCTGAGAATTAAAAGCTAAAGAAATGGTCTCTTTAAAGAGAATCCCAAACATTACCAACGAAAGGAAATTGGGTGTTGAGCAGAAAGTAATTTCAGCATTAACTTTAACAGTCTCTAACTGTATTCATGAATCGTTGAATAATTTGGTATTATATCCTCCTTGATGATCCATTTGATTATTCGGATTCAATATTGATGGAAAATTATTTATACATCTTACGTTAATACCACAAAATGGCGTTTCTTATGAATGGAAAATCAAGTGTTTTAGCAACGATAATCCTAATCACGATGATATTATCAGTCTTTACACCTGCCACGACATTGGGTGCATCAATTGACTCTAGTACATCTTCTATTGTCAAAACTGAGGATACGCGGAATGTTGATGATTTCACAAACAACTACTCTGATAAAGAAATCACCGCGCAAAGTAGTCAAGAGAACACAGGAGTTGTGATGGAAAACTCGACGTGGCCAGACTACATAAAACCTCCAGAGCACTATAAAACCCTTGAAATGATGCTTGCTGAAGGTGGGGTGGCAGAGTCACCTCCCGAGTGGGGACCGCCTCCAGTTCCAGTAAGTGGAACAAGAAAACTTTTGGTGATCCTTGTAAGACTTTCAGACGTGGCGCCTGTTCCGGCGCATACAACAGCATATTTTGACGATAGGTTTTTTGACACAGTACAACCCAGCGTACGTGACTTCTATCTCGATGCCTCTTATGGCGCTTTCACGTTCGGTCCTGGCGCAGTAACGGACTGGCACACTTCGACATATTCCCAGAATCAATGGGTAAACATCGACCCTCGACCAGTGGTTGTTGAGGCTATACAAGACGCAGATACCTCCTTCAATTTCGCTGCATACGACACAGACTCAAGTGGTACTGTTACAAACGATGAACTTACCCTTTTCATTATTGTATCCGGAAGCGAGGGTGGAGCGTTCCACTGGTATACAACTAGTTCAGTTGCAACTGGGGATGGGGTATCGGTTGAAGGAGAATTCTGTGCTACTAATGAAAACAGACATATGGGTAGCTACTGCCACGAGTTAGGACATGATCTCGGCTTACCCGACCTTTATGACGTAGATGGGGGTTCAGAAGGCATAGGCAATTACGGACTTATGGGTGGAGGTTCCTGGACTTTCTCCCTTCCAGACGCTTGGAGCAAGATTCAGTTAGGTTGGATAAATCCCACGGTAGTAACAACAGACCGCTACTACAATATGCTTGATGCCGAAACGCACGCTGAAGCTTACGTCCTCGCTGATCCAGCCCACCCAAACGAGTATTTCTTAGTTGAGAACAGGTATCCCGCAAACTCATTTTACGAAACCCTTGGTCCACCAGAAGCGCCCAGCGGAATCTATCCTGACAAAGGAATAGTCATATACCATATAGATGAAACAAAAATACAGGACTGGATTAACTCCGGAATAAACAATGTAAACAATGACGAAGCTCACAAAGGTGTTGATGTGGAGTGTGCCGATTCACCCACATCACATATCGCCAACGCAGATAACCTTGACGCTATGGTTAACAGAGGTGACGCCTACGATTTATGGGACAACACCACATACGACTTCAGCGGCAGTTCATCTCCTTGTAGGGCGATTTGGTACGACGGGACAGATAGCGGCATGGCCGTAAGAGAATTTCCTGCAGCAGCTTCAACGATGAAGGTTTTCTTCTCAGTTTCCAGCGTTATAAGAGGATACGTTGTATTCGAAGAGTCCCATTCATCCCTCTCCAAATTGGCGCGGGATACGCAGGATTTGGTGATTACTTAGAAGCAAACGACTACAAGGTTGGGACTATCAAGTCAGGAACGACAATCACTAAAAGTGTCCTTGCACCGGCAAATGTGCTAGTCATTGCCGCACCTTCTGCCAGCTATTCTACCTCAGAATTAGACGCGATTGAAATGTGGGTTAAAGGCGGTGGCAGCTTGCTATTGGTGTCTGACTATAGTAGTTTTGGCACTCAATCGAGAACTATTGCATCCAGATTCAACATCACTATGAAATCAGACATGATCCTAGACTCTAATGAAAATGTAGGTCAGTCATATTGGCCATATTATTCAGGCGCTAACTTGCGATCTCACCAAATAACTGCGGGCGTAACTCGTGTTGAAATGTATGCCAGCGATGGCATCGTAAGCACACCTGTAGATAAAATTCCCTTAATAGTGACCGACACTGATGGAACCGCGACTTGGCAGGTTGGCGGATCAGCTAGTGGCGTTTCAGTTATGAGTGCCTTTAACGGTGGGGCGGCAGGTCGCGGAAAACTGGTAGTAATCACCGATTCCTCCCTTTGGAGTTCAAACTCAGATGTTGATGGCGACACCTACCTTAACTTCTATGATAGTGACAACGAAATTTTAGCGTTAAACACTATAGACTGGCTAGCCCAACCAGACATTCTTATTGTCAACGACAACGATGGAACCGGTGTTGTTGGACGGACAAGCTTGCCAGTGATTGCATCGGCCTTGAATGCTGGAAATCTTGATTATTGGGTCTGGGATGAATCAAAAATGGGTAGGCCAACTCTTGGATACTTGTCCAGATTTGAACTTGTCATCTGGACATGCGGCGACTACTATTCTGCACCTGTTGACTCAATCGACGCGGTTACCTTACAGTCCTATATCGCTCAGGGCGGAAACCTCCTCCTCGAAGGCGAAGACATTGGCTACAATCACATATCAGATAGCTTCATGGTGAATGTGGCGCACGCAATATACAAGGTTGACAACGCTGTGGCACCTGGATTAACAGTAACGGATACTACTCATCGTGTTACTGCTGGTTTGCCAGCAAGTTTCACGTGGATGACTACACCGACATATCCTGATGGAGTCAATCCAACGAACGGAGGTTTTACTGTTCTCAATTACACGGGGACTAGCCATACCGCTGTCACTGCATTTGACAGCACAGCAGCCGGAGGTTCTGTTGTATATTATTCGTTCCCACTCTACTGCTTAAAAGCTGCAGAAAGAGAAACACTGACATTGAACTCTGTAGCATGGCTTACGCGGGCACCCAGAATCCTCTCGTATGTGGCATACACAGATTATGATGAGGAATACTTGCATTCATTGCAAGCCATAGATTCAAGCTACGCAGAAGACTACATATTGACTGAGTTCACGGATTATACTAAACTGGGATCGATGCTTCTAGAAAACGATATCCTCTTCATACCCGAACAAGAAACTGCCACCCTTAGTACAATGCAAACTATTGGAGCAAGTTGGTCAACATCTCTTTCCAACTTTTTGGCAAAAGGCGGAGTAATAATTGTTTGCGACTACTCTGGAGGGAGCCGCGGCATCCTGACTGGTGCCGGATTGATGTCCATCTCCAGCACTTCAAGTATAGTCGGCTCATCAGTTTATCGTGTGGACTCTGAAGATAGGTTGACAGTAGGCGTTGCAAATAGCTTCATTGCACCAAGCGGTGCACTACGCTTTGTCACAACTACTGAGAGCAAAATTGTCTTCAACGATGGCACTTATCCGGTGGTAATTCATAAAACCATTGGAGCAGGACAAATAGCGCTCATTGGCTTTGACTACTTCCAATCAAATCCTGATGCAGATCAAATACTTGGCAACGCAATAGCCCTCTACTCGTACGCGCGCTTAGTTTTGTATAGTAGGGATAGCTATGATTTTTCAACGCATACCCGCGGTTCACTTTCAGGGGGAGATTTCTACTACTATCCGGATGCCGGTGGATTGGAGTTCTGGGCTAACAATGTGGGACAGAGAGGATTACAGGATGTTGGCAATATTGGTGGCGTAGATCTTAGTAATGTGCCTATTCCTACCAGTGGTTATACTCGTTTTGGGGTAAACGCGGTTGTCGGTCACACTTACGTATCGCTGGCTCACCAAGGAGAAGAAGGCAGTTACATAGTATTCAGGGTTACTTCCATTATGCCAGACTATTCGAGTGTCACAATAGAATACCTCTATCCGGATACAGTAGCGCCCATAGGCTCGATAATAATCAACAGCGGAAACCCATTTTCGACCACAACAACGGCTGTGACACTATATCTAACTTACTCTGATGCTACTTCAGGAGTTTATCAAGTTAGATACAGTAATGATGGTGTTTGGGACACTGAACCATGGGAAAATCCATCACCAACCAAAGCTTGGACACTGACCTCCGGAGCTGGACTCAAGACGGTCTGGTACCAGGTTAAGGACAACGCAGGATTAGTCTCAACAATGTACAGTGACGACATAACACTAACTATCGACGTTTGACCTAAAAGAACTCAAATCATGGTCCTGGACAAGTAATACGGTCGATTAATTCGGTAGCTTCGGGTGATGTTGACAACGATGGATTTAAAGAAATCGTTACAGGCGGATACTACTTTGATGGTACACGTACGATAGCGCAGCTAATTGTTTGGAACGGTTCAAATCTGGTGGTTGATCGGCTCACAACTTGGTATTGGACGGGCAACACCACAATTAATTCTGTTGCTGTTGGGCGATGTTGATGGTGATGGACAAGTTGAAATTGTCACCGGCGGATCATTCTACGATGGTTCACGTAACGTTGCTCAGCTTATTGAGTGGAATGGAGCTAACTTGGCGGTTGACAGGCTCGCAACTTGGTACTGGACGGGCAACACGGCGATCAATTCTGTTGCTTTGGGTGATGTTGATGGTGATGGCCAAGTTGAAATTGTTACTGGCGGATCTATTCTACGATGGCACTCGTAACGTAGCTCAGCTTATTGAGTGGAATGGAGCTAACTTGGCAGTTGATAGACTCACCACTTGGTACTGGACAAGTAACACTGTCATAAACTCTGTTGCCTTAGGCGATGTTGATGGTGATGGTCAAATTGAAGTTGTTACTGGTGGATACTTACAATGATGGTGTTCGTAATATTGCTCAGCTTATTGAGTGGAATGGAGCTAACTTGGCGGTTGATAGGCTCACGGGTTGGTATTGGACTGGTAATACTGTGATTAATTCGGTTGCAGTTGGTGACGTTGATGGTGACGGTCAAATCGAAGTTGTTACTGGTGGGTACTATAATGATGGTTCTCGTAATATTGCTCAGCTTATTGAGTGGAATGGAGCTAACTTGGCGGTTGATAGACTTACTGGTTGGTACTGGACTGGCAATACTGTGATTAATTCGGTTGCAATTGGTGATGTTGATGGTGATGGTCAAACTGAAGTTGTTACGGGTGGATATTACAATGATGGTACGCGTAATGATGCTCAACTGATAATCTGGTCAGGTTCAAGTTTAGCTGCTGAAAACATCAAAACTTGGTACTGGACAGGCAACACCGCAATCAATTCAGTAGCGGTTGGTGACGTTGTTGGCGATTCGCTGCAAAGAGATTGTTGCAGGCGGTGCATTCTATGATGGAACGCGTCTAAACAGCCAACTAACGGTTTGGGGCATGACCTAAGACTCAAAATTCAAATAACGAGCAATATCACCCCATCTCCTTTTTTTGAAATATCTGAAATCAGATTTGTCTTATAATCAAATTGTTAATATTTTTGGCATCCCAAGACCCAAAAAATAATTACAACGGCCATTAACGCCAATATGGGTTTAGATGTATGCCCGTTAATCCTGGCCAAAAATGAGAACACCCCTTGGAAGCTGGGAACTCCCTTCATTTTTGGCTTGCGGTTGACACCGGAATATAGGGGAACGCGCGATGTCCATACATTTGAAATTTCCAGGGAAAGTCATACATGTTACGTGTTTTGCCCAAGCTGTCTCTATTAATAGTTCATATTTGACAAAAGTTATAAGCAATTTGACCAAAATAAGGAGTTTTAAGAAGGATTATAATTTATGAAGACGATTTTCCTCAAAGCAATTGTCTTACTCGCAATTTTAACCTTGAGTTTAACCATGGTAATGCCAACAGCTAATGCAATGGCTCCCAAAAACGTGAAAACCTGGTACTGGACAAGCAACACCACCATCCACTCTGTTGCCAGAGGTGATGTGGATGGTGATGGCAAGAACGAGATTGTTACAGGAGGCTACTACAACGATGGCACTCGCTTTAATGCTCAGTTGTGTGTTTGGGATGGTGCGACTTTGGCATTGGAGAATGTTAAAACTTGGTTTTGGACAGCTGACACATACATCAATTCTGTTGCTGTTGGGGATGTTGATGGTGATGGTCAAGTCGAGGTTGTGACGGGCGGGTACTACTGGGATGGCGCTCGTAAGGTTGCTCAGTTGTGTGTTTGGTATGGTGCTACTTTGGCACTGGAGAACGTTAAGGTCTGGTACTGGACAAGCAGCACGCAACATCAATTCGGTTGTTGTTGGGGATGTTGATGGTGACGGTAAATATGAGATAGTGACAGGAGGCAACTACGCTGATGGTGCTCTTTCATAGGTCAGTTGTGCGTTTGGAATGGTGCAACGCTTTGGCTCAAGAATGTTAAGACATGGTTATGGGGAAGTGAAACAGACATTCCTTCTGTTGCTTTGGGGATATTGATTGTGATGGTAAGGTCGAGATTGTGACGGGAGGATATTACAGATGGTAACACTCGTGATGTTGCTCAATTGTGCGTTTGGGCGGGTTCAACTTTGGTGTTGGAAAACGTTAAAAGCTGGTATTGGACGACTCCACCGCATACTTTTTTCTGTTGCTTTGGGTGATGTTGATAGTGATGGGCATGTGGAGATTGTTACTGGCGGCGACACTATCGGGCGCCTGGTAATATGCTCAGTTGTGTGTTTGGTCTGGCGCAACCTTGGCACTGGAGAAGGTTAAAACCTGGCAATGGAGCGGCAACATAAATCTGTTCAGTTGCGGTTGGTAACGTGGATGGTGATTCCCAGACAGAAATAGTTACAGGAGGCGACTATAACGATGGCACTCGAGGGGTTGCTCAGTTGTGTGTTTGGGATGGTGCAACTTTGGCACTGGAAACTGTTAAACCATGGTACTGGACAAGCTACACAACAATTAAATCTGTTGCTATTGGGGATGTCGATAATGACGCCAAAAACGAAATAGTTACGGGAGGCTACTTCAATGATGGCACTCGCAATAATGCGCAGTTGTGTGTTTGGTCTAATTGGAATATCGAAACTGTAGATTCAACAGGAAACGTTGGTATGTTTACTTCTCTTGCGTTGGATTCCAGTAACAGGGCATGTATTAGTTATTATGATAGTTCGAATTATGATTTGAAGTATGCTGGGTGGACGGGTTCATCCTGGAATATTTTGACTGTTGATGCGCCTGTTGGTGTGAGGGTCGGGTTGTATTCTTCTCTTGCGTTGGATTCTGGTAATTTGCCGCGTATAAGCTACTATGATCAGACAAATGGTAATTTGTTGTATGTAGGTGGACGGGTTCAGCGTGGGCTATACAGCTAGTGGATTCGGGTGGAAATGTTGGGATGTCTTCTTCTCTTGCTTTGGATTCGGCTGGTAATCCGCGTATTAGTTATTGGGATGGTTCGAATGGTGATTTGAAGTTTGCTAGTTGGACTGGTTCATCTTGGAGTATACAGACGGTGGATTCATCAGGTTCTGTTGGTTCGTATTCTTCTCTTGCTTTGGATTCTCGGTAACCCCGACTGTATTGCTACTATGACAACACTAATCTTGATTTGAAGTATGCTAGTTGGACTGGCTCATCTTGGAGTATACAGATTGTGGATTCAGCTGGAGCAATGTTGGTGCTTATTGTTCTCTTGCTTTGGATTCTAGTAAACTCCAGGTTGCATAAGCTACTTAGATGCTACGAATGGTGATTTGAAGTATGCAGGGTGGACTGGTTCATCATGGAACAAACTAATAGTGGATTCAGCAGGAGGGGTTGTATTCTTCTATTGCTTTGGATTCCAGCAGTATTCCGCACATTAGTTACTATGATATCCGAATGGTGATTTGAAGTTCCTAGGTGGACTGGTTCAGGATGGAGTATTGTAACTGTGGATTCAGCAGGTGAAGTTGGTTGGGATAATTCTATTGCTTTGGATTCCGTTGGCAACCCGCATATAAGTTACTATGACTATACGAATGCTAATTTGAAGTATGCATCCTTTGGTTGATACAAACTCTTTATTTCTAATGAAGACTGTTAGTGATCAGTAGTCTGTAAGCGCTCAATGTCGGGTTAGCGTACGGTGGCTTTCTTAGTATTCTGCTGTTTTGGCTTTGTACTCTTTCTTCTAATCTATTTTATCAGTTTCTTGCTTGCGTTCTAATTCACCTTGCTTTAGATAACTCTAATGTATGGTCATATTCCTTCCTCAAGTGTCTCTAATTCAAATCACAGTGATGATATAATGTTCTGGTTTGTGTTTATCCCTTCAGTATGTATGTATGTACAGGGGAATGCGACCTAATACCGTTTCTTGAACATGCAATGTTCAGCTGAAAAGTATATATCCTGCAAAAAGGGTAATGTCAATTTTTGCCTAGGATTTTTGATTTTATGAACTCAGGTTTTACGTGTTGTGTTGCCATTTCTAAATCATTTGTCTATTAAGAATCTTTCTTAACAATAATCTGGGACCTCTCAAAAATGCTTCAGATCCATAGAAGTTAAAACAAGAGCAAGGTGGCGTTAACATACCCAAGTTTTTGTTATTTCTTTTTTTCTTGATAAGCATTGCTTCTGGTTCGGCGTTGGCTGTTGTTGCTATGGGCTTCTGTAGTGTAGGTGCTTCTTGGGTGTGGCTATGTAATTTTTAGTTCGAATCGATTTTCATAATATTCCATATTTGCCAAAAGTTAAAAGGGATTTTTCTTCTACCAGCTATTTGGAGAAGGTGTTCTAAATGAGCAGAAAGAATTTATTAAGAATAATTGTTTTTCTCGCAATTTTTTTGTTGTCTGTGGCTATGGCTGCGCAGACGGTTGATGCGTTGACAAGCAAGAACGTCAGAACCTGGTACTGGAACAATGATACAAACATCCGGTCCGTTGCAAGAGGAGATGTGGATGGTGACGGTAAGGTTGAGATAGTTACCGGAGGCTGCTACTACGAAAGCACTCGGCCAGTTGCTCAGTTGTGTGTTTGGGACGGTGTAACACTTGCTCTGAAGAATGTTAAAACCTGGTATTGGACCTACCACACAGATTATTCTTTCTGTTGTTATTGGTGATGTGGATGATGATGGCAACAATGGAGATAGTGACAGGTGGTTACTTTAATGAAGGCACTCGTTTGGTTGCTCAGTTATGTGTTTGGGTATGGTGCAACTTTGACACTTGGAAAATGTTAAAACCTGGTGCTGGGGGTTACGCGTCGCAAATTAATTCTGTTGCTGTAGGTGATGTGGATGGTGATGGCAATAATGAGGTAGTGACAGGCGGTGTCTATTCGGACGGCGCTCATTATGTTGCGCAGTTGTGTGTTTGGGATGGTGCTACTTTGGCGTTGGAGAATGTTAAAACTTGGTTCTGGACAGCTGACACCTTCATCAATTCTGTTGCTGTTGGGGATGTTGATAGTGATAGCCAAGTCGAGGTTGTAACAGGAGGCTACTACTGGGATGGCACTCGCTATGACTGCGCAGTTTTGTGTTTGGTCTGGTGGGGCTTTGGCTCTGGAAAACGTCCGAAATCGTGGGACGGGACAAGCACCACAATTTATCAATTCTGTTGCTGTTGGTGATGTGGATGGTGATGGCAAGGTCGAGGTTGTAACAGGCGGAAACTATGAGGATGGTACTCGCAGGCTTGCTCAGTTGTGTGTTTGGGATGGTGCTACTTTGGGGCTGGAAAATGTGAAAACCTGGTACTGGACAAGCACCACATCCATTAAATCTGTTGTTGTTGGTGATGTGGATGCTGATGGCAATAATGAGATTGTGACAGGAGGTGCCTATAATGATGGGTCGCGTAATATTGCTCAGTTGTGTGTTTGGTTCTGGTGCAACTTTAGCGCTGGAAAATGTTAAGACCATGGTACTGGACCAGCAACACAGGCATCGAGTCTGTTGCTATTGGGGATGTCAATGGCGACGGTAACACGGAGATAGTTACGGGAGGCTACTATAACGATGGCACTCGCATGAATTCTCAGTTGTGTGTTTGGGTTACTTGGAACATCGAAACTGTAGATGCACCAGCACTCCAAGAGGTTGGCTTTTTTCGTCTCTTGCTTTGGATTCTTGAGCACAATCTTCCGCATAAGTTACTATGACGTTACGAATGGCAATTTGTTGTTTGCTAAGTGGACTGGTTCAGTATGGAGTATTGCGCTTGTGGATTCAAAAGGAGATGTTGGCTTGTATACTTCTCTTGCTTTGGATTCCAGCGGAAACCCCCACATAAGCTACTACGACCGTACGAAAGGTGATTTGAAGTATACTAAGTGGAGTGGTTCAGCATGGAGTATCGTAACCGTAGATTTAGCAGATGATGTTGGCTTGTATACTTCTCTTGCTTTGGATTCCAGCGGAAACCCCCAAATAAGTTATTTGCACTTTACGAATTATGACTTGAGGTATGCTTTTTGGACTGGATTAGGATGGAGTATTTTACCCGTAACCGTAGATTTAGCAGATGATGTTGGCTTGTATACTTCTCTTGCTTTGGATTCGAGTGAAAACCCACACATAAGCTACTACGACAATACGAATGGTGATTTGAAGTATGCTAAATGGATTGGCTCAGGATGGAGTACTGTAACCGTAGATTTAGCAGATGATGTTGGCTGTATACTTCTCTTGCTTTGGATTCGAGTGAAAACCCACACATAAGCTACTACGACAATACGAATGGTGATTTGAAGTATGCTAAATGGACGGGCACAGAATGGAGCATAGAACCCGTAGACTCAACAGGAACTGTTGGCGAGTACACTTCTCTTGCTTTGGACTCCAACAACAACCCCCACATAAGCTACTACGACTCAACAAACGATGATTTGAAGTATGCCAAGTGGACTGGCACACAATGGAGTATTGTAACCGTTGATTCAGCAGGAGATGTTGGCTATCATTCTTCTCTTGCTTTGGATTCCAGCGGGAACCCCCAAATAAGTTATTATGACTTATCGGATGGCGATTTGAAGTTTGTTTCCTTTAGCTGATACCAACAATTACTGTTGAAGAAATGTCTTAGGGCTCAAATAAATTCAATGTTCTTTTGTACGTTAGTGTGCGTGGTTGGTTTTGATAATCTGGCTATTTTGGCTTTGATTTTTTAGCTAGGTCAAATCAGTGGAAATGATGGCGTGTAGGGTGTGTTTTTTAATTTTGGTTTAATAAGTTAGTTAACGTTTTGTTCAGCATTCCAAATCATTTAGTACATGACTTGA
>CAWHSD010000022.1:0-54301 GCA_963831895.1 Candidatus Bathyarchaeota archaeon
TTTGAGAGCATCGTTTTTTGGAATATACTTTGTTCCAGGGAGCGAGATTCGACCTTCTAGCCCATGAAGACATGACCCGTAAATCCTCTTTTTCTTTGCAGAGGCATTTTTGGGAGATTGTGAACCCATTATTGAGGAGAAACATGCGCAAATTGAAGATAAGGATAAAACGAATTGTAAACAAAAGATAGCTGCAAGAATTAATAGCCAATTGATTAAGTGGTCAAAAGAGGAAGATTCTTTAATTAAACAACATATCCAACTTGGAGGCAAAAGAGATTTCATTAATACCCCCTGATATTCAAGCAGTAGCAACTCTTGCAACCAATGTAGCTATAGTAATCTCATTACTAGTTTTAGCAACTAACGTATACCTACAACGAAAATCAACAAATTACAATACATATGAAAAACTAATGAGCGATTTTTCTGGTACAGCATCCATTTTAATTGATCGTCCCGAAATCTTAGAAATATATGTCAAGGGCACAGGTAAACCAAAAAAATGGGACCAATATAGTGAAGCTGAGAAACGAACTTTTGCCTTCTTTAATTCACTTCTGGCTTTAATGGAAAGAGTTTGGTTTGGCGTTCCTAAGAGGGATTGGAAAAATTATTACAGTAAATGGGTTAAAGATTTGGCAACTAATGAAATCTTTATAGATGCTTTCAATCATTACAGGAAGATATATGATGCTTCATTCACCCATAAGTTGGATTCCATTATAAAGGAAGCAAAGAAGTAAGTTGGCGTTTCTATAACAAGACGACATTCCCAAATCGAAACACATTCCAAACTTCTACTGGATCGTTTGTACTCAACAATACCCCAATATTCATAAAACCAACAACCTAACAATAATTCAATAATGGTGAACCGATTTTATTTTGCGATCGGATTTAGTTTTTAATCTAACTCAATATTTGCGCCTCTCTTAACTGCAGACTTAAGGAATATTAAAGATTTTTAACTCCATTGTGCATTGTAGCAATTAAAGGAATGGCTAATCATGCGAATCGTTATTCGAATAGGCGGCTCAGTGGTTGCCTCACCAATCAACACGGAATTAATGGGCAAATACGCCGACGTAATCAATGCCGTAAAGCAACAGGGGAACGAGGTTGCTGTAGTCGTGGGCGGCGGCGCTTTAGCACGACAATTCATTGGTATAGCGAAGGAACTAAATTTAGATATGACAGCGCAGGATGAAATTGCTATTTCATGTTCGCGGTTGTTTGCGCAGCTGTTCTTAAAGAAACTCGGCAATACTGCTTGCAGTAAAGTTGCTATAACTCTCGACGATGCAGAGCAGTGCATAGGGGAGGGTAAGATTGTTGTGATGGGTGGTTTGAAGCCGGGAATCACAACCGACACAGTTGCAGCATTGGTTGCCGAGCGCGTTCGCGCAGAGCTGCTTGTTAAGGGTACAGATCAAAACGGCGTTTACGATAAAGACCCGAGAAAACACTCTGATGCAGTAAAACTCGACAAGTTGTCGATTGATGATTTATCAAGAGTCTTCGAGGAAAACGTGCATAAAGCGGGGATTCATCAGATTATTGATCCTGAAGCAATCAAGGTTTTGAAATGTAAACCTCTCAAATTGGTTGTGGTTAATGGATTTAAGCCTGAGAATTTGTTGGCTGCGATTAAAGGCGAGAACGTTGGCACAATTATAAATTGATGATTTGCTGAAATGACAATCTTTCAGCGTATCTTATGGGTTAGTATAACAAAGTAATGGCAACGCTACTACTTTTTTTAGATTTAACTAGTCCTTATAAGAAGGATACATTTCCTTGTTTAAGGGAAATTTAGAGGAAGCGAAAAAAATAATGTCAAAATCAGTTCCTGTCGTCGAAGCGACTAAAGTCACAAAAACGTACATGTTGGGAAAAGTCCCAGTTGAAGCCCTTAGAGGAGTAAACCTCAAAGTGGAAAGCGGAGACTTCGTATCCATACTTGGCCCGTCTGGAAGCGGTAAATCAACTATGTTGAACCTGGTTGGCGCCTTAGACAAACCAACTTCAGGCACCCTCCTAATTGACGGCGTGGACATTTCAAAATTAAACGATAACCAACTTGCAGAGATAAGGCTGAAAATTGGCTTTGTTTTCCAGTTTTTCAATTTAATTCCAAGGTTAACTGCGAAAGATAACGTAGAATTATCCATGTCTATAGCTAATATGGGCAAAGCAGATAGGAAGAAACATGCAATAGAACTTTTAGAAACCGTCGGTTTGAAAGACCGCGTCAACCATAAACCTGCCGAATTAAGCGGTGGACAGCAGCAACGCGTCGCCATCGCACGTGCATTGGCGAATAATCCCAAATTCCTTTTGCTTGATGAGCCCACTGGAAACGTGGATTCCAAAACTGCAAGCGAGGTTCTAACTTTAATAAAGAAACTCAACGTTGAAAACAAAGTCAGTATAATCATGGTTACTCATGACCAGCATTTGGCTAGGGAAGCAAATAGAACTGTGCAAATGTTTGATGGTGAAATTACATCTGAAGTGGTGAATATAGAATGAAAACCATAGATATTTTCGGCTATTCGTTTAGCGCCATTAAACTTCGCAAGCTTCGTGCAGCATTAACTACTTTGGGGGTAATCATTGGAATCGCAGCCATAGTGGCGTTGCTGTCAATTACTCAGGGTTTACAAGCTACCTTAACAGGTCAGCTCAACCAAGGATTATCCACCAACACCTTAATTGTAACCTCTGGCAGTGGTGGCGCTTTAGGAGGAGCATCGGGAGGAGGCGGAGGTTTTGGGGGAGGAGATGGCACAGGTGCAGGAGGAGGTTTAGGAGGCGGAACCACTGATAACTCAGGCTTCAAACTCTACGTTAATTACACGAGCGAAATTGACGCGTTATCGGTTGATATTGTTACTTCAATCGCTGTGATAAGTCGCGGTGGATCCATTCAAACGGACACGCTAAACAGGTCAGTTACTATCTATGGTGTAGACTTTACTCAGTATTCCAAAGTATATACTACAACATTCGTTGCTGCAAGTGGAACCATACCCACAAACCCATCTGGAAACGAAGCAGTTATAGGCACACGCGTAAATCAGCCTGGGCAAAATGGAACCGTATTCTTTGGCGTTGGCAACTCAATTAACATTTCATGGTTAAATGCAACAGTGCGTCCTTTTGTAAACGAAACTGAAACTGCAAACGTTGCAGCAGTCCTTCAGAAGATAGGAGGTTTTGGCCTAGGCGGACCATCAGACACAGGCGTCTACATCCCGATTGACAAAGCCCAGAGTTTCTTAGGCACAGACCAAGCTGACATGATAATAGTTCAATTAAAAACCAGCGACAACGCAAGCATTACAAACGTATCAAAACTCATAACTGACCACTTTGGCAACCAAGTATCTGTCATATCCTCAACTGCTGTGCTGAGTTTGCTCACAAGCGTCTTCAGTATATTACAGCTATTCCTCGGAGGCATTGCAGCGATTTCACTGTTGGTAGCGGGTATTGGAATAATGAACATCATGATAGTCTCATTGATTGAGCGCACTCGTGAAATCGGTATTCTTAAAGCATTAGGAATGAAGAGCAGAACCGTACTGCTGATATTCTTGGGAGAGTCCGTGATAATTGGCTTGTTAGGTGCAGTAGTGGGCATTGTGTTAGGATGGATATTGGCTAACATTACTGCTACAGTCTTGGGTTCAGGAGTGTTCGGGGGAGGCGGCACAGGCGATTTCACAATAACACCCTTGTTAACTCCAGAGGTGCTGATAGGTGCTTTAGCATTCGGCGTCGGCGTGAGCGTTATCTTCGCACTATACCCGGCATGGCGCGCGTCTAAACTCAAACCCGTAGAAGCCTTGAGATACGAATAAGGCGATCTACTTTCTCCATTTTTTCTTTTGTTTTTATTTTTGAAAAGCTTTAAGACACAAATAACATACCGTATAAAAGAGGCTTCTATGTGAAACGCTTGTACCCTGACCAACCTGTAGTTGGCATCGGCGTAGTAATAATAAAAGAGGGCAAAATAGCACTCATAAAACGCGGAAACGAACCCAGCAAAGGAAAATGGACCATTCCCGGCGGCTTAGTAGAACTGGGCGAAAACCTCGAGGCTGCAGTTATCCGCGAAACCAAAGAAGAGACATGCCTAGAAGTCGAAAATCCTACTTTGATGGGTGTTGTGGATAATGTAGATTTTGATGAGCAGGGCAAAGTAAAATACCACTACGTAATCATCGACTACCTAGTTCAAGTTAAAACTGGAACCATCCAAGCTGCAAGTGATGCCGCAGAACTACGTTGGGTTCTTTTTAGTCAAGTGGAAGAATATAATTTAACCGCTTCTTTTCGGGCTTTCTTTAAACAAAACAGAGAAAAATTAGAAAAAGTTAATTCTTATCCTTGAAGAAAAGACGAGTTTCTCCAAGTGTTTTGATATCTAATGCTCTTATTCGCGCTACTATCGGGAAGTCTCTAACAACTTTGCCAAGAGTTAGGCAGTAGTGGGGGGGTAAGTCCCGGGCAATGCTTCTAACTGTTTCTGCATCCACGCGAGCTGCCCTTGAAACCACATCCAAATCGTGTTCATTGGTAAAATTGAAAAGAAATATGTTGTCAGCTTGCCGGTATATGGTTTCTTGGATTGTGTCTGGCTGGTTTGTTATGAATGTGGTGAATATACCGTAGTGTCGCATGCGTGTTACAATGTCGTCCCAATAAGTTTCGCGCAAGTAGAGGTGGGCTTCTTCAGCGAAGAGGAACACGGCTTTGAGTTTCCAGTTTGAGAGTGAATCTACTAATTTACCTAGGACATATTCAACGACGATTTGGCGGTCAATGTTTGAGGTGTTCTTCAGGTTTATGATTATGGCGCCACCGTTGTCTTTAGCTTTAAAGAGGCTATCATCGAGCAGCGTCGCTTCGGCCGGACAATCCGTAAAGAACCCCGAGTTAGAGAACGAATGAAAACGTGAAGCCAACGCATCTCGAACGTGCTGGTTGCAGTTTAAATCGCGAATCGCTTCACCCAGATTCTGCATGTTCAACTTGCCCTGTTCCTTGAGCATCTTCCATAGCCGTCTGAATTCGCGGGCTGAAGTGCCAGGCAAATGAAGCGCGTTTACAAGAATCCCCATAACCGTGTTCAGGGGCAGCTGCTCAAGCGCTACCTTGAAGTTCTGAGAAGGTGCCAATGTATGGATTTTGTCGTAGTACATGTTTCGTTTGCCATCGTTAGTCATGCCAAGACTGCTGTATTCACCGTTCAAGTCGAATACAACGACGGTTGCTTTGTAGCCGACCAAGTTGACCATAAGGAGTTTGGAGAGGTGAGATTTGCCACAGCCCTTTTTTCCTGTGATGATGTTTAAGGTGCCATCGATGCATGAAGCATCTATAGTAAGTAGCGTAGAGTCTTTGGTTCCTCCCAAGATTACGGGAAGTCTGCCTTCGACTTGTGCGAGTTTCATAAGCATGGGAATAGAGAGTTTTTTGATAGTTGATTGTGAGCGGCTTGGGAGCCAGCTGCTGCTTGGGCTAAGCACCTCGTTTTCTAAGGTTGCACGTATCTTGCAAATTAGCAAACTTGCGTCCTGGATATAGGTGATGTGGGGGGCGATTTCCATTGGATCGATATCTTCACCCTGCAAGGGTTCACCTCCGTCGGGCAACGTGCGCAAGAGCTCTTCCAAAACACCTGGAACAGCAGCGAACTGCACGTCGATTACTTGCGCGATTAAGGCTTTGGCGGCATCTGCATCTTCCACCAACAAGTAATCACCTTTCTCAGCGTTCTCGGTGGGGAAACTGATGACTTGCAAAATGTTGCCTTCTTTCTTGTATAGTTTCATTTAGTTCCCTCCGTTAAACCCAAATGATCCAAAGAGTACTCTGTGCATGTCGGGACGATTGATTATTTGGATCCCGTGTTTGCGTGTTATGAAGTGTTTTATAGCTAAAACTTCGTTAGCGGTGAACGTGCATAAGATATGGGACAAGCGGAGTGTCTCGGGATAGCTTTGAGTGTAGAGGTCATTGCCTAAGAGTTTTTGAACAGCATCCATCCGCTCTTCAATTGGAGTTGCACTGTCAATGTCCAATCTAAACGCTAGGTTTGCTTTGTTAAGTCTCGCTACATAAACCTCACCAAGTAACATCAGCGGTGGTTTATAGTGCACCCCTGAGGTTTCAAGAAGATAGGGTGGATCACGGTTAGGCAACTGCTCTGTTATCAACAATCCATTGGATCTCAAAGTGGTTGCTTTTGAAAACGCCAAAACAGTGCTCTGGTTTTTTCTTGCAAAGCTCAAGATTTCCCGTAACCTTTGAATTGGGGTATCTGGAGTGCCGCAGATTAAGGAGCCATCAATAAGAAGGACTCCGTGGTTTACGGTTTTGGCAAGCATTGTTTGCAACCAACGCTCCAGCAGGCTAGCAAGTCGAGTGGGCATTTGCATGATGTTTGGTGCAGATTGGTGACAGCTGCCGTAAGTGGTGCTGAAGTAAGCGCGCTCGAGAGTGTTGAAAATTTGGTTTTTGTTGTCTTCAGTTACATGAAAAATGAATGGACCTAAACGCGTATACTTGTAGCAGCCGTTCTGCTTCCAAGTTGTTGCCGCTCGAATTGCAATGATTATACCTGTTGATGTTTCACCGATTTTTATTGTTGAGGCGTCGATAGCTGCGACTATTGTTTCTTGGTGATTTGGTTTTAGAGGGATTGGAGTCGGTTTTAGCTTTATGTTATATGGGTAATGTTCGGTTGGGCTGAGTTGTGTTATGTGTTGATTCATTTGCAGAGGCAGCTGCTGGACTTGGTTTAGGGATTGTATGCTTTGCTCGAAGAAGCGTTGGGGGAGGATTGAGTCTATTGTTGGCTGTGGAAAGTTATATTTGTTAGTGGTTGTATATTGTTCAATCAAGTGATTCACCAATATTCAATATCTTTATTGGTGAAATATTTAAGTATTGTGCATGTGCATCTTGCACAATTCAATATACAATAAGTGATAACTTGACAGAAAAACAGCAAACTCCACCAATACATGTAAAGATGAAAATAGGCGAAATTGAATTCGAAATAGACGCACAACCCGACCAAATCCAAACCGCAGTCAACCAAATCCTCTCCACCGTCACCGAACACTCAAAAAACCTCAACATTGTGCAAACCTCAGAACGACAAGCATTAATGCCACGAGCCGAAACCTGTAAAGGACTAATTCAGAAACTCTGGGAAGAAAACTGGTTCTCCAAGCCACGAGGTTTAGACGACGTTCATTCTGAACTAGCACGCAGAGGTTTCCACTACGACCGCACCGCCGTGGCACATGCGCTGGTCGACTTAGTCAAGGACAGCATACTGACTCGCATAGGAAAACCCCGCCGATACCAATATGCACAAAAAAGACCTCCAACATAAGTTCACTCATGAGACGCTTCACAATAAAACAACCAGGCGTATTTTTACAAGACATTAATATTCAGCCGCAATCAATTGAAGGCGTAAGTACAAACATTGCTGCTTTTTTGGGTGAAACAGAAATTGGTCCAACCATTCCCACTCTTATAACCAACTTTGCTGATTACGAGAGGCTTTTTGGAGGTTACCTTAGCGATGGTATGTACTTACCTTATGCGGTTGAGGGTTTCTTTCTTAATGGTGGCAAAAGGTGTTACGTTTGCAGAGTTTTGGCTTCAAATTATGCGGAGGCTCTTGCTAAGCTGGAAACAGTCGATGAAGTTTCGATTGTCTATTCTCCAAATGCTCAAGCTGTACCAGAACTTGCAGAGTTGTTAATTGGACATTGTGAACGGTTAAGGTTCCGGTTTGCGATTTTGGATTCGATCAAAGGTCAGGATTCTTCAAACTTGACTAAGCCAAGGGAATCAGCTTTCGCCGCGTTATATTACCCCTGGATTTGCGTTAAACAGTCAGGAACAGGAATTCAATTTCTGGTTCCACCAGGCGGTCATGTAGCAGGAATCTACGCTCGAACTGACCTTGAAATGGGTGTTCATAAAGCACCAGCCAACGAAGTAGTGAGAGGTGCAGTGGACATAGAGTACCCATTGAGCAAGAATCAACAGGACAACCTTGCCAGTAAAGGAATAAACTGCATCCGCAACTTTGTAGGCAGAGGTATACGTTTTTGGGGTGCAAGAACCCTTTCGAGTGACCCAACAAAAAAGTATGTAAACATTTGTAGACTTCTGATTTATCTTGAGCAATCCATTAAGAAAGGTACTGAATGGGCAGTATTTGAACCGAACAATGAAACAACGTGGATTAAAGTAAAATCGGCAATTGAGAATTTTCTGGTTCAGACATGGAAAAACGGTCTTTTAATGGGCGCTAACCCAAAAGAGGCTTACTTTGTTAAATGTGATCGAACAACGATGAATCAATCCGATATTGACAATGGGCGATTAATTGTTCTTATGGGCATAGCTCTTGTAAAGCCAGCAGAATTCATGATTCTAAGAATCAACCAATCAACACTCTCCTAACTGAACTTAGCTTTGTTTAGTTTCTCGCAAAACGTTCGATCTTAAGATTAGCAAAGTTTATAGTTTGTTTTATCTAATGTATTTGTAGTGTTTTCTTGAAGTTTTAATTTAGTGGAGGTGAAAATTATGCCGGATATAGTTGACGCGGCAATAGCATCTGGAATGTCAAAACTTGTGGAAGCAGTAAAAGCTGCTGGACTGGTTGACACTTTGAAGGGTTCAGGGCCATTCACGGTTTTTGCACCCACAGATGAAGCATTCAATAAAATACCCAAAGAAGCCATGGACATGCTCATGAAAGATCCCATGAAGATGAAGGATGTCTTAACTTACCATGTAGTTGAAGGAAAAATGATGGCTGCAGATTTGAAAGAACACGAGTACTTGCAGGCGCTTAATGGTGGAGAACTCAGAATAGACGCTAAGAGCTGGCATTTACACAAAAATATCAAAATTAACGATGCAAACATCATCAAACCTGACTTAATGGTAGACAACGGGATTTGCCATGCAATAGATAAGGTGTTAATGCCAAAAATGGCAGAAATGAACCAAAAAATGTAAAATCAAACCTGCATTTACAAGCAGGAACCCCGTTTTCTTCTTAAAATAATCTTTAAAATTTAGATATATTGCTTTATTTTCTTTGCCATTGCCTCCAGCTTGGCTCTCTCAACTTCTATGAGTTCGCTGAAAGGCGGCAGTTTTTGCCCTTGAAACCGTGGAACCACATGGACATGAAAATGGAGTATGTCTTGTCCTGCAGCTTTTCCATTTTGTTGTATAATACTAATTCCATCTGCGTCAGTTGCTTTTTTAACTGCGAAGGAGACCAACTTGGCAATCTTGTGAACTGCGGTTAGTTCTTTTTCGGGAATATCGAAAATATCAATAAAATGGGTTTTTGGAATAACAAGTGTATGCCCCCAGTTTAAAGGCCGAATATCTAGAAAAGATATTGCTGTTTCATCTTCATAGATTTCGCTTACTGGAGCTTGTTTACGAACGATTTTGCAGAATATGCAACCTTCATTAAACGTCTGACATGCCGCCATCGACATTTTAGCATTTATCAATCAGTTTATATTCCATTTCAACTTCATATTCTTTCATGTATTCGAGGTTTTAAAAATGACTGAACTTGAAGATAAAGTCCGTTTGGAAGTAGGCAAAGTGCAAGATCCAGAGACTGGACAAAGCTTCGAAGAAATGCAGATGATCCAAAGTGTAAAAGAAACAGAGCCAGGCATAGTCACAGTTGAGTTCGTTCCAACTAGCCCATTCTGTCCAATTGCGTTTAAACTTTCAGCTGACTTACGTGATGCAGCAAAAACAGTTGCTGGCTTAAAAAAAGTAGTTGTTTTATGTCGTGGACATGCGATGGAACAACAAATTAACGAAATGACCAATAAAGAATAACGAGTTTTTTTAACCTTTTTTGGTTTAGATCCAATATTCTCAAGAAGCATATTGGAAGCAACGAGTTTCTTTCTTACTTCATTCTGCTAAATGCCCAAGTTCCAATTGCAATCATGATCACATCAAACAAAGATATTATTCCTATGTCAATCCACAAAGGCTGAATCTGAAGAGGTGTCCATGATGCTCCTAAAACAACACTTCTTAGCGCATCGACACCATAGGTTAATGGGTTCCATGCCGCTGCGGTTGTTAACCACCCTGGAAGGTTGATTCCTGGTCCTTTAAGAGGGAACAATGAGCCGCTCAAAAAGAATAAGGGCAAGTTAATGAAGGTCTGGATGGCTCCAAAACTTTCGAGACTACCCATGAAACTGGCTATGGTTAGTCCTATGCTGACTAATCCTATAGTTATTAGAATCATAATTGGCAATGCGAAAAGGAAAGTTAGGGGTTCAATAGACATGCCTAATGCAATTCCTACGAAGAAAACTATTATGCCTTGAAGAAATGCAGATGAACTATCTCCTAACATTTTTCCTAAGAAAATGCTGAAACGGGAGATGGGGGAAACTAGGATTTCTTTCATGAAGCCAAATTCCTTGTCCCAAATAACGCTTATGCCCATGAACATCGAAGTGAAAAGTAATGTTTGGGCAACAATGCCTGGAAAAATCACTTGCTGGTAACTTAAGCCTGGGATTGTAAATCGTAAACCAAATCCCGCGCCAAATATAACAAGCCAAAGCAGTGGTTGGATAAACATGCTAACTAGCCTTGCTCTATCCCTTAGGAACCTCTTGATTTCCCGAAGCCAAAGAGTGTAGACTCCGCGTAATTCGCTCATTTTATTGCTCTCCTCTGGATTGCTGACATGCCGTGGAGTTCTTTACCTGAATCCTGTCGAATTGATTTGCCTGTATAGTGTAGGAAAACGTCTTCAAGGTTAGGTTGACGCAAAAGAAGAGACTCGACATAAATTTTGTTTTGGGTTGCAAGCTCCATTATGCGGGGCAAGACTGCTTTACCATTTCGCACGGTGATCTCTAAGGCACCGTCTACGATTTGATTTTGATTTAGTCCCAACCATTTGTTGACAAGTCCTGATAATGTTTGAATGTTGTTTGCTGTTACAGTTATTACGTCGCCTTCAAGGGTTTCTTTAAGTTTTGAAGGAGAATCTAAAACAATAATTTTTCCATGATCCATTATTGCGATTCGGTCTGAAAGCTTGTCGGCTTCATCCATGTAATGGGTCGTTAAAACCACGGTAATGTCATGAGCTTCTTTGAGTTCTTTGATATACTTCCAGATGTGGTCGCGAGTTTGCGGGTCCAATCCAACAGTCGGTTCATCCAAAAACAATACCTTAGGATAATGAATTAAACCGCGCCCTATCTCAAGCCTGCGACGCATACCTCCCGAATAGGTACGCAGTAAATCGTTTGCTCTATCTTCTAGCTCAACTAGTTTTAGGATTCTGTTTATGCGTTCTTTCTGTTCTGATGATGGAACCCCAAAGAGGTTTGCATGCATGAAGAGGTTTTCTCTTCCCGTTAAACGGTCGTCGACGCTTGGTTCTTGGAAAACTATGCCTATGGATTTGCGAACTTTGTTTGGTTCTCGAACTATGTCAAATCCGTTGACTGTTGCGGAGCCAGAGGTTGGTTTTAGAATCGTGCATAGCATTGAGACAGTAGTGGTTTTTCCAGCTCCATTGGGACCCAGAAGTCCAAATATCTCTCCTGACTCTACATTTATGTCCAAACTGTCGACTGCTTTGATTGAACTGTATGCTTTCGTTAGTTGTTTGGTTTCGATTGCTTGTTGCATTTTAACGTTTTCTCTTTTTAGCAATGAAACTTTAGCCAGATTTAAGTTTATTTGCGAAGACCAACAAGAAATTGAGAAAAAACTAAATGAACCATAAAGGAAGTTAATGCGTAATTGAAAAGTCTTGATTGCATGCCGAGAAATCACAGGAAAAAATCTTGTCTTATTGCTTTTTAGTGGGATACAGATTTTGTGTATATTCATCAAAAAGATTAATCTAAGTTTAGTTGTTGCTTATTTCAGTGTAGAACATTTCAGTTAAATCTATAGTGAAGAAAGCGTTTTCTTGTTTAAAGTCGTCTATCATTGGGTGGATATTATAGAAGATAGTTAGGAATTTAAAAAAGACTCCACTCTAAGAAAATCACAAATCATAAATTACACTGTCCAAACATTATTTTAGTGATGTTTTTTATGCCAGAACTAAATTTTGAAGGAACAGCCACATGGAATGGTGGCACCGAATGCGGATTGACAGTAAAAGGCAAACAAATCGTTGCAGTAAGCCCACCACCATCGTTTGGTGGAAAAGAAGGAATGTGTACGCCAGAAGACATTTTTGCAGCTGCTTTAGCTTCGTGCATTAATACATTATTTCTATTAATAGCCAAAAATAGTCAATTAGGACTCAAGAATTTGGAGACTATGGCAACTGTTAAAATGAATGTGGAGGGAATGGAGAAACTGATTTTCACCAACGTCCACTTCAAAATGAACGTCAGCTTGGAAAATGATAATGAACGCGAACGCAAGAAGGCAAATACAGTTTATGGCATGGCTCAGAAGATTTGTCCCATTCGACAATCTTGGGGTGAATCGGTTCCGATTAGTTTTGAGTTAAATTTTAGTTGAAGAAAATAACGACTTGGGTAAATGAGTAGAATTTCAGAGTAATCTTAAGCCGGGTGTGGGTTTAAACTCATGCTTCCTGATTGACGACCAAATGTGTTTCTCAGCCACGCCAACCTCTGATCCTGCAAGTTTATTCCTGATGAAAATAATATAATTAAGAGAAGAAGAAGATTAAATAATTCACTTTTCTTCTTCTCTTCTACTAAAATTTAATTCTCAAAAAAAAAATTAGCGCTTGGCAGGTTTAGGTTTTTTCAACGGTCAAAAGATTACTAAGGAGTGTGGAATAGCCACTTTTGTTTAGGCATTTTACGAGTTAGTAGGCATTGGATTATACGCATTAGCCTTAAATATTGATGTTTTCTATTGCAAGCTGGGCATCGAGAGCATGAGCAGTCCATATGCAGTTGACCTTCGAAATGTAACAAAACGCTACAACGAAATAGTAGCTGTAAACAACATGAACCTAACGATTGAGAAAGGTGAAATCTTCGCGCTTTTAGGACCTAACGGTTCAGGGAAATCAACCACTCTTAAGATGCTGATGGGTTTGGTTCAACCTACAAATGGAGAAATTAGTGTTTTAGGGTTAGATGTGTTAAAAAACCCAGTGGAAGTAAAGGAACAAGTTGGTTACGTTCCTGAGTCACCCAACATTTATGAGTTTTTGACTGGAATTGAATATCTCGATTTTATCGCTGATATTTTCAGTGTACCCACAATTGAGAAACAACAACGCATAACTGAGTACCTCAAAGCCCTTCAGCTTGAAGGACGTGAAGGCGACATGATTAACAGCTACTCAGATGGCATGAAGAAGAAAATTAGTTTAATCTCAGCTTTTCTCCATAAACCTAAACTTTTGATTCTTGACGAACCACTAAATGCTTTAGATCCAAGAAGTGCAAGGATAGTGAAGGATTTGCTTCATGAGTTGAAATCTCAAGGTGTAACTACCATTTTGTCAACACATGTTTTGGAAATTGCTGAGGCATTATGCGATCGGATAGCTATCATGTATCAAGGAAACATCTTAGCGTTGGGAACGATGAACGAGTTGAGAAGTCGAGCAAGTTTGCCGAATTCGGGTTTAGAAGACATTTTCCTCAAGTTAACGGGCACTGGGGATTTAAGAGCCATTGTTGAGGAACTCCTCCGATGAATTGGAAGAACGTTCTCTACCTGCTAAGGGTAGAACGTAAATCAGGTCGATTAATCAGAGGTATCAAGACAACAAGGTATAGAGAAAACCGTCTTCTTGCCTACTGGCCTTATTGGGTAGCCCTAATTATCGGTGTGGTAGGGGGTTTAATAGCTAACTTCATAGTTTCAGCCGCGTATTCAGATATAGCCGCAATTCCAAGTTTGCCTCCATTGATAAGTGGTTCAATAAGTGTCTTTGTTACCTTGCCAACCTTAATCTTGGTTTTCGCCTTTGTATTTACTCTTCTTCAACAAATTCAGGTTGCTGGCATAAAGGCAACGGGTCAAGTAATGTATTGGCTACCTATAACTTGGCAAGAACAAACAATGGCTTCTATTCTATCTAATCTACTTGGATTACCGATTGCTCTTGTGATCGGCGTTGGAGCAGGAACTATTGTTTACGGAGTTTTCAACGGTTTGATTTTGCAAGCAATCTTGACTTTCTTGGCTTTACTCGCCACTGCTTTTATGGCAAGCGCTGTTACTGAGGTCGTTAGGTTGCTCCAAATGCGCTTCATCGGCGCAGTTTACAAATCTAGTGGCAGAGCGGCAATATGGGTTAGACTAATTGGAACTTTAATTTTCTTCATAATTTTTTATACACTTTATTCTTACGTAATTTATGGTACCGGTGCTCTAACATTTTTTACAACACTACAACAAATTCAAAGTGTCGCTTGGTTTGTACCTTTCATTTGGCTTGCTTTAATGATAGGCAACTTCTTTAATGGAATGTATTTACAAGGTTTGGTTTATTCAGTTTCATCGACATTGTTCATCTTTGCCCTTTACTGTCTGGCAGTGAAATTGAATCAGTTATTCGGGCTCTACGAACCTCCAGCAATCACCCTCCAAAAAAGTGGAGTTTATGCTCCTAAAACTGGGCTTTTAGGTAAATTTGGGTTCTCTACTGGCGAAGCAGCATTAATCCGAAAGGATTTAAGAGCTTTTACTAGACGCCGTGAAATGGTTAGCATTTTTATCGTGCCGATAGTTATGATTATTCTTCCATTAACCCAATCGCTTGGAATAAATGGTAGTGCAGCTGCCTCAAGCACAAGTACTTTTATTTTTTCTGCCATCATCTTCTTTTTACCCGCATCTTTTATGGCACTATTGCTGGGTGAAGTTATGATAGGTGAAGAAGGTCAGACAGTATGGAGGATCTATGCTTCTCCGATCTCAGCTAAGAGCTTAGTTAAAAGCAAAACATTTTTCTTAACATTCTTATCTACAATTGTTTTGATCATAAGTGGAACTGTTGGAATAATATTTTATCACCCTAATTTACAGCAAACAATCGCATCTTTGCTTGAAGGTTTCTTTGTTCTTTTGGCCGTTGGAATAGTTGGACTCACTATCGGCTTTAAAGGACCTGATTTCTCGCAGACTCGTAGAGCAAGAATGGTTCGTCAAGAATGGTCATTGATAGGTTTGGTTGTCGGTGCTGTTGTTGGAATCGCGGTTCTTGCTCCGTTAGTTTTGTCTTTTGGATTCTCCCTTTTTACAGGTGGGTCCATCGACATTTCAAACCTTACCCTTAGCGTCGTTATCAGCGGGATCATTTCTGTTGTCATTTCAATTGTTTTCTACCAAATAAACATCAAGATTGCTAAGGGTTTCCTCAGAAAAGCTGAAGTCTAATATTTTGTTGGCAATTTTTACGGCAACTGTATTTGCCTATCCATTTGGCAGATTTAGTATTTTTCCTTCTCAGATGATTTGGATAATTGCCTGAGTTTTTATTTGACTCAAAAGATGGCAAGTAAACCGTTGAAGAATGGATAAAGAAAAATTTTAAGAAGATCAGTTATCGGGAAAAATCAGATTTATTTTTGCAATCTATCTTATTCGTCAACTTTATCTAGCCGACGACCCATTGTTTTTAAGAGGATTTTTAATGAAAGAACTAATGGTTAAAAGCTCAGCATTTGATCACAACCGTCCAATGCCAAAGAAATATAGTTGCGATGGCGAAAGCATCAACCCACCTCTAACCATAGAGGGGATTCCCAGAGAAACATTGAGCCTCGCTTTGGTGGTAGATGATCCTGACGCGCCAGGCGGAACATTTGACCACTGGGTGGTATGGAACATTTCGCCTACAACAACCAAAATAGGTGAGCATTCAGTTCCTGGAACTGAGGGATTAAACGGCATGAGAAAAACTGGGTACACCGGTCCGTGCCCTCCTTCTGGAACACATAGGTATTTCTTCAAGGTTTACGCATTGAACGCACAGCTAACTTTAAGCGCAAAGTCCACGAAAAGAGACCTTGAAAAAGCTATGCAGGGACATACCATTGCAAAGGGCGAATTGATAGGTCTCTATCACAGATAAAACCCAAAAAAATTTCTTTACTCTTTTTCAATTGTACGATGCAACCGCTCAAACGTTAAATACTTTCTTATGATGAATATCTAACCTTGGTTGAGCATATTTGAACCGAAAACTCGCCACCTTGACAGCTGCCTTGCTTATTACGTTTATTTTATTGTCACTTTTTTTTGCAATAAACTGGTTTAGCAATCATACTGAAGGCAGGCAATTCTATGTCGGAGTTGAGTATGCTTACGGCAATAATCAAACCTCTCAAACTCAAATTTATCAAATCCAAGCGTTAGTTGACAGAGTTAAGGATTATACTAACCTATTTGTCATGGGTTCATTGGGCTTAACATTTGACAAGACTGCTTTAAGCCAAGCGTGCGATTACATTTTCAATGCTAAACTCAACTTTATCGTTTTGTTTACAGGTTTAGATATGTATAGTTATAACATTACCGAATGGATGCAGGATGCTAAACTAAAATATGGTGAAAAGTTTCTTGGAACCTACAGGTATGATGAACCAGGCGGAAATCAATTAGACAATGGACGTTCCCAACTCATCACGAATACAATGATTAACAATAAAACAACTTACGCGGATGTATCTAAGAATTTTACAGATACCTTAGCCTTTTTCCCAAATTATTACTTACAGTTTACCCCAAAAGTCTTCACTGCGGATTATGGACTCTACTGGTTTGACTACAAATCCAAGTATAGTGCAATCTTTGCTGAGTTTGTTGGTAACGAAAGCAGACAACGCCATATTGCTCTTTGCAGGGGGGCGGCAGAAGCCTTTGATAAGGATTGGGGAGTTATTGTTACATGGAAATACAGTTTTCAAATTCCGTACCTTGAATCTGGAAACGAATTGTATGCGGATTTATCCTTGGCTTACAGTTCTGGAGCTAAGTATGCAATAGTTTTTAGTTACCCTCAAATCGGCACTTACGGCATCTTGACTGACGAGCATTTTGCTGCATTACAGAAATTCTGGACTAACCTTCACAATGACCCCGGTAGTTTTGGCTCAAGTAATCCTGATGTTGCTTATGTTGTTCCAGCAGACTACGGGTTTGGCTTCCGCAATGCAAATGATTCAATTTGGGGTCTGTTTCCTGCGGACGAATTATCATCGAAAATCTTTGAAGATTCAAACATCATCTTGCCAGCCAAATATGGTTCGGGTTTTGACATTATCTACAACGAGCCTCAAATAATTGCTCCACTGCTGGGTAATTATAGTCAAGTTTTCTATTGGAACCAAACAATTCCTTGACAAATCAAAGTCATATTTTAACAGGGAAACTAGCAGGATTTATAACGAGACTACTAATTTTCAAAAAAATAAAAGTGGAGTTATTGGAGTGTGATTTGGGCTATTTGAGTCATGTCGGTAAGGCTGTTGAGTTTTACTTCGCCGTTGGATATTGTATAGAGTGTATTACCAATGTAGAGTGAACGCATGATCCATTGGTTTTGTGTGGTGTAGTAGTCATAACTGTTTGTTAGTTGTCCTTGGCTGTTTAACAATGCTGAATCGAGATGTGTTACAGTGCCTTTTAGTGTGAAACCGCCGTCTGGGGTTACGTTGAAGACATATGCTCCTTGCCAGACTGTTTGCCCATATGCTGAAGCTTGTGATTGACCATATTGATCAATCGTTGAGTTGTCCACTATTGCCAAGCTCACTGGAATTACCAGTAGATTCTTGCTTTTATCGAATAGGAATGCTTTAGGGTCATTTAGCACTGGGGAATCTGTTCCTCTGTCACCAATAACGTAGTTAGCTAATTGTACTGGATTGTTCACGTTGCTAACGTCAAATAAGTGAGAGTTTTAAGCCTTGATACCATGCAAAATCGTATTGTTGTGAGTCAACGGCTTCTTTTCCAACTCCAATCAAATGTGTTGTCGTCGTAGGGATGAAGGTAATCGCTGTAGCCAGGGATTTTGAGTTCACCTAGAACGTTTGGGTTTGTAGGTTGGCTAAGGTCAATTACGAATAATGGGTCGGTTTTCTTGAATGTTACTAGGTAGCATTTGTCGCCCATGAATCGAACTGAATGAAGGTTTTCGTTTTGCCCAAGACCTTCCAGCTTGCCTATTGTCGTTAAGTTTTGGTTTAGGACATAGACGTTGTTAATCTTGGAATCTAATGATTGCCAGTTGGTTGCAACTCTAAAGTTACCGTTGTATTCGTCCATTGCATATTGGTTTATAACTGTGCCTGGAACGTTGCCTTTTGCTTCAAAACTCAGCTGCAAACCATTAATGCTTACTCTGTAAATTGATGTGTATTGACCTGCATCGGTCCATGTTGGATGGGTTACGTAAATATTGCCTGGTGAAACGTACATTGTGCTGGCGCCATCCATCATGACTGTCATGTTTGTTGGTTGAGCTACGTCATCGAATATGTTAAGTCCGTAGAAGCTTGTGAAGGTGAAGTAGCTGGATTGGTTTGAGTCAGAGTAGTAAACTAGCTGATGGAGTAACGTCTGACTTCTGTTTTGTCTTCATAAACTACGGGTAGGGAAACGACGTTGTTGTAAACCATTGCAGGTTGGCTGACTACTGTGTATATGTAGTTGCCTATCATTCGTGAGTTAAAGTAGCTTCCACTAACAGTGAAGTTTCGTGTTAGAACGGGGGATGCTTTGTTTGAAATGTCATAGACATTTATGAATGAGTAAACATCGCTGTGGTAGGGTGCAAGCATAATCATGCATTCTCCACCTGATTCCGCGAGGGGGAGATACTCCATAGTCGTAACTATATGTTTGATATTTACTGGCCAACACTACAAGTTTGCTGCTATCTGAGCTTAGAAATATTCCTGCTGGTTCGGTGTTGTTGTCAAGAGATATTTTGGAGATAACTTTAGCGTTTTGCGGGTCGGCACTCACAATGTAGATGACTTTGTTTGCTTGGGGATATGATCCATCATAATAGTAGTATGGACCGATGTTTTGGTTGTTTGAAATGGTGTAGATGTATTGGCCGTCTGTTTTCACGATGTCAGCTTCGTCGACGCCTGCAACTTGTATGTTGGTTGTTGAATAGGCAGAGGAGTCCATTGTGTAAACATTTTCTGTTGCTCCTAAACCAAGACCCGTTGATTGGGCTGCTACAGGTGCTGGCACTGGCATTGATGATCCGAAAAACTTTGTGTCTAAGGGACCGCCACGATATGTGGAGCCTCCTTGCGAATTAGTTGTAAGAAAGTTTTTGAGTTCGTCAATGGATGCAAATGTCTTCATACCCAACACCGATGGGGATTGGGATGGCGGATAAATTATTTGGGGTGATCCAATGAGCATATACCATTGTGACCAAAATTATAGCTGATAAGACTGCGACTGTACCATAAATTTTTGTTTTTTTCTTAACTTCTTTCTGAACCATTCTTTCTTTTCTCCTGATTAAAGATATATGATCTTTTTATTTTATCCTAAGTACGCGAACAGTGTGTACTAACATTTAGTATGGCCTCATTCCCCAGACGCGATAAGCCTCATACCAAAAAATCGCGCAAATGATGGCACCAAACGAAATGATGAAAACGTTATCACGGGTAAAACTGTGAACCATAATCAAAAGGTAAGCTGCATAGAAAATTGTTGAGAATAAGGCGTAGAAGAAGAAACGTGGAAATAGCAATTTTCCTAGTTTTACGTAGTGTCTGAGTACACCGATTTTTACTTGACCAACCAACACGTAGTGGCCGCCGATTTCTTGCTTTTCAACCAAACCCAATTCACGCAGTTGCTCAAGATGATGAAAAGCAATGCTTGGACTGCTGAAATGCAGGGACCTTTGAACTTCGCGTACACCCACGGGGCTTCCAGTTTTTAGTAGGAACCAGTAGACTTTCCACGCTTTGCCACGTAAAGCGTATTCTAGGTCTGTTTCGCTGTTCCCATTCAACCAGTAAAGCCTCAAACTCATATGAGATTGCAGGGTGAATATAAGTCCAGTTGTTAGAACACTTTGTTCTAATAAGTTTTGATATATACTTTGAAAAGATTAGTTAGAAGCAGTTTTTTTTAACGTAAGTTTAAAGATGATTTGTTTACTTTACAAAATTAAAAAGATGAGTAATCATTCTTTTTGTTCTATTTGTGTACAAAGACTCGGCTAAAGACTGTGAGCTTGATTAATATTAGTAGTTCATAAAAGTAATTATCTGGTTTAACAATTCTTGTTGTATAAGAAAAATAAGATTGAGGTATCTTGTATGATAACCACCGCGATAATTATTGACGATGACCCAGAAGTAAGGAGCACACTTACCGCAATTCTAGAAAATGAGAGCTACGTAGTAGAGTCAACGGAGAATGGAAAAAAAGCCATTCGAATGTGTGAGAAAACTCCTTTTGATATTGCTCTTATCGATGTTGAGCTGCCTGACATTAAAGGTACTGAACTTCTTCATCTGTTAAATGAGAAGCAACCAAAAATGGTTAGAATAATTATTACTGGACATCCATCTATTGAAAATGCGGCGAAATCAGTAAATGAAAAAGCTGATGGATATATTATGAAGCCTTTTAATGTTCCTGAGTTGTTGGCAATGATAAAGAGACTAATTGAAGAGAAAACAAATGCTTATCTTAAGATGTTTGCTGAGGTAGAGCAAGCAAAACAAAATACGCCAGTTTTTAGGTATCAACACCCTAATAATTGGTAATGCTTTTTAGTTTAAGTAAGAGGGTATTTTTTGTTCTGTAACAATTTTTGATATTTCTTTCTCTTTGGATAAGGTTGTTAAAAATTAGATGATATGAAAAAAAGAAAAGGTTGGGAGAAGGGAAGGTTATTTTTGTTTAAGCTTTTGATCTGTTTGATGCGCCGGGCATTCCTGGTGGTAGATCGGGGAAGTTTGCGCTGACTCTTTGTTCTGCAACTGTTGCTGCTTCAGACAGGATTTTTGATGCGTCTTCGTTTACTGTGTCGAAGTTAAGTGACATTCCACCGTTTGATCCTGCTTCAAACATTAGTCCGCTTAGCATGTTGCCAATGTCGCTTAGTTCGCCTTCTGCTTCAGGTAAAACTCCGCATAGTCCACCGCTAACACTACGTAGAACGCCGATGCATGGTCCTAATGCAGAAACGACATCGCCAAGCTCTGTTACAGTGCGTATTCTTAGTGCTACTTGATCTAGTGCTAGTCGTGCATTCATGATTAGTTTGCCCATTTTGCGGATTTCAGCTAGTTCTGTGGCGTAAATGTTTGCGTGTGCTTGGTCATGTTGTGTATAGGCGTTGACTAATTTAGCGAATAGTGCTTTGTCTTTTTGTGTGAAGCGTTCGTTTGCTTGGTCTAGTTTGTTGATTTGCAAGTCAAGTTTTCTGCATGCGTTGTCTAATGCAGGCTTTAGTGCTGGAGGAGGCTGGATTGTGTTTCGAATTTGTTTGCCGAATGAATCTTGTTCTGCTGGTTTTTCCCATTTTTTTGCGAAACGTTCAGACATGTAAATATCCTCTTGGAGACTGATTCAGTTCCATGAGTACTTAATCCTTGCTAACATGCAGATATATACATGAACAAGTTAACGATTGGTTTTTCAGGGAGTTTTGTCTTACAATCGGTACTTAACCATTCCAAACTCAGAAAAGTTAAGAACCAAGCGCAACCTATCTATATTGAGGCTCAAACATGCAAGATTCTGAACGTCAAATCGGTTTTATCAGGGATCTTCTGTTACCTGTTGATTTGTCAACGCGATATGATGTTTATTTTACTGATAGTCGTATTGCCATTGTTTGCATGGGACCCAGCAATCGCTTCGATGGAGTTTCAGAAAGCCGTTCTTTCCTATTTGGAGTAGCGCCCGAAGCACTAAACAATGTATTTCAAGAAAATAGAAATCGACAAAGCATTGAAGAAGAAATCAATCAGTTACCGATTAATGAAAAATTAAAACTTAGCAAAAAAAGCTGTTTTTATACTTACCAGGAAATAGAGGAGATTAAACTAATTTTTGGGAAGAAACTGAAATTTGCTATTATAAGCAAAGAGTGCATTTCAAAGTTTGCGCCAAACATAGATCAGTTTAAGCAACTGACTGATTTATTGCCAACTGTTGAGGCATTAAAAGGTAAAACTTCAATTATCGGTAATTTAATTTTGAATGCTCTTCAAGTTGAATCATCCTCTAATAATTGTCAACATTGTGATTCAAGAAATGACGCTGACGCATTATTCTGCGACAAGTGTGGTATGAAAATAGAAGAAGCAACCCTCGATCCAAAACAAGTATATTGCGTTTCATGTGGAGCAAAAAATAGAATAGAAGCATCGTTCTGTAAAAGATGCGGATCAGCTTTGCGTGTTTAAGAACTTTTATTTACTTAATAACTCCAAAGATGTACGCGAGCAGCCCAATCAGGAATAGGTATAATACTGCTTTTTTGATTCTTCGGGCTTTTTCTCGCGAATGATCCAGCAACAGATAAGCTGAACATGCCACTAAACCTGCATCAGTCACTAAGACAAAGGGAATGAACCAGATTCCTACAAGCCCCAACAACCAAGTAATTGGTGTTAAAGCAACCGCTAAAATGTAAAATGCCACTGCTATAATCGCTGCGGCTTTTTCTCCAAACCGAACCGCCAGTGTCTTTACTCCTTCAGCGCTATCTCCTTTCACATCTACAATGCCTTTGGTGATTTCTCTTCCAGTGTTTGATAAGAAAGCCATTAAAGCAAATAAGAGCACATTCAACCCTACGGTTTCGATGGCAGTTATGCTCCCGTAGATAAATGGGATGGCGACGCAGGCACTGACCAAGAAATTGCCAGGTAATCCGCTTCTTTTGCCGACAGTAAGGTAAGTGGCGGTTAATACTAGAGATGCTGCCGCTACTGCAAAGCATAGAACACTAACTAAAACTGCAAAGAAAAAACCCACAAAAATGAGCCCTGCCATGAAAACTAATGCTTCTTTTGGTTTCACTGAACCGCTTGGAATAGGGCGGTTTGGTTCGTTAATGGCGTCAATTTTGCGATCGTAGTAATCGTTGATTACCATGGCTGCTGCGCAGAAGGTAAATCCAGTTAGGAAACCGAATAAGATGTTAGTCCAGTTCAGACTGCCAAGTTGGGGGTTAGCAAGAATTGCGCCTACTAGGACGGCGAAGCCCATCATTAAGCAATTGACTGGTCGAATTAACCTTATGAATCCGCCGAGTTTATTCATACAACTCTAACCATTTAGGATACTTTAGTTGATTGAGGTTAGTTATAAAAATTCCATTTTTTAGCGAGATAACGTATGTTTTTATTAATGATGAGTGTTTAATGAAATGAAAATTAATGAAAAAATCCGTTCAACAGACTCTTAATTCAAGAACAAGAAAACAAAAAATAGTTAGAATATTGCTTCTTGTCGCAGGCACCTTCTTTCTTGCTTTAGGTGCAATAGGAATAGTCTTACCTATTTTGCCCACGACCCCTTTTCTCTTGGCTTTCTGCCGCCTGCTATCTTCGAAGTTCCGACCGTATGCATAATTGGCTTTTGAGTAACAGATGGTTTGGTAAATACATTAGAAATTATCAGGAAGGCAAAGGGATCCCGTTGAAGACAAAAGTTTTGGCGATGATAGTTCTTTGGGTTGCAATTCTTTATTCTGCGTTCATTGCGTTAGATGAGATTTTAATAGCTCAAATTGCGTTGTTGGCAATTGCGTTGGGTGTAAGTATTCATCTTGTAAGGTTGCCAAACCTGAAGAGATGACCAGCAAATTCGGCGGTAGATAAAATAGTTTAAAAACGTTGACCGCGCCTATTCACATACACTTGGTGAAGTTACTTGAGTGACCATTACGCGCCCCTTGTTGGAGATAACTATGCTCCAGAAAAAATCAGAGTAATCATTCCTGTCGGCGGCAAAGCTACACGCCTGCTACCTTTAACTGCAGAAACCAGCAAAGCTTGTTTGCGTTTGCTTAACAGGCCTTTGGTGGAGTTTTCTCTTCTATCTTTAGCAAGACAAGGAATGCGCAATTTTGTCTTTGGAGTCAAAGGCTACACCAATTATCGAGATCTCTTTGATTATTTTGAATCAGGAATTGGATTTAGCGCAAAATACAACATTAAACCTCGAATTCATATAAAGTATCAACCCAATGTTCCTGATTTGGGCAGTGCTGATTCTGCTCGAATTAACATGGAATACTATGAGCTAAACAACCCTGTTTTTGCGGTGCAAGGCGATAACATTTTTGATATTAATATTAAAAGTTTAATTAATTTTCATAAAGAAAAATGCTCTTGTTTAACCATAGTTTTGCGTGAAGTGGACAATGTTGAGGGGTTAGGAATTGCAGATATCGATAAAGATGGTCGTATCCGTCGTTTTGTTGAAAAGCCAGAGCCGAAAGATGCTCCAAGCAAGCTTGCGAATACCGGTTTATACGTTTTGTCGCCTGAAGTGAGAAAGATTTTCAAGGAAAAAGGCGTTCAACAAATCATTAAGGAGAAGAATCGATTAGATTTCGGATACGATTTTATTCCCTATATTATTGAGTCTGGTCGCCCAGTTTATGGTTATACTCTTAAGGGCAACTGGTTTGATGTTGGTACACCCAAGAGTTACTTAGATGCTATGAAGCAACTTCTCGGAGGTGGATTTTCAACTCTTCATGACTTTGGTGGCAGATTAAACTCTGAAAGTCTTGTTTGGGTGCAGGGAGAAAGTAATGATTCAGAAAAGCGTCGGCAAGAAATTATCCAGAAGATTAAGAAGAAAAAAATTGAGATCGAAGGAGCTGTGTTAATTGGGCGGCATTGTGAGATTGATGATGGTGCAAGAATCAGCAATTCATGTATCGATAATTTCACTAGAATTGGTAAGAATGCGGTAGTTGCTAATTCGGCGGTAATGGATCGAGCAATAGTTGGTGATAACGCTGAGGTTTATGATAGCATTATTGGCAGGCATGTGGTGGTGAATTCGAGTTGTCAGAATCCAACAAAAATCAAGGCGGTCTCAGTAATTGGAGATGATGTAGTGTTAGAAGAAGGCTGCTCACTTACAGCAACAAAGGTTTATCCGCACCAAAAGATACGAGGAGAATTCCAGAATCAAACAATACTTGCAAATTAACCTCATCACACTGGTTGAAAAATCATTTTTCATTAGTATAGGCTCATTTAGGTAATCTAAAATTAGTTTTTCTTTCAAAGATGAATATTTTTTTTGATAAGACTAAAAGACCGGGAGAAAAGCTTGAGGAAGTAAAACAATTTTTTAGCTCACTATTTAGTTTGAATTTATTGATTGATTTAATTGACGGTTGTTTGCTGTAAGTTGGGTTTTTCTCTAAGTGCAAGAACACTACTTATTAGCATCCGTATTTTTGGATAAGTATTTTTTTTATTTGTGGGGATGTGTGGTTCGGAAGTGTTACCATCCCATCCTTGGTTGAGGGAGCTTTTGCTTTTTTGGTTTGGGTTGTTTTCCAGTTGCTGTTGGGATGGTGGAAGTGGAATTCTTAAATGGAATTCGATGTAGTGTCATGTTGGCGTGGATGGGATGTGGATGGTGAAGTATGTTGCGTTAACTCAGATTTGGTGATGAGATATTGTTAAGTTAGCTTGGTTTTAAGAATTGCTTTTACAAGATTCGTAGTTCTAATGATTGTTCCACCGATTAGAGCAAACATAAATATTTTGTTAATTTTAGGTCACTTGATTTAATTTGGGGGATTTGGTTTTTATCGCTGTTCTTTTTTGGTTGGAGATTGGTTAATAAATTATTCAGGTTTTAAGTTAGCGGTCGGTTTTCTTTTAATAAGATTTTACTTGTTTAAGCTTTAAACCACTTGAAAATTAAATATTTGATTTCTTTTGAAGTTAAATCGGGCACTGCGAAAATGAAGCGTTTTCGTACGGTGGTTGCTAATCTGCCGTTTTTAACGATTTCTGTGGCGGAGATGTCTGATCCTGCTTTTTTAACTGTTACCATGTAAGGTGCATGTTCTACTCCTGGACCGTATTTGTAGACGGCGAAGTCGCATCCGAACTTTATTCCGGGTGTAACGATTAAGCCGCTGTCTCTTAGATCGTGGTAGACTGCGTATTTTTCTTCAAAGCCTTCGTAGAGTTGCTTAGCTTTTTGACGCAGTTTCTTTAGGTTAACTGTGGTTTGGTTTGGGTTTTCGTAAATTTCGATTCTTTCAATTTCGGCAAGGTAGAGTCCCTCCATTAAATCCAAAATGAGAGGCACTTCAAATTCTGGAATTTTTGGTTTTGGGATTCCTACGGGTTTGCCGTAGTAAGCGGTTTTGTAGAGTTCGGATCCTTCTTTTGAATCCCATACTACAAGAAAGTTTTCTATGAGTTCAACTTTGATTTTTTGCATGGTTTCGCTCTTGTTTACATGATGAAAGAAACCATACGAGCTACGTCGGCTGCGTCTTCGGCTTTGTCTGCAGAGTTTTCTAAAAGTTGCAGAACATCTCTTAGTAGAAAAGTAACTGGAACGTCGAGTTTGCTGCTTAGCACTTTGATTGTTAAGGCGCGGTATAATTCGTCGACTATGCGTTCGGCGATTTCTACGTCTTTGGCGCGTTCAAGGGTTTTTTGTGAGCCATAGGTTAAAACCAACATGGTTTCGCGGAGTTTAAGCACTGAATCTAAGACGGCGAGGGATAGTTTTAAGAGGTCTTTTTTTATGTCTGGGGAAATGACCCAGTTGTGCTCCATGATTTCTACTAGGTAATATGAGATGCCTTCTGAGAAGTCGGCTATTTCGCTTGATAAATTAGTAAATCTAAGGAAATCTTCGCGGGCGATGAGGATGGCGCCTATTTCTGCGAGTTCTTGAGAAACGATCCGTCTTGACTTAATTACTTCTTCTTGGCCTGATTTTATATCGCTAAAGAGTTTGCGGGTGTTTTCTTTGTCTCCACTCGCAAAAGATTCGATGAGTTGAGGAAGTTTTCTTGAGACATCTACAACCTTACGTAAGTTATCTTGACAAGCGTTTAACGCTCGACGTTTAACGCGTTCTTCAGTTTCTGCTGGAAGTACCAAACCTTTTTCCTCTCAATAATTGATCCTAATTTATCATGTAACTATTTCAGGTGTGCATTAAAAAAGTTAGCTACTTAACTTTTTAATTTGCTGCCTAGTTGTTCAAAGTTATAGTTTCCTTCGAAGTATTTGTGCAATTGCTTAGGAAGATCTTTGATTGCGATTCGAATTTGTTGCCAAGAGTCTCTGTCTCTTATGGTTACTGTGTTGTCATTTAATGTGTCGTAGTCAATTGTTATACCTAGTTGAATTCCTGCTTCGTCGGCTCTTGCGTATCTTCTGCCTATTGAGCCTGCTTCGTCGTATTCTGTCATGAAGCCTTGGTTTGTTAATAGTTTTTGTACTTCTTTGGCTTTGGTGTCTAAGTTGTCTTTGCCCATTAGTGGATAGATGCCTACTTGTATGGGTGCTATGGTTCTTGGGAAACTTAGAACAACTCGGTCGTCTTTTATGTTGTAGGCGTATTCTAGTGCTACGTAGAAGAGGCGGTCTGATCCGAAGCTGGGTTCTACGACGTGTGGTGTGAAGCGTGTTCCTCGTATGATGGTTTTTTGTTTGCTTATGTCTATTTGTTCTGGAAAGACTTGGTAGTTGTCTACCATTATGCTGCCGTCTTTTTTCATGGCATCTGCAACTTGTTGGGCTGGAACCTTGGCTAGTGCTGCAGCTACTTTTCCTGCTTCTCCTTTGTAAACTGGACCGAGCTTTGCCATAATTGGCTTGACTGTTAGTTCTTCTTTCTCAATTGGAGTGTTGTATTCTTTGTAGACTGTCATATCGACGCCGCTGGCTTTCATATGGCAGTTCAAGTCGTAGTCGGTTCTGTAAGCGTGTCCGGAGACTTCTACCCAGCCCCATCGGTCAACGAGAACTTCTTGGTCAAAGCTTTGGCTGCTGTAGTGAGCTTTTTCCCACGTGAGTTTTTCGATGAAGCGTTGTTTGTTTGATGGTACTCCTAGTTCTGTTAGGAGTCGTTTTGCCATTGCCATAAAGAAGGCTTGCCATTGTGAGCGGATGACTTTTTTATCAAGTGCTTCGCGGACTGTAAAGTTGGTAACGTCTTCGCATTCTTTGAGCCTTGTTTCGCAGAGCAGTATTGGAAGAATTTCGTTTTCTACTTCAGGTAGTAATTGGCAAGCTGGTTCTTCTGGGTCGAAGAAGAATTCTAAGTCTGCGATTGTGAATTCTCGTAAGCGGATTAGTCCTTGACGTGGCGAAATCTCGTTGCGCAGTGCGTGTCCAATCTGGATGCATCCGAATGGAAGGCGTTCTCTTGCTGTTGTGAATAATCTGTTGAATTCAACAAAGATGTTTTGTGCTGCTTCAGGTCTTCCGTAACCTACTGCGCCTGAATAGGGTCCAATTGTTGTTTGGAACATTGTTAGGTAACGTTGGGGTTCGCCGAATTTCCCTTTGCAGTCAGGGCAAACCACACCATGCGTTTCTATTTCTTTGGCTACTTCGTCTAAAGTCATTTTTTCTGCTTCGGCCGAGGAGATGCCTTTTTCTTCAAGTAAATGGTCTGCTCGGAAGCGTTGATGGCAGTTTTGGCATTCCACCATGGGTTCTTTGAAGTGGTCAACGTGTCCGGATGCTTCAAAAACTTTTCCTGGAGCGATTATTGATGATTCCATCTCGTAAATTCCTATCTTTTTGACGAAAAAATCCCTTAATTTCGCCTCTATATTTTGTTTGAGGCGTGTGCCGAGTGGACCGTAAGTTACAAAGCCTCCGCTTCCGCCGTAAATTTCAAAAGATGACCAAAAAAAGCCTCTGCGTTTAGCTAATTCGTTAATTGCAGTGAATTTGTCGCATGTTGGTTTGGAAGATTTAGCTTCATTGCTCAATTTTTAGGACCTGTTTACTGGTTAGAAGCCGCTATCAATTAAAATGTTGCCATAACGAAAGAAGTAGTTCTTCAACCGAGAAACCTGAAGGCTATATTGTTTTGCGTTTTAGTTTGTTTTCAAGTTCATTTTTATGTTGTTCAGGTTTTAGTTTTTGAGGTTGAGGTCTAAAAATTTTTTGTAAGCTGTTTTTGTTTGGTTGTTGTTGTGGTTGTGGGTTGTGAAATCAAGTTTTTTTAGATTATAAAGTGGTTAAATTAAGAGTTAATGTGAGAATTATTGTTTATTTCCATTCCCAGATTTTGCCAGTAAAGTTGTCTTGCATGTCGGTTTCGTATTCTTGCATGCCCACGATCTTGTTTAGTCTTTCAAGTTTTTTTGATTGTGTTGTGTGGATAGAGGCAGCTCTGGTGGATCCTCCATTTCCAGATGGATAGCCGACTGCGATGCCTTTCGAAATCACTGTTTCGCCTTCCATAGTTGTGAATACGCTGTTTGATTCTCCCGTGAAAACCCCGTTTGTCATGGTTCCAACACTTGTTGCCAAAACAAAAGCGTCGACCCCAAGAATCTTGCCTGTTCCTTGAGCTGTGGTTTCAATTTTTCCGTCAGGTAGCACTCGCCACCCTATGTTTTTGCCTTTAAATTCGCCTATTAGTTCTCCAAGCATTTAGTTTTAGCCTCAAAAAACGTAATTATTTGAATTATCTTCTTAAGCATATGTGACTGCTATTTCACAATCACAGCCCCTCAAACCTACAATTAAGATCTTTAATTTTGCTGGGTTAAAATTAAAAAAGTGAGAGTGAGTGGTTGAGTGGAGTTTCAACACTATTTTAACAAGAAATTGAAAGTAAATTTTAGGTGGTGTTTAGTGGTATTCGTGTGATTTTTGGTCGGAGACGGGTTCATGTCCTGCTTTTTTGGCTCTGGCTTTGATTACAGCTGCACGTTCTTTATTTTGAGCCTTGTCCATTTTGCCTTTGTGCCGTTCCTTTTCAGTGATAGTTGTTTTGTCTGAATGTTCAGAAGGTTTACTCATCTTTTTTTCGTCGTTCATAAAATCCCTAATATCTTGAACTCATTGTACTTAATAAAAATTTATGATGGATTAAATTCTAAATTTTCAACTTAACAGTTGGCCTTATTTGTGGTGAGATTCATTATGGGGATTTCTATATAATCGTAACTGTGAATTTTTTTATTAGGTTTAAAAATTATTTATTACGGGAAGTATTGATGTTATTCAATTGGTGAGTTGCTTGAAATATGGTAAACCAATTTGGCAGTTAGTTGTTGAGGCAGCCAACAGCCTCGATAAAGAGATTTTTTCAACCTCCGACATTGTTGGTAAGGTTCATGAAACTCAGCCGGATGTTATTGACATAAGCATTAAATCAAATGTAATAGCGATGGCCCCAAATCACCCCTTTAGTGGGCATTGGGCTTCAACTCGAAAGAATCATCCCTATTTCTACTATCTGGGGGATGGAAAATTTAGGCTTCTTAAGGCAAGTGATAGTGTGTCCATTTCTTCAGAAGGTAAGTCGTAAAGATATTCTATTTTTTGAAAATATTTTCTTTAATAGAATAATGTGTTAACGGATAAGAAGAATTGCAAATTTTTCAGGTCGCTAATCTTACTTTCAAGATTGTTTCTTGTAACGTCTATGGGTGATCGTTTCGTTATTTGTACTTTAGAAGCAAGAAATATTTTTTGGACCTTAACTCAGACGAAAGATCGAGGATAGAAATTTGAGTTAAGATATGCTTGGTTTAGCACAGTTATAGTGTTCCACCAATCTGGATAGTTCAAGAAACTGCTTGTTTCCATACCTACTTCGACGGTGTTGTCTTCGTCGGCTAGCCAAATATACATTCTTTGGGCTGAACAAAAAGAATAAACTTGAATTATTTCAGCTAAAGATATTGAATCCCAGTCTCTTCCATTAGACCTTGTTCCATTCCAGTCCCAACACCACAAATAAATTCCCAAAGTTTGACTATTAAAATTCTGGTCAAAACTCGTATGGTAAATGTTTGGGCAGTTATACAAGTCAACGTTTAGACCTGAAAAACTAAACCCTTGAGCAATTATCCATGTAGCATCAGATTCCATCAGAGTAATTAAGACTTTATCACCGTATGAATGCATTGCATACAGAAAATTGTTTTTTGCTTCAGTTGTAAAGTATCCAGAATACCATAGCCAATTAGCATCGTCAATGATAAAATTTGTAATGCCGCCTTTTGTTTGCAGATTCAATGTTGCTTTGAAATCATTCTGTGCGTAATCTCCTTTGAACAATTTAGGGTCGATAACTAACCATAAATCGATCCCGTATCGAGCAAGATTTGATTGGCTAATAACTACTTCTTTTTCGGTTACATACCGCACCGCTACATCTGTAAAGTGCATTTGGAATAGTTGTTCTGCGACGGATGAATTAACGACGTGACTTACCCATGTGAAAGTCTCTTTTGGGTGCTGTGGTGTTGCAGTTGTTTTCGGATTTAGTTCTAGTTCATTAGAATTATCGTTTCCTTGAGTTAGATCAAGTGAAAAATATAAAGAAATTAAAAGTAATATAACGAAGGAGACGCACACTATTTTCTTTCTTTTGAACAAGTATGTCATCTTAATTATTTATGTTAATTAAGCAATTAAGCTTGTACATTTATTAAATCTATGACACCTTAAAATGTATACGATTGGTATAAATGTTTACAGCGCAATGAAATTCTTTTACTTGTTGGGTTCTGTGAAGATTGCGCATTCTACGCATTGTTTTGTTGTGCATACTTCCTCAGTGAAGGGGCAACTGTGAAATATTTTTGAAAGATACTCGTTTAAAGCCGTATTCACTACTGAATCAAAATCTAATTTAGCGTTTTTTAGGAGTACCCGAATTTCGTTTGTAGATTTTTGTGTTTTCATTTAGTTCAATTCCAGGTTTGGATGTTTGTAATGAGGGCAACGGTTTTTCTTGTTGTAGAATCTATGATTGACAATTGTTAAGTTAACATTTATGAATCATTGATTCAGATTTATCAAAAAGATAAGACAATACGTTGTTAAATCAAATACATCAATAATATTAAGAACTTTCAATTAGAAGAATGTTCTTCATAATGTTGAAATAGAATCTTTCATAATAGAGATATTGTTGGGGTTTGCTAAGGCTCTGGACCTAATAGGAGAAAAAATGCAACTTTTTGGCACGATTACTATGGGCAGTTATCGTGGATTTTAACCAGAGCCTACTCAGCCCCCAACTTTTCTCCAATGTCTATTTTTAATCTAAAAAAGGGGAAAGTTTGTTTTGTATAGCACCTTTATGGTCTCTTTCTTAGCATCATGATTGTTATAGCAAAACCTATGGCTATTGCCACAATTATTGCGGCTGCCGCTCCAGCGATGTACATTTCAGTTGGAGGCGAAATTGTCACTGGATTGGGTGATGGTGTTGTTGCTGCTGGATCAACGCTAAATGATGTTACTGCATGTGATGGGTAGAAAGATTCACTCCCTCCAAAAGAAGCGTAGATTGTGTATTTGCCTTCGATGTCCGGAACCCAGTTATAGCTGAAGAATCCATCTGCATCGCTAATTGTTGTCCCTATGTCTCTGTAGTTCCCGTTGGCGTCAACAACATTTAGATTGATTGAAACGCCTGTTGTGTCCATTGGACGTGGCTTCTGCATGTAAACGTATTCCATCCATTGTCCCATGCTTTTATCTGAAACTGCAGGAACTCCATTAGGGAAACGTGCTGCTTGCTCATCTTGTTTTGTGCCAGCTGAAATATCTGTGATTGTTCCTCGAATAGTTATTGAATCTCCCAGTTTTACTCCACTTAATGGTGAATCGACTGTCATGGCGCTGGGGCCTTTGCCTATGGTGTAGACTTTCATATCATAACAATTGAGGAATACAAAGTAGCCGTCTGCGACTCTATCGTAGTTTGCATCCATGCCTGTGCCCCAACCTAGTAGCGTCCAAAGCTCCTCTCCTGTGTATGCATCAATGCAGCGGTATCTTGTGCCTTTATAGAATGGTGAATCCGGGGAATGTTCTGTTCCTGCTAAGTAGATCTTGCCATCAGCAATAACGTCGATGAAAATGGGATAACTGCCCCAAGCTGTCGTTAAGCCGCTGCTGGTGCTGTTACCTTCTCCGCCGCTTCCATAAGTCCAAAGTAGATTGCCGTTCGTTATATCATAGCAGTAGAGTTCTCCGCCGTAGCCTCCGAAGTACATTTTGCCATATGCTGCATAGGTGTTTTGTCTGAAATAGTTGTAGTCGTTAGCTGGTTTTGTTGGTCCCCATACTTGAGAGCCATCCTTTAGGCTGAAGGCATAATGTACCATGGTTTCCTTATCTTCAGTAATGAAGACGTTGTTGCTGGGATCCCAAGTCACTATTGCTCGAGTAACGTTTTCTGGTGCTGCAGGGTAATATTTCGTCCATAGAATTGATCCTCTTGATTCAGGCTTTAAGCTTACAGCTGTGACGTTAACTCCATCCCAATTTCCGCGAGATCCAAAGCTGCCTTGTGTAAGAAGCATTAGTTTGTCAAATGACAATCTATTGATGCTCCATGTTCCTGAGCCAAGACTCATAGGAATTGTCCAATCGTAGTTTGACGATGCGCTTGCATTAATATTTCCTGAGTACCAATTTGTTGGGCTCAAGCCTGTGCCAAGCATTTTTGAGCTGTTCCATTGTGCTACTGTCTTAGCAGTTGAGTTAAGCACATAACGTAGAATTTCACCGGATGGACCGACTGATCCTGTTCCTGAAGGTACGCTCGTTATATTTAGGGTTGTTAATATGCCTGTTCGCGGGTCGTATGCTCTTGCGAAGTTGTTTGTGAATAACAAACCGTTGGGAAGAACACCGTGTTGATTGCCTGAATCATAAGAATAGAGGTAGCCGAATGATGGCGTGCCTATGCCTGTAGTGTTTGTACGCCAGATTTCTTCGCCTGTTCTTAGATCAAGGCAAAGGTAGCTTCCGCCTCCACCGCTGTTGCCGTAGGGTTCGTCGAAGTAGACACGTCCATGCATTATGAGAGCATTGCTAAAGCGAACGTTGTAGGAGCCCCCCATATAGTAGGTCTTTCCAACTGGATTATATGAGCTTCCTCCAACAACTCCTCCGTCTTGGATAGCTTTTGACCACATAATGTGGGCACTTGCTGGAGCCGCTCCGTCTGGTTGTACTGCACCAGCGACTCCGCTGCCGCCTTCAATGTAGGGTGCACCAAGCCAATTGGAGGAAATTGTCCACCAGTCAGTGTTCTCGCCTTCTATCGGTCGTGTCCAGTATTCGGTTGGAAGAGGATAACTGGTTAGTGGCTGAGGCAGTTCTTCCTGCTGCACTGTTAATGTTGCTGATTTAGTGGTTGGTAAGTATGTATCGTTTTGGTAGGTCCCGCTCCAAGTATAGACTTGACCGCCATAATCAAATTTGAGGCTATATACGCCAATCTGATCGGGAGTGTATTGATGGTACTGTATGCTTGTCGTGTCAAAAACAACATCCCAGTGTTTTGTTTCTGATGTTCCATCGGGTTTTGTTATAGTTAAGGTGTAATCGTGACGCCTGACGTCGTTAGTTACGGATGCACTTGGCAAAGGTGTATCAACCCACATAACTATGGCAACTTTTTGTCCTACACCCACAGGATTGGGTGAAGCAACGATGTATGCGAATGATGGCATTTCCCACCCAGGATTATGTGCATTAACGGCTGGTGTAAGTAAAAATGAAATTGTCATTGAAATTGTCAGAAGCAAAATGACTATAATGGCTATACTTTTACTCTTTATTTTTTGCATTTTTTTCTTAATCTCCATAATTTTAATCGAGCAAGAGCAAACCTAATTTAAGTAAACTCTGGCTCAACGAGTATAACTATCTCTATCATTTGCTTTATAAGATGGATTGTAAAGTGGCAACTGATGACAAAAAAGGTAGTTTCATGATTAGAAAGTTAAAAAATGAAAGATTCCGTGCAAAATCCTCTCTCGATGGAGAGATTTGAGAGAAGTGAATACAGCTAAAAAAAAATGGGAAAATAGTTTTTTGTTTGTTTTTTTAGGGTCGCTTCTTTAGCAAAAGTATCACTACTAAAACACCCACTATTGCGATTGCGATAATGATGCCGGCGACTGCGGGGACAAAATACATTTCAACAACGGATTGTTGAGGAGTTCCAGTCGGGGTTGGTGTTGGTGCTGCTGCGTCAACTGCAAAGGATGCCATTGCATGAGATGGCCAGTAAGATTCAGATCCAGGGAACGAAGCATAGACTGTGTATTGTCCTTCTATGTCTGGTTTCCAGTTGAAGCTGAAGAATCCATCGTTGCTGGTTGTAGTGCCGATTTCTCTAAAGTTGCCGTTTGAATCAAGAACGCTTAAAATGACTTGTACGCCTGTTGTGTTTGTTGGCTTTGGCTTTTGCATATAGACATATTGCATCCAATCACTTTGGCTTATATCAGATACGCATGGAACACCGTTTGGAAATCGTGCTGCTTGTTCTTCTTGTTGTGTGCCTGCTGAGATGTCTGTCACGGTGCCGCTTATTATCAAGCTAGATCCTAATGTGACTGCAGATAGTGGTGCTTGTACCTTTAAGTTGCTGGGTCCTTTGCCAATACAGAATACTTGGCTGGAATAGCCGTTGTAGTATGTGAAGAAGCCATCTGCAATAGCAGAAGCTGCTCGACCGGCTCCAGGATAGCCAAGGTAGCCAGGTAATGTCCAGATTTCTGCGCCTGTGGTAGCGTTTACGCATCGTACTAAGAAACCTTTGTATAATGGTGTGTCTGCAGAGTGCTCGCCAGCTCCGAGAAAGACCTTCCCGTCGGCGATGCCGAAAATATAGATTGGGTAATGACCGTAGGGTGAAGCTAATCCTGCGTAGGTGCTGTTGCCTTCTCCGCCATTGCCATAAGTCCACAGTAGAGTTCCGTCTTTTGTATCAAAGCAGTCAAGCACTCCGCTGTAGCCTGCATGATAAAGACGACCGTAAGCAGTGATAGAGAATGTTCCTAAGAAAGTTAAGTCGTAGTATTGAAAGTCGTTGGCTTTATCCAGAGGTGCTGACCAAACCAGATTTCCTGAGTCTATGCTGTATGCTTGAGTTTCGAAGGTTTCTTTGTCTTGTAACATAAAGACACGGTTTATCGGATCCAGTACGGGTAGTCTACGGGTGACGTTGTTTGGTGGAGCTGCGTAGTCTGTTTGCCATAGAAGTTGTCCTCGTGACTCGGGTTTTAGGCTTATTGCCCACGCTGTGTAGGGGTTAGGTGTTCCCTGGTCTCCAATCCCTGCAAGAGTCGTCATTCCAAGTAATACGTCATTATAGATTGCTCCTTGTATGGTTGTTCCTGTCTTTAATTGTGGTATTGTTACGTTCCAGTCGTATCTTGATGGCAAGCTTGCGTTAATGGTTCCAGAGGTTTGTACGTCGAATACTTTGGATGAGTTCCATTGGGCTAACCATTTGTTATTGATGTTTAGCGTTAATCTTAGAGTTTCTCCGGAGGGACCATAAACGTCGAAGCCTGAAGGAACATTGGTTATGTTGAGAGCTGCTATTACTCCGGTGGATGGGTCTACTGCTCTGGCAAAGTTGCTTGCAAATAGCCAGCCATTGGGTATAACGCCGTGTTGGTTGGGAGATTCGAAAGCATAGTAGTAGCCAAACGAGATGTCTGGAACGCCTGTTCCGGCTACGTTTATTTGATTATTATACCATATTTCTTCTCCAGTGCGTAGATTGACAGCTATGTATCCGCCTCCGTTAAGGGCATTGCCAAGCGGTAAACCGTAGAAGAGTCGTCCGTTCATTATTATTGGATTGTAGAATCGATATTGGTATGAACTTCCATGGTAGAAGCCTTCTGTCTCTTTTGCAACGAAGTCGCCTGGTACGATTCCACCGTCTCCCAAAGGTCGCGTCCACATTACGTGTGCACTATTTGGTGCTGAGCCGCTCGATTGTACTCTGGCAGGGTTGCCGGGTAAACTGGGTGATCCTTGACCAAGCCAGTTTGACGAAATAGAATGCCAATCAGTATTCTGTCCTTCAATAGGTTCTGTCCAGTATTCCGTTGGTAGAGGATAGCTACTAAGGGGTTGTGGTATTGGGTCTTGCTGCACGATAAGTTTTGTTATTTTGCTTTTAGCTTCTAGAAAGGTATCATTTTCATAGGCAGCTGCTGCTGATGATAATCCTGGGGTATTGGCTTGATTTCGAGTGTATTTTTGTGCTGGGAATGTGAATACGAAACTATAGGTGCCTACTTGAGTAGGTGTAAAGGGTGTGTAAGCTGATGATGTGGAGTCGATAACAATTGGAATGATTATTCTTGATGTAGTGTTGTCTGGGGTTGTAATGTCAATTGTGTAGTCTTTCCATCTAACGTCGTTAGCCGTTGATGCTCCTGGAGCAAGCCAGTTAATCCAGGTGTAAATATTTACGGTTTGTCCAACACCTATAGGGCTTGGAGCAACATCGATGTAAGCAAATGGAGTGATTGACTGAGGAGGTGTATGAGCATTAGTATTTGGCAATGCAACAAGTGAAATAGCGAAAGATGCCAATAGAAACATAGCAATAATGGTCGTAGAATTTACATTTTTAGCAATTTTCATTTTATTTTCCTCAAAATATTGTATCGAGCAAGAACTAAACAGCCTCGCTCGACCAAACATTATTTGTTTCAACTTTGTTTATAAAATTATGCCAATTCTGCAAAGATTTCAATTTGGTTGAATCTCTGCCTTCAAAAAATAATCGGTTAATATAGAAGAGTATTAGCCAAAATTGATAAAATGTAAATCATTAGAGAATGACTTGTGAGGATGACTTTTCCAGCTTCTCTTTTTTCTAAGTTATTGTTTCATTAGGATGTTAATGATTCTTTGTGCGGTTTTTCCATCCCCAAACGGATTAACCCAACCTCTTTGCCTCTTAACCATGATTTTTGCAGCTTCAATAATTCGCTCAGAACTAGTTCCTGCCAACGTGTTTGAGCCAACTTCTATTGTTTCTGGTCTCTCAGTATTATCCCTCAAGGTAACACAAGGAACGTCAAGAATGCAAGTCTCCTCTTGCACTCCTCCTGAATCTGATAAAACCAACATTGCTTTACTTTCAAGATTCAGAAAACCCAAATAATCCAAAGGCTCAACCAAAGTCAATTCTGCCGTGTCTATGTTAAATAATTCCAGTTGTTTTCGTGCACGTGGATGAATAGGATAAATCAGCGGAACTCCAAATTCTTTCTGAACTAACTGCAAACCTTTAATGATTCCATAAAAGCGTTGTTTGTCATCTACATTTTCCTGTCTGTGCGATGTAGCTAACATAAATTTGCCTGCTTCAAGCCCCAGTGAGTTTAGAATTTGGTTTTTGGATTTCGCTATTTCCAAGTTCTGGTAAACTGCGTCAACTGCTGTGTTGCCGACCATGAAGATTTGTTCTTCTGGAATGCCTTCGTGGAGTAAGATTTCTTTTGATTTCGGTGTTGGGGCAAACAAGTAATCTGAGCAATGATCGGCTAATACTCTGTTGATTTCCTCAGGCATAGTCCTATCGTAGCTTCGTAAACCCGCTTCAACATGTCCAACTTTAATTCCAAGCTTTACCGCAGCAATTGCACCAGCTAATACTGTGTTCGTGTCACCCTGAACTAAAGCTACATCTGGTTTTTCAGACTTGAGAATTTTCTCTATGCCCCCAAGCATTACGCCTGTTTGTTTGCCATGATCTCCTGAACCCACATCGAGGTTATACTTGGCTGAAGGTAATTCTAGTTGTTCGAAGAATACTTTGTCCATTAAGTAAGAATAATGTTGACCTGTATGTAAAATAAAGAAATCTAAACCTAAGCGTTGACATTCGCGGATGATTGGTGAGCATTTTACAATTTCTGGTCGTGTTCCCAGGATTATGGCAATTTTCATTTGGTGGTATCTCCAGTGGTTCAATGTTGTAATGTTTTTTTGGATGAAATTAATAGATTTATTATAGCATTGGTTTCCTAATTAAAGTATGACATTGGTTTGATTAGTGTGAAGGTAGGTCATTCTGTTTTTATCGCTAAATTGATAGTAGCTTCTTAGTGGACATGTTTTTTATAGTAAATATTAATATTACAGATGCAGTAATATTATTACAATTACCCAATATTCAATCAGAGTAGAGTCGGGGTGAATAAAAACGGAAGAAAAAAACTATCTTAGTCTGCCCCAACAAGGCTTGCGGGAAAGCTTTTGCTAAACCACTTAAAACAACAAACCTTCATGAAGGAACAAAAGAGCACTACAATGCATGCCCATACTGCTTAACAGAAATAATCAATGCTGAAATCGAAAATGAAAATCCTCCAGAGGTAACAGTCACAGAGATACCAATCCAAGAAGAGCCGAGTCAAAACGAAGAAAAAACATCATCCTGCAATTTCCATCGCGGTTACTTGAGTGAGAAAGACCATAAACAGCAGATTCCCGAAGATTGCATGGTATGCAGTCAATTAATCGAGTGTATGCATAAAAAATAGTGCCTAATACTTGATTTAACGTTGTTTTGTTCATTCTCTTTTTATCTTTTTTATTTTGAAAAGCTTGAGGCTTATTCTTTCTTAAGTTAGTGGTTTTGTGATTTTATTTTGGAGCTAATTTTTTTATCTGATTTGGTAATGTGTTGAACAATTGATTTGCGCCGATTCAGAATCAATAATGTTTATTAATATTTACGATACGCTTTTAGATGGTTGATATAAATGAATGAAAAGTTACGGGAAAGCATCCAATACCTAAAACAATGCAGCAACATAGAAAATGAAACTTTCAAACTCTACGAAACGCTATCTAAAAAAATGAATCAACCCGAAAGCAGCTTTATTTTAGGAATCGCACATGACAGCCAGAAAAACGTAAAAATCATACAAGGAATACTTGACCGTTTAGACATATCTGAATTAGAAAACAAAAATGCCAGAAAAGAACTATCAGAATTAACCGCCGATATTATTGCGCTTGAAAAAACAATCTCCAAAATAAATAACTTGGAATATCTTACCTCATGTGAAATGATTAAAAAATCGGTAAACCTCGAAGTTTTGCTTGTCAAGGTTTATACAAATTACCTCGAGTCCAACTCAGCCAGAACTATTGTTGATGAACTATCTAAAACCCAGATATTAGATTTGGATAATTTCAAGAAAGTGTTTGAATATTTCGTTGAAGAAAAGGGAAGACATAGACAAACACTCGTTGAAACTATGTACGTGCTTGAATCAAAAGAAACAGAAACCCGTCGTCAAATAACACCATTAGTTAAGTATCAAAATCCTGATCAATGGATTCGGGAATCAACAGTTCATTCTTTCTCAGAGGCACCAGTTATAACAAGCAACACAACTTGAAAACCAATTTTTCAATTTCCTTATTTATTTTTTTTGCTGACGTATGACAAAATAAGATTATACGATTAATCTTAACAACTATTTTTGAAGTAATCCAACTAAATTAACTTGAAATATAATTAAAGAAAAGAAATGAAAATAGAAATTATCTTTTTGTTCTTTCCAGTTGAAAAACTAATGTTTTTGATCATCATAAATAATCTTTTTGAGAGAAGAACAATTCATAAAACATTTTTTGCTGAAGTTGCTAACTTTAATAGTTAGAGAAAGGAAGAAAGCCAAAATTTTTATTGATTGACTGCCAATCTCTTAGGAGTGGGCAAAATCGTGGTTAAATCTAGACAGTTTACCAACGGGCAAAAATTCTTTCTCATTATGGCAATTTTTGTTTGTGGTTTACTTTTTTATGCAAACGCTGTAGCTTTCAACTTAATTTCTGCACCCGTCAATGTTGGCGAAATCGTGGCTTTTTCGGCATTAGCAGTTGCGGTTGTTTTAACGATAGTAATGTTGGCGATTGTTATTAGGGATAACCGAAGAATTTTGTCTGCCAGAAAACAACAATCAACGGTTAATGACCGATCAAGATCAGATCAGCCATCAGATGTAGTATCTTCACAAACTATTGCCCAAGAGATAATGAAAAGTTGATTCTATCGACTCAAATGAACCACAAGAGGTTGCTCCTTTATCGGTTGATTTGCAGGAAAGTGCAAGTGTAGTTGATGACTAACTTGGTAGATATTCAGACTTCCAATGGTATTGAAGAACCTCAAGTTTTGGCTCGTTCAAAAGTTAAGTCAATCCAAGAAAAGGATATGCAATAATCTTCACTATAGCTGTTGCAGTTGGTTTACTTTTCTTTGCAAACTTTGTTGCTTTTGGCTTGATTAGTTTTCGTGGTTATTTCGCTTATGCCTTCGTTGCTGTTGCATCTTTATTGGCTATACTTACAATAGCCGTGGTTATAGTTGATAAACGAAAAGGAAGATTACCGAAAGCACCTATTGTTGAGGTTGGTGCAATAAAGAATCAAATGAAGCTCCAGAAACGCCAGATACAGTTACTTCACCAACCATTGCTCAAACAAGCAAAGACAAAGTTGACTCTGATATATCGGTCGTTGAGACCCCTAAAGTAAAAGATGAAATGCAAGTTCCAATTGTAGCGCCAGCCAAGGTTTTTGGAAAAAGAGAACCTTTTCATCATAATCATAGCATTTACAGCTGGACTATTGTTTTTTGCAAATGCTGTTGCATTTGGTCTGATTTCTTTACCTCAATATGTTATTTATGCTGCTGTGGCAGGTGCAGTTGTCACTAGCTGCAATAGCTGTAGCTTTGATTTTAGGTGGAAAAATAAAGGTTTTAGGAGACAGAATAAAGCGTTTTGTCTGCAGAACCACTAATACAAGAGATCCCCGATGAAGCAAAGAAGCCAGATCAAACTCCAGACATTACTTCTGCACCTGTGATTGCTCAAACAAGCACAAAAAAAGTTAATACAGTACGATGAATTATTCCGACAATTTGGTATCCAAAATGATACCAACAAACTTGGGACTGACATAGCAGAACAACAAAAACAGTTGCCTAAAAAACCTGTAATTCCGCCAACCAAGGTGATTTGCCCAGCCTGCAGAAAAGAGTTTACCTTACCATTGTACGAGAGAAATTACATAGTAGATTTTGGACGACCTAAACCTTCAAACCTAATCAAACAATGCCCCCACTGCCAAACTCCTATACCCCTAAAACGCAGTAATGTAGCTGAAGAAGAGGACATTTGGAAAGAATAGTTTTGTGTGAATATAGCCATAGTTGGGTTGAGTTCAAGAAAATTGGGTGGTTTTCGAATCATGTCATAGATTCCATTATATTGGAGGTGAATAGTTTTGGGTGAGAATGTGAGTGTGGGAGTTAGATTGCCAAAGAGAGTTCTGGAGTATATAGACAATGAAGCTGAGAGGGAAAGCGTGGACCGGTCAGTTGTTATACGAAGGCTAGTGGAGAAGGGAGCGGCAGAGTTTAAGAAAGAAAAAGCAGCAAAGATTTACATGGAAGGCAAGATTTCGATAAGCGGTGCAGCAGAGATGGCTGGTCTTATGATACCCGAAATGGTTGACTACCTTGTATGTAAGGGATTTAGATCAGAGTATTCGATAGATGATTTCAGAAGAGGCGTGACCCTTTTAGAGAAAAAACAGTATTAGAGTGTTTAAAAAATAAATCTTACATTGTGTCTTACATAATGTATGACAATGAGCAATAGTAAGTGTGAGAATATCTGAAGAGGAAAAGCGTCAACTGCAAAGATATGGCAAACTCTTCAGACACATTAAGACAAGGGATGAAACTCTATCTTGACAAAAAGAAATCTGAGGAATTATTCTGCAAACTAGAGAAGCTACAAGCCGAAAATCCGATTAAAACTTCAACTGCGGAAGAAGTGAGACTGATTAGAGAGAATAGAAGTCGTTGACAGACGCCGACAGCAGTTTCATAGTTGGATATAGATTGAGTTCATTTGGTTAAAATTAATTATTAACCAATTGGTAATTTGTAATTTATCTGAAATAACACAATAGCATTAGGTTGGGACTTTCATGACTATGTTAGTGTAAATTCAGCTTCTGAACATGAATAGCAATCGAGTAAGGGTTCTGAATTCCTCTATTTAACCATCCATACCTTAGGGTTATTTGGGTGGTTTTTGAGCCAGGGCAGTGGAGTATTTGGTTGTTGTTTGGGCTGAGTCTTTTAGATCCATTCGGTTTCTATTTCTTTGATTTGCTTAAAATGAGGATCATCCGTTACGCAGACCGCTTTAAGTGTGGATGCAATGGCTGCAATAATGCTCTGTCCCCATCGATAAATTGCATTTATGCCTAAATTCAGCTGAGATCTCTGCTATTTGCTCATCAAAAGCAATGACTTCAAAGTCTTTCTTTATCTATGCCACCTTAAGCTTTGCCGTTTCTCTACCTTCTCGTTTAAGTGCAAGTCTATAAATTTCATGGATTACTATTGCCGAGGTAAATCGTTTCCTATACTTTTGTAGCAAGTATCCTCTGATATAAAGATTCATTTGTAGAGTAGAACAGCTCTGCAAAAAACCTTGTGTCATAAACTGCTAACACGTCTGGGATATGAGGAGGTGTTTTTCTTCTTGCCATTGAATGAAGAGGTAGGTTTCAATACAAGGTTGCAATCTGTACCTAATAATCAGGTTTGTTATGGAAGAGAGTGTTAAGTCCACGCATCCAAATAACACATTCTTGGATTAACTATATATTGGTTCCAAAAAAAGATATCAACAATACTATTTGAATTCTGCATACTGTTTCTTGATACTTTATATTTAAATACGTTAACCTTACTTGATTTTATCAAGCGGCGGTATCATTTGGCTAAAGAAACAGTACTCATAATCGGTTTAGGAGAAATCGGCCACACCCTTTTCGAATTATTTAATGAGAAAAAAGAATGCTTTGCAGTTTACGGATTGGATTTGGATGAAACAAAAATGCGGGAACTAAAGCAAAGCAAAAGTAAGATTCCAAGCACAGTTGATACATTGCAAGTTTGTCTCCCATGTGGTAACCCTGATAAATTCGTCCAGATTGTGGCCGGTTACGTTTCCGATTATAAACCTAAACTCATCATAAATAATAGTACTGTTCCACCAGGAACGACCCTGAAAGTTGCGGACAAATGTAATTGTTTGGTTGTTCACTCCCCATCTCGCGGCGTTCATATTACCGCTGAGCATATGAAGTGGGAGATGAAGCGTTGGCCCAAATACGTCGGCGGAGCAACCCCTGAAGCTGCAGAAGCTGCCAGAGCGCACTTTGAGAAACTTGGTTTAAAAGTAAAATTACTTAAGAGTTGCCGAGAAACAGAGTTGGCAAAGGTTTTCGAAACCACTTACCGTGCATGGATGATTACTTGTTTTCAGGAAATGCATCGAATTTCACGTGCTTTCGGTGCTGATTTTAATGAAACGGTGGATTTCTTGGAGGATACACATCGGCAACGACTTGACAGACCAGTGATGTTTCCTGGTGTCATTGGAGGTCACTGTTTGATTCCTAACACAGAACTATTGTTAAAATCATATAATTCTGATATGTTGCGGTATATTTTGGAGTCTAATGAAAAGCGTAAAGTGGAAATGAATGATCCGACCATTAGAGCGGAAGCTGATAAAGTTGCAGCCAGAGCAGACAAGCTACAGAAGGAATTGACAGGAGAGAAGAATGTTACTCTTCCTCAATCTAGAAAAAAGTTGTAGAGTGACAACAGAACTTATTAGTTCTGCGTTGTTTGAGAACCACTTTGAAAAGGATCGATGAGTCTTATGACTAAACTTGGTGTGGCGGTAATTGGAACTGGACAATGGGGCAAAAACCATGCTCGAGTCTACAAAGAACTCCCTACAACCGAACTCATCGCCGTTTGTGACGTAAATTCAGAGCGAGCCAAAATCATGGCGGCTCAATATGGAGTCAAAGCTTACTCAGACAGTTCGGAAATGCTCAAAGACAAAAGCATAGAAGCAGTCAACGTCTGTACATGGTCCACTATCCTAGCACAAGAAGCAATGAAAGTGCTCAACGCGGGAAAACATGTTCTAGTTGAGAAACCTATGGCAACAACTCCCGAACAGGCACAACATCTTGTTAAAAAAGCCGAAGAAAACGGGCTCCACCTAACTGTAGGTTTTCTTATGCGATTCATACCTGGTTTACAACTCATACGCCAATCTGTCGAAAATAAGAAAATCGGTGAACTTGTCTGCGCCACAGCAAAAAGAGTTTCACAATGGCCTGAACGTATAGGTGATGTAGGCGTTGTCAAAGACACTGCAATACACGATATTGACGTAATGCGTTTCATATCCAAGCAAGATCCCGTCTCAGTCTACGCAAAGATGGGCAGTAAAAGAATACAGAAATTCGAAGACTACGCACATATCATGCTTACCTATGAAAACGGCGAATCCGCATTCATTGAATCAAACTGGCTAACACCCTATAAAACCCGCACCCTTATAGTAACAGGCAGCGAGGCAATAATGCGACTAGACTATAATACGCAGGATTTGTCTATTGAACAACAGACTCAAACTGTACAGCCGAGATACCCATTTCAAGAACCGCTAAAAGCAGAGCTTCAACACTTTGTCGACTGCATAGTAGAGAAAAAGAAGCCAATGGTAACAGGTGAAGATGGCGTCAAAGCTCTAAAAGTTGCTACTGCAGCATTTCAATCATCGGCTAAGAACATCACAATAAACCTAAACAGCTAAAACATGAATTATATAGAGAAACGGCTTGCCTTCTGAACTAATCTGGTAGGCTCTCCTCTACTTTGCATTATTAGATAAATCAAGGACCAGATTATTATAGGCAATTGGCATTAAACTTTTTCACCGATAAGCTGAAATATGGTTTTAAACCAATCATGCCTAATTGAGGCAATCCTTTGATTCCGATGAATCTTCCAAATATAGGGGACGAAGAAATACAAGCCGTCATCCAAGTTATGAAGAGCGGCATGCTAACAAGCGGATTAGGAACAGGTCCAAAAGTAACCGAGTTTGAAAGAAATTATTCAGAGTTTGCGGGCGTAAAACACGCAATAGCTGTTAACACAGGCACCGCCGCTCTCCATGCCGCATTGATGGCTATTGGGATTAAGCCTGGTGATGAAGTCATTTTACCTAGCTTTACATTTGTGGCGACAGCGGAAGCAGTAGTATTGGCGGGAGGGAAACCCGTATTCGGTGACATTGACCCAGAAACATACACTCTTTCTCCAGAAGCGGTTAAAAAAGCCATAACTAAAAAAACAAAAGCAATAGTTCCTGTTGACCTATACGGATTACCGGCAGATATCAAACCTATTCGAGAAATAGTCTCTGAAAATAACCTTGCTATCATAGACGATTGCGCTCAATCTCATGGCGCAACATACGAAGGAAAACCTGCAGGGGCTCTTGCTGATATTGCATGTTGGAGTCTTTATGCAGCTAAAAACATCGGTACTGGTGAAGGCGGAGTCGTAACCACTGATAATGATCAACTTGCTGAAACAGTTCGCATGATTAGAACTCACGGGGAAAAAGTGAAGTATTCATCAGTGATGTTAGGAACAAATTACCGGATGACCGAGATACAAGCCGCCATAGGTATAGTTCAGTTGAGAAGATTACCAGATTTTTTTGCAAAGCGAACAAAAAATGCACAAAGACTTACTAAACACTTGGAAAAAACAGATAAGATCAAGTTGCCACCTCAACTTAAAAATCGAACGCCAAGCTGGTACCTTTATACTGTCCGCATAAAAGAAGCGACCGAAAATAAAAGGAACAAAATTCATTAAGGAAATGCACGAAAAAGGCATCGGAGCTGAAGCATACTATCCTACACCAATTCACCAAATGCAATACTACAACGAAACCTTTGGAAAATTCAACTTACCAGAAACAGAAAAAGCCGCAAAACAAGTACTCTCATTACCCAAGCTCTTGCAGATATAGCTTGTTGGAGTCTTTATGCAGCTAAAAACATCGGTACTGGTGAAGGGGGAGTCGTAACCACTGATAATGATCAACTTGCTGAAACTGTTCGAATGATTAGAACTCATGGGGAAAAAGTGAAGTATTCATCGGTGATATGGTACAAATTACCGTATGACCGAGATACAAGCTGCCATAGGTATTGTCCAACTAAAAAGATTACCTGAGTTTTTGGTCAAACGAGCCCAAACGCAAAAAGCTTAACCAACCTTTTGCAAAAAAAAGATAAACTAACCCTGCCGCCTCAGCTAAGTAACCGAATTCCAAGCTACTATCTATACACAGTTAGAATAAAAGACGCAACTGAAGCCCTACGAAACAATATAGTCAGACAAATGCATGATAAAGGCATAGGTGCTGAAGCATACTACCCCACCCCAATTCACCAAATGCCCTACTACAAACAAGCCTTCGGACAATTTAATTTACCTGAAACCGAAAAAGCAGCTAAACAAGTACTCTCCCTTCCAATACACCCTGGTGTTACAGAAGAACAAATAGACAACATAGCCCAAAAACTACTAAACCTAATATAAATATAGCCAAAACCAACACAAGGACCACGCACTCATCATTGATCTTCTTTTCTGCACTGTTATCATTGTTTATTTGTCAAGAACTATCTATCCCGACTTTACCGTTAATGGTCGCTTGTTGAAGAAATGCAGATTTAATATCTAAATCACATCTTGACCTAAGTGATTGGAGCAAGATTTTATATCTGGGCATTTAGCTGAAACGGACATTTAACCTTAAATTCTCTCGAACTCACTCTTCTGAAAGAGAGTAAAAAATATGCAAACCGTTTTCATAGTTGGTCTTGGAGAAATCGGAAGCACCATATACGTCGTTTTAAATCAAAACAAAAACTTTCAACCGTATGGCACAGATTTAGACAAGCCAAAATGCAAGAACACAATGCCCAGGAACCACCAAACCCACAATCGAAAACTCAAACCGCCCAAATTCATAGAAATCATAAAAACGTACATCCAAAAGTATCAGCCAAAACTCACAATCATTAACAGCACTGTCTCAGTAGGAACTACAGTTGAGCTGCACAAGCAAACTGGCGGTTTTATAACCCATTCACCTTGCCGTGGTGTGCATAAGAATAAGGATTATATGTTAAAAGAGTTTGCACGTTGGACAAAATACGTCGGCGGCGCCACACCCGAAACGGACAAAGCAACCGTAGAACACTTCCAATCAGCAGGATTAAGAGCTAAGGCATTGGTTAATTGTACAGATTCAGAATTTGCCAACTGTTTGAGACTACTTATCGGACTTGGATGATTTTGTTCTTCCAAAAATGGATCGACTCGTCCAGAAAATATGCTTCTGTTAATCCAGATATCAAGATAGATTTTGACGAAACGGTTGAGTTCATAGAAGATCCGCGTGATGCATGATCGACCCGTTATGTTTCCAGATGTAATCGGAGGGCATTGTTTGTTACCGAATTCAAAGTTATTACTCGAAGAATTTGAGCCTGAAATGCTCAAAATGATAATGGAGAGCAACGCTCAGGTAGGAACCGCATTAGAAAAACCACAGATAAATGTAAACCTAGTTTTTGGCAGTTTGAAGTAGAGTTTTTGCTTGATCCGAATTATTAGCCTTTGGTTTTTCGACAAGTACATGTTTTCTAGCTTCAAGTGCTTTTTGAGTTTCTGTTGAAAGTATAGTTGCCCAGGTACAAACGCTTTCCGCCTCAATTTCGGGATTTTTGAGCATTAATGCGCTGTCTGTATAGGCGCTAACGCCATACTGGTTAGCAACAGCTTTTGCTCTTTCAGCGTTCACATCACAAATAGCAACCAAATTTGTACAGTCTAGTTCTTTGTAGGCTCTTGCATGATTTACACCCCAGAACCCAGTACCTATCACAGCTGCACCTAATTTTTTTCATAGTCATGACCTGCTAATTTGCAGACTTTCATTTGAGTACACAAGGCTTCTTCCAAAGATATGTCCCGTGACTTATTTTTTGCTTCGACAAAAATTGATGATAATTTTAGAAACATAGCATTTTAAGGTAAGCACAACACTTGAAACCTTCTGCTTGCCTAAAGGGAGAGTTATATTGAATAGTCATCTGAGGTTACTTGAGGATTTTCCGCATCTATTGTTTCGATTATTATGTAACCTTTCTTGAAAGCTAAAACAAGAATTGCAATCAACACAACCATTGCAATAGCTATTATTGATGCTGTTTGTATTGGAAACTGTTCTGTTTCTGGTTGTACTGGAGGTGTTTTAGATGGATTTGTGGATGGAGTTGACATTGAAGTTGGGGTTGACTTAGGAGATGGCGTTGGGCTTGCGGACAGAACAGAACTTGGCATTGGTGTAGGCGTAGTCCCAATGGCATCTTTAGTCGTAGTGATGGCGTATATTCCTGAATCACCCCACAAATTCAAAGAATTATTAGCATACTCCCGAAAACCAACAACAACATTAAACGTGCTATTCAAAGTTAAAGAGACATTGCCCCAGCATGGATTTGAATTGAAAGGCGCCCAAGACGCGTTTATCCATAGTCCAGTATTATTTGTACTAAAAATGTATCCAGCACTAGAAAGACTTTGATTATCATTCCATAAGGTAGAAAAAGTAATAGTTTTACCTGCAATGGTTGAAAAAATGGAAGGAACGTAGCCTGAGGGAGGCGTACCCTGATTCCAGTTTAGTTCAGCTGAGGAAAATGCATTAAGGGTTAAACTTGTAGTATAGTTATCGTTATTCCAAACACCAGTGGTGAATAAAGGTCGTCCAAGGGTTGTCCAAACATTCAAGATTGCAGAATTGTTAGCTTGAAAAGCTAATCTATTGTCAATAAAGAAGGCTGTACACGTAACAAGGGTAACATTACTGATACTTACATTTGCGTTACCCACTTGGATAACCATTTTATTGTTAGTAACAGGGTCCTGGTAGTTATAATAAGCTATTAAAGATGCCGGATCTGGTTGCTGACATAGTGCGGTAACTTCTTTTCCATCTAATGTGCGGTTGTATATTCGAATTTCATCAATGGAGCCATTAAATGGAAGATCACCTACCTCTCTTTGTCCAATTAAAAGTGGCTTAATTGAATTATCAATTATACCTGAGAAGATATTACCTGAATAGGAGACTGAGGTACCATTAACATAAATGAGCAATTTAGAAATAACATCCATCATAAGTAAAAGTTATATGATACCAATCCCCGACAGAATTGATTTGCGGACTATTTGTTGTTACACTTTTTATTGAACCTCCTTGACTTAACCTTACGGTTAGTTTATTATTATCATCAACTCGCAATGAGTAAACACCAGAAAATCCATCATTTCCTTCTTTTGAAATTAATTGTCCATAAATACTGATATTATTTGGTTTGACCCAAGCTGAAACTGTTATTGCGTTTGAAATATTAATGTTTGGCGAATTGGAAACTGTGATATTACTATCACCATTCAAATTAATAGAAGTGCCATATTTTCCATTGGACCATATTAGCGAACCGACCAATGTTCCGTTGTTATCATTTCCACTAATATCGTGGACAATCGAACCGAAACCCTCATCCATGTTCCAATAGCCAACTAAACAACTGTCGTTATTAATTCCTTGATATGGAACACCAGAGAAATTTATTGTTGGGTCGAAATTAATGATACTGGAGTTATTAAAAATCCAGATATTATCTCCGGAAGTACCATTAACCAAAAGCGGAGAAAACAAGAAGACAACAATAAAAAAGCTTACCACAAGCAGTTTGAATTTCATCGCTTTACGAAATACGCACGAGAAACTTTTTGGGAACCATTGTCTAATGAATCGTGTTTCAAAATACGTCTTAATTATAACCATTATGCTACAAAGTCTTTTAATCATTTTTATTTTCAGTTTATTAGTTTATTGTTATCAGCTAATTTCTCTTTAAGTATTTTAACTATTTTTTGTGAAGCTTTGCCGTCACCAAAAGGGTTGTTATTGAACCTACTTTTTATTTCATCATAATTTTCTTGAATTTGTTTGAGCGCGTGAATTATTTTCTCAGGGTCAACATCTGTGATGAAGTTTACACCCAAATTAACTGTCTCAATCCATTCAGTTCTATCTCGAATTGTGATACAAGGAGTTTTTGACCAAAAGGCTTCCTTCTGCAATCCACCCGAATCTGTTATTGCAATTTTCGCGTGCTTTAGTAAAGCAAGCATTTCAATATATCCAACAGGATCAATTGTTCGTATGTTTGTACCTTTGAGAGAAACTCCGTTTTCTTTTAACCTTTCTTTTGTTCGTGGATGGACAGGAAATACGACCGTCATTTGGCTTGTTTGTATTGCTTGAAGCATTTTTTCAAGTTTAATTGGATCATCAACATTTTCTGCTCTATGAGTTGTAAGAACAGCGTATTCGTGGTCGACTAAATCTATTTTTTTAATAATATCGCTTTTATCAGCTTTTCCTTTAAAACTTAAAAAAACGTCAAACATAGTGTCACCTGCTTGGAATATCTCACCTATAACTGATTCTGCTGTTAGGTTTTCCTTGCAAGCTCTTTGTCGGAGCGAACAACGTTTGTGCACAATGGTCAATAATGCGCCTGTTGATTTCTTCCGCCATTTTCATGTCATAACTTCTGGCTCCCGACTTCAAGGTGAGCTAAATGTGTTCCAAATTTGACTGAAGCTATAGCTCCGGCTAGAGCTGATGTAGTATCGCCTGGAACTAGAACTATGGATGGCTTTTCTGAAACCAGATACTTCTCTAGTCGTAACATAATTTCAGCTATTTGATAAATATGGGAACCCGATCCAACGTTTAAATTTGCGAATGGTTCTGGAGAAGAAAGTTCTTCAAAAAAAACCCGTGAAAGCTCATGATCATAATGTTGGCCGGTATGTATTATTTTCAGGTCTATACCTTGAGTCAAGGCTTCCTTAATGACTGGGACTGATTTTATGATTTGTGGTCTTGTTCCAAGAATTAAGAAAATTGACACTTTTTTATTCTACCTTTTTGATTTCAATGTTTTTTTCAATATGGGGAATATTGTTAGCGCCTCTTTCCAAATATTATCCGCACGATCCATAATCGAATAATACAGATATAAATTGTCACCAACTATAATTGGGCAAGGAGAATCGAAGACTATTTCGCTTTGGATGTTGGGAAGTATAAGCTTCTTTTCTTTTGGACCATCAATAAGTACATCTTTACAGGAAGGATTTTGAAAATACGGGGAAGTGTCGCAAACAACTCCAATATTGGATTTATAGGGATAGTCTAAAGAGTAGGTAGATGTTGAAGGGAAAAGATAATGCAATTCGTCAAGTCTCAAGTACCCTGGGCAGAAAACAGATTCGTCCCAAGAACCGCGTAAGCCGTTTAATTTTAGTAAAGGATTACCAGAAAAACGTTTAGCGCGAATATTCTTAGGTGAATCTATTGATAGAATCAATGCACCAATTTGCCTACAGCAGGATTTGGGTTTAAAAAAAGAAATGGATTTCGTTTGCTGGAAACATTACTAAAATATATTAGCACTTCAGCCTCATTGATTTTGGCAACGGAAGGACCTATGTCGATATCGTTTCCCTCCCAGGAAAGCTCTGGTTTGATGAGGTCACCGCCAAAATGCCAAGAACCCTTAATATCGTCTGCATAAGCGATGCATAGCCGCCTTCCTTTCCCAAATGGTTTGATTGAAAAAACCATGTAATATAAATCTCCAATCGTGAAGACGGCTGGAGTAACGCATTGCTGCTTTTCAAGGGATCTTGAATTAATAATCGGATTTATCTCGTTTTGCTTCTTAAAATTGCGACCATCATGCGAAATCGCCAAACCGATACTTGAATGCATAAAGGATACGCTGGAAGCGCCTGTATAAAATAGATAAAATTCTTTTGACATATTTTGGTCGTAGAAGATTGAGGCAAAAGTGGAAGAATTGCTGTCGAACCCTATTGAAGATTTCTCCAAAACAACTCCTTGATGAAGCGCATCGCCAAAAACGTTGGGTTTCTTTTGAATGGTGTGTGTCAAATCCTGATTCAGATTAAAAGCGCCTCATTTTTTTTCATATCGAGTAATAATTGTAATTGTTATTTAACTTTTTCAATTGGCAGATCATGATTTAGATTGACCTTTTGGACAGGATTATAACATAATGATAACTTAAATCAATTAATAAATACCGAAACTTATCTAGTAAATTGCAGTAATCAAGTGAAAATTCGGATAAATCATCAGAAAATAATGGAATATTTTCCCGGACGTTAAAATTTTCAGCCGTACGAGCTAAATCTATTTTGAGTTTTTTTTTATTGTGACGATTTAGATTTAATTTTAACAAGGAAAAAGAATAACCCAAAAATCTGGGAATAAAATTGTACCTGTACCCAGTTAATTTTATTAAGCTAAAGTTTTTTTTGGTTAGAGAATTTATATCTGAACGATCGTAATAATGGAAATTTTTAACATTAAATTGAGGGCATTCATATACACCACAAAGTATTTCTAAATCTCTGAGAACCCTAAAAACTGATAGTTTAGTAGGCACAGTAAGAATTAGTTTTCCGCCGTCTTAAAATTCTATGAAACTCAGTAATTGCAGCAAAATGATTTTTGACAAATTCTAATACAGATAAGCAAAATATGAAATTAAAAGAATTGCTTCTAAAGGGCAAAGTATCAGCTGAAGAAAGCAAAAAAGTATTTCTCTGTGATTTCGCAGAATATTGCTTATAAGCATCAATGCAGATAATTTCTGCATTTCCGACAAAATTTTTCAGAAAATTTGTATATGTGAAATTCCCACATCCAACATCAAGAATTAGACCGGTTTTAGGGGCATTTGCGCACAATGATTTGTATGGTTCAGTCATCGAAACGTCACTCTTTAAAAGTTTTTTTTTGAAATTTTAATATTATCCAATATCCCTTGCGGAACCGTCCTAGTATCCTGTTTCAGAATCAACCAAATTCTAAAAGGAATGATACTAAAAATATGAGAGCAAGAAATAAATGCAACATTTGGAAAAATGCAGTTCTTTATTAGAGAATAATCGTTAGAAAAAAGTTTTGCTATTTTTTCTTTATCAAATTTACATAAATGGCCCCAGAGAGGTGTTAATTCTCCACAATGGATGCACTGCGTGCAGACTATTTTTTCCTCATATGGAACGGAAATGATTAATCCGCCATTTTTCTTTTCAAAACAGTTGTAAT
>CAWHSD010000023.1:0-55176 GCA_963831895.1 Candidatus Bathyarchaeota archaeon
GATAGCCATTTAATAGCGGAAACGCCTTAAGTTGGGTAATCATCTCAGTTGCATCCTCAGCATTGATTGGGGCAACACGGAAATTAACGTCTTTTAGGAGTTCAACAAATATGCCCCCTAACCCAAACATTATTGTTTGACCAAACTGTGGATCTTTGATTGCTCCTACGATGACTTCGGTAGACTGAGGAGCCATTTCTTGAACTAAGACTCCGACGATTTTTGCATCCGACTTGTATTTCTTGGCGTTATCTATTATTTTTTCATAGGCATTCCTGACTTCTATAGCTGTTTTGAGGTTTACTATAACTCCTCCCGCGTCGGATTTGTGGATTATATCTGGGGAGACTATCTTTAGAACGACAGGGTACCCTATTTCGTCTGCTTGTGTTGCGGCTTGCTTCTCGTTTTTTGCGAGGTTGAACTTTGTGACTGGGATGTCATATTCGGTGCAGATTGTTTTGGCTTCGGTTTCCAGAAGTATTTTTCTGCCTTCTTTTTTGGCTTGGTTGATGATTTTTACAGTTTGGTTCAAATTAGTCTTCCTCGAGGTGTTTGTGTAATGATGTTTGGGGGCTTTAAAAATAGTTTGTTTATGGTGTTTTTTGGTTATCTGTATTTGTGTTGAACATTTCATAAATATAGTGTAGTAAGACACAATATTTAATAGGTGTTGTTGTGCCCAAATACAAATAAGCGACCCACGATGCCAAAACTCAACATTAAACAAAAAATTAAAGAAAAAATTGCCAACACCAACTCAAAACTACAAACTATCAAAATACCAAAGGTCTCATCGGAAAATAAGCCATCAAAACCCAAAGAAGCTAAACCAGCTAAAGAGCAAAAAAAACTAAAACTACCAGAAATTAAACTTAATCTAAAATCTAAGAATAAAAAAAATCCTGAACCTGAAACAACAACTCCCTTAGTCAAGTCATTGCCAAAAAACATAAAAATTATGGATAAATATCCACTTTACGAACCTTTTTCACAAGTATTCATTGTTCAAGACCCTAAGACAGGTGAACACAAATATGTTCTTGATGAACTTCAGCTTGACACAATGGAGCGAGGAATATACAACCGTATCCTTGAAATGTTGCTGGCTGAAATTGAATCACCCAAAGAAGAGATAAATGATCCAAGAAAATTCTTTGCTGAAGAAGCCAAAAAAATTGTGGATAAATATCGAATCAGCATGGGTTGGCTTCCTGACGTATCCTGGTACAAAATTCTATATCATGCTGAACGCGACTTAGTCGGTTTTGGAAAAATCGACTCGTTAATGCGTGATCCAAACATCGAAGACATTTCCTGCGATGGAGTAAACAAACCTGTTTACATTTGGCATCGAACATTCGAGTCCATAGAAACTAACCTCCAATTTGAAAGTGACGAAGATCTTGACAACCTTGTGGTAAAATTAGTTCACATGTCAGGTAAACATGTTAGCAGCGCCTTCCCAATTGTAGATGCTTCTCTTCCAGGAAAACACAGATTAGCAGTAGCTTATAGACGAGAAATCACACCCTTTGGTACTGCTTTTACAATCAGAAAATTCCGAGAAGATCCATATTCAATAATCGATCTAATTAACATAGGAACCTTCACAGAAGAAATGGCAGCTTACCTTTGGGTTTGCCTTGAAAATCGTGCCTCAGTTATGGTTCTCGGAGGAACTGCTGCGGGAAAAACCACTGCATTGAATGCTTTAGGCTGTCTTATCAAGCCAGGCAGCAAAATCATGACTATAGAAGAAACTGCCGAACTTAATCTTTCCCACGAAAACTGGGTCTCACTCATATCACGACAAAGCTATGGTTTAGGCGGAAGCAGCGTCGGTGAAGTTGCGCTTTTCGATTTGGTTAAGACCTGTATGAGACATCGCCCAGATTTAATGATTGTAGGTGAAGTCAGAGGCCAAGAAGCATATGTTCTATTCCAAGCTCTCGCTACAGGTCACGGTGGCATGTGCACTATGCACGCTGAAAACGTCCAGTCAGCAGTTAGACGCTTAACTCAGAAACCCATGGACATTTCTCCCGCTTACATTCCACTAATGAACATAATAATGTCCGTGCAACGAGTTCATTTGGTTAAAAATGGCGAAAAGAAAGCATACCGCCGAGTCCTCTCCGTAAACGAAATTTTTGACTCAGAGAAAAACGTTAACCCCTTCAAATGGGATCCCATCAAAGATGAACAAGCCATAGATTTAGATAGCAGTTTTCTGCTCAACAATTTCGCAGAGCGTCTTGGGATATCAAGAGAACAACTTTTAGAAGAAATGCATCGACGAACAGAAGTATTGCGTTGGATGCGCAAGGGCAATATTCGAAGCTACAAAGAGGTAGCAAACATAATCGCCGAGTACTATGCAAGACCAAAGGAATTCTATCGTAAAATCCATGAAAGTGAGGAGGTTAAACCAGTTGCCGCTTCTAAATAAATTTGAAGCTTGGTCATTTCGTATCTTCGGGCGATTTGCACCTTATTTCTTAACAAAAGTCTTTACCCAATTAAAAGTTTCTCTTGAAAGAGGACGAGTTAGAATTTTCCCTGAAACATACGTCTCTCTCATGTTTTTTATTGCCCTGTTAACCGTTCCTGTTTCAATTATTGCAGGAATAACAGCTTTACTTTACGGTATTTTACCTCTTTTGATTTTAGTACCACTCCCACTCTTCGTGATTGCTGGCTTCATAGTCGTGCCTATGAACAATGCTAGTGATCGTTCTTCAAGTCTTGAGCGTGAAATGCCATTTGCTGCAGCTTACATTAGCGTTATGTCTTCAGGAGGCATAGCTCCTTACACCAGCTTCAAACGCTTAACCCAAGTAGACCTTATGCCTGCCACGAAAAAAGAGGCAAGAGACATAATAAAAGACGTAGAAATCTTTGGTGTTGATCCACTTACAGCATTGGATAATGCTTCAAAAAAGACGCCTTTGGATATATTCAAAGATTTTCTTGGTGGATACGCTTCTACTGTTATAATAGGCGGTGACATAGGTCATTTCCTTGAACGGAAAGCTGAAGACATTTTTAAAACTCGCGCTCTACGCGTCAAAGCAGCAGCAGAACGTCTTGGAATGCTTCTTGAGACCTTTATAATAGTCATGGTCATGATGTCTTTGTGCTTCTACATACTCTTCGCCGTTAATGGCATACAAGGTGGAGCTGCCGCAAGTACTGACATATCACAATTTTCAGGTATACTTATGTACACTTACATTTTCACACCTATGCTCTCAATGCTATTCGTCTACTTAGCCCACAGCATGCAACCAAAAACACCACTCGTTGATATGTTGCCCTACAAAGTCTTCGCCATCTCCAGTGCAATAGCTATTGTCGTGTTCCTAATGCTTACAAACTTCATGGGAACAACACAACTTCCCATATTCACAAACTTAATCGCTTGGGGCGTCGATTTACCAGTTGCCTTAGCAGTGGGTTTATTCATTTCCGCAGCACCATCGGCCATAGTGTACATGAAATTAGCAAAAGCAAGATCCAGCATGGAACAAGGAGTAACAAGTTTCCTTCGAGACTTAACAGAAGTAAGAAAAACAGGATTATCCCCCGAAAAATGTATAACAAGTCTATCGAAAAGAGATTATGGAACCTTTACCAAAGAGCTACGGAAAATTAGTTCTGAGATTTCCTGGGGCATACCGATTAAAAACGTTATGTCTGATTTTCTCCATCGTACCCGTAGTTGGATGGTGCAGATCGTTATGTTCCTTCTCGTCGAAACAATTGACGTTGGCGGTGGCACGATTCCAATGATAGAGTCTTTAGCCCGATTCAATAACTTAACGCAAGAAGTCGAAAAAGAAAAGAAAATGTCAGTTCGCCCTTACGTGTTCATGCCTTACTTAGCTTCGATCCTGTTGGTGGCTACCACAATAATGATGATGGGTTTAACAACAGGCATAGTTGTGCCAGGCGCGGAAACTGCAATAAAGTCAGATAACAGTTTGATGACAACAGTATTCATGTCATCTGTTATATTCAACAGTTTCCTCATTGGAATTGTCGCGGGAAAAATAAGCGAAGAATCCATCGGCGCTGGCTTCAAACATGCAGCAATCTTGGTAATAATTTCAATCGTCGCTGCTAAATTAATTCCACAATTCGTAAAACTCGGATAAGGTGTGCACCGTATGCGAAAAAAAATCACAAGCTTTCAAAAAGATAGGAGGGCAGCTAGTCCAGCTATTTCAACTGTTATACTAACCGCAGCCGGAATCGTAATGATTTTAGTAGCAATGACATACGCAAATAACATCTTGGCTCTAAAAATGGCTGAAAACGAATATAGCACTAACAAACAATTCATGCAAACAACAGGGCAGCAAATTGACGATATTGCTTGGACGATAGGTCGTTCGCAAACAATTTCTTACACATGCAAAGCTGGAAACGTAAAGTTTGAAAGTGCAGTGCTGAACTACACTTTCCAAATCCACACAAGTTCAGGATGGACAAATTTAACATTATCTGGAAAAACAGGCATTATCCTCTACAATATGCCTGTAAGTTCCTATTCAATGGGCAACAATTACTTTGAAAGGCTCCCCACCAACGCCAATAGTTCTTTTCTTCAGACTGGTGCTTCGGCTCCAATAAGCCAAGTTTTATGCGAAGAAAAACTGCCCATGAGCGATGGTAGCTTCACTCGAATCGCTGTAATCCCAACGATAAGATTGCTTACTTCAACAATATCCTCAACTAATTATTACAAGTTCTATTTGCCTGACCTAGAAAACGGTACAAACCTCTACAGGTCACAATCGTTAACGATGACAGGGAATGGGATCTCAAAAGTTATTCAAGGAGGCGTCGACCAAGTGAAAATTAGCGTTAGCTACCCAAAGGCCACGACCCTTGGCTTTGACTCTTCATTTTTCAATTTCAAGAGCAACACTGTAACATTAAACAGCACTTCCACTCCGCCAATGACCGCTAACTCAGTTGTTGAATTCTACGTAGGAAAAGTAGTAGTGGCAATAGGACAGGTGTAATCAAAGTTGGCGCATAATACAATAGAATATATGATTATGATTCCTGTCTTGATAATGATAATTTTCCTATTTCCTTATTCTGCCTCAGTAATCATGGGTTCTTACCAAGATTCCCTCATCACAATGGAAATGCAATCAACAGCAGGACACATAAGCAGCTCTATTCACCAACTATACAACTCCATGAATCACGCGACATTCTCCAACGGCTCTATGCAGATCAACTTAGATATTCCGCAGCTAATCCAAGGACGTGCTTACACCACTACTCTGAGCCATGTAACATCCACGGATACCACATATCAAATCATGAACGTTACCCTTAAAACTATAATCGGCACCGATCAAGTTTCAAGCTTGGTTACGCTAGGGACAAACGCCAACTGGCAAGAAAACCTGGCATTTAACAGCACCGCTCATTCACTTAGTCTAGCAGCCAACAAGACTGCAAATTCTATCTGGATATCTTTAGGAGAAAAATAGATATGGCAAGTGCAGCAGTAGACCACATGATTTCCCTGATAATATTCATGTCCGCCGTCCTGATTTTTATTGGGCTCTTTAGCCAAACTATGCAGACAGGCGTAACTTATGAGCGTCATAGAGATCTCTCAACTAAAACAAGCGATCTTTTAGATACAATTCTGCTAAGTCCAGGATTACCTTCAAACTGGGCAAAAACCGATAGCGCAATAGGCGGATTTGGACTACAGGATCCGGACTACAGCCAATATAAGTTGAGTCCATACTCATCCATTCGGCTGTATTCAACTACTCAATCATCCGTTTATTACCCAAGAACAAACTCCTACTACAGCAACAATACTGTAGGGTTCGGCAGTTACCTTCTTACACCTTCGGCAAAGAGCATCAGTTATTCAACTGCATCAAAACTCTTGGGCATTAATGGAACCTATGGATTCCAACTGACTTTAACGCCAACAGTGACAGTTTCAATTGAAAAAACATCTGTTGGAGCGCCGTTAAGACTTACAGTTGCAGTCGCAGGAAGTGCATCTCAAATAGCAAATGCTCCACTAAGTTACTCTCTATTATTAGTAAGCCACAACACAAATGATTATCCTTCATATACAACTATCGAAGGGTTAACTGCCACCGATTCAGCCGGTTCAGCACAATTGGTGTTTTCAGGCGTAGATGGTGAGAGCCAAACTTACGCACTGATAGCTTACTCATACCTGAGCGGTCTTAAAGGAACAGGTTGCTATGTACATGTGCCTCCATCTGTAACTAAAACCGTCGTTCCCCTTGTAGACAGCTTTGAGAATAGAAATATCCTGCTTGCACACGAAGATTCAGTTGGTCAACCTTCAGGGTCTCCACAATATTCCGAGCTTAAATACACCGCGACATTTGCTATTTTAGCCGAAGACTATTCCCTTAGAGATGTATCATTGGAGCAATCCACCTCTACTGGAACCTTAATCTATGGTGGAGGTAGCGAACAAGAATTCTCTTCAATAACTGTTCCAAACAATGATGGAATATTAATTGTAACCTACAAGGATACGTCAGGTGGATATGGAATGGTTTTGATGCCTTGGGGTCTAGGTTCTTTGGGTTTTCCCTTAACGTTTGGGGGGAGCTCTCAAGGCAGAGATTGGGTAACAACTGATATTCGTCAAGTTTCCATTGGAGATATCTCCTATTTAGCTAAACTGGAATTATGGAGCTTGCAAGGGTACCAAGGAGTTGGCTAAATGATTCGCACAATCGAAGTCCTATTTGTAATTATTATTCTATCTACCTCGTTTATCGCCGTTTCATATTTTACAGTTTTGCCATCGCCAAGGGAGGTTTCACCGATAAATCTCAGACGTCTCTCATTTACAACTTTGCAGGCGCTTGATTCGGATTATGATTTAAGCCGAGCGGCTTTCGACATCAGTAACTCATCGGTTTGGAGTGGATTGCAGGTTGCTTTGTCTGCTTCCTTGCCGGCTGACATAGTTTACAACTTAACGGTTTATGATATTAATTCCGAAAATGGACAACTCTACAACTATGTTAAATCTATATCCAACACTGAAAGTCCAAGCGTAACAAATGACGTCGCTACCTACACGGTGGTTTCCTCAAATGTAAGTTTTAACGTTACTCCGGAAAAAATCGGAGAACATAACAATGGAGGCACACTTTACATCTTAAACTGCAGCGACGCAAATGGCTGGTGGATTACTGGCTACACAGCGCAGAGCCTTGCTCAAGATCTCTATAATTTGTTATCGCCATATTTCATCAACACAATAATGGTTCAAAATACAAACCAACTTGCTCAAATATTGAACGGAACCCCATTACAAACAGAAATGGTTCAAAACGCAGTGGTAATTAATACTTTTGGAGAAGCTGTTCCAATACCTTCATCATATGCTTCTCAATACTCTTCTGACTTTGCCAGATATCCTTACCTATTAGGCCAAAAAGTAAGGACTTACAATTGGACCTGGGCCAGCATAGTTGGTTATCCATTCTACTATGTTTCAAATACTGAGTATTTTTCAGGTTCAGGTCCAAATGACCAAAACGCTTGGGGAATTTTTGGAATGAAACAAGTTAGCGTACCAGGAATCAATGCTTTTTTGCGTGGAATTGATGACCAAACATACCAGAGTAGTTCCACAGGTATCGCTAGCGACGGTTGGAGTTGTAACTTTTACAAGCCAAGTCCTTGATTCATGCAATTATTACGGGATTTATCCCTCATCATATCAAACATCTACAAGAGCTCTTGCCAATTCTATACTTCAAAATTATCATTTAACTATTGGTCTTAACATTTTCAATCCTGTAGGAACAAATAATCCAGGTGCAATATATAATCACCGTGGCTTCTGGTTCACAGACATTACAGGGTCACTTTTAGCTTTAGGCTTAACCAGAACACCTGATGTACGAGTCACAAGCTTAAGCCTTCTGTCGTATTATCAGCCCAGATTATACGCATCCGAGTATACTGCGGCAGGAACTTCGAGAATAGTAACCTTACAATTAGGTTTGGTGGGAAGTGGATAAAATGAACAATAAAGGTGCGTTTTCAGTTATAGCTGCTTTGCTTGTTGCAGTAGTTTTGATAGCTTCGGTGATGACTGCTTACTCTTCAATTCGATACACCTCGGTTCAAGGGCAACCTCAAATTTTGAGTGCAGTGGATGAAACCAACCTTTCACTGAAACAACTTTTGGGCTTCACTGTTGGCTACTATGGTTCAGTTCTGAAAGTTACGGGCAACGTGAATTATGCCTACCAATTGGCTAATAACTATCTAAACAGCGGTTTAGACAATATGGCCTATGTTAAACCAGAATGGGGGCTCTCATTGTATGTGACTGATTTGAAACTTAACGCTAACTGGTTCACAAACAGAAGTTACAGTCAAGGCAGTATGCAAGTTAATTACGATCTAAACGGATTAGGTATTTTGGGCATAAGTTATAATGCCTCAACACGATTAGAAGTCCAAATATCATATTCCGCCTCGCCGACTCAAGCACAGTTTAAAGTATTGACTGATAATGGTGAACCGCTAATTAACCTTGGATACTAACAACTTGAAGTTTTATCGTTATGTATATGGCAATTCAACTTGGGAATTCACGGTTCCGACCAACATCTTATCCCACGCAGACGGAACCTACGTTGTTGATCTTCCTTCGGGCGTGAATAGCAATTCATACGTTATTCAAGTGGAAGACACCCGTGGACTATCAGTCTTAGCCTCATCTTTTAGCAAATTTACTTCTGCCATTGCTTGGAACACAACTGGGTTTAATCCCAATCCGGATTACGTGGAAACTGCAGGCCCAAATATTTTGGGTTCCCATACAAACTTCCTTGCTCAACAAGACGGACCTAACGGTGTATTCGACACTTTAACCGAAGGAGAATCGGGAACCAATTACGGTGTTAATCTTGAAGAGCAATGGTCAAACGTTAACGCTACTAACTTACGTCAGGATTTATGTATCAAAACAGGTGCAATGGGATCCGAACCATTGATTGTTCAGGTTTTGCATGGCGGTTATTGGCAGAATCTAATGACTCTCGTTCCTAATTATTTCAACAATATTTCACTCGCATCCTACATAGACTCCTCAAGCCTATCAATCAGATTTGTTGGCAGTAATGAAACAAACGACCACATACAAGACACTTGGAATATTGACTGTGTTTACTTAAAAGATGAACCAGATATTAGCTATCTCCTTAACAATCAAGATTCAACTATCACTATTGAGATTCTACAAAACGGTACAATGCGTTGGCTTGGCCAAAATATCCAGTTAACTACTCAAACCTTGCCTATTCCTCCTATTCCAGTAAAAGCTATTCACGTAAACCAAACCATAAACGGCGTAAACCAAGAGGTTCCTTTCCAAATTGAAGACTGGGCTTCTAGCTACCAAATCCCATTGGGGTTAACGAGCAACTCCACCGTATTTGGCAACCGTCAAATGGTTGTTTTCCTCTTAACCAGTAAAGTCACCGATTTCACGGTTTGGTGGGACGGAAGCGACACAGCGACCCAAACACCACTCGCATTCACCAACAGGTACTTCACAAATGACAATACCGCCGGTCATACTATCACAAACGGTAAAGTTACTCTGTCATTCGGAAGCTTCAACGTTGTATCAACTGTAGTGGGAACAAGTACCTCAAGTACAGCGAATTTTATGCGTATCAATACTGAAGCTAGCACTTACGGCGCAGGATTATCATACGTAATCCATCATGGCATAGTTAGGGATATTGTTCAGCAAGAAGCAGAATGGGGAAAAACTAATCTTCCCACAGATGATGGTGGAGCGCACAATTGTCCAAACCTTTATGCAAACATAATCGTAACTTTACCAGCGAACACAACGTACTACACTTACCAGCTAAGAATAATGTTTATTAACTCAGCTCAAGCCCGTTCCATAAGCGACTTATGCCCGATTCAACTAACAACAAATGTGCCCTTGGTGCAGACACAAACAGAAAATGGCACGCTTGCTGGTTCCCCAATACTGCAGAATGGAACAGGAACATTCCTCAACTCCTTAACCGATGGTTGGAGCGCACATCACTTTAGTCAATTCACTTCGGACAATGGAAAAGGCGCAGGAATAATGTTTGCTGACATTGCTAACCAGAAGCTCTACGCGTTTGACTCCTTCCCTTCAAGCACTTCTAAGGGTGCAATAAAAGCCAGTAGTGGATTGCTTGAATTGTTGCCTGTAAGTTCTTCTCAGGTTCAGTTTACATCCGCCTACGATATTACTTGGCAAGGTGCGGTAGTGACTTTTGATGGTACAACGCCTTTGTGCAAGTTATACGACGGTACAACTCCGATGGGACTTTGGATATTAGCAGAATATCCACCAAAGTTGACGGTGACCGCTGGGAGCTAACCTCCTCCAACAGCTCCAAAGATTGTGCAATTCAAAGATCTATAGACAAAATCTTATTAAAACAACGCATTAACAAAATAGCCAACAACAGAAAGTGAGTGGAGTAACAAATTCAAGTGGTGCAAGAATTACTTATAGGAGCAAACGTTGCAGTTACGTTAGTTATTCTATTCTATGCTTCTTGGCGCGATTACAAAACCCGAGAAGTTAGCAACCGCGTCTGGGCAATTTATGCTCCAATTGCATTAGTTTTTTCATTATCTGAGTTGGTCTTATTTGAACCATCCCAATTGCCGTTCTATGGTTTAACCTTTGGCATAACCGTAGGAATAGCGTTTCTGCTTTTCTATGCAGGTGGCTTTGGAGGAGCAGATTCAAAAGCCCTCATGTGCATCGCGCTCGCCATACCATTTGCCCCGCTAACATTATTCACGCCTCTGCTGGCTGGGGCGGTATCACCAACGTCCCAAATAATTTTCCCCATAACAATCTTCGGAAATGCTGTCTTATTTGCAGCTACAAGTGGCGTGTACATGATAATTCGCAATATCGTTTGGCACAAGAAAACCAAGACTAAAATGTTCCAAGGAACCCTTGCATCGGAGTCGGTATTCAAAAAATTTATCGTGTTGATTACTGGTTACAGAATGAGCTTATCTAAGGTTAAGGAGAAGTGGCATATTTTTCCTCTGGAAGATATCGAAGTTGAAAGTAGTGACTTGAAACGTAAGTTTGTTATTGTGCCTCATGATGATGAAGGTCGAGAAAAAATTGTTGAACGATTGTCCAAAGCTGTTGAGGAAGGCAAAATAGGTTGTTATATTTGGGCGACTCCTGGTTTGCCCATGTTGATTTTTGTTACTTTAGGATTAATAGTGGCTTTGTTTCTTGGGGATTTTGTCTGGTTGTTAGTAAAGGTCCTATTAGGCGCTTAATTCTGGAAAAATAAAAATTATTGTAAGATAGCTTTGCTTCTTTTTGAATAAGAAATGGACGCCGTAACCATCGAGACCGAGCCGAACCCGACCAATGCAAGAGCGATGCTTTGATATGGATAAGCTAAACTTGCGCTTAAAGCGGTGTTGTCACCAATTGTGCCTTGATACGAATAAAAGACCATGGCTACTGCAAACAATGTAATTGCAACTAATAGCAAACTAACTTCTGTTTTAAACTTCAATTCCCTATCCCTTCTCCCAATAGTCTGAATTCATATTCTAAATCAAAAGGTTATTTTAGGCTTTTGGAAATAAACCCTTACGGGGCTGTTTATGGCTTTAACAGAATGTCAAAGGGAATTACTGAGTTTTCTTCAAGAACAGAAGTTTAAAACATGTAAAGTAGTAGTTTTGCCAGATTTCTTTCTTGATAGACTGATAAATTTGAAGTGGGATGTCTCAGAGTTTTATAGATTGGTTACTGATGTAGCTAAAAGAAAGGGTGGCAGCCTTGATGGTATTTCTCAAACTGACATACGGGGAGGAAACGCTATCAATGTTGCTTCAGCTTTGGATAGTTTAGGAGCTGAAGTTACACCTATTGTTTCTACAAGCCAATTTGGTCTACAACAAATAAAATACCATTTCAAAAATAGCTCAATTGATACTTCACATATAAAGACTGCTGGCAAAGCTTCAATGACAACCGCGATGGAATTTAAGAATAAAGGCGAGAAAACAAACGTTATGATTCGCGATTTGGGCGCACTCGCCGATTTTGGACCTGCAAATTTTGATGAAATCGACTATTCGCTGATTGAGTCTTCGGATTACGTTTGCCTATTTAATTGGGCTGGAACATTAAAGTTCGGCACTGCCCTAGCCCAAACGATTTTTGATAGAGTAAAACAGAAAGGCAAAGGTAAGACCTATTATGATACGGCTGATCCAAACCCGAACGTTGTTGCGATTTCTGATTTGATGGAAAAAGTCTTGAAAACTGATAAAGTTGATATTTTGAGTTTGAATGAAAACGAAGCAATAACGTATGCAAGTATACTTGATGATAGTTTGGATGTGGGGAAATCTGGTTTGGAATTTGCTGAGTTGGCGAAAGAAGCGGCAAGGATTTTAGCTAAAAGGTTGCCAGCGAGAATTGATTTGCATACCACAGCTTTTTCTGCTACTTTCAAGGGCAAAAAGGAAGTGGTGGTAACAGGATTTAAGGTTGAGGTTTTGCGTGCAACCGGTGCAGGTGATGCTTGGGATGCAGGAAACATTTTGGGTGACCATAATGGATTGTCTGATGAGAGTCGATTAATGTTGGCAAATGCTGTCGCCGCTTGTTACCTATCAGACCCAGATGGATTGCATCCAAATAAAGAAAAACTGATCTCATTTCTAAGAGATTTTTTTTAGGCAATGCCAAATTATTTTAAGCTACAACCCTACCATGAAGGTAACGTTAACTTAAAGGTGGAAATACATGTCTAAATTGTTCGGAAGCTCAGGCGTGAGGGGATTAGCGAACGTCGATTTAACTCCCATTCTTGCTTGCAGGGTTGCTTTGGCAGTGGCGACTCATTCAAAAGCCAAGACTGCTGTGGTAGCTCGTGATACTCGTGTTTCGGGAAACATGCTTGAGGATGCATTGGTTTCAGGTTTGTTGTCACAAGGCACGGATGTTTTGGTCACGGACATTGTGCCCACTCCTGTTTTAGCTTATGCAGCTAAAGCTGTAGGTGCAGACATAGGTTTCATGTTAACAGCTTCACATAATCCTCCTCAATACAATGGCATCAAAGTGTTTAATGGCGAGAGCATGTCCTACACCGATGAAGACCAAAAAGCTGTAGAAAAGATTGTAGCAGACGGAAACTTTGCCATGGCGGATTGGCGCAGTCTTGGTAAAATGACCTATTTTGATGCTAGTAGAGTTTACTTGAGTGCGGTACAGAAAGTTGTTACCATTAAAAAAAGGTGGAACGTTGTCGTCGATCCAGGATGTGGCGCAGCATTCAATATTGGTCCACAATTGCTCAAATCTCTTGGTTGCAAAGTAACCTCATTAAATGCTCAACCAGACGGGTATTTCCCTGCTAGAATATCTGAACCCACAGCCGAATCTCTGCAAGACTTGGCAAAAACAGTAAAAACTCTCCATGCCGACATTGGGGTTGCTTTTGATGGCGATGCTGACAGAGTGGCTTTTGTTGATGAGAACGGAGTTTTTGTCAATTTTGACCGGTCGTTAGCAGCTTATAGTGCTTTTGCTTTGAAGCAAAACAAGGGAGGATTGGTGATTACTAATGTTGAAGCTTCAATGTGCATCGAAACGATGGCTGAAAAATACGGCGGCAAAGTTGTTCGAACTCGTGTGGGCGATATTTACATTTCTGAAGCTATAAAACGATGTGGCGCCCTGTTCGGAGGCGAACCTTGTGGAGCTTGGGTGCATCCTCAGGTTCATCTTTGTCCTGATGGCCCTCTTTCAGCAGTTCTTTTCCTTAAAGCCCTAGAAGATGAAGGTAAAACGGTTTCCCAGTTCATTAATGAAGTCCCGGACTACATTACGATGAGGGAGAACGTTGTCTGCAAGAACGAAAAAAAATATGTATTGGTGGAAAAACTCGGTACCGCACTTAAGTCTGAGTTTTCAGCTTACACAGACTTTTCTAATGTTGACGGTGCAAGATTAGCTTTGAAGAATGGTTGGCTGTTAGTTCGAGCATCAGGCACAGAACCCCTAATTCGCTTAACAGTTGAAGGCGAATCCCAAGAGGCGGCAAAAGATATAACCCAAAAAGCCACAGCACTTATACACAAACAAGTCGAGGCACAGTGAACATGAAAGCAGTTCTCTTAGCTGCAGGCGAAGGTATTAGACTACTGCCATTAACGGCGACGCGTCCCAAGCACCTTATTAAAGTAGGAGGAAAACCGATTCTCCAATTCTGCTTGGAAGCAGTTAAGCAAGGCGGAATAGATGAAGCTATAATTGTTACCCATTACATGGGCGATGCTATCAGTAGGTACTTCGGTGATGGTGAAAAACTCGGCTTAAAGTTAACCTTTGTAGAACAAAAAGCTATTTTGGGCACGGGTAATGCTGCTGAGGTCGCTGAGCCATATTTGGATGAAGATTTTGTTCTAATTTACGGAGACTTACTGTTCGGTCAAGACACAGTGAAAACCGTTTTATCTCAGTTTAAGAAAGGAAAAACGGCTGCGGTCATTGGAGTTATTCCAGTTGACAATCCTGAAAGCTACGGAATAATTGAGCAAGATGCAGAAGGAAAAGTGAGCCGTATCGTTGAGAAACCAGCCGCGGGTAAAGCGCCATCGAATCTTGCTAACGCAGGTGTATATGTTTTTTCACAAGAGATCTTCGATAAAATTAAACAGACCAAAGTATCTGTTCGAGCTGAATGGGAACTCACCGATGCAATAACAATGCTTGCCCAAGAGGGGAAAACAGTTTTGGCTACACAACTCAGCAAAAACGATTGGTTTGATGTTGGAAGACCTTGGGATTTGCTTGATGCAAATGATTGGGCACTTAAGCGAATGGACCACAAAGTGCTGGGTACTGTGGAGCAGGGGGCGCATTTGATTGGTCCGATAAGTTTAGCTGAGTCGGCGAGGGTTCGCTCAGGAGCCTATATTGAAGGACCCGTTTTCATTGATGAAGAAGCCGATGTTGGACCCAACTGCTTCATAAGATCGGGTACAAGTATAGGCAAAAAAGTTCGCGTTGGAAACGCCTGCGAAATCAAAAATAGCATACTCATGGATGGAACTCATGTTGGACACTTATCATATGTTGGCGACAGCATTCTTGGTGAAAAATGCAATCTCGGAGCTGGCACAATTATGGCCAACTACCGCTTTGATTCTGGTTCAATCAAAATGATGGTTAAAGACCAAGTCGTCAACACAGGTAGACGAAAACTCGGAGCTGTTTTAGGCGATAATGTCAAGACAGGAATAAAATCCTTGTTTATGCCAGGAGTAAAAGTGGGTTCAAACACATGGGTTGGAGCCAACTTCATGGTAGAACAGGACTTGCCACCAGACGCTATTGCAACACTTAAACAAAATTGCGAAATAAAACAAAAAAATAGATAATGGTTGAAGAGTTCTTGGAGAGCTCTTCTTATTTCTTTTACTGTTAGCTATCGTATCTATCAGTAATTTATCATCTCCAAATCTTTTTTGAATCCCAAGGAATCCTTTGCTTGGTCGCCTTCATGTTAGTAGCCTTTTTTGAAAACTGCATATAATGTTACTATTGCTATTCCAGCCGCTGCAATGATTGCGCTAAATATTATCCAGTTAATGGGTTCGTTTCTGTTTGAAGCGACGCTAACTGGTTGATTTGTTGGTTGAGTTTCAGATACCAATGCTGGTTCTTGAATTGGTATGTACGTTTGGGTGGGGGTTGCGGTTGGTTGAGAAGAGGGAGCAGGAGTTGATGTGGTAACTGGAGTTGGAGTTGCCGTTGGCGTAGCCTCAGTTGAAGGTGCTGCTGTTGGCTGAGGAGAAGGTGCGGATGATAGAGTCGTTGTTGAAGTGGGTAAAGCGCCGAGTGCATAAATGTAACCGTCATATGAGCCAATGTACAATACACCGTTTACAATTGCTGGGGATGCGAATAGAAATCCTCCAGTAAGATATGACCAGATAATGGAGCCATCAAGGGCATTTAGCGCGAATACATAGCTATCAATTGACCCACAATAAACAACCTTGCCAACTACTGCGGGAGATGAATATACATAACCAGTGAACTGGCGTGAAGAGTATGGAGAAGTGAAGAACCAGATTTGAGAACCCGTAGTTGCATTCAAGGCATAGTACCCGTTGCGAGCGCCAATGTAGACAATACCGTTTGCGACTGCGGGAGATCCATCTTCATGGTCGGTGCCGCTGCCTATCGGGGCTTGCCAAATTTTTGAGCCATCGTTTGTCTTCAGTGCGTAAACAGTTCCATAGTCTGAGCAAACATAAACGACGTTATCGACAATTGCAGGGGTGGAATAGACTGGGGCTCCAGTTTGAAATGACCATATTAATGCTCCGTTGTTGGCGTTTAAGGCATAGACATTGCCGTTATCTGCACCTTGGTAAAGGACTTCGTTAACTATGGAAGGTGAAGAAAATGTAGAGCTACCAGTAAAATAGGACCATATTAGAGCTCCGTTGGAGGCGTTCAAAGCGAAGATATTTCCATAATATGAACCGATGTAAACGATGCCGTTGACCACTGCTGGAGAGGATTCTATTCCGCTGTTGGTTGAGAATCGCCAAATGAGTGAACCAGTGTCGGCATTCAGAGCGATAACGTAGCCGTTGTGGCCATCCCAGAGGATACCAACGTAAACAATGCCGTTTACCACGGCGGGTGATGATTCTATTTGACTGCCGCTTTTATATTGCCAGATTACTGCGCCGGTAGCTGCATTTAAAGCATAGACAATTCCGTTGTTTGAACCTTCGTAGACGACGCCATTTACTATTGCAGGGGATGAACGGATTTTGTCGCCTGTGTTGAATTGCCAAAGTAGATTGCCATTTGAAACAGACGCGGTTGTTGTTCCTGTTCGTTGTGCATCATGGCGATACATTGGCCAATCATCTGGGTTGGATTCATTAGAAGGCGTGGCTATTGGCGCAGGGGTTAACAGTCGGTTTGGCGCCGTCTACTATGATATTTTTATTCATATTTTCATTGACTGCAAAGTTGTATTCATAGTAGGTTGGAAACGGAGTACATGGACCTGTATAGCTGGGGTTGAACGCAGTTTGAGGGTGAGCGTCTATTGTGTACGTTCCATCTGGTACATTTATGAAATAATATCCTAAACTGTTAGTGAAATATCCTGAACCATAGATTCCATTGCTATTCTTAAACAAAACTGACGCTCCAACCATTGGAGTTCCTATGGAGTTAATGACGTAGCCTGAAATCTTGACGCCAGTTTGCAACGTCATATTTTTTGTCACATCGGATGCAATTGTAAATCCTGCTTCGTCACCATTAATGTAGTTTGAATCGTAGGGTGGCCAAACGTTAATGTGATATGTGCCTGAAGATCCATAAGTTTCGTAGTAACCTAAATTATCTGTAAAAACGCCCGGGACAATCGATGGGGCATTAAAGATAACGTCTGCTTTTGCAATTCCATGACCGTTTGAATCTAAGATATAGCCGGATATTTTGAAATGCTCTGATTGGGCTAATACATAATTGAATCTTAGACTGAACGCACTTGTTAGTAATAATGTGCAAACCAAAAAAATAACAAAAAAGTTGCTTTTTTTCAGACTTGTTTTGTCAGTTGACGTTTTCAATAATTTCAACATTACGTTCGCCATCTTAGGCATCAGTTTTTTTGCAATAAAAGAGTTCTCGTAAAGGTTTCTTGACGGGTTTTAGTACAATTTTCTTTACTAACGACTAGAATACCAATAACAAATCAAACAATGGGATACTATTTGCATTTGGCAGATCAAAGTCCCTTTTTTCGACTCAACCTGCATGTTCATTGATTTTAGAGTTGTCTATATGTCGTATTTTTCTTTTGTTTGATCTATGTTTCTGTGACGGCGCTAGTACTTAGCATCTGGACATCTGCTATCTGACTTGTGTCAGCATAGATTCCAACTGTAACTACATTTCTGCCTCCAGCGTAAATCTGGTTAAGCTTCAGCTCCACATACCAATAGGGATAAAGCGCGACTGAGTTGGCTCGGGTATGAGGTACCATTTGAACTGATAGGGGCTCATCTTTTACCGTAAAGCCTGAAACTGGTTGACCTTCGATTGTGTAGATTAAGGTTTTTACATGATTTTTTGCCAATTCAATGGCTTGTTCTTGTGTAACCGCCAAGTTAGTGTTTCCAACTGAGTATTGGAAATAGCCGTCTGTCATAGTGGTTAAAATGTTGTTCTGGAACACCATCTGCAAGCCTTTGGTTTGATAATCAATGCCGTTTTCAGTGTACATCCAAGCTAACAAAACTGTTCCTGATTCAGTATACATTTTGAATTTGAGGTTTCCATCAACCAGTTCTTTTCCGTCTTCAATTCTGGAGACTGTATCTAATAATTTACTCATTTTGTTAAAGTAATCGTCACCTGAATAAGCACTGTAGCGTGCGAGAGTGAATTTAGCGTTTTGCAATACATCACTCGGTTGAGGCTGAACAAATGTGGGTGTACTTTCAGTCATGTGAAGGTCATATCGAGAGAAGTGGTTGTTTCTGAATCGTAAATCGACTGTTATTTTATTTAAGTGGCTATCTTCTAGAGTATATTTCATGTTTTCCTCAGCCAATCCGCCAAGGTCTGTTCGCCACACAATGTCGTTGGCATCCATAGAAACGGTATAGATTGATGTGTCAATCTTGGTCACGTTTTTGAAGAAGTTTAGGACTTTGTCCGCACCAGCACCATAAGATTGGAGGCGTTGGATATCGGTTAAGAGGGAATGCTGTGCAATGGTGAGTTCGTTCATTGCGTTGAATTGTAAGGTAGCAAGACTTGCTAAAAGTATAATCAAAATCATAAGTGCGGCTGAAAAGACTTTCCATTTAAGGGTGCTTGAGCTGCGTTTTGGTTCAGTCTTAACTTCTTCAATGCCTTTCATGGCGCCTACAGTTGCTACTCCAAAAGAAGACAGTTTATACTGGTCATTAGCCATTTTGGAAATTAATTCGCCAAGACTTTCAAGATGATATGTCAAATTTGGACTTGAAACTCCAAGTTCCTCAACCATCTCCATAAAAGTCATTGGTTTGTTTCCAAGCATTCGAAGAATTTTACGTCTAACTGGATGCTTTAGCGAGCTAAACATTATCGAGTAAATTTCGTCATCATGCGAGCCAGCCATGTAAACCCCACCCTACATATGGAATAATCAAGCTATAATATTTATATGATCTAATTTTATTTCGTAGATTTTCTAATAGAGGAACTATCTGTTCTAAATACTAATATTGGAAGAAAAGATACAAATTTAATTTCAATAAAAGCACCAAAGTCAATAATCTCAATGTTTTTTGTTTTCTATTTAAATCAAAGATAAATAGTTGTAATGCAATTTCATGTACCAATCAAGGAGAAATAAAAGTTGTCTGTAGCGCAAAGAAAATATTTCACTGAAATCGCAGCGTTAGCAGATAAAACTGTAGCTGTAATTACAACTACTGGAAAAGCATTCAACGGCACACTCATTGGCATTAACCCTGACAATATGAGTCTTATGCTTAGCTGACGCCAAAGAAGATTCTGGAATCTTAGTTCATCGCATATTCTTGAATGGAGGCATCGTTGCTCAAATATCAAGCGCAGAAAAACCCTTCGACCTCAAGGCTCTCTCAAATAGACTGGAAAAAGTCTTCCCAACAATGGTTAAACTTTACGAAGATAAAGGTTTCATCTGGGTTATGGATAAAGTAAAACTAACCGACCGCGGTGTCGTGGAAGGTTCAGGTCCAGCCGCCGATCGCGTGCAAAGAGTCTACGAGCAATTCATGAGCGAAGTCAAAGCCTAAATAAACCAGCGCAGTTGCTGCTCCTCTTTCTTCTTTTCTTCTGTAATACTTCTTACAACTCCGAAGGATTCGAGCATCTTTTTTATTTCGTCACCGCTAGCTTCCAGCCCTGACAAATCAACATCTAGGAACAGGTATTTTCCAAGAGTAATCAACGCGTACTTTGCAGCATTCACATCTGGGTTCATACCAGGTGTATCAATGAGCAATGAAAAACCTTTCATATCCCTAATTCGAGCCATTCCAATGGATAAACCAGCAATGCCAAACACGTGTCCAACCATAACTTTTGTACCTAAATCAAGCGCTTGTTGCATCGTCTCCAAATCCGTAGCTGTACTATAGATTCCTGGTATGGGTTGAGCTTCATCTTTTTTGAAGCCGCCGATTGAAATTACAAATCGACAGCCAAATTCTTGTACAATATCAAGCACTTTGCCAACTAACTCGTATTGGCCCACAGTGGTTAACGCCTGAGTGTTGCCATACCAAATTATTAAGTCGCGTTCGCCATCCCGTTTAGCATAATAGAGTTCGTTTATGGGTGTGCGTGCTCCGCCATCGCCAGTGGTTATTGCAAAATCCTGAAAAGATGAAGAGAAGATTTGGACAAACCGTTTAGCCTTCAGCTCTTTAATTAAATGTATCGCTGCGATGTTAGCTACAAAGCCGATTCCTGGCAACCCTTCTATTAAGATAGGATCGTTTAATGTTGGTTTTTCGCTTATGTCAATTGAGCAAACCATGACTGTGCACTTCGGTGGATATTTAGTGGAACATTGTGATATAAGGATGTCTAAAAAGGCGATGTTTTTTATAATCGTGCAACGTTTCATGTTTGGGTTTCACCTTGAGCTTTGAAATCAAAGAAAAAGACTTGCTGGGAAGAATCGGTAAACTTAAAACCAAAAGCGGCATCGTAGAAACACCGTTGCTGTTTCCAGTCATCAACCCTAGCATTCAACCCATCCCACCCCAGAAACTCAAGGATACTTTTGGTTTCCAAGCAGTCATAACTAACTCTTACATCATCAAAAAAAGATATGACAATAAACCTTTAGAGTTGGGTTTGCACAAATTTCTAAATTATGACGGCGCAGTTATGACTGATTCTGGAGCTTATCAAATTCTTGTTTACGGTGACATTGATGTTTCACAAAAAGAAATCGTGGCTTACCAAGAGGGCATCGGTAGCGATATTGCTACAATCCTTGATATTCCCACGGGTTGGAAAGTAACTAAAGAACAAGCAGAAATAACTGTGGCGGAAACCCTTAAGCGTGCAAAAGATTTTTTCAAGATCAAAACCCGCGATGACATCCTATGGGTAGGACCTGTGCAAGGTGGAAAACATCTTGACCTTGTGGCTAGTTCAGCAGTTGAAATGGGTAAATTGCCATTCCAAATCCACGCACTTGGAAGTCCAACCGAAGTAATGGAAAGCTACCGTTACGATGTACTAGCAGACATGATTTTAACGGCAAAAAAAGGTTTACCCCTTGAGCGACCACTGCACTTGTTTGGTGCTGGGCATCCTTCAATGTTTGCGTTGGCAGTAGCGTTGGGTTGTGACCTTTTTGACTCCGCCGCTTACGCGCTCTATGCTCGGGAGAATCGCTATATGACTGAAAATGGCACATGGCGCGTAAATGAACTGGATTATTTCCCATGCAGTTGCCCAAGATGCTCCGCAGAAACACCTAGAGGTTTAGAGAAAAAATCGCCCAAAGAACGTGAAGTTTTCCTTGCTGAGCACAACCTCTACGTTTGCTTAGCAGAAATAAAGCGCATCAAACAAGCCATTCGGGACGGTCGTCTCTGGGAACACACTGAAATGCGAGTTCACGCGCATCCAGCGTTGCTTTCAGCTCTAAAACATCTGCGTCAACATGCTGATTTCCTTGAAAAATACAGTCCAACAGCAAAAAGTAGTGGTTTCTTCTATTTCGACTCAGTGGGACTTGCACGACCGGAAATCACCCATTACCGCAAACGACTAACCGAAAGGTACTTGCCACCCCAGAATGCAAGGGTGCTTTTACTTGTTCCCCAAACCAGAAACAAACCTTTTCACAAAGCACCTGAATTTAAGAAAATCAGACAGTTATTCAGGACTATAGGGAAAGAACTCTCTTGTCAGGTCCATGTTTGTGTTTATTCGGCTCCATTCGGTTTAGTTCCTTTGGAGCTGGATGAGGTTTACCCTCTGTCTCAGCATGAAGCGGCACATCCATTTGATTTAGAGACAATAAATTATGTTGCAAACCAAACAGCTGAGTATATTGAGCGGTCATTTTACCAAAGTGTTACATTACTTAATGATCCTAAACATTGGACTGACGCAGTTAAACAATCGTCCCAAAATGCTTGCAGAAAAAAAGGTTTAGAGTTTGAATCTGTAGACGCGAATATTCAAGGGAGCAAAGAGATTTTTAACCATTTAGAAGCTATCTTGCGGGAACAATTGAGAGAGTAGAATCTATAAGGTCTTCAAACTATAAAACAAAACTAAGTTTAATTTTTTTTTTCCACAGGTATTAATTTAGTTTGGATAACTTTTTTTACCCCATTATGCTTATAGACGCTTAACGCAAATTTGATAACTTAACCCTTGAGAAATCATGGAGATGTAATTATAGAACCTCTGTATGCTGACTTCCATATTCACACCGTCTATTCGCCAGATTCTCTTGTTCAACCCAAAACACTCGTTGATATGCTTGTCGCACACAAATTCATAAAAGTTGCAGCCGTGACAGATCACGACAGCGTGAGAGGTTGCAGAGCAACAGTTGAGTTAGCTTCCGCTTATCCAGATATATTGATAATTCCGGGCGTTGAAATTAGTACGCCAAAGGGTGATCTGTTGGTTTTAGGAACTTATGAGTTGCCGCCTAAACCTTGGACTCCTGAAATTGTCGTAGATTTTGCCAATTCTGTTGGTGGAGTTTGTATTGTTGCTCATCCTTTCAGGGAATATGGAATGGGTGAACGTGCCAGGAACTATAAAGTTGATGCTATCGAAGTTCAAAATGGGGGATCTAGCAAAGAAGCCAATAACCAGGCTAAAGAATTCGCTAAAAGTTTAGGTTTGCCTGGTACCGCGGGAAGTGATGCTCATCAAGTGTCAGAGTTATTTAGTGTTTGCAACAAAGTTGATGCTTCGCTTAGTTTGGATGCGGTTTTGAAAGCTATAAAGAAAGGCGCCGTGTCTGCACAAGTAAGTTCAGGGTCAATACATTTTTAAAACAGCAAAGATTCATTTTTAGTCGTAACGTTAACTAAATAGGATTGATCCTGATTGCAAGTTGGATTTTTAGGTGGAGCTAGAGAAGTTGGCAGAATAGGCGTATCTGTAAAGACTGAGAAAACTCAGGTGGTGTGCGATTATGGTGTTATGCTTGATAATGAACCAGGTTTTCCTATGCATATTCCGCCTAAAGAGGTTGATGCTGTTATTTTGACTCACAGTCACCTCGACCATTCCGGTGCTGTACCTATTTTTTTTATAAACGATAAAAAACCATTGTACACAAACAAGCTTAGTTTGGAGTTAACCCAACTATTGGTTCAAGATTTTATTCACCTGTCTGGATATTATTTACCTTTTGAGTATCTTGAACTCAAAACTATGATGCATAACAATAAGCACCTGGATTTTGGTGTGGAAGAGACTATTGGGGATATGAAGATGAAATTGTTTAACGCTGGTCATACCCCAGGAAGTTCTCAGGTATTGCTCGAAGCTGAAGGTAAACGGTTCTTGTACACTGGTGACTTTAATTTGGAAGAGAGCAAACTCTTAGCTGGTGCATCAATGGACTACGGAGATTTAGATGCGGTCGTTATAGAAAGCACTTATGCGGATTCAGATCATACTGAACGTTTAGAGCTTGAAAGACAATTCGTCGAAGCGTGCACTGAAGTTGCAGAAGCAGGTGGAACTGTTCTAGTGCCTTCTTTTGGTGTTGGTCGTTCACAGGAGATGGCTACTGTTTTAGCTGCTCACCATTTTGATTACCCTGTAACTTTAGATGGAATGGCTCGTGAAGCAAGCCGAGTAATTATGAATTACAAAGAATTCCTAAAAGATCCAAAGCTTTTCATGAATGCCATGCATTCAGCTGATTGGGTGGAAGGCTGGAGAGACAGACGACGAGCACTCAAAACGCCAGGAGTAATTATTTCTACTGCAGGCATGCTTAAAGGTGGACCGGCAGCATTCTATGTTTCAAAACTTGGTAAACAAGCAAAGAACGCGGTTTTCTTAGTCAGTTACCAGATTCCAGGTACACCAGGTCGCGAACTCATGGAGAAAGGCGTATGCACCATCGATGGACAAGTTCGAAAGATTAAAGCGAAATACCGTCATTTTGATTTCTCCTCTCATTGCGGGGCTAGCATGCTTAAAGAAGCCTTGAGGCGTCTTGGCGGCAATCCCAAAGTCTTTGTGGTTCATGGCGCAGAAGGCAACTGCGAACTTTTTGCAAACTGGGCGAAAACTGAGTTGGGATTGGACGCTGTGGCTCCGAGAACTGGAGAAACCTATCAAATTTAAGCCAAAATCTATTTACAATCTAAGGTTAAGAATGTGACTGAGCAACCAAAACCTGAATTGCCTAAATCCGAAACGAAAGGGCAGGACAATTTCAAATTTGAAATAATCTATTTGGTTCCAATACTGGCAAGCCTTATCTTCGGTTTAGGCTGCGCTTATTTGCTTGCACCACAAGAAACAGGCGGCATTCAAGCCGTACCGATTATTGGAGATACACCTGAAGCGTCTATTGGAAACGGGCTTTACTTTGTAATATTAATCGCGTTAGCTGCTAGTGTCTTTTATGTCTTGATTAAACGAAAAAACAAACGTGTGATCAAAGGTTTAATTGTACTTTCTATGACTACTGCTTCGTTGTTGCTGTCGGTTGTGTATTTGCTTGCGCTTTTTCCATATTTCGAGGGTGTTTACTATGTCATAGCTGCTTCAGCCATAGTAATAACTATTCTTTTTGATCTCGCAATCTTCCGTTTTGGAAGTACTGCTCGAAATGTCGTGGTCGTATGTTTAGGTGGTGCTCTTGGGATTTTTTTTGCTAAATATGTTCCCTTGTCCAGTGCAATTGTGCTTCTAGTTTTCCTAGCTGTTTATGACGTTATTGCGGTTTACAAGGGTCCAGTTGGCAAAATAGCGAATTCATCAAGTCTTGATATGCTTCAAGGTTTGAGTTTTTCGTTTAAAGACATTCAGATGGGTTTGGGCGACTTAGTATTTTATTCTATGATGATGGGGGTTATGGTTTTTAGTTTTCCTCAAAGCATTCTGCCAACAATAACATCGGTAGTCGGTATTTTGGTAGGCTCAATTATAACTTTTTTTGCATTGGAGAAGAAAGGTATCTTTCCAGGGTTACCTTTCCCAATAATGTTGGGACTAGGTGCTGGATTATTAACTGCGTTGTTGTTGGGTTTGCCTTTACCTTTCTTTGGGTAGTTTTTTGTGTTAATTATGGGTTGGTTTAATCGTAAATGTTTAAAGCTTTCTTCAAGTTTTAACCAATAGGTGTTTTTACGGATAAATCAAAGGTGGCTATAGTTAAAGGCGAGCGAGGGCTTGATTCAGTTTTTAAAGCGTTAGATTTGGTAGATTACCAATCAGCTCTTGCAGGTTGCAAGAAGGTTCTCATTAAAGTAAACTTCATAACTACTAAAACATGGGACAGTGGCGCTACAACCGATCCTATTGTAGTTGAAGCCCTGATTCAACGATTAAAGAAGCTTCCCGTAGAAATCTTTGTTGTAGAATCAGACGCCACAATAACTAATGCGGACAAAGCTTTCAAAGCTACAGGGATGAAAGAAATGTGCGCGCAATATGACGTTGAATGTCTCAACCTACGTCATGTCAAAGACAAAGTTAAAATTAAAATCCCAAACGGTGAATGCCTAAAAGAAATAACTGTACCAAGAATTGTAACTGAATCTGCAATTATAAGCGCAGCTAAAATGAAAACTCATATGGCAACAAAAGTAACGTTGGGTATGAAGAATATGTTTGGGCTCTTGCCAGATAAACTCAAAATGAAGTACCACGCCAAAGGAATTAGTGGTGTTATAGTTGACATAAACACCGTGATACACTCTAACTTAACGGTGATCGATGGTTTCGTCGCTATGGAAGGCAAAGGTCCAACTGATGGTTCACCCGTAAAAATGGATCTAATAATTGCGGGAAAAGACCCTGTTGCCACCGATGCGACGGGCGCAAGAGTTATGGGAATTGACCCACATGACATAAAGCATATCAGAGTAGCTCATCAAAAAGGCTTAGGTAACATTGATAACTTAGAAATTGTTGGCTCGCAACTTGACGACGTGAAAAGGGAATTTAAGACAAAATAAATTAGCCTGACTAGATCGGCGATGTGGCAATCTCATTCCTACTATTCGCAGAAGATTTATTTGTCTGAAATATATATTATCTGATAGATAAGTATGTCTGATAGAGTAAAGGTTGGAATGCGCGGACAAGTAGTAATTCCGAAAAAACTTCGCAAGAAATACAACATTGAAGAAGGAACAATAATGGAAATCAATGAAACAAACGAAGGCTTGCTCTTAAAACCCTTCAACCCTGTAGCTGAGATGAAGGGATTTGGGAAAGGTGTCTTTGGGGATCCAGTGAAATACCAGAAGAAAATTCGCGAAGACTGGGAAAGCAAAAAATGAAGATAGCTTTGGATACTAATGTTTTGATTTATTTTTTTGAGGGCATAGAACCTCAGGCAGGCAAAGTAGAAAAAATCTTGGATACATTCATGAAAAGTCAAAATGAAGGGCTCGTCTCAACTATTACAATCTCTGAGATCTTGACAGGCTTCTATTTGACAGGTGACACATCGAAAGCTGCTAAAGCAAAAAGATTGCTAAGCGATTGGACACTTAATGGTTTTAAGATTATTCCTGTAACTTTTGAAATAGCAGATTTAGCAGCCAATCTGCGAGCGAAAAGAGGCGGAAGACTGCCTGATGCATTAATCGTGGCTACTGCAATCAACCAATCCGTAAGCCTTGTTTATTCTCAAGACAAAGATCTTCAACGTTACGGCAAAGACATTAAAATCTGTGAATTACCCTAACAAAATTCAATAAGGGTTTGATAATGTTGTTTTTAACAATGTACTTCTCTTTCTTAACAAAATAACATTAGAAAAAACTGGCTATTCTTCGCCGTATCCGTGTTCTAGTTTGGCATGCGTTTTTTTGTATTCATAATCGTGGCGTTCTTTTTGGTTGCCAAAGACACTTAGATGTTTATCTAGGTCTGATTGGTTAAGAAAAATACAGGCGCAATGAGGGCACTTGTATAGTTTGTTGTTGTTTGTTTCTTGCTCCATTTTTTCGCCTAGTGGATGTTTATGTGAATTTTTTTTCCGTCGAGTTCTGACTCATGCCATTTTGCTTCAATTTCGCTGCAGGCTACATGTAAATAGACTTTTCTGGCTCTGACCAATCCTGCCATCTCCGGTAAATATGGCTCTAAGAATCCCATGCTCTCTGTATCTAACTCGGCAATGTGTACTGAGTCTAATGTTTCAGTCGGTACGAATCCCATCTCTTTACGTAATGCTTGAACTCGTCGTGCTAAATCCCGCATTATGCCTTCGCCCAGTAGTTTATCGTCTCGTTGCCCGCTTAGGAAAACTGTTATTGTGTCTTCTTGGCTTGAAACCCAGTTTTCTCCTTCAATGTAGTCGGGGATTGACAAAGCGAATTCGGCGGTTTTAACGTTTGTTTGTTCCAGGAACAGTGATTCAAGATTTTTTAATGCTTGTAGAGTTTTTTCTGGTGCAACAACAGTTGCTTTAGCTAGCGGCCAGCGGCGCTTTAGTTTTCCTTGTTGACGTGCTGCGTATGAGATTGATACTACTTTTAAGAGAATGTCGAATTCTTCTTCCAAGGTTTTGTTTACCATTTTTTGGTTTGGGGTTGGCCATGAAGCCAAATTAACGGATTCTGGTAAATTTGGTTCTATTTGTTTGTAGATTTTCTGGTAGAGTGCTTCGCTTATGTATGGTGTAATTGGGTTGAAGAGTAAAGTTACAGTTTTTAGAGTGTGGTGTAGTAGTGCGTAGATGGTTTGGCGTCTCTCAAATGTTTCAGGTTCATCAGTCCAAAGTTCTTTGCGAATCATGGGTACGTAAAGTCTGCTTAATGTTTCAATTACGAAGTCATCTAAAACTGCGACTGCGCAGTTGAATTCGCTTCTTTCAAGTTTGTTGGTGTATTCTTGGATTTTTTCCTGTAATTTAGACATGAGCCAAAGGTCAGGTGCTTGAAGTTTTCTCATTCTTAAAAGCCCATTCTAAGGTGTATTTTTGCGGGTTGAATTCGTCGAATGTGGCGTTTTGCAGGAAGAATCGGCTTAGGTGGTAGAGCGTTGAGAGGACTTGGTAGGGTCTGCGGCTAATTTCTGCCACGTCGAAGCTCATGAAGTCGATTGGCGAGCATTTGCGTATCATGTAGAATCGGCAAAGGTCTGCGCTGCTTTTTTCGAGGAGTTTGTTGGTTTCGATGACGTTTCCAAGGCTTTTGCTCATTTTTCTTCCTTTTGAATCTTGCGTTAACCCTTGAAATAGAAACGCTTTGTAGGGTGCAACTGGTTTTCCTGTTAAAATAATGTATTCTAACAGTAGACGAGTTAGCCCAGCCGCGGGTTTGGTCGATGCCTTCGGTTAAGAAATCTGTTGGAACAAACTTTTCATATTCTTCATCATTGAAACGGGCGTATGGTGAGGCTCCGCTGTTGTGCCAAGTGTCTAAGTACAAAGTCCTCTCTTCGCATAACTCCGCCGCATTTTTCACATTTTAAGGTGATTCGGTCAACCCAGGGTTTGTGTAACTCAAAGTTTTCAGGAATCGGTTCTTGAGCTTTTTCGATGAGTTCTTTTTTGCTCTCAATTAAGTGTTTGTTTGAGCATTTCTCGCAAGTCCACATTGGTAAAGGTGTACCCCAGATGCGTTCTCGGCTGATGCACCATGGTTTTCCCTCTTTTAAAAATCCAAGAAAACGGTTTTTTGGTTCTTCAAAGAAATACTCAATTTTCTCTGCAGCTTCTAATACTTTGCTGTTGATTTTGTCTGTTCGCAAAAAGTATTCTTTTCTTGCTAACCAAACAAGTTTGTGATGGGAACGCCAACAGGTTGGGTATTCATGTTTGATTTTTTTGACCATTACAAAGGCGTTGCGGTTTCGTAGTTCCTCAATAACCAGCGCGTCTGCGTCTCGGGCAAATACTCCTGTGAATATGCCTGCGTCGTTTGTAAATTTGACTTCATCATCAAATGGAACAAAAATAGGTACTCCTCTTCGGTTTGCGACCCAAAAATCGTCTTCGCCGTTGCCTGGTGAAAGATGAACTACTCCGGTGGCTGTGTTGACGTCAACGAAGTCTTCTGCTACGACTTTGTGAACTAGTGGGTGTTTGGTTTCTAGTTCTGCTTGCTTGGGAATTATGTCTTTAAATGGGTATTCATAGGCAATTCCTTCCAAGCTTTTGCCTGTTATTTCTTCTGTAATTTGGTAATTGGTTATTTCGAGTTCTGCCATGACGGCTTCGACGCGTGGGCGGACCATTATCCAGCTTTCTTGGTGGACTTGGACTTTGACGTATTGGGCTTTTGGTTGAACGGCAAGCATTGTGTCTGTTATGATTGTGAAGGGCATGGTTGTCCAAATCAGGAAGAATTCGTTTTGTGTGCCTGTTACTTTGAATTTGAAGTATACTGAGGGGTCTTCGACTTCTTTGTAGCTGCCTTCGTAGCCTACTTCGGCGCTGCTTAGGCTGGTTTGGCATCCTGGGCAGTAAGCTACAACGTAGTGGCCTTCTTCGAGGAGGTTTTGTTCCCAGGCGTGTTTAAGGTAGAACCATTCGCGTTCGATGTAGCTGTCTTTGTAAGTCCAGTATGCTTTGTCTTGATTAATTGCTATACCAAGGCGGCTGTCTGCTTCTAGCCACATTTGGTGGTATCGCATGATTGCTTTTTTGCATTCTTCTATGAAGCGTTCCATGCCGAATTTTTGTATAGATTCCCGTTTGTTTCTTACTCCGAGAAGTTTTTCGACTTCAAGTTCCACGGGCAGTCCTTGGCAGTCCCATCCCGCCCAAAATGGCATGTAGTAACCTTCCATGGTTTTCCAGCGGTAACGAATATCTTTCATGATTCGTCCACGTGCATGTCCAATATGTGGGATACCGTTTAGTGTTGGAGGACCTTCTACGTAACCTAAATTGCCCTTTGCGGTTTTTTCTAATTGTTCAAGCTTGTTTCGTATGTCATTTTTTTTCCAGAATTCACGCATTTCCTCTTCGAGGACTAGCGGAGTGTAGTTTGTGGGCAAACTGAGGTTTTGGTCAGTTTCTTGGTTGTTAGTCATTGCGTTCCCAAACCGCAAAGTACGCTAAAAGACTATATAAAAGTATAAATTTTGTTTTCTTTGGTTTTAGGCTGTTTTTGTTTGGTTGTTGTTGTGGGTTTTTTTGTGTGTGTGCTTTTTTTTGGGGTTTTTGTTGGGTTTGTTTTTTGTTTTGGGTTGTGGTTTGGGTTTTGTTGGGTTGTTGTTGTGGTTGTGGTTAAGTTTTTTCATGTAGGGTGTTGTTGATTTGGAGTAGGTTGTTGAGGGATTTGCTAATTGCAAGTCTGATCAGATTCTTTTGGTTTACTTGTAATTAGTTCGTCGCATTAAACTCTTCTCTAATTCAAATCAATTTTTAATAGTCACCGAAAGCTCTAAATGTTCTTATCACCGTGTTTTTTCAGAAAAGGGCCGGTAGATCAGTTCGGTATGATCGCCGCGTTCGCAACGCGGAAGCCGCGGGTTCAAATCCCGCCCGGTCCACCACAAAATTTTCTACTTTTATTTATTCGGTGCACCCTTATTTTCTTCTCAGAGGCAATAATGGCGTTTTCCAGAATAGTGCCCTTTACGATGGGTTTTGCGTTCATAATTTTTGGGTTTGCGACGATGTGTTCTAAGAGATCTTCTTCAATGTTGATGTTACCTAACCTTCAATCATTATTGATAGTGCTTCCAACTAACAAAATGTGATAAACAACTTTAAAAAATTATTTTGCAAGACGAGGCTTGATCGCGAACAAGAGAAAATAGTTTAGAAAATGATTGCATGTGTTCTCAACGTAAAGCCGAGGGTTCAAATCCCGCCCTGCTCACTTTTAGCTTGTTTTTAATTTTGAATTGAGGATAGAATCCCAAATATTTCAACTCAGAAAATAACCCGAACAGCAATTACATTCAGGCATTTCATATCAATCAATTTTGTGTTCATATGTACTGTTTTGGTTTTAGTGTTTTTGTCGTATTGAGAACTATAGAATGAAAGTAAGGTTACATTTCTACAAACTTTGAGGTTTACCTGGCAGCTCTAATTTTCTGCAGCAACCACGCTACTGTCAAGATTGTTATTAATAGAACCCCAACTGTTTCGCCGGCTATTATTGCGAAATTTGGTTCCACAAGCAAAATCCCGCCATCCAACAATATTTTTAAGGTTATCACGTTCATGGTTAAGAGGCAGCCGAGGTTTGCAGCTAAGATATAAACGGTTGGTAGCTTCATATTCTTCTTTCCTGTCGGAAATATTACGAGTTTAATTCATTATATAATCTTCATTTCCAGAATCTAAATATTAGAATAAATGGAATGTATCGAAATTAGAAAACCCTGATCTTACTCGAATTTTCCGCTATACATAGGGCATTCTTTTTTTATTGTATTCTATATGTTTTGAAGTTGGCTAAAGCGGTAGAAATAGAAGAAAATCTTGCATTTTGGACAAGAATGAACGCCGCCTCCAACCATCGCGTGTGACTTCTTCACTTGACTGGGGGTTCCTGATTTCCTGAGCGATTTTGTCGAGAGATGCTGCGAAAACCATAAGTTGGACTTGGGAGAACGCTCGAATTCACTTGTGCTTTGGTATTTGTCTTTTAACTTCTTTTTGCGTATCCAATAATTGAAGCAATACCTGTGCCTATTAGGATTCCAATCCCCAAAACAGAAAAAGCTATGGCAAAAGTCTCATGATGGAGAACTTGGCTGACCTGGAACCAAGCGCCAAAAGTAAGCTTCTGATGATAAAGAATAAGGAATGACGAAAAGAAACAGACAGTTGCAACAATACCTCCAACAAACCACTTAAGCATTAATCGTTCACTGACCCTTAAGATTGTTGCAGAAATATTAAAACTTGATTCCGTAAATCAAGCGAATACCTTTGGATACCTTCTTGCAAATGGAAAAGTGGTTTTGCGGGTGCTGTTTTCACTGATTGGAGGATTCAACCCAGTATTCTGTCTAAATCGCGGAGGGAGAAACTTCAATCTAATTGTGGAGATGCTCTGCCATTTGGAATACTTGTTTTTGAGCAACATTTTTTTAAAATATTGGGTTGATTTTAAGCAAACTACTGAGCATTAGGCTTAGAGTAAATACAATGGCTACTATCACAAAATCCTTAGCCAACACTTCGCCTAATTTGAAGAGTTTTTTTGTATCTGCTTTGTCGTCTTTGAATAGTGTTTGCCTTTTTTGGATTAAACGCAGAGTGATAAAGCTTGCAAGAGTCGCCAATGTAACATAGTAAATAATTGACAGTTGGAATAGTAAGCCCACTAGAATCATAAGTGGAATCATGACGTAGCCCAATACGACGGTTAAGAATAAACCACGCTTGAAACCTAAAATTATTGGAATTGTTCTAGATCCACTGTGGAAGTCCGAGGCAAAATCAGCCAAATCCTCCCACAGACTGTTCACTGCTGTTGTTACGCCGATAAGCAAAATCAACATTATTATGTCAATTGAAAACACGTTGAAGAACGCTGCAATAATCATAACTGGAACCGCACCCACCGTAAAATTAATGATTGGTTTGTAGGTGGTTTTTCGCAGCCTGAAGGGTGGAACGGAATAGATCACTCCAAAAAAGATGCCTAGACCCACAAACAGTAGCACAAACGGCATCAATGTTGCCGCACCCAACGATAGAGACAGCGCCATAAACCCAACTGCAACGAAGAAGCCAAATTTGCCTAATTTTTTAGTGAACTTAGCCCTTGCTGGATCAGACAAGATATCTAAGTCCACATCGCAAATGTTGTTCATGGCATCAACTGAACTCCAAATGCAAAAAACAATAACCCCAAGAAAAAGTGCTGCAGGCCAAATGAGCGCTTCGCCCATAAGGAAGGTTGCTCCGACTGAAATCATGAAGAGCATGAGTCCTCGTTCAACAGAAATAAATTGGGCAAAGCCCCTCAAATCTTGGAACATGCCAACTTAAGCAAAATTGCCTTTCTTAAGCTTTTCACACCAAGAACCCGATTGTGCCTTTAATTAAATATGGTTTCTTTTGTTCGAAGTTCTCGGTTGGTTTTTGCTCGATATCGTTCGAACCCAAAACTGGATTGTTTTTTAAAGGATCTGCTGGCAGAAGAAAGTTAAGAGTCACGTGACCCAATTGGCGGCGCATTGTCTCTTTTTTTCAGTTTTTTATCTTTGCTGCCAATCCTTTTTGCCTTTGTTTTTTGTTTGGTTTTCTTTTTTAGTTTCATTTTTTGCTTTGTTTTTCGCTTTGTTTTTTATTTTGCTTGACTCTCCTACACTAACATGCTGTCCTTCGCCCTTATCCGTTTTGCCTCCCAGCGTCTATTAACCCTAAACCGTGTTTGTACAAATTTGTGTTCAAATTCCGCTGGTCCATTTTTTCGATTGTTTAAAGGGATTTCGTATATTATACTACACGCAAATTTATATTATACGTTTACTATAGTAAACGTATGCCAACGATAGATGACTTCCGGTATGTGCTTGAACTGTGGAAAAACCTCGAAATACCACTAACAGTAAGAAGAGAAATAGACATAGACATGAGTGCAGACAAAATCATCACCATTGCAGGGGTTAGGCGCTCAGGAAAAACAAGCTTGATGTTCCAATGTATAGAACAACTCTTGAATCGCGGCGTAAAAAAAAGCAACATTATCTACATAAATTTTGAGAACGAGCGGCTTATAGCCACAAAAGCAATCGAGTTAGATAACCTCCTCATAGCACATGGTATGGCATTTACCCCTGAGGAAGGATTAATCTATCTTTTTTTGGATGAAATTCAGAATGTCGAAAATTGGGATAAATGGGTCAGAAAAATCTATGACATGCACAAATACCGGATATTTATAACTGGGTCATCTTCTAAATTGCTCAGCATTGAGATAGCTACAGCTCTTGCGGGTAGAAACCTTTCGTATACTGTTTACCCTTTCTCTTTTCGCGAATTCATAAAGGCAAAAGGCATTAACGAAGGCAAAGAAAGTTTGAAATACTCAATGAAGAAAGGGCTTGTGTTAAAAGCACTTGACGATTTTCTTGAATATGGGTCTTTTCCAGAAGTAGCCTTAACAGATAATTCCCAACGACGAATGGAACTGTTGTCATCTTATTTTGACGCCATATTTTTCAGGGATATAATCAAACGTTATAAGCTTAGGGAAACTGGTGACATGAACGTTTTCCTCAAGATATTAGCAAGCAACTACGCTGCTTATTTTAGCTCCACGAAAACGTACAATTATTTTTGTAGCGTTGGCTTAAAAGTAAGTAGAAAAACTATTCTTAATTTTTTGGATTACGCAAAAGCTGTGTTTTTTGTGGCTACCCTTGAACAATATCATAAAAGTGCCAAAAAAAGGTTCGCTAGACAACAGAAAACCTATGTGATAGACACTGGGCTTTCAAAGCTGTTTGGCGAGATAGATAAAGGAAGAGCTCTTGAGAACGCTGTCTTTATTGAATTGTTAAGACGACGAAAAGCTGCAGAACAAATCTATTATCTCAAACTAAAATCGGGGAGAGAAGTAGATTTCATGATTGGCGAAAAAAATTCGCAATTAATACAAGTTACATTTGATGTTTCTGCGTCTGAAACTTATAAACGTGAGGTTTCTGCTCTTGTAGAAGCTGCAAAAGCTATGCGTCAAAGTGAGTGTACGATAATAACATATGATTATGAAGGCGAAGAAACTGTTGATGGATTAAACATAAAGTTTGTTCCATTTTGGATTTGGGCAATGTGATACTACAATCAAAGTAAATCGTATGCATTTTGTAAAAATGTCGAAATTATAAGTTGAATTCTTGATTATTTTCTTAATCTGGAACTGTTACTTGGACAATAATACTTTCTTTTCTATTAATCGTCTGACTATTGGCAAGATTTCTTGACTTGACATTTCTATCAAAAGATCACCAAAAACATCATTTTCTTCGGATTGAGGCCCTCCGGAGAGTTTGGTTTTCATTGCTTGATGAATTGTTGTTTTTCCATCAAAATACACGATTAATTCTGCGATTGATGTTGGGATTTCCATTTCGCAACCATCATGAAGATTGATTGTTGCAGTTTCTGTGGGCAAATTATACTTTCGAATAGTCACTTGGTCTGAGAGGATTGGTTTGAGATTTAGGAGTTCTTTATCTGAGGGCTCAGATACTGGTATTCCTAGTTCTTCACATTTTGCTTCTGCGAATCCTATGCAGCCGCCTTGGCAGCGCTCCTTTTTTGCATGATCGCAAGTGCTGCATGCTTCTAAGGGGAAATACTTGAATTGGTAGAGTCTGCTTACTCGCTGGTAGTAGTCGTAGAGGTCGTTTAATGATTTGAATTCTTCGAGTTTTTTGTTGAAAAGTTTAGATGTGCCAAAACATCTCCAAACCGAAAGATCGGGGCCAATATCGATTGCTGGATAGCAAACAAAGTTTCTGTTTGGTGCAACAACTTGTTTGATCATGAGTTCTGATAATTCTTCCGGGTTAAACATGCAGATGGGGACTGCATTATCCAATCCAACGGTTGCACCCAATTCTTCAGCTTTATGTACAAAATCAATTACGTATTTTGCCGTAGCTTTGTAATCCTCAATGTTGAGACGTATGTTTGTTTTTCCTTCAAAATTTACTGGCATTGAGAAGCTTAATCGAAGATTTTTAAAACCGTATTTTGCTACTAAGGCAAAAATGTAATCGTAATCTGGTTTTTTCTCAAAAAAATTGAAACTCACTGTTACGTTTCCACGTTTACTTAGGAAATTAAGGTTGTTTTCGAGGCGTTGTTGCTCTTGAGGGTTGTAGATTGATGGTTTGTCGATGTTTATTAGAAATCCAAGCGAGGTAGGTGATATTTGTTCAAAGAGGGTGTTGAGTTCAGGGTTCCATAGGGCATTGGTTAAAAGGTTTACGCTGATTTTTTTGTTCAGTAAGGTTAGTAGGATTTCTTTGAATTTTGGGTGAATTGTCGGTTCTCCGCCTGCCAGCTGAATCGTATCGCTGTTGCTTTTTTCTAGAAATTCTGTGACTTTTTCTAGATTTTGGAGGCTAATTTCTGTTTCAGCTTTACTTTGTGCGTATGAATGGATTTTTTCTTTTGCAAAGCAATAGCTGCATGCACGGTTGCACCGCATAGTTATTAAGAGATTAACCAAGTTGACGTTTCCTTAAAATTTTTTCAGAGAAATAAAATAAAAAAGGGAAAGAAGTTTATTTTGTTTTCCTTTTAGCGTTCTCTTAATGCCTGCGCCTACAACTCGGTCTATCTCGGCTGGGTAGAATATCCATCGAAGTTTTCCGAGGTAGCTGTATTTTAGAACGTTTCTGATTTCGCCAAGTGTCCATGAATTCAAAATTGGGTCAATGGGGTAGTAGATTGGTCCTGGTGGGAGTCTTATGTCATTTAGGGAGTCGATGAAGGCTGCTGTTTTCTTTATTTTTTCTAGCTGGTCTGCTTTTAAGGTCACTTTGTGTTCTTTTGCTACAGCTTCTGGGTTGCTTAAGAAACGCATCCTGAAAGCTGGGTCTTTGGTGGCGTTTAAAAGAAGAGCTCTTAAGTTTTTGTCTTCACTCATAAAAAACCCTGCTAGTATTTTAAAAGACCGTAATATAAGCATTTATCAATAGTTCAGACATGCGATAACTCGGTACCGAAAAAATTTTGGCGTTAAAACATCAGTTATTCGCAGAGGTCGTGAGCTAGGCTCTTGAGTGCTTTGAGCAAGCTGTTAGGGCTGCGGAACCTAAACGGCTGATTAAAGAAAAAATGAGAATTAGGAACGATCAGCTTTTGGTGGAAGGCTGCACGTTTGGCTTAGGGAAGTTTAAGCATGTTTACGTTATCGGAGGTGGCAAGGCTGGTGGTAAAATGGCGCAAGTCGTAGAAGAGATAATGGGCGAACATGTAACTGCTGGAGTTGTGAACATTCCTTATGGCACACGCCAAAAAACTAAGGTTATAGAACTCAACAAGGCCAGCCATCCTGTTCCTGACGAAAGAGGAGTTGCGGGTACTTTGCGTATTATGGCGTTAGCCAAACAAGCTAAAGAAGATGATTTAGTTATTTGCCTAATTTCAGGCGGCGGCTCTAGTCTTATGCCGCTTCCTCGTGAAGGCTTGTCGCTTGAGGATAAGCAAGCACTTACAAATTCGTTGCTAAAAAGTGGAGCCGAACATAACGGAAATTAATACTGTTCGAAAACATCTTTCAGCTTTTAAAGGCGGATGGCTTGCAAAAAAAACTTATCCAGCAACGCTGTTGAACCTTGTGTTATCAGATGTGATGGGTGATCCACTTGATTCGATTGCTTCTGGTCCGACAGTTCCTGACTCATCAACATTTACTGATGCTATAAAAATTCTTGAAAAATATGGTTTATGGTTGAAGGCGCCCGTTTCTATTCGTAAGATCCTTTCAGAGGGCGCAAGAGGTCTGCTTGAGGAAACACCTAAACCGTGTGATCTTGTTTTTGAGAAGGTTTACAATTTTGTTGTCGGTAACAACCTAAACGCTAGCAAAGCAGCCGTTGAGTTCTTAGGTTCTAAAGGGCTTAACACATATTTGTTAGCTGACTTGTTGGTGGGAGAGGCTAAGGAAGTTGGGAAAGCCTTAGCAAAACTTGTTAGTGAAGGTTTTGTCTGCACCGATTCTTCGAGATCTTTTGGTGTTGTCGCTGGCGGAGAAACAACAGTAACAGTTGGAGGGAGAGGGGTGGGAGGTAGAAATCAGGAACTGGCGTTGTCCGCAGCTTTGAATCTTAGGGAATCTGAGGAATGCGTAATTGCTTGTTTTAGCACTGATGGTGTCGATGGACCAACAGATGCTGCAGGTGCAATCATTGATGGATCCACTCTGAAACGAGCAAGGCTATTGGGGTTGGATCCAGAAAAATATATTGCTAATAATGATTCCTACAGGTTTTTTTTAAAACTTGGCGACCTTATCTATACTGGAGCTACTGGGACTAATGTTAACGATTTATCTGTGATTATATCCTTGAAAGATTAATTATAACTCTATAATCTTGTTACTTTAATTTTTTTTGGAAATTATTCTTATTTTGAGATATCTAAGTATTAATGATGCAATTTTGAGCGAATGATATTTTAGATTGCAGACATAATGGTGGTGGAACATTTATGAATAAAGAAGATTCCGCGTTATCGTTGGATGCTCGTGTATATTTGCATGATATTGAAAAAGCAGATATTTTGGTGGGGATTCCGTCTTTTAATAATGTTCTTACGGCAAGTTATGTTCTTTCTCAGGTAACAAAGGGTTTGGATACTTATTTTCCCAATTTGAGGTCTGTAATTTTTCTCTCGGATGGAAATTCAAAAGACGATACGTTGAGATCGGTTAAAAGGGTTTTTTTACCTTCGGAAGTAAAGTTGATTCCAGCTATTTATATGGGATTATCAGGCAAGGGAACTGCTGTTAGGGCTATTTTTGAGGCAGCGGCTTATCTTAAAGTGAAGAGCGTAGCGCTTGTGGATTCGGATTTGCGAAGTATAACTCCTGAGTGGATGAACTTGTTGATTACTCCAACGATGTCAGGGGCAGATTTTGTGACTCCTTACTACAACCGTTTCAAATATGATGGAACTATTACTAATTTTTTGTGTTATCCTGTAATATGCAAGTCTTTTTGGTAAAGAGATCAGGCAACCTATTGGGGGAGATTTTGGGTCTTTCAATCGAATCTGGTGGAGGACCTCTTGGATTCGCAAATGTGGGAGCTTGCTGATGTTAGTCGTTTTGGCATCGACATCTTTGAAACCTGCACTGCTCTTGCAAAAGGCTACAGATGTAAATCAAGCTCTATTGGGTGTAAAAAATCATGATGCTAAGGATCCATCGAGCCAGTTAGTTTCTATGTTCCGGCAAGTAATCAACACTATGTTCACCTGCATTAGAACAATACGACTCTGTATGGAAGGAAATACGGGGTATCTCTAAAACGACAATGTTTGGCGAAGCTAAATATGACGATACTCGTGAGACAAATTGAAGTTTCATTTCCTGCAACGGTAGAAGCGTTTAGAAGCAAATACAATCGATACGTAGATATCTATAGTTCAATTTTAGAATCAGAGATATTCAGGATAAATTTGATGCAGCTAAATCAATTAGAAACATCGAATGTTGATTTTTCTTCAGAAATCTGGGCGAAAACAGTTTATTCTTTCATAGCTGAATTTCACAAAACACCAACGTTCTTCAGAGAGAGGTTAATTGATGCGTTGAGGGTTCTTTGGATTGGAAGAGTGGCTGTTTTCCTTAAAGATACTTGGGAGAAAAGTCGTGAAGAGTGTGAAGAAAAAATTGTTGAGGAAGCAAGAACTTTTGAGAGATTAAAGCCTTATTTGATTGATAAGTATTATTGATTTATTGTTTTTTGTTGAGTTGGGTTTGGGCTATTGATTGGATTTCTTTCCATATAGCGTTTTTATCAGCTGTTTTATTTACAAAAAAGGATTTATCAACTATTTTTAGCATGGTTAAATCGTTGGCGTTGTCTCCTATGGCGATTGTGAAGATGGTTTTAAACTGTTGCAAGTATAGTTTTTTTAAAATTGTCGTTGCCTTTCCTTTGTCACAATTTCCCAGAGCATGTCAGATATCTGCCGCCATGGGTATAACAAAGGCCTTCTTCTCTTATTGCCTCTAAAACCTCTTTCTCAACTCCACTTAAAATTTTGAAATGGTTCGCTGTATTCTCTTTTTTTAGCGAGTTGCGCCAAATGAAGTGGGTAACCCGCTGTCTTTTGCAATCTCTTGGGCTGTCATATCGCCAAATCCTACTATATTGGCGCCTGTATGCTTTTTGACTAAGTTAAGTTTTTCTCGGATAATACTGTAGGCGGTGCCGAGTTCAATTATGTTGTAGTCTTGTATGCGTTTTGTGAATTCATATTTTGCTTCGAAATAAGTTTTAGGTATTAGGATTGCTGAGCCATTTTCGATGATAAATGGATCTGTTATTTTCCATTTGTTTCGGTAGAAATTAATTTCGTTTTTTGTTTTGCTACTGGCTAATACAATTGCGACATTTGAGGTTAGAAGTTGATGAATAATTGGTTCTATTTGGTCGTATTCGTACTTGTCATTTAAGAGGCTTCCGTCAAGGTCTGCGAATACAATAATTTTTGTATCTTTAGGTTTCAATGGCTTGTTCTCGGAGTCGTTCTCGGATATCAGGCATAGCTGCCATAGTTCTTAGCCAATCTGGCAATTGGGCTTTTACTGGGTTAGTTAAATATTTTTTTCCGCCTGAAATAATTACTGAAGATAATGCGTCTACGTTAACTTCTTCTTCATGTCTGTCGAAATTGAGGTTGTTGCATGTGGCATCTGCGTGGTATTGGCGGATTTTGTCTTGCGCTAATCTTCTATAAGATACGTAAAGACTGGTGAGAAAAGATTTGGAGACATTTATGTTTTCGGTTTCGGTTAAGGTTCTTAGCAGTGTTACGAAGCTGTCTTCGGCGGTTGTCAATAATTCGTTGGCTTGAATTTGTTTGTGTCTATGGTCGTAGAGTCCAAGGTCGATTTGGCAGATGCGTCCGAAAGAAGCGTTTCGATAGACCTCTGATAGTAATCCTAGTTCAAGTCCCCAGTCGCTGGGTACTCTAAGATGGGTGGCTAAGTCGCTGTAGAGTGCCATTTCGCCTGCGAGTGGGTAGCTAAATGACTGTAAATATATTAGGAATTTTGAGTATCGAAGTTTTTCTTGGAGAACTTCTAATAGAGGGTTGATGAATAATCTGTGTATTCGGCCGTACAATTTCTTTTTAGTTTCATTAATGCGTGCATAGTATCCTTTGGAGAAGAAGAAGTCAAGTTTGGGTTCAATAATGGGGTATAGCAGTTGTGTGGGTAGCATTTTGGTGTAGGATACGATGTCGGCGTCGTGTACAGCAAAAGCGAAAAGGTCAAGTGAAGCTATACCCATTGCTATCCATACGTCTTTGCCTTTCCCAGATAAATCTGTGACGTCGAGGCCTTTTCTTTTGAGTTCTTTTAGAACGGTTAATACTTCAGGTTTGTTGCACCAAATCACTTCGCATGGAACCTTGAATGTGCGACTTAGTCTCATTGCTTCTTCGTAATCACTAGGTCCAGTGGATGAGAGTGCTAGAAAAACCTTGCTAAGGTAATCACATTGGTTTATTTCGTTAACAATTTTTTTTAGGCTTGGACTTGCAATATCATTTCCCAGAATTGGTATAATTAAGCCTGAAGGAAACTTTTCTTTAAGACTTTGCAGTTGATCAGACATTGTACCAAAATCTAAATAGAAGTCATGTATGGTTGCAATCTTTTTCTGATCTATATTCATTCTTATCGCTACAGTAATATCCATAATGATATAAATTACTATAGTTTAAGAAAATTTAACTTCATTTTTAGAAAATTTGAGTTGATTTAAAGCAAAAGTTTTGGATATATTTCGAATTAAGAAATATTGCTTATAGGCATTTCGCGATTTTGCTTATTTAAGGCGAGTAGCATTGCAGAAACGTAGCCAAGTAACCATCACTATAGATATCTTAGAAGCAACCTTGAAGCCTCAGAAAAAAATGAAGATAATGTACCAGGCAAATTTGAATTATGTACGCTTTCACAGATACCTTGATGATTTCTTAAGCAAACATTTCATTGAGGCAATCAAAGACAGTGAAGGTAATGGGTGCTATCGCATTACTCAAAAAGGCAAGGCATTGCTGGCGTTGCTTAGAAAAGTGAATGAACTTGGATATTCTATTTAACTAAAAATGTGAATGCTATTCAAAAGTTAAACTATGCAATTTGGTTTTGTCTTTGAAAGATAATACCTATCACAATTTTCAAAAGTGTTATCATCATCACCATCATTATCTTCTAAGGCTCTAATAATAAATCAAGCACTGCACAAGATTTATTGACGTATTTGAATTTACCTTAAATTGGAATTATTGCTTTTGTTTTTGCTTTAAAGAATTATGTGAGAAGCATTTTATTTTTTTATAATTTGGGTAGAATTGTAATATTTTTGTGTGTACCTAAGGGCTCTACTTGTTGCCCTTCTCACTTTATAACTTTAGACCTTTGTATTCTTGATTACTTGGGAAAATATTCGAGAATTGTCCACTCCGGTCACGGGGGGATTGGCTAGTGGTAACACGTGCAAACTGGCCAATTATTTTTGGAAAGATGCTTTTCCTTGATTAGAAGCTGAAGGTGTTGTGTTGTCTTTTAAAGATAAGAAAACAGCCAATAAAAATCGTAGTAGCTTAGATATTGTGCGGGAAGTTCTCTCAGTCGCGTTAGTTAAAGTGTGCAAAACCAGGATAATGTATGGCGCTAATCTGAGTTTTCTTCAATTAGAAAAGTACTTGAAAGCGCTTTTGGGAAACGCTCTTTTGTCATTCGACGGAGATTCTGGATATTTAACTACTATGTCGGGGAAAGAGTTTCTTGCGTTGTATGAAAATTATCTGGAAAAGTCCACGCATTTGAGGGGTGAAGTTGAGAAGAACGCAAAAGACCGCTTGCATCTTGAAAGCATGTGCGGATTGGCAAAAGTAGAACATAAATAATAATCGAAAAATTTGTCTTGGTGTTTTATTTCTTGTTAGCTTATTAGTTTTATTAAGTGTTTCCTTATGTTAATATTGTGGTTTTAAAGTTGGAAAGTGAAGTTGTAGTAACAAGGAAGGGGCAAACGACAATTCCAGTTAAACTTCGGCTAAAATACAAGATTGAAGAGGGAACAAGACTTCAAGTCGTAGATACAAATAATGGCATCCTTTTCAAACCAAAATTATCAACAATGGATCTTGCAGGTTCAGGCGCCAAATACGCTACAGTCGAAGAAATGAAAAAGCTCCTTGACAAGTTAAGGGATGAAGATGTCTAAAGCAGTTTATGACACTAGATTTTTTGTAGAAAATTATTACTCGCCAGACCCAATAATTATAAATAAACTAAAAGATTCTTTGAGAAGAAATCACGAACGATATATTTCTGCAATAGTGATTCATGAAGTATATCAACTAACTCTAAGAAAAGAAGGCAGAGAAGCTGCAATACTCCGAACAGCACTTCTTGAGCAAGATTTCCGAGTTGTAACCGTTGATGCTGAAATAGCAAAGTTATCTGCTGCTGAAATTAGGCTAACCCATAAAATGTCGATGGTTGACAGCAAAATAGCGGCCACACTCTGAGTGATAGAGGGAAAATTTTTGATGTTGCAGAATTTTTAATTGAATAGAATGTAGGTTGAAAGATACGAAAAAATCCAAAGCTTTGGTTACAGTTAGGTGTTCGTGTGGAGATGAAATCTTGCTATTGCCAGATGTTAAGGAAATGGGCAGGGCCATAGATGATCATGTGGATTTGCACCTTCAAGGTTTGAAGAGCCCAGGCTGCACACCTGTAGAGGCTGAAATTCTAAAAGATATGTTAATTGCGCAGGTTCTAAGTAAAGCAAGTCAGTGTGAAGATGACGAAGATCATTAGATAGAGGCTAAGTGGCTTTTGGTTTTGGTATATCGATTTTTTGAATATGCATTATATGTTTCATTATAACCGTTGTTGGTTTGAGAGAAAAATTAGCTTGAAGGCGAAAGGGAAGGCTTCAAAATCGTTTGTAGCTAGCAAGCAAGGGGTTTGTAGATTGATTACGAAAAAATTAAATATAGGAATATTTAGAATGGAAAGTTTACAGATGGAGAAGGCGAGTTTTTTAACGTATAATTAGAGTACTCTTTATTTCTTATCCGCTTCTTTCAGGAAGGGATTCTTTAGTGTTGACTCTGAGTTGTTTTTGTTTTAGAGGGTATCATCTTAGTGCTTTGTATTCGCGTTTTGTATTGTAGAGGATCGCTAGTGTTTGTTGATGTTTAGTGACCTGATTGTCCGATCCAGGATATGAGCCAACCGAGAACAAAGATAATCAGAAGCAAGGGCGAAAGTGAAACTAATGCGAGTTTACTTCTTTTCTTTTTGCAGGTTGCATTTATCATTTTGGCATACCTGTATTATATTCTTGCTCGTCTCTTAATATTTAAGGTTATGTAATTGTTAGCACTATATGTCAAAATACCATTTAGTAGATTGTAATATTTTGGGTTGTTGTACAGATAGTTGTTTCAAGTGGAAATGGCAAAAGTTGAAATATCATCAAGGCAGCTAAAGAATACTAATGCCCAAAAGTTGACACCTTTGAAAAAGCCTCAAGAGTACGCATAAGAATAGAGCAGAAAAGTGCTTCTTCAATACAGGTTTTAATAGCAGCTTTAAATGAGGAAGAAGGCATCGGCTACACCATATCTGAGCTAAATAAGGTTCTTGGGAATCCGCGGATTCTAGTTGTTGATGGCCACAGTACAGATAAAACCGTAGAGGTAGCAAGAGAGCTGGGTGCCCAAGTTGTTTTGCAAGATGGATTAGGAAAAGGCGACGCATTAGCCTCTAGCAGTTAAACTGTTAGATTCAAAAGCTGACTACGTTGTTATCACAGATGCAGATTACACCTATCCAGCTGAATACATACCTGAGATGATTCGGATTTTAGAGGAGAATCCAGATGTGGGTATGGTTTGCGGCAACCGCTTTAGCGGTTACATGGACTTAAACGGTTTGAATGGCTTTTTTTATTTTGGCAATCGTGTCATAGCTTTTACTCACAACTTTCTAAATGGTGTCGCGTTAGTTGATCCATTGACTGGCTTGCGTTTAGTAAGAGCGGAGATTCTTAGGAATTGGCAAGTGAAGTCCAAAGGATTCGATGTTGAAGTAGAGCTTAACCATCAAGTGGAGCGAGAGGGCTTTGGAATAATGGAAATTCCTATTCATTATCGTGAGCGGCTAGGCGAGAAGAAGCTTGGATTTAAAAATAGTGTCGAAATTTTTAGGCGCATAATGTCAGAAGCAACTTATTAACGTTCTGAGAAAATCAGAGAAGCCTCTTGAAGGAAAGTTTGCAATACAAATCGATTTTCACAAAAAGTTTCAAAAAGGAATTTCGAAAACTTTCAGAAGGCATCCGAGAGATTATTCTTAAGAGTTTGGAAAAACATTCGTGAATTATGAACTATACGCCAGATGATATAGTGAATGCTCATGATGGGCTTGGTTGAAGAATCTTAAGTTATGTATGAATGTTTACGTTTTTGTGAACATATTTGTATTCAATAATGTTTTTATTTGCGAAACATAATAGTCATGGTGATAGTTATGTCCTCTACATACACCATACGAATCCCCCGTGAGCTTAAAGAGAAAATGGAGCAAAACCCCGAGCAGCAGTGGAGTTTCGAAATTAAAAGTTTCCTCGAAGAACGTATCAAACAAGTTGAACTAATAAAAACAATTGAGCAGATAGAGTCAAGAGCTCAAAAAAGAACAACAAAAGCAGACTCAAGTCTTCTAATAAGAGCTGATCGAGAACGATAAAAGTAATTCTTGACTCCAGCATACTATCAAAGTTAGTCCTCAACGAGTCAGATTCCCAAGAAGTTAGAAATGAAGTCACTAATTATTTAAGAAAAGGCTACAGCCTATGCACAGTAGACATCGCATTGGCCGAATGTTTAAATGTAATTTGGAAACACACAAATCTACTAAAAGACCTAGATCCCAAAGAAGCAAGCTTTGCAATTGAAGATCTAACAAAACTCTACGATGACTTGTCAATCACACCAACAAGAGAACTAAAAGATCTTGCAATGCAAATTGCCATATCTGAAAACATAACAGTATATGACGCACTTTTCATAGCTGGCGCACAAAAAATAAATGCCTCCCTATACACTGCCGACAAAAAACTTTGCGAAAAAACAGGCAAACTTATAAAATCAAAACTCCCAACAAGCAACCTTAAAGGCAAAAGCCTCGCAGAGGCATAATGTCGCAATCAACAACTTAAACAAGGTTAGTCGGCAAGAATTTGTCCCTCATGAGGAATAACAATTAATTCAACGCCATCTTGATTCGTTAGCGTTTTAACGGTTGATTTTTGCGGCTGCTTAATGTTTTGGTGCCCTGGGTGTCCTATGCAGTATAAGCTAAAGCCCGCGAAGAAGAATAAAGGAAAAATAGGTGCAAACAAGATCCTTACAAGTTTACTTCGTTTCTTTCTAAAGATAGGTTTAGCCAAGTCAAACCCTTCTAATTCCAGTCACTTAACATTCAACATATATCCTTTATGAATCGTCAATTCACATACAAAAAATGTCTAGCGTCAAAGAGAAAAATAAATGATAAATAGAGTCGAAATTAGATGCGTAAAATATGAAGCATCATATTAAACGTAGATTCTAAAAAAAATTTGTAAATCAAATTAACATGCCTAAACAATCTGCAATATGATTAAATGTTGAGTGAGCATCTGTTTATCGGTAGATTTAGGGTATTATTTAATAATAGATGCATTTAGATTAACAATTGTTCTTTGGAGAAGGAGAAGGATTTTGACGATTAACTAGAATTGAGTTTGTTTCTGTCTGCTTCTGTCAGGAAGGGATTTGTTAGTGTTGAGTCCAAGTTTTTGTTTTGGTGTGGGGGGCATTTATCATTTCAGCACTTGGAATATATTCTCACTTAACTCTCAATATATAAGGTTTTTTAATAGTCGGTGTAAATAAATTAAAGAAATAATATTGTAACTTACTCACTAATGTCATATCAAATAGAATTTTTCTATAGATAGGGTTTTTTGAGTCACAAAAATGTAATTTAGATATGGAAATTCAGTGGAATATTTTTTCCGAATTGGATGTATTCGATTTGATTACAGTAACAAAACCCTCACTACCTGATCTTGATAAGTACGTTGAATACTTAAAAAAACTGTGGGGCTCAAGGTGGATAACCAATAACGGTCCTTATTCCCAACTACTTGAGGAAGAATTAAGAAAGCATCTAAAAGTTGAAGAACTTGTTCTTACTTGCAATGGAACACTTGCTCTTCAGTTAGCCTTGCGAGCTTTAGGCTTGAAGGGAGAAGTGATTACCACCCCTTTTACTTTTGTAGCGACTAAAAATTCGATTCTATGGGAAGGATTAACACCAGTTTTTGCTGATATCGATTCCGACACATTTAATATTGATCCTATTGATGTCGAAAGTAAGATTTCTGAAAATACTTGTGCAATACTTGCTGTCCACGTCTATGGCAATCCTTGTAATGTTGAAGCGCTCAAAGAAATTGCAGATAAACATCACCTTAAATTGATTTATGATGGTGCTCACAGCTTTGATGTTGAGTTTAAGAATCAGTCGGTTTTTAATTATGGCGATGTATCTGCCCTTAGTTTTCATGCGACAAAAGTTTTTAACACAATTGAGGGTGGAGCGTTAGTTACAAATGACAGAAAACTTGCTAATAAGCTGAGGTTAATGAGAGATCATGGGATCAAGTCGGAACAAGAAACAGTTGGAATAGGAACAAATGCAAAAATGAATGAGTTTCAAGCAATTATGGGGCTTTGCAACCTTGAACAGGTAGATCAAAATATAGCATCTCGATGTAGACTCTATAACCAGTACATTGACAAACTGCATGTCTCAAAAGAAATTAACTTTCAGAAACTTACCGCCTCCAAATATAACTACGCTTACATGCCTATAATTCTCGATAACCAATACCAAAGAGACTTAATCCATGATAAATTACTTCAAAGCGGAATCGGCACAAGGAAATATTTCTATCCCCTGACCTCAAAGGGTACCTGCCATCAAGTAAATAAGAAGGGGCAATTTGATAAAGTCCATACTGAAACGGCCTCCAATATTTCAAAACGAGTATTGTGTCTCCCTCTTTATGATCAATTAACCAATAATGATGTAGACCACATCAGTAGCAGTCTAATACAAATTTTAAATTAAAATTTATCATTATAGGCTTACACACTTTGTATAAATAACGAGTTATATACAAATGATAAGTTTCCATTTGAGATGCCCTAAGAAAATCTTGGAAAATATTTCCTTTTGGGCAATAAGACTTGCAGACATTTTACTTAAGAAATCTTCCTTAGTATCCAAAAAGGTGATGATTAGTTGAATGAAGAAGACAAATCGGATGTTGCTACAGTTGTGGTTCCTTCCGATTCTTCAATAAGGTTTAGACTTTTGGATTTTTCAAGGAAGATACAAAGTGGCTATTATGTTAATAGCTGGATGGAAAGACAAAGAAACAAAGCGCTTCTGAAGAAAGCGCGGCATATCATCCAGTCGGATTTGAGTGATGATCCTCTAATCTCGGTCATAATACCGACATATAATAGATCTAAGCTTTTGACCGAACGTGCGATTCCGAGTGTTCTATCACAAACCTACAGAAACTTTGAGCTGATAATTATTGGGGATTGTTGCACAGATGATACTGAAAAACGTGTCGGAGAATTTAATGATAAAAGGATAAAATTCCATAATCTATCCCAAAGAGGCAACTATCCCGCAAATCCTCTTTTTCATTGGATGGTTGCAGGCTGCGTCCCTCGAAACAGGGGTTTGGAATTGGCCTCAGGGAAATGGATAGCCTGTATGGATGACGACGACGAGTTTTCAGACGATCATCTGGAATTATTATTATCAAATGCAATACAAAATCGCTTCGAAATGGTCTATGGCTTACTTTCAATGGAAGTGGAGCCTGGAAAATGGGTTAATCGCGGTTCGTATCCACTTACTCGTCAAAACATTTGTCATTCGGCGGTTTTGTATCGCTCAGAATTGAGTTTCATTAAGTACAATTTGAATTCGTGGAAATATTATTATGAAGATGATTGGGATTTATGGGATAGAATGAAGCAAATCGGGGTCAAAATTGGGTTTATCAATCGCCTTGTTGGCAGGCATTATGTAGAAGGGCAACATCTTGGAGTTTCTATAGAAAGACTGTGGAACAATAAAAAATAGAAAAAGCGACCTTCTTGTAATTTTCTTGGAAATCAAGTAAAACTATCGAATTGTGCATTTACCTTTTGGAAGAGGTTTGAAAGTATGCTCAAAGTTTACACATCGACAAATGGCTGTGAAGAGGGTCAATTGAAATCGATGTGTGCACAGCAGTTTTTCCTAGCTAACGGATTTTTATTGACAAAGGATTTGGCGAGTGCTGATTATATTGTGTTTTTTGCCTGTGGATTGACCATTCCAAAAGAAAAGCAGTCTTTCAACATTATAATTAAGATGAAAGAAAAGAAGAAGAATAGTGCAAAAATGATTGTATGGGGTTGTTTACCAAAAATAAACCCTGAGGAGTTCAAAAAAGTATATTCGGGGTCTATTGTCGGTCCAAAGGATTTAAATTTCTTTGGACCGACAATAGACCCCGAATATACTTTTTGAATTCCTCAGGGTTTATTTTTGGTAAACAACCCCATACAATCATTTTTGCACTATTCTTCTTCTTTTCTTTCATCTTAATTATAATGTTGAAAGACTGCTTTTCTTTTGGAATGGTCAATCCACAGGCAAAAAACACAATATAATCAGCACTCGCCAAATCCTTTGTCAATAAAAATCCGTTAGCTAAAACTGCTGTGCACACATCGATTTCAATTGACCCTCTTCACAGCCATTTGTGGTGTGAGAACTTGAGCATACTTTCAAACCTCTTCCAAAAGGTGAATCCGCAATTCAATAGTTTTACTTGATTTCCAGAATTTAGAGAAGGTCAGCTTTTTCTATTTTTTATTGTTCCACAGTCTTTCTATCAAAACTCCAAATATTGCCCTTCTACATAATGCCTGCCAACAAGGCGATTGATAAACCCAATTTTGACCCCGATTTGCTTCATTCTATTCCCATAAATCCCAATCATCTTCATAATAATATTTCCACGAATTCAAATTGTACTTAATGAAACTCAATTCTGAGCGATACAAAACCGCCGAATGACGGAGGATGCTGACGAGTTAAGTGGATACGAACCGCGATTAACCCATTTTCCAGGCTCCTTTCCATTGAAAGTAAGCCATAGACCATTTCGAAGCGATTTTGTATTGCATATGATAATAAGATATTTAGATAGTCGGTCTGAAAACTCGTCGTCGTCATCCATACAGGTTATCCATTTCCCCTGAGGCCAATTCCAAACCCCTGTTTCGAGGGACGCAGCCTGAGACCATTCAATGAAAAAGAGGATTTGCGGGATAGTTGCCTCTTTGGGATAGATTATGGAATTTTATCTTTTTATCATTAAATTCTCCGACACGTTGTTCAGTATCATCTGTGCAACAATCCCCAATAATTATCAGCTCAAAGTTTCTGTAGGTTTGTGATAGAACACTCGGAATCGCACGTTCAGTAGAAAAGCTTAGATCTATTATATGTCGGTATTATGACCGAGATTAGAGGATCATCACTCAAATCCGACTGGATGATATGCCACACTTTCTTCAGAAGCGCTTTGTTTCTTTGTCTTTCCATCCAGCTATTAACATAATAGCCACTTTGTATCTTCCTTGAAAAATCCAAAAGTCTAAACCTTATTGAAGAATCGGAAGGAACCACAACTGTAGCAACATCCGATTGCTCTTCTTCATTCAACTAATCACCTTTTTGGATACTAAGGAAGATTTCTTAAGTAAAATGTCTGCAACTGCTATTGCCCAAAAGGAAATATTTTCCAAGATTTTCTTAGGGCATCTCAAATCAAAACTATGAGATTGTATATAACTCGTTATTTATACAAAGTGTGTAAGCCTATAATGATAAATTTTAATTTAAAATTTGTATTAGACTGCTACTGATGTGGTCTACATCATTATTGGTTAATTGATCATAAAGAGGGAGACACAATACTCGTTTTGAAATATTGGAAAGGCCGTTTCAGTATGGACTTTATCAAATTGCCCCTTCTTTTATTTACTTGATGGCCTCTTTGAGGTCAGGGGATAGAAATATTTCCTTGTGCCAATTCCGCTTTGAAGTAATTTATCATGGATTAAGTCTCTTTGGTATTGGTTATAGAATTATAGGGGCATTGTATAAGTTGGAGGCGGTAAGTTTCTGAAAGTTAATTTCTTTTGAGACATGCAGTTTGTCAATGTACTGGTTATAGAGTCTACATCGAGATGCTATATTTTGATCTCTGCTCAAGGTTGCGAAGCCCCCATAATTGCTTGAAACTCATTCATTTTTGCATTTGCTTCCTATTCCGACTGTTTCTTGTTCGCATTTGATCCCATGATCTCTCTTAACCTCAGTTATTCACAAGTTTTCTGTCATTTGTAACTAACGCTCCACCCTCAATTGTGTTAAAAACTTTTGTCGCATGAAAACTAAGGGCAGATACATCGCCATAATTGATTAAACTCAACATCAAAGCTGTGAGCACCATCATAAAATCGATTAAAGATGATGTTTATCTGCAAAAAATTTGTTTCAGAGTTAGTTTCAACATTACGAGGATTGCCATAGACGTGGACAGCAAGAATTGCACAAGTATTTTCAGAAATCTTACTTTCGACATCAATGGGATCAATATTAAATGTGTCGGAATCGATATCAGCAAAAACTGGTGTTAATCCTTCCCAAAGAAATCAATTTTTAGTCGCTACAAAAAGTAAAAGGGGTGGTAATCACTTCGCCCTTCAAGCCTAAAGCTGGCAAGGCTAATTGAAGAGCAAGTGTTCCATTCAAGTAAGAACAAGTTCTTCAACTTTTAGGTGCTTTCTTAATTCTTCCTCAAGTAGTTGGGAATAAGGACCGTTATTGGTTATCCACCTTGAGCCCCACAGTTTTTTTAAGTATTCAACGTACTTATTATAATGTCAGGTAGTGAGGGTTTTGTGACTGTAATCCAATCTAAAAAATAATTCCACTGAATTTCCATATCTAAATTACTTTTTGACTCAAAAAACCCTATCAATAGAAAAATTTCTAGTTGATTGACATTAGTGAGTTTTTAATGATATTTCTTTAATTTATTTACACCGAATATTAAAAAACCTTATATATTGAGAGTTAAGTGAGAATATATTCCAAGTGCTGAAAATGATAATCGCACACTTAAAAAACCGCAGCAAAATCGCATTAGTCACACTCGCACCCGCACTTCTCTTGGTCTTTGTCGTCGGCTGGATTGTCTATTGGACTGGACGTCATTCAAACAACCAGAAACCCAATCAACAAATAACATTGTCTAAACAAATGTTACCCACGTTCGGGAGGTACAATTTTCTAATGCAAAATGTCGGCCCAAAGCGCCCCACACCAAACAAAAATTTGGAGCCGACACTAACAAAGTCCCCTCCTGATGGAAGTAGACATGAATAGAAATTTCTAACTTTTATTCATCGCCTTGGCTTCTTCGTCCGGACAGAGCCTTTTTATCTTTTGATTCATTTTTTAAATATTTTCTGTTATAACGATATTTATAACGTATGAACCAACCGAAAAAAGCTGTGACGCAACTCGACATTTTTTTTTGTGAATTGACGATTCATAAAGGATATATGTTGAATGTTATGTGACTGGAATTAGAAGGGTTTGACTTGGCTAAACCTATCTTTAAAAGAAACGAAGTAAAGCTGGTAAGGATCTTGTTTGCACCTTTATTTTCTTTATTCTTCTTCGCTGGCTTTAGCTTATACTGCATAGGACAACCAAGGCACAAAAACATAAAGCAGCCGCAAAAATAGACAAATTCGCTAACCGGATCAAATGACAACTAAATTAATTGTTATTCCTCATGAGGGACAAATTCTTGCCAACTAACCTTGTTTAAGTTGTTGATTGCGACATTACGCCTCTGCGAAGCTTTGCCTTTAAGGTTGCTTGTTGGGAGTTTTGATTTTATAAGTTTGCCTGTTTTTTCGCAAAGTTTTTTGTCGGCATAGGGAGCGTATTTTTTGTGCTCCAGCTGTTCCGTGTGTACTTGTTATATTTTTTCAGATATGGCAATTTGCATTGCAAGAAGATCTTTTAGTTCTCTTGTTGGTGTGATTGACAAGTCATCGTAGAGTTTTGTTAGATCTTCAATTGAGAAGCTTTCTTCTTTGAATTCATATAGGTCTTTTAGTAGATTTGTGTGTTTCAAGAATCTACCTGTGCATAGGCTGCCTTTTCTTAAATAATTAGTGACTTCATTTCTAACTTCTTGGGAATCTAACTCGTTGAGGACTAACTTTGATAGTATGCTCGAGTCAAGAATTACTTTTATCGTTCTCGATCAGCTCTTATTAGAAGACTTGAGTCTGCTTTTGTTGTTCTTTTTTGAAGAACTCTGACTATCTGCTCAATTGTTTTTATTAGTTCAACTTGTTTGATACGTTCTTCGAGGAAACTTTTGATTTTGAATCTTCCATTGCTGCTCGGGGTTTTGCTCCATTTTCTCTTTAAGCTGGCGGGATCCGTATGGTGTATGTAGAGGACATAACTATCATGGTTTTTTTATGTTTCGCAAATAAAAACATTATTAAATACAAATATGACCACAAAAACGTAAACATTCACACATAACTAAAGATTCTTCAATGAGCCGTCATAAGCATTCACGATGCTCATCTGGCGTATAGTTCAAGATTCACAAATGTTTATCCAAAATCTTAAGAATAATCTCTCGGATGCCTTCTGAAAGTTTTCAAAATTCCTTTTTGAACCTTTTGTAAAAATCGATTTGTATTGCAAACTTTCCTTCAAGAGGCTTCTCTGATTTTCTCAGAACGTTAATAAGTTGCTTCCGACATTATGCGCCTAAAATTTCAACACTATTTTTAAAGCCAACTATCGCCTAGCCGCTCACGATAATGAATGGGAATCTCCATTATTCCAAAGCCCTCTCGCTCCACTTTATGGTTAAGCTCTACTTCAACATCGAATCCTATGGACTTCACTTGCCAATTCCTAATAATCTCCGCTCTCACTAAAGAAGCCGAGTCAACGGATCAACTAACGCCACACCATTAAGAAAGTTGTGAGCAAAAGCTATGACACGATTGCCAAATAAAAAAAGCCATTCAAACCGTTTAAGTCCATGCTAAAGTTCGGGGCCGAGCCGGTTGCCGCAGAAACCATACCCACATTCTGGATTCTCCTCTAAAATCCGAACCATCTCAGGTATATATTCTGCTGGATAGGTGTAGTCCGCATCTGTGATAACTACGTAATGCACTTTTGAATCTAACTGTCTAACTGCTAAGGCCAATGCGCGCCTTTGCCTAATCCATCCTGCGAAACAACTTTGAGATATCCTCCGCTCTTTAGCTACCTCAAAACTTTTTGTTTTTTGTACTGTGGCCATCAACGAACTAGAATCCACAGATTCCCAAGAACCTTTATTTAGCTCAGATATGGTGTAGCCGATCCTTCTTGCTCATTTAAAGCTGCTGCTCTGAAACATATGAAGAAGCACTTTTCTGCTCTATTCTATGGGTACCTTGAGGCTTTTTCAAAGGTGTCAACTTTTGGGCATTAAGTATACCTTTAGCTGCCTTGATGATATTTCAAACTTTCGTTTCCACTTTGAAACAACTGTCGTTACAACAACCCAGATATTTACGATCATTATTGCATATATAGTGCTAGCAATTATATAACCTTAAATAACACAGGTATGCCAAAATGATTAATGCAACCTGCAAAAAGAAAAGAAGTAAACTCGCATTAGTTTCACTTTCGCCCTTGCTTCTGATCATCTTTGTTCTTGGTTGACTATGCCCTAGAAATAGGACAATCAAGTCACTAAACATCATCAAAAACACTAGCGATCCGCTACAACAAAACGCGAATACAAAGCACCAAGATCAACATGCCCAAAACAAAAAACAACCCAGAAATCAACACTAAATAATCCCTTCCTGAAAGAAGCGGATGAACAAGAGGACT
>CAWHSD010000024.1:0-292405 GCA_963831895.1 Candidatus Bathyarchaeota archaeon
AGCAAGGCAGGATTTGGGCTTATCTATCTCTTCCACCGACGAATACAAGGGTGTTTGGTACGCGGTATTAGGAGTCAACGTCATAAACGGCATTAAGATCCTCGGCGAAGGCAAAATTGAAACAAGCGCCATAATCACAGAAGAGATCGAGGTTCTGTTAAACATCAATACAACCAAAGACCTGGAAATAGCCCAAAACATTATCCTGAAAACAAAGAAACTCTAAACCTCCTTTTTCCCTATAGCCCCTATTATCAAGCTCGAACTCTTTAAAGCACTAAAAACGCATCAAAAACACTCTGGCAAAGCATTCGTCTCTAGTAACTTGCCTTTTTGCAGCTTTTTGAATCTGAATCTCGATTAGAGAAATATTTAACATCCCAACAATCCAATTAACTACCAAAGCCACAATTGGAGAAACTAAAATGAGCATCCTTAGCCACGACACATTATGGAACGCAGTCATCTCCCTGCCAATGACTAAGAAGATGCTCCAACTCTCGCTAAAAAAATGCGGCAAATGTGGCAGAACAGTCCTTGAAGCAGCTTTGGATGATTACGGCGGCAAAATCGACCGCAAATGCGACAAATGCAGCGGTTTGTACTCTCAGATTATCGGTTTCTGGATAGAGTTCCTCCGAAAAGGCCTCGGATTTAAGCGTGAGAAAGCCGAGAAACTCTTAACTGACCGATATGCACGAGCAGCGGTTATAAATTTGGTTCAATCATTTGATTATTTTGGCATCAAAAAACCCATTTCGCTGACTGCGCCGTTTCTGGTGGTTTGGGATTTCACTCACAAATGCAACTTACAGTGCAAACACTGCTACAGTAACAGCGGCGCTGTGGAGGAAGAGGAGTTGTCCACTAAGCAGGCTTTGGCGGTTGTCGATCAATTAGCCGATGCACACGTGACGGCTCTGGCTTTCTCGGGAGGAGAACCTCTCACGCGCAAAGACTTCTTTCAAGTTGCGCGATATGCCTCCGACCGCGGACTCTACGTTTCGTTGGCTTCCAACGGCACGCTCCTCACCAAAGAAAACGTAGCTAAAATTAAAGAAGCCAAAGTCAACTACATCGACGTAAGCATCGACGGCGCCTGTGCTAAAACCCACGATGACTTCCGCGGGGTTCCAGGCACCTTTGATAAAGCTATTGCAGGACTCAAAAACTGCGTTGAAGCGGATCTTTGTGTCTGCATCGCGACTACTGTTGGTAAGAACAACATGGCTGAGCTGCCTGCCATTATCGATTTAGCCGAGAAAATCCATGCGGAACGCTTCACCTACTTCAATTTTATCCCGACTGGACGCGGCAAAGCCCACTTCGACCAAGACCTCTCCCCGCAGGAACGCGAGGACGTTATGCGTTATTTGCTGAATCGGATGTCAGCGGGCTGCAAAACAACCATCCTAGCCACGGCGCCCCAATTAGCTCGCGTCGCCTTGCAATGTCAGGGTCCAGCGGGAACAGACGAAGTCACCATGTCAATGGCTCACATGCAAACCGTCAAAGTCACAAAAAAAGCCGTCCCCCTTGGCGAATTCATCGGCGGATGCGGCGCAGGAAGACTATACTGCTCAATCTCACCAAAGGGTGATGTCCACCCGTGTGTATTTTTGCCCGTGAACGTCGGGAACCTGAGGACAGAAAAGTTCCAGGACATATGGCTAAACGCGCCGCTGTTCAACTCCTTTCGCAACCGAGCAAACCTTAAGGGTACCTGCGGCAAATGCACCTACAAATTCATCTGCGGCGGCTGCCGAGCACGTTCCGCTGCATATCACAGTGGAGACATGTTAAACGGCGACCCCGGATGCCTCCAAGGAGTGAAGTCAAAACATGCCTAACCCACACAAAGTCACGATTTACCGTGCAGGAGACGACGTAAGCAGCATCGTCGCCCAAGCCGTCGCCGACTCAGGGTTACATGGCAAAAGAAAGATTTTCATAAAGCCAAACCTTAGCCACCCCGAATACTTGCCAGGTGTCGTAACAAGCCCACAGGTTATGCATCAACTCGTCGGGCTATTAAGGGACGGCAACAGCGAAGTTGTCGTAGGCGAATCCAACGGCTTTAACTATCCCTGCTGGACCGCGTTTGACAAAACAGGCATGCAGAAAGCCGTCGAATCCGCAGGCGGCAAAGCCATCAACCTCTCCGAAGACAAAGTCGTCGAAGTCAAATTCCCAGACGGCTGCCCCCTCAAACGGCTGTTTCTACCAAAAACTGTGCTGGACGCCGACGCGGTAGTGGATTTGCCCTTGATGAAGACGCATGAGTTTATGGCTTACAGCGGCGCCATCAAAAACCTCTTCGGCTGCGTACCCAGCAACAAACGCATCTACCTTCACCCCTACCTACCTGAAGTCATGTACCGACTCTACACTCTTTTCAAGCCGCAACTAACCATAATGGATGCACGAATCGGCATCGAGGGCAACGGACCCACCAAAGGCAAACCCGTCAAGATGGATTTGATGCTTACCGGTGGCGACGCTTTAGCGGTGGACATAGTCGCCGCAAAAGTAATGATGTTGGATTGGAAAAAAACCTACCTTGGTTACATCGCCAACAAGACGGGCATGCGCGAGGAAGACGTCGGCATCGATGGCTTGCAGGTGGCGGAGGTTGCACACCGATTTGAGCCACCCAGAATCGATTTGCCCGTGAAGGCACAGATGATGATTTACCAACATGAATACCTAACAAAAGCGCTTTTCTGCTCACTAGACATTGTAAAGCTCTTTCAAAAGGTCACAATGGCTTATCGAGGTACACCTGTCGAAATTGGGTAACTAACAAATATATTTTAGGTCCCTTTGGCTGCAGACTAACGCCTCAATCAACTACATACAGAATAATCACCAATCGTTTGAAAAGCGCTATCCTTCATTTACTAATGATAGATTAGGACAGATGCCGGGGCGCACGCTGTCCTTGGTTCAAATCCCTCCCCACCCGCCACGGACAATCCCCGGCCGTTTTTGGTTTGGGAAGTTACTTGCGTTTTCTGAAAACTTTGTTATCACCAAAATCGCACACGAATTCAAAGCCGGCTTCAATAAGTTGGCAAGTTTCAGTTTCTGAGTGAGCAATTCTGGCAACTTAATCGTCTTCTTGGAAATCGACCAATTGCGTATACATCATGGTGTTTCTAATGCTTCGGTGACCTAAGATTTGCATTACATGGAGAATGTCTCGGGTTTTGTGGTATTCCATTGTTGCTTTCCAGTGACGGTAGTGTGTGGAAGTGGATTTTTAGTATTCTTGGGTTTTCTAGTTTGTTGGCTATTCTTTTTCTTTGTTTAGGAATGCTCGGGAAAAGTGCACGTGACTACAAGCGAATGGTTCCTGTTTGTCTTTGGGTAAGCTGTTTAGCGTTGCGATTAGTTGACTGGAGGTTTTAAGTTGTCGGGCGTTGCTTCCTTTTTCTGGTGTTACATCTACGCTTCTGTTTTCGAAGTTGAAGTCAGTCCTTCAACACTAATCATACAATTACTTCTTTTGAAATAATACAATATGATCGAACAGCAATCAGTCAAAACTGGGAGATAAATAATTGCTCTTCTAACAAATTTTCACGGGTTCGGGATAAATTTTTAATTCAATCACTAATCTTTTCGCTGGTTTTAACAAAGTAATACAATAAATTATTCCTTAAGCGTCATATCCGTTTTTGGGCGCAGTAAGTAATAATAGATTATTACTGAGAAACTGGCAACTGCAACTATTCCGATTATAAACGGTAAATAGGTAATGGAGCTTGATTCTATCTGGCTGCCTAAGGGTTGTCCAACAATGTAAAAAAGAACTGCGGCTGCAGAGAGCCCAAGAGAACCTAGAACTGCTTTTCCGACAAATGAAACGCTGGCATTAATAACCGATTGAACTTCAGAGGCATCCGCGCCTCTTGACAGGAGCTCGGTTTTTGTTTTAGATAGTTTAGTGGTTTCATTTAGGATGATCAAGCATGAAAAGGCGATAAAGCCTCCGATGGCTGTGATGAAAAATCCGAAGATGTTGGAGAAATTGTTGGTTTCTAACCAGTTAATTGAGGGTGTAGATATTGCTGCAGGCAGAAAGAGCACAAATGTGACTATGCTAAAGATGGTGACGCGACTATTTTTTGCAACTGCATAAATTATTGCCATTACTATCGAGAATATTCCAAACAGCAAAAGAGGGATTAACCCAACTGCGCTTGCTAAGAAGGGCATTATTATAATTAGCACTTGGGAGATTACGGTTGCAAAGGAGCCTCCGAGGGTGGTTTGGTAGAAAAGCAGGAAACCAACTCCTATAAGGGCAAATAATGCTAAAGTTTTTACGGTGTTTAGGGTTGAGCTGCTCATCTGCGTTTAACCTCTGACAATAAAACGTGAGTTAATGGTTGTTCTACAGGGTTCCAATCAACCACGGAAACGCCTACTTCGCGCAATCTATTAACTATGGGATAGTCTTTGCATTGTAGAATTTTTGCGCTTAACTGTTTTTGTTCGTCGCTTGCAGCAAAGGCGTAGCTTTTTACGTTTATTACAGCAACTGTGTTTAGGAGTCTTTTGTTGTATTTTCTTAGTTCTTTGATTCCTTCTATTAGGTTTTCAACTTTGCCTTCACTTAATGCTGTGACTATTATGCTCAGGGGTGCATTGCCGATAAGGTATGATCTGCATCGTTGGATGGATTCTTTTAGGGGTTCGTCTTGGGCCAAATCCATTGTTAGTAGACCTCGTGAGATTTTGAAGCGTTGTTTTCTGCCAATGTCGGGATAGATCAGTTGGTGTTTTTTGTTATACATGTAAACGCCGACAAAGCAGTCGCGTTCTAGATAGTATTGTGAGAGATCGTTTGCTGCTGTTATGGCGTTTTCAAATGCGTTGTTGATTACGGTTCCTTGGGACGCCATTGAGTAGGAGCCGTCGATGAATATCCATACGAATTTTTTGCCTTCTTTTTCAAATTCGTTAACGTAGGGTTGCATGTAGTCTTTGTTTGACATTCGAGATGTTATTTTCCAGTTAATACTTTTGAAGGAGTCGCCTGTAGTGTATTCTCTTATTTCTTTAAAGTCGGTTGTTGAAATGCCTGCTTTGTTTAGCGCTCCGAGGGGTAGTGGGAGTTTGGATAATGTTTTGGTGTTTCGTATTCGACGGATTGGGATTGCTCTTAATTGTACGTGAAGGGTTCTTTCTTGGTTTATTTGGCCTGTTAGTGTTTGTCTGAGTCCTAATACATGGCGGAATTCCCAATCGATTTTTCCAAAGGAATAGATTCCTCTTTTGGTGCAACGAATTTTGAAGGTTAGTGTTTCTTTTTTTGAGGCAGGTTTTTTCCATATTACTTTTAGGTTGGTTCCTTCAACGATTTCGAAATGCTCAGGAATCTGTTCCCGTACGACTAAGAAGCCGCATCCGTTGTCGATTGATATTTCGCTGGTGACCTCAATTATTTCGCCTACGTAGCAGCTGGATTTCATTTCTTTTTGGAGGATGGTGACTGTTTGGGGCTGGCTTAGTATAACTCCTATTATGATGAAGAACAGTGGAACTAGGCTGGTGTAAATTATTAGTGGGCTGCGTAGAAAGACGCCTAATGCTATTAAAAGAACAGACAGCGATAGGTAGTTGATGACGGTGCTTGTCAAAAACGTGTTTTTGTTTTTGATTTGTTCATTTGTTTGTTGGATTGTTGGTGGATAGATTGTTGGGGTTTGAATGTAAGGTTTTTGATTGATTGGGTTTAATCCTTTGATGTGCACTTCATCGTAATGTTTTAGCATAGCGGTTTCAGAATCAAACAAAACATTGCATTTAGGGCAATAGACCTGCAGTTGCCCAATACAGTTTACATGTTGACTGGCGACTCTGCTTTCAGAAATTTTCTTTTGGCAGGAAAAGCAAACGGAATGGTTATTGTTTTTTTCCTCTTCGCTAAGAGGTTGTCCACACTTGGCGCAGTATTCCCTCTTAGCTTTCACCATAGCAGTCACAGAGTCTGTTTATTACTTGCTGAAGTTGAATCGTGGAAGATTGTCAGTTTGATTTCTCCCTTGCCCAGTCTTTTGGAATTTCTATTTGAGAAACTATTTCGTCTACAATTGTTGCTGGATCTACTTCTTCCAGTGCGTATTCGACGCGTAGTATCATTCGGTGGGCTAAGACGTCTTCTGCAAATGTTTTAACGTCGTCGGGTGTGACAAAGTCTCGACCATAGCTTGCTGCTAGGGCTCTTGTGACTTTTAGTAGTGAAAGTCCTCCTCTTGGGCTTGATCCAACGCTGATTTTTGGGTGTTCTCTTGTTTTTCTTACGATTTTTGTTATGTACTCAATTATTTTTGGGTCTACGTATACGTCTTTTTCGCAGATTGATTGCATTGCTAGGAAGGTTTGTGGGGTGATGGCTGGGTTTAAATCTTCGGTTGGGTCGTCTCTTCTCCAGGCTATTCTTCGTTTTAGGATTTCGCATTCTTTTTCAAGAGTCTTTACGTAGCCGGTGTGCAGTTTTAGGGCGAATCGGTCAATTTGGGCTTCTGGTAGGGGGTATGTTCCTTCTAGTTCTATGGGGTTTTGGGTGGCGACGACAAAGAATGGCATGGGGAGTTTGTGTGTTATTCCTTCGATTGTTACTTGTTGTTCTTCCATTGCTTCTAGTAGGGCTGATTGGGTTTTTGGTGGGGACCTGTTTATTTCGTCCGCTAGTAGGATGTTTGTGAAGATGGGTCCTTTTTCTAGGACAAATTTGGAGCCTTCGTGTTTCCATACTCTTGTTCCAATAATGTCGGCTGGCAGCAGGTCAGGGGTGAATTGTACTCTTCCCCAGTTGCAGCCTAACATTTTGGCAAAAACTTTGGTTAATAGTGTTTTTCCAAGTCCAGGGTTATCCTCGAATAGAACGTGACTGTTAGATAGGCCTGCGCATAGTAGTTTTCGCAGTAATAGTTCTTCTCCAACGAATACTTGTCCTATGTTTTCGAGGGTTTTGTCAACTGTTTCTTTCATTTCTTGGAAATTCATCATTTTTTTAACTCCAATTTATTTCTAAATAGATCTGCGTTCAAATTTTCGATGAGATTTTTTGCGATTGTTTTTCTTTTTTCAATTGTTTGTTGTTCCAGTAAATTGTTGTCCCATGAGAAGAATAGTCTTGGTTTTGTTGGGGTTTGGTAGTTAATCAGTTCATCAAGTGCTAAGTTCATATTTGTTGAGTTAACTTTGTTTTCGTGTAGGAAACGGAATAGGAAGAGTAAGAGGTCGTTTTTTCCGCCTGAATTTATGAAATTGTCAATTGCTTGTGAGAGTGCTAGGAAGTCTTCTGTTGTTCTAAAGCCTAATTCTTGTTGGTGTTTTTGCCAGCTTTCGATGAGAAGTGGTCCTGTGACTGAGGCTATTTTGGATCGTAAGCTCAATAGAGCGGTAAGGGCTGCTAAGCCTATTGCTAACCATTCTCCGATCAGAACATAAGTAGAATTCATGCCAACCAGTATTGGGCGAAGGAAGTAAATGTAAAGCCCCATCATGACGCCAAGTATGATGAAGGCGACTGTTCCTTTGCCGAAGAATCGTCCGATTTTCTTTTTCTTGGGTCCTGGGCTTTCTTGTAGGGGTGTTGCTAAAGTGGTGAGTCCGCCGAAAATAAAGCCAATCATTAAGGAGTTGGCGGCTTCCTGGTTTTGGGCTATCACCATTGTTGTTAATTGTAAAAATATTGCCATTACAGTTAAAATGCTGAATTTTAAAAGTGCGTTTAAGGTGAATTGTTTGCCGCTTTTTAGTATTGTATTTAGTAAAAGGTATGTTACCAAGAGCATTGTTATTGATAAGATGTAGATTGATGCGATTTTGTTTTGAAGCGGTAAATATTGGTTAAATAAAAAGTAAATCAGAAATACTAAGCCGAAGAGGTTGAGGGTTTGACTTATTGATTTGGCCAAATTTCCAAGTAGGGAAACCTGGATTGATGAGGCTATTGCTGAGACTGCAATAGCTATTAGAAAATATGGAAATCCCGCTTGTAAAAACACTATAATAGGGCGTAAATTAGGGTTAGAGTTCAAAGACGCTATGTCTAGTGGGCCAAAAACTACTATTGCTGCGGCTGTTAGGAGATAGAGTATTATTACTACGCTGAGTTTTATTTTGGTGTCACTGTTCATCAGTCAAACCTCGTTTTTCTTGAAAGTAACTGTTTTATTGAAATTGATCCGAGAAACATGTGTTCATATTCAGGTCGGCCAAGAGTGTATAGGCTATAATCTGCTACTTCAAAAGTTGTAATGAACCTTTCAAGTGAAGAGTCAGTTTGTTGGTTGGAGGCGCCTAGTATTAATTGTTGGAATTCTCTGGGGGAGGTATCTTTGTTCATGCGGATGCCGCTGCCTTTTCCTAAGTTGAATACGTCTTTGAAAATGGCGACTATCTCTTCGGTGTAATCAACAATTTTTAGGCTGCGAGTTGCGGTTACATTGTCGGATTCTTGTTGGTATTTTGCTGTTACATTTATTGTGCCTTTGGTTGGTATTTTGAAATCGATTGAAGCGGTTCCTTCTGTGTCTGTTTTCATTTTCTTTATTGGGTTATTGCCGATTTGTATTTCCACTTCGCCCGTTAGTGGGGTTTCTTTTTTTGTTAGGCTAATTTGGGCGGTGAGTAATTCGTTGATTCCCCAGACATCCGGGAAAGGAGATTTTATTTGTTGAAAAAGTATGCTGATTATGGTTTCGGAGCTTGGTTTATGGGTTTCTGCTTTAATGGGTAGAGGTATGTTTATTTGTGAAGTTACCGGAACTGGTTTTTTCCTCTTCTTTAACACTATTATTGTGCTGATTGGGATTGCAAGTGCTAAAATGATTGAAGCGTAAAACACGGGGGATTCAAAGAAAGAGGAGAAATTTGTTGTTTCCTCTGTACTTTGTGTGGGGCTGGGGATAGTTCCAGGTGTAAATACGTCGAGTTCACGATTGATTATTGAAGCTAAATAGAAGCCATTTTGATCAAAAGAAATGCTGTAGTTAAGTTTGTTATTTTCCACCTGAGGTATTGAGGCAAAATTAAGTGTAGCATAACCAGTTTGGTCAGTTACGGCAACAATTTGTTTTTCTGCGGTGCCATCATTGTATGTGAGTTTTAGGTGTTGATTTGCTAATGGTGCATCGGAGGTGCTTTCAAGGAGTTGAGCTACCAAATTGAAAGACTTACCGGCTTCTACTTGACCAGTTGTTGTTGCATTGATTTTTGTTTGAGAGTTTATTGTAAGTGCTGGATCGCTGTCGGATCCACTATATGCTTCGTTGCCGATTGTTTTGGCTACGACTTGGTAATTGCCAACTGAGACCAGTTTTGAGACATTGGAGGTTATGCTAAATGTACCATCGTTGGCGGTTGTGCCTGACCCACAGAAAAGACCCTCTGGAACTTCTTTACTGATCTTCAGGTAAATTTTTACAGTTAAGCCGCTTGCAGGGTTTCCTGAGAGGTCGGTTACTTTTCCAACGGTTAAGAATTGGCCACCTTTTACGGTTGATGGTGATAGGTTGGTGATTTCTGTTTTTGTTTCAAGCTGCCGTGGTGGTAGGGGAATCGAGCCGAAGCCTGTAGCGTCAAATTCTACCCAGCCAATATTTTGATACTTTACTTCAACCCATAGATGTCCCTGTTTTGCTTTAACGATTTGTTCATCTGCTGTTGCATCTATACCTGCATAGCCGCCTACTACTCTTGATGGGATGCCGTTTTCTCGCAATAATAATGCAAAGGCGGAGTTGAAATTTGCGCAGACCCCTCTTTTTTCTGATAATAGGAACCATTGAACAGGATCAACGTTTGATGGGGCATTTGTGTAATCTAAGTCATAGACATAGTTTGTTTGCAAATATGCTTTGATTGCGGTTATTCGGTCGTATATTGATGTGGCGGTTGAGAAATCGATTTGTCCAAGAATAAGATCTAAAGACGATTTTAGGTTTGAGGGCACTTGATAGTATTGGTCTGACGTTGAGGCTATTTGTGTTTGACTTAGTATTTCTGGGGAAAATTCGTAATGTGTTGACTCTACATTATAAGTAGAGTCCAGGCTCCCACCTATGGCAAAAGTGCGAAGGTCTGAATAATACCAAGATGTTATAGGAAACATAAACTCTATTTTGTTTGTGTATACGGGTGTGACAATATTTCGGGAGATAGTTTGTAGAGGGGTAATTGTTATGCTTGACTGAGTTTTACTTGAGTACAGTGAAATGTCCGAGTCTAAGTAGTTTCCATTGTATAATGATACAGGTGAGGAAGGATCAGGTGCCCAGCCGCCGCTTTGATAAATTTCACCTACCAATCCGCGAATTACAGAAGTGTATGGTTTTCCTTGGATTTCTAGAACTGGTGTTTCACTAAGTTTGTGCGGTCCTTCTGCGCCAAGGCCCATGCCGCTTGAGTCACCGTTTTGATTTTGATTATTTGTGTTGCTGGGTGTGGGAGTATTAGGCGGGGGACCAATAGTGGCATTGTGAGAGCCAGGATTTTCTATCTGCTCTATTAATCTATCAATGTCAGTTGATGAGGAACCTGGGATAATAGGCAAGGTATTTGTTAATAGAAAAGAAGAAATCAGGATAACAATGGCAACTGCTGCAAAAAGGAGGTTAGATTTCTGGGCTATATGGACCAACCTCTAAAAGGTTTTAGCCGTAAATAAAGTGAAATATGCTCTAGCGCTTTTTCCCTCAAGTGCAGCCCCATTTTTATTGAATTAGTCTTTTTTTAAGCCTTTCCGTATTTTTGATCCAGTATTTATTGTTCCAGAACAAGATTTTGATTTTTCTTTAACAACAAAAAGGGAAGGAGGCTGCAGAGAATAAGCAAACGTGGCGATGACTTCTTTGAATCTCGCCACGGGGTCTAGGTTCAAATCCTAGCAGCCCCACCAACTCAATTAATTAGCCCTGACTTGATCTTAGCTTCGGGGAACTACTGTTAAGAAGGGTTCAGGTGCCATGTCGGTTGTTGCATATACGGCTAATGCTATGCTCCAAAAGACGTCGTCGTGGGTGCCATTGTGGGTGGCTGTATCCTATGTTGCCATCTTTGCGTAGTTGATATTTCTCAACGTTAAGTTCACTGCAGATGTCACTTCGGTAAGGCTTCTCCCAAGTGAGCAATGGAAAGCGAAATTGTTGGTTTTGCATGCGTTGTCTTAGTAGGCTTGCCATTTCGCTTTTGCGAGGGACACTAAAGTTGACGCCTTCAGCGTTGTCTATGCCTGCGTTTTCCATATCCTTGATGAGGCTTGGACCTTCTCGGGTAAAGTCGACGCGGATCTTCTGAAAGCCACCCCACAAATCCTGCAGACGCTTAATGTAGCCTAAGACATGTGCGTGAGTGGTTGGATGCGGAAATAGCTTTTGATGCCTCAGATAAATCGTGTCGTCCACCATTTCTACGATGCTTAGCGATGTGTAGTCTCTGACTTGACCGATATCTAAGCCAAGGAAGAATTCTCCGCTGCAACTTTTCTCTGTGTCGTATTCTTCGAGGTCTTGTCCGCAGTTCTTTTTAGTGCCAATACACGAAACAATCAAACTCTGAGCAAGCCACACATCTTCATCTTCAGCCCACTCAGCCTCCATCTCCCGCCGCCAACGGCTTGGATCATCCCCAAACTGTTCCTTTATCCGCTCAATCATCTGCGCATTCAGTGGACCGTTTGGTTCAAGCGCTGCCTCGTAGGAAAAGTGGTGCTTTGCATAGTTTGCGAATCTTTTGTGGTTGCACATTCTCCAAAAAAGCGAATCAGTGTTAAATGGGGTGCTGCTGGCAACGAGTTTGCCGTTTGTAGTTCCCAGGGTGTATAGGAGGGCGTCGTATAGGTCGTCGTCGCCTTGGGTGAAGTTGACTTCATCCCACCAGACACGATGGAATGTGTTACCTCGGGTGGTGTCGGGGTTGTTTGGGAAAGCTTCGATGAACGAGCCGTTTTCAAAGCTAATTCTTGTTTTCTGCACATGACAGGTTCCCAGGGGCAGGTTGCGGCAAAATCCCGCTACACGTCGCAGGTTAAGCTTGGTTTGGCGCCAGCTCGGCCCAATGAATGCAATGCTTAAGTCGCTATTCTCGTACGCATCCTGAAGCAGCAAAGCTCCGATCGATGTGCTCTTGCCTGTCTGCCTTGGCCACCTAACCGCCAAAAACTGGCTTTCACGATACAGTTTTGCGAGTTCCAACTGGTAGCTAAAGGGTTTGAGGCGGCAGATTTGCTGGAAGAACGCTGCCGTGTCACCTTTAACTGCTTCGACTCTTGCGTGTGTGGCTTGCTGGCGAATTCTGTATGCTTCGTCCAGGTTTTGCCAGTGCGATTGGATCTCTTTGGCGTTGAATCTGCGACGACTCTGCACATTACGGGTTTTTTTCGTTGGCAAGCCGTTTTTCTAACTCCAAGACTTTAGTTTCGAGCCCTCGGTAATCGACAAATTTAGCGAAAAGTTCATTGTAGACTTTTACGCCATCAATAATCTTTGAGTTCCTTGCAACTTCAGCCCGGCTAATACCTGGCCTTCGCAATTCTACTATCGCAGCGTTCAAAACATGAAGCTGCTCCTCAATGGTAGGCAAAGGTGCATTCTCTTTGACTTGAGCCGCAAAGGCGTCAACCTCACTAGGACAAGAGAGGCAGAGCTAGCAGCGGGTTGATGATCTATAATTGGAACCTGAGAGGGGACATGACCAAGGGGTGCATCGTCTATAATGGGTTTAGGAGTTGATGCAACTGATGCAATTGATGCAACTGATACAGCAATGGTCGGGGAAACAGCTGCTGCATCAACTACAGACAAACCTAAATGGTACATTTTAGACCTCACAGAAACGCGCGTCTTACCCATAACATTAGAAATCTCGGCTATGCAACTCTTGAGCTGCATCAACTACAGTCAAACCTAAATGGTACATTTTAGACCTACAGAAACACGCGTCTTACCCATAACTCTAGAAATCTCGGCTATACCAACTCCCTCTGCGACGAGCTTTCGCAGTTGCCGCTCTTGCTCGATTGACCATAACTTACCCCTCAAACAAAACCAGCCAGACATCATAGCAGGAAGAATGCCCTTAAACATTATTACAATGCTTTTGTCAAGTTTGTCAGTGTCTGGTCTGCCGGATAGGCACTTAGGATTATTCTAGCACTTTATCATAGACTTTCATGGCTTCTTTAACTACAATACGCCAATCCAGCTGCTGCTCCACGGTCTTCCGCGCTTTTTTGCCCATCTCTTGTGCCTCAGCGGGATTCTCGAGTAAGCGCAGGATTTTTTCGCTGAATTGCCGCGGAGTTAAAAGGCTCGACCAGGTAGCCGTTTTTACCGCTGTCGATGGTTTCGGGAATACCCCCCACGGTGGTGGTAACCACGAGGCAAACCTGTTGCCAATGCTTCCAACACGGCAAACGGGTGATGCTCATAGAAGGTGCTAAACGCGAAAACGTCTGCAGCTTGGTAGAGTTTTGGCAGTTCTCGATCGGGAGTGTAACCTGTGAAGACAATGTTGCCTCTGACTCCTAAGCGCTCAGCGTGGGCGTTGAGTTTGTGCATTTCATCGCTTTGTCCTTTGCCGCTGACGATGAATTTGGCTTTAGGAAACTTCTTGATGACATCGGGCATGGATTCGATTAGGGTAAAGAGCCCTTTACGGGCATAAAGACGCCCAACCGAGACAATGGCTAAGTCATCGGGGTTAAGCCCCATCGCCACCTTGACTTTTCTTTTGTCGACGGCTGGCTGGAACTTTTTAATGTCCACGCCGTTGTGGATAACTTGGATTTTGTGGGCCGGAATCTTGTAGTAGTTTGTGAGCTCCCATTTCGTGAAGTTGCTAACAGCAATAATCTTCTCAGGGTTAAGCCCCATCGCCACCTTAACTTTTCTTTTGTCGACGGCTGGCTTGAACTTTTTAATGTCTACGCCGTTGTGGATAACTTGGATTTTGTGGGCTGGAATCTTGTAGTAGTTTGGTGAGCTCCCATTTCGTGAAGTGACTAACAGCAATAATCTTGCGTGCCCTTGAAAGCATACCTTCTTCGAAGAACCGCAAAAACCAATTAAAACTTACAAGGAACTTTTCGTTCGCGTTGAGGCGGCTGTAGGGTTCGCCGCGGATGGCTTCAGCTTCGCCTTTCCATGTGGAGTGAACAGTGCAGATGAGGGCTTTGCCGAAGCTGGGCGGAACTGCAAAGTTGGGCGTTAAGGGCAACTGTGGATGAGTAATGTCCACATTGGCCGTGCTGCGAATACTGCTTAGTTTGCGACTGCTGGCGGCTGCAAGCATAAAAGATTTAACGACTGGGATCTTGGGGATTTTCAGGAAAGAAACGTCGAGCTGTGGATTGACTTGGATGTCTTGGGTTTGATTTGACCCTGTGACGATTTGGATTCTGTAGCCGTTCTTCATGAGTTCGTTTGAGAGGTAGTAAACGTACGCACCTGTTCCGCCAGAGAGCGGCCAGTACTCAGGCGTGATGAAGCAGACTTTATGCGTCATTTACCTGTCCTTCCCTGTCAGATATCTTGCCGTGGTTATAACTGCGCCAACAAACCACGCTACCGACCGCACAAAATAAAGCACAATTAACCGCATTGAAGTCCAATCGTGAAATTTAACAGATATTTTCACCGCTGAATAAACAAAGTAAACAAACATTCCCAGAAGAGTTAATCCTGAAACAATCCACAATGGTCTTAGCAACGGGATTATTCCCAAAAGAAAAGACGCAGTAAGCACTAAAAGCAGAAGTGGCTGGATGTTCATGCCAACATCGGTGATTTCGTCACCTTTCGCTAAATGCCCATGTTTGAAGTAGAGTTTAAGGGTGTTTTTTCCGTACTGCAACTGCTGCCTATAATAGGTCTTAAGTGTTGGGCGGTTAAAATGATAGCACACAGCGCTGGGTTCATAGGCGATCTTATAGCCTTTAGCGCTGATACGAAATCCAAGGTCAGTGTCATATTGGCTTGGCAGTTTCTCATCCCATCCGCCCGCTTCCTCAATGACAGCTTTTTTGAGAAGCAAGTTCATTGTAGCTATACGACCGGTATACTTTCCTATACGTTTGTAACGGTTTTTCAATTCGTACCCTATACTTCTTGCCCAAGGATTCTCGCTATTCCAGGTTTCGATACTCCCGCTAACTCCTGCCACGTCAGGGTCGCTTAGATGTGGCACAAGTTTTTTTAGCCACTCAACTTCGACTTTGGCGTCGGCATCTATGAAGCCCAGAATCGGATGTGAAGCAATTTTCATTGCGTAATTATATGCTGCTGGAGCATTGAGACGAATAGAAACTACTTTGATTGGATATTTCTCTGCAATTTTGACTGTGGCATCTTTGGAACCACCGTCCATCACGATAATCTCAAAAAAACCCTCGGAATAATTCAAAGATAGGATGGATTTGAGGCATTCTTCGATTGTGTCTTGGCTGTTGTAAGATGCAACAACGATTGAAACTTTCACAGTTCCGTCTTCAGCCATTTGTTATCCCCTAAAACGAGCAAGCCAAATTGAGTATAAAATTTTTGAACCATCCCATAAAGGATCAACACCTGAGCGGCCATATGTGCGCTGCTCAAAGCTAATCGGCACTTCAGCTACCCTAAAGCCTGCTTTGGCCGTCTTAACTAGCATTTCCGATTCTATTTCATATTCGCGAGCGTAGAGCTTTAGCTTGTCGACAACTTCCCGTTTCATGGCGCGGAAGCCAGACTGGGAATCGGTGCTGGCTGTTCCAGTAAATAGTTGAATTAGGAAATTGAAGATCCGTACACCAAATCGGTTGAGTTTTCTTGCAGCAACTCGTTTATGATTTAGGTATCTGGAACCTATTACCATATCTGCTTTATCTTGGAGAACAGGGGCCAAAACTTCAGCTAATTCTTCCGGTCGGTGGGACCCATCTGAGTCAATGGTCACTATGATGTCGCCTTTTGCTTGTGCGAACCCAGCGCGTAGAACATAGCCTTTGCCTAAATGCTGTTTCAGAGAAAAGAGCCTAACGCTATGTCTTTTTGCCACCTCAAAGGATCTATCATGTGACCGATCATCAACAACAATTATTTCAAAATCTAAGCCTTGTTGCTGCAGAGCTATTTTCGTGCGCTCAATGATGTTGCCGACTGTTTGCTCCTCATTATAAACAGGAATAACTACAGAGAGCTGCATATTGCTTGGGCGCATTTGATTTTAAGAAGCCAATGGAAGAACTTATAAAGTTTGGCTACCCCAACCTTGTAAGCAACCCGAATGGAAAGTCTGAACATACATGGAAACAGCAATGCAAACTAAAGTTGGAAGCGACCGTAAGGTCTGGTTTTCCATGTGGTTCTTGGGGGCAATCGTTACATTCGGCGTAGCCTTTTTCCCAATGTTTTACCGTTTGGTCGAAGGCAGAAACAGGCATTTCCACAGCGAGACCGAGTTTGAAAAGCAGGTTGCAGTTTACCTGAAGGCTCAAGGGAAAGGAGCCACCTGTATTAAACGAACGAATCAAAGTGATGAATTCTAAGGCTATGGGCAGCCAGTATAATTCTTAGTTGTGCCCAGTTTTCATTATCTTGTATTTATTGTCTAAGGATTTGCGGATCCATGAAAGCAAAGAGGATGCTTATCTTGCAGCTGCTCTGCCAGAACGAGTTTTTATGCCACAGACAATACCGATAAAAACATATGCAATAATTACCTTTGTTACGTTAGGCGTTGGGGTAGTATACTGGCTATACAAGGTAGTTAACTTGTACAACGCCCACTTTAAAGCACATTTACAAGTTGAAAAAGAAATAGTCAGGTTAATGGGGGAAAAGAAAACTGTCAAGCACGTGTAAAAAAAGAAGGTTCGTTAGCCACGGAGGAGACATCTGGGGCTTTAGCAGAAAATACAACATTCCCCTAGAAGAAGTGCTTGAATTCAGCGGACCCATTAACTTTCTTGGACCTTCACCCAAAGCCTTGGAAGCTGTGAAAGAAAATGCCAAACTCATTCGTTACTACCCTGACCCAAACCCAGTTGAGTTTAAGGAACAAATCGCACAGTACATCGGCAACAATGTCGAACCTGAAAACCTGCTATTAGGAAACGGTTCGATTGAACTCATCTACATGATTACTGAGATTCTGCCAAGAGGCTTCAAAGCGTTGATTCCTGTACCGTCATTTTCGGAATATGAGAAGGCAGCGCTTCGGGTTGGCGGGGAACCAGTGTTTGTTCAGCTACCAGAAAACTTTGAGTTGGAAACAGACAAGATTAAGAAGGCAGTTACCGACGACACCAAAATCATTTGCATCTGCAACCCTCACAGTCCTTCGGGCACGCTCTACAGCAAGGAAAAACTTTTGGATCTCGTTAAATTCTGCAACAAGAAAGACATCATCTTCAGCGTAGACGAGAACTACATCGAATTTGCCGATAAAAGCTTAGACAACACGTTGGCAGGGATGGTGAAGGATTACGAAAACCTCTTTGTTATCCGCTCTGTCACAAAGTTCTACGGCATGGCTGGAATCCGATTTGGCTACGCAATTGCCGCTGGAAACCTCATCGACAAGCTGCAGACGACGCGGTTGCCATGGAGCATCAACGGCTTAGCCTGTCAAGTGACGATGGCAGCCATAAACGACCTACAATTCATACAGAACACAAAAGAAACAATCGCCAAAAACCGCGAAACCCTCGCCAAAGCATTAGGCGAAATCGAAGGCTTACACGTCTACCCATCCGTAACCAACTTTCTGCTCGTAAAAATCACAAACTCCAAAATCACATCCACCATGCTCAAAGAATTACTGGCTCAGGAACGCATCCTAATCCGCGACTGCTGCACCTTCATGGGATTAGACGACCACTACTTCCGCGTTACAGTCCGCTCAGCCAAAGACAACCAGCAACTCGTAGAAAAAATAAAAGCCATCTTAACCGCTAACCAACAGTAAAAACGAAATTACTGATTACTTGAAGAGTTTGAGCCCTTGCGTTTTTAGAGACTCAAAATGTTTCAGGTTGAAAGTGTATAAGGCAGCATTGTTGTTTATGGCAATTGCCGCAACCATAGTATCGGTTCTACCGATGGGGTTGCCAGTTTTTTCCGCTTCCAATTCAAGTTTGCTTGAAAGGATTGCATCTTTTCTAGTATAATCGAGGATTGATAGCTGCAACAAATCAGTGACGGGTTTGCGGTACTTATGAAACCCAAACAGTACCTCATGCAAACTTATGACGGTTGTACAAATATCTTCACCGCTGTCCACGGTGTGCTTGAACGCTTCGGAGCCCCGCACTGATTTTCTATCAAGCATCTCGATTAAAACATCTGAATCTAAAACAATCATAAGCAATTATCTTCTGCGTTCAGACCGTTTCTTGGATATTTCAGTTAGAATCTGTTCTTTTTGTTCTTTTTCAAATTCGACTGAAGCTCGGAGCTTGGTTAATATTTGACGCGAATCCTGGCATTTGGCAAGCCTGTCAAAAAGTTCACTGAAGCTTTCGTCCTCTCTTTTTATTACGATTAACTTTTGGTAAACTTCATCACGAATAGTGATAGTTTTAACCATTTTATCCGACCTTAACGGAAATTATGTTTAAACATACATTCAGAAAAGCATATTACTTGAGGATAAAGGCAAAAATACAACAATTTTGTGAATTGCCATCTGGCTTTGGATAAAATATCTGCAAACGATAGAGGGTACAGCATGGCATAGCATGTTAAGTGAACGAACCCCAAAACTTGCAAACCCAAGTAAGCCAGCGCTGCAGTGTTCCGTTAAAGCTATAAACCGCGCAAATCATCAAAAGCAACAACACACCCTTCCACAGAGGCAAAACCGTGCCCGTCAAACCTAAAACCAAGGATTCTAAACCCAAACCCGAAAACAACACTGTCCTGCTCATGACCACTGCTCCTCCTGAAAACGGCGCATGGTACCTTGGCAAACGTTTGCCTCCAATCGGCTTGATGTACGTTGCCGCTGCACTCGAAAAAGCAGGCTTCAAAGTGCAGATGCTCGACAACTACCTCATGAAGAAATCCACTGAGGAAATCAAGCAGTTAATCACTCAAGTTAACCCTGAAATCGTAGGCATAACCTGCGGCTCAGCAACTTACCCACGCTGCGTAGAAACCGTCAAAAGCCATCAAGCAGGTGAAGCCCGACTGCAAGATTGTGGTGGGCGGATGGCATGCCTCCTACATGCCCGACAGCTTACTGGGTAACCCCGAAATCGATTACGTCGTCATGGGTGAAGGCGAACGGGCAATCAGCGAGCTTGCCACAGCCATCGTGAACGGCAACGAGAAATCAGCCGCATCCATCGCGGGTGTCGCAGTCAAGCGCAATGGTGAAAACATCAAGAACCCGCCAAAATACATCGAAAACATGGATGAAATCCCTTATCCCGCAAGGCACCTGTTGCCGCTGGAGCTCTACGACCGAACAATAGAATACTTGGATGCTAAACCCGCCGACGTAATGAGCATCTCAAGGGGCTGCGTGTTCAACTGCGGCTTCTGTGAAACCCGCAAACTATGGGGAAACATCTGCCGAGGCTTCAGCCCAAAACGGGTTATCGGCGAAATCCAAGACCTCCAAAGCAGGTACGGCACCAAAGGAATCTATTTTATCAACGACAACTTTACGCTGCGAAAAAAAGAAACCACTGAACTCTGCAACTTGATGATTGAGAACAAGCTGGATTTGGAATGGGTCTGCGACACCCGCGTGGATCTTGTCAACGACGAACTTTTGGCGTTGATGAGCAAGGCGGGATGCAAAACCATCTGGTTTGGCGTCGAATCAGCCTCACAAAAAATTCTGCAGCGCATCGGCAGAAACACCACGCCCCAAGAAGTGGAAAACGCGTTTAAACTCTGCAGGAAAAACGGCATAAAAACCGCGTGCTCCTTCATGCTGGGCTTACCCGACGAAACATTGAAGGACATGGAGGAATCTCTCAAATTCGCCAAGAAACTCAACCCCGACTGGTGCCAATTCAACACTTTCATAGCTTACCCCGACAGCAGACTCTACAATGAACTGCTAGAGAAAGGCAACTACGTAAAGCTCGATGAGTTCTTGCTCAGCGTCAAAACTGACGAGTTTGACTACGACTCGCTCATGATGGTTCAACGCCGATTCTTCAAGGAGTTCCACATGACTCCAAGACAGATACTCAAGAGAATCCGCCGTGAAGGCGCAGTTAACTTTGCCAAGCGCAGACTCATAGGCGGCACAAGGAAAAGCACTGGAGTAGCCTAATAGGGGAGTTGTTTTGCAGAAGAGAAGGCTTGGCAGAACAAACCTTCAAGTTTCAATTGTGGGTTTTGGCGGAACATGGATATCTGAGCTGACTGCGTCTGAAGCGGTTGGCGTTGTTAAGAGAGCTTTTGATTTGGGCATAAACTATTTTGATACTGCTAAGCTGGATGGAGACAGCGAAGATAAAATTGGCGCCGCCCTCCAAGACGTCAGAGATCAATGTATCATAGCGACGAAAACTGGTTCTAGGACAAAAAAAGAGTCACTCGAAGACTTCAAAAGCAGCCTAAAACGACTCAAAACCGATAAACTTGATATTATTCAACTTCATGGAATAGATGACGAAAAAACCCTTTCTAAAGCCATGAGCGCGGATGGTTCGTTGCAGACTTGCAAGGAAGCGCGCAAACAGGGGCTTGTGGATTTTATCGGTATCTCTGGGCACAAACCAAGGGTTCTGGTTAAGGCGGTTAAGAGCGGCGAGTTTGATACTGTTTTAGTTCCTCTTAACGTTGTGACTAGGCAAGCATTGGAGGAACTATTGCCAACAGCGAAAGCTCATGATGTCGGCGTTGTCATAATGAAATCACTGTCTGCAAAAACTTCAACTCTAATAACTTGTCTTTACAAACCTTCACTTTCGCTGGTTTCAGATCAGCCTGAACTCAAAGCCCTATTAGGAGAAAACAGTGACTCTATGGTTGATAAAGCCTTAAGATACGTCCTTTCCCAAGATATAGCAACTGTTATCCCAGGATTAAAGTCCATCAATGAAGTTGAAACCGCAATTAAATCCGCAGAACAATACATTGGGTTAACAGTCCGAGAAAAAGAACATTTCAGCTTTAACTTGGGAACAAATTACTGCAGAGACTGCGGACAATGCCTACCTTGCCCCCAAAACATCAACATAGCTGCTGTCTTACGGTTTCACACTCTTTATGAGGTCTATGGCATGAGAGTTTGGGCTAAAAAACTCTACATTGGATTAGAAGTAAAAGCCGATAAATGCACGCAATGCGGTGTTTGCGAGCCTAAATGTCCTTACAAACTATCTATTGCAAGTATGCTTAAGAAAGCTGACTCCGAATTAAAAAAAGTAAATTAGCAAGTTGGTTGTCGCAAGCATTTGGGATTTCAAATAGCCAATTACTTTGAACAAAAAAATTTATTTTTTGGCGACCCAAAAACTCATTTCGGGACTGCACAAAAGTCGATAAATTGGATACAACGGGTTTGGAATCCATGTAGCGTGTTGATAGTAATCTGTTCGTTTAGAAAATTCAAAACCCTCATCTTTGAAAACTTGGAATATGGTTTGATGGTTTAGAGCATGTTCTTTTTTGTGCCAATAATCCGATAGGGCGTAATCTATTGTGGGAACTTTTAAGCCGATTAGACCAAAATAGAAGCTGTTTATGACTGGGTTCGAATGAAAATATAGGTCTTTTATAAAACTGGCGAGATTGCTCGATTCGTTTTTCCAGTAGAATGGCGAAGCTTCATGATCTATGTACATTATGCCTCCCCTCTTTAGGAAATTGAAAAGAACATAGAGAGCTCCAAGGTAATCGGGTAAGTGATGCAACACCGAATAGAATGTTATCAGGTCAAATTCGCCTTTTCCAAAACTTAGGTCTTCTATTGGCGAGTTAATTATGGTTAATTTTTCAGGCAAATAGGCAGCATACTTTTTCTTTAGAATCAAGCACATTTCCGGCGAAATATCCGTCGCTGTGACGTTGTAGCCCATTTGCAATAGTTTGCCAGTTAAGTTACCAGTGCCAGCTCCAACATCTAGCGCATTTCTTTGGTTGCTTGTAATTTGTTTATCGATTTTTTTTAGCGTGGCATTAATTCTTTTTTGTTCTTGTCTGCTGTAGACTTCTGGATGTAACAGTTCATAGTACTGTGCTTCTATTCGGTGGACTGTGACGTTTGCTTTGTGTATTTGTTCTTTGAGGGTTGAATCTGTTTGCAATTGTTTTTGCGCCTCGTTTAAGGAGAGTTCTAGCTGTGAGTTATGGTATTTTCAAATTAATATATAGTATGAAAAATTCTTTTGAGTTTAAAAAAATAATGTAAGTGGAGCTTCTATACCTAGAAGCAATTAGAGCTGTTCACATTTTTCTTTTTCATTCCATGACTCCACAAAACGCCTTCTTTATGTTCTACATAATATATAATGTGGACCAGAAAACTTTAATTACTAATCCATATGGTCCATATGGATGTTTAGCGTTTTCAAGTGAAAAACTTTGAACAACTCAACAAAAATCGATGAAAAAGATGCCAAAATTTTAAAGATGCTCCTACTTGAAGCCCGAACGAGTTTTACAGATATAGCTGCCGTATGCAAAATAACTGTTGGGGCAGTTCGAATGCGATATAAACGCTTATCCAAAGAAGGTGTAATAACGGGGGAAGTCATGCTTGTTAATCCCCATTGCCTTGGTTATAGGCACATCATAGATCTAGGAATTATTACTGATACTGAAAACGAAGATGAAGTTATAAAATACCTGGATAGCAAGCCATACATTTCTCAAGTGGTTAGCCATTTTGGTAAATATAATTTCTTTGGAAAAGTAGCATTAAGAGATCTAAACAAGTTATCAGGAATCATTGAGGATTTAGAATCAAACCATAAAATCGAGCATGTTGATGCTTTAATTTGGGCTGAAGCCACAAATATTGAATTTCCTCAAAACCTAATCATTAATCCGCTTAAACTTGAAAACGAAATCAAGAATATTCAAAGACCTGCTTTAGCCAATCTTGAACAAGCACCTTTAGTAATCGATGAAATAGATAGAAAAATCGCAGTGGTGCTTTGCCAAAAAGCTAGAACACCATTTAGGAAAATTGCCGGAGAACTCGGGGTATCGACTAAAACAGTAATTCAGAGATATAAAAAACTAAGACAGAACTTAATTACTCTCTCTACAGTTACCCTTAATCTAAGTAAGCTCGGGTATAATGCAATCGCTAATTTTTACATAAAAGTCTCAAATAGAAGCAAAATGGCAGAAATTTATGCTCAGCTACTTCAGATACCAAACGTTATCGTAATCATAAGATTAATCGGCACCTACGACTTGTACGTCGCAATTGTAGTTGAGGATTTTGATAAAATGTTTGAGGCAAAGAAAAAAATCAGGAAAATATGTGGTCTAGAAAAAACCGATATTTTCTTAACACCAATGCTACCAGGGTGGCCCCTTAATTTGTTCCCATCTCTGCTAGAAAACGAGCTTACACCCAAGCATTGGATTAATTCGTCTAGCGAATCCTAAGAAAAAAGGGAAAGCTATCAAAACGCAGCAACAATACAGCTTAATTTTTTGGTTTTATTATTGTCAGAGTCTTTTTTTCCGTTTAGGCGAAATGTTTAAGCATCAAGCATCTTCTTTTTGAAGAATAAATGTGAAGTCAAATGAAACCTCACGTAACCTTGGTTAACCCCGCTGCCCCCGTTGGCGCAGCTATGCATATGCCCTTTGCACTGTTGGGCTTGGGGTATTTGGCAGCTGTTTTAGAGAAAAACCAGTACAAAGTGGACGTTATCGATTGTCAGTTGTTGAAGCTTTCACCTGAAGATTTTAAAAGCGAAATTAAGAAGCGTCAACCAGATATTGTTGGGGTAACTTCATCAACGCTAACGTATCGTACGGCTTTGAAGCTTGTTAAAATAGTCAAAGAAGCTTGTCCTAATTGTATAACAATTGCTGGTGGTTCTCATGTCACTTTTTGGGATGACCATGCACTCGAAGAATGCCCAGAACTAGACATCGTAGTTAGACGTGAAGGTGAAAACACGGTACTTGAGTTGGTGCAGCGGATTGAATCAGGGAAAAGTTACAGTGACGTTTTAGGCACGACTTGTCGAAATAACGGAAAAATTGTGAGGAACCCAGATAGGCCATACATTGAGGATTTAGATAGTCTGCCGTTTCCAGCACGTCACCTCTGGCCTATGGAGAAGTTCCGTGAACTAGAAGACATCCTATATTTGGCAACTAGCCGAGGCTGCGTTTACTGGTGTGAATTCTGCACAACAGTGCGGATGCATGGACGAAAGTACCGTATGCGAAGCCCAAAAAATGTGGTTGACGAAATAGAGTTTCTGCACAAAACGTATGGTGTGAAGAAATTTACGTTCTGTGACGATGCTTTCACTGTGGATCAGCCAAGAACAGAAGCGCTCTGTAATGAAATCCTTCAGCGTGGCTTGAAGATTGAGTGGAACTGTGGCACTCGTGTTGATATGTTAACTCAAGAGTTGCTTGCTAAAATGAAGATATCTGGTTGTGTTTCTGTATGGTTTGGAGTTGAATCGGGAACTCAACAAGTTCTGGATGCCATGAAAAAAGGCATTTCTCCAGAATTAACTTTGAAAGTTTTAGGTTGGGTACGCGAGGCAGGTTTGATGCCTGTTCCAAACGTTATTCTTGGTTTCCCTGGTGAAACTAAGGAGAGCGCGTGGAAAACCATCAAGTTCGTGGAAAAAGTCGCTCCAGACGCAGTAGGATTCTACAATGTTGCAACACCTTTTCCGGGGACACCTATGTATGATTTGGTGAAGGAGAAGGGGTGGCTTAGAATAACAGACTTTGATTTGTACGATACTACAAAACCGATTTTTGAGACACCTCAACTCAGCATGAAGGAACTAGGAAAACTCAGGGAAGGCGCGTTCCATCATTATTACCTGCGTAGAGCTTTTTTCTTTGACAAAAGAAGAAGATTTAAACTTTCAACGGCACTGGTTGTTGGTTTGCATTTTGCAGCGAACATTAAGCTTAAACTAAGAAGAAAATAGACTTCTATTTCTTTATTTTTTTAACTGCAAATAAATCGCTTTCTCGCTCATTAAGCCCACAACAGAATAACCTAAAAGCCTCTTTTAGTTCTACCACCGTCTACGGTTTATCGGTTCGTTTTCTTTCTAAATTGCAAAGCCTGAATCAGAAAAACTACTGCAGCAACAATCGTCACTATCGTTAAAAGCCAAAATGACTCTTCAACGGGTGCACCTACAATCAAGTGAGGAGCTAAAACTGCTATTTCCGCAATTAGAACCCCAACAAAAATAAATCCAAAGATGGCAAAGCTTGGGATGAGGGTTTTTCCCAACCATACATATCCTTTCACACCTAATTTTTCCTTAACAACATAGTTGCCGTAGGTATCCTTAACGACTAATCCTAAATCTATGAGTTTTTGGAGGTTTCTATAAGCGACGCTTGGACTACTGAGGTTAGCTCCACGCATCAAATCTCGTGGTCCAATAGGTTTGCCAACTTTAACTAAATAGAGGTAACTTTGGAAGGTTGTTGCGTTTAATTCTTCCTCATGCTCCAAGCAGACACCACTCTCCCATTATCGTTGTTAGCCCTTAAAAACCAAGCTATTTTTAGCAAAATACAAATTTTCCTACTAAGTAATAGGTTTGGAGATTTCTTTTTTCGATCTTAAAAATAGGTATGTTTATTGATAGATTAAAACAAAAAAATAAAAGAGGAAGTGGTATTAACCACTTTGGGTTTTTATGGTCGTTTCCTGAGAACCAGGATAATGACGACGCCGATGATGGCTACGAAGACAAACAGCCCTGCGATTGCGGGAACGAAATATAGATCCGCGTTTGATGGTGCTGGACTCGCTGTTGGTGCTTCTGTTGGGTGTGCTTCCATGACGTTGAATGCTGTTGTTGCAGATGCTGGCCAGTAACCGTTGGTTCCTGCGAAAGTTGCGATAACTTGGTAGGTACCTGAAATGTCAGGAGTCCAAACTAAGTTATATTTACCTGTTGCATCGGTTGTTGTTGTGCCAATGCTTCGATAGTTGCCGTTTGAGTCAAGTACGCTTATGTCAACTGTGACGCCTAAGAAGCTGCTTGGTAATGGTTTTTGCTGGTATAGATATCCCATCCAGTCGCCCATGACTGAGTCAGCTGCTAATGGAACACCATTCGCGAAGCGTGATGCTAGTTGATCTTGCTTTGTGCCAGATGAAACGTCTGCAAGTGTTCCTGCGATGACCACTGGTTGGCCTGATGCTGCTGCTATGTTTGGTGCTGTTACTGTCATTGTGGTTGGTCCTCTACCTAAGGTATAGATTTGGTTGTCAATGCCGTTGAAGAAGTTTGTGTATCCATCTGCAATGGCGTAGCTGACTGCACCGAATTCGCCTGTGTAATCGTTGATAGTCCAGAGTTCTGCTCCGTTGCTCGCGTTGATTGCGCGGGTGAATGAACCTTTGAAGATTGGTGTTTCGATAGTGTGCTCTGTTACAGCAATGTAAATTACTCCATCATCAAGTCCATGGCCACCGACAGCTTGAATGAAGCCTGGGTAGTAACCTGGAGCTTGATAACCACTATCAGTGTTGTTGCCTGCAACGCCTCCGTTACCGTAAGTCCAGTCAAGATTACCAGTTTTTAGATCGTAACAGTAGAGTATTCCACCGTAAGCGTAGCTGTATAGTTTGCCGAATGCGAGTTGGCTGGCGATGTATGGGTATATTGGGTTGCCGAAGTAGTCGAGTGCTGTTTGGGATGGTGATGGACCCCAAGCTGTTGTGCCGTCAGATACCTTGTATGCTATGAAGTTTCTAGTTTCCTTGATTCCTTCAGCGAAGATGCCGACTGTTGGATCTAATCCACCGTAGGTGATGCTTCTGTCCATCGGTACGTTAATTGTTCTCCACCATAAGGCTTGACCGAAGGTTCCAGATTTCGGGTTGATGTCGACTTTGAAGTATGTGTAGTTTGCGTTAACCAATGAGCCGTCAGCGTTTGTCTGTCCAGTTAATGATGGATACGAGCCGTTTCGCAAAATCATGTAGTCACCGTATATTGCATTAAGTACGGTAGGTGTGGAGGTCATGGTGTTACGCCAGGATCCTATTGAGACGTTCCAGCTAAAGCGGTTTTGTAGATTTGTAGAGTCAAAGATACTGCCGTTGACTACTGATGTTGACGTTGTGCTTGGAGGCGTTGATATAGCACTACCTGGGGCGGTGCCAGTTGGGCTGGTTGCATTGATTAGGTCGGGTGAGTTGCCTGACTGTGTCGTGCCGGGACGGAAGAATGTTCCTGACCATAGTAAGGTTGAGTTCCATAAGGCTAAGTTGTAATTTGGATTTGTGGTGTTGCCTTGGTTTGTTATGATATATCTTAATTGTTCTCCGTTTGGACCTTGTACTGTGGTGCCTGTGGGAACGCCTGTTACGTTGAATAGCTGATCGCCGGTGTCTGCGTCAAAGACGCGGGCAAAGTTGTTGGTACATAAGAGTGCTGGGTAAACACCATGTTGGTTGCCGTTTTGAAGGTCCCAGATCATTGCAAAGTTTATGACTGGTACATCAGCACGCTGCCAGATGACTTGCCCCGTTCGTAGATCAAGGCATGTGGTTGGTCCGGCATTGGAGCCTCTGAATGATAGTGGTGGATTGTAGTAGAGATGACCGTTGACAATTATTGGGTTGGTGTATCGTTGGCTGTAAGCAGAACCTTCAAAGTATGTGTCGCCTTGAATTTCAAAGTTGCCTCCTCCGACGACTCCTCCTGATTGAATCGATTTTGTCCACATTATGTGGCTTGTGAGGGAACCAACTGCGTCTCCTGGATACCTTTGGACGAGTGATGACATGCCTATGCCGGTAATGGTGCCAGCGCTTACTGCTGAATTAACTGGTGACCCTGTGCCTAACCAGTTGGATGAAATTTTCCACCAGTAGGGGTTTTCACCGTAGATTGGTCGAGTCCAGTATTCAGTTGGAAGTGGATAGCTGTCAGGGTAAGTAGTTATTGGTTCTTGTTGAACAATAAGTGTAGTGGTTGCAGTGCTTGGGAGATAGGTGTCATTGAGGTTTGCTGAGCCAACTGGTTGGTCAACTCCGCCGATAGCTAGTGTTTGTCCGCCGTAGACGAAGGTGATATTGTATGTACCTACTTCATCAGGGGTATACGGAATGGTTTGGGCACCGGTTGTGTCAAAGATAGTATCATAGTGCTTTACCTCGGTTTCGCCGGAAGGTGCTACGAAAGTAACAGTGTAGTTGTGGAATCTGTAAGTATTTGTTTCTGCTGATCCTGGTGGAGGCGCATTTCCTAGAAATGCGTACACTACAACACTTTGACCCACACCAGTAGTATGAGGCAAGGCCTCTACAAGAGCGTAAGACGTAATCTTGTATGGAGGTGTGTGTGCATTGGTTGCAGGTATTAATAGCATTGATGCTCCCATTGAAATGATTAAGACGAGTGCAATCGAAATAGCTGCTGTTTTACTTTTAACAAATTGCATTTTTTCTATTCTCCTATAATTTTATGCTGGAATAATAATGCTTGATTGTTTAATAAGAGTACCGCTAAAAATCCTATTAAAAATAATTAATTTCAAAAATAATAAGATAAAAATGCATAGAAATTGGCTAAAAATAGTTGTGAAAAATATTGATGCACCTTACACGTTTAAGACCGTTCACCGTAATTAATATTAACTGTTTATTTGAAGTATTCGAAACGGGCTTGGGTAATTCATGGAGCTAAACCTCATAAATGCACTAGTCGCATGCGCTATTTTGGCTCTAGCCATTCTGCTAGATTTAGTCCTTGGCGACCCATCACCCAACTATCCAGATAGGCGGGTGTTCAAATTACACCCTACGGTGTTGATGGGTAAATTTACAAAGAAGATTGAGCCTTACTTTAAAAATCCTAAAGCAAAGATGGAAAAGTTTTTGGGAGTTTTGCTGGGGTTAACAGTAATTGCCATGTTTACTTTGCCTGTTTTCTTTGTTTTATGGATAATTTATGCTTTCATTCCTTTTTGGTCCAACCTCTTGGTATACGGTTTCATCGCCATAATATTAGTAAAAATGACAATTTGCATTAAATTAGAAACTAATTGGGCAAAAGCCGCAGCCAAAGCCATTGACGAAAGTAATCTGCCTGAGGCAAAAAAGTACAGCCACTTCTCAAGAAGAGAATCCAAGGACCTAAACGGCGCTCAAATGGGAAGCGCAGTCATCGAATCCATGTCGGAAAACCTAATTGACTTTAAACTCTCGCCAATGATGTCCTTTGCCCTCTTCGGTGTTACGGGAGCTATTGCTTTTCGAGCAATAAACACGCTTGATGGTATGGTTGGCTTCAAAACTAAAGAGCACATTAATACTGGCTGGTTTAGCGCAAACCTTGACAATTTCGTTAACTTCATACCCACAAGGCTAACGGCACTGTTCATGATAGTCTCGGCGGCAATCCTTCGTATGGATGCAGCTAATGCTTGGAGGATCGCTTGTCGAGACCACAAAAAAACTCCCAGCCGTAACCACGGTTGGCCAATGGGTGCCGTGGCTGGCGCACTTAGGATTCAGCTTGAAAAGCCCGGGCAATACATCCTTGGAGATGCGCAAGAGCCTTTGACTGGCGAGAAGATTTTGGGAGCACTGCGAATTCGCGACGTGACAATTATTCTCTGGGGACTGCTTTGTATCGCCGTCCTCGTATTGGTGCGGTTGTTCTGGTTCATCCCAATTTAGTGCAAAGTTTTAATCAAACAGAGGGGTATTTCTGAGACAGAAGTGCCTCTTGCATGCGTGTTTGCCTCATTAACCCGCCAAGGATTCAACCTAAAGTCTGGGGGAAGCCTAACGTTTTTCCACCAATTGTTATGGCGACGGTGGCAGCGATTCTAGAAAAGAAGCATGTAGTTAGCATTATTGATTCGCCAACTGAGGGCTGGGAGAACCTTGAGGAGTTGGATGAATCCAAGTATCGTGTGGGTTTGAGTGCAGAAACAATTGCAAAGCGAATTAAAGATTTCAAACCTGACATGGTTGCAATTGAGATTCCCTTTTCAGGCTGGTCCAAAACCGCATTTGAAGTTGTATCAATAGCAAAAAACGTCAACAGGGACATTACTGTTGTATTGTTTGGACTGCATCCTTCTTCACGTCCGCAGGCTTGCTTAGAAAACATTGATGTGGATTTTGTTGTGATTGGAGAACCTGAGAACACGGTTTCTGAGTTGGTTGAGGCACTGGAAGTTGGAAAACATGATTTCAAGGAAATTGCTGGGTTGGGTTTTAGGGAAAATAGCAAAGCTGTCCTAAATGCCAAACGTGCGATAATAGAGAATTTAGATTCACTGCCCTTTCCAGCAAGACATCTCCTCCCTATGAATGTGTACGCTCAGGCGGTTAAACAAAACCCACTTAGAGGCGAAATCAACAAACCCTACACTATCGTAATCACTAGCAGAGGTTGCCCATACAATTGCGTCTTCTGCTCAAACTGCATAGTTTGGGGTAAACAGTGGCGACCTCGAAGCCCAAAAAATGTGGTTGACGAATTAGAGCAAATAATCAAGACATTCTGCATTGAACAGGTTGATTTTTCTGACGACAACATGACTTTGGATAGGCAACGGATGGCTGAAATCTGCGACTTAATCGTACAGAGAGGTTTGAAGTTTGAGTGGTTTACTCCCAATGGCATCAGGGCGGATTCGCTCGATGAAGCATTGCTTCGCAAGATGAAAGCGGCGGGATGCAAAAAGATTCGTATCGCACCCGAATCAGGCGTACAACACATCGTAAATGATGTTATCAAAAAGAACCAAAATCTCGAAGCCGTCGAACAAGCGGTGGTCCTGATGCAAGAAAGTCGGCATTAAAGTGGGCTGCTTCTTCGTAATCGGTTTAATCGGCGAAACCAAAGCAGACATAGAAAAAACCATCGAATTTTCCTATAAACTCCGAACTCTGGGAGCTGACACATTCATCTTCAGCATCGCCATGCCACTTTACGGCACAGCATTCTACGAACAAGCAAAAGACGGAGGTTTCCTACGCGAAGGCTTCTGCGACTTTGCATTGGCGGCAACTGAGCCACAGGTTGAGACTCCGGATTGGTCAACACGGGATTTGCAGGAGTTATGTATGAAAGCGAATTTGGTAAATCCGACGTTTACCAGGAGCAAAGTTTTGCGAGCAATGAAGCATCCCCTGAAGACAACGAAAATGCTTCTGAAGAAGAAAAGATAATCAATGCATTTCAGAAAAAACAGCGGTCAGAAGATCAGTATCTTTCCATCTATTATGACAAATTCAACCTTTGTGTCCTTGATTTTCTCTGAGTTCAACAGACATCGGATCACTTGATAGAATAGTTAAATCTGCTAGTTTGCCCTCTTCAATTGATCCCTTAACATTCTCCTCACCAGACGAATAGGCAGCATCCAAAGTGTACATTCGCAATGCTTCTTCAACGCTTAATCGCTGCTCAGGAAACTCTACTCGCAACACAACTTCCTGGATTCCAAGCAACGGGCTTAAAGGTTCCATTGGGCAATCGGAACCACCAGCAACTTTCACACCTTCGTTAAGAAGAGTTTTTAGCGGATGCAACCACCTTGCACGATCAAAGCCGAGTCGTTGTGTGGCTGACCAAACCGAAAATTCCGTTGAGATTACTTTGGGTTGAACCGAAACCACAACTTCTTGTTTTTTTAAACGGTGAATTAGATCTTTATTTAGGACAGCCGCCTGCTCGATGCGGAAACGAACGACGCGGTCCTGTGTTTGCTCAATAACTTTCAGGGTTATATCGATTGCTTTGTCGCCCATTGCAAGTATAATAGGCTGAACTCCAGCGGCTAACACTTTGGCAACTGAAGCCGCCAACTCTTCCTCGGTGCAAAGCAGTTTGCCACTGTTTTTTGGCTCGTCACTATAGGGCTCAAGCAGTGCAGCTTCTTTAGAATCCAAGTACCCGTCCGCAGCAATCGTAGCGCCGCCAAACCGCAGAATTAAAACATTGTCGGTCTTGAAACCGACTGTTTTCTCTAAAAGCTCTAGCGGAACAACAACATTAACCCTAAATGGCAACCTTCCCAATGCATGCAAATTTTGAATAATCTCAAGCTCAACTTCTGACAAAACTAGCCAATGAACGCTGGTTATGCCTGCTGCGGATATATTTTGGCAAGCAAAATCTGTTGCCTCCATAAGCTCAGAGGTTGTGGGTTCGGGAACAACTTGCCAAATTAGGTTGGTTGCACTGTCACGGAAAATACCCGTAAGTTCACCCGTTGTGGGGTATTTTTCGATAACTCCGCCTGCAGGCAGAGGTGTTTGCTTTGTTATGCCTGCCAATTGCAGGGCTTTGGTGTTTACGGCACAAATCATTGCGGTTTCGTGGTATAGGATTGCTGGGTTGTTTGGTGTAGCCGTATCCAAGTCTGCGGTTGTCGGCATATATTTTTCTTTGAACCGGTTCTGATTCCATCCGCGACCAACAATCCACCTGCCCGCAGGTGTTTGCGTAGCTTTTTCTTTAACCATACTTTGCAGCTCGCTGATGGACTGTGCCTTTGTTAAGTCAAGCCACATTAGGCATCGTCCATAGTCTGCAACATGGATATGGGTGTCGATTAAACCTGGAACGACTGTTTTGCCCTCAAAGTTAAGGACTCTTGTTTTTTCGTTGATTAATTGGTCTATTTGTTTGTTGGTTCCAACTTTAATGATCTTGTTCTTGTTGATGGCAAGAGCTTGGGCTGTTGGCTGATTTGGGTTCATTGTTCGAATATTAGTGTTAATTATTGCCAAGTCCGCTGACAAATGACAAATGTCTCCAGTTATACTGCCGATATTAATGGGCTAGTTGATGCTTGAAGTAAAAAGCCTTGCGCTCCACGTCAAACTTGGAGAAAAATCAGTTTTGGGCTTATCTGCAAAACACATAATAGTTCCATTAGCCGTTTGGGAATACTAAATCGGGGAACCAACGTGAAAGCCCACGTAGCACTTGTAAATCCACCATACCCAGTTGAGGCGCCGCAAGCTATCTTCCTACCTCTTGGCATTAGTTATTTGACAGCGGTGCTTGAAGAGAAGGGGTACAAAGTGGACGTGGTTGATTGCCAGACTACTCATCCTACACAAAAAGAGCTTGAAGAGAAATTTAGGAGCTTAAATCCCGACATCATTGGCGTCACGTCAGCTACACTTACTTACAATCCAGCTCTCGACATTTTAAAAGCGGCAAAAGTTGCTCTTCCTAATGTCGTCACTATGATTGGTGGACCACATGTGACGGTTATGGATGAGCAAGTTTTTGCAGAGAGTCAGAATGTCGACATTGTGGTGCGAAGTGAAGGTGAGCAAACAATGTTGGAACTTGCCGGTTTAGTTTCTGAGGGTAACCTTAAAAATCTCACTCAAGTTTCAGGAATAACATTTCAGAATGCCGGCAGAGTTATCCGCAATCCCGACCGTCCATTTATGCAGGATATTGATTCTCTTCCCTATCCAGCCCATAAACATTTTGAAGTAGGCAAATACAAAATTCTTGATAAAACCTACTTACCAATAATTACCAGTCGAGGCTGCCCCTTTAGCTGTGCCTTTTGTGCAGGATATAAAATGTGCGGTAGAGGCTTTCGAGCTAGAAGCCCAAAGAAAGTCGTTGACGAACTAGAATGGCTCAGGGACGAGTTTGGAGGAGGTGCGTTTGCCTTCTACGATGACACATTCACATTTGATGTTAACAGAGCAATTGCTATTTGCGATGAAATGAAAAAACGTAAATTTGATCTACCTTGGGATTGTCGAACAAGAGTCGATAAAGTCTCCAAAGAACTATTAACTAAGTTGAGGAGTTCAGGGTGTCAACTAGTCCACTTCGGTGTTGAATCGGGCAGCCAGCAAATGTTAAATTTGATGCGTAAGGGCACAACTGTTGAGCAGAACTCTCAAGCCATCAAGTGGGCAAAAGAAGCAGGAATATCCGTCGCAATATCACTAGTCATCGGCTATCCGACAGAAACACCAGAGCAATTGCAGCAGACAATTGATTTCATCTATAAAACAAAACCAGACTACGTCTATATGTGTGAAGCAGTTCCTTACCCAGGAACCGAGCTTTATGATTTTGCTAAAAGTTTAGGTTTAGAACTAGCTGAGGACTGGAGTTTATATCATGAGCAAACTCAAGTCTTCCAAAACACTCTTTTGCCGCTGGAAAAGTTGAATCAGACAAAAAAAGAGTTCTATGACCATTATTTGTCTCCAACTTTTTACCTGCGAAAGAAGCTGAAGGGAGACTTCTACAGTCAAATTATGGCACGAAGCGCCTTGAATCATATTGTAGCAAATAACAGCTTCGCACGATGGGTCCTAAGAAGGATTTATCACCCAAAAAAGAGTCCCGGCGGACACAGCACCCCGAGTAAACAACAAGGAGCATAGCGCCGTGTTTTCCCTTGCAGGTATCAAGTACCTACTTACCCACCCGCACCAACTCAGATGGGTTATCACAAGGGAAATCTATTTTGGAAAACGTAAAAAAAGCAAACGCAAATGGGTGGAATGGCAAAAGTACGATGCGAACATGCATATTATGATGATGAAGGAGCATTCTGAGCTCTTAAGTGTTAACACATTAAATGTTGATCGCATCAAAATTTTCAACGACATGGTTAATGGCATTGGGAAGGACCTTCGGATTTTGGATGTAGGCTGTGGCGACGGCGTCATAAGTGAACCATTAATGAAAAAAGGTCACTTTGTTGCTGCTGTCGACTTACCCACTGTAGCTACTTCAGCCCATAAATGCAACGTTTCCTCAATAATGGCGGGCGACGCAGAAACCCTGGCCTTCGCCGATGCAACGTTTGATCTGGTTATTGCCTCCGAAGTTATTGAACATCTTTGGGCGCCTGAAAGTTTCATTGACGAAGCCTATAGAACCCTCAAACCCTTCGGGTTCTTAATCATTGAAACTCCTGAAGGAATGGCGGGTTTAAACTACGATTCCCACAGGAATTTTTACACTGTTGAAATAATAGAAAAAATGATACCACCCAAATTTACATTGAAGAGGGTGGAGCGGTTGGCTGCAACGGGTTCTGCTCAGACACCCACGATTATAGTCTTTTTGGAAAAGATAGCTTAGAGGGTAGCGTTTGGCTTGCCTGTTTTTCGAATTTTTCGACTAAAATAAAAAAGCGTTACTGCAGCCAAGGCTACGATCGCAGCTATGAGCGCAATTACTATTGTAGAAGAAGGTGAATTCAAGTTATTTTCTGTTGGCGAGTTGACTGAAGCAGTTATTGTGTTGGCGAAACAGTAGACGTTCCAGTCGTGGTTTCCAATGTACAATCTTTCGTTAGCTATCGTTGGTGAAGACCAGCTTCCTGATGGCGTTGTGTAGCTTGCGAGCTTTGCTCCGTTATTGTTTGCATCAAGAACGAATATGTGACGTTGGCTTGTCATCATATAGATTTTGCCGTCAGCGTAAGAGGGTGAAGCATATAGTTCGTCGCCTGTGAAGAAAGCCCAATTTGTGTTTCCATTGGTTGCGTTTAGAGATGTTATGCTAAACTTGTCGATCACGTAAAGTTGACCGTTGACGTAAATTGGCGATGAAACGATGAATTCCATCGCATCTGGGTCCCTGAAAGTCCAAATTATGCTGCCTGTAGCGGCGTTTACCCCATAATAAGTCCTTAAATTAGAAGAAGCAAAAACCATGCCATTAGCCACTGATGGAGAACCAATCATCTCCGTCCCCCCCGTGAACTGGTATTCGTAGGGCAGCGGCAGCGTCCATATCACAGACCCGCTACTAGCGTCAAGCCGGTAAAGGACACCAGAGGCGGGTTCTTCCGATGTAAAGTAGACTCCGCCTTCAACAACCGCTGGAGAGGAGAGAATAGGACCACCCGTCTTATACTTCCAAACAATATCGCCGCTTTTTGCATCGAGCGCATACATGTAACTGTCTAATGAACCAACGAAAATTTTATTTTCGAATATAGCCGGCGAGGACTTAAGCACAAAAGAGCCGTAAGTGTAGGGCAAGTTGCCGTTGACAAACGTCTTCCAATTCACCGCTCCAGTATAAGCGTCAAGACAGTAAACGTAGCCGTCATCGCCTCCCGTGTAAACTTTGCCATTTACTATAGCTGGTGAAGATACTTGGGCGTCTTGGGTTGTGAATTTCCAAATTAAGTTGCCGCTCCATGCGCCTAATGCATAAATGCATTTGTCTTGGGAGCCAACGTAGGCTATTCCGTTTGCAACGCTTGGCGAAGAGATTACTGAGCCGTTGGTTGTAAATTGCCATGCTAAAGAGAGGTTTGAGGGACCAACTTGTGCTGTGGAGGAGTGTGTTGCGTCAGCACGCCACATTGGCCAGTCACTTGTCGGGGTATCGATGGTTCCTATTGCCCAGACTTGGTTGAAACTGTTGTATTCGCTTCCTGATGTGGCGTCAACTGCGTCTGTTACAGTGCCTGGGATTAGGTATAGGTGACCATATGCTATTGCAACCGATTCTCTTGGAGCCAAAGCTTCGATAGGAAGTTTCCAGATGAGTTGTCCAGTGTATGCGTTTAAGCAAACAAACTCGGAGGTTCCAACTCCACCACCATACTGGGCAATTTCCCCTGTTGTTGCATAGACTTTACCGTCAGCAACTGTTGGGTATCCTGGCCATAGAAGTGTGCCTGGTCCTTGATATTTCCATGCAAGACGCCCAGTTGCCAAGTTTATTGCATAGAGGTTGCCGTCTTTGTTAAGTTCATACACATTGCCATACGCAATTGCGGGACCTGTGGTGAAATATCCGTCAGTGTCGGGTGTGTATGTCCACAGAATCTTTCCGTCTTTAACGTTAAAACAATACATCGTATTATCATCCGTCCCTCCCCTTAGGAACATTCCATTTGAATAGGCACCGTCGAAAATCATTGGTCCTTTTGTAAGTGTTGTCCATACAACTACGCCTGTTTTTGCATCGAGCGCAATTTGTTGGTTCATAAAAGATCCAGGAAAAACCAATCCGTCGCCATAAGTTGTCCCTATGCCTGTTTTGCCGCCGCCTGGAACATACGTTCTCCAGACCATGGTTGGAGGGCTTGAAGGGTTCTTAAAACTCCATCCTTCAGTGTATGAGTCAACTTTTAGGTAGAACATTTTTTCCTCTGGACTGTAAACGTTAGCATTGAAAATGCCAGTGTCCTCGCAGAAATCAGAACTAGTCCAAATTATTCTGCCTGTCTTTGGGTCAAGACATGTGCTTTCAACAATCATGTGTGAATCATCAATCTTGTAGGCTATTGGCCAAGGATTGGGCATTGGAATATCGGTCTTCCAAATTTGGTTACCGGTTTGATGGTTGAGTGCAACTACGGATGTGTTGGTTCCAACGAAGATCATGCCGTCAAAGGCAGAAAGGTAGGTCTGTATGCCTGAGACATTAGCTTTCCATAGTATATCAGGAGTATCGGGGGCGGGTCCAGCTGAAAAACGTGAGAAAGAGGAGTCGCCCATAAACTGTGGCCACTCATATTCTAGCAAGTTATCGGAGGTTTGAGTGGCGCTTGTTTGTGCATTAACAAGGTTTGTACTTGATTGTAAAGTAAAAACTGCAAAAACCGATGAAACAAGCAACAATACTAAGATAAATGGTACTTTGATTTTAACTTGCGTTGATTCCTTACCCCCCGAGAATGAATGATTAGGGCATCTGTTTCACTATAAACTTTGCGGAAAACCACAAATCACGAATAATTACCTTAACTTATGAGGAAAATGCAAAAAATGTTAAAAAACCGAAAAAAGCAAGAATCGCACAATCTTTTTTAAGACGAAAAGAACCCTTAAAGTGAACAATGAATTATTGAAGGGAACTTGAGGGGATTTTACTTGACAGAGAAGAAGGGTCCTTTACTTATGACTTCTTGGAGAGCAACAGGCGCTTGCAACGCTCGCTGCAAATACTGCAATGTTGACGCAACAGGCACGCATTCTCTAAGAGAAATGACAACCCAAGAAGCCTTTCACCTTGTAGATGAAGTAAAAAGCTTCGGCGTAAGATGGTTTGGCATTAAAGGCGGCGAACCTCTAACACGCCCAGACATTTTTGAAATTGTGACTTATGCCAAGAACAAAGGCTTAAACGTATGTCTCCTAACCAACGGAGTTTTTGTAGACGGAAAAATCTACGATAACTTAGTAAAGAATCAAGTTTGGACATCCGTGAGCATCGATGGACCTGAAGAAATCAACGATCAACTACGCGGAGAAGGCTCATACAAAAAAGCCCTAGCAGCCATTGAAAAATTATCAAAAGGCAAAATCCTCAACGGCTTAGCCTGCGCCATCACAACCATAAACTACCAGCACCTCGACCACGTTGCCGAGTTAGCTGACAAATACCACGCTAACTTTGTCTGGTACAACCATCTTGTACCCAGCGGACGAGCAAAAGCAACCATGGACCTAACGCCCACCCCAGAACAGTACGAATGGGTACTCAACCACATCTGGGATATAACAACCAAGTACAAGGGCAAATTTGAGGTTCACGTTCACTGCCCACACTTTGCCAGAGTAGTAAAACAGAGAATCCCAGAAAAAGAGTTTGATGAATGGTACGAAAAAGAATTTCATGGCAAATGCACCTACTTCGCCTTTGGCGGCTACCTTAGTGTAACCGAAAACGGCGACTTAATCCCATGCTTCTATACTGACTTGCAGCCTTCCGAACCTATGATGCTGGGAAACATACGAAGTAAAAGCCTGAGCACTGCTTGGGAAGAAATCAAACAATCCACATACTTCAACAAATTCCAAGACCGAAACGTACTGAAAGGCAAATGCGGCGTCTGCGAATACCGAGAAATATGCGGTGGATGCAGAAACCGAGCGTATGCTTACACTGGCGACATTGCTGAATCTGACCCAGCATGCGCCTACATACCCGAGAGCCTACGCAAAAAATAACCGATAACAGGGTTTGAGATGAATACAACTAAAACTAAGGTAGCGTTGGTAACTCCGCCACTGTTAGAGAAGGTTGCACATCACCCGCTTTTTCCACCTTTAGGCTTAGCTTACATGGCAGCGGTGCTTGAACAAAACGGTTTTGAAGTAAAAATTATTGATTCCCCTGTCCTAGATTTTGATCACCAAAAAATCAAAGCTGAACTGGAAGCTTATCCAACCGACGATAGTCGGCGTTGGCTCCATGACGCCTACCATTGAATCAGCACTTAAATGCGCGCAAATAGCAAAAGAAGCCTGCCCAGACGCCAAAGTTGTTATGGGTGGACCACACGCAACTTTTGCAGACACAGAAATTCTCACCAGCGAAAAAGCTGTTGACTTAATCGTGAGGGGCGAAGGAGAAGAAACAATAGTTGAAATAGCCAAACAAGTGCCTCTTGGCGAAATAAAAGGCATCAGCTTTCGAAGAAACAACCAAATAATAAAAACTGAACAACGATCATTTATTCAAGACCTCGATTCTCTACCACGACCAGCCTACAAGTATCTTCCAATGAAAAAATACAACATCACAGGAAGAAACCTTCTCCCAATAATCAGTAGCAGAGGCTGCCCCTTCCAATGCCCTTTCTGCGTTGCTACCCAAATGTTTGGCTCACAATTCAGAGCAAGAAGTCCAAAAAACGTTCTTGACGAGTTAGAATGGCTCAGAGACGAATATGGAGCTGAAGGAATAGCCTTCCAAGATGACACATTAACCTTCGACAAAAAACGTACAATGGACATATGTGACGGAATAATTGAAAGAAAAATCAATTTGCCATGGGGCTGCGGAACCCGCGCAGATGTAGTCACTAAAGAAGTCTTAGCCAAGATGAGCAAAGCTCACTGCAACGAAACTATGTTCGGCGTAGAAGTCAGGTTGCCAACGGATGCGCGATGTATTAAAGAAAAAAGTTTCAACTGAACAAATTGAGAACGCGATTAAATGGACTAAAGAAGCAGGCATATTCGTAACAGTCTCTGTCATCTTGGGGTATCCTGGTGAAACAAAAGAAACCCTGCAGGAAACGCTGGATTTTGTTCGCAAAGTGGAACCTGACGACGTGTGGCTTTGTCATGCAACTCCTTATCCTGGAACGTGCCTTCGCGAGATAGTCAAGAAGAATGGATGGAAAATGTCTGAAAAATGGGAACTCTATAATACGATGAACCCAATCTTTGAAGACCCTGCTCTGCCATCTAAAGAAATAGCGGCTATGAGGAAAAGTTTCTATAACAAGTTCTACTCGCCAAAATACGTCATGCGACAAGCAGTGAAAGGCTACTTGAAGGGCAACTTGTACAGTAAGATAATGACACGAACTGCCGCGAACTATATGCTTTGGCGAGCAAAAAGCCGACTTTAAAATTCCGTAAATTCATATTTTTTGTTGATTGAACTTAAAATAATTGGTTGTTAATTTTTTAAAAATAAAAAAAGAAAAAAGGTTGATTTGACCTTATTAGGGTCGTTTTCTTAGCATCAATAGAGCTAGTAGGGCACCGATTACAACTATTGCGACTATTATGGCTGCTGACATAGGTAGGAAGTATTGATCAGCCATTGATTGAACTGCGGTTGGGGCGGGGGTAGGTGTTGCTGGTGATTCCACCATATTGAATGTGGTTTCTGTATTGGATGACCAGTAACCGTTAGTACCGTCGAAGTATGCGTAAACCTTGAAGTCGCCTGAAATGTTTGGTGTATATGTTAGGCTGTAGTAGCCTTCGCTGTCAGTGGTTGTTGTGAATGGACCTTGGTAGTTGCCGTTTGAGTCTATGAGGACAATGTTCACGTTAACACCTGTGAAGCTGGCTGGTTTTGGCTGTTGCTGGTGGATGTAAGCCATCCAGTCTTTCATGCTGCTGTCAGAGCAAACTGGAACACCTGCTGGAAAGCGTCCTTTTATCTCAGTGGTCTGTAAACCTACGGAAACATCTGTGACTGTACCTTCAATTACTACGTTACCGCCGATTGTTGAACTCTTAGGACCAACTGTGACTGTAGTTTCGCTGGGTCCTTTGCCGAGGGTGTAGATTCTTGAGTCATAGCTGTTGAAGAAGTTGGTGTAGCTGTCGGCTATGGCAAAGCTGCCAGCGCCAAATTCGCCTGTGACTGCAGTGAATGTATAAATTTCGCTTCCGTCAGATGCGTTAATTGCTCGTGTTAATGCATTCTTGTAGATTGGTGTTGCAAAAGTGTGCTCTGTGACAATAGTGTAGATGACTCCGTCGTTAAGGTTTCTACCGCCAATAGCTTTGACGAATATTGGGTAATGACCTGGAACTTCCACGCCACTGTCTGTGTTGTTGCCAGGAACGCCGCCGTTACCGTATGTCCAAAGTACATTGCCTGTTGCCATATCATAGCAGTACAATATACCAGAGTATGCGCCTGAGTAGACTCTACCAAAAGCAACGGCGTTGTGTAGCGAGCCGGATCCAGTGCTGCCATAGTAGTCAAGGGCTGGTTGTGGGTCGCTCAATTTGATGAATTCGCCTGTTCGTAGGTTAAAGAATGCGAATTGAGAGGTTTGCCTGTAGGATTCACAGAAGTAACCAGCTTTGTCAAGTCCTGCGAATGAGACGTTTGTAATGTTGCCATCTTTCGGATCTACCTGGGGTTGTACAGTGTTTCTCCACAGGACTTGGCCGATTGGTCCAACGGAGGCGTTGAGGTTAACTGCAAAGTAGTTGTATGGATTATTGCCGGTCGGTGCTAGTGAGGTTGGGCGTGAACCGTTCATGCAAAGCAAAATGTCACCATAGATTGCTCCTACTATACTTGGGTTTCCAGGTTGGTTGTTGCGCCAAGATATTGATACGTTTTGTGTATTGGGGTCTAGCCATTCATACATTAGGCTTCTACTTGCATTGACTTGCGTGTAAGTTGTTGAAACGTTTTCGCTGCGTGTGATTGGAACGTTGTTTTCGTATGTTCTTGTTGAGTTAACCCATGCGTAGGTTGTAATAGTTTGTGACTGAAGGTTGCGCTGCTGCATACTTCCTGTTTGCCAGAATCTACTTGAGTTCCATAGACTCAAGTAATAAGCTGGGTTCGCAGTGGTGCCGTTGTTGTAGAATATGTATTTCAATAATTCTCCATTCGGACCTACTACGTTTGTACCAGATGGTACTGAAGTAACGTTGAATACGCTTTCCCCTGTGGCTGCGTCGTAAACTTGGGCAAAGTTGCTTGTGCAGAGCATTGCTGGACGAACTCCGTGGAAGTCGGGGTTTTGCATGTCTTGGACGTAAGCAAACGATAATGAGGGTAAATCAGATCGTCTCCAGATTTCCTGTCCTGTAAATAGGTTAACGCAGACTGTGGGGCCAGCAGCACCAGTAGAGGCCAACGGTTCTCTGTAAATGATCATTCCAGCTACTATTATCGGGTTGACGTATCTTTGAGAATATGCAGTGCCTTCGAACCACGTGCTTCCGGGGATTTCAAAGTTGTTTCCACCGGCTACTCCTCCAGGTTGACCGATAGTCTTAGTCCACATGATGTGCGATGTTAAAGAACCTACGGAATCACCTGAGAAGACTCGCTGATTTGGTCCAGTTGAGCCACCGTAACCTGGCATGCCGCTACCTAACCAGTTTGATGAAATTACGTTCCACATTGTATTTTCACCAAAGATTGGTCGTGTCCAATATTCCGATGGGAGTGGAGGATATGAAATTTCCAGCACTGGTTCCTGCGTGACCGTGAGAGTTGCTGATGCAGTACCGCCCATATAAGTGTCGTTTTCGAACGCAGAGTTAGGCAAATGTGGATAGTCGTTGACCTTTTGTTCTGGGAATATGAAAGTCAAATTGTATGTGCCGACCTCATTGGGAACAAACGATGTACCCTGGTTGGATGTCGTGTCCACAACATAGGGGAAATTCTGTTCTGTCACTGAGCCGCTGGGCGATGTGATGATGAGTTTGTAGTTACGGAATCTGTAGTCGTTAAGTATTTGTGTATCGGCATATGTTGGTGTCACAAACATGTAAATTGATGCCTTTTGACCAACGCCTATCGGATCGGTTGCAACATAGATGTGGGGAAACGTGGGAATAGTCCAAGAAGGTGTGTGCGCGCTTGTGAATGTTGATAAAGCTCCTAACATTGAAAATGATAGCATTACGCATATAGCAATAGCTAAAATTTTATTTTTTTGCACTTTTCTTATCTCCATTAAATTGTAGCAATGGTTATCTCCGAGTTTGTTTATAAAATTATGCATAATCGCATCAATAGAAAATTTCATTAAGAAGAAAAATATGGTTCAAGTTTATTGAAATAGCGAAAAATATTACCTTGCCTAATAAATGACTTAATTACGGAAACTTTATAACATATTCGAACGGTTTTTAAACAACATTAAGAGGAAACTTGGATGACAAAAACCGCTGAAGCCTACGGTACAAGAGAAAACTGGCCACCTTACACTTACCGAGATTACCCAGGAATAAAACCTGAAGCATACGAAGCTTTCATGAAGTTCTTAAACACTGAAAACACTTCAGGCAGGTTAATGGAGTTGCAGCCATGGGTCTCGGTTTGTGACTCAAAATGTGCCTTCTGCTATTTCCCGACCACGGCGTCAAGTAAAGTGCACCTTGAACCATATCTTGACCTTCTCAAAAAAGAGCTTTCAATGTACGCTAAAACGAAATATGTAAAAACCAGCGTTTTTGACGAAATCGTTTTGGGAGGCGGAACCCCTAGCGTACTATCCGCTGAACAAATAATTGACTTAATCGATTTCTGTAAAGCCAACTTTAACACTAGCAAAGAGTACTTTATAAAAGTCACAGGGTCATCAAAAACTCTGGCACTTCCAAAAATTGAGAAACTAGCCAAATACGGCGTCTACCAGATGGACATGGGCGCCCAAACATTTGACGATAAATTGCGAAAAGCCTTATGCTTACCAGACAGTGCTGCCGACGTTGAAAAAGCCATTAAATATGCCAGAAAACTTGGGCTGGTCGTTTGCGTTGACCTTATGTATAACTTGCCAGGTCAAACTATGGAAAGCTGGACAAACACACTTAAGAAAACCATTGAATTGGACGCTGAAGTTGATGCTTACTCTCTACATGTGGATCCTGGAACTATTCTTGAAAAAATGATTAAAGACGGCACTTCTCCGCCACAAGGCAATGCTGAGTATGAGAAAGAAATGTTCTTAGCCGCCTACAAGATGCTTACAGACGCAGGCTACAAGGCTGTTGGTCATGATCGCTATAGCCGCGTAGAGTGGCATATGCGTGAGAACTGCCTTAATGGTTGGCCATGGGGAGGAATATTGACCACAGGCGCAGGATGCTTCATGGGTTACCTTCAAAAGTTCTCGTATTCTAACCTTGAAAACATAAACGATTACATGGAAACAGTAAAATCTGGAAAATTACCAATCTGCAGACTCTCAGAATCCACAAATGAAGACATGATGCGAAGAACAATGACACGACTTTACCTACGATTGCCTGTGAGCAAAAAAGAGTTCATGGAAAAATTCGGCACTACACCAGAGAAGGTCTTTCCAAAACAACTGCAAAAACTAAAAGAGAAGGGCTTAATTGAAATTGACGACAAAGAAGTCAGAATAACCAAGCTAGGTGAAATTTGGAAGGGAAACATTGCTTGGGAATTCGCACCCAACCAAGCAAAATAATTTTTCTTTTTTGTTAATAATTTTTGTCTAAAATATAGATCTAATAAAAACGCTTAAATTCACAAGTTTGTTTGATTATAAAAAATAAAAAAGAAAAGAAAATGGATTGTTTTAGTGCCTCTGTGGCTGAAGACCATACCAGGTCATTACTTTGGCCAGTATTGGCACAATTACACCTAAGGCAATACCCGGTACGAAAGCTATGATGAAGGCATTTACAGGGTCTGCTACCCAGCTACCTTGCGCCATTATCTCGCGATGGTTTTAATGAGATAGTGTAGTTCATTACTGCTTGGATGACTGCGACAATTATTGAAGCGGTTAAGCCTGCACCTAGCATGCGTTTGAAGTTTGTTGATCCGTTGGTTAGCGATCCAGCGATGTAACCTATGATAACAGCGTTAACTAGGTAGAAGAGTATGCTGATGTCACCATAGAAGTTGTATGCTGGAGATGCACCTGCATAGTATCCTGTATAGAGACCTGCTGTTGCTACATAGTACATGCCACCCATAATGAAGCCTGCTGCGCCGCCTGCCCATTTATTCCAGAGTAAGCCGAGAACTAGAGGAATTCCTAGAACGATCATTTGAGCAAAGCCTTGTGTTAGAATGACAGCGACAGTACCTGCTAAGCCAGATACGACCGAGTACTGCATGAGGTCCACTTGGGTTAACGTAGACTGCGAGTACGTAGATTAATAGCACTAGTATCATTGGTATGATTATGCCGAAGAGTATGTCTGCAAGTTTAAATTTTGGTGTTTCCAATTTTTATCCCTTTTAATTATTTTACGTTGTGGCGTGAATATAAGCTTAATGCTTACAATGTTGATCGTGAAGTAAAATAGTCGTTAAAAAATAATTCCTTCATGTAAAACAATAAAAAATATTGAAAGAAAGAATTGAGGAACCGTAATTTTTTACGGTTATTTATTTCAGGTGCTTTTTGAACCGCAAATTATTCCTGATAGGGGCAGTCTCGCTGGACAAACGTATGAGCATGTTCCGCAGGCTATGCAGTCTTTCATCCATAGTTTTTCTGCTTTGTCAAAGTTGCCTTTCATGATGGCGTTGTAGATCATTATCGGATGTAATTTTACTGGACAGGAGCTAATGCAATTTGAGCAGTGTATACATGCGGTTTGCTTTTGGTCTTTCTTGCTTTTGCTTTTGGAGAATACGATTATGCTTGATGTTCGTTTGGTTAGTGGAGCCTCGATTGTTTGGATTGCGTTTCCCATCATAACTCCGCCAACTACTACTTGTTTAAGGTCGTTTGCGTCGACGTTGTAGTGGCTAAGGATGCTGCTTATTGGAGTACCTATTTTGACGAGTATGTTCTTTGGTTCTTTGACATCGCCGTTTAGGGTTGTAACTCTTGAGATTAAGTGGTTCACCTTCGAAAACTGCGTTTGCGATTGCGTTTAGGGTTGCTACGTTTTGCACTATGGTTCCGCTTTCGTATGAGCGTTTGCCTGGAGGTTGCTTCGTAGCCCAAAATTGCTTTTTGGAGCACACTTGCGTCACCTTGCTGGTAACTGAGGTGTTTAGCGATAACTTGTGTGTCTGGTTCTTTGCCGAAGACTGCTTGCAGTTTAGGTACGGCTTCTACTTTGCTGACTTTGGTAGCGACAATAACTTTGGGGTTTCCTAGGATTTTGCGTACAACTCTAACGCCTCGAAGTAGGTTTTCAGCTTTTTCGATCATTAATCTTTCGTCTGCGGTATCGTATGGTTCGCCTTCTGCAGCGTTTACGATAAGGGTCTTTATTGGTTTGTCTTGGGGGACTGAAAGTTTTATGCTAGTTGGGAATCCTGCACCGCCTAAGCCTATTATGCCAGCATCACGGATTCGTTTGATTAGGACATCGTTGGGGGTGTTTTTGAGTTCAGATTCAGCTATAGGTGTTAATGTTTTGTCTTTCGTGTTTTTGTTGTCGTTTTCAATCCAAATGGCTTCAGAGCATTCTGCGTAACAGCTGTTGTAGATGTCGCCGATTTTTATGACTTTGCCAGAGATTGGGCTGTGTACTGGAGCAGCTATTTTTTCTTTCGAGTCTGCGATTTTTTGTCCCATGGCAACAGTGTCTCCAACAGAGACAAGAGATTTGTTTACTGCTCCGGTATGTTGGTAGGTTAAGACTATGGCGACTTTTGGGTCAGGGAATACTTCTATGGGTGTGATTCTTGCTTTCTCTTTGTGTTCTTTTATTTCAACATAGTTTGTCATTTTGTTCATCTCCCAAAGGGTTTGTGTATACCTACTCGGTCAAGGAGTGGCACAGTCAAGTTCATGATAAGTAATGCCATTATTGCACCGCCGAAGAAGTTCAGGTATGTCTGTATAAGAATTGTCAGTATAGCTAAGCCGACGCCGAAGATGATTTGTCCTATGCTAGTGAATGGTGTTGTTGCTGGGTCTGTTGCCATGAAGAACGCTAGAAATATCGAACTACCCATGAATACCTCGAAGAGAAGTCTTGTGGTTAAGTCACCATCTGCGAAGATGAAAGAGAATACCAATGAAAGGACTGCTATGGCGACAAGATAGCTAACGGTAATTTTCCATTTGATGTATTTGCGTGCTAAGATAAAGAGTGCGACACCGGCGATAATTACTGCAACGCTTGAGGCTCCACCTATCCATCCGTGATACTTTGCCAGAATCATTAACGAAGTAATGTCAGGCATACCTGAGGCAATTGTGGATGGGTTGGCATAACAGCCTTGTATGTAGCTGCCGAATGCTGCGCCGCCGTTACCTGAAATGACTGACAAAGCACTAATCCCGCCTGCTAATGAAGGAACTTGTAGAGGTCCTGATTTAAGGTGGTCAATTGCAAGAAGCGTTGTTGTGACTGTTGGCAAAAGTACGAGGAATTTGGCTGCTGCTGCGGGGTTCACTAGTTTTCTGCCAGCTAAGCCCATAAGTTTCTTAAAAACCAACATACCCAGAAGCGAAATTATAGGCAACATAGAGGAATGCGAGGGGAGCTTCAACCGGCAATCCGATTTCAGTGTTCATTGAAGGTGTACCCAGAGTATAACAACAAGTTACGATTAAGCCGAAGACTGCTGCAGACCAAGTGTTTACTTCACTGTCAGAGGTGATTTTTCCTATTAACAAATCTACTCCGACAGCTATGCCAACTGCTAAAACTGCACAAATACCAACTGTTAAGCCTAAGTTCCATCCTGAGACGGTTGTAGTTTGAGACCATAAAGCTGCTGATACGATGGTAACTGCTAGAAGGGCGAAGAATGTATATTGCATCAAACGATTCTTAGACATTGGACCAGTTATGTGGGGAGCGGATTTAACAAATAGATCTTGAGGGGTTTCTTTGCTCATTTTATTTTACCTCTTAAATGTTAAGAGTGCTATCTAAGCGTTAAATATTAAACTCTTTCGGAAAGAGAAAGATTTTTGCGGTATTTAACTTAATTTCTACTCATTGTCCGATAAATATTGAAATTTATAAATTCAGTTTTAAAAGTGCTTTAAAGGAAATGTTTGTTCAATAACACATTGCCTAAGTGGTGTTTTGACATCTAAGAAAAGCAGTTACACGGGCTGAGAATCTTTTTTGGAAAAACTCTGGGAAAGTATGTTATTAAGCAAAGCTAATACACGTAAAAAGTAATTATCCTTAACTGGGGCGAAAAAAAGACTTGACTAACAACGACAAAGTGGACCTTGAAGGAATAACGTTAAATGTCTATTTGTATGCCGTAAAAAGAGGCAAGCCAGTAGGCCCCAGAGACGTTATGAAAGGAGCTAACCTTAGCAGCCCAAGTGTTGCTTATCGACACCTGCAGAAACTTGAAGACTTAGGATATCTACAGAAAAACGATTATGGAGAGTACACGGTTAAACGCAAAGCCCAAATTGAGGGAAATTTTTGGCTTGGACACCGATTGATGCCTAAAATGTGGCTATATTCGTTAATTTTCCTATCGATCTTGATAGTTGAACTTGTTGTTTTATTCATCCATTTCTCGATTGAAACTCTAGAATTCAAAGTTTTCTTTCTTCTCTTAACACTAATCACAGGTTTGGCATTGGCAGTTTTCACTGTTGAAGGGTTGCTTCAGAATAGACGCAAAAACAAAATTGAAACGGAATAAGCGGCATCATTAGGTATATATCATAAAGATTACTGCATTTTTCACAAAAAAACGAAAAATCAATTTTTTAGGGGAAGTTTTATATCGATTAGCCGAATTTAACTTGACTCTGTGAATTCAATGAATAATTCAATGAATCCAATTACCGCCCCATTGTTCATGGTTGTTTGGCGATGTACCCGCAATTGTGTTGGCAGCTGTACTTATTGTAGTTACACCAAAGAATACGCCAAAGATCAAGAGCTGAACACTGCCCAGGCTAAACATATGGTTGATGAAATGGCAGATTTTGGTTCGCAATGGTTAGGAATCAGCGGCGGAGAACCGTTGGTTAGACCTGACGTTTGGGAAGTTATCGAATACGCAGAGAAAAAGCATGGCATGAAAGTCAGCTTAATCACAAGTGGCTTTGCTTGGGATGAGGAACGCTTTGATAAACTGCGTAAATATGAAGTTCACACTGCAATCAGCATTGACGGTGACAAAGATACGAACGACATGATCCGTCGTAAAGGCGGCTACGACAAAGCCCTACACGCCATGAAAAAACTCAGTGAAGTCGGCTTGCTAGACTGCCTAGTCACAACCATGACCAAGCACAACATCCATCAGATGGCTCATCCAGCTGCGCTTGCGGAAGAATACAAAGCCCGCATGCTCGTCTACCACAACCTTGTTCCAGTGGGCAGAGCAGGTGAACACATGGCTGATATAGCTCCAACACCAGAGCAGTATGAGACAGCGTTCAACGAAATTTACGATATCCAACGCAAACTCTATGGAAAAGTCAAAGTCAATGTGTACGCACCCTTTTACGCACGTATAGTTCGGCAAAAAAATCCTGCTGACTTCTGGCAATGGTACAACGAAGGCTACCTTGGAAAATGCACAATAGGCGGCAACTACATCGGCATTACCGAAAACGGCGACTACCGAAGCTGCGGATTCCACGAAGGCTACCGTATTGGCAACGTCAAAGACACGAAACTACGAACCGCATGGGAACAACTCCAGAAGAGTGAACTCCATCTTAAGCTGCGTGACAAAAATAACCTCAAAGGCAGATGCGGAATCTGCGAATACCGAGAAATATGCGGCGGATGCAGAACTCGAGCAGAATTCTATACAGGTGATCTCTTCGAATCAGACCCAGCATGCAACTACATACCCAAAATCCTGCAGGAAGACCCCAAAGCACTCGAAGCATTGCGCAAAAACCCAATGGGTAAACAATAACTCAAACTTTTCTTTAATTATTTTTTTTCTAAATGCGAAGAGACTATTGTCAAAACACAGCAATTATTATGCCGCCTTCATTCAGGAAAAACAAAAAGATTAACCACATCGAATATGGCTTAAAACACCAAAGTAGAAAAGTTATTATTTCCAATGCAGTTCACTCGTAAGCGGAGATAAAATCGTGCCTTTAGCATTTATTATTGGAACTGCTGGCTCAGGCAAATCCCTTTTCACAGCCGCATTTGCCGAATGGTTAAAAATGTCAAAACAAGATGTTGCAGTTGTTAATCTGGATCCTGGCGCGTTAAAGCTACCTTATCAACCAGATGTTGATGTGCGCAATTACGTGAATGTTGGCGACATTATGGATAAATATGGTTTAGGACCTAATGGCGCAATGATTATGGCAGCTGACTTAATTGCTGATGAGATAGAAAATTTAACAAGAGACATCGATGACGCCCACGCCGACTTTGTACTTGTTGATACTCCTGGTCAAATGGAGCTGTTCGCCTTTCGAGCAAGCGGACCATATATCGTTGACGAATTAACAAAAGAGCCAAAAGCGCTAATTTACCTCTTCGACGCCGTCTTTTCAATTAACCCATTAAATTATGTATCAAACATGTTCCTGGCTGCGGCGGTTTACAATAGGTTTTTCCAGCCCCAAGTTCATCTGCTTTCAAAGAGCGATTTAGTACCAAAGAAGGATGTGCAAGCAATCGCGAATTGGTCAGCAAACACAAATACCCTTGAAGATGCGATAGAGCAGAAACTCGAAGGAACCAAACGCCTCTTCAGCCGAAATATGATGCAAGCCATCAATAAACTGGGCTTACAATTTCTCTTAATGCCTGTTTCAGCTAAAACAAACGAGGGAATGGTTAACGTAAACACTCTGCTTGAACGTATTTTGAATGAAGGAGAAAAATACACTACTTAAACGTGAATTAATGACCAGCTTGCCGCAAAGGCTCCGCGTTTAGCCTTTAAAGTTGATTCTGCACCTGCAATAATGATAACATCATTATCTTGAGGAGCTAACTCTTTAAGAATTAGATTTGCTGCCGTTGGATACTTCTGTTCTATGCAGTCACTAACAGACTCGATAATTAAATGTCCTTTTTTGTAAACAATTACTAAGGCTTTGCGTGCACCAGCAATAATGGCTGCGTCGCGCTGGTCAATCCCAGACCCAACTTTCTGACCACTATTCTTGACTAAGAAAGCAAAATTAAACTCAGAGGCAGCCAACTCAGAATGTGGAATTTCGATTCGTTTAGGAAAAATTTCTTCAAATTCCCCCCAAATCTCTAAACCTTTTTTGGTAAGGTTACATCCTTCTTTTGAGGTTTCAATTAAATCTGCCTCACGAAGCCTGCTGATGATTGTGCGAACTGCACCATCTCCAACGCAAAGTTTCTCCGCAAGTCTATTTCTGCCTAGAGGCTTCTCTGCCATAAGCTCCAACGCATAAAAGACATGGAATATTGTAAACGAGGTTGATGGTCCTGGAGCTTTTTTTCCAGCGATTTGCTGCATGAACTTCTTGAGAGAGGCTGCCATATCTTGTCCTGTCATACTAAGCGTTGACTAGGTTTTTATAACTTCTTAAAGGTAATCTAATTATTCCTTGTAAGCGATTACTGAAACTTCAACAAGAGCTCCTAACTTGAGTTCAAAACCAACTGTTGCGCGAGCAGGGTAATCTGATTCAAAGTATTTCGCATATTCATCGTTAAATTCATTAAACAGCGCCATCGAAGACAGATATACAGTGGATTGAACCACGTCTTTTAGACAGTAACCCGCTGTGTGCAAGATTGCTTTAATGTTTTCCATGACTTGATGCGTTTGTAGCTGGATGTTTTCAACAATTATTTTGCCTTCTTTTGGGTCAATGGCCAATTGTCCAGAAACAAACAAGAAGTTTCCTGCCTGTATTGCTTGATTGTAGGGTCCGATTGGTTTTGGCGCATTCGAGGTTAACACAACTTTTTTCATACTATTCTTTAGTTGCTTGTGTGTAATAAGGAGATAAAAATGTTTTTTTAAACCCATTATAAAGCAATTTTCTATTGATTAATGGCTGGTATTGTCGAAACCCTTTTAAGAAAAAAAGCAAGTTACTATGCTCCTATCACACGTTTAGAAAGAAGAGATTCCAATGAAAAAAAACGGTAAATATTTGTTTACATCCGAGTCAGTTGGAGAGGGTCACCCAGACAAAGTTGCAGACCAAATATCCGACAGCGTTTTAGACGCTATATTCACTAGCGATCCTAAAGCAAGAGTTGATTGCGAAACTCTTGTTATGCAGGGAACTGTAATGATTACGGGTCAAATCACAACATGCTCCTACGTTAACATCCCAAAAATTGTTCGTCAAACACTCAAAGAAATTGGCTTTGACAATGCAAAAGATGGTCTAGATTGGGAAACATGCGGCGTTTTGGTTTCATTAACAGAGCAGTCTCCAGACATTTCTATGGGAGTAACTGAATCCAAAGGTCACGAACAAGGCGCCGGTGATCAAGGAATGGTGTTCGGCTATGCATCAAATGAAACAAAAGAGCTTATGCCTTTGCCAATAATGTTGGCACAAAAACTTGTCAAACGATTGGCGGAATGCAGAAAAACAAAAATTATGCCATATCTACGCCCTGATTGCAAGTCACAAGTTACAGTTGAATATGACTGTTGCAAACCAAAATGTGTAAAAACAGTGGTAATTGCTGCTCAAAACAACGGTAATGTTGACGAAAAAACTCTAAAGAACGACATCATTGAAAAAGTAATAAAAAACGTCATCCCAGCTGAACTAATGGCGCCAGACATAAATTATGTCATCAATGGCACAGGCAGATTCGTCATCGGCGGAACATTAGCTGACTCAGGCTTAACCGGAAGAAAAATCATTGTCGACACATATGGCGGAGTTGGAAGCCACGGCGGCGGATGCTTCAGCGGCAAAGACCCTTCAAAAGTAGACCGCTCAGGCTGCTACATGGCAAGATACATCGCCAAAAACATAGTTGCATCAGGCTTAGCAGACCAATGCGAAATCCAAATTTCCTACGCCATCGGGGTCGCACAACCAATCTCAGTACTAGTAAACACATATGAAACAGGCAAACTTTCAGACGAAAAAATCTTGGAATTAGTAATAAAATATTTCGATATGAGACCCAAAGCAATCATTGACCAGTTAAACCTACTAAGACCTATCTACAAGAAAACAGCAGTATTCGGTCACTTCGGAAGAGAAGATGCAGATTTTCCATGGGAAAAAACTGACAAAGCGGAACTGCTAAAAAAAGAGCTTGAGAAAGTTAAAAAACCCTAATCTTTTATTTTCTAAATTTTTTGTTTTTTTGTTTTCAAACTTGATTTCTTAGATCTGGCTTTTTGTGTCTTGATTTAAAGAAGACCAGCAATACTATAACAACTATCAATATTATACACAGTACAAGTGCAACCAAAAATATTGGCAAAATGATAACGTTTGTTTGGACGCTTGTTGCACCATTATATTGTCTATTTCCGATCCAACTTGCTTGAACTGCAATTAACCCTCTGGATGTAGGTGCCCAAGTAAACTCAAATCGCCCATCCGCTTGAGTTGGCACAGTAGCTATTTTTGTCCAACTGTCGCTGTAAATTTTAGCTTGTACAGTAACGTTTTCGTTTGCTGTTTGAGGATAGATTTGCCCACTGATTGTTATGTTGTTATTCTCAAGAGTGAGCATAGGCGAAATTTGCAGTGAAAGATTGCTGTGGTCAAGTTCTCTCAGATTTACTGAAACTTGCCCGATGGAGAACTGCTCAATGTTCTCAAGAGTTGTTACTTGGGAAGAAACATTCTGATATTTGATTGGGGTTTCACCGACTCGCCAACCTTCACGCCATTGTTCACCCGTACATTCTGCAATGTAATAAGAAACGTTTTGGACATTGACGCTGTAAACCTCAACTCTTGATTCTGTGGGAGTGTAACCAAGATCTACTCCTATTTCCATGTGTAACTGATTCTTATAATACAGAAGTATTACAGGGATTCCTCCCGCTTCCAGAATCGAAGCAGCAATATATGCAAAAAGGTCGCAGTCACCAACTCCGGTAACCAAGGTTTCAACGGGATACTTGCCAGGGACGATTTCGCGGTAACCTATTTGGTGAATAAGCATCAGCACTCCATTGGTGAAGTCTTCGGTGTTGTTGTAAATTTGCCACAGTTTATCTGCTATTGGTTTAAGTGTGTATGGAGTGACAAACTTCACAAAATCCGAGTCCGAATACAGAGCATGGTTTTGGAAGGCATAGTATTGGTAGAGCATTTGAGGAATGGTTATGTTTAACTCGTAAGTTACGTCTCCATCTGGATGATTCAACAATAGAAATGAGCATTGATAATCCTTGGATAGTTCTTGTGTTTTGCCATAAGGAACTAAAGAAAAAACCACTAAAACAATTACAGCAACACTCATTATTCTTATGTAAATATTCTTCATGCTAGATGATAGCCAACTTTAGCTTTCCGAATACGATATTTTGCTTAAATGTTTATTCCCAAATTACCCTTCAAGCTCAAACGTAACAGATCCATCATTCGCCTCGATTAAAACAGCAAGTTCTTTGGCAGCTTTGGTGAGTTTTTCAGTAGGCTTGTTTTCTTGAATCGCTACAATTGTCAGGTGAAGTTCAATATGGGGTTTATTCTCTGTTCGCATAGGATGTGACTTGACATAAACTTCTTTGTTATCACTCATTACCTTGTCTATTAATGAGGATAAACGGGACTCTATGATGTTATCTGCGAAAATGCTCTTCTCGCAAAACACACTGCTGCCTACTGCTTGCTTGATCAGTGGTGCGATGGCTTCATTAAAAATCGCTTCTACCTCACCAGGCACACCCGGAAGAGCAAACAAAACAGTTCCCTGAACATTAACACGCACCCCAGGTGCAGTTCCTACCGGGTTGTTTACAACCTCGGTTTTCTCGGGTAGAGTTGCCATCTTAACTCTGGGTTGGGTCAATTCGATTTCCGTTGTCATCTGACGTTTTCTTGCGTATTCTAGGCATTTTTGCTTAACAATCTCCAATGCTTTTGAGTTTACTTCAAGTTTTCGATTCAATGCTTTAGCGAGACCTTGGAGGGTTTTATCGTCGAAGGTTGGTCCTAACCCACCTGTGGTAAAAATAAACTGCGGTTTTCGAGCAAACGCTTCGCATATAGCACTGGATATTTCTTGGATCGTATCTTGAATAACCGTTACACGTTTAACGCTTGCGCCTAAGTTCGTGGCTTGTTTGGATAGGTAGTGCGCATTTGTGTCTTTTACTTTTCCTATAAGCAATTCGTTACCAATGCATATGATTTCAATGTCCACGGTCATACTCGATTTCCTCAGCAGTTGTAAAATTAATGGTATTTTCTTTTAAACAGTTTTCTCGCTATTAAACTGATTATAACTCTGAAAAAATTAAGAAACAGAGTCAAGGCTAACAAAAAGAGTCGCTTGTTTTTCCTGCCAAATCTATTTCTTACTAAGCCACCATTTAAGGTAGTCTTTTCTGCGGTTTTCTCGCTCTTCGTCTTCAGTCTCACGCTTTGGCCTGTTTTTTTCCCGCAAATCCATGAGTTCTTGCTGAGTCACTGACAAACCGCAGCTTTTGCAGACATAGAGTTTGGTGCCTATCATGTAATGGCATTCTCCGCCGCATTCAGGACAATAGGTCGTTGACATCGTTTTGGCTCCATGGGAAGTTTTATAGTAAATCGTTTCCGCAAAGATATTAGTCTTCGCATGTATTTCAACAATTTTAAACAAAAAAAAGAAGTTTTTACACGTGAGTGTACATTTTGTCGTTGCTGTATTGCCCTGTTTGCATTTCTTGCTCAATCTCGCGTAAGAGCAATATACGCTTAAATGTGGGCGGATGAGTAGCAAAAAGACTATTCATTTGAACCCATGTGCTCTTGGATTCTTTCTCCATCGCCAGATGCAACTCACGTTCATCCAGAACACCATCATTGTCTAAGTCATATTCGTCTTTCTTAGACATAATCTGTTGAACTTCTTGTTTTGCCTGACCAGGATCTTCGATATAGAATGCTCTTGCTCCTTCGGGGGCTTTGGGCGAGATGGAAAGTCCATAAGTTATCTTTGCTAATGCACTCTCGAGTTCTCGGGGAGAACCAGTCACGTAAGCTGAATAGGCGTCTGCGTAGTGTTCTCGGAGTCGGCTGAGCCGCATAACAATCAGAAATGTAATGATGTAAACTATGAAGGCAATTACGCCAATTGCGATAATAGCCGCTCCTGAATTATCTTTATTGTTCCTTCGCCCACCACTAAAGGCTCCTGCATACAACGTTACTTGTGCGATATAGTAAGCAATCAGAGGCAATGCAGAGAGAACAGTCATAACAATGTAGTCTTTGTGTTTTATATGACCCAATTCGTGAGCTATGACGCCTTTTACTTCGTTTTCGTTTAGCTGCCTCAGAAGACCCTCATGAACTGCTAAGGTGGCGCTGCTTGTGGTCCGTCCAAAGGTGAAAGCGTTTGGCGTGTTATTTGGGACTGTAGCTAATTTAGGCATAGGAATGCCGCTTTTGTCAGCTAATTCTTTAACTGTGGATTCAAGCCATGGATTTTCGCCGGGCTTTAGATAACGCAGACGGGTTGTTGCCGCTACAATCGCGGGACCGACTGCAAACTGGAATAAAATGAATAATGCTGAACCTCCCAAAGCTACGAGTAAACCAGTAAAAACGTCAAGTTGCAAAACATATACGATAACAAACACAAGAAGGGCGAATATGAAAGAGGATAAGAAAATTGATGTGTACATAGCAAATTTGAGTTGTGACAGATTAGCCAAGTTTTATTCTCTCTCGTTAGTCTTCACAAATACTGAAGTTAAAGAATTAAGGTTTTCCCAAAATTAACTGCAATTACAAAGATTTGAAAAAATAAAAGAAAATTAGATGGGGTAAGCTCCGCAGGTTTTGCAGAACTGGATTTTAGTTTTTATGTAGCTGTGGCACTTTGGGCACTGAACTGCGTTTTCGATCTTTGGGAAGACCTCTTTGGGTTTGCCGAATTTCTTGCGGAAGACCTCGTAATAGAGGAGTTGTTCTTTGTCCTGAATTTCTACGTCGTCTTCTGTTTTGATTGCTTCTTTTTTCTCGTTGAACTCTTTGTCAGTTATCATGTCGTTGAAGTATGTGCGCAGTGTTTCTGTTCCGGTTCCTGCTTCGAGTGGTGCTTTAGGTCTCCAGATGATGTCGTTAGGTATGACGTCTTCGTAGGCTTTGCGCAAAATCCATTTGCCGTATTTTACGCCGTTGTACATGTTAATCTTGTATTTGATTGGTAACTTCATTGCCCAAGCCATGAATTCGGGGTCTCGGTAGGGTGCTTTGATTTGCATTCCAAGAGATTCCGCCATTGGGAAAGAAGAGAAGCCCATTTCCGCCCACATTTCCTGTTGCTTTACTGCGAATTGTTCTTCTGATAGATGGAATTGCCAGGGGTAACCGAAAAGTTCGTCCAATGCGTCACCAGTAAAAACGGTCTTTATGCCCTTTGGTTTTAGAAGAGTTAAACCTATGTAGACTGGGAGACTGTTTCGAATTTCCATTGGATCATATTTTTTGAGTGCTTCCACAACTTTGGGGAAAAATTTCATTACGTCTTCTTTGCCGAATTGGTAGGTCTCATGTTTTAGATGTAGGAGTTCAACCATCTTTTTGACGTATTCAGTGTCTTTGGGTTGTCCATGTTTAAAGGCTAAGGTGAGGCAGGGGATGTCTGGGTTGTATTTGACTGCTTCATAGGCGATTATTTGGGTGTCAGTTCCAGCAGAGAAGAGGAAACCATCTGCCATGTTTTTCTTGACGATTTTGTTGATTAACGTTCTTACTTCAGGCAAGAGTTTGTTAACTTCTGTTTCATTAATTGTCATTTCTGTCCCTCGCATTACTGAGTTTGTCGTTCAGGCAGTATTTAAGTTTATCCGCGTGGATATAAAAGGTGTTAATTGATAAACATTTGTGCAGAAAATATCAATATTTTTGAACATAATGTTACTCATCATTCAGAACAATCAATTAACCATAGCCATCAACTAAGTTTAAATGTTCAAAAACAAAAGTCAATATCCCATAAATTGAGGGTCCACATGAAAGTAAGCATACTCCACATGGAAATACGTGACACACTTGAAGACAACTTAGCTGCCGCCAAAACTGCTGTCCTCAAAGCCACAGAACAAAACCCGGCATTAATTGCTCTACCAGAATACTTCACGGTTCCAAACTGTATGGCAGACTTCACCGACGCCCCAAAAATCAGCAAACAAACCTCCTCCAAAACTATAGCTTTCCTAAAAGAAATCTCCAAGACCATTGGCGGCATATACCTTCTTGGTGGAACTGTCTTGGAAGAAGAACACGAAAAATACTACAACACAAGTACTCTATGGAGAAATGGAGTACTTTTGGCAAAATATAAGAAAATCAGCCCAATAAAAGCGGAACTTGAAGCAGGTGTCGCCAAAGGTTCTACTCCAATTGTTGTAAACACGGATTTGGGCAAGCTTGGAATGATTGTTTGCGCAGACACCTTCAACCCTGAGGTCGTCAAGGCTGTTGCAGCCTTGGGCGCAGAAATAGTCTCGTTACCAGTAGCTGCTATGGGAACTCACCCAACAGTTCAAGGTCACCCTCTAACAGTTGGGATTGCAAAGAACTTTGGTTTCTATATACTTAAAGTTGGAAATGTATGTTCAAACATGCGGGGAGGTCGAAGCGCCATCATTGCACCCTGGGGTGTTCTTGGCGAAGTTACTGACTCACCCAAAGACTCGATCTTGAGCGCGGATCTAGATATGAAAATGCTAAGAGACTACCGAGCACAACTCAGTAAATCTTAGCCCAGCAATCCACGATTCGTTGCATTTCCGTGAACTCGTATTTTTCTATCCAGTCTCGGAAGTCACTGTTATGTACAGCAAATTGTGCAACCTGTCGGGCGTTTTCAGAGTCATGAACCAGTAGCAATACAGCGTCCAATTTATGTCGAGAAATATAAGCTGTTGTTCTAAGGAGGGCATTGAGTTTTTCATCCGTCGGCATTTCAGCACTCAACTCAACAACAATCGGTTTTTTTAACGTTGCAACGAAATCGCGAGTTAGTATGTCTACCCAATAGCTTGTCAAATAATCACGCGATGAGAGAGGCACATGGAAGTAATCCACCAGGTTTCCGATAGCTTCAAGGTCTATGCCGAACCGTTCTTTAGCTAAAACTGGGTCAGGGTAAATTTCAACGGCAAACGTTCCACTAACTTTTGATTTAGCTTCTTTGAGCAATTCTGTGATTGTTTGAGCTCGCCATTGTGTCCAGCTCAAGCCGCTCTTTTGTCTTTTTTCTGTGCATCTGGGGCAGACGCAGAAGTCTTGGTCTGGAAAATGATAGAGGTTAAGTGTTACTCCAAGGATTTTTTCTTTGCTTAATCCTTCGATGTAATTCATAACTTTAGCTCGATAACTTGGATGTGTAGGACAAACATAGTCAAAGACAAAATGGCTTCTTTTGTTGCTTCGCAATGCTGGACCGGTTTTTGAAAGGGCGACAAGGCTTGGGTCTTCGCGAATTGCTTTGGCATCACATAAAACTGTAACGTCATTTTGCATACCTTTCGCCGCAGGAAAAACTTGTCCGTCTACCCATTTCGAATAGTAAACGTGGAGGTCAAAGCCCTCAACGTATTCGGGTTTGTATGTGACTAAGCCTATTTTCATGCCCAATTCCTTGCTCGCAACAAATATATTCTTGGCGCTTATTTAATTGTTGATTCAAATGGACAAACATAAATCCCCAATCACAATCGATGCAACTAAATGCGGTCCCTGCACGGGGCAAATTTGTATTGGTGTTTGTCCACAGGGCGCCTTAGAAGAAGGTAAGAATAGAAAACCCCAAGTTATCGCACTTGTTCAATGTACAAAGTGTGGCGTTTGCGTGAACTTGTGTCCGAGCAAAGCCATAACTATTAGTGTTAGCAACCTAAAAAAATAGGCTTGGAGACTTTGGCGAATTTGGAGCAAATTAGCCTTGCTGACAACGTTAGGCTTATTGTTAAAGAGAATGTTTTAGCCGTTTTTTGTGATAGCTCTTTAGAGACCGTTAGCTCAGCATTCTATAATGGCGGGGCTAAACAAGTTAAGGCTGTTCTCAACGTAGGAGTGCCGGATGGATATAATGATCGTTCCCTGCACCTTGACCCGCTGGAACTTATCACTTCATCCGCTGCAAAGGTTGGATTAATCAAAGATTATCTTGCTATGGTTACAGCTGCTAAAATAAAGAAATTACAGTTTAGTTACCAAGAAAGACTACTGATTTTTCTGTAAGTGTAATTGCAACCGCTGGTTGTTCGCATGGTGAGTCCTCGGGGGAAGAGATGGATGTTCAAGAAATTGTTGGAACCATTAACATCATCGTTTTTATCGATGGCAACCCGTCGGAGAGTTGTATGGTTGCGGCATTAATTACTGCTACTGAAGCAAAGTCGGCCGTGCTTAGGGATTTTGATGTTCGAAGCAGGTATACAGGCGATTCGGCGACAGGGTCAATAACTGACAGCGTTACAATTGCTTCAAATTGTGCAGGTAGAAAGTTAATTTTGGGGGGTCCAGCCTCGAAGTTGGGTAAACTTGTTGGTTATTGTGCAAGAAAAGCTGTTACAGAAGCGTTACTCAAGCAGGAACCTGTTTGGGCTTGTCGAACAGTGTTGGACAGACTCAAGGAACGCCATCTTTCAGTTGAGAAGTTGGCGGCTGAAATATCCAAAGTTGAGGATTTAACTGTCAACGCAAAAGGTTTGGATGAAATTTTAAAGAAGAACCCTGTGGATTTGATATATTTGTTGGCGGCGGCGAAGATGGATGATGACTTCAAAAAGAATCTATTGCCAACTGACTTTACTGATTGGACGCAGACAAGTAAATTCTTTGGAATGTGTGTTCTAAACAAATTTGAAAGTTCAAAAATTCCAAATTACGAATTTGTTGATTTGCCTCCATTCCTAAAACATGCTTTGATCAATATTGTAAGAAACGCGCAGTCTGCGCCTTAACTGAAAAGACTTAAATAACTTGCACTTTTATTCCGTAAACAAAAACAACAGAAAAAATGGTGTATTATACTTGAAATTCGGCGTATTTCTCTATCAACCCGAGCCTGTTGAAGGCGTCGACTATAACTTCTATCGTCAAAAATCAGAATCAGGAATAGTTGGAAAACCAAATCCAAAAATGTACACTAACATCGCTGTCTTCGGCGATAATAACATGGCTGCAAAACGCCCAGATTGGGTTTCTGTAAGCTCATTTGGTCCAGCTCTTCGAACCAACAAACGTTTCAACTTGCGCTGGGACGTAGTATGCATGACGAATCCCGAAGCTAGAGAATATAACTTAAAGATCATTGCTGAAACCGCCAAAGTTACTCCAGGCATCAGCATTAGTAGCCAACACTTCGCTGACCAGCATTTCTGCACTTGCCCAAGATGCATAGAGCAGCAAAGAAAAAGCGGCTTAAGATGGGTCGATTGGCGAGCAAAAGTAGTAACTGACTTTCTTGCTGAAGTTAAAGAAGTAGTATCTGGCAAACCTCTATTTGTTAACTGTCTTCCTGACCCATTAATGGGTAAGGAACGCTTCGGATACGACTTTGAAGCCATGGCACAATACGCTGACTACTTCGTCATACCAATGTTTAGCAAAGCATATCCAACCCCTTGGTACTGGGAAACCATTGCAAGAGGATACAAGAGCTTCCTCAAAAAGCCAGTCTTCGTAAACTTTTATGTCCGCGGTCCAAACGAAACCTGGGATACAGTTGCACCTACAAAACAGATCATGACAGTTGCAACCCGAGTTGCAAGACAAGGCGTTGACGGAATAATCTTCCTTGCTGAAAAAGCTGAATATATTCAGAAGTTCCAGAAAGAAGCAGCCGCAGATAAGGAAACACGTGAATTCCTTAAAGAACACGGCGGCGACGAAGTATTGGAACTATTTAGCCGTTGGGAAAACCTCTACAAGTAATTTCCCTTTCTTCTCTTTTGTTTTCTATTTTTTATCTTATATCTTTAAATTAAATGCAATTAATTCTAATTGATAGTATCCAGATTCAAGTTCCAATGGGCTGAAATACTATAAAGTTAGTGAAGGATAATAAATGAAGATAATTAAGGGTTGGAAGATGCTGAGCCATGATTGTGGCTACCTCAATGATATTTCAGGGCAAATTGTTGTTGTTTCAAAGAAAGATTTCAGTAACGACTTCCATGTTCGGCTTTTCGAGTCGGGAAAAAGCAGCAAGGATGAGGGTAAAACAATCTCGCCTGATTATCCTACTAAATCTAAAGCTGATACGTTTGCTGAGAGTTGGATGCTAAAGCACCCGAATGGCACTGTTTGATCAAATTTTGGGAGTTAGCCAAATGTTGAAGGGGCATTGGTTCCAGCAGTAGGAGTTTGATTTGTACATGCAGCCGTTGCATTCTGCTCGTTCATATCGTTTTTGTTTGGATCTACTCAAAAAATCCTCATCTCAGAATAGAATTCAATTGATTTATGGTTAGATTCATACATGAGCAGTTGCATTTTGTGTTGTTTTTGAAAAGGAGCAATTGCTCAGTTCGGTTTAAGCCAAATGACAAATGAAACTCTTCACTTAGTAAAATGAAGCCGCATTAATAAAGGAATTAAAAATAAAAGCTGAAATTAAGCTTGAATTCCAGGGAAAATTTAGGCAGTTGCTGATGCCTTAATTTGTGCATCTATTTTTCTTTGGCGTTTTTGCAGAAGTTTTCGTTTGTTTGCTTTAGGGTTTGGTTTTACTCTGTAGATTTTGCCGTGAGTGTTCTGGTAGTGTTTTACTCCTTTGCTCTTAAGTTTGGTCTTTTTCTTCAATCGTTTGGTCCCTCCTTGGCTCTCCAATAGGATTTCAGCTATTACTATACACCGTAACTATTTAGTGTGCCTATGAAAAGCAAAGTGTATCAAGCATAAACAGTTGGATACCCCGTTTTAGATAAAAAATATCATGTATTTATAAGCATGCAGATCCCATTATTTATTGAGCTTGTAAAAGAGCTATTTTTGCAAGAGAAGAACGAGAAGGCTATAATTGATGTATACTTACGAAAAACTAGTCCAAGAAAAATTTAAATGCAGAATTTGTTCATCAAGTTTTCAAAATCCCGAGGAACTTCGCAATCACCGAATGGTTGCTCATAAAGCGCACATGCTTACCTTCAAGCGTTAATTCTTATAATTTCTGTCCTATTAAACCAAAAATAGTGGCAGCTAACAAGAATAATGATGGTTAAGGGATTGTCCGCTCTTGAAATTGGATTTTTTCCTTTAGGCACTATTGCAAATTCGTTTTTTGGAGCCTTTCCTTCATAAATTAGAATTTCTCTGGTTTAATGTTTTATTTAGAAAACTATTAATCCATCTAACGTACAACCATCACTAAAAGGGCGAAACTACATTGAAAATTACTCTTGTCAATCCACCCTATCCTCCAAATGCACATTCACACCCACCCTTCATCCCATTGGGCTTAGCCTATCTGGGAGCTGTCGCCGAAAAAGAAGGACACCAAGTCACAGTAATCGACTGCCAAGGTGAAAAATTAACTTATGACACCTTCAGACAAAAAATCAAACAGGTTCCATCTGACGTAGTTGGAGTAACGTCAACTACTCTTCTTTATAATTCGGCTAAAACAATAATGGAAATTGCAAAAGAAGAACAGCCAAACGCAGTTACAATGATTGGCGGAAGTCACGTGAGTTTCTGGGACGAAAACGCCCTAAACGAAACCAAAGCCATAGACATTATAGTACGTCGTGAGGGCGAACTGACATTTCTTGAGTTGTTACGGCGAATTGAATCAAAAAAGAATTTTGAAGGAGTCTTGGGCACCACATTTCGTGGAAGTGACGGAAAAATTATCCGCAACGAAGACAGACCCTTTCTACTCGATTTAGATTCGTTGCCTTCTCCAGCGTATCATTTACTTCCTCTTGACTCGTATCACCGAATGGGTAAAACTATTTTTCCAATAGTAACCAGTCGTGGATGTGTCCAATGGTGTGACTTTTGCAGTACTGTACGAATGTTCGGCAGAGGTTACCGTGTACGTAGCTCCAAAAAAGTTGTGGATGACATGGAGATGCTGCATAACAAGTATGGACAGAGTCAATTCACATTTTATGATGACGCATTTACAGTTAATCGTCAACATACGCTTGAATTGTGCGCGGACATTAAAGCCCGCAAATTAGATGTTATCTGGGATTGTGAAACCCGCGTTGACGCGGTCGATAAAGAATTACTTGAAAAAATGCATGATGCCGGATGCATAACCGTATGGTTTGGCGTAGAGTCTGGCTCAGAAAGAATCTTGGATCAGATGCACAAGAAAATAAAGCCTGAAGGAGTCCGTGCAGCTTTCAAGATGTCACAGAAAGCTGGTATGATGACTATTGCCAGTGCCGTCATCGGTTTCCCTGGGGAAACAGAGGAGACAGCTTGGGAAACAATCAACTTCATCAACTCACTGAACCCAGACGATATTGGCTTTTATGTAGCGACACCATATCCCGGTACCCCAATGTATGAGCAAGTAGTCAAAAATGGTTGGCTACGAGTAACCGACTTTAACAAATACGACACGGCGACCCCGACTTTTGAAACTCCAGAGTTAAGCATGGAAAAAATACGTGAAATCAAATACAAGGCGCATCAAAAGTTTTACCTGCGACCTAGTTACGTGTTCAAGATGATGCGTAAAGGCGGAACTTATGGCAGATCTGGACTTAAAACATCCGCGGCGTATGCACTTAGGGCTATGCATATAAAACTCTCCTAAACAATTTTCTTCTATATTTTTTAATTTTTAATCAAATAGGTCAGAATCAAAAGGGATCTTTAATTTAATATTTGGGCGTTATTTTGGCAATTTAAAGAAAGCAATATATTTAATCCAACATAGAATCTCCAGTTGCACAGGCTATCTGAAATGAAAATTACCCTAGTTAATCCGCCCTATCCACCAAGCGTCCATTCACATCCGCCATTTATTCCATTAGGATTGGCGTACTTGGGCGCTGTCGCGGAGAACGCAGGTCACCATGTCACAGTAATCGACTGCCAAGCTGAGAAACTTGATTATGAAAGCTTCCGTGAGCGTATTGCACAAACTCCATCCGACATTATTGGGGTAACAGCGACAACGCTTCTTTACAATTCTGCAATGAAGCTAATTGACATAGCTAAACATACTCAGCCGCAAGCAGTGACTATGCTTGGGGGGTCCCATGGATCCTTCTGGGATGAAAACGCGCTTCAAGAATCTCTAAGTTTGGACATTGTTGTACGTCGAGAAGGCGAGCAAACCTTCATTGAACTTATAGATAAAGTCCAGAACCAATCCAGCCTCAACAATGTATTGGGCATCACCTATAGGAACGCGGGCAAAATTGTTCGCAACGATGATAGGCCTTTCATTGAAGACTTAGACGCCTTGCCTTTTCCTGCTCATCACCTGATGCCGCTTGAAAGCCTAAAACACAATGGTAAAATAATTTTTCCGTTGGTAAGCAGTCGTGGATGTGTGTTTTGGTGTGACTTCTGCAGCACAGTTCGTATGTTTGGTAGAGGTTACCGAATGCGTAGCCCCAAAAACGTTGTAGATGAAATGCAGTTAGTTCATGACAGGTATGGTGTTGACCAAGTTACGTTTTATGACGATGCATTTAGTGTTGACCGCAACCGGGTTATCAAAATCTGTGAGGAACTGCAGGCAAGGAAGTTGCATATGAAGTGGGATTGTGGCACTCGCGTCGATATGGTTGACCGAGAATTAATGAAAACCATGCGGGATGCAGGTTGCTTTGCTGTTTGGTTAGGTGTAGAGTCTGGTTCAGAAGCGATTCTTGGAGCAATGAACAAGCGCATCAAGCTTGATCAAACAAGATTGGCGTACAAGACTGCGCATGAGTTAGGATTGATGACTATTGCTAACGTTGTTTTAGGTTTTCCAGGTGAGACAGAACAGACTGCTAAAGAAACTATTCGTTTTGTTAAAGAGTTGAATCCTGATGATGTGGGTTTCTACATTGCTACGCCTTATCCTGGAACACCGATGTATGAATTGGTCAAGAAGAATGGTTGGTTACGAGTTACAGATTTTGATAAGTATGATACGGCTGGCCCAACTTTTGAGACTCCTTCTTTAAGTATGGAGAAATTAGTTGAGCTTCGCTATAAGGCTTACCAAGATTTCTATTTGCGAGCTAGCTACGTGTTTAAGATGATGCTCAAAGGCAATGTCTATGGAATCGCTGCAGTGAAAACTTCAGGCGCCTACTTGCTCAGATACCTGCACATTAGGTCTTGATAATTCTTTACTTTTCCTAATCAAGGCAATTATTGCTAGAATTATAACTAACAAGCTTAGTGAAACTGTGATTGAAATAAAATTAATTCCGATAGGCGATAACCCCAAGAATAAACCTACTAGTCCAGTTAAACCAAAACTTAACGCAACTGACAACACTAATTGTTCAACAAAATCTATGCTGTTTTTTCCCAAGAACAATATGTTTACTAGACAGTAACCAGGTAAAAACGAGATAAAAATAAAACTTAGAATATACCTTGGAATTAAAATTACGGATAATTCTGGACTGTTTGGAATTGTGGCTAGTAGTGTTAAAATCGTAAAACCTAAGATGATTTCAAACCATTTTATTGGTTTCAGATTTTAACCTCATAAATTTTTAAAAAAATAAAAAATAAAGGAAGAAAATTTTTACATGAACATCTTGTAGATTGGATGAGACTCTTCTAGGGGTCTTGTTCCAAGGTCACCAGCTGCTGAAGCGATGTATGTGTCTGTGACTGCGACTGCTGGGAATACCCATTCTGCTTGTTCTGCTGGACCGATCATTAGCCAGTTTGCGCCTGCTACTTGCATGATTGAGTTTGTTGCTGTTCTGCATCCTGGGCGGAATTCTTTAGCGACGTTTGCTTTTACCCAGCCCATGGTTGTTACAACGTTTCCGCTGCCTAAACCAACAGGGTGACCATACTTTTCTTTCATAATGGGTATGGTTCTGACGGCTGTGCCCATGTCTGGTTCGAATGCTGGAATGGCTGTGTCGATTAGTGGTTTTGTAATGCCGCCTTTATCTGCTAATTCGAGAGCTTCAACAATAACTTTCATTTTGCCTTCCAATGTTGTGTCTTTTGGATCATCAGCAAGTACAATTGACATTTTGATGCCACTGTCTTTTAGGTTTGCAAGTTCAGCATCCATAACTCCTTTGTAAACGGAGTTGTAGAGGCATCTGTCTGCTAGACCCATCTTTTTTGCTAAGGTGGCTGCGCCCATGCGGGTCTTTGGACTCATTGCATCTAGCATAAGTGGTGCGTCAGTGTGTTTCGGTACGAAGTCAATGTATTTTTCGAATGCTAATTCTGTTGTGCCGACGATGTCTAGTGCAAATTTGACTCCGGTAATGTCGCTTTGGGTTTGGCACGTGTTAATGATTTGTTCGGCTGCTTTAGCATCAAAAATTCCTTTGTTTGCATCGGTTACCATTTTTTGGCCTAGCCAAAAGATGGAGCCGATCAAAAAGGTTGGATTTTCTCCCGGTTGACCGCCTATTTTTGCTCCGGCGAGGTCATATATTTTTTGTGGGGTATTGAATTTAAAGGACATTTTTCCACATCTGATGGATTTATTTCTTCAGTGCTTTCTTTGCAAGTTCAGGAGCTTCTTCCTTGTTCTTGCCGAAAAGTGCCCCAATTGCGTCCGCGTCTTCTTTTTTGACTGCTGCGCCGCCCATGATTATGCCGACTTTTTCTTTAAGACCTGCTGCTTTCAAGAGTTCGTCGAGTTTTGCGATGTTGTTCTTTGCTGGAACAGTGTTAACTGAAATTGCAATCAAGTTTGCATTGTTTTCTCTTGCTTTGTCAATGAATACTTGTGGTGCAACACTTTTTCCAACGTCGATTGTTTTGAATCCTGCGCGTTTTAATGAGCGTCTGACTGCTTCTTTTGCAGTGTCGTGCATGTCTGGTTCGATGTTACCGATTACGACTATGCCGATTGGATTTTCTGGTTCTGGTGGTTCTTTTTCCATCATAGATTTAAGCCAAGACATTTAAACACCTTTTTTTCCTTTTGTAGATACTCTGGGCTTTTTATACTCGAAATCAATATTTAACCTTTTACCAATAATTCCATTGTAAGCAACCAAGCGGGAAAGTAAATGCTCAAAGCAGACAGAAAATATTATTTGCTGATTTTAATTTTTATTTTCTCGTTTGTCTACCGCGTTGGTCTGATGCTTTGGGATGGTTTTCCTCCCGGTGCCGATATAGGTTTACATAATAGTGTGATTTATTCAATAACTGGTCATGGAAACGTTGATTTCTTTTATAATTTTTATCACATGGGTGGTGGTGTCTCACTTACTTTTCCGGGCTACCACATTTTTACTTCGAGTATAATTCTGATGACTGGGTTACCTGACTTAATTGCGCATACAGTTGTTGTATCGTTGTTTTCGTCGTTGATTGTTCTGGCCGCTTTTTTGGTGACTAAATGTGTTTGGTCAGAACCCGCAGCTTACATAGTTGCTTTTTTGACGGCGATTTCTCGTTTCGATATAGAAATGCTCATGTGGGGAGGTTACCCAAACGTCATAACTTTGCTGTTAATCCCCGTGACATTGTATTTGTATGTGTTGAGAGAGCGTTTTTCAAAAGTACCTTTCTTTGTTACTAGTTCGATTATGGCAGGGTCAATAATATTAACGCATTCATTAAGCGCCGCTGTCTTTGTTGCCTTAACCTTCTTATCGGCATTTTTTGTTTTCGTTGTGCCTAAAAAGTTGGGGACCACACGAAAAACGGGGTATTACTGGCTTTTACCGATTGTTTTTGGTGCTATATTAGTTTCTCCGTTTATTATTCAAGCTGTTCCTGTGTATCTGGCTCATAATTCTTCGTTAGCTCCTGATCCTGCAAGTCCAAACACGATTGATTTAGCGACGATTTCAACTCAAACGTGGCCGGTTGAGTTATTATTGCCGCTTTTTGGTGTACTTGCTGGATTTCTTGTTTTTTCTAAAAAATACTTCGGGCGTTTCCTTGTGTTGAAAACGTTTCTTTTATCTATGTGGCTTGTTGTGCCTTTAGTGCTGACATTTAGTTTTTTGGTTGGGTTTCCAATTGATTCGAACCGTTTTCTGTATTTCTTAATTTTGCCATTAATTATTTTTACAGCGGTTCTAATTGAGCATGGCTCAAGTTTCTTTGCAGATGTCGCAAATAAGTTAATCCTTTTGGTTAATGAAACAAACAAAGTTGTTAATGTAAAGATTACACGTGTCTTGTCATCTTTAACGCATAAGAGAATCTATTCAGCGTTTGTCCTGTTCTTCCTTCTCTTTTCGTTTGTTGCGTTACCAATTTTTATGGGTCCAGTATACAATGCGGGCCAAACAATTCAGCAATTCTATCAAACTATGGAAAATCAGGGGTTTGATGCAATTGAATGGGCAAAAACCAATACACCTAAAGATGCAGCTTTTGTCTCTGATGCATTGTATGGTTGGTGGTTTGGCGGGTTTGCCCAGCGACCCGCGTACAGTGCTGTCGATCCACAGTACTTAACTAATAACGATGAATACAACAAAACCTTGTTCGCTAGAAACCTACTGGATACGGATTATTTGATTGATAATGGGTTAGTTCAAGTTCGAGAAGATGGCGGGTACCTTGTGAGGCATAATCCGGAGATTTTAGCGACACTTAACTGGACGTATTTTCCCTATGCTTTCTTTATTTTTTGTAGCAATGAAACTCAAATTAGGTATCTTGTTAATGGAACCCCTGAATCGGTGTATCTGAATGCTCTTGAAGTAAAGGAGATGGGCATAAAAACAACTGTTGCTGATTACAATCAAAGTCTCATTTTGGATGTAGCCACGACTGTTACTAGAGGCAACGAATATTTCAACTGTACACAGGTAACTTCTGTCCAGAGAGGACAACGTTTTGTTAATTTGACAACAAGCATAGATTCCAAGGTTCCAGGTGTTGTTTTTGATTGGCTCGATGTGGAGGTAAAGAGTAATGGAAAAGAACAAATTTCAATTGGTGACCCTAAGACTATTGGTTTGTTGGCTGAAGATGTCAAAGTTTTTGGTCAATTAATCTTTGCATCAAACCAACCTGCGGCTGAAGTAGATCTTGGAAATCCGTTAACATTTACTTCCATAAATTTACAATACAATTTGGAAGGAAAACAACATGCGCAAACGCAAATTTTGGCCAGTGCATATTCTATTTCCGATGACTTGAGCATTTATCGTGATCAAGCAAGAAAAAGCAATTTATTAAACAATCAAATTGCGCTCAACCTTCTAGATTTTAATCAAATCCTGAAAAACGTAGACTTTGAACAAGTCTTCAACTACCAATCAGAAATGCAAAGCTATAATGTCTCGTATGTCGCTTGTCGATATCCTGAGATGTTTCCTAAATTCCTCAAAGATCCCTCGTTTAGTCTTGTATACATGAATGAGGCAGAAAGTAGCAAAGTTCTTAACAACGAAATCGCCATCTTTAAGGTCAATGGGAACCTCAAGTAGTCAAGTGGGCATTGTCGCCTCTTTACGTGCAAAGTACAGTGAGAAAAAAATCGAGTTTGCTTTCATCGCGATTTTTTCAGCCTTGATCTTTGCAATATTCTATGTGCTCATATCCATGAACGGCGTGGTTTTAGGAAATGATCCTGCGGTTCACCTCGAGAAAGCCCAGATCTTCCTCAATACTGGAAAAATCTCTTTAGCTAATATCGGTTGGACTCCACCGCTCTATCAGATTGTGCTAGCAATGTTTGTTTCTCTTACAGGAGCAACTGACATTGGACAAATGATTTTTATTGTTAAAGTTTTAGCAGTAATAATTGATTGGCTCTTGTTTCTCTCTGTTTATTTGATTGGTAGAAGATTTTTTGACAGAAGAGTTGGGGCTGTGGCTGCTGTTTTGTTGTTGATGTGTTTTCCTATATTTGAGGTTAACCAATTCGGCGGTTATACTACCGTTTTAGCTTTGGCGTTTATGACCTTGGTCTTTCTTTATACGCCCCTTGCAGTTGAGCGTTTTGGATTTTTGGTTGTGACTTTTTTTGCGGCTTTCGGGGTTGTTTTATCTCATCAGCTTGCAGCATTCCTCTCAATTTTTATAATGCCGCCGATTTTGATTTTTATGTTAATAAAATCTAAAGGTGCTTATCTAAAAGTCGTTATGGCATTAATTTTAGGTGGAGGAATAGCGTTTTTCCTCTATTATTTCCAAGCCATGATTGGTTACCTTGATATTGTTATTGAATACGTTTTTTTCGCCATAAAAGCCTACGCGTATCAGATTCCAGCCGTAAGCTTTAATGCGTTCATGATTAATTTTGGATTCATCTTTTTCTTGGCGTTAAGCGGTCTTTTTGTTTCTTATTATATGCTAAAAAAACAAAAGAAACTCATTTTCTTTGTTACTTTGTTGCTTAGTTTCTTTGTGCCGTTTTTCTTTGCTGAATCGTATCTTTTTGGTTTGTACATGCCCTTTAGTTGGTTTGTTTATTACTTGACTCCTTTAATGGCGATTCTTGCAAGCATTTCCGTTGTTTTCATAGCTGATAATGTGTCTGCTTTCTACCTTAGGAAAAAACAGCTTTTTAAGAAGAATTGGTTGAAAATTGTCACGGTTTCCATTATTGTTTTGTTGTCTGTGATGGTTGTTTACCGTTCTGACATAGTTTATGGAAAGATTATGGAGGCCAGCGTTTTCTATTCAACTACAGATCTTAAAGCTTATGATGCTGGAGTGTGGTTAAGATCAAACTATCCTGAAAATAGTACAGTTGTTGTAACTGAGGTTCCTGGTTTTTGGTTCCAAGAGTTCTCAGGCAAGAGCGTGATAGCGCAAACAGATCATACTGTGCAGAGAAATGAAATTGCTGAGTCAGTATTGAGTCTGTCTCATGAAGTTGAGCACCCTAATTCTCTAATTAGAGCTTATGAGGCTAAAGGCGATATAGCTGAGGAAACCTATGTTTCTATTGATCAGGTTTGGAACAGGGTTTCTTTTGTTTCAGGCACTGGAGACTTACTCGCCTACAACATAAACGGCACAGATTATGAGCTTAAACTCTCAAGTTTGAGTAAACAAATTATTTTTGATGAACAAAGCTTTCCAAAAAAGATCGAGTATGTTTACTCTAACGACTTTGTTGCTTTAACAAAGACGGTGATTGTTGAAAACACAAGTTATCCGCTCCAAGTATCTTGGATGCTAACGCCAATAAAGAGCGAAATCTTGAATGCCTCGCTTTATTTGAGCACTTTCTTTGACCTTAAGTACCATTTTGATGAAGTGCAAATTCCAGGTTTGTTAGATTGGGTTAACCCATGGGATGCTCCCTCACCGATAAAGACCGCTTATGGAACTGAATGGGCAGTAGCCAGCTTTGCAAATGCAAACTTGAAAGATAATTACGTTGGCGTCTACGACACTTCAGATGACTTGGCTTTTGCGTTTAGGTTTATTGATTTGCCCGAATGGGGAAACATCGGTGTCTTGGCGAATAGGCAGATTGATGCAGTTAGGTTCCAATATCAATTCAACGACCTTGATGTAAATCAAACGGCTTCGCGTTCTTACCAAGTTTTAACTATGTCAAAAAACAGTTTTCCAACACTTTCGCCCGATACTTTGCAAGGATTATTCGATTTTAACCCTGCCCAATTCACGGTGACCTCCCGTAGTTTCAGCGACTATATTCAAGAGAACCAAATAGGCTTCATTGTTTATGATCGAAACAAACTTGATACTCAAATGATCAAAAGCAAACTCTTATTGCTCATTTATTCAAACGACAGGTATGTTATCTTCAAAATCCTAAAATAACCAAAGTTTCATCTTTGTTATATGGTGTTAGAAGTTTTTTCTGCCTTTATCATGATTCCTGTTGCGTCTACTTCTCAATTTATTGAGTGCCCCAGATGCAGATCTCAAGTAGCTGCGATTTCAAACTACTGCAGCTTTTGCGGCACACCATTGCATCAACCGATTGTTCTAAAAATCTGCCCTAAATGTGGTAGGCGAATAGACTCTGCAGCACATTTTTGCCCAGAATGTGGACAAAAACAATGAAGAACTTTGACCCAATGTTTTGCTAGCAACTATTTTTGATTTAGTTTATTGTTTTTTTGTTGCTGTTTTGGTGTCAATAACTCTTAAAACCGTCATTCTGAATTTTAACAGCTGGAAATGCTTTGGAGAGGGTGAAGATGAGGGGGAAATCTTGGTCGAATGATGAGGAAAACCAGTTACGTCAGCTTGTTAACGAGGGCAAAAGTTTTGATGAGATTTCAAGTATTATGGGTAAGAGTCGTCTTTCTATTAAGGGCAAGTTGTTTAATTCTGGTTTGAATTCTGTGGTTGTTGCAACCCATTCGCAGCGTGCAGTTGCAACAACAATTGCAACAACAACAACTCCCATCGGGGATATAGCTGTCCATTTGGCTAGTCCTATACTTGCTGCTGAGGATAAGGTTCCTATTGTTGATTTAAAGCTGCCTGAGCGTTTACCCAGTGTTGAGGAAGAGCTTAAGATTTTAGCTGCAGCAGTTGAGGGGTTGAGGCAACCTGGTCTTAGTCGCTCTGAAGTGTCGCGTTTGCACAACATTATTGTGGGTGTGAAAGTTTACCAGGAGCTTTTCGTGAAGTTTGTGGATTATTGTGGGTTAGAAGCCGAGGTTTTGGAGTTGAGAAGACAGCTTGCGTCCAAGAACGCCAAATCACCCAGTGCAACATCATCGTAGGTTTCACTCTGATGAGCTTGCGGCTCAGAGGAGGGGGCTTCTTGAGGATTACAGAATTTACAATGAGTCCCAATGTGCAAAGGTTGATGCAGTGAAAGGTGATACAGCAAGATTCTTTAGCGAAATCTGCCACCTGAAACAATTTACCTATCAGCTTGAGCTTGCAGAATTGTATAGGAAAAATCAGTTTCTTGCAGTTAGGTGGCCAAGACAGACAGGCAAGAGCACTTCAATCGGTGGGTTGCTTTTACAGGACGCTTACGAGAACCCTGATCTAAACATTGGTTTTATTGGTCCAAGTTGGCGCCAAACTAAGCGGAATCTTCGGCTGGTAGCGGGTTTTTGCCGCAATCTTCCCCAAGGAAGTTGCCATATCCAGAAAACCAGAATTAGCTTCAAAAATGGCTCAGTTATCGAAGCCTTTCCCAATAATTCTGATACAATCAGGGGCAACACATTTCATCGACTTTGGTGGGATGAAGTGAACTTCACCTCAGGCGATGAAGACCTCTATGACGCCATTCTATTTACGTTGACTACTACAAATGGCAAGTTAATAGCGAGTAGTACGCCGTTTAATCGGGATTCGCTATTTTGGAAGATGTGTAATCACAAGAATTATGCGGATTTTGTTAAGCAACATTTTAGCTGGGAGAAAGCTCTGGATCCTTTGGGACCTTTGTATCCTGAGATGGTTGAACGCATCCGTAGGCAGTTTGGGGATGATCCTGCCAGGTGGCGCCGGGAGATGGAGGCTGAGTGGTCAGAAGATGAAGATGTCTGGTTGCACCAGAGTCTGATTGTTTCTTGTGTTGGCACTTGCCAAAACTGTGGAGTTGATCTTGAAGCATTCGATCCGGAAAAAAATTATCGTGGCAATTTTTTTGGAGGCTTAGATCTGGCTCAGACACGTGACTATTGCGTATTTTGCGTAATAGAAAGCCTCAACGGCAAACTTTATCTGCGGTTTTTGAAGATTTTTCATCAGCCTACCACTTATGCGCATGTTTTGGGATTTATCAAGCAGATTCAAGATCGCTTTGGCGGTTTTGATAAAATCCGTGTTGATTATACGCGTGAAGGACCAAGCATAATCGCTGATATGGTAAACTCTGGCATAGATAACGCTGAAGGTGTAACCTTTAGTGTGCCCCGCAAAAGCGAGATGGCAAGTTTGTTAAAGCAGCGAATGTCAAACAACAAGTTTTTCTATCCACTTCTAAATTGGGAAAAACCCTATCGAGGAGACATATGCACCGAGTTAAACGTTGAACGCTTCGACTTACGCAAAGACGGCACCATAGGTTACTCACATCCCAACGGCACACACGACGACGTCTTCTGGAGCATAGCCCTAGCAGTATACGCAACCGTAGAACAATCACCCGAACAGTTCGTAACAGTAATTCCAAGATAGCACTCTAAATTGACTCTCCAAGTCAATTTTAAAGCCTAAATTGAGGACTATCTTCAAAGAGTTCTCGGTAAGTCTTATTGAAAAGAGCTGTATATTGACTTGCTTGTTCAGTGGATTTAAGCAAAGACTTTTCCTGATTTTGAATTTCCACAAGAAAATGTCTCTCTTTTAAAAACTCAACATGAGTTTGCCCAATTTTCGAGTTGAGGTTGCATCGATTGATTATGCTAGTGAAAGACTTGGGTGTCTTACAAAATGTCAAGATCTCCCAGAAAATCTCGTAATGAGTTCTTTTCTGCTTCACTTCTCAAGCTTCCCCCAACTGTTTTTTCAGCACTTTCTCAACTTTGATTGTTTCTTCAAGACGATTATCCCAAATCTTGGAGTATTTACCAAAAAAATGAAGAACTACAAAGCTAGCAACTGCTACTGCAAAAGTGACTGCTGCTCCAGAAACTTGAATTAACAGGTCCATTGATTGAACGCCAGTTGCCAAGTTAATTGCGATAGTTGTTAAAGTGAATGCGCCACTTATTAGAAAGCAAGCCCCAGCAACTCGACTGACAAACATCATTTTCTTGAATGTAGGTTTGTTTTCCCTATAATAAGACATCATTTTAACCACTAAACCGGTTCGGGCTTCCTCATCAAACACTTTGTTTTTAGCATAATCCTCTTTCAGCTCAGTTGCAGTTTCAAACATTTCAACACTAGACACAAGCCATTTTATTGAAACGGAAAACGCTAAAAAACCAAATATAACCAGAAATAACTCAGGCAAGAGAATGCTACGAGTTGCCACCATTGAAGTTACATTTGGGACGACGATACTTATGCCTAAACCCATTGCTAATGCACTAAAGACTAAGTTACTTGCTGTTAAACCAATGAAACTGTTTATTTCTTGCTTTAATTTTGTTGATATTGTAATTGCCATTTAATTTTCACCTACACCATATTAACGTTTAAATATTAATAAAAAGCCACGAAACTTAGTTACATACCTCAAATATATTTGATCCACTCGTGGACTCGCATAGTCTTACGTTGATGTTCTTAAAGACATGTATGTGCTTCTGATTTGAGAGAGAGAAGATTAAATTTAATCTGTTGGTAGTGATAGTTGTGGTGCGGTTGCCGGGATTTGAACCCGAGTCGACAGCTTGGGAAGCTGCAGTCCTACCGAACTAGACTACAACCGCAACTATTTACTGCTAAACGCGATAGTCTATTGCATAGGGATAGGTCATTTAATATAGAAACTTTACTATCAAACCTAAAAAAATATTTTAGGATAACTAACCAAAAAATGTGCAATGTCTGATATGGTTTGATTCTCTGCCTTTTGCATCGATCTAACCGAACTTCCAAATTTTCAAAATTATAAGAGGTCAATGAAAAGTTTAAGGTAATCTTTTAAATCATTTACTATTAAGAAGTTGTTTTTGACGTGCTCCTTGCCTTTTGCACCCATCTGTTGAGCTTCCTCCTTGTGGTTTAGCAGGTAGATTGTTTTTTCAGCTGCTTCGTTTACTGTGTTCACTAGGTAACCGTTTGTACCGTTGATTATTTGCAGTGGTATTCCTCCAACAGGTCTTCCTACCACAGGAATGCCCTTCCATAGGGATTCAGTTACGGTAAGTCCGAAGCCTTCGCGAGTGGACATTTGAAGCATCACGTCCGAAGCATTTTGGAAAGCGTTCACTTCAATGTCGTTGACGCCTTTAAGGTCCGTTAAGAGGTGAACGTCGTTGTCGTCTCCTGCGTGCCGGGCTGTTTTCTCAAAGTAAGTCCATCCTTCAGGGTCATCAGTGGCCATGCCTGCGATAAGTAGCAGTTGAACCTGAGGAATTTCTTTTTTCACTAATCTGTAAACGTCGATGACTCCCAAGGGGTCTTTCCAAGGGTCAAAACGCCCAACCTGAGTAATAATAGGTTTTTCAGGATTTACACCGAACTTTTCCAGAACCGCTGAAACCGTCTCAGCGGAAATCTCCTTGTTCTTATCACTTAAAGGGTCAATTGACGGCGGCCTTATGAGTATTTTTGGAACCTTTAAACTGGGGATAACATATTTTTCCGAGGTAAATATTGCTGCGTCATAGCGGTTGATAAAGGGTTCAAGAAAACCCCAAACTGCAGTGTTCGGAGTTGAAAGGTCTATGTGGCATCGCCAGATCCATTTGTCATTCTTTGCTGGAAGAAACTGAATCATAGCAGCCGGCTGGTTGTCATGAATCACTACAAAATCGGTATTCAAGATGGTCGATTCGCTGTTTTGCCTGTTATACTCCAGATATGTTCTGATTTCTTCTGGTGTAAGGTCTATGTTCATTCCTTGTAGGGCATTATGAATTTTTTTGGTTACATTGAAAAAATCCAATGATCCTTTGATGACTTCCCAGTGAACATCCAACCCTACATCCTTCATTAACGGGACCAGATTGTGGAGCATTTCAGCAACTCCGCCCCCGTAAGCCGTAGAATTGACGTGTGTAACAGATTTTCCCTTCAGTTTCTCGGCTAAAGCCTTAACCGAATTGACTTCTTCTTCTCCAACAACTCCTACATAATCGTTAAGACTGATTTTCCTAAGTTGCTCTACATGTAACATAAAAATAAACCTTCAGAAATTCGATTGCGCGTTCGCGACAAATTAATATCACTGCACGCGGATAATAATGTTTGTCAAGTTTCTGGCTTTTAACTTTTCAATGAATTTAGCCGTAAAACTTATTCAAGAGAATTTACTTTAATGATCATTCCGGCCGAGTTTTTTATGGATAGAATTTTAATTGTTTCAAATAGGTTACCGATTCAAATACATAAAAAGAAGTCTACACTTCAAATTCAACCTACCACAGGAGGATTGGCAACTGGTGTTAATTCTATTCATAAATTAGGCAACAGCCTTTGGATTGGTTGGCCAGGAATCTACCTTAATCAAAAACAGGTGGAAGAGAGAAAACAAATTGTTGATTTATTAAGCAACGAAAAGTATCATCCAGTTTTTCTTACACCGCATGAAATAAAATACTTTTATGAAGGGTTCTCAAATAATACTATATGGCCTTTATTTCATTATTTTAACCTCTATGCAACATATGACCTTAAAAATTGGGAGACTTACCAAAAAGTCAACCAAAAATTTTGTGACGAAATAATAAAGGTCGCTAAGCCTAACGACACTATTTGGATTCATGATTACCAACTCATGCTGCTCCCACAAATGGTACGGGAACATTTACCTGATGCAAAGATAGGATATTTCCATCATATCCCTTTTCCATCACACGAAATTTTTAGACTTCTTCCCTGGCGAGAAGAAATACTTGAAGGCTTACTTGGTGCAAACCTAATTGGTTTCCACACTTACGATTATGTTTTTCATTTTCTTTCATGTGTCCGTCGTATTTTAGGAAACGAAAATTACCTTGGAGAAATTCAAATAGGATCAAGGCAAACAAAAGTCGATATCTTTCCTATGGGTATAGATTATCAACGATTTTCAGATGCAGGCAACAGTCCACTTGTTCAAAAAGAGATGGCACACACGCTACGAAAGATTGGAAAACGAAAAATTATTCTTTCTTTTGACCGCCTCGACTATACTAAAGGAATCCCACTTCGACTCGAAGCCTTCGCCGCCCTGCTTGAAAGAAAACCAGAATATCGAGGAAAAGTCTCCTTCATACTGGTAGCAGTTCCTTCACGCATTAATGTAAGTCAATACCAAACATTGAAGAAACAAATTGATGAATTAGTAGGTCGAATAAACGGTAAATATGGCACCACAGATTGGTCACCAGTCAGCTACTTCTCAAGATTCCTTCCTTTTGAAACTTTAATAGCCCTATATGGAATTGCCGACGTTGGTTTAGTGACACCATTACGCGATGGCATGAACCTTATGGCCAAAGAGTTCATAGCAACTAAAATCAACGGTTTAGGAGCACTAATTCTCTCGGAAATGACAGGCGCGGCACAAGAGCTTGGAGAGGCAATTATCGTTAACCCCAACGATCAAGAAGACATAATTGAAGCTTTAGAAACAGCTCTCGCTATGCCTATAGACGAACAAATCAAACGAAATCGTATTATGCAAAAACGATTGTCACGTTATAATGTTGAACGGTGGGCAGACGATTTTCTCGACCGCTTAAGTGACGCTTACATCAAACAACAAGAAAGTGCTCAACAAATCATGACTCCAGCTAATCGAACTGAACTCGTCGAAAGCTACAGCAACAGCAAAAAAAGACTAATTCTACTAGATTATGACGGCACACTAGTGCCTTTCGCAACTAAACCACAAAAAGCAGTACCTACCGAAGATGTAACTAAAATGCTAAGCAAGCTTAGTAAATCATCTTCCAATGAAGTTGTTCTTATCAGTGGCAGGGACAAAAAAACATTTGACGAGTGGTTCAAATCCCTAAAAGTTGGATTAGCAGCAGAGCATGGAGCATGGATTAAAGAACGTTCAGAAGACTGGAAAGTCCTTTGAACAACTCTCCGACGCATGGAAAAAAGAAATTCTTCCAATTCTTGAAACATACGCTGACCGAACACCCGGAAGCTTCGTGGAAGAGAAGGATTTCTCTTTAGCATGGCATTACCGCGCAACCGAACCTACGCTTGGCGCTCTACGTGCTAAAGAACTCAAAGATAACATTCTATCATCAATCTCAAACCTTAACCTAGAAGTACTAAATGGAAACAAAGTAATCGAGATCAAAAGCTCCATAATTAATAAAGGACGAGCAGCACAGAACTGGCTTTCAAAACAACCATACACCTTTATTCTTGCAATAGGAGACGACAACACCGACGAAGACCTCTTTGCAACTCTTCCCAAAGAAGCATACTCAATCAAAGTTGGAGTAACTCCAAGCAAAGCACGATACAGTCTTTCTTCACAAAAAGAAGTTTTACCACTATTATGGAAATGCATTGAAAACGAAAAACCCCACAGTAACAATAAGCACTAAAGTAGCGACTCGAGAGCAAAGACTTGCAAACATGGGATAAGGTAGTGTAGTAGAAAAATTAGGAAAAACAGTGGATAGTCCTTAGATTAATCTTACAGCAAGCTGCATTTGACGGTTCAGCGTATTTTTTTGTTTAGTAATATTCTTGCGACTTCTTATCAGAAACAGGTTCGTGCCCTTGTTTTTTGCCACGATTTGTATTCAATTTTAGCTTTGAAAACAATAATGATTTCTAATTGAGGAGACCGCAAGATTTGAACCTGGATAATGGTGCGGTTGCCGAGTTTTGAACCCGAGTTGACATGTTGCGAAGCTGCAATCCTAGAGAACTAATCTACAACCGCAACAAATACTTAGCTAAACACCATACCTATTCCCATTAAGGATAGAACTCGCGCGCACGAAAAACTGATACCTTAATATTCCACAACAGTCAATAGAAAATACGACGACGAACAATGACAATTTCTCAGGCAGATCCAACTAAGCTTTCGAAAGGCATGCGCCTAATATTGCTTGCAGCTAGCATTCTTGTTCTTTCAGCAGGGCTCGATCTCACAATCCTTACTGAGCAGACTGCCACAAGCTTCGCATGGACCATCACGTCCTTTATGACAACCGCCTTCCTTGGCGCGGGCTACCTCGCGAGTTTTGTCTTAGAATTTCTCGCCTATAGAGAGAAGACATGGGCCAATGCCCGGGTGGCAGTTCCTTCAGTTTTCTTATTCACAACTCTGACTTTGGTTGCAACCTTATTGCACCTCGATAAATTTCACCTCAGCAGCCCCATTGTTTCAGCAATGGTAGCCGCTTACCTTTGGTTGGCTATTTACATCGCAGTGCCCATTGCCTTGCTGATACTTCTCATCTATCAAATAAGTCTCCATGGCTCGACATCGAAACGAAAAGCGATATTACCCACCTGGATGCGCCTCGTACTCGTAGCCCAAGGAACAATAATGCTGATTACAGGCTTAATCTTGTTCATTTCCACATCGACGGCCTTCACCTTCTGGCCCTGGGCACTTACCCCACTAACTAGCCGAGCAATTGGAGCCTGGCTGATTGGAATTGGCGTTATAGCATTGCATATGACGTGGGAAAACGATCATCAGCGTAATAGAATTGCATACATAAGTTACGCCCTGCTGGGGATACTTCAGGTAACAGCTGTAGTGCGATATTTCGGAGAGGTTAATTGGTCTGGACTTGGAAGCTGGATTTATTTGATCTTCGTCATCAGTATTATCCCAATAGGATTATTTGGATGGAAAGTTTCAAGAAAAACAAAAATCGATTAAGCAAAAATCAAATAATTTGTGTTCGAGTTGGTCTATTTCTTTTTCAATTTTTGAATTAATTGTGTTGAATTCGCCCAGTTGAAACCTAAATGGGTTCAAATTCATTGATCAGTTTTGCGACGTCACTTGGTTTGTCAGCGATTTTTACACCAGCATTCGAAAGCGCATTAACTTTGCTTTCCACCGTCCCATGCTTACCCATAATAATAGCCCCTGCATGTCCTACACGTCTGCCCTGCGGTGCAAAACGGCCAGCAAGATAAGCCACCACAGGCTTAGGATACCGCTCATCGACAATGTATTGTGCAGTCAATTCTTCCAAGTTTCCGCCTATTTCACCAATCAAAACTACAACCTTGGTCTTTTCGTCTTTTTTGAAATTTTCTAGTGCTTCAATAAAGTTTAAACCAACCACGGGATCGCCCCCTATGCCAAGACATGTGGATTGCCCTAAACCGTTAGCCGTTAAGCTTGCGGCGATTTCGTAGGATAAGGTTCCGCTTCTAGAAACTAAACCTACGGGACCTGGAGTGAAAACGTCGGCGGGCATTACTCCTAGCTTACATTCTCCCGGAGTTATGATTCCAGGCGTGTTTGGGCCGATAATAGAAACATGTTGTTTAGCTGAATACGCCATTACGTTTATGGAGTCTCTTATCGGTATTTGCTCTGTTATTACAACTACTGTTTTGATGTTATTTACGATAGCTTCCAACACTGCGTCATAAGCAAAAGGTGCTGGAACAAAAATAATTGAAGCATCAATTGGATACAGATCAGTTACTTCTTTTACTGTATCGAAAACTGGCAAGCCATGAATGTTTGTGCCACCTTTTCCGGGAGAAACACCCGCATATATTTTGGTTCCGTAATCAAGCATAAGTCTGGTTTGGAAGCTGCCCTGCTTTCCAGTTACGCCTTGAACAATAGCCCTAGTACCTGAGCCTATTAAGATGCCCATTACTGCAGCACTCCCGCAGCAAGTTCAACTGCCTTTTTAGCTGCCTCTTCCAAGCTGACCATAACATTTACTCCGGCATCCCTGAGTATTTTTTGCCCCTCTTTTTCGTTTGTACCAACAAGGCGGACAACCAACGGCTTCACTATTTTTGGATCTTTAATGGCTTCAAGTATACCGTATGCAACTTCATCGCCTTGTGTTATTCCTCCAAGCACATTAACCAGAACCGATTTGACCTGTGGGTCGTCTAAAACTATTTGCAGTGCTGTTCGGATAGTTTGCGCGTTTGCTCCGCCGCCTATGTCTAAAAAGTCTGCTGGTTTGCCGCCGAAATAATGCAGTAAATCAATGGTTGCCATTACCAATCCTGCGCCATTGCCCACTACCCCTATGTTGCCATCAAGTTTAACGTATGCAAAATTGTATTTTTCAGCTAAAACCTGCTGAAGTGAGCGTTTTTCAGTTGTTTGTTGTTGGTATTCTGGATGCCTAAAGATTGCGTTATCGTCTATTAGCAGTCGTGCATCGACCGCCACAAACTTTCCTATGTCGGTTTCGACCAAGGGATTGATCTCGGCAAGTTCAGCATCGTTTTCAATGAATGCGCGATAGAATCGTTCGATAATTAGTGATAATTCGGTAAGTTGACTACCACTATAACCTAAGCTTTTTGCAATAGATAATGCATGAAAAGAACGGATTCCCAATTGGGGATTAACGATTGTTCTAAGGATGGCTGCTGGATTTTCCGTTGCCAATTCATCAATGTCCATGCCGCCCATTCGCGATGATAATAAAACGTAGCTACGGTTGAATCTATCAACCACTAAGCCAATGTACAATTCTTTTTTGACGGATACTTTTTCTTCTATTAAGACATCGTTAATAGCAAGATTCTTCACTTTTGCGCCAAGCAACTCGTTAACGGCTTTCTGCGCTTCGATCGTTGAGTAGGCGACTTTTATTCCGCCAGCTTTACCCCTTCCGCCAGCTCGAATCTGAGCCTTAACCATGTAGGGCGATTTCAAATCACTCAAGGCAGAAATAGTCTGCTCAGCACTAGAGATCAATAAACCCTTGGGAATTGGTATTCCATATTTTTTCCAAACTTGTTTTCCCTGAAACTCATTTAAGTCCAAGATTATCAATTAACCTAAGTGTTTGCCAGATAAGATATTTTCTTTAAACCACATTGGTGTATCCATTAAGCTAAACTTTAAGCTTATCAGAGTGGAGTCAATAATAACGATAGCTGCTCAGGCATAAGGCTGAAATAAATGCAGGTATCTCAAATAAATAGCACATCAGAACTCAATTTTGTCTTTACATCAGGTTTCTCCTTTTTTGAACCCTACCTTCCTTACCATCTCAAAGAGATTTTGGAAATAGGTGGCGAGGTTTACACCGCTAAAACCCAAGAAAACTCACTGACTGGAATATTCATTTATGACAATTACGAAAAAGGAGGAACTATTTACACTAAGTCAAGGGAAATATTTGATTATTTTTACGCCCTTAAACCCTTCAATTTTCTTTTCTCAGAAATGCAAACAGAACTAGAAAATGAGATCTACGACATCTATAATGTTAATCTTGACAATCTTGCACTTTCTCACAGGTTTAGCTATGAAATTTCTATGGCTGAAATTGAACATGCGGATGAAGTTGAACATTTTATGACTTTAACCCATCCTAGAATAAACAAGAGGTGGGTGCGTGTTGCTCTAACGAATGGAGACAGATGTTTTATTGTTAGGTTAAATGATGAAATAGCTGGTTTGGGTTGGGTTTCACTAGTTAATGGAGTTGGAAGACTGCACTCGCTGTATGTTCAATCTCAATTTCGGAGAATGGGCATAGGTGAAGACATTTTAAACGCAAGACTTCTTTGGCTTAAGTCTAATCATGCCCGTTCAGCGTTCTGCGAGATTTCACGCTTCAATCTGGCTTCTATTGGTAATGTTGTTAAGGCGCAGATGTCTGTGTGCGATCAAGTTTATCAGTATTTTAAGAAATTCCCAAAAGAAAAAGGTTAGAATAGTTAGGTTCTGGGAGCTCCGCAATAGGGACAGGTCTGTGCTGTTGAATTGATTAGTGATCCGCAGTAACGGCATTTGACTTTGACAACCTCTCTTATCACGATCTGCTGCACGGGTGTTCTGTTTTGGTGTCAAATTAATGTTTTCTGGAGGTGGACCTGGCGGTGGGGGTGGTTGCTGATATGGTTGTTGATAGGAGTGTCTTGGGAGCGTTTTTTTGTTACTCTTCGAGGCTGAATATAGAAAGGCAATAACAATAATGATTACAAGGATAAACGCCGGAAGTAAAATGAATCCTGGCACAAATGTTATTACGGTTGATAGGTCTGGGAGTTATGAAAATAAAGGTTGGTGCTGGAGTTGGAATGGCGGCTGCAGTGGTTAATGGATAGCTTGTTGATGTTACGTCAAGTTTTTCCGTGTATATGAATCCCGCTGAAGGGCTAGTATCGTGTTCTTCATAGGTGTAACCTACAATGTATCCTGTGGAAAAGTCAAAATATACACTCCAAGTGTATGCAGCATTGAATTGCCCGTAAATGTCATTTCGTTGATAACTTGAGCTTCCCTCAGCAAAAATCGTGCTAACATACTTGTTTTGGGTAGACAGATAATAACTATGATTTCTTGAAATGACAGTCATTTGCGTGTCTAATAGAGTGAAGGTTCCTCCCACTGGAATTGAGTTATCCATTGCGAACCAAATCGTGGGGTTCACGTATCCAGATTGGTCGTCTGTGCCGTTTATGTATAGGAAGTTCTTTGATGAGAAAGTAAAGTCGCCAGAGGGATTTCCAGTCTCGGTTGAGCCTGAACTGTTTCTCCAAGAGTAGATGTAACTGTAATGAGCTGACACTGTGCCATCTGAACTAACGCCCGTCACTGTTTCAGTTCCACTATAATTTGTATGTTCAGTGTATCCAGCGTAGTCACCTGTGCCACTTCTGAGATCTGTAACCTCGTAATAGCTGAAAGTATCGCCAGACTGAGGAGTAAAAGCTGCAGTAAGTGGAGCCATAGAGATAACGGCCAAGAATGAAATGATGATAATGATTGATTTTTTGTTCATCCCATGAAACCTCCTACTCCATGTACATGTGCTGGATGATAGCCTCCGATGCCGCTGAATGTCGAATGATAGGCTGAGTGAGCAATAATCAGTGGCGCATTGTAGAAGAAGAAAACGCGTGTTGGAACATAGGTGAACTGAACTGGAGTTTTCACTATAGCTGCGGTTGGGTCAAGCTCTTTTACAATCTCATTTCTTATTCCATGAATCATCCTTACGGCAAGGCTTATCATTTCAGACCGCTCCAAGTCTTTAACATAGGAACCAAGCAAGAAATAGGCTTTTTCCATTAGGTTAAGAAGCTCATTAGCTTCAAGAGTTGGCACCGAAGCAAGAATTGCAGCAGCCACAAGCGGATACTCTAAATAATTTTTCAGGCCATTCTCAATTATAGTAAGTTTTAACCGTACTTCTTCTGGCCCTAAATCAGAAATCGCCAGAAAAGCAGAACCAAGCTCAGTGTCCTCTGACATCTCGAATCCCCAGGAACTAAAAAGGTATCTGTAAGCTTGGAACTTATTGATCAACTGATCGGTGGGCACGTTAAAGATTGAAAGTATCGCAGCTGATTCGTACGAAGCAGTGATTTTAGAGAACTCTACAAACCGGTCTGTTGGAAAAGTTCCGTCATACCGTCTACCATATAGAAGTGTGGCTGCAACCCCAGTCGAAAGCAGCCCAGGAACATGAGCTTCATGTTTTATTTGATGATTTAGTTGCTTTAATGATTCCGACAGGTCAACAAGGTCTGAATTAGTTGGCATTTGAGCCGTCTTGGAGGCTGCCATTATTTCCCCTGCCATTATTTTGTTTTCAAGTGTACCATCGAAATTCTCGAGCAGATCAAATGCAAAAAGGAACCGCTGACCAATTTGAGTTGGATCGCCTTGAAGTTTAGCTAACCCTACTGATAAGCTCCAGAGCTGCGAAGCGTCAACTCCTGGAAAACTCGTGTATAAGTTAGTGAAATGGTAGGTACCTATTTCTGCTATGGATCTCAATTCGCTATAAGTCGCTTGAATTTCATCCCTAAAATCTGAAAACTCGCGTTCTGACACTCGGTAATTTCTTATGTTGAGATCGTTTAACATCATAATTCCGGGACCGGTAAGTGAGACATAGAACCCATTATAGGGTATCATGCGATCAAAGATAGATTTCTTTTTGATAAGCTCGTTTATCTGAGCTTCTTTTTTAGCTATTTCAGCCTCTATCTTGGAAACGGTCTCTTTATGACTTTCTATCTCCTCTTTTTCAGCTTCTTTGTTTTCTTTATCTTCAAAGAGGAAAGATATTGAATGGGTTTTTCTTACATCTTCATCCAAGTGAGCTTTTTCATTATTTTCAGCCATCCGCTGATTCATTAAGTCTACGCTTATCGGCGTTAAGGTTGATATTTCTGCTAACCCCAGGTTGTAGTCATCTCTTTGCATCAAAGTAAGGTAGCCGTTGTTGGCTAGAAAATCCATATCCGCCGATGGAATCGGTGTTAAAACTGATTTTTCGGCGACTTGAGAAAAGAAGATTCTAACGTCGTTGCATTTCATTCGATCACCACTCCAATATAGTAAATTCCCTGATTAGTTGTAGTCTCCCTAATATGTTAGAAATTACCAGTTTAAGACTTTGCCCCTCACTTGCAAGGCTTACAACCTCGTCATTCTCGAGTGCGCTTCTGAGTAAAATTTCGAATTGAGATGCTCTGTCAACTACAACTCCAAATCTACTTGAACGTTCCCGTTGTATTTGTTCATAGGCATACATGAATTCGTACAGAGACCTGTAAATTTGATCGTCAATCTTCTCTGAGATTTTCTCTTCCCCAATAGTTATCCACTCCAAGCCCTCAAGGTCCACAAAGAAAATTGTACCATCCGGAGCTATCACTGCATCTTTATCTAGCCAGACATCGTAGAAATCTAAACCTGAATAACTTCCATCTTGATTATGCTTCAATGTTCTTGAGAATAGCGTCAAGAATGCAATGCCGCTTCTTAGAAAATTCTTCAGAAAAATTATAGCTTTATCATCAGTGTCAATTCCAAATAGGTCGAAAATAGAGCGTATGTTTCCTCCGATTGTGCTTCCTGAATGGAAATGAATACGAACGTTGGAGGGAACAAGCCTTGCTTCCTGAACTATTCGTCCTTTGAATTGGCGATACCAAAAGACTTTCTTAACCTCCCGCTCAAGCGCAACTGGGAGGAAGACGATTTTTATTAAGGGTGCTACTCTGAATCCATGGATCGATGTAATATCGGACATTTCTGAAACTTTCAGAGCAGTAATTGCATGCTCAAGTCCCTGTCCTCCATATGGAGAACCCCTTAGCCACAATTCCCCTGTAAGATATCTTGGAGCCACCTCCTCAGATGCCATAATTCGCTCTCGAAGAACTGAATCTCTCAAAGTAGCGCAAATCTCCGCTTTGCCAAGAAGCTGCCTAGAAAATGGGTGCGTTGGGGAACCAATACCCTTTACTGAAAGGTAAAAATCCGTGCCATCTATTTTCAGGGAAGGAAATGCAGAAATCGCGCCTCGATTATCGTCAGCAATAAACTCCTTAGTCTCCAAGGGTTTGACATTTATGAATGGCCGCATGCTTGGGGGAAGATAAAGCCGTTCGAAGTCGGATAACTGGTAATTTTGGAAGTGTTTGTTTGTTAATACTTCAGAAGTCTCATAAACATCGAGGTTAAGGGGTGAGCCTTTTAATTTCATGAGCGTCGAATCCCTTATAGATATATCAATACTTTAAGCCTTCTCAACAAAACTTCCTACTTGTCTAGTATGATTAGCCAAATTCTAGTTTCAATTATCCCAAGAAATTAGTAAATGCACTATAACCAAGACTGTAGTTACTTGGGTGTGAGAGATTTGCCCTTAAGGATTTTTTGAGCGTTTTTTTCGTGCAATAAACAATACTGAAGACAATACTATTACGACCAGTATTATGGTTGCTACAGACAACCAGTAAGACGCTGTTGAGTTTTGTCCCTGAGGCTGAGGACCCCACATGTTTGTAGCAATTGCGTTGAATATAACAGTGAAGTTGGTGGTGTTTTCTATGGAGTATACGTAAACGCCAGTAGTTTTATCCCATTCCTTATAGACCTTATCTGGGTCGCTTGCATATGTTACGGTTCGACTTGCACCTAACAGTGTTTTTTGCTCTTCGCCCTCAATGGTTATGTTAGCTAACTTTGCAGCATCAAAAAATTTATCTCCTGTGCTAAGGTTTGCAGGAATAATTACCCACCCATAAACTTGACCTTCAGTTAAGTCAAAGTTCCAAATAGAACTCGAGAAGACGCCATTAACCGACAGAGCAGTCTTGTTTACTTGGAACGATGCACCATCAACCTCCAAAATTTCAGTTCTATACCAAGTAAGATTCCGTAAAGGATCCAAAGGCGGCCCTTTCATGCTAATAGCATATTCAATCCAATCACCCTTTTTAACACCAACCGAAGCCTCGCCATAAGTAAACGAGGGTAAAACCGAGACTGAAACACAAACAATGCTTACCAAAATTAAAGCAGAAAACGTTTTCATGTTTCATCAAATACTGCAGAGACTTTGCAGCTTAAAGCAATTTTCGTAAAGAAACCTTGACTAATTAATCCGATGGTTGTGAATCATTTTGTCAAACTTTCTTGACTGCTTTTTCTTGGTAAAAAACAGATAAAGACAAAAAAAGAGTTATTTTGAAAGGGAATATTTGATTATGAAACCGCCTAAGTGGGTATTCCTGTGATTTCAAAAATTATAATTGTCATTCTGATTTTGCTGTCAGGATTTCCCAGACTTTGACTTTGGTGTTCATGTCTTCAGCGGCAATGATAGCAGGCTGCAAAGAATCCATACTGTACACTTTTATTTCTTCAGCATCCGCTGACACTTTAATGCTTTTGCCAAAACCAATGGCTACACTGGATTTTATTAAACGAGCATCTCTACCCAAAACAGGAACTAGACTAGACATAATTTCTACCTCCAAAATTTATTTTTTATTATGTAATGCCAAAGGGCAGTTACTAATGAATCCTTTAGGAAGTGTGGTTGGCTATAACCCACCTTTGGGCTTAGTAATTTCTCGCTATCTTTACTCATCAAAAATCCCCAAGTTGCTTATTGTTTCAGCCTAGGTATAGCTTTTAGAAGCATTTTAACAGATATTGCTATTGTACATAAAAGAGAAATCTAATTATTTCTGAAAATATTTGAAATAAGTTGGCAATTCAAGTGAAACAAGCTTATGATCATGCAACTGCTTACGAAAGCAATCATATGAATAAACAGGAAAAGCTACGATTAGGTCTGAGAATATGTAGTGGAGTAGTATCAAACTTGATTGGTATTAGGGCTCCACTGTTTTGTGGTCACAAATTAACTTATAATTGCAATCTCAAATGTAAGATGTGCCCTTTCTGGAAAAGATCTACAACTGATTTGAGCACAGAAAAAGAAAAAACAATTCTAAAGCAAATCTATGATTCAGGAGTTTGCGGAATTGCGTTTGAAGGTGGAGAACCGCTTCTGAGAAAAGACTTGTACGAAATTCTTGATTATGCTAGGTCTTTACCTTTGCAAACAAGCCTTATCACAAATGGAACCCTACTTGAATCGAAAATAGATGAAATAGCCAAGTACATCAACGGTGGTGTCTATGTTTCGTTAGACGGCATAGAAAAAACTCATGATGAAATAAGGGGTGTCAGTGGTTGTTTTAAAAAAGCGATAAAAGGCATTAGCGCAGCTTCCCAAAAAATTCCTGTTGCAATCAATACAACCATAATGGCTGAAAACATCAATGAGATCGAAGACCTGGTCAAGCTGGCAAAGGAATTGGATGTAAAAATATCGGTTGCTGTCGCCCATGATTATTGCAACGCAAAGGTGACCGAACCAGCAAGTCAAGAAATCAGTGAGGTAGCTGGAAAGCTTGTCGAATTGAAGAAGAAGGGTTATCCTCTTATAAATTCAATAAGCTATTTCAAAGTTATTGCCAAAAAGAAAAAATGGGTCTGCAAACCTTGGTCAACGATTAACGTAAGCCCAGAAGGGTATTTAGTCCTACCTTGTTATGTGCGAAATGAATATGTATCAACTATCTCCATTTTTAAGACTAGCATCAAAACTGCGATATCCAATTTTGACTGGAAAGAAACAAGAAAGTGCCAAATATGTAATCTCCATTGTTATGTGGAACCCTCGCTGGTACTTTCCTATGATTTTGGAACCTTGAGGAATTGGGCTTTTCCTTCCTAAGTGATACAATCAAGGGCACAACAGAGTTCTTGCTTGCGATGGTGGTACACTTTAGGGTGTGAAAGAAGCATCCGCAAGCACACTTTTAACAGCAGCTTTTATGGCCAATATTCCGTTACTCATTTTGCATCCGACTCCAAAGCATCAAATACAAATCCCGCAGCTTCCCACGCAACTCATCACGGCTTTTGCGTATGAAGAAGCGACCAGCAAATCCAGGATGCTCAACCCGCCTAGCAAATATTGCGCCTTCCCCGAACACAAACCAAGATTGCCGGTCCTGAAGCATAGAACCTTAGCATTTGAAGGAAAAATAGTGTGTGGTTTGGATTTATCGGTGTATTTTTCTAAGTGTTTCATTAGTTTTTTGGGCTTGGTATTCCTCTTCAGTTGCGTCTGCAAAGCGGTAGAGGCGGTTGTAAAGGTTGTAACGTTGATAATCTCGCATCTGTTGCCGGTATCTTTCGCGTTTTCTTTTTTGTTCTATTGACAGAGGGTGTCCCCAGTTATGAAGCCACAAGATCCGGTAGAAGTAGTAGCCACCGTACAGGGAGAGAACGAAAAATACGGCGCTTAATATGTATCCGATTAGTGTATTTAATATTAGGAAGACTATTGTGAGTCCTACCCAAGCAATTAGAAATGCCATGTTTATGGTAATTGAGAGCTTTGCTTTCTTATTACGCATAAACGTTCTTTTGTTGTATCTTGCTTTTGAAGCTTTACTAAAATTCAGGGAATGAGAAAAGGAGGATTTGCCAGGTAGAGAAAAGGGTTTAGGTGCAGATTTTTGTGATGGCATCTTGAATTACGACTTTGGGTTCTTGCCATTTGCGGATAATGTAGCCTTCAAAGCCTTTCGCTTCGTCACGCTGCCATCGTTGGACCTTCACCGAAAACCAAGCCTGGGCTAGAAGATGCGAGTTGACGTCGCCCGTGCACTATGTCTACCTCAGAAATGCATTGTCTTTGATGAGTTCACAAGCGTTGTTGATCGTGAAGTTGCCAAAATCGGTTCTTATGCCATCAGCAAAGCCGTTCGAGCCCAAAACGGAAAACAATTCATAGCTGTAACCTGCCACTTCGACGTCATAGACTGGCTAGAAGTCGATTGGGTCTACAATACCGACACGATGGAGTTTTTAAAAAAAAGAACCCACCCAACAATTGAGCTCCAGGTGAAGCGGTGTAACAACGCTATGTGGAAGAGTTTTCGGCAATATCACTATCTAAATGGGAAACTTGGCGCCGGTGTTCGTTGCTATGTTGCTGCTAATAACGAGAAGCCTGTTGGTTTTGTTGCGGTTGTACATACACGAATGAAAGCCAATTACTTCCGTATTAGCCGCTTTGTGGTCTTGCCCGATTATCAAGGTATAGCTTAGGCAAACGGCTCCTAAACTTCATCGCTGAGCGCTACACTTCCCAAATCAACCTACCCTTCTATCTGGTTACTTCTAATCCTCAGCTTGTCAGAGGCAACTTGGGAAATTGGCGTGTGAAGCGCGTTGGGCATGGCATAGCTGGGAGCGAAGACACTAGAATAAACTCAGAAATCACCAAAGCAACAGCAAACGACGCCTAAGCGTAACCCTACAATACATATCTCAAAAGCTGAAAGGCAGGGAAGTAATAACTGGATAACACAAGAAAAGATCTTACCTTACCCAACGCTCTTCGAGGTCGACGTTGTCTTGGATGTAAAGAAAAAATATCGAGAAACAATCGATCGGGCTATTGCAGGAAATGCCATCCGCGCCTTATCCTTCCTTTAACTCGCAATATCAAACTGGGATGCAGGTAAAACCACGGATGATGTCGCCGTCCCAGCCTTAGGGCAAAGTAATTTTTCTGGGACTGTATTATTTAAAAAATATTCTCTTCTGCTAGTTACAAGCTTTTGGATAATTCCCTTTCTTAAGAATATAACACTTTATGTCTCGCTTTTGTTTTTGACCGTATAGTCAAAAATACAACTACTAACCCAATGCCAACAGCGATTACAACCACAAAAACAACTAATGAAAGAAGGGAAGCTACGCCATAATTTGAAGGGACATTATTTGAAACACTATATTCTAAAGTCACACTATTAATTGTAGAAAAAGACGGATTAACAATGGTTAAAGTATAAATTCCGTTCATTTCGGCAATAAATTTCCACATTTTAGAGTTAACATTTTCATATTGTACTATTGAATGCCCATTTGGGTCGATTACTGCAAAATTAAATTCTTTCTGAGCGCTGTATGATAAGTGAACACTTCCAGACAAAGTTTCGCCTTGCCCAAGCGCTACATTTACTGTTTGGGTTACTAATGCTGGCACAATAAACGTTTGACGGCTAAAACTAATTGCCTTATGGTTTGGTGCTAGTAGAAACCCAACGCTTACTTGACTTCGGTTGCCGTCATTCCATTGGGGAGATTGTGCTGTAAACCAAACGTAAAAGTTCTCGCTATCTTGTGTGAATCCGTTATTTCTTGATAGCCCCCCATTAATGGCTACTACAGGCTCTGTTCCTCCAAGTATTGCGTTTTTAGGAACAGTCATATTCATAAACGCTGTAGAGCCGTTTAATTTAATCAAATTGAAATTGATGTTTGTGTTGTTATACCAATCAGGTAAGTTCATAAAGAAAAAGTCAGTAATTTGGCTTGCAGACACATTGCCAGTTACTGCTAAAGTTATGTTTTCGCCACTCGTGCTGGTAATTTTAAATGTTTGAGCATCCTGAGGAGATATTGCTGAGATGTTTTTCTCGCCAGTTAAATTTGAAAATAAAATAAGTGCTAAAAATAAGCTAAGTGCCATGCATGATTTTTTTCGGGTGTTTTTCATTGCTCAGGCTCTTTGTATTGATTATTATCGGTTGATATTTAAATTATAGTTTCTATTCGGTCTTTGTGCATCAATTGCACAAACCCCCCCAAATCTTCTTTCTATATTCCAACGACGAAGTTCATCGGTCTGGTTTAACTACAAGGGCTCTTGTGACTGATCCGTTGCTTGTCCTTTTGAAATTTTGGATTTTAATCTGAAAAACCTTGAATTATGAGAAGACATATATTCTGGCTGGATTATCCAACCATTAGAAGGAAGTTGAGAGAAAATTAACCATAAAAAACTCACAATCACATTGGCACTCATGATTTTGCCCGCGTTACTAGCATTTACGCCAGGAATAGAAGCTCAACAACCAACCGTAGATAGTTGGTCAATGTTTCACCATGACTCAGCCCACACAGGTTTCTCAACCTCAACCGGGCCACTAAACAATCAGACACTTTGGAGGTTCAAAACCGGCAATTCTGTAGAGTATTCTGCCCCTTCAATCGTAAATGGTGTTGCTTTTGTCGGCTCACAAGATCACACCTTTTATGCCTTAGACGCTGCCACAGGCAACAAAATCTGGAGCTTCACTGCCGGTAATTCAATTAAGTCTATTGCCGCAGTTGATAACAACGTCGTCTATATCGGGTCGCTAGACAACAACGTTTACGCCTTAAACGCTAAGACAGGCAACCAAATATGGAAATTCAAAACAGGAAATCAAGTGTATTCTTCTCCCAACGTAGTCGGCGGCGTGGTGTATATCGGATCAAACGACCATTACGTCTATGCATTGAAGGCAGAAGATGGCAGCAAGATTTGGAGCTTTCAGACCAGCAACTTTGTGTGGTCTTCTCCCGCCGTGGTTAATGGCGTGGTTTACGTCACCTCTTGGGATTACGTTTACGCTTTAGACGCCTCGACAGGGAATAAAATCTGGAATTTTAAACCAACGGATTCAATGTATTCTTCCCCCGCAGTTGTCAGCGGCATCGTTTACTTTGGCTCAAACGACCACAACCTATACGCTTTAGATGCAGGAAGCGGCGCTAAAATTTGGAACTTCACAACAGACGGTTATGTAACGTCATCGCCAGCCGTTGCGGATGGCATTGTTTATTTTGGCTCAGATGACCACAACATTTATGCTCTGAACGCTGAAACGGGTCAAAAAATGTGGAGTTACAAGACTGGAGACGCAATAGACTCCTATGCGGCAGTCGCTAATGGAGTAGTCTACATTGGTTCTAAAGATGATTATGTTTATGCTTTAGATGCTAAAACCGGCGATAAAATATGGAGTTATAGGACTGGCGCCGACGTGGAATCATTTACATCTGTTGCTAACGGCGTGGTCTACATAGGCTCAAATGACTATTACATTTATGCCATTGGAGCGATTACCAATCAGCAATCAGCCTCTCCATCACCTACAGGCTCGCCCTCGCCTACAGTTCCAGAACTTGCATTATGGACAATCCCCTTGCTGCTTAGTTTAATCGCAGCTGCCGCAGTGTCGTTGGTCAAACACAAAAAACGCGAACGCAACTTTAGTTAAGAAAGTTTGACTAAGCACCTTGTAGAATTAGTAAAGAAAACTTGACGAATAACCTTTTATTTCTTTCACAATCAAAGCGTAATGGATTAAAAATTGAAGCAAACAATCTTGCCAGTAATCATAGCACTTATTGTTTTAGTTTGCAGTTTATCTTATGTCAATTATGAATTAAGTACAGTTAAAGCTTCAACAAATATAGAAACCAAAATAACGTCTGACACAACGTGGTTCAAGACTAATAGTCCATACAGTTTGTATGAGCAAACCTTAGTAGAATCAGGAGTAGAATTAACAATAGAGCCTGGCGTTATTGTTGATTTGAATGGGAATTCGCTTTTAGTAAATGGAACCTTGATTGCACAGGGTAGCGACAACGAAAAAATTTTCTTTAACACTGGCTCAATTTTTCTTTCAAACGAACAAAATGGGTCTGATTCAATTATTGAAAACGCGGTCTTAAATGATATAGATGGATTTACAATTGGTTCAGGTTCACCCTTAATTGCGAATAACTCTATCGATGCCAGAATTGTTGTCAAGGGTGGCTCACCGATAATTTCCAACAACAAGATTTCCGACGGGATCCATGCAGATGCAAAAGGCGGACCTGTAACAATAATAAAAAATGAAATAACTTCGAAAAGCGGTTATTCCGCAATTTATGTGCAGGGAATTCATGCAGACATTGTTGGAAACAAAATAGTTGGGAACAACTCAATTGGAATAAATGGTTTTCTTCGTATAAGTTCTTTTTCAATTCAAGACAATCAAATTAGTAATTGTACAATTGGCATAAGAGCAGATTTAGGTGCAAAGTCTGATGATATGCGCATCATAAGAAATTTAATTTTCAACAACAGTGTAGGAATACATTTCTGGGGCATAGCTGACATCCAGAATAATACAATTGCCCAGAATTCTATAGGTATTCAATGTGGACCCTCTAATCTTCCTTTCCAAGTCACGGGAAACAATCTGCAAAATAATAGTCAATACAACATTGAACATATACACCTAAGGAATTTAGACGCGCGCAACAATTGGTGGGGAACAACCGATGTTCGGCTAATTGATCAATCGATTTTTGATAGAAAGAACGATTCTATTTTAGGTGAAGTAAAATACTTGCCATTCCTTGTTACTCCGAATCCCGATGCCCCTTTAATTCCAGCAAACCCAATACCAATTCCAGCAATTACAAACAACCACTACGACCCTGAGATAGAGCACTTCCCAATTGTGCCATTTGCCGCTGCAGTTGTTGCAGTCGTAATTGTGGCCGCTCTCTTATTAGTCTCTCACAAAAAACACAATGGAAATCGGATCCCTTGAAAAGAAGAACTATAGCACTCACATTTATTGTGGCATTGCTATTTTCAGCGTTAGCTGGAGCACTCTCCATTGATTTGGGAAATGCAAATCCAGGTTTCTACCTTTATCCTCACAGCCCTCAAACATTAATTTTTATGCAGCTACCTGAAAACAACACCACCTACACCACTAACAGTATTAATTTGAATTTCACATTGGATCTCTCGAAGTGGGTTCTCCCGATGGAAGGCCTCCTTAACCCCAACTACTCGTTTTCCTCGTTAGTTGTAATCTACTTAGATTCGCATTCTGTCCTTGGAAAAAACAGTTAATTCAGCTCAGAAGTTTAATTTTTCCGTTCCTCTATCAGGGCTCTCAGAAGGGCTACACCGCATATTAATTAATGCAACAACCAAAGGTCAACATTATGCGGATGAACCTAAATGGGGATTATATGACACTCCAGTTCTTGGTTCGTCTGGGGAAGTCCACTTTACGATTGACACGATTGCACCAAGATTGTCAATTCTTTCTTTGGAAAATAAAACGTATTATTCTCCTAATATTGACTTGAAGTTCACAATAAACGAGGCAAATTCACAGGTTGAATATAGCTTAGATGGAAAAGAGAATACAACTCTTTCCGAAAATACTCTGCTAACCGGATTGACAAATGGAAACCATAACTTGACAGTTTATGCAATGGATGAAGCGGGAAACACTGCTTCTCAAACCATCCACTTCAATATTGCAGAACCCTTCCCAACCTTGATTTTTGTCGTAGTTTTAATAATAGTAGTTGTAGTAGCGGCTGGTATCCTGGTTTACTTAAAGAAACGTAGAAGCGAGACTTTATGAAAACAAAAGCGTTCGCATTAACACTAATCTTTATGCTTTTAGCTTCTAGCATTGGTTCAATTAGGGTTGATTAAGGTAGTAAGTGCAGATTATGATGAATTATTTTCCCATTCTTTCAATGCCTATCGAAAATGTTAGCTACACTATTACAGTCATTAATGGATCCTTATGGGCTATAATTGATGGAGACTACCCAATTTACGTATCACGCCAGTCTGATTATGGGGTTATTGGTGAGTTGCCGATGGTTTACCCCATGCCGCCCAACACAACTAACATCCATGTCTATTTAGCAGATAAAGAACTTATGTGGACCAACTATACCCAAACCTACCCTGACCAGCTGCATCATACTGCCATTGGAGATTGGTGGATGATATACAGTGTCCTTGGCAATGTTTCAGATTTTTTTGAACTAAAAATCCATTATGAACATCCAATTCAAATTGTCAATGGAAGCTTCATGTTTCTCTATGACTTAAACATCAGTCCATATTTGACAAAACAGAATATTAATTCAACGGCATTCTTCGACATACAGATGCAGACCAACTTTACAAGCTTAAATGTTTATTCTACTGAAATTGATGAGAAATGGACTCCATTAGACTTTACTTTAAATAAGAATAACTCAACAGAGGTCATTTCAATACAGATGTATTCTGAATTTGGAAAGCCATTACTGGGTGATTTAGTTGTAGAATTTTCTAAAGACGGACAGGTCAATGAATTTCCACTTTGGATTTTGCCTACACTTTCATTGGCAGCATTGTTAGCAACTTTATTTTACAGGAGAAAAACTGCAAAACACTTTAACTGATTCAATCAAACTTTCCTTAGGTTTCGCTGAATTAGTTGAAGTGTTATTGGTTTAGTCAAGAAACCTTACAATGGGTAGTCAAGAATCCTTGACAAAAAAAGTTAATAAGCTGAAAAAGAGTCGTTTGGTGAAGGCATCTTTGGGATTAAGAAAACATGATTAGATTCCCGATACTTCATGTCTTAGCTATTTTATCGTTACTAATAGGCGCTAGCTTTGGCTTAAGTGCAGGAAACCCTTATAGCTTTGCTGGTGTAGTGCCCCCAGACCAAGAGACATACCCACCCATAATCACCATAACTTCGCCAGTCAACAACACCGCTTATAATACAAGCCGTTTGCCCTTAACGTTTAATGTGACTGCCCCACAATCAAGAACCGCTTCATATGTAACCGTGGACCGTGTCACCTACGAAGTTGATTGGCGAAAAGAGCCAATCAGTGTTCTCAATGGACCACATCAGCAGCCTTCATTAAATCTCTGGCTCTCAAACGTTTCTGAAGGACAACACACAATACTGATAACGGCTAGAGGGATGGGTCAAATCACTAACGAGAAAGAGCTGTCTTACAAGTGGTTTTTCATAAGCTCCTCTGTAACGATTTGCTTTACAATAGACCGCACGCCGCCAACGGTTTCATTCTTGCCTCCAGAAAACGTATCCTCAACTTCAGCGGTTCCGCTCAACCTAACTATTAACGAATCCTACTCAAAAATCGCCTACAGCCTAAATGGACAACAGAATGTAACGGTTATCGGGAACTCAACGATACCTTATTTGCCCTCTGGAATTCACAACATTTCTTTTTACGTCTGGGACATAGCAGGTAATATTGGAACTTCTGAAACTGCAAACTTCTCAGTTACTGAAATGCTACAAACAGCGAAAAGAGCTGACAATTTTTTATTTCTACCAACTGCTGCTGCTTTTTCAACTGTCGTTATTGTTGGCATAGTCTTGTTATTCAAAAGGCGGCGTAATGAATCAAGATAGTGATAAAAGCGTAAACTAAAACCCGACTTCTTATGATGCCATATTTTCATATACTTCCAAAATAAATGCGGTTGATCAAATGAAACATTAAGTGTCCTTCAGGATTCTTAAATACCCTTGAAGCGGTAATTTGCAGAACCATAATCCTATCAACAAATCCCAGTGGTCTTACTTAGAGAAGAACCCTTTTAACGTAATTCAGACAGACTCATGGAATTCAACGGCTGTCGTGGCAGCAGGATTGGGAGGCGATGGAGTCGTATGGAAGAACCTACAATGCTACTTTAAGCGCTACTGGAGCAAAGGCGTATTCTTGGAACGTGACTATACCGAAAGGTTTGCCTGGAAGCGTCAGAACTATTCTCTATAAGGATATACTTCTGGGTTATTACAGAGGCGGAACAGTGTTGACTCGTGTGGAAGCTGGAATAACCCTGACAATCCACCCTTCTATGCTTGGGCTATAAGTCTAAAACCGAATCCAGAGGACAACTGTTATGGAATAGAACATATCAATTGCCGCCTGGCAATTTGACTTATTCCTTCGGAGCGACAAGTCAAGAGGAAAGAATTTTCACAATGTGGTGCAAAGAGACAAGGAAAAACTCAGCCTATAATTTGGACACTGGAGATTTCATGTGGGACAAGCTGAGTCACAGAATTACATGGACATGTTCGGGGCTGAAGGTCAATCATGTACCAAGTATTCAAGAAGCTGAAATGAAAAGAATAGCAATATCGCTCTCACTGATCTTGGCACTTTTGTTATTTGTGTCAGCTGGTGCTCAGTTTGTCAATTTGGCGAAAGCAAATCCCATCAGTATACCTCAAGTTCCTACATTACAGATTAGTTATCCTATAACTTCAACCGGCGGATATGTCAATACCACTGTCGAATTCGTTATCTCGGTAAATATGTTCATTGAATCTTCAACTCTCAACAGTATTTCCTATAGTTTGGATGGAGAAGCAGCGATGAATCTTGAGGACCTAAAAGTCACCAATTTCTATGATTATGGTCCGGATAAAATTGATTTCAAAACATACAAAGCCAATGTCATATTGAAAGACTTGTCTGAAGGTAACCATACATTAGTAGCCTATGCTAATGACATGTCTGATTCTACAAATTTCACAGTAAACTCATATTATCACATCACAGCACTCAATGTTCTATCTCCAAATAGCCAAATATACTCCAAGATAGTGCCGTTGACGTTTACTTTTACTGGAGAAATACAGAATGCACATTACTATTTGTATAATGGACATGAATTAGTTTCTGAAAAAAGCCTCAGCGGAAACCTGACTTTAGATAACCTCTCAGATGGAAGCTACGATCTGTATCTGTTTGTAACAACTGAGTATGGACAAGATTCAAAAATTGTACATTTCTACATAATTGGTAATCCTCTAGTAGTTGGTATAATTATTCTATTGGTATTCTCAATTGCCATTGGTTCGCTAATCTACTTTAAAAAACACAAACACAACTTAGTCGTAGTTTGACTGGGCTACGTCTATATGATAGGCGCCAAATGAAATTTCAGCAATAATTCAAACCAGAAAACTCACCAAAAGAAGAAAGGAGTCTGTTTTATACAGTTAAGGCACTGAAATACTTACCACGTTGGTTTGCAATTCACGGGGAACTTGTCCATAGCTTCAGCATTGAATTACCATTTTATTCTTGTTAAAAAGACCTATTTCTAGCAGAATTTTCGGGTTTGCAAGAAAATTAAAAAAGAAAGAAAAGAAAAAGATAGGAAGATTTTTGAAGTCTTAAATTTTCTTTTTATCTAAGGTTGCTCTAAAGGTTTTGCCGCAGCATTCACAAAGACCTATTGTTAATTCGGTTCTTTTTCCAGTTTTATCTGGTCTGCCAGCCATTTTCCAGGATTTTTTAGGTTGAACTTCTTTTCCACATTGTGGGCATTTTGCCATTTAACATTCCTCATTTTAGGATTGAAACCATGTTGTATAAACCCTTTTCGCAAAAAACACAATTCGCTAAATCATTTCACTTTTTCACTAGCTATTACGACTCCGATTAGGAAGCACATATCCTTTCAAAATAGAATAGACAACCACAACAATTACCACAGACACAGCAGCTACTTGCATAGGCACAGTTCATTTCTATAGAACCTTTTCTCCAAACTTAACGATTGTTTTACAATTCTATTTTAGAATTCTATCAGCACTTACCTTATATCCGCAGTTTGTTAGCTCACGTATTAGTGCAAGCTTCCAACTTTCACGATCATCGAACGCAACAACTTTTATGCCTTCAAAATCGGTAGGAATTTCAAAGTTTGAGCATTCTCTGAAAAAGACAAGAACATTACTCTTACCCAGTTTCCCTAATAGGAAACCGAGCTCAAAAACCACATCTTGCCGAGGTCTTAGCTTGCGTTTTGTGGGTGGTTCATCTTTGACGTATACAGAATCATCGGGCGATAATAAAACCAATGCGAAATCAACGTCGTTATATTCTTGGAAGCGTTCGACGATTTTTCTGCCTTGACTAGGCTCTTCACACATGACAACTGGTACAAGCCTGAGTTTTGCCAAGGCATTGATGACAGCTTGCTTCATTTCGCTATCTTGGCCACAAACAACGAAAACCCTGCGATTTATATCCGAATCAAATGTTGCCTGTTGAGTGGAGGTCATGGTTTTTTCTATTGGGGACAAGAATTTTTCAGTGCACAAATATACACCTTTAACTTTGCCCTTGAGAACGCTTTCGATAAGGTATCTTTTATCTTTGGCACCCACAAGGTTTTCTTGGTTTGGCAGAGTTAATTTATCAGCCGTTTGGTAGGACCAAAAGATCACGGCTTTTATGACTTTAGTCGGGCTGAGGAGTTTACCCAAAAACCAGAAGGGTTGACCCATAGTGAAGGGAGAAGAGAAAGTGCGCACGAGTTCTTCTTGAGGAACATTGAATCGGATGCCGGATTTGTCTGGTTCAACATATTCTACGTAGATATGATATTTGGGAGGTGCTTGCAAATAGATCAAATTCTAATCAATCCCTTATGAGCACAAAAACCTTTTTGGTGATTTTGCAAACAAAATCGTTATCAGACAGAAACCTACACATTTAGCTTGCAAGGAGAAAAAAGCACGTGCCCAAAAACTACACTTATGACGATGCAGGAGTAAACCGCAAACAACGCATAGAATCCAAAAAACAACTTAAAAACCTACAGGAAACATACAAGCACAGCCTCTTTAACGGGGTAATTCATCTACCCTACGGCAACATTTTTCCCATCGGCGATAACACTTTTTTGGATTTAGTCATTGAAGGTGTAGGCACCAAAGTTCTTGTGGCGCAATTGGCACAAAAATACGACACAATAGGCATAGACGCTGTCGCCATGGCTGTTAACGATGTAATTCGTTCAGGCGCCAAACCGCTCTCCATTGCGGATAACATTCATGCACAAGCCAGCGAGCCCACACTAGTTAACGAGTGGCTAAAGGGCATCATACAAGGTGCTCACGAATCCGAATGCCCCGTTACGGGTGGCGAAACAGGAGACGTAGCCGAATTAATCAAGGGCTTAACCGAAAAAGCTGGGTTCGACATGGTTGTTGCCTCAGTAGGCAAAGTCGAACGCGAAGAAATCATCACAGGCGAAAACATTAAGCCCGGCGATCCAATCATCGGCTTAGCCAGCAGCGGATTACACAGTAACGCTATCACGCTTGCGAGAAAAATTCTCTTCAAGCAGTGGGGCGGAAAATACCTTCCAAACGACGTTCCAGAAGGGTTGGACAGGGAAGTGGTTCTTGAGGTTTTGGAACCAACGAAAATCTACGTTAAACCATTCTTGAAACTTGCTCGCGAAGTCAAGGTTAAGGCAGCTGTCCATATAACGGGTGATGCCTACTTGAAATTTAACAACCTAGCAAACTACTCCTCAGGCATCGGTTTTGAATTCAACAACTTCAAGCCGCATCCAATCTTTGGCTTAATCCAGAAAACTGCAGCTGAAATGGGATTAATGATAACGGATGAGGAAATGTTCAAGACGTTTAATATGGGCTGGGGCTTTGGCATTGTAGTGGACAAGGCAGATACCGAGAAAGCATTAAACGCTCTAAAGCAGACGGGCGTGAACCCGGAGATAATTGGCAAAATCACCAATAAACAAAAAGTCGTGGAAATAGATTACAAGAACAAACACATGGTTTTTACATAAAGTATTGCTTTTTTCTTTACGAAAGCGTTTAAATCCCAATACATAATTTAGTGGCTTATGAAATACGCTGCCAAAATTGAAGTCAGCCTCAAACCCGGACATAGCAACCCGGAAGGCGAAACCACCTCACGTTTACTTGTAGAACTCGGCTATAAAGTTCAAGCAGTCGACGTCAGCAAAGTCTACACTGTAACCTTTGACGCTTCAACTTTAACTGAAGCCAAAGCGAAGACAGAAGATATGAGCAAACGCCTCTTGGCAAACCCAACCAAAGACAACTACACCATAAGCGTCGTTGAATCAAATGAACGCTAACCTCTACATCAAACGCAAAACCAGTCCAGTCTTAGAAGTTGCCTTAACAGAAGCTACCCCAGAACAACTCACTGAAATCAACAACGAATTATCCTTGGGTTTTAGTAAAATAGAACTATGTAACATTCAAGCTTATTTTAAGCAAGAAAATCGAAATCCAACTGATTTAGAACTACAAACCATCAGCCAAACATGGTCTGAACATTGTTGCCACAAAACCTTCAAAGGAAAAATCCAAATCGACGGCAAAGAAATCGACAGCCTCTTCAAAACTTACATTGCCAAAGCGACCAAACAAATTAGGGCGCCTTGGTGTGTGAGTGTATTTGAAGACAACGCTGGAATAGTCAAATTTGACAAGGGTTTTGGCATAGCTGCAAAAGTTGAAACTCACAATCACCCATCCGCAGTTGAGCCGTTTGGCGGGGCAGCAACAGGAGTAGGCGGCGTTATCCGCGACATCCTAGGTGTATGGGCTGACCCAATCGCTTGCACAGATGTCTTGGGTTTTGGACCCTTAGATTACGATTACAACAAACTTCCACCAGGCGTTAAACACCCAAAATACGTTTACATGGGTGTCACTGCAGGCATCAGCGCATATGGCAACAACATGGGCATCCCAACCGTAAACGGCGCAATTTACTTCGACGACTCCTACACAGGCAACGTCACGGTATATTGCGGCTGCATCGGACTTTTACCCCTAGACAAGTATGCAAAAAACGCTAAAGTCGGCGACATAGTGGTTTTGGCAGGCGGAAAAACAGGACGCGATGGCATCCATGGAGTAACATTCGCATCTGCCGAATTAACCGAGAAATCAGAAACAGTTTCGCGACCAGCAGTCCAAATTGCAGACCCCATCGAAGAAGAAAAAGTTAAAAGAGCAATAATAGAGATCCGCGACCTACAACTTGCTTCAGCAGTAACCGACATTGGCGGCGGAGGTTTATCTTCAGCCGTTGGCGAGACAGCAGAACGCTTTAACTGTGGAGTCACCGCGGATTTAGCCAAGGTACCCTTGAAAAATCAGGATTTAGCACCTTGGGAAATTTATCTCTCAGAATCACAAGAACGCATGATAATCACAGTTCCCTGCGAGAATCTAGAGCGGGTTATGGCTGTTTTTGAGAAGGAAGACGTCATAGCAACAGCTTTAGGAACACTCACACCTGAGAGACACCTAATACTTACATACAACGGAGAAACCGTCAGCGACATAGACATGACTTTCCTCTTCAACCCATGCACAAGCAGCAAAGTTGCGACCATCGAAAAAACAGCGTTCACCGAACCAGAATTCCCAGAACCAGCAAACCTAACCCAAACCTTACTCCAACTTCTCGCAGCTCCAAACATAGCCAGCAAAGAAAGCGTGATCCGCACCTATGATCATGAAGTAAAAGGCAACACAACCCTCAAACCCTTGCAAGGCGATTACGCAGGACCAAACGATGCCGCAGTGTTAAAACCGCTCGACGATTCATGGAAAGGTTTAGTGATTTCATGTGGAATGAACCCGAATTACGGCAAGATTGATGCTTATTGGATGGCAGCCTCAGCCATTGACGAGGCTATGCGCAACAATGTTGCAGTGGGTGGAAGAAGAATCTCGCTCCTGGACAACTTCACTTGGGGTAACCCAGAGAAACCGGAGCGTTTGGGATCACTGGTGAGAGCATGTCAAGCATGCTACGATTTCTCCGTAGCATTCAAAGCACCCTTTATTTCAGGAAAAGACAGCTTATACAACGAATCACCATTGGGACCAATAACACCTACACTACTAATCACAGCCATAGGCGTAATTCCAAACATCCAATCAACCATCTCCATGGAACTAAAAGCCCCAGGAAACCTTCTCTACATAATAGGAGAAACATTCAACGAACTTGGTGGCTCTGAATACTACAAACTCAAAGGCTTCCTTGGCGCGAGCGTCCCTAAAGTAAAAGGGGCAAAAGCCAAACGAACCTTCAGAGCAGTTACTGACGCCATTGACGAAGGATTAGTTAAGTCATGCCACGACCTCTCAGAGGGCGGTTTAGCAGTAGCGGCTGCGGAGATGTCGTTTGCAGGAGGTTATGGCTTAGAAATAGACTTATGCAAAGTACCAGCCAAAGAGATGACGCGAAACGATAGTGTGTTGTTTTCAGAGTCAAATAGCCGCTTTCTAATCGAAGTCGCCGAAGCAGACAGGGAAGATTTCGAGATTTTAATGAAAGGCAAGAACTGCGCGTTAATCGGCAAAGTAACCAAAGAACCAAAACTAATCGTTGCAGGGTTAAACGGAAAAATCGCCATTGACGCTTCACTTGAAACCCTAAGACACAACTGGAAAAAAACACTAAACCAAGAGGAGACACCACAATGAACACTGAAGAAATCAAAGTCTGCGTAATGCGAGTCGGCGGCACCAACTGCGATGCAGAAACCCAGCGAGCCTTCCAAGAACTGGGCGTGCAAGCTGAATCCGTTCACGTTAACGAGTTAATCAAACGCCGAAACCTGCTGGATTACAGTGTTCTGGTTTTTCCAGGCGGATTCTCGTTCGGTGATTACGTACGGTCAGGCGTGATTTTTGCAAGGCACCTCTCTGCAAACCTCGCCAAAGAAATGGGAAAATTCATCGATGAAGGCAGACCAATCTTGGGCATATGTAACGGTTTCCAAATCCTCGTCGAATACGGTTTGCTTCCAGGCTTCAAAGGCATGAGCGCCTACCCTGAAGCTACCTTGACCACCAATGAGCCTGCGGGTTTCAAATGCCAATGGACCTACCTCAAACAAGAAAACAAAGGCAAATGCCTATTTACAGCCAAAATTCCCGCTGGAAAAGTCATCAATTTACCCATCGCACACGGAGAAGGACGATTACTATTTCCAAAAGATCAAGAACAGGCACTGCTAAAGAAACTCATCGATGAGGACATGTTGGTGTTTCGTTACTGCGACAAAAATGGCAAGGTCGCTGACGGCAAGTACCCGATTTGCCCCAACGGTTCATTCTACGACATCGCTGGAATCTGCAACAAAGAAGGCAACATCTTTGGTTTAATGCCACATCCCGAAAGAGCGATGTACTGGTGGCAACAACCCAACTGGACAAGTCAACAACAGATGCTTCAATACGGCGATGGAAAACTAATCTTCCAAAGCATAATCGACAAACTAACCAAGAAGTGCTAACCCAAGCTTTTTTTCAAAAAGTCTTATTTGTCGCCAGCCCCTACTTTTGTGAGGTGTAGTAATTGAAAGTCAAGAAGTACGAAAAGCCTACTCAAGCATTATCCAGCTCTGTTAAGGCAGATAAACCAATAGATGACCCGAAACAAATGGCTATAAAATACATTCGAAAGAAGTTACTTAGTGAAATCGAATGATAGTCAGGCAAAAATGTGGACTAACCAAGGTATTCTAAGTCTTTAGCGTAGGGTAAGCCTGTTCTGGCACCCATTGCCATAACGCTTCTCGAAGCCACAAAATTGCCCAGTTGACCACATTCATAGAGACTTTTTTCCTGAATTAAGCCATAGAGAAAGCCTGCATCGAAAGCGTCGCCTGCCCCAGTTGTGTCGATTGCTTTAACTTTGAATGGTTCTACATTAAGCTTCTCGTTACCGTCCGTTACATAGCAGCCTTTGTTGCCAAGCTTTACAGCCACAATCTTAACGCCCATATCAATCATGAAATCAGCGCCTTTTCGGTGATCTTCTTCACCGGTTAATTGTTCAAGTTCAATCGCATTTGGCATCAAAACATGAGAATTCCTAATGATGGGCTCAATAAATGCAAGACCTTTTTGAGCATATAATGAGCCAGGATCAAAACTGATTTCAAGCCCTTCAGGCAAAGCGCTCAATAGTTTCTTTTGTGCACGAAACGATTTCTCACCAACGAAAGAAGATAGGTGAAGAAGTTTGGTTTGAGAAATATATTCATATTTAATTTCTCTGGGCTCAACTAAGTCGTTAACGCCCGAGTTAATGTAAAGAGCTCTCGCGCCTTTTCTGTCAACAAAACCCATAACCGAACCGCTTCTGCCCTTGGTTGTCTCAACTATGCCGCCCGTGTCTACTCCTTCGGTTTGGAAGCAGTCAAGTTGCATTTGGCCTTCGCGGTCGTTGGCAACTTTGCCTATGAAACCTACTTTACATCCAAGCCTAGCTAATCCAACAATCGTGTTTGCGGCTGACCCACCGCAGGCTTCTGTGTAACTCTCAATAAAGCTTTCTTCTTCAGCATTTGCAAGTCTCTCAACTTTGAAGAGCATATCAACGTTGAGTGCTCCGAAACCAACTACATCAAATTTTGTCAAGGGAATAACTCCTTTAATTGAATTTTGTAATCACCTAACTTGCCACCATAATTACCGGCTGAAACACGAACAACTCCATCAACCTCTAAAACTGCTTTGATTCCTGTTTTGGTGGCTTCCTTAACCGCATCCAAAGAAATGCCGTCGAAGACAACTTCAGCTATGTAACCAACGCCCTCTGGAACCTTGGATTCCTTGCCTAAGCGCGATTTGAGCGATGGACAGTATAAGTGGTTGGTAGTGGGTCCTATTTTGGGAAAGTGAGTTTCAGGTTTGGAGCCAGCGGAACATATGTCAAAAGTGTTCACGACGCCATACACTCTATGAATTGCCTTCAGGGCTCTAGCGCCCGCTTCTTTGAGTGCTTCTTTTGATTTGCACATTATCCAAAAGTTGCCGCCCATAACACCCTTCGCATAACCAAGATAGTGTTCAATGATAAAGTCCGGAACCATTAAAGGAACTACGATAACTTCCCTGCCAAAACGTTTCTCAACCCACTCATAACCGTCACCACAATGCCCAACGCTCTCCATCATATCTAGCTTGCCTTCAGCTCGCGGCATTGCATCGAATATTGCGGTGAAAGGTTTAACGAGGATATCTTGGCGGATTCGGTAAGAGAGTTCAGTTTCGAACTTCTTTAGTGACTCCTCGAAAGTTTTTTTTGGGTTGATTTCTCCCCAGAACTGTAAAATAGCGCCCATACGTTTGTCTGGTGTTTCGCTTGGAGTTAGATATTTTTCGATTCCTCCTTCAGTTCTGCCTATTACAACAGATGGAGTCGCTGTGGAGTCTTCAGCTGCTTTGCGCAATGTTGGCTCGTCGTCCGCAGTCACGATTACCCGACAATAAATCCCAGTGAACGCTTCAGCATAAGTATCTTCGATTTGTGCTTTAGGCATTTATCCAAGTCTCCCCACGGCTACTCCGCGAACCTTCTTCCTAAACTCGCTGCTCTCTTTTATTAGTGATTCCATATTTTTGGCTGTAACTATTTGAACTTTGGGCAATACCTCAGGATACAACGTTGATAACTGTTTTAGTAAAACTTCGTCTATCTGATTTTTTTTAAGAACATCATAGCTCCATGAGCTGAGTGCTTTAAGGGTTTGTTTTTTGCCCAACTTGCAGAACAAATCAGCTATCACAGCTGTAACAAGGTTACTATCCGATAGAACTGCCACCTCAGCTTCCCTAACTGCATAACTAGTTCCCGTTGAAAGAGACCGCCAAGCCACCATTGGTCGCCACCAGTTTGAATGCGTCCACATCTGTTATGCTATCTCCCACATACAACACATCCTCCAGCTTACTGCCTAAACGTTTGACTATTTCACGAATGGCTTCGGCTTTCTGTTCCCCGCCAACGGTAACTACATGGGTGAGAAACTTGCTAACAAACATCTTGGGAATTAGTCTCCAGAAAATCTCATCTAACCGCTGGATAATTGTTTGGTCGCGGGTTGAAAAATCCTCAACGGTTTTTGCGTTTGGGGGAATGTCGATTAGAGGCATTTGTGCGATTTCTTGCGCTATCTCTCTTAAGCGCTCCTTTTCTTGAGGAGTGATGGGGCATTTGTCGAGTTTCACTTTTGTGCAGTACGTGTTTTTGTATGGGAAATCGATTGCTTTGCAGAGGGCTTTGATGTAGTGTTCGTAGCTGGTGCTAACGATGAATGAGTCAGCAATTCTTTGTATGTGGTTTAATGTTGTTTTACTGTTGGCTATAAGTAGAATATTTTTGGCTGAGAAGTCTTCCATTTGGCTGTCCGTTATGCCGTACGCTTTGAAGAAGGGCAAAATCAACTTGAGAGTACTGCCAGCATTATAACCGGGTTTCTTGAGCGCATCAGCCAAGACATCATCGTAAAGACTTATAGTTGTGAAAAACTTGTCACCGTTAGGAATAAAGTTCTCAGCTAACTCGAAGGCATTATCGTTTTTAGATATTGGTCCTTCACAGTCGGAGACAAAGACACACGTCAAGGCTTTTTCCTCAACTGCTCCATGTGCCTAATGCTTTTGGCAATATGTTGACTTGAGGCAACGTCCGTTCGATTCCAGAGCCCCCCACCAGTGATTGCTTTTGCACCTTCCTGACTGATTTGTCGTGCTTCCTCAATGCTACCACCGATTCCAAGGACTCCGATGGCCCGGGATTTGAGAGCATAGTTTTTGCCATCGCGTAGCTCCATAGAACCAGGATATATTCGGATTTTCTCACCAAATTTTTCGACAAGAGCCTCAGCATTGGCGAGGTCAACAGGCATGTTAACTGCTTGTTTATCCGCCTTGTCAGGAAACGCATCGGCGTATCCACCGTAATCCCCTGGAACCTTGTAAGTCAATACCGTCGCCGACTTCTCCATTGCAACCCCGTTTAAATTTCCATTGACCATTTTGAGGCATACATCGACGAAGTCGTCTTTTATGATTGGAAGAAGGTTCATGATTTCGGGGTCGCCTGGGCGGCTGTTAATTTCGAGGATTTTTATGCCCTTCCCCGTGTGCATGAAGGCAAGGTATAGTGGGACGCCTCTTAGCGCCGTGTTGTCTTTGATTTTTGTTTTCCATCCACTAAAAACCCGTTCAGCTAACGCGAGTTCTTGTTCGCGTTCAAAGGCAGTTAGGAAGGGCAGATAATCGGCGACATCTTTGTAAGAACCCATACCACCCGTATTGGGTCCCTTGTCACCGTCAAAAGCGCGTTTGTAGTCGCGAGTGTCGGGCAATGGAATGAAATGTTTACCGTCGCAGAAACCCATGCAACTGGATTCTTCTCCGTCAATTTTTTCTTCAATGATGACTGAACCATACTTGAAGTTAGACATGAAATGTTCAAAAAGCTGTTCTCGATTTGCGAAGTGGTCGCCCCAAACCCCTACACCTTTACCCAACGCAGGCTTATCGGGTTTCACAACGGCTTGATTGTCCAATTCATCCAGCCATTGATAAACTGATTTCTGAATATCTTTGCCCGCGTAATCAGTTGGATTGAAAATCTTGAAACGCGGATTCGCTTCCGGCGCAATCTCATCGAAAAGAATTCGCTGCGCAATCTTGCTCTCCTCAATTGCATATTCTTTTGTAGGGCAGATTACAGGTATGCCTGTTTGTTTCTCGATGAGGTCGCGGATTCCTTCGATTATAGGTTTCTCGGAGCCCACCAAAACAAAGTCGAGTCTGTCTTTGTTTGTCTCTGCAAATTTGCAGATTTCGTTAATATCAAGTGTTGGAATGACGATGTGTTTTGTAGCTTTTTTAGCATTGTAGGGGTTGCATTGTTTATCGGCGACATAGAGTTCCACCTGGTATTTTTTGCTTCTTAGAAGAGCATCTGCCATGGCAACCTCTCGAGCGCCATAAGAAACGACTAGGACACCGATTTTATCCATCCAAAGACACCTATCAGCTTAGACATTGGAGGGAACGCTTAATAGCGATTACGGCTGAGCTTCTTCAGATTCGTAGATTCTTGTTTTTTCTTCGTATCCTTCTTCGAACCGCTTTTTCATAACGTTAGCCATTTTCTGAGCACAAGGTGTCGGATACTTGCCAGTAATGCACGCTAAACATAACTGATCTTCTGTTTGTCCTGTAGCACGAATTAATCCCTCAATAGACTGGTAGCACACTTTGTCTGCACCGATTATTTTAGCGATTTCTTCCGCATCATGTCTTGACCCCACAAGTTGTCCATAAGTTGACATGTCAATTCCATAGAAGCAGGGTCCAATGATGCGTGGGAAAGTCACAAACAGGTAAACTTTTTTGGCGCCTGCCTTACGCATTTTTTCAATGATAACTTTAGTTGTATCCCCTCGCACGATACTATCTTCAGTCACTATGACGCGTTTTCCATCTACTTTGGGACCTAAAATGTTAATTTTCTTATCAATTGTTGAGTAACGTTCCATATTTAGAAGGATGAAAGCTCGTTCAGTTACGTATCGGTGGCGTCTTGACGCTCGTTCCCATCGTAAACCTGATTCTTCATGAACTCCCATCGCGGAGTCATCGCCAGTTTCAGGAACTGACATAATAATGTCGCCATCTTTGACGACTTCCGGAAACTCTTTCACAATGTTTCTTCCAAAATCTTCGCGCATTTCATAAACATATTTTCCGTCAAACCTTGAATCTGGCCTTGCAAAATAAGCATATTCAAATGCGCAGAATGCTTCACGGTAATTTTTAATGACTTGAGTTCGTTTGAAACCTTGTTCTGAAACTGTTACGAGTTCGCCAGGTTTCAATTCAAAATCTCGGACAAAACTGTTCATGTCTAAGCTTACGGTTTCAGAGGAAAAAGCGAAAGTTTTCGTTTCAGGGTCATGTCCAGCACATAACGGTTTTATTCCGTGTGGGTCTTTGAAAGCAAAGAATTCTCCTTTTCCTGTTATGCCTGTTACTGAGAATGCACCATCTAAACTTTCCATAACGGTACGAGCTGCAGATGTTAGGTCTTGTCCTTGTTTTAGGGCTAAAAGCATTTTGTGACAAACAATGTCTGAGTCACAGTTATAGAGAAAATCAGTGAAGTTTTCAGTAATTTCTTTTTTTAGTGGCAGAGTGTTAACGATGTTGCCGTTAAATGAGAGCGCAAGTTTTAAGCCATCAACAGAAGCAACAACCGGCTGGGTGCCATCTATTATAGCGACATCGTCGCATTTACCTGATGTTGTATACCTTACGTTGCCGATTCCGATTGATCCAGGTAGGCGCCCGAACCATTCGTGAATGACGTTGGTTTTTAGTCTTGGAACCAAATCCAAGGCTTTGTAGGTGAAAAACTCATTGTTGTTACTTGTGAGGAAACCGTGTGATTGGTGACCTCTATGGTTTTGGGCACGTAACCCCCAGTAAAGATACGGAAAAACTGGTTGTTTTTCATAATTTATTACGCCAAAGATACCGCAGCCTATTTTTCAGTCCCTTCCAGCAGTAAATGCTCATAGATGTAAAGAAGGGGTTTATACGCTTTTAGTACAAATTTAAGTAAAAACCATGGGATTTTTGACATAATACAGATTGATATAACAAGACCTGAATATTGAGATAAAACTAAAAAATGAAAGAGTTAGGGCTTTTGCATATATTCCAGCATGCCAAAATGGTTGCCTTCAGGGTCAAGGGCAAGAGCCCACCAACCTAGACCAGGAATTTCCATCTTTTGCACCATTATTTTGCCGCCCAAAGCCTCAACCTTTTTGCTGTACTCCTCTACCGACTCCACCGAGATGTAGTTTGTGGGTTTAGCCATGTCAGGCATCGTGGAATCCTTCTTGTCATACAGTCCTCCGTTGACGCCCGGTCGAATTGGCATCATAGTTTTCTCATCTACAGGAACCGTTCCTACAAGATAGTAGACGTTTGGTCCAGGATACTTATTCATCGTCCAACCAAATAAATCCATATAAAATTTCTTGATTTTTTCAATATCATTGGCTGGAATTTCAAAATGCACAATTGTATGATCCACCAAAAATCACCAAATTCTAGAAATATAATGAATTATAAAAGAATTACTTAGAGATACATTGAACAAAAATTAAAATAAAATAAGAAGGGGGTGGCTTATGGTTGCCATTTCTCTATGAGATACTTGGGTATCTCACTGCTGTCGCGTGGTCCAACTTGGACTTTCCAGCCGCTGAGTTCTTCGATTTCGCCGCTGATGCGTGATGCTTTCCCTGGGATGATGATTTTGCGGTGTTTGACTTTTTGTTCTATGCCGCTTGCTTTGATTGCGTCTGCGACTCGTTCGGCTGTTAGTTTGCGTCCTGCGACTCCGCTGTCGATTGCTGAACCTTCTGTTTCAACGACGATTAAGTATGCGTTGAGTTTGCTGCTTTCAATGTCTGATGCAACGGTGTAGAATGTTAATGCAAAGTTTGATGTGAAGAACACTGGCGAGTTTTCGTCTGGTGTGCCGTAGACTTTGAGTCCTGGTGCAACTGCGACTGGTTTGCGTGGGTCAGTGTAGATGTTTTGGCGTAGTACTGTCATTGGTAGTAGAGCCCATCCGTCGTTTTCGTGCATAATTAGTACATCTGCATATCGGACTATGAGCATTGATGCAACGTATGCTTCACGCCATTTGACTAGGTCGTCTGCCATTTCGCCTTTGTCTACCCAAGCAACCATTGGAACGCCAAGTAATGGGAAGCCTGCAAGTTCTTCGCCGCCTTTTGTTGCTGCTCTTCTGAGCATGGTAAAGTTGTTGATTGTGTCTGGTAAGCCTTCGTTGATGAAAGTTCCTGGATCCAGAACTATGTCAGATACTCCGTAAGCCATCAGGGTTTTTGTGAGAGATACCAGTGTGTTTAGGTCGTTTGGAGCGGATGCAACTATTGGGCAGTTGTACATGAGTGCTAATTCTGCCATGTCTTTCCAGTTGGTTGCGTTCGCTGCGCAGAGGAGTGGTCGAGCTTTTGGTGCAGCCATTAAGCCTGCTTCAGCTATCGCAGGGTTCATGGTGCAGAGTATCATTGGTAACTTTGTAGTTTCTGAAACTTTTTTGACTGTTGCTTTGAATTTGTCTGCGTCTCCAGAAGTGCATCGAACTGCTATCATGTCGAGTTTTAGGGTGTTGCCGATGTATTCGAAAGTGAAGTTATCAGTTTTCTGGACACGTGAAACGATTTCGCTATCAGACATCTCGTCTGTTACATCGATTGCGATGGCTGTTGGGTTCTTGTATGTGAATTCGTGGCGGTACATGACTAGTTTGCCGCCGATTTTCTTGGCTTTGTCGCCTACGCCGACGATGACTTCTTTGACAGCGGGCTTTAGGAGTTCTTTGAGTATAGCGTATGATTTGGCGTTTTCTGGTTTGAGAATTGGTTTGCAGCTGTCGAGTTCAATTTCGCGGTTGACAATTTTTGTGGCGAATGCCATACAGTTGTCGACGCCGCATTCTTTGCAGTTAATTTTTGGCAAGCTCTTGTAAATGGTTATTGGGCTAAGTTCTTTTAATCCGCCTTTTTTCTTTTCTGCCATTTTAGTCATGTCTCCTTAAGCTTTTACCGTGACCCAGTTTGCGTATTTTGATGGGTCTGCTTTTTTAGCGCTTGTTAGGTAGTTGGTTACGTCTTTTAGTGTTTTTACGGCTGCTGGGTGCATCATCATGAATAGGTCTACGCCTGCGAGCAACAGTGTTATGGCTGTTGTTACTTCCCAGAGTGGACCTCTGAGTTCGCGTGGTTCCCATTCAGCTGACATTTTTAGCCATGCTTCTCTTGCTGCCCAAGCGTTGGTTGTTCCAGACGACATTGGGTGTGCGAGTTCAGCATCGCCCATTAAGCCGCCCATGCGTGCGCGTTCCATGTTTGTAAATGCATAGTCTAAACCGTAACCGAGTGCTGCGGTTGTTAAGTCCATTATGATGTCTTCTCTTCCAACATAGTCGTAGAGGCGTCTGTTGAGTTCCCGTGCCAAGTTGAGGTCCATAGGTGTGAATGAGAGTATGGCGTGACCTGCTTTTTTAATGAATTTGGCACATTTCTCGACATCCATGTCGCGTGTGACGGAGCTTATTAGGAAGCGTTCGCCTGGAAATTGTGCACATACTTCTTCGAAGACGGCTGTGTCTTTAACTGGGTCTCCGCATCCGCCGATGACTAGTGGTACATCCACGGCTTGCAAGACTTTCTCTATTGTTTTGCATGCGTCTTTGGGTGATGCGTCTTTGAGTAGTGGGTCAACACTGATTAAGTGCATAGTAACCATGTCTGCACCGAATTTTTCGACTGCAAGTTTTGCCCAAGCTGCTGGGTCACCGACGACTTCTTTAACGTGCATCTTGACTGCTTTGCTTAGAGGAACTTCCATGTCGAAAACATCTAAGGTGATTACTGGTTTGTGTGGCATAGGTCGCTCAAAAGTGTAAAAAGCAGGAGAGACTTCTCCGCCGATTGTGAGTGATCGTCCGCGTGTTCCGCCTTCGCTTCTTGTTGCCCCAAGTTTTACTTCAGAGATTTTGTTTGGGTAAGTTTCGATTGGTGGCAGGAAAGGAATTTGTAGCATGCTGGTGGGTTTTCCGCCTGCGATGCCTGGAAGTTTTAGTTTTGGCATTAGTTGCCCTGCTGCGCCTGCTTCGAAGATGATTTCTAGGTCTTTGACGTCCATTTGGAAGTCTTCCAGTTCGATTGTCTGGAATTTTGCTAAAGCTTCCAATAGATCATCGCTTAGCTGTAGCCCTTCAGCGTCTTTCTTTTTGTCGTTGTCGTTTTGGGGCGTTTAAATCACCGTTTGTCTTTGTTATCTTTGCTGTCTTTAACGGTTGTTATGATAACTTTGTTAGCGTAGATTTTTGCGTCTTTGAGTATGATTTTGAATCCGCCGGCCATTATTGGCATTGAACTCATGGTTGCAACTGGCATCATAGTTCCTGCTGCTTCTTCATTAACTTGGATCGATGTTGCTTCTGCTGCTGGTGCTGCTTCTGATTCCCATTTTGCAACGACTGGGTGATTCTTTGCCTTTAGGAAAGCTTTGAGTTCGTCAATACTCTTTGCATCTTCTTCAGTGGCGACTTTGTCAACGATATCTGCTGGGATGAATTCTTTAATTTTTTCTTTGACCTCTTTTGGTACCCAGACAACTCGGTTCCATCCACCGTCTGCGGCAAAGAATTTCTTGCTTCGCATGTACTCGATGGACATTCCGTGGAATCCGTCGATTTGTCTTCCGCCTGCAGCTGAGTCAGCTATAGTGCTAAAGGGTAAGCCGTTTACTGCTGCTCCTTTGAAATTGCGGTTAACTACGCCGAATCCGTCGACTTCTGGGATATAGAAAGTCACTGCTTCGAAGCATCCACATGAAGTGTGTGGATGATCAAACGCTGTATATAGCCAGACTTGGTTAACTTCGCCCATAGTGCGTTTCTTGGCAGCTTCGTTGACACCAGAGAATTCGCCTTTTTCTTCGTTGATCATTTCGCCTCTTGGAATTGCGAAGACTGGTCCTTTAGGATCGATACTTGCAGAAGCTTTTCCATCAAACCAGCTGATTGCACCGCAATTGCTGTATCTTTGAGGTGTGATTATACAAACGTGGCTTGGTGCGAATGACTGGCAGAGTGCACAGCCGTAGAATGTGTCGACTTCTGAGTCTTTTAGACCCCTTGCTTTTGCGTCGCGTGATTCATATGCTTGGATTGCTTCAGGAGTCATTTCCTCTAGTTTTGTTGGGTCGGTTATGAAGGTAATTTGTACTTTTTCAATAATGGGCAATTCACTCTTGAATAAGCGGAAAAGGACTTTGCCGATTGCGTCAAAGCTTGTTAAGCCTTTTTGGAAGGATTTCTTGCCTATGCGTATCCAGATGTCGTATCGTTGGTTTAGGTGCATGAAGCCTTCGATGTAGTTTAGGTAGCCGTGAATGCGTCTTTCAATGACACCTTCGAGGCCTGCGTCAAGTTTTGCTCCTGCTGCTTCAACGAGGATACCGAATGGGTATGCGCCGCCTGCTTTCAAGTCTTTTAGGTCTGGACCGATAATGGTTATTTTTCCATCTTCGATCTGGTCAAGGGGTTTTACTTTTGCAAGTTCAAACTTTTGCTTAACGGTTGGACCGCCAAGTTCTACTTGCATATCATTTCTTCGAATACGTTCTCCTTCGAATATTACGCCAACTTCAACGGGTATATCTTTAAACATAGACATTTTCTAATTTCCTCCATTAAATTTTGATGTCATTACTTTGAGGTTTGCAGCCCACTCTTCAAGGGATGCATTTGGGAAAGACCAGCTTGCATGGACATGGAACAGGTTGTCGAGAGTCATTGTTTTTAGATCTGGTGCAAAATGTTTCATTCCTGATAGCATCAATGATTCAACGTAATAAGGTAACCCGATCAATAAAACTAGGTCTGGGTGTCCTTTGCCGTCAAGTCCCATCCATTCGGGGTCTACTACTCTTTGGCCAATTTCCATTGCATTCATGAATGATGCTGGTTGGTATCCGCGTTTTATGAATTCACCAACCATATGGGCTGTTGCGACGACAGGTACTTTGGAAGCGTTAGCGAATTCAATTATGTATTCGATCAGTTGTTTGCCTTCCATATACCTTTCAGTGGCGTTACTCCCCACAATAAGAAGGGGACGCTGGGCTTTTTTTATCATTGCTACTGCTATCTCGGGTTTAGTTATGGGGTTTGCTTTTTTAGTTGAGGCTATTTCGCCACATTGCCATGGTTCACAGGACATGTCGAATTACTCCTTCATTTTACGGACCATTCTTGGAAGCAAGGTTGGATCCGGAATTACTGTTTCTTGCCAGTTATTTTCTTCAAGTATCTTGACAAACTCGTCTTTCATCGTCGATGGAACATCAGCCATTGTTCTTACGTACAGGTGTAGATCGTTTGGCATGACTCCGAGGTAGCGCTTGCTTAAGTCCACATAGTGGCTTAGTTTGATACTGCGTCCTTTCCAAGTGTCGTTTGGTCTGATGCAGAGTTTTGCGATTGCAACCATACATTCCTCTTTAGTTTCTGCCATGTTGAAAAGATGTTCTGGTGCTGGTCCCACGTTAACTGTGTTACCTGTGCGTGCATCAAGGACTTCCCAGTTCTTGGGATCTTCTTTTCTCCCAAGAAGCATACGTCTGTATTTGACACCGTGTGGACCAACGAGTACTGGTACACCTAAGCGCCAGAAACCTGCTCCGATCGCTGCGGCTTTCTGTGAGTATGCACCCCAAGCTAAACCGACTGCGCCTAAGCGGTTGTGGATATAATCTGCGATTTCTTCGTAGTTACCCCTCAGTGAGCGTTTTGCGAATATGTTTGCTACTTTGATAGCTGCTCCGGCGATGTGGCTGTTTGCAACGCATGAGCCGACGTTAAGGACTCCTCCCGCTTCGAATCCGCCTGGGAATTCTTCGTAGAGGGTTTTGCCTTCGCTGTTACGATAGCTGCCTGCTGACATGGCTGAGCATCCTGATACTACTACGATGTATCGTCTGCTTGCGAATTCTCTTGCTATGTCATAGACGTCTTTGCCGCCTTTCGGATAGTTGCTGCATCCTACTATTGCAACGATGCCGGGGATTTCTCCTAGGACGATTGGGCTGCCGACATTGCGGATTTCGACGTCTGAGACTGCTCCTCGGCCAACTCGGCATAGGTTGTCTTCGCATAGCATGGCTTTTTCGCCTGCTTTAATAATTAAGCTGTGGATCATGATTTTTTGTGGGCATGCTTCTTCGCATCTTCCACATCCGATACAGGTCTCATAGAGGTCTGTTAGTAGGGTCATGTCTCCTTGTCCGGCTGCTTTCATTGCTACTGGAATGGCATAGTCTTGTGGGCAGTTACGTTGACATTTACTGCATTGTGTGCAACTCTTTGCCATTTGTGTAAGTTCCTCTAAGCTTGGAAGAACATTCTTTCGCTTGCGGACTGGAGCAACTTGTTGTGCTACACGGACTGCAACTTCGCCGACTTTTTCCGGGTCAAGAATTAGAACACCTTTGACTTTGCCGCTTACGAGGTCAGAGACTATTTCGTCTGCTGGATCATTTGTGCGGTTTTTAAAGCCCATACAGTTCTTTTCTGAAGCTGCAATTACTGGGGCGTTTACCTTGCTGGCTTCATCGTAAATGTCTGTTCTGATACATTGTTCGTCAAGTACGACTACGTCTGCTAATCCTGCGCGTACGAACCTAAGTTCCCAGCTGATTGGCCCGACAATTCTGGCGCGGTTGTAGTATCGGGTCATGTCGTGTGATGTACAGCAAAGACCAACTACTTCGATTTTATCGTCAACTTTCTTGTCTTTTGCGTAATCGATTATTCCGACTGATGGAACAACGTTGTGGCCGATTGCCATAATAACTGGTTTTGTGCGGTCGACGCTTCCTATGCCCAGTTTTACGAGTGGAGCTTCGGGATCTGCTTTTGGATAGCCCAAGGTTGAAATCTGTGCAATGTCGCCGACCTCCATACCCACGTGGTCAATCATACCAACGTGCATGGCTTTGGATTCAAAATCTATGTTATTACCTTCTTGACCTGTATGGCCAACTGCAAGAACCTGAGTGATTTGTTCTTCAACATACGATAAAACATCTTCAAGATCTCCAAGCGTTTCAGGCTTTATACCGGTTACAAGACGGGTAATTGGTGCTTCAACTTTAATGTTTAATCCGCCGATGTCTAAGGGATACCTGCGACCATATTTCTCGATTAAGTGATGAACAAGGTGACGTGAATGAGCTGAGTGACATGCTGATCCAATCGCACAAGCCAACATCACAATACGAGAAGATTGGGTTGCAATGTCTAAGCCACATGCACCGCGTTTTCCAGCTGTCAAATCGCATTTGCCAAAAGTGCAAAGGCAGCAAAGATCACAATCAGGCATATAAAAGGGCTTGTACTTGGTGAGAAGCTTCATGTCCCAGTCCCGTAGGGTTGTCATGGAGGGCATTGGGGTTGGACCCATTGGCTCATTATAGTTGTCATTCATAACTTTGCCGATGGATAATTCAAAATTTTTAATGAGACCGCTACCGGTCTTCATTTCGTCAATTTTTACATGGACGTTTTTACTTGTCAAATGTGAAACCTCTGTAAAGGTTTACAACAATGCGTAATTACATACTTTTTAAACCTTTCCAGATTTCTTACGCAAAAGTCACGTTACAGTTATAGAAATGCAAGGTTTTGAAAAAATTGTGTAAAAACCCTTTCAGCTATAAATAACCCAGGGTTTTTAGAATATTCTGCACTGAAAGGTATGCTTTGTTGTCGTTTGGAAGGTCAAGCAGAGATTTTCCATTCAAAACAAACTCGTCTAGTTGATTATCCGCTTCGATTTTGCCCAAATACTTGTATTTCAAGTCATCTTCTGCCTGCTTTCCTAATTCTGCTGGAAAACGATAACCGCCAACTAAGTAAAAGTTTTCAAATTTCATGTCAACTTCTTTAGCTATCTTAACTGCCCGTCTCACATGGTCTTGAGATTTCTTTGAATGATCAAGAATATCAAAGATATCGTTAACATCCGAGGTGATTCGTCTGTTCAAATTTTCAAGTCCCGCTGGAGAATCAACGAGTACGTACTTGTAGTTTTTAGTCAACGATTCCAAAGCAGCTTTTAAAGCAGAGTTGGGCATGCAATAGCACCCCTCAACCCATTTGGTGCCCACCGAAAGGAAATCAAAGCTTTTACTTTCATAGAGACCGTTTTCCCAAATACGGCTTTCAATGCGTTCTCTTGGCGGAACACCGACGGTAGTGCCTCCCTTTTCAATAAAAGTGCTCACGATAAGGTCAGCTATTGTAGATTTTCCCACTTCTTTAAGGTCTACTCCAATCATTTCACCTAGATTCTGGTCTGGATCTGCATCAACCAGTAGTAAAGGAGCTTGTCCTGCCTCAATGAAGTTTTTAGCCATTAGAGCGGTGAAGCTGGATTTTCCTGTTCCACCGCGACCAACTGTAACCAAAGTTTTCATACAAAATAACCTCAAAGTTTACTGCAAGTTTTCTTAAGCAAAACTCGAATATATTGTCTATGGTTCTAATCTTGCAATATTCTTGTTTTAAAAATGAAGTTTCAAACCTAATGACTTCAATATCAAAATAGGTCAACGAGTCAAGAAAAGTTTTAAATGATTAAAAACCTTTAACAATATTAAGAATTCTAATTTTTGAAGACCAAAAAAGGAGGTGGTAATCTTGTTATATGAAGCTACACATACTCATCCAGCAGCCCAATGCCCCCTTCAAAGTGCTGAAGGAAAAGCCATGCTCAAGCAGCTTTTTTCAGAGCAGAACATAAAAAATGCTGGAATCAACTTAACAGCTGCCTACATGAGTTGCCCCCAAGACACAGCTGCAGACCACAAAGGTTTCTTCACAATAGAAGCTGAGAACCCAGCAGCAATCACAAAATTCTTTGGTCTAATGGCGGTCGAAATAAGACCTGTCAAACCTTTGAGTGAAGTTGCAAAGATGTTATAGAAAAATCACAAGAATAAAGCGTGTCTATTTTAAAGAAAACAAACTAAAATATTCCATCTCTTTTTTTAGATAGATTCTAAGGCAGTTTTATGCGAACTAGCAAAATAACAAGGTTTGTAGTAACCCAAACTCAATTAGTCTTTAAAATAATTGCATTTGCTCGACATTTTGTTAAGCAATCGCCGCATCCGCGACAAAATTTTGGGTCAACAAAATTTGGGTCGTTGCCGTCAATGCGAAAAATAGCTTTGAGGTGGCATGCCTTTGCTGCCTGACACTCAATACATCGTAAGCATCTGTTTGGTTCAATGAAGGCCTTATGCATAGCCCTCACTTGGAAGGTTTCCACAACGACTTATTGCGATTTACGACCCGACTGACTACAGCAAACGCCAGAAATTCCTAGTAAGCTAACAAGCAACAAAAGCTTAATCACGTTAAACTCCCCCGAGGCTATACTACCTCTTTTGGGTTTTTTGGTTTTCTTGGTCGCCATGTTAAAGCACTATAGATCGTAAACACTAAGAGAGCCACAAACACTGCTGCTTTGATGGCCGTGAAATCTACGATGGCGGAGTAGAGTGCGAATGCTGCTGGGAATCCTCCGATGTATAGTGTGAAAAATATTGCTGTGGGCAGTTTGTAGTTGTATTTGTAGTCTTTGAAGATGCGTCTGCCAAAGTACAAGGCTGCCAAGCGCCCCATGCCATGAGTGCATTTTATGCAATTGTAGCATGGACGTAGGCAACCCAGAAGGTGAAGTACACCATAAATCAAGATAAGTGTTAGGATAAAAAACACAATACCTGCGGTGAAATTATATAGCATAAAAGCAACTGAATCAAGAACAATCCATAGGAAAAGCGCTATGTTACCAAAGAGAACTAGGTTTTCTGGGAAGAAAATTGGGCGACCATTTTTTGGTTCTGTCATGTCCGCCTATTCCCTGTGATTGTTTGCCAGATATCGTTTTATCATTGCTTCGATGTGTGCTTTGGGGTAAGCGCCAACTGATCTCTCAACTTCTTTGCCATGGTTGAAGATGATTATAGTTGGAATACTCATTATTCCAAAACTGCTCGGCACCGTTTGATTCTCATCCACATTCATTTTTCCAAACGTTACTTTTCCTGAATATTGAGCAGCGAGTTCCTCGATTACCGGTCCAACCATGCGGCAAGGGCCACACCATGGAGCCCAAAAGTCTACAACTATTAGCTCATTATTTTCGATAGTGGTTGAAAAGTTGTTATCATTCAAGATTATTGGCTGTTTGCTGGATGTGTTTTGTCCTTTTGCGGTAGTATCCAGCATAGCTTTGATTTTCTTAAGTCTTATTTGCTCTAATTCATTTTCTTCATTCATGTTATTAACACCTAATATGCGATTGATTTATGCTTGGTTTTTTTGCGGATTCTCTTAGTTTCCACACATTACAATGTGGTGCATGGTCACACATTTCTTCAGGTATGCCTCGTGGGCATTCAATTTTTTTCTGCATTACTACACTTCCTATGCTGTAACATTGCAGCTCGGTTCCAAATATATCTTACGGTATTGCCAATACCAAACAATACCATTTATATGGGGGATTTGATAATAAATCCTTATGGAAAGCATAAACCTACTGACAAAAAAGGGCGCCTCCTGCACCGACTTACTTACATGCCTATACAACCTAAAACCCTCAGACCTTGAAGTCCTACTTGCACTGGCAAAAAATGAAAACTCGACGCTTGACCAAATCGCAAAAATAGTGCAAAAGGATCGAAGCTCAGTACACCGCTGCCTTTCGAAGCTTGTAAGCATAAATTTAGTAAACAAGCAATCAAAATCTCTCAAAGGCGGTGGATACTACCACACTTACGCTATGCTTGACCCAGCAACAATTAAGAAGCATGCACTTGAGCGAGTAAAAGAAATCACTGAAAGCCTTAAAGCACTTGTAGACAGTTTTGAATTAGATCTCCAAAAACACTTAAAGCAACCGTAAGAAACAAAAGTCGAGGAAAAGAATTAGAAAGAACATAAAGGTGAGAACAAATGGAATGTGAACGTTGCAAATCATCTCTAAAAGAAGGAGAAACCTATGACTCTCCACGGCAAAGTCTTATGCGAAGACTGCTACATGTATGAAACGAATCCTCCAAAAGCATGCGACCCCATGGCTGTGTCATCAGCCTTGTCGTGTGCGAAAACAATTAGGCCAATCAGGCAGTTCAGGCTTAACAGAGTTACAGCAAAAAATCTACAACACCATAGAGAAATACGGCAAAATCACAAAAGAAGACTTAATCAAGACCCTAAACGTCAAACCAGAGCAGTTAGAGCAAGAGTTTGCATTCTTTAGGCATTGTGAACTACTCCGTGCTTTTAAAGAAGATGGCAAAATTTATTTTACAAAATGGGAAACAAAAAGCTCTTGAAATTCTTTAATCCTTAGAAGAAGGCTTGCCACAATTATCTAACCAGCTAAAAGGATAATTTAATGCGTTAACTGCAATTCTGAAATTCTTTTTTGCACTATGTCCGCCAACTTTTCTCCCAGATTTTCTTCAGGAATTGTTTTGTCTAATTTGTCAAATGTTCGGGCGAGTTCCTCGTCGCCGACTGTAGTTCTTAACCACTTCTGGAAGTCCCCTCGATCAAAGTGGAATTTGATCGATTCGTACATCAACGCTTCTCATGTCTCTTAAGAATGAACAAAGGGATATTGCTGTTTCACCGGAATAATGTCCGTCTGGCATAAAGAAGTGGAAGCCTTGAGAATATGGAACTGGACTGAGAATTTTCTGAGCTGCTTCCACATTACCTGTATTCTGAGCATTAACCAATAAAGACCACTAACAGGTAATTATCTAGACAAGAATCTTAAAATTGTTTGGGCTGAAAGTTCTCTAAAATAAAAAGGAAGAATTAGAGCAGCTTGCCTGTTCGCCTTGAATCATCTTTGATGACTTGCAGCTGTTCAGCAGTAGGTTTTCCCCTAACATCACCTAATCTGCCTATTGTGCTGTGCTCAATTGAACCGTGAAATTCACTTAGAACGTACCATTCATCAATAATGTTGAAACCTATGTGCTCAAAGTATTGTCGTATATCTTTGCCAACGGGAGTTGCCTCGTCTATACCAGTATGTGGACCCGAGTAAGTGACAAAGATTATGCGTTTTTGCCTGGAACTTTTGGGGCTGATGGCTTGATTTTACCATTTTGACGATATTCAGCGAATTTTTTCTTTAGAAAGCATGTCATCGGTTCAGGAGGATGCCATGAGTATGAGGGGCAACCAACGCAGACTAAATCATAATCAAAATAATCGAGCGCTTCTGCTTCCTCAGGCTTTCTAATAGTTACTTCAAAGTTAGCTTCCTCTAGCCCTTCTTTGATTGCGTTGGCGACTTTCGCTGTATTACCGGTTTTAGACCAATAGATTATCAGTGCAGTTTTCATTTTAAAGGCTCTGAACGCTTATTCTGTGTTCCCTTTAAATTCGACCTTTATGGGGGTTGGTTCTTTAAAGATAAAGAGCACAGGACAGTTTGCTTCGGTTCTCCTCCAAGTAGCTTCGACAAGCTCCTTTCTTGCTTTAGAGATGACATTGACTTTCATCGTTACACCACTTATTATTGGGGAATCTGGAGATTTGTCCGTTTCTACGGTTACTTCTGCTTTACTAAGGATTATATTGCTTTTTTTGCAGACGTCAGCGAAAATTGTGATACCACAAAGATACACTTGATAGTATTTCAGTAGAAAAATGCTCTCTAAGAAGTAGCCCTGGTATCCGCAGATCAGAATTCTACAAAATCAGCGATAACGAGTTTTCACAATTTCTTCAAATTAGAGAACACTTAACCCATAAGGGCAAAGACAAAGCACCCTGTAACGTTGATTGCTCCATCTGTTCAAGATATGAAACAAAAAAATGCGTCGGGTGTCCAACCACCATACATTACCGAGGAACCTTATAGCTGGATTAATCTTGGCAAAAAAACCTTAAAACTTCAAATTGCTTCAAAACTGGAAATAATTTCTCTAATGGATAAAGCCAAGAAATTTGTGCCAAAATGTCCTAAAAAAGTTTTATGAAATATTTGGTTCTTTGTGAGCACCCATGCCATACCAGAAGAAGACTTTGACTACAATAGCGGTAAGAACAGCGGCGAGCATACGAGCTAAGACGGTCAATGCAAATCCAATATATCCGGTAACTACGTTGGCAGTGGACATTTGGAATATAGTAAATAGCACTATGCCTCCAATTGTGGAAGCGACAATGGCGGAAATTAATAGTCTTTTGAAGTTGTCAGATCGCTTATTTAGCGCTCCAGCTACGTAACCAATCAACATTGGACTAAGAACGTATGCTAACAAGACTGTGCCGGAGCCTGCAATCCCATGAAAACTATTTGACCAATAAAAGGCGTAGAAGGTACCCATTAAGAAGCCTGAAGCTCCACCAGCCCACTGATTCCACAATAAACCAAGAGCTAAGGGAACACCGACTATTACAACTAGTTCTAGTATCTCCATTGTTAGTCCTAGAACGATTCCAGGTTCCCCACCGACCAATGACTGAAGTTTTGAAATCAGCACAATAACGAAAACAGCGATTACTGGAAGGATAATTCCAAAGATTAAGTCATTTTTTGTCCATTTTTTCCAATCAAGACTCATAAAGCAAACACCCACTTGAAAGTTTATTTGAAATTAATATATTTTAATTTATGTAATTTTCAGATAACCAAAAAATGAACATGCCCAACCTTCTTCTGTACCAACGGTTTGAGGGAGATATCTTTACAACTATCTAAGTCACAATCAAAAAAGGTGAAAGGATTATGCTGTTTTTTTAATCAACAACTCACAGATATCGTCTATGGCCTTAACTGCTACCATTTCTTTGTTCTTCAGTGGGGTTACACCGAGCATATCTGCCTCGATTACTTTTTGGTCGAAGGGTACTAAAGCAAGCAAATTTAGCCCATTCTTGTCTGCGAAGTTTTGAATTGCTTCTTTTTGAGCGTCGTTCATTACTCTGTTTCCGATGAGGTAGATTTTTTTCATACCTGCGGCAGATGCCAAGTTGTGGATGTGTTTTGCGATCTCTAAGGATTTTAGGTTAGAGTCGGCAACTGTGAGTAATGCGTCTACTTGTCTTGCGGTGCCTCTGCCAATGTGCTCTACTCCCGCCTCCAAATCCATGACAACAGCTTCATTCCGGTCAACAACAAGGTGCCGTAGTAGAGCCCGGATGACAGCGTTTGGTGCGCACATGCATCCTGCCTCCATTGCCTGCACAGTGCCCATGACAATCAGGTTTACTCCAAGCGGAGTGGATATGGAGTAGTCTTTAACAATGTCGTCAACGGAGAAATTTAAATTAAAAATACTATTGTAACCAGTGCTTGTTTTAGCCTCCACCAATGGCTTGTTTTCGGTTATGGGCACTATTTTGCGGGTTTCTTCAGCTGACAACCCGAGTGTTAAACCCAGGTTTGGAGAAGAATCAGCGTCAATCGCTATAGTTTTTAAGCCGCGTTCAACAAAACCGCTCGCTAAACCGCCAGCAATCAAGGTTTTGCCAACGCCGCCTTTACCAGAAACAGCAACTTTCATAACAATCACAAACTACAGATAATTTCTTTTCCCGAATTAATTTACGTTTCCTTAAACATCACAAATCCACACATCATTTTTCTAATTATTTTAGCACCGTTTTGTCTGGGCAAGAACCCATAACGCGCGTAGAACTCGAATCGCTTGCTCATTGCCCTCACCAACCTCAACAATTTTTGCCAACGCTCCTTCAATATCCATCCAAGAAAGCGAGTTCTTCATAAGCGAATCACCAATTCCCCAAAACCCTGTAAGCCACATTAACGAATAGATTGATTCAATTTTTCCTGTCTTTTCGGATTAATGCTGCTTACGCAGTACCCAACTATAAAGCCTGATGCTTCATCGATGGCTAAATCAACCCATATTTCACCTGACACTGACTTCTTCAATGGATCAAATTTCCTTTTTTCAAAATCATCTGCTTATAATGGTCTTTGAGTTCGGAGAACATTGATAATGATGTTCGTTTAATTCTTCCCAAAGCAACTTTATTTGTATCAAGCAAAGCCCGGTCGCCGTGACTGTACCATATTTTTTGATTATTCACCAAATAACCCCTACCATGTAACTACAAAAAACGTTAGTTCCAGAAGTTTAAAGCTTTATTTGCCCGATAACCCCTTCTAAATTTAATGAAAACTGTTTCAACTCCCAATATGCCTGATGACCAAGCAAAAAGAAACCAAGACTACATCGCCCAAGACGAATTAAGAATTGAACATCAATTTCTGGAAGGCTCAAAAGACCCAAACATCGGCGTTTACTGCAACATGTTTTCGGCTAAAAGCAGTTTTGATGGACAGGACGGCGGGGTAGTTACTGCACTATTGGTTAAAGGTTTTAAGGAACACATTTTTGATGCTGCTGTTGTAATTTACCGAGGAGAAGGGTATAGCGCAAAAATCGTCGTAGCCACGAATATCAATGAGGTTATCGCGGCTGGGGGAACCAGATATCTTAGAGTCAACGTTACCAAGAAGTTGCGTGAACTAATTAGCCTGGGAAGAAAAAAAATTGCTATCGTTTGTACCCCATGTGAAGCAAAAGCCGTCAGGAAAATACAGCAGTCATTAAAGAACGAATGTGAAATCATCGTTATCGGACTATTCTGCTTTGAAGCCTTCAATAAGACAAAGCTAAAAGCAGAAATGTGTTCACGTTTTGGGATTGATTTAGACAAAGTTGGAAAAACGCAGATTCGACAGGGAAAATTTACAGTCTTTATAGACGGAAAAGAATTCAGCTGCAAAGTAAACGATCTTGACTGCGCCGCAGAGAAAGCGTGCTTGTATTGTGATGATTTCACATCTCGTTTCGCTGATGTTTCAGTTGGTTCCGTTGGAAGTAAATATGGGTTTTCAAGTGTGATTGTGAGGTCAAGAGCTGGGGTAGAATTGGTAAAAAATTTAGATGTTGCTAAAGAAGAGGTTGATAAAAAGGAAGTCGTCAGATTATCTAAATTCAAGATAAAACGGGCTAAAAATTCTTTAGTTACCCTAAATACGCCTAAATAATTCTTTTTCTCCAACGCGTTACTCTATAACGCCTTATGCTGAAATACTCACCTCCGCTAATGCAAAAGCCTTTTTAACCCAAACATCTCACCCATTAAGCTGAGATGAAATCTCCATGAAAATACTAAATGAATTTGTGCCAACACGAAAATTCTTAAAGCTTGCAGACGAACTAAAAGACTTAGTAGATGGATGGAACGTAACTGACGGTGCAGCAGGTTACCCAGCTCCAAGCGGAGTAGTCGTAAGCTGCTTACTCAAATACAAGTACCCAGAAAAATATGTCGTGCCAATTTTCATTCTAAAGTATAAAGGCCCAGTTGAAGTAGGAGGCTTAGCTTTAGCATCAGACATAATTGGTTTAGATGGTTTAGCAGTCACTATGGGAGACAACCCAAAATTCGGTCAACCCATAACGATGCTACCTTCATCCGAAGCAGCAAGAGACTTCATACGCACCAACGTGAAAACAAAGAACCTCAAACTCGGCTGCTTACTAACCGCAAGACGCTCAATTGAAGAAACTCTTGAACGTGTACGTGAGCCATGGGACTTCGTATATTTCATGAGGCTAACCGACGATTCTTTCGATGCCCTCAAAGCAGTATCAGCAGAATGCAAGAAACTCAACAAACCACTTTTCGCATACTTCCTAGTTGGAACAGACAAAAACGTAGAAACCGTCAAAATGATTGGATGGCCAACCGCAGCAACCATGGATACAGTTGAAGAAAAAGCAAGCAAGCTTGTCGGACTTGTCGACGGCATCATCGCAACATGTGCAGGCGACGCTGAAGGCGACAAACTGATGCTTCAGAAGCTACAGAAATTCAGAAGTTAAACAACAACCAAAAAAATTGAGACCTTTACGGTCCCAACTATTCCTTTTTCAATTTTTATCTTTTCAAGCTTTTTCCGAGATAAACTTAAGTTCTATTGCTTAATTAGCAACCTTAGAAGAGGCAAAATGCGTGAATCCCATTCAAGTATTCGCTGTTGAAAATTTACCATTAATTGAAAAAGGGGACAACTTAGGGAAGCTTATTGCTGAAGCAGCAAAAAAACAGAACACCCCAATCCAAGAAAAAGACATTATCGTGGTTACGCATGTAGTGGTTTCGAAGGCAGAAGGAAACGTAATCGATCTAGACAAAGTTAAGCCCTCAGATAAAGCAAAGGAAATAGCCCAAAAAACCAACAAAGACCCCGCATTAGTCGAAGTTATTTTGCAAGAAACCAAAGACATCGTTCGCGTTGGTCAAAACAGCATAATAACCGAAACCGTCAGTGGCATAATTTGTGCTAACGCAGGAGTTGACCGATCCAACGTTTCAGGAGACAGAAATGTAGTGCCCTTGCCAAAAAATCCTAGCGCTTCAGCAGAAAACATAAGGAAAGAAATAAAACGTATGGCAGGAGCTGATGTCGCAGTTATTATTTCTGACACTCACGGCAGGCCATTCAGGCTGGGCGAAATTAACGTGGCGGTTGGCGTAGCCGGATTTAAACCAATAAGGGATAGACGAGGCGAAAAAGATCTATTCGGTTATGTGCTTAGAATAAAGCAAACCGCCATCGCTGATGAACTTTCATCAGCTGCAGAACTAGTGATTGGCCAAGCCAATGAGGGAATCCCTGCCGCTATCATCCGAGGATACAACTATCAAAAAGACGAAAACGCATCAGCAACTCCTCTAACAAGAGCCAAAGAAAGAGACCTCTTCAGGTAAACTACCAAACGTTCAATAACCCAAATGCGTAAAATGTTTGAAAAATCAACTGGCGAGATCATGGAAACAAATACCCCAAAAGAATTCTTCGAAAAAACCTTACCCATCAGGTTTAAACCAGAAAAAACAGTAGGCATCGACGTCATAACTCAGTTAAATATAACTGGACCAGAAGGTGGGAACTGGACCGTGATAATAAAGGACCAGAAACTTCAGGTGACCGAGGGAACCCATGCAGCACCGACATTAACTTTGCAAATGAACGAAAATGATTTTATGGATATGGTTAACGGCAAACTAAGTGCTGAAAAAGCATTCTTCACAGGAAAAGTTCATTTTAAAGGCAACATTGGAGTAGCACTTAAACTAAGAGATGCTGGCTTTTTATAAACCAAGCTTTTTTACCACATCAAGAGGCAAATCTTCTTCACCGACCTTGAATGTTTCAGGCTCCTCAATTTTCATAAGCGCCCTCAACTCATCCGCATCTAATTCCTTGATTAACCGCATAATCTCATTCTTAGCAACTTCATAATGATCTTTGAAAGCTGATTTGTTCTTGTATAATTCTCCTGCATAAGTACAAATTACCGATTTTTTCAGAAAATACTCAACTTTCTTAGTTTTAAAATTAACATCGAAGGTGATTGGTCCTGCTCGGCACGTTTCAGGCTTAACAGAGTGAATAATACATTTATTGGTATCTTTATTGTTGAACTTGCACAGAAGGGTTTCATCCACTGATGGGTAAGAATAATTTTCTTTAGCAAAGGGCACTTCAAGGGGGACTTTCTGTTTTTGCAAATACTCTTTTATTATCTTTTTGCGGCTCTCACTTACTGGTGGCTTAGCATCTTGGCAACAAATACTTTTACATTCATTACATATATCATAGGAATAGGTTGTTCCTTTGCGGTCTTCAGGCATTTTTTTCACCCATTTTTTAGAGGAAGGGTTGATTATCGATTAGGCACTTAATAAGAGTTGAATAAATATCAATGATAGATTGATAGAAACTTGTTTTCTGAGCTCGTCTCAAAACTCTTTCACGAATAAGCTCTGAGAGGTTGCCTTCTTCAATGCGCTTCTTGACAAGCCACAGATACTTTTTCTCGTCTTCAGTCGCATATTCCAATGCTATTTTAAGGTAGTATTGGCAAACTTGTCTTGCCGTTTTCCCATATGGACTTAAAACCTGTGCGGTTAAGCCTTCCTTAATAACATTATTAAAATCCGTAACTAACACATGATGCGATAAAAGTTTAACATTTGAAGCAATTAAACCTCTAAGAGCAGCACGCACAAAACAAGCCAACGCGACATCCGACTTTATACACTCCTGTTCATCCATTACCCGAACTTCAAGAGCACAACGGTCAAAACGGAAAATTACTCCTCTTGAGTTAACCCATTCTCGGTGAAGCAAAGTTTTGTCTGCACCCGCGATAGCTAAATCCTGTGAGTACCGCTCGATAACATCTCTTTTGTATTGACTAACTGAGGTCACATATTCTGGTATGACTTCTCCACTAATGGATGGAATTTCCTTTTGATTTAACTTATAGAATTGCAGGCGATTATCAATGTCTGAACCATTTTTTCCTTCATAGATTGGTGAAGAAGCAGAGATTGCAGGTAAATAAGCAGACAGATTGGCAAGTTGGTTATGTATTTGGATGGCATCAGCTTCTTTTTGGAAAGGCAAATTCAGGTGAAAACTCTGGATGTTTAACCATCCGTGCTGGTTTAGGTCAAAGAATTTGCCATATTGTTGGTAAATTTTTTTGTGGTAATGTGACCAGATGCCAGTTTCCTGCAGTTTAAGAAGGGGGTGCATGCCTGTTCCAAGCAATTTAGCGCCGTGTTTTTGAACGATTTGATTTAGAGTTGAGATGGCGATTTGCAGTTGTTTCTTCAAATTCATAAGGTGTCTTGAAGGGTTGATTGGCTTTGATTTCCATTACATGAAGCTGCATTTCTTTACCAAAAGTGAAATCGGGCAGTTCAATGAAGTTTATTATTTTTCCGCAGTAATCTTTGATAATTTTGTCACTAATTGGCAACGGCTTTAGATCCTTGTCAACGAGCGAGTATTCGTGTTCTGGTCCGAGCACTTCAAGCGGTTTATACGTTACATTTGCCTCTTTTTCTATTTAGCGTTAACTTAAGATGCTGTTATTATGTATAGTTAATTTTAAATATAACTCTACGAATAACGCCTTCTAATTAACTGGTGCACTATGAGTGTTGGTCGTCTCTAACTTCGACCTTAAAGATGAGCTCAAAGCTCTAAAACCTTCACAATTTCTTCAATCATCGATTAAAGATACCACCATCAACATCAACAACGAATATCGGTACCTAAAAACAGGTTACTACGTGTCCTTACACGCAGAAGTTTTAGGAAACAACGTTATTCCTTCATGTGAAAACATTATTGATTCAAGCCGAACACCAATTCTCCTATTGCGTGCAAAAAGAGCAAAAATCCCTACCCTGCCATTCCTTGTAACTGATTCAATCAAGAAAATCATGACTGAACTCAAATTACCAGTTGTAGTTTTTGCAGTTAACCCATTCATTTACGCGGGATATCAAGTTGCCAAGAACAAGAGCGCATTATATCGGGCGTTGAAAAGTTTAGGAATGAACTACAAGTTTACCATTTGCGCTCAACCTTTAACTGGCGAAATGTTCACAGTCAAATCTTTTTTGGGAAAATGCCAAGTCAATGATGAGCAAATTAGCGCTATCACGGAAAAGGTTTATGAACTCTTCAAGATTCCCATTTGCAAAGTTCATGTTCAAAAAACAGAGGGAAAAGCGTTCCTGTGCGGTCTTGAACCAATGAAAGAAACTGAGCTATCAAAGAATGATTTAGAGTTAATCTCGAAGGAGATTATGCTGATTTCTCAGCAGGGTGAACATATCGGTGTCTAAGATCGCTTGCTTTGTTGAAAAATATAACTTTACCGACCATAGAGAGGAAACCGCCCTTCAAAACTTTAAGCTGACTGCTGAACAATCAGGAAACCAATTTAGTTTTCTTTTCCGCGAAAACATCGAAGATATTCCAAATTACGACGCAGTCTTTATCAGGGCAACTACCGATCCACTTTTCACTTCATACATCGTATCAAAAACCGCTTGGGAACTGGGCTTAAAAGTTGTCGACGACCCTGAATCTATCAAAATCTGCGGCAACAAAATCCACCAATACGCACTCTTTGAAAAATACAACGTCCCCCGCATCCCAACTGTTTTCCTAAACAAAGATGATTTGCACCACAAAAAAATCAGCGAAATCTTCAACGAACTAGGTAAACCCGTAGTCATTAAAGCACCCTACACCAGCTTTTCACGTTACGTTGAGAAGGCTGCGTGCGAAACTAGTTTCCGAGATGTCGCCAAACGATTCTTCAAAAAATCAGATGTTTTGGCAATTCAAAAATTCACTCCAACAGGTTTTGATTGGAGAGTAGGCGTTCTAAACAACGATATTTTGTACGTCTGTAAATACATGATTCCAAAGGGCAAATGGAAACATGGCGCTAAACTTCGGGGTAAACCAACAATGGTTTGGGGAAGAACCGTTAGCTCAGAGAAAAAAAATATGCCAGCTAGACTCAGAGAAGTAGCACTTAAAGCGTGCAGTGTAGCTGGGAAAGGGCTCTATGGCGTGGACATCAAAGAAGTCGACGGCGACTACGTTGTTGTAGAAATCAATGATAACCCAAGCATTTATGCTGGCTACGAAGACTCGATTGATAAAGACATCTATCAACGAATCATCGATTACCTATGCCTACTAAGCATCGCTTTTCGACACCTATTTATTCCAATTTCTGGTATCAAAGATGCAGAAGGAGAAAATAGGGATGCACAAAGAAACATCGCATAAGGTACCAGTGAAAGATTACGATTTCTCAAAAGAACTTACCGTTGACGAGCTTGTTTTACAAATGGATTCAGCTTGGGGTTTCACCGCTGGCAAACTTGCAACAGGCGTCAACATCATGGAAGCAATGATCAACGACAAAGAATGCGTAAAATTTCTATCATTCACAGCCGACATAGTAGCCACTGGCACACGCGGAGTAATCAGAGAACTCGTTAAACACAAACTCATCGATGTAATAATAACTACATGCGGAACACTTAGACCACGATGTAGCACGTTGCTTCAGAGACTACTACAAAGGCAGCTTCGTCATGAATGATTCTAAACTTCACCAAGAAGGAGTAAACCGACTTGGAAACGTACTTGTCCCAAACGACAGTTATGGCACAGTCATAGAGAAACAAATCATCGGATTGCTTGAAGAACTATACAAAGAAGGCAAAAAGGAGCTTTCAACAAGCGAGCTCACCCGCGAAATCGGTTTACGCTGCTGCAACGAGACCTCAATTCTCTATTGGGCAGCCAAACACAACATACCAATCTTCGTACCCGGTATTACCGATGGAGCAGTAGGCTACCAACTTTGGTTCTTCAGCCAAGACCACAAAGACTTCCGCATCAATCTATTGAAAGATGAGGGAGACCTTAACAACATCGTTTTTGATGCTAAGAAAAGCGGCGCCCTAATCGTCGGCGGCGGCATCAGCAAACACCATACGATTTGGTGGAACCAATTCAAAGACGGCTTAGACTATGTTGTCTACATTACCACGGCAGATGAATGGGATGGAAGTCTTAGTGGTGCACGTCCACGCGAAGCAGTTTCTTGGGGAAAAATCAACGAAAAAGCTAAACGCATTATGATCGAAGGCGACGCCACAATAATAATGCCGATAATGACAAGCTCGTTGCTTACGAGGTTAAGCAAAAAATAAAAGAAAAAAATTAGGGGCGTTTTATTGTACGCCTTTGAATAGCCAGCTCATATCTGGTCCTTTACGTTTTTCAGTTACTCTTTCGCTGAGTGCATGGCAATGAGCGGCAAAGCGATTGTTGCGTCGCAGTAGACAACTGCGCGTGTGCCTGTTTGGCTGTTGATTTTACCCCAGCTAATAGCCTCTTCTAATGTGCAACCTGATAAGCCGCCCCATTGTGGTGAATCAGTTGTAATTTGTATCGCGTACTTGTGTGGATAGTAGTATTCTTGCAAACCTTTGCGTAAGCCGCCTTTTCTACCCTTGACGCCTTCATCACAGGTGAATGGTGAAACTGAAATGGCAATGAGTTGAGTTAGGTCTTTAGGAACGCCGCCGCCAATGTAAACAACGCCGACTTCCTTGGTTTTTGTACCTATGCTGACGAACTGTTCGAATTCTTTAACCGAGTCAATGACAACGTTGTGTCCTTGGTTTTTAGCCAAAAGGAATGTTTCACCGTAAGCGCTGTCAACCATGGCAGGACTGAAGATGGGAACGCCGTTTGCAGCAGCAATTGCTGAGATCGCAGGAATCTTTTTCTTGCCAAGATATTTGCCCAGCAAATAGAGAAACTCTGCGGAAGTGTAATTATAATCCTGTTTGCATGTCATGACGAAATCGGTAACGACTTCTTCCATTTTACGATAATCCGTTTCTTTGCCGTAGACATCGTAGTATCGGTTGACATCGTCGTGAAGTAGTTGTTCATCGTTTACCATGTGACTACCTTGATAGTAGCCTAAACCCATTGCGTCAACGATATCTTCAGAGACGTTGGCACCAGTTGAAACTAGTACGTCTATGAAACGATTTTCGATTAACCAATTAATTATTGTCCATTGCCCCGCGGTGCTCATGGAGCCTGCAAAACCCAAAGCGATAACAGTATCTTTTTCTTTTATCATGTTTTCCCAAACATCAACGGCTTCGCCAAGTTTGCGTCCTTGGTAAGCGGTTTTGCCCATTTCTTTTAGGAGTTGTGAAATTGGTTTCTGTTTTGTAACTTTGATTGGTTCAAGTTTCTTTTTGAAGTATGAATCGCTCATTAATTTGCACCTCGTTTTACATTATTGGGCTTGTATATGAAATTTGTTATTGCAAGAATAATTACCAATTATTGGATAACAATGGATTGTGGCTTAATCCGCAATTTTTTGCCAAACTTGTCTTCTCACGAAAATAAATGACGTAATACTTGTTATGAAGAGCGTTCCGATCAACATTAGATTGGCAATTGTAACGTATTCTGGTGTAGAGTAAACTGAAAGCGTGACTGCAGCGAAAATGTAAAAAGAAACTGCTCCAGCAACCAATTGAACTGCAGAAACAAATCGAGCACTTTGCCCAACCTTACATTTTAACTTGTTTAAACCTGAATCCAGCTTGGTATGAACATCAGGAAGATCATCCAAAACAAGTGTCAACCCCCCTAAAATAAAAAATCTACCCAAATTAACCTGGACACTTGTGTCATTCACAAGAAAAATTGTCAAAAAGGAAATTGGGGTAAAAAATACAACATAAACGATAGAACAAATCAGAACCATAAAACCATAGAAATAGTGGTGGAACAAAAATCTGCCTGTATGCAAAGAGCGGCCAAGTCCTGCGCTTGGGAAAATGTTGATTATGGCAGCGGCGATCGCTACCCAAAAAAAGTTACCGCTAATCAGGTATGGTGAGAACGGGTGCCAATTGTGATAGTACCAGTAGAAGCCTGCCAGGATGCCGCTTATGCAACCTATGGTTAATAGAGCATTAAAAACTAAGGAGACACTAAAGATTTTTTTAGTTATTATCCATAGTTTGCCCATTTGTACTGCCTAATTTTTAGACTGCTTTATCTTTAAAAAATCTACCTAAAAGAAAAAAAAAGTCCTTATCAGATCCAAATTATGTGAATCGCTCAATCAATTAATTAGAGCATAACTTAAAGAGAGACAGCCACCCATAAAAAGGCGGACAGTACACATCATGAACAATCTAAAAATTGTTGGGAAAGCAGCCACCTATTTTGGAGCAGTATCCGCAATATTTACCATCATATCAGCCATTTCAACATACCGACTTATCCAAATAGTTAACTCGACTGCAATGCCACCAATGGATTATGTATTACTTTCTATTCTATCGAATTTGTTCCCGTATCTATTTTTAACTGTGGTTTCATTGGTAATTGCTTATGTTTTGCGGGGCGTTGGTAAAGAAAGCGTTGAAATAGAAGAAGACGAAGAAGTGCCCCCAACTCCTGTGCAATCTGCAGAACCAGATGCCTAAATTATCTTTTATTTAAATTAAATAAATTCAATTTTGCTGTTTTTGGCAGATTGATTGAAATTTCTTGTCAGAGTGGAAGGACGCTCGAGTACTGTCTTTCTTTTAGTGTTAAATTTAACGAATTTGATGAGGATAGAGAAAATGGGTAAAGCAAGAGACCTAAATTCCGTTTCTAACGTTTTTGCAGCTACATTTTTTCTGGAGCAACTACACCAATTAGATTCAACGCATTGTACATAACGATTTGAATAGCTCGAGTTAGAGCGATTCGTGCTTGGCTAAGTTCATGTGAATCAGCTTTTATCACGGGTAACGCGTTGTAGAATGTGTTGAATTTGTCGGCTAAAGTGTTAGTGTAGTCGGCTATCATGTTTGGTTTGAGATATTCTGAGGCTTCAATGAAAGTGTCTGGAAAACTGGCGAGGTTTAAGATGAGTTCGCGCTCCAGTTTCTCTGTGAGCAATTCGAACGATGGTTTTTCGGGTTCACACCCGACCTTTCGAAGGATGCTGCAGGCTCTTGCATGAGTATACTGAACGTAGGGTGCACTGTTCGTCTCAAAATTGAGCACTCGATCCCAAGTAAAAACTACTGTTTTGGATGGATCAACATCTACAAGCGCATACCGAACCGATCCTAAACCCACAAAATCCGCAATTTTGCGTTTTTCCTCCTCTGAAAGAAGGGGTGAGCGCTTCGAAACTTCTTCATAAGCTCTTTGAACCGCTTCGGTTAAAACATCATCGAACGTGATGTAGTGTCCTCTTCTACTGCTCATCTTGTAACCCGGCAAAGTAACCAAATTATACGCGAAATGCACTAGATTCTCAGCATTTTTAGTGTGACCCATTGCATAAAGCGCTATTTTGAGTTGCAACTGAGCAAGCGACTGTTCCATACCGATTACGTTTATGACTTCTTGTGCATGTTTAAACTTCCAGATTGTATAGGCGATGTCGCGTGTGGTGTAAAGTGTTGTACCGTCGGCGCGTCCAAGTGTTAATGGGGGAACTTCGTTGTTTTCACTTAAACCCAATTTGTTCTTCAAGTTCAGAGTTTGAACAACTTTTTCTGCGTTAAACACTAAAACGCCTTTTTCAATAGTTACAAACTGGGAAGTCTTGAGTTGGGCTAATACATCGTTAACTTGTGTACTCCAAACGAAATCACTTTCCCAATCCCACGAATCATAAGTTACGCCAACCCGTTTCATGGTTTCACGAAAACCTTCAAGACATAGATCGCTTACTTCCCGAATGAGTTCTTTTGCATAAGGTTCGCCGTTTTCGTACGCGCAGTTTAGGCGCTTGATTTCTTCTTCGGGATTTTCGTCCTGACTAATTTGTGCCGTTAAAGCTTCAAAGAGCACTGGATACTTTTCTTTAAGTTCCGATGCAATGGTCATCCATTCATCAATTTCCTTGTTTGCCTTCATCAAGTCATCTGGGTTATGAACTGCAATTGCGGTTTCGCGTACTTTTTTGAGACGGTTAATCTCGACTAAGCAACTAGTTACTGTGTAGATTTTTCCAACAAAAAGGTCCACTTTCTCGGTGGGTTTTGGTTTGCCCAGCTTAGCATAACCATAAGCTACAACCGATGATTGTCGCCCAACATCGTCAATGTAGTAATGACGTGAAACTTCATGTCCTCTATACTGGAGAATGCGTGCTAATGCATCACCCAACATTGGGTTTCGGGCTTGACCAATGTGGATTGGGTGGAGCGGGTTAACGCTGGTATGTTCAACAATTATTTTTTTTGGCGTGTCAGTTTTTGCAAAACCATATTCGAATCCTAACTTTCTAATGGATTCTAGAGTTAATGCTGAAAATTTAGCGAAGTTAACATGAAAATTAATGTACCCTGCACCTGCGGGCGCAACCTTCTCAATTAAATTAAATTCCGATTTGTCAATTACCCCGACCAATTGGTTGGCTAAAGCAAATGGTTTTTGACCTAGTTTCTTTGCTAATTCAAAACACAGAGATGATGCTAATTGGCCATATTCTATATTTGGCGTTTTGCTAAGCGTAATTGTTGGTTGTTGTGTTTCGGGTAAGGCTTTCTTTAATGCGCCTGCTAATGCAATTTGGCATTCTTGCCGGAATTGGTCGAAAGGATTTTCTGAAACCACACGATACGTCTCCAATCACTTAGAGTGCATGATTCTGATTAAGGTTATATTTTAAATGTAAGCGTTTGCGTATTTATCTGTCTAATGGATGCATCCCTTGATGAAAACAAAAATAGTCTACTCAGAAAAATGTTTAGGCTATGGCACCTGGCACGTTGAAGGACCCCAAAGAGTAAAAACTGCACATGATATTTTGAAATCTAAGGGTTACGAGTTCTTGGAGCCAAAGCCGGCAACCGACGAAGAAATCTTAAGCGTTCATGATGCAGATTATCTTTTCAACGTAAAAAAAGGATTAGTTGAAGATTCAGATACACCAGCTTACAAAAACATCTATGAGCTTGCCCAGCTTTCCGTTGGCGGAGCACTCCTGGCTAGCAAAATTAATGGTTTTTCCCTGATGCGTCCACCTGGACATCACGTTGGAAGAAGTGGAGCAGCGTTGGGCGTTTACACACGTGGATTCTGTTACCTAAACAACATCGCCATAGCCGTAAAAGAATCGGGAAAACGCACTTTAATCTTAGATATTGATGGACACCACGGGAATGGCACACAAGAAATTTTTCAAGGTGACGAAAAAATTGTCTATGTTTCCCTGCATCAATCACCTAATTACCCTGGAACAGGCGATTTCACCGAGGGAAACTGCATAAATTTCGCCTTGCCAAGAGATTATGGTGGACAACGTTACCTAGAAACTCTTGACAAAGCATTGAGCAATGTTGTTTTAGCCAAGTTTGAAGCCGTTGCGGTTTCTGCAGGTTTTGATACTCACCAAGATGATTTAGCAACTTTAAGTTTAGTTATTCAAGATTACTTTGAGATCGGAAAAAGAATTGCTAACCTAAAAAAACCCACATTTTTTGTCTTGGAAGGCGGGTACGTTGGCGAAAAAGTCGGGTTAGGAATAGATAGTTTACTAAGAGGTTATGAAGAAAACAAGAAGATATGAGAAGGGTATTGTTTCTATTTTTTTGCCTTCACTTTCTTGTTCAAAACTTCTAGTTTTTCTGTAATTACACCTGAACGTTTTTCTGCAATAGCAAGAAATGGTTTCCAGTCCTTATTTTTAATGCTGGTAGTAATTTTTTCAATTTGTTGTGATAACGTTGACAGTGCATCGTTAAAACGTTTTTCAGCTTCTTCGTCTGAACCTACAATTGCTAATGCTTCTTCGGGACATGAAGCAAGACATTTTGGCTCACCCTTACAAAGGTCGCATGCGATTGCCTTTCCGGTATCCGCATGAATAGTTATTCCCCCGTGATCACAGGCTTGAACACACCAATCGCAACCTTTACATTTATTTTCGTCAATTATTAGTAAACCTGTATCCTCTGCTTGTGAGAGAGCTCTTTCTGGACATGCTTTTACACATTTTGCATCTTGGCATCCTCTGCAAGATAATGCAAAGTTGAGCACTGGCGCCATGCGAACCACTCTGATTCTGGAACGAATTGGATTCCAAGTGTTTTCACCTTTTTCTACAGTACAAGCGTACTCGCAGATTCCGCATCCAATGCATTTGCCTGGGTCAACTGAAATGAATTTTCTCTGTTGAGTTTGAGCAGACATTGTTACCAAACCTTTTTGGAGTTAAAGTATCACTGTACATATTGACTTTTAACCGTTACTTATCTAAAATGATTTTTTAATGGAAAATCCATAAGGCAAAATTGTTTTAAGCAAAATTTTGGATGGTTTTTCTGGACTGATAAATTCAGAGCGAATTAGAATGTTTCGAATAATTTTAGTTGGTTGGTGCGGAGGGTGGGATTTGAACCCACGAACCCCTGCGGGATAGGAGCCTCAGTCCTACGCCTTTGGCCATGCTGGGCGACCTCCGCGTTGTGTTGCGGAAATATAGGAACAGGGATCATTTAAAGGCTTTACTTTTGTGTTTGGGCGCAAGTATTTTAGGTTTAATGCGTTATTGTATTTTGTATTGATGTGGGTAATGTTTATACCACACCAATCTATAACGCTGTTATATAGTAAGGTGTTAAAATGAATATTTACAAAAACGTCTTAGAAACAATAGGAAAAACACCCTTAGTCCAAATCAATAAACTGACTCAAGGCACAAACGCCACCGTTTTAGCCAAACTGGAAGCAAGAAATCCAGGTGGAAGCGTTAAAGACAGAATATGCCTATCAATGATCTCGGAAGCCGAAAAACTGGACATTATTAAACCTGGTGCAACCCTAATTGAACCCACAAGCGGCAACACAGGGATCGGACTAGCCATGGTGGCAGCCTTCAAAGGCTACAAACTCATTTTAACTATGCCCGAAACCATGAGCGTAGAGCGCCGCAACCTTCTCAAAGCATACGGTGCACAACTAGTCCTCACACCTGGACCCGACGGTATGGGTGGAGCTATAAAAAAAGCCGAAGAACTCATCAAAGACACACCCAACAGCTTCATGCCTCAACAATTCAAAAACTTAGCAAACCCCAAAATACACAAAGAAACCACAGGACCAGAAATATGGGAAGACACTGATGGAAAAATAGACATAGTTGTTGCAGGCGTGGGAACAGGTGGAACTATAACAGGGGTAGCTCAGTTTATTAAAACGCAAAAGCCAGAATTCAAAGCCATAGCTGTAGAACCAGCAGCTTCACCTGTCCTTAGCGGCGGTCAAAAAGGACCACACAAAATCCAAGGCATAGGCGCCGGCTTCAAGCCTGATGTACTAAAACTTGATCTAGTGGATGAAATATTCAAAGTAACAGACGACCAGGCTTTACAAACGGCAAGACAACTTGCACAAAAAGAAGGCTTACTAGTCGGCATATCTTCTGGCGCAGCAGCATACGCAGCAATAGAAATAGCAAAACGCAAAGAAAACAAAGGCAAAATAATAGTCGTAATCCTTCCCGACACAGGTGAACGCTACCTAAGCACCGTACTATTCCAAGAACCAGCAACCAACACCATATAATCTATGTTTAAAAGACGCTTTTCTTATATCCACCTTTCTTGTAGTTGAAGTAAAGTGAAACAAGATGTCCACAAACCCAGACAAGCCCATACCAAAACAATGCCAAGAATGCAAAGACAAAAAATTAGATAATGACTGCTGGAACCCAGACAGAATGCTAGCCACACTCATGCATAACCACGATAAAGTAGAGCAGGACTGGGTGGAAACCAGCGTGCCAAAACTAGTGGACGAAATCATGAATAGCTACCGCAAATTCGGCGGTATGGACCACCTTGAAGGAAGAGACCTACCATCGAAAATAGTAGTTATCGAAGTCTTGGAAGACTTATTCACCGTCCTTTTTCCAGGCTATTTGGGCGACTCAGAAATAACTAAAGCCAACATAAAATATCAACTTGGCACTACCTTAACATCAGTTTATACAAGGCTCACTAATGAGGTTGAAAGAAGCCTCAAATACATATGCAGAAAAATCATTGAATGCCCACAGGACGTATGTCAAAAACGTGCTCACGTTGTAGTTAAGGAACTTCTTGAGAAATTGCCCGAAATACGGTCTATGTTAAGCGGTGACATCCAAGCGGCTTACAGCGGTGACCCCGCGGCAGTAAGCAATGAGGAAGTCATCTTAAGTTATCCATGTGTACTAGCAATAACCACATATCGAATAGCCCATGAACTCTACTTAAGCGGAGTACCCCTAATTCCCAGAATAATGAGCGAACACATCCACTCACAAACGGGTATAGACATCCACCCAGGCGCAAAAATTGGTAAAAACTTCTTCATTGACCACGGCACAGGAGTCGTAATTGGCGAAACCGCAGAAATCGGGGACAACGTCAAACTCTACCAAGGCGTAACCCTTGGCGCTCTGAGCTTTCCAAAAGATGATAAAGGAAACATCATCAAAGGTCGCAAACGCCACCCTACCGTTGGAAACAATGTGGTCATCTATTCAGGCGCAACATTGCTTGGCGCTGAAACAGTAATAGGCGACAACGTAGTCATTGGCGGAAACGTCTGGATAACATCAGCAGTGCCTTCAGGAACAAAAATAACCATCGCAGCTCCTGAACTAAAATACAAAATGGAAAATCACCATCCAGAAAAAACAAAAACCTAACTTTCTATTTTTTCTTCTGCAAAAAATAGTAAAATCAACCAAAAAAACCTATATATTTATACGATAGTTTTTGAAAAAACAAAAGTGGTAAAGAAACTAAAATAACTCAATTAGAGTAAGCGAAAGTTTTCTTTCACCGTTGTTAAAACTACATGGGTGTTTGTACGTTCGATGTACGGCAGAGAAAGCAGTTTTTTGGTGAAGGCACCTAAATCTTCGCGACTTTTGAATTTTGCCACAATTATAGCATCTGTTAAGCCTGTGACATCGTAAACTCCACAAACATTTTGGATTTTGGCTATTTCATTCTCTGTTTCCACGAGTCTGCCCTTAGAGACTGTTATTTCAGTAACCACGGTTAACTGATAGCCTAGTTTTTCATGATCTAAAATAACTGAGTAACCTTTGATTAAGCCGTCTTCTTCCATCTTTTTGGTTCTGGATAAAACTGTTCCAACTGAAACACCTACATTTTTGGCTATTTGCCTGCTTGAAAACCTTGCATCTTCTAATAACCCTTTTAGGATTTTTACATCGGTTTCACTTAATTCCATAACCATCTGACCTGCACGTTCTTTCAGTTAAACCTTGTTTTTTGAAACGTCCTTTTGATAATCGTCTGATTAAGTTAATAAAAGTTTAGTTATTTCAGTTAACCTATGGAAATCAATTTAGCTCCAAATAACCCCCAAAAACAAATGTTTTTAGTAGAAAATAGAGAGTAATCTTAAATTAGACCCTAAACTCCAATAGTTCTGAGCCAAGAATAATGCAGACAAAATACGACACCATACTAGTTCTTGATTTTGGCGGGCAATACTGCCATCTTATCGGCAGACGAATCAGAGAACACGGTGTCTACTCGGAAATAGTACCCTACGATATTAATCCATTCGAAATTGAAAAGTTAAACGAAAAATTCAATGTTAAAGGTTTAATTTTTTCAGGCGGACCATCAAGCGTTTACGAAAAAGATGCACCAAACATAGTTCCCAACATCCTAAACCTAAAACTGCCCATATTAGGTCTCTGTTATGGACATCAACTTATAGCACACATGGTCAAAGGAAAGGTTTCACGCGCCTCTTGCCGAGAATATGGAATCGCCGAAGTAAACATCGATAAACCCGTAGGCGTCCTAAAAGGCTTAAGCCCTCGAGAAACAGTTTGGATGAGTCACGGAGATGCCGTTTTAGAGTTACCACCTGATTTTGAGGTTCTAGCACATACAGATAGTTGCCCTGTTGCTGCATATCGAAACAAAAACGCTCCAATTTACGGGCTTCAATGGCATCCTGAAGTGATGCATACAAAGAACGGGGAATTGATGCTACGTAACTTTATCTTTGAAGTATGCAAATGCGAAGCAAACTGGCAAGTGGAAGACCTCATTGAAAGAATGATCAAAGAAATAAAAACTGATGTGGGGGAAGCCACAGCCATAATAGGATTAAGTGGAGGCATAGACAGCAGCGTTGCTACGGCATTAGCAGCAGAAGCTTTAGGTGACAAACTGACCGCTGTTTTTGTAGATCACGGTTTCATGCGTGAAGGAGAACCGCAAGCAATCCGCAAGACATTCAAGAGTTTCAACATCAAATTTGTCATTGTAAATGCACAAAAACGCTTCTTAGAGAAACTTGAAGGCATCTCGGAACCCGAAAAAAAACGCAAAGTTATCGGAGAAGAATTTATTCGAGTTTTTGAAGAAGAAGCAAAAAAGTCAGGTGCAGAATATCTCCTTCAAGGAACAATCTATCCTGATCGAATTGAATCAGGGTTCAGAAAGAACTCTGACGTAATAAAATCACATCACAACGTTGCGGGCTTACCATCAAAAATAGCATTTAAGAAAATAGTTGAACCCCTCCGAGACCTCTACAAAGACGAAGTCCGCAAAGTAGCAGTAATGCTTAACCTACCCCGAGAACTTGTTAACAGACAACCGTTTCCGGGTCCAGGCTTAGCTGTTAGAATCATAGGCGAATTAAACGAAGAGAAAGTCATTATTACAAAGAAAGCCGATTCGATTGTAACACAAGAGATTGAGAAAAATTGCGTCGCGGAAGACCTTTGGCAGTATTTCGCAGTTCTGACTGATACGAAAGCCACAGGGGTTAAAGGCGATTCCAGAGCTTACGGCTACGTAGTAGCTGTTAGAGCAGCAGAGAGCCGTGAAGCCATGACAGCCAACTTTGCACGGATTCCCTACCCAGTTCTAGAAAAAATTTCCACACGAATAACAAATGAGATTCCTCAAGTGACACGAGTAGTTTATGATATTACTCATAAACCGCCAGCAACCATCGAGTGGGAATGATTAGACGCCGATAGTTGTTTATATGAAAACGTGTCAATAGAATTACTTCATACTTAAGGTGACACCTCTGAAAGCATTGATTTTAGCAGGCGGTTTCGCCACAAGACTGCGCCCACTAAGTTGTTCCAGACCTAAAACTCTCTTCCCAATAGTCAACAAACCACTACTACAATGGATTTTTGAACGATTAGCCACTGGTGGCGTAGACGAAGCAATTCTCGCAGTCAATGCCTTAACTCAATTCTACATCCGGCAACATAAACCATCAAAATGCGGCTTAAGAGTTCGATTTTCCATTGACCCCCCAAAGATGCCGCTTGGAACAGGAGGACCATTAAAGAAGGCAGAGAACCTAATTGGGCACAATGAACCGTTTATAATGTTGAACGGCGACATATACGCAGACATTAACTATCGAGAACTGCTTGAAGCACACAAAAAATCTGGTGCATTAGCAACAATTGCACTATGCAAAGTCGAAGATCCATGCAGTTTTGGCGTTGCTGACCTAGAAGGCATTGTAATCAAACGGTTTGTGGAGAAACCACATAAAGGCCAAGCACCTAGGCAATCAAATAAACGCTGGCGCATACATTCTAGACCCAGAAGTGTTCACGTACATTCCTGAAGGAAAAGCAGTATCCATCGAGCGTGAAGTCTTCCCAAAGTTGGCGGAGGAAGGCAAACTATGTGGTCATTGCATCGATGGACTATGGATAGATATTGGTAAGCCCCATGAATACCTGGAAGCAAACAAAGCAGTCCTCGATTCCCTTGCAAAAAACTCCAAACTAGACAACCTTGAACCTTACGTAAAAAACCCTATAGCTTTAGATTCAGGAGTCTTTGTTGGCGAAAACTCAATAATCGGACCATACGCAATTCTAGGTAAAAATGTCAAAGTCGGCGCAAATGTACAAATCTCAAATTCAGTTATTTTCGCAGAAGCCCACATAGCTGACGGCGCTATCCTCAACGGAGCCATAGTTGGTGAAGGAGCAAAAATAGGCAAAGGGGTTAAACTTCCGAAGGGATGTGTAGTAGGCGACCTCGCTAAGGTTAAAGACAGCATTCACATGTATGATGGTCAAGTAGTATGTCCAGCAAAGGAAGTAACTGAAACATTTTAAAACCTAAACTCAACTGTTATTAGCTACACAGAGTTGAATTTACATGAGTACGCGAAAACTTTTTGGAACAAACGGCATCCGGGGCCTTGTCAACGTTGAGTTGACCCCTGAAATGGCCATTAAAGTCGGAGCTTCAATTGGAACCTTCTTCGGAAAAGAAAAAAATTTACTTTTGGGATATGATGCTAGAACAAGCGGCCCAATGTTTGCAAAAGCTGTAATTGCTGGACTGACAGCTACCGGGTGCAACGTGTATCTTGCAGGAATGGCACCAACACCTTCCTTGCAGTTTGCAGTTAAAAACCACAAGATGGATGGCGGAGTAATAATAACCGCTTCACATAATCCGCCTGAATACAACGGAATCAAAGTTATTTGGAACGACGGCATCGAAACCTCTCATGAACAAGAAGTTGAGATCGAGAACATTTTCTTTGATAACAAAATCGTCTATGCATCATGGGACAAACTAGGCTCAAAACGTGAGTTGCCTGGAATCAATGATGAATACATCCAAGCCATAAAAAAACACGTTAACAAAACAACAATAGCCAATCAACACTTTCATGTCGTGGTCGACGCCGCCAACAGTGTAGGTGGACTCACAGCACCATCCTTGTTAAGGGAACTTGGCTGCAAAATAACCAGCATTAATGCTAACATCGACGGGACTTTTCCAGGCAGAATGCCAGAGCCAAGACCAGAGAATCTAGGCGTTTTATCCTCCACTGTGAAAGCAATCGGAGCACATATGGGAGTGGCTTTTGACGGCGACGCTGACCGCTCAATTTTTGTTGACTCAAAAGGCGAGATCTACTGGGGAGACAAAACCTTCGCAATAATCATCAAAAATTACCTGCAAAAGAACCCAGGTGCAAAAATAGTAACACCAGTAAGCTCATCCACCCTAATAAAAGACACTGTTGAAGCTTACAAAGGCGAATTAATATTAACAAAGGTCGGAAGCGTAACAGTTTCCCAAAAAATGAAAGAGATAGACGCTAATTTGGGTGGGGAAGAGAACGGCGGAGTATTCTATGGTCCACATCAAGCTGTCCGTGACGGAGCAATGACAACAGTACTACTTCTCAACATCATGGCTGAAACGGGGCAATCACTTTCTCAGCTCGTAGCTGAACAACCTCAGTATTTCATTGAGAAAGCAAAAATCGAGTGCCCAGACAACAAAAAAGAGTTACTGCAACAAAAAATCTTTGAACAAGTTAAAAACGAAAATGTAAGCACCATTGATGGCGTCAAAATCTGGTTTAGCGATAGCAGCGCAATTTTGATTCGGCCAAGCGGAACGGAACCAGTTTTCAGATTATACGCTGAGGCGAAAAACCAAGAAACAGCTCTAAAATTAGTGGAAGACTACAGTGAAAAACTCATAAAAATCTTAGAAAAGATATAGCTTCCCTAAAAGCCAAGCTTTGGAGAAAACCAGTCGATGCCCGCAGTTTTAAACCTCAAACCCGAAGAGGTCGACACTAATGAAAAACGCTTAAAATTCACTGTTTGCGTTATCGGATGCGGGCAAAAAGGAATCCTCTACGCAAACGCCTTTGCCGAAGCAGGCTTCAGAGTTATCTGTACGGATGCTGACCCAACAGTAATAAAAAAAGTGGCTAAGGGAAAAACATCTAATTCTCTACAGCAAGTTGAAGTTAAACTTAAAAGTCACCTCAACTCAGGACAAATTAGCGTTAGCAACGAACGAAAAAACGCAGTTTCCCAAAGCGACCTCATCATCATAGCAATTGGAGCTAAAGTTGATGAGCAGAAAAAAACAGACTACTCACAAATAATAAGCGCGTGCAAACAAGTTGGCGCAGCACTTCAAAAAGGCACATTGGTCATATACGGCGGTATTGCGGGTATCGGTTTTACCGAAGGGACAGTGAAAGAAACACTTGAAAACACTTCCGGGCTTAAGTCGGGGCAAGATTTTGGTTTAGTCTATAACCCAATTCTTTCAGCAGACAGCTCAATAATGAAGTTAGAATTGATGATTGCAGCCTCTGACCAAACAAGCCTAAATGCAGCCTCAACCATTCTGAAGACAATAACAAAAAAAGTAAAAGCAATCTACGACATAAAATTGACTGAGACAGCAATACTTTTCACGGTAGCAAAACAAGATTCAAATCGTGCATTAGCTAACGAGTTATCAGTTTTCTGTGAAATCGCAAAGACCGACTACTTTAAAATCTTAAAGATTCTTGAACTTAATGACCCCAGTTTTTGGCCTACAATAGTTGAAGAAGAAAACAGGAACGAAGCTTATTTGCTTCTTGATAGCGCCGAAAACTTGAATGCTAAACTCAGACTTCCCTCCTTGGCTAGGCAAATAAATGAGGATATGGTAAAACACGCAGTTAGTTTAACTCAGGATTCCTTAAGAAGCGGAGGCAAACCCTTAAGGAGAGCTAAAATAGCAGTTTTAGGAACAGCTAACCCATCATCGGCTACAGGAATTTTTGTTAAAATGATAGAACAAAAAGGTGCTAAACCTAACCTCTATGATCCAATTTCAAAGATGGGGCCACAGGAATGGCGCGTTGTGAAAACCACCCTCAATGAGGCAGTAGAAGGCACAGATGCAATTGTAATATTGACAGGGCAAGAACAATTTAAAAACTTAAACCTGAAAAAATTAAAAGCACTAATGAAAACACCTGCAGTTGTTGTAGATTTAATAGGTATTTTTGAACCCGCAAAGGTTGAGGCAGAAGGCTTCATATACTGTGGCTTAGGTAGAGGAACTGATAAGAATTGAAAAAACTTGGGGTAGCAGTAATCGGAACAGGGCAATGGGGAAAAAACCACGCACGAGTCTATAAAGAACTACCATCAACCGAACTCATTGCAATATGTGATGTTAACCCTGAAAGAGCCAAAGTTATGGCAGCTCAATACGGAGTAAAAGCTTACTCGAACAGCACACAAATGTTAAAAGACAAATCAATTGAAGCGGTAAACGTGTGTACTTGGTCAACAATTCTTGCTAAAGAAGCGTTAAAAGCGCTTAAAGCTGGAAAACACGTTTTGGTCGAGAAACCTATGGCTACTAATACCCAGCAAGCCCAGAAATTGGTGCGAACAGCACAAGAGAACGGTCTCCATTTGACTGTTGGATTTCTAATGCGGTTCATACCTGGCTTGCAGTATATTCGCCAATCGGTTGAAAACAAGAAAATTGGAGAACTTGTGTGTGCAACCGCCAAACGCGTTTCCCAGTGGCCAGAGCGCATCGGCGATGTCGGTGTTGTTAAAGACACGGCCATACACGACATTGATGTCATACGCTTCATTTACAATGAAGACCCAATCTCGGTATATGCCAAGATGGGAAGTATGCGAATCAAGAAATTCGAGGATTACGCCCATATAATGCTGACCTACAAAGATGGAAAAAGCGCATTTATAGAATCCAATTGGCTCACACCTTACAAAACACGAACCTTAACTGTCACGGGAAGCGACGCTATTATGCGTCTGGATTATATAACGCAGGATTTATGGATCGAGCAGCAAAAAGAATCGGTTCAACCCAGATATCCATTTCAAGAACCCTTGAAAGCTGAACTCCAACACTTCGCTGATTGTATATTGGAGAAGAAGAAATCCCTTGTAACTGGCGATGATGGCGTGAGAGCTCTGGAAATAGCTACAGCTGCAATGCAGTCATCAGCAAAAAACAAGGCAATACAAATAAAAAGGTAAAAGAATTTATTTTAGGTTGAAGGGCTTGCCTTCAGAAACGATTTTTTGAGGCGCTTTTTCCTTCCACTTCTTCAAGAAAGGTAAATCCTCGGCCTCTTTGCGCAACTCATCAGGAAGCATTTCTGGGATTTCGTCGCGAATTGGGTACCACCGTAGACATTTTGGGCAAACGATTAATCCTTCCACTATTTCGTCTTTTTCTTCGAAAACGTGAAGCTCCAACGGATGGTACTTATCTATTGGGCAAGCAAGGATTTCCATTAATTTTCGTTTCATACAAATACCATGAAATAAATAGTTAACGTTGAGTTATTAAAACTTGTTAGGCAACTCTTCTACCTTTATATCCAAAACAGTTTGGTACCAGTTTGGACCCGTGGAGCGCATAACCCTAGAATTAACAAACTCATAATTTACTCCTAAGCACTCGAGCTTTTCAACAACTTTTAGTTTAGTTTTTTCTGTGGGATTTTCCTCTCCAGGTGCGTGTTGAAAATCGTAGTAGTGAATCCACCCGCCTGTTGGTTTGAGCGCTGAAAGTGCATGAGGTAAGTATTCGAGGGCTATTTCTGGCAAGGGCATAAGAACCCGGTCAGCTATTCCTTGCAGTTTAGAATTAATAATGTCTTTTGAGTCTCCAAGCATTGGAAAAACAGATCCACCAACATAATTGATCCTAACGTTTTCTTCCATGCATTGAATTGCAGCTGGATTAACATCTATTGAGTAAACCTTGGTTTTGTTTGCTGTCTTGGCTATAACAATGCTAAAGCAACCAACACCCGCAAACATGTTAACAACTGTCTCTCCAGACTGAACAAGCTTTGCAATTCGTAAATGTTCGTAAGACAGTCTAGGTGAAAAAAAACATTTCTCAACATCAACTTTGAAGGTGCATCCCGATTCCTTATGGCGAGTAATTGTTTTATTTTCACCCGCCAAATGTTTTAGTTTTCTAACTCTAAAATCTCCCGTAATGCTAGTAACTGGGGTGAGAACAGTCTTTATTCTTCTTTGCGAAGTCATAATATGTTTTGCTATTTCTTCGACGTTTTGAAGAGTATTTATTTTAATGATTGCTATGTCACCTATTACGTCGAAAGAATTGTAAACTTTGCCTATTTCTTCTAACGGGAGAGCCACTGAAAGCTTATCACGGAGCCGTTTCCTCAACTAACCATCCTCATTATCATCCACTATTGGAAATGTTTAAAAGTAAAATGCTTTTCTTTGTAGGACAGGCGTTCTCAATGGAAAAATCTGGAATTGTTTATGAATGCATGAGATGTGGATCAAGAGTGCCATCTGAAGAATTAGAGTTACGTGGTGGAGAAACCAAATGCATTATTTGCGGATACAGGATTCTCAAGAAGGTTAAGCCGCCAGTAGTAAAACGGGTTAAATCAAAATAGAAAAGAAAAACTCGTGTGTTACACGAGCAATTTTTTGTTCAGTCTTTTATTTTAAAAGAATTCTTGGTCTCCGAGTTTACGCAGAGCTTTTCCTTTAAGCTTCACTGAGTCGTCGAAGAAATCATCAACGTCTTTCTCAACAGTCTTACGTTTGATGGTTTCGCCGCAAATCGCTTCAGGCAACAAACGTCTTTTCATGCACATTGAATAAGTGCATTTTGCGACGTTACACTGTTCCTCAGTTTCTCTACACCAAATAGAGTCTCGTCTAAAGATCAGAGAGTTTTTTGCGCATTTAAAAGATTGACATGCTGGAGAACAAGCTTTTGATTGAGCCAACAATACACCTCAATTGTCAAATCAAAATGTGTTTATTTGATATGTCTTTAGAGTTTCTTAAGTAATTTGAATGCAATATAAACTTTTTTCTATTAAAGGAGGAATTTTAGGTGGCAGTTGCATGATTAACTCTTCTTCGCCTATAGATTTCTACAAGAGCAAACAAGACTAACGCTACAAGAATAATTATAATAGTTATAAGCGCGCTTGCTGGTATCAACATCGACCCCAAAGCAATGTACCTTTCTATTTTAATTTGCACAGAAGTTGGCTGATTAACAGTTAATATCAGTGCTTGATAAGCGTCTTTTGTTCCTGAGGCCTGAGCAATTATCTGCATGTTGCCGCCGATTATATTGCTGAACGTTGTTTTTCCATCGCTTTGAGTAACTTGGGAGATTTTTTCAGGTCCATTTAATGTCACGTTAACGTTTGAGATTGGATTGCCAAAGAAATCAACAACCGCCACTGAAAGTTGAATGCCAAATAGTGTACATCGTATTTGTTGCTGGCTATTGCTGAAGATTTGTACGTTTGTTTCGTTGATTAGAGTATTGTCTTTGTAAACTCTAGCCCGGTACATTCCAAATGTTGTTTGGGTTGTAGCTGAACCAGTTGAATCTGTTGTAGCCGAATAGAATAAACCGTTTGATAACTCTACTAGTTCAATGCGTGCGTTAGGAATTGGTTCTTGGTTATTGCCGACTACATTGAATGTTACGGTTTCACTTGGACATATTATGAATATTTGTGCAGTTGCCTGAGACTGGAGATTGTTTACTGTATTGTTGCCAGCATTGAAAATTTGATTGTAAATTGAAGCATCTATGGTGTAGGTTGCACTTGGCAAACTTGAGTTTAATGTAAAACTGCCTGAAGAATCTGTTTGTCCTGAAATGTTACCAGTTTTTGATCCTCCGTTGCTTTGGTAGCGGTAAACTATGTTTAGATTGACGAAGGGCATTGGAATTCCACTTGAACTTTTAACAGTGATCCTTACGTTAGATAATTGACAATTAATGGTAAACGTTGAATCTCCACTTACAACTATGTTTGTATTTCCTACGTTAACGCCATTCCAAGTGGCGGTTATATCATACGTGCCTTTTTCAAGTTTAAAAGTTGCCATACCATCGGAACCGCTTGTTGCATCATACGCAACCTTTGTTGATGAGTCAACAGCGTGAAGTGCCACCTCGGGAACTATTTGACCAGCTAAATTAATTGTCTGAACCTTAACAGTGTATCCGATAATTGCGAAGGTTTGTGAATCCAGAATTGATTTCTGAACACCATCGGCATTTATTCTTATTGTGCAATCTCCAATTGGAGCATCTGAAGGAACTATCCAGTTTGTGCTGATTAAACCGCTAGTTGAAGCCGTTACCGATGCGGTTCCAATTGTTGAACCAACCGCACTGATTACGGTGAGGGTTGCTGCTTGGTTTGGCTGGTAACCTGTTGCGTGGATGACTACTGTTTGACCTCGGTGATATGATGTTGAATCGATGAAGTTAACTGAGAACGTGGTTTGCGCTAAATTTTGAGATTGATTGAAGTATGCAGTATAAGTTCCCGCGTAATTACCAACTGAACCAACAGGGTTGAAACTGGAGTCTGGAAAAGTTACTTGTGCACTTGCAGTCCCCTTTTGGCTAGTTCCTAATGTAACTATTTTTGAGTAAGTTGTGCCAAGCGGGTTTGGAAGAACCACGGCAATGTTTGCGCTGTATGAGAGCCCAGATTGAGCCCCGGTAATACTGACAACTAAAGTTAAACTACTTCCTTCCTGAATCGATGAAGGAAGGGCAGTTATAGCATAACCAGTAGTAACTGTGAATTGTTGAGTAGAGTTAACGTTGATGCCTAAGTCTGTAAGTGTTAAAGCGTAAGGACCAACGGGGAGTTCAGGAACCGTAAAGTTTGCATCAACATAATAACCGTCCGCTTTGCCGCTGCTTACTACGGTTTTACCCATAACAATTTGATAAGAACCGTTGGAAACATAGATTGTTCCAATAACGTTAACACTAGATCCAACTGGTCCAGTAGCTGAACTTGGAGTTATTTGGAGAATGCTCACGCCAAGGTTCGTATTTTGAGCTAAAATCTCAAGAGGCGCAAACATTGCTGCAAAAACCATTAAGAATAAGACGGAAACGGCAATAGTTTTCTTGTTCAATCACTCTACTCTCCCAAATAGATAGCCAATGTCAGCTGAGCTCATGATTTACCTAAGAGATGATTTTAAACTTTACCTTTAAAACTCAAGACCCATTGATTCCACCGTTATGGCAGATAAAAAGAGGATTTCATCAATAAAACTGCTTGCAAGCAAAAGGATTCTTTAAAGACCTCATTCTAATGTTACTGAAACTCGGTGTACAACTTGGAAAACCAATCTGCCTCGCCACTTTTAGCTGCTTTAAAGAAACAAAAATACCATTTAATAGGCAGCCACTCAGCGGTTAAAAGATGCAAATGGCTCTACGAATCAATCGTAAACGGCAGATCATGTTATAAACAGAAATTTTATGGAATCCAATCACACAGGTGCATTCAGATGACACCTTCACTTTATTCCTGTACGCAACAATGTCTTTTTTGTTGGAGGGCCCAGAGTGGAGATTTAGAAGTTACATGGGATGAGATGAAAAATCCAAATAAAGATACACCTGAAGATATTGTTGAAGGTTGTTTTAAAGCTCAAGAAAAAATTTTAACAGGTTACAAAGGTAATGAGAAGACGAATTGGCGCAAATTCCAAGAAGCCCAAAGACCTAAACAAGTTGCCATAAGTTTAACGGGTGAACCTACACTTTATGAACCTCTGGGCGAGCTTATCCGAACGTTCCACCAAAAAGGATTAACTACTTTTCTTGTTTCGAATGGTACTTTACCGTCTAAACTGTCAAAGCTAAGTCATGAACCCACCCAACTATACATCTCACTATGCGCCCCAAACGAAGAAGTCTACAAGCGAGTTTGTCGACCCTTGTTTCCAGGCGCCTGGATAAAACTAAATGAAACGTTGGGTTTGCTTCAGAGTTTTCGCTGCCCAACAGTAGTACGCATGACGCTTGTTAAAGAACACAACATGAGTTTAATTGATGAGTACGCTAAACTCGTTGAGAAGACAAATCCAACTTACATTGAAGCCAAAGCGTACATGCATATTGGCTTTTCGAATTTGCGCCTGGGCTTCGACCGTATGCCCATGCATGGAGAAGTAAAAGATTTCGCAACACAGTTAGCAGAGAAGACTGGCTATAGAGTTATTGATGAAGCACCTGAGAGCAGAGTAGTGTTACTAAGCAGATTGGAAAGGCCTCTTCGAGTTGGAGCAAATTGATGCATGTCCAAAGCCCTTGTGGAATTTGAAATCCAAAGAAGCAGACGCAATCTATGTCAAAGTAACTTTGCTTCAGGCGAAAAAGTTTTAAGAAATTGAAATAAACAACCAGACAATAATTTTCTATTGGGTGTAGTTTTGATCTCTTTAGAGTTAATTATTCAAGAAGTAAAAAGCGAGCTTATGGCGAAAAACCAGATTCGCGAGGAAACCCACGAAAGCATGCGTAAAGCCACAAGCCTATCCAAACAAGCGATTCTGCTCATTCACCAAAAAAGATTCAACGACGCAGAAAAAATGATTGCAAGTGCCAGAGAAAAAATTGAAAGCCTACAGGACAAAGCTAAACAATACCCTGAAATCATTTACGGGGGCATGCTTAGCGCAGCTTTCCAAGAATATTCTGAAGCTAATATTTTCTTGATTTTGGTTAAAGAAGACCGCTTTATGTCTCCAACCGAGATTAATGTGCCATCAGTTGATTATGTATTAGGATTGGCTGATGTAATAGGCGAATATAGACGCTTGGCACTGGATAATTTGCGTGAAGCCGAAGTAGTGAAAGGAGAGAAATGTCTTGAAATTATGGATCAAGTCTTTATTCAACTCTTAGCTTTGGATGAAGCGTACATGCTTGTTCCTGGATTAAGGCACAAATCAGACATTGCACGGAGAATCATCGAATCCACACGCGGCGACATTACTTTAGAAGTACGCAGAAAATCGCTTGAAGACCAGCTAAGACGGTTTGACCCTTCTAATGAAGCAGTCAAACTAAAATCTACAAGAGAGTAAAAAAGGGATTTGCCAAAGCTTACCAAGAATTTCTTCGTAAGAAATCCCACAAAACACAGGTCTGTCTATCAAAAAAATTGATTTTAGATGACAGATTACCTCAAAATAGTCGGTGGTGTTGATGTTTCCTACATGGCAATTTTGGAATCATGCAATAGCGGTTATTGACATTGAAACGCTAAATCTTCTGGAGACACAAACTGCAATTTGCGAATTAAAGATACCTGATATTCCAACTTTATTGTCTTTCCGAGAAATTCCTCCCGCACTGGCAGCAATCAAAAAGTTGAAGTCTCAACCAGATGTTTTTCTAGGTGATGCCCAAGGGTTGGCGCATCCCTACAGATGTGGGTTCGCAAGCCATCTCGGACTAGCATTAGGAAAACATCTATTGGCGCTGCAAATACAGGTTGATTGGCGTACCCAGCGAGAAAATGGGTAGAACTTTGTTAACTGATAAAAACGAAGTCATCGGTGAAGTAGTAACTACAAAATTTGGCGCCAAACCTATCTACATAAGCATAGGACACATAATATCCCTAAATACCGCCGTCAAAATTGTCCAACATTGTTCATAGGACAGAATCCCTGAACCACTACTACAAGCTCACATTATAGCAACCAAACAAAGAATCAAGCTTACGAGAGAAAGCAAAGTAAATATCTAAACACACAATAACTTACGCTTAAGCGTGAAGATTATGGCTGAAGAAATAACTTTCGCTGAATTCCAAAAAATAGACCTACGCATAGGAAAAATAATAGAAGCCACAGTTGTACCAGAATCAAAAAAACTAATAAAAATCCTTGTTGATTTTGGTTCAGAGAAGCGCCAAGCGGTTGCAGGGCTCCTTAAATATTACAAGCCAGAAGAATTGGTGGGCAAGAAATGCATTTTTCTCCTAAATCTTCAAAGAAGAATGTTGGCTGGAATAGAATCCCAATGTATGATTTTAGCTGCTGAAGATGAGGCAGGAAACACTTCGGTCTTGCAACCCGACAAAGACATTGTTGAAGGCAGCAAAATCGGTTAATCTCGAGCCAAATTGTTCTTTAATTTTTACAGAAAGACAGATTAGTTATTAGAACAAGGTAATCTATGATTTATTGGTGGTTAACTTTATGGCAATTAATGAAGAAGCACTTATGTGGGTCGAGAAGTACCGCCCCAAAACCCTCGATGACGTCGTGGGTTTAAAAGACATTGTAGAGAGCCTTAAGGCATTCATGAAAAACCCAAAGACTATGCCACACTTGATGCTGGCAGGGATTCCAGGTACTGGAAAAACAACAATCGCTCTCTGTATCGCACACGAATTGTATGGTGCTAACTGGAGAAGCTTTACACTTGAACTTAATGCTTCAGATGAAAGAGGGATAGATACGGTTCGTGATCGAATCAAAGATTTCTCACGTTACAGCCGCTCAGGTTTTGGTGACATCCCGTTTGCCCTTATCATACTTGACGAATGTGACCAAATGACAGGTCCAGCTCAAACAGCACTCAGACGCATAATGGAAACAAGTTCCCGCACATCCAGATTCATCCTAATATGCAATCAATCGAGTAAAATTATTGAACCAATACAGAGCCGTTGCGCAATTTTCCGATTCTCGCGACTAGATAAACAAGCAATGAAAGACCAACTGCAATGTATCGCTAAAAAAGAAAATATTAACCTGCAGCCTGAAGCAGCCGAAAGAATCGTGGACTACTCCGAAGGCGACTTGCGACACGCTATAAACGCGTTGCAAACCGCTTCAGCCTACAAACCTGACTGTGTGGATGAAAAGACAGTTTCCTTAGTTATTGGAGAAGCCAGCCCTATGCAGGTGCAAAAAATGATTCGAAAAGCCTTATATGGCGACTTCATTGAAGCCAGAAAAACAATGTATGAAATAATGGGGTCGTTTGGTTTTTCAGGCAACGAAATCATCCGTCAAGTGCAACGCGAAATCTTTAAAATGTCCGATCTAACGCCCGAACAGAAAGCTGACCTATCTAATATCATCGGCGAATACGATTACCGCTTAACTCAAGGTGCCAATAGCGATATCCAACTAAGTGCTTTATTAGCGCAGTTCGCAAAGTTTGGAAAGAATGTAGAGGAAACTTATGCTGCGAAATGATCTCCTATGGGTTGAAAAGTACCGCCCAAAAAAGATAGAAGACATAATTGGCAACGAAGAAGCTAAAGCTACTTTTCTCGAGTGGCTCAGAAGCAAACGTCGAACAAAAAAAGCGATTTTACTCTATGGACCACCCGGTGTAGGAAAAACAGCACTAGTCAATGCTTCTGCAAAAGAATTTGGCTTCACAATTATTGAGATGAATGCTAGCGATACACGCTCGGAGAAAGCAATTAATGCAGTTGGAAAACCAGCTACATCCTACATGGCTTTAGATAATTTCTCAATTCAAAATCAAACCAAAGGCAAAGGCAACCTTCTTTTTCTAGACGAAGTTGACGGCATCGCTGGCAATGAGGATCGAGGCGGTGTCGGTGCAATAATAAAAATTGTTGAAGAAGCACGTACTCCAGTCATAATGGCTGCAAACGACCCCGACATAGAAAAACTTCGACCTCTAAAAAAAGTATGCCTGCTCGTGCGGTTTCAGCAAATACGCATTCCATTGGTTATTGCTCTGCTTCAGAAAATATGTTTGCTTGAACACGTGAAAGCAGAGTTTGAAGCGCTAGAACGAATTGCTCAAAATAGCCGCGGCGATGTGCGTTCAGCCATAAATGATTTGCAGAGCTTAGGTGAAGGAACCCATTCATTAACTCTTCAAGATACGGTCATGCTGAGTTCAAGAAACAAGGACATCAGCATGGATGATACATTGAGGGGATTCTTCTCAGCAAAATCAATTGCAGAAGTATCAAGTTTGCTTAGCTACTCGAATGTTGACTACGACGATTTTCTGCTTTCTATAAGCGACAACCTTCCAAGGCGTTTCACTAACCCGTCTGAGCTTGCAGCCGCTTACGATTTTGTATCTCAAGCAGATGTTTATAGAGGTAGAATTGGAACTGAACATTGGTTTCTTTTAAAGTACTTCTTTAACTGCTTATCAAAAGCCGCGGCAGTTAATCCTGAATCATACAAACCCTTCACTTTCATTTCACCGCCAATTCGAATCATAACTTTGTTCTGGACTAAAGGCAAAAGAAACATGCTTGACGGTATATGCGGAAAAATTGGAGCCCAATGTCACGTTTCTCATGGAAAAGCAAAACATTTTTTCGTTCCTTTCGTCAAAGAATTGTTGCAGAAACAAAAAGGGATTACCCTTGCAGCTTGGTTTAAATTTACACCTGAAGAAGTTGATTTTCTAATTAAAATGAACAGGTTCTAAGCAATCATGGTGGTTTTGAATAAGAAAGCATTCAAACTTCCACGGGTTGAAAAAGAAAAGTTCATACTCTTAATAAACGCAGGGTTAGGTTACAATCGCGAGCAATACCTTTATTCTATCAAAAATTACAACGATATCGAGAACCTTATGGACTTAATCAAAGGAATCCTTGATACGGAAGTAATTTTTCTTCAAAGTTGCACTCGATGCGGCAAAGATTTTGCTTGCAACGATTGTAAATATGATGAGTTGTGCACAACCAAGAATTTACCATTTGATTGCGTTTGTCCGCACTGTTTGAGGGATAGGAAGCAGTTTGAAGAATACCTTCAAAAATTATAACAGAGTCATAATTATTAATAAATTGCATTAGACCATTCTATTTATTTAAAAAATACTGTACAATAATAAATTTTTTTCTAATACTTTAGCTTCCAAAATCATTGTCTCAAATTTTGCGGTTTGCCGTTTCAACACAAGTAAGGAAGTCAGGTCAAAATGAGAATATTTTGTTTTGTATACGAAAGCATCAACTAAACCTACAAAAACTTTTAATGGCAACTCTTAACTAGCCATTTTTGATTAACTTTTGTTGCAGAAGGCTTGTCTATTGACAGAAGAACACACACCGTTAAGCGTTGCATTATCGCAACTCAAATTGGCATCTAAAAAGCTGGGGCTTGATTCAGGAATGCATAAAATGCTTAGCCAACCTAAACGGTCAATCTCGGTCAGCATTGACATTCGAATGGATAATGGTTTAGTTGACGTTTTCAATGGTGTACGCGTTCAGCATTGGGATGCACGCGGACCCTTCAAAGGAGGAATCCGCTACTACCCAAACATAACTCTTGGCGAAGTCACCGCACTTGCGATGCTAATGACATGGAAATGTGCAATTGCCAACATACCATTCGGAGGGGCCAAAGGCGGTATATGCGTGGATACCAAGAAACTAAGCCAAAATGAGCTGGAACGTTTGACTCGAAGATATGTAAGCTTGATTTCAGAGTATCTCGGTCCGCACATGGATATTCCTGCACCCGACATGTACACTGATTCACAAACAATGGCGTGGATAATGGACACTTACAGCCAACTTAAAGGATACAGAATCCCTGAAAGCGCGACTGGCAAACCAGTTGAGATTGGGGGTTCATGGGGCAGAACCGAAGCCACGGGGCGTGGCGTAATCCACTGCGTAAAACAGGCAGCAGAGAATAATGGATTAAAACTTAAAGGAGCTACTCTGGCAATTCAGGGTTTCGGCAACGTTGGTTACCACGCAGCAGTTGCTGCTCGAGAAATTGGATGCAAAGTAGTTGCAGTAAGTGACTCTACTGGCGGAGTCTATTGCAAAGAAGGCTTGAGTCCACAAGATGTTTTGACTCACAAAGAAAAAACCCAATCGGTCCAAGGCTTCGTGGGCTGCAAGAACATAACCAACGAGGAACTACTTGAATTACAATGCGACGTGCTTGTCCCCGCGGCACTGCAAAACCAGATTACATACAAGAACGCGGACAAAATCAAAGCGAAAATGGTTGCTGAAGGCGCTAACGGACCAACAACCATGGAAGCTGACAAGATTTTGTACGAAAAAGAAATCTGCCTTATACCAGACATCCTCGCCAACAGTGGAGGAGTAACAGTAAGCTACTTCGAATGGGTCCAAAACCTAACCCGCGAACAATGGCCACTAGAAACGGTGAACCACAAGCTTGAAGAGAAGATGACCACAGCCTTCAACGACGTTGAAGCGATTGTGGTGAGAGAAGAAAGCGATATGCGCACTGGAGCCTTAATGTTGGGGGTTGGACGAGTAGCAAATGCGATAAAAGTGCTGGGACTCTGGCCATAAACAACCTCCATCCTTAAAACTGCGTAGATTCTTCACTAGTACAATAAATAATGGATTTTCGTTAGCTTTATTTTTCTAGCAATCCTTAAAACTGTTCTCGCTATATCTGTTGAATCCCGCAAAGGCAATCGTGTTGAGAGGGATAGGGATTTGGCAGCGAAAATATGCACTTTAGACTTTTGCTATGAGAATTCACTGGTTAAAATCATAGCGAACCGCAACTGCCCAGAAATCAAACTTGCCGGCTTAACTGTAGGTCCCTTTGACGAAGGCAATGAATACGAGATCTATTTTTGGGTAGCTAAAGAACTCGCAACTGCGGGCATGGTTCATTTCCGCGAAGACGACGTTCTCGACGCTACCAAACTCTTCAAAGTCCAATGGAAAGAAGGCGTCCAGACTCCAGGGCAAATCTCAGAGTTGCCAGGCGACTTTTACCCCAAACTCCGCAGATTTATCTCAGATCTAAAAGGCCAAGCTCAAAAACAATCCGAGAAATACCAAGAATACGACCGCGCAAGACAATTAGCACGTGACATCGTTAATTCAAGACTAAAGAAAATAGTCGCAATATCTGCCGCTCCCGCCCAAAGTGACCAAGTTCTTAAAAAATTCACAAGTGAAGAACGCCTTGTTTACGAGCAACTTGTTAAGATCATTTCGGAATGGAAAGCTAGAATCTTAGAAAACGTTGGAGAGAAATAAGGATGGCTAGACTTGAGACCATAGACCCTCAGCAACGTTTTCAAGAATTTTTCAAAAAAGAAAAATACCGCCAACGAATCGCCCAGTTAGCCATCAACGGAAAAGGGTCTTTAACTATCGATTTTGAAGAGCTTTACGGATTTGACCAAGCCTTAGCAGAACTAATACTAAACAGACCTGAAGAGTACCTACAACATGCTGGTAAAGGAGCATACGAACAACTTCGAATCGAGGATGCAGAATACGCTGAGAAAATAGAGAAAGTTATAGTTAGAATTGTAAAACTTTTGGGCAAAGAGATTCTTCGAAAACTCGGCTCAAGGCAAATGAGCAAACTTGTAATGATTGAAGGCATCGTAGTGCGGGCTACACCCGTGCGACCGATGGTTCAGTTGGGAGCTTTCAAATGTAAACGATGCGGCACAGTAAATCAGGTTGAACAAACTGGACAATTTTTGAAGGCTCCATCTGTATGCGTTGCTCCAGATTGCGGCAGAGATGGCCCATTCGAGTTTAGCCAAGAAGAATCAACATTCATAGATTCACAAGATCTTCGCCTTCAAGAAAAACCTGAGGATTTACCTCCAGGGCAGCTTCCACGAGTATTGGCTGTAAAACTTGTCGGAGACGAAATAGTCGACGTAGCAAGACCGGGAGACCACGTTTCAATAGTCGGCACAGTACGTGCATTTGCACCATCGCTTATGGGTATGGGAAAACTACGAACATTCATACTTCAACTAGACGCCAACTCTATAGAAGTCTTGGGGAAAGAACCTGAAACCTCGCCACCCACACCTGAAGAAGAAGCCAAAATGGTTGCGTTATCTAAAGATCCAGAAGTGCACCGGAAAATCCTTACTTCGATCGCGCCTTCAATCTTTGGATTAGAACATATCAAAGAAGCAATAATGTATCTACTCTTCGGCGGTGTATCAAAGAGTCTTCCAGATGTGAACGTTAGAGGCGAAATGAATGCGCTGTTAATCGGTGACCCGGGTACTGCCAAATCGCAGTTGCTTCAGTATGTTGCAAGAATTGCTCCTCGTGGACTGTACACTTCGGGTAGAGGTACTACCGCAGCTGGTTTAACTGCGGCAGTAGTGCGTGAAAAAGGTGGAAGTATGAGTCTTGAAGCGGGCGCACTGGTCCTTGCAGACAAAGGAATCGCATGTATTGACGAAATGGATAAAATGCGCCCGGAAGACAGAGTTGCCATACATGAAGCTATGGAACAGCATACTGTTTCAGTAGCAAAAGGCGGCATCGTCGCAACATTGAACGCTCGAACAGCCGTCCTTGCAGCTGCTAACCCATCATTGGGAAGGTATGAACCTAATCGAACCGTTGCAGAAAATATTTCATTACCTGTAACTATCCTTTCGCGTTTCGACTTAATTTTTGTTCTCCGTGATGTACCAAATAAAGATTCGGACAGAAAAATGTCCAGACACATATTAGAAATTCACAGAAGAGGGGCGAGCCCAGTAGAAGCACAAGTTGACGCAGAGCTTCTACGAAAATATGTCAGTTTTGCCAAGAGCGTCAAGCCAGAACTAGGCATGGATGCATTGAACCGACTTAGTGACTTTTACCTAGCTATGCGTTCTGCAAGTGAAACAGAAGGGTCACCTGTAGCCATAACGGCGCGTCAGCTTGAATCGTTAGTTCGTGTTTCAGAAGCCCGAGCGCGTGTTGCTCTTCGAAGTGAAGTCACTGCTGCAGATGCTGATGCGGCTATCGCCATTATGAAGCGATCGCTTGAGGAAGTGGGAATCGACATGTCTTCATACAAAGTGGACATTGACTTAATCATGACTGGCAGACCAAAGAGCATTCGAGACAGACTGCATATTGTATTATCAACATTGATGGATATGGAGAAAATCACAGGCATCGTGGAAAAAGATGCTTTAGTTAACGAGTTGGAAACTAAACAAAAAATCCCTAGAGGCGAAGTCGAACGCATGATTGGGCAACTGCTTCGTGAGGGAACAATTTATGAGCCTCGCGAAGGCTGTCTGAAGAAGACATAAGATGAAATTGGAAATTACTTAAGCGTTAAGATATTACTTGACACAACCCGAAATAATTGATATACCCCTTATAATTCACGCCTTAAAACAAAACAGATAAAAAATGTTTTTTTGCCAACCTACTTTAGAAATTGATAAAGCCACGAGAACTCTTGAAGTAAAAAACCAAAGAGTTTCCTACGAAATATACGTGGTCTTCTTATCATCTTGTTTTTTTGTCTCTTCAGCTTGTACTGCTCGTTTTTCCTCTATTTGTTGCAACTTTGTAACCATTGTCTCTGCTTTAGCAATCTCTTCGTCTAAGCCTGCAAGATCTAAGTCAAAGTTAAATGTTGACTTTAACACTTCTAGAACGCTCTTAGCTGCCAACGGATCAGGCAAATAACCCCGGGTCTCACCAAGTAAACATAGTGCATCAATTTTTTTGAATTTTGCCAAACCAAGAATTAACCCAGCTGTTCCCACGATTGGGCTTCCTGATGTGCTTAATGTTGCGCCGGCTTGCAATGCCTTGTTTAAGATATCTTGGGAGGTTGCGGCTATGAAGACTTTGGGTTTTTCTTTGGGTTCCATGCGGTATCCGCCGATGGTTGCAATTGCTTTTACACCGTGTTTTTCAGAGTAATCGAGCATTCGATCGGCGATTTCGTATTGTCCCTCAATGGTTTGTGATTGGCTATCTCCGGTAAAGAGGATAATGTCGTTTCCTTTTGGATTTTGGTAATAATAAAACGCACCTCTTAGGAGCCGCACGTTGCCTTTTCTATTAACTAATACGAAGTATGGAAAATGTGGTGAATACAAGTAAGCAACTTTTTTGGCTTTTAACTGTTTGATCAGGTAGCGGAGAGCAATTTTGCCCACCAAGCCTAAGCCTGGAAGACCTTCGATGAGGATTGGATGGTTTGGGTTGATTTCAGCAAATTCTTTGATGTATGTTTCTTTCACTCTGTTGTAGCGCTCCTTTTCATTGCCATTCTGTACTTTAGATATTTATCATCTGGGGAGAATTTGGCTGGATGCGGAATTCTCACTGGCCCACCACAGTAAGGACAACTATTTTTGTTTAATGTATAATTCTCACATTTTACGCATTTGCGGAGTTGCCAAACCAATTATTTGTCCCTTCTAAAAATGACTTGTCCACCCATAATGGTTTTCTTTAAAGTATTGATTGCAATGTCGCAATCTAAACGACTTTCGGGCTTGCCATGAGCCATTTGGGTGCTCATCTCTTACTCGAGAACTGCTTGGACGTCACCGTTGATTTTTGCTCTTCCACCAGAGGGTTCAGCTAATAATTCACCGCAGACATTGCAGGAGATCTTGTTAACAGTGTTGCTGAAGATGAGTTGTTCATTACCACATTTTGGACATTTAACTCTCAGGAAGACGCTTCTAGGCTTTGGGATAAGTTTATTCCATTCAGACATGATTTTCTACTCCGGTAATTTATTGTATGACTAGTTTACGCAGTCGGATGCCGTCTTTATGTCGCATGTAATTGCAGACTTTGCATTTTAGACGCAATGTCTGTTTCTTCGTGGTTTTAGCGAATTCTCTTTGAAGTGGATATTTTTGTCCACCGTAACCCTCTTTTTCACGTTCATGGTGCCTTTCACCATGAGCTAAGGCTCTGCGTTTTCCAGGCTTGTACAGGGTTACAGCGTGAATCTGATGAACTTTACATTTTGGACAGTAAGTCTTTACTTCTTTAGGAACGTTCACGGTATCGACCAGCTTCGCAATAAAGAAACATACACATTCTTATACTTTTTCACCTATCAACCAAAAAACAGAGTTTTCAAGTTCATCAGAGTCCTTTGAATAATCAACTTCACTTTTTTACAAGTACCCTTGGAGGGATAATATTATGCATACCTCAAATCAACTTCAAGCTCATTATTTGAAGGCAGGGAAGTCTTTGGTTTACCATTTGGTTCGCGCTGGAAAAGCCTTCTTGTCAAAAAATATTAAGAGCAAATTCGTTCCTTAAGTGAAATTCTCGCCTTCAGTTTTTTTTAAGGATATTAGTGCGTATTTTGTTGGTTTTGAACAATTTATTTATTAGCTCAAGTGTAACATAAGCTATATAACTTTACAATGCATGATTAAGCGAGGAAGAGGGTAATATGTTCAAGCTTAAAGTGTCTGACGCTAAACTCTTAAGAGATATGGCTACAGCCATCTCAATTCTTGTTGATGAAGCAACCTTCAAAATCGACGCTGAAGGCTTAAAACTGCGAGCCATGGATCCATCCCGAGTTGCCATGATTGATTTTGAATGGCCCAAATCACTTTTTCAAGAATATGTATCCACTGAGCCTACAAAAATCTGCTTAAACATAAGTGAACTTTTGAAGCTTCTCAAACGCGCCGGAAAAGAAGAAGCAGTTGAATTATCGCTTGATGATAAAACTGGAAAACTACTTGTAGCAATTACAGGTAAGTACAACCGAAACTTTACTATGCCAACACTTGAAGCTTCAGAAGAAGAAGTCCCAACACCAAAAATTAGCTTCAACGTTAAAGCCAAAACCACAACTCAAGGCTTAAGCCAAGCAATCGAAGACGCTCAACTAGTGAGCGATCATGTAAAAATCGAAGCTGAACCAGACAAAATGACGTTGAGTGCTTCAGGCGACTTAATGGGAGCAACCATAGTTCTTCAAAAAGGAAACGATGCATTACTCGACTTGGAAGTTAAAGAGAACGCTAAAGCCACATTCAGCTTAAGTTACCTCTCAGAAATCATTAAGGCTGCTTCAGCAACTTCAGATATTGCAACACTTGAATTCTCATCTGATATGCCTGTTAGAATAGATTTCCAGCAAACAAAAGAGGGAAAACTAACCTTCTACTTGGCACCAAGAATCGAAACAGAGTAATGACTTCAATTGCAGATGGAATCGGCATTATCTTCTGAAGATTTTGCCAAATACCCCTTTTTGAAGAACGCATCCAAACAAATTGAAGAATTGCAGTTTACAATTGGGAGCTTAGCCTCAGAGAAGCCTGTTTTTGACCGCGCCCAAGAGCGTGTTAAAAAAGCAATATTGGATGTAAACACTGGTGAAAGGGTCAAGGACAAAGCCACAGAAATTTCATCTTTCGCCGCATCACTTATTCTAGTCATTGCCACCAAAAATTCCTGGATAAAAAAAAGATACGCCTTGGCAGTAGCGAAAACAGCTCATGCACAAATGCTCAAACCCAAAGAAAAAATTGAAAGTATAGCTAAAGACTTTGACTGGGATATTGCCGAAGGGAAACCCTACAAAGATTTCCGCATGGGATTTTCTATTTATTTGAAGAACTCTGCTCATATGCACGGTTCTGAATGGAAGCTCGTTAACCAAATCATGGATAAAGGCGTGGTTTACTTAAATAGAGACAAGAGTATGCGCCTACTACAAGAAGAAATCAAACGACGTGTTGAGAAACGTTTAGATGTTTCTGAAATCAAAAACTTACCCGAAGAAATCACCGCAATCGCCGAGGGACTAATAAAACTGGCGCAGGAGATTATGGGGCAGGAAATCGAAGAAATGCCCAAAGTTGTGATCCAAGCAGCTTTCCCACCATGCATAAACGCGCTCTATGCAGATGCAGCCCAAAGCCACCATCTAAGTCACATCGGTCGCTTCACGTTAACTTCGTTTCTTGTTAACATTGGAATGACACCCGAGGGATTGAATGACATGTATAAAACATTCTCGGATTACAATGAACGTTTAACCCGCTACCAAATCGAGCACATCGCAGGTGAGCGTGGGTCGGGAACAAAGTACACGTGCCCTCAATGCTCTGTTCTACAAACGCATGGGGTTTGCAAAAACCGAGATGGGTTGTGCAGCAGTATCTATCACCCATTAAGGTATTACCAAAGGAAACAAAAATCATTAAATTCAGGTTGAAGACTTGATTATACTAATTAGAGAAAAAGGCTGTTACATGGATGGCAAGATTCGCTGATGGTTTATCAACTGATAGGAAACTCTGATTTAAATTCTGAAGTGGGTGTGATTCTTCCAACTTATGGAGAAGCCGACAACATCGCCAAGTTAATAGATGACATTGAAAACCTTAAGCTGGATGTATCAATTCTAGTTATTGATGATTCAAGCCCCGACGGAACTGCGGAGTTAGTTCAGCAAAAACAATCCGAGTACACCCATGTTATGCTTTATATCCGACCAAAAAAAACGGGTTTAGGCACAGCCATTACGGATGGCTTCAAAATATTTCTGGCTGCCCAACAGCCTCCAAAATACGTCTTCACGATGGATGCTGATTACTCTCACAACCCCCAAGACATTCCTCTGCTCCTGTCAACCATGAGGGAATGTGACTGTGGAATCGTCATAGGCAGCAGATACGTTAAGGGAGGCAAAATTGCCGGTTGGCCATTTACAAGAAAAGTAATCAGCAAAACCGCCAACCTAATCGCCAGAGCATCTTTAGGTTTAAAGCTTAAAGATTGCACCAGTGGCTTCCGATGTTACTCCACAAAATTCCTAGAAGAAACCATTGGAAACCTGCACAGTCACACGTATGAAATCCAGATAGAAACTGTGAGGCAAGCCAGATTAAGAAAATTCAACATTAAAGAAACGCCCATTTTATTTGTAAATAGGAAACGTGGAAAATCTAAGCTTTCGTGGACCGAAATCAAAAGTTATTTATCGTATACAATGAAAGCAGTTTGGCGTTCATAGAAGTCTGTGGAGTTAACGTTTCTTTTCATGTAACAGAATTAAATACAAGCGAAATCCTATTTTTAGTCGAGGATAAAGGCGGATTAAATGAGGGGGCAGGGCACAACTAAAATTCTTATTTCAGTCACAATTGTGTTCCTTATACTAAGTCTAATCCTATCAGTTTTAAGTTTATTTCCACTAATAACTGAAAAAAGTGAAAAAATCTCACTTTTCAACGATTCTTTCAGACTAAGTCAAAATGAAGTGTACAGAAAGGGCATAGGGACTTTCCAAGGCGGAGAAAATATTTCAATAAAAGTAGAATCATCAACATTGTTCTCAAAAACCTTCTCAATCACAACTAGCACCAACAGCTCATTCTATGTTAATTCTTCGAACTTGAACGTCACATATTCTTTCACTGCAGACCCTGACTATTATGAAGCCATTTTCCATTCAAATTCGCCAAATATGAACTGGATCAATTTTCAAGTAACAGCTGAAAAAACACAAATCCTTCACCCATACTCCTGGATAACTACTCCATCAAAAATCATATTCCTCCTCAGCTTAGGCGCATCCATGTTAATCATTATAAAAATGGTATTTAACAAACGTATAGAAAAATTAGAAATCAAACCCACCTCACAGACAACAGACAAAATCTTCCGCAACCGCCTATTAGCATTTATTTTGGTATCTCTGGCTCTTTGGCTCATTTTATTAGTTTTTAATTCCAATTCGCTTGCCACAGTCGAAAATTGGTTCACTGACCACGTAAGACACTCATATGTTTCAACTTTATTTCTCAAAGATGGCTTATCGATTTTTAATCAACCTTTAGGAATACTTTCAAGCCAAGACAATTCACACTTTATGTATGTAACATGGCCTGAAATGCCACATCTTTATCCCTTGGGCAGTATTCTTTTGTTTTTGCCCTTTGGTGCTTTGCTGCAGAATGGTTTTGACCCGGTTTTAGTCTACAAACTTGAGATTGCACTTTTTCTTGTTTTTGCTCACATCTGCCTCTTTTTCTTCCTGAGGGCTTTTTCAAAAAAGAATTTGCATTTATTTTGGAAACTAGTTGGACTATACATTATTTACGTGTCCTTGGTAATTTATGCTGCTGGCGGTATGTTTGATTCCATACCGTTCATCTTTTCTTTATTCGCTGTAACCATGTTTTTGAGTGAACGTTATGACTACTTCTTTTTGCTCATAGGAATTTCTGTCTTCTTAAAGTATCAAGCGGGCATATTCTTGTTGCCTCTAATAATCGTTGGTTTACTGAAACTAATTGAAAGAAATAAGCCGGGACTTTTGTTCCGAAATAAAGCGGTTATTGCGGGTGCCGCTTTAATTCTCATTAGTGCGTTTACTGCTTATCTGAGTGCGTCATTTCTCTCCCAAACTAGGCCAGAGTTGATTATGAACGGCATAAACGCTTTTGCGTCCCACACTCAAATCTCATGGACCCTGCAATTTAATTATATTTTTCTAACTCTGGCAACTACATTGGTTTATGCGTTTTATATGCTAAACAAAAATAATCTACTTTCGTTGTCGGCTCTCTTCCTTCTTCTGCCAAGCTTTACATTGCCCTACTTTCAGAACTGGTATATCCCATACTTTTTTGTATACATATTGATTCCTCAACGTAAAATAGAACTTGGGATAACTATGATCTGGTTAATTATTATGATTACATTGCTCGCCTTCAGCGGGATGCCCATGTTACCCCAACAAATTATCAAAAACATCCAAAGTATGCTAAAAATCTAATTAATGGCAAATCATTTCTTAGCGATATACAGTTAAATTAAGGCTAACAGAATAATTCATTACGAAGATGGTAGAGTTTGGAGGCTTCTCGAGAATTCGTTTACCAGAAATTCACTGAATACTACCAAGATCCTTCTACAATTATTCCTGCGACCAGTATCCCCGAACAGCGGGAATTTGCCTATCTTATGTTTAAAGAACGTTTCATGGTTAGACACAGAAGGTTTGCTGAATTTAAAAGCTTTAGAGCAATGCTTGCTGAAACTGTACCGTCAGATGTTTATCATTCCTGCGCTTATTATGAAAACCCAGACGTCGATATGGACAAAAAAGGGTGGATAGGCTCCGACCTTGTCTTCGATATAGACGCTGACCACATTCCCACTTCTTGTAACAAAATCCACGACGAATTTAAATGTACAAAATGCGGTTTCGAAGGAAGAGGAATAACACCTGAAGAGTGCCTATGTTGTGGAGCCACCAAGTTTGAAACTAAGATTTGGGCTTGCGACCTTTGCATCCAATCGGCTCGAGAGGAAGTTACCAAACTGCTGGATTTGCTTGAAAATGATTTTGGTTTCTCAGAGAGCGAGTTGAGGGTGTTCTTTTCGGGTCATCGTGGCTACCACTTACATATCGAAAACGAGAAGATACGATCACTAGATGCTTTGGCAAGAAAAGAAATAGTAGACTATGTAATTGGTCTTGGAATAAAAACTTTCGATAAAAAAGGTAAAGCTTCAGCAAAGTTTCGATTACATGATTTTGGTTGGAATAGACGTTTGAAAATGGGTATCAAGAGTTTCCTCTCTAATGCGCGTCAGGAGGACTTGATTAAAGCAGGCTTCGACACACGAAAACTGGATTTACTTACAGAAAAGAAGGACACTCTGATTGAGCGCTGTTTGGATGAAGGCTATTGGGCCGGTGTCATGGGTATCGGTGAAGGAACATGGATGAGGTTAGCTGAATACATTAGAGAAGAGAAAGCTGCCAAAATCGACACTGTTGTCACCACAGATATTCACCGTCTTATCCGTATGAACGGCACCTTACATGGAAAAACCGGTCTCAAAAAAGTAGAATTTCCCGCGAAAGACCTCCAGACTTTTGATCCTTTCACAGGAGCGGTAGCTTTTAAAAAGGGCACGGCTAAAGTGTTGGTCTCTGACGCACCAGAGTTTAGAATGAGTGGGAAAACCTTGGGACCATACAAGAATCAAACTGTTGAGTTGCCAATTGCTGCAGCGGTTATGCTTATCTGTAAGAAACGAGCTCAGGTGGCAAACTAATGTACAATGAACTCTACTCTGCTTGGCAAAGAGAAATCGACGACCCAACACTTGGAGGGTTACCATTAGACTTCTATGCCAAAATTTCACAATATCTGAAGCATATCAAGGAAGAAGACAAAGTTCTTGACAAAAAATCTGTTAAAACAAGTTTGCTTGAACATGAATCAGTAAATGTTGATAGGATGCTTAAGGAACTCCTTGGGACAAGATACAGAAAAATCATTAAAACCGTCACAAAAACCCAAAAGTTGCCAATAGAGTTGCTAACGGTTGAAGAAACAAGAATGTGTGAGACTTTTTCAGACTTCACAAAATTATACCACAAGTTCACCGATGATTTAATGCAAGGCCAAATAACGGCTGAGCCAATAAAAGTTGTAGTTAAAACCGAAACTAACGTAGCTGCTCAACTTCATAAACGTTCAACTATTCGATTTTTAAAAAATATTCCAGCCATCATGGGCGCTGACATGAAATCATATGGCCCATTTATTGCTGAGGATGTTGCTTCCTTACCACCTCAGAACGCCCAAATTTTGGTTAAGCAAGGCTTAGCTGTTTTGGTTGAGGCTCCGTGACTTTTCTGTTTTTGATTTTTCTCGATAACCCTTGACTTGCAAGAATAAGCAGTGGATAAGAAATAATCCAAGTCATTGCATATAATGGTCCATAGTTAAAGTGGAATGATTGCACTTGGCTTGAATTTATGCCATATTCTACTCCAATTGTGAAAATGGTTGCTATACGTAGAACATTTATAAAGTATGTGATTAACGCGCCAAAAGCGAAGAAGCCTATTTTGGCTTTCCAAGAGTTATTCATCCTCTTCAAAAATAGAAAAGCTACAGCCGTAAAGATAAGCAAACTCTCTATGCCTGCACAAGGCCACGCTATCGCGAACTTTGCCGTTCCCAAAGCACCAGTAACTTGCAAAGTAGGCATCCCGGTTCCTATTTCAATACCAGGTACAGAAGTGTACCCAATCAAACCTAAAACACCCGAAGCAAGAGTAGCGGTTGTTGGAACTAGTAGTTGAAAAGGGGTAAATTGACCGTAGGGAAAAATATTATCAATTGTGTATAAGACTCCGACTAACCCTGCAAACAAGGCAGGCAAAGCGAAACCTGCTAAACCCTTCTTTCCAAACGAGAGAAAAACAGCTCCACAAAAGAGAAGTGAAAAGACAAGATATTCGATTGCAAGCGGCATAGAATTTGCCCAAGTAACCCCATTTTGGGCTGACAAATTGACTATGGCATTGTTCAACCCAAGGTAATATTCCAAAATGACATAAAATGTTGGTAGCAATAAAGTGATAATAAAAAGAAGGAACCTCGCCTTGTTCTGCAAGTTAATTTTCGATTGAATCGTTTCCCAGCTCAGAATGAACTCTAATGCAACTAACCAGATGAAGAATAACTGGAATGTTCTTCCCTTCCACATGAGTTCAAAAGAAGATTGGACAAAAACTTGTGCGGAACTATTAGATGATGGTTCTAACGGATTGAGAAAGTACAGAAGTGCAAACGGAACAGCGAATGCTATTAATGGCAAGATTTTAATAGTGATTTTTGAGTGGTATTTGTCTTTTTTCGAGTTTGAGTAGTCGTTCAAGCCGAGCACAATCTTATTCATGTAGCATCGATTTAAAAAAGAATGTGTCTTTTCATTGTTCTATAATGTTTTACTGGCAAGAGCAGAAAACAAAGAGGTTTAGCTGTACTCTCTGTATGTATAATTACATTTTGTACAACGTAAAAACTGAGTTGAAGATTCATCTGCTCCACGTGTTTGCACTTGCCAAACATAGGCAGTGTTGTTTCCGCATCTTGGGCACTCAATACGCACGGTAGGCAAAGTGCTCAACTTCTGCTCCTCTTTACCGATTACGGCTACAAGCTGTTGGGGAGTGTGCTGAATAACTTTGGGCATCACTTTAGTTTCGGTTTTTTTGTCGACTTCAGGCTTTTTGTATCCGCATTTTCCACAGGCAAGAACCAGAGTTGCTTCTTTGCCACTCTTGGATTTTTTTGGCTCAAGACGTGAACCGCATTTAGGGCAGAATTCCATATACTTTACTCCACATCCGTTTTGGGACACCTTAGCATTCTACCTTTTAAACTTTTTCTAATTCACTCAAAAATCAAGGACTTACTCCGGAAGCTATTATGTGAGCAACACGCAAAGGCTCGGGCAAACTGCTCCTTGTAGAGGTTAAAACGATAATTTTTTCTGCATCATCAATTGAAATTCCAGCGGTTTCCAAGTATATTTTTGAGCCTTTGTTAATTATCTCATGTATTTTTCCTGCTTCAAGAATCATGCCCCAACGTTCTTCGGCTTTGGGCAAGTTTCTAATCGCTTCATGAATACCAGTCAAATCAGGCTTCTCCCGAGTTAATGCTAAAATTGGAAGATTTGTTGCCAAATGCAATTCTTGTATATCAACCACATTGAATCCCCCAAAAGTTATTCCATTCAACATTACCAAGCGCAACTGCTTATGGTGTGGTGAATTGTTAATCATTAAAGACAACTTTTCAGTTGCATCTAAACCATCAATTATAATTCGTGTATGCATTACTCCATCAATTGAGCAACCTCCTCGAAAAACAACCCCCACAACCAAAGCGCTTCCTTTAGTTTGAGGAATAAATTTTCCGTCGTCTATGCCAAGTACTCTGATTTCCGGTTTTATTGATACGAAATTTTTTTTGGGTGATCAAAACTTATTCCCTTATATCATGAGGAATTGTTATTTTTCTATAAATTAAAAGAAGTAACAAATAACTAAAAAAGGATGAAATCGAAAATATTTTTTTTGATTTTGGGTTAAGCTTTTAGAACTCGATCAAGTTCTTTACTAAAAGCGTCATTTGCTTCCCGAACTTTGCTTGCAGCCTCAATCAATGCATCTTCAGGCTTATTGGCGCCTTTCATCCTTAAGTAAATTATGGGGTTTGAAGCTAAAGGATGCGGTAGATCGTAGCCTGCAAATTCGACTTTTTTATCTTCTAAAAGTCTCTTCGCTATCAAGTTGCATAGCCCGTGGCTTGTGCCTTCAATTTCTATCTTTAACTCATTTTCGGATTTCTTTAGTACTTTAACTTTCATAAGTTCTTCCTCTTGTAATCTATAACTCTTCTTTGTCGTAATCTGGAGCCAGCTTACGTGTTTCAACGTTCCCGTCTTTTGGACATTTAAGGTCATATCCATGCTGCTCAAGCAAGGTACCACAACGCGAACAGAAACCATACACGACACCTAAACCCTTGTCGTTCATTGATAAGTGAAAAGTTTGGTTCTTATCGCTGATGACTTTTGCACGAACGATGTCTCCTGGCTTAACTACATCACTGATTTGGTCAACGTATCTGTCAGAAACATCTGAAACATGTAAGATACCGCCAAAATTACCTGAAAGCTTTCTTTTCCCAATCCTGAATATTTTTACTAAAACATTGTCAGATTGTGCATTGCCGATTTGTCCCATTACTACTGTTCCAACTTTTGGGATAACAATGCCTTCGACTACGGGATAAACTGAAACGCGCCTATTTTGTAAATCTAACAATGAACGACCAACAATCTTTGAGTAAATAACGCCGTTTTTTTCGTATGTCCCCGAGTCGGGAATAAATTCTTCAATAACGCCCAAACGTTCGCCGGGCACGACTAAATGACCACTTTTTTGCTCTGGAGATTTTAGACTCATAATAGTTCCCTTTACTTGTAAATAAGCTTGATTTTGATAAATGCATATGCTTAGTTTCCATTCGATGCAATAAACCTTTTGATAAATAAATAAAAATACCGCTTTTATCAATAAACAAAAAATCTGCTCCATACACTTTAGCAGCTTTATTTTACTTAATCGCTTGCAAGTTAGTTCTTGGATATCATTTTGTATTTGATCTTTTCAGTAATTCTAAGAGGCATTCTTTTTGATGACGTACATATCGATGACGAAATCATGTTTCAATTTCGTGTGGAAATCAAACATTCGGGGAATAGTCATAAGCAGAGCATACACTGCTGTTACTGATCCACCATTTTTTGCAATGAATTTTTCTAGGAAAGGAGAAGCATGAACCTGCAAACATCCGTGACTATCTTTTAGCTTCTTAATCAAACGGGCATCGACTTCGGGATGACTGTGAAGAGAATAGACAGAGCTGCTGACTTCGAGTGCTTTTACCAAGAACTTTCGATCAGCTTCACGCATCTGAACACCAAAAGGCGGATTCTGCAAAACCGTATCAAATCTTCCAACAACGACATCTAAGTCACCAAGAACCCATTGAACCGTATCGACTAGACATATATTTCTTGAATTTTCATTGGCTGTTTGAATTGCTAACCTATCTATATCAATGCCCACAACGTCCTTAGCGCCCATAAACAAAGCGCCCAACGCAAGTCTACCTGTACCACATCCCAAATCCAAAACCGACTTCCCAACTATATCGTCATTTGCGTAGGCAGCTAGGTAGAGCATGTTTGCAGCAAGCTGTTCTGAAACTGTGTACTGTTCTAAATGGACCTTTGGATTAGGTTGGGAAGCAATCTGGGAGAGAAACCGTTCCAAGTCTAATTTTCGAATAAGCCTTTTCTGAGCATGTTCTCCCATGAAGATTCGCCACAAACAACCTTGAATTCATTAACAGTCAAAACAGGTTTCTGGAACTTTCCTGTTGCTTCAAGAGAAACCCTTGGACAAGCTGTATTCACGTATGAGTCAATAGATGGAAACTCCAAAAGTGTCTCAGGATTAATTTCCCTAGCAGCTAACAAATACGCGGTTTTGCCATTTTTCTCAGCCAACTCCTTCACATATAGCGCTTTGTCCAAATGTTTCTGCCCGGGTTTTAACCCAATAAAAATTCCGAATTTTTTGCAGTTTTTAGCTTCTTGGATGATAGCGAAACGTTGTTTTAGAATCTTTTGTGCTTCAACGTTAATTGAGTAAGCCCTATTATCATAGGGGTCCGCTATGAAAGTTGGTTTGTAAGTGTTCAAAGCAATTCCCAATGCGTGAAACATTCCGCCCCCAACGAATAAGAATGCCTCAACTTCGTTTGCGATGGATTTTGCGTTGCTGTAGTTGCAGCCACTAACCTGTCCTGGATAAGCTATTTGTCCAGTGTCACCGACGATGACTGTTTTTCCGGCGCGAGTCAGGATTTCTCTTGCAATGTTGAGCGTATGTAGGTGTTGCACTGAAGTTGCTAACCCTATCAAAGTATAGTTGCGCAATAATGGAAGAGACTGCTCAACTGCTTTGTCCAATGTCAGAGTTGCTCTGGCTTCAACATAAATCGTAGGAACTGGCTCATGCTTAACCATCTTTGCATGTCCAAAATGCACTATCAAATCCACGCCTAAATCTTCTGCTTCACTAACGGCAATGTCACAGCCGCCGTAGCATGGGTCGGCGGAAATTACTGCCAGCGCACCACATCTCTCGATGATTTTGGCTAATTTCGGAGCTTCAGGTTTTAATCCTTCAGGCATCTGTAACAGGACGCGTTTAGCGCTGAGTTTGTTGATTTCTTGTTTTATTCGCTCCTCTTCAAAATCAAAGCCTATCATACTCTGCCCTCATATTTGCGAATACTAAAATGAAAGAAAGAAGAGAGCTTGCACTGATTGCACGTGCTTAAGCTTATAACTGCCATTCCCAGTCTTGAGTTGGCTTCTTTAGGGGTTGTCCGCGTGCTAAAGCGGCTTGTTCCGCGAGACGTTCAAGGATGATTTTTTGTTCAACACTTGCTACGTGTTTGCGGGTTGCGACAACTGCGTCGTTATTGACGGATATGCTGTCGATACCTACTCTGACTAGGAACTCTGCAAAGTCCGGGAGGTTTGATGGTCCTTCGCCGCATATTGATACTGTGCAGCCATTTTCGTGGGCGGCTTTGATTAGGTGTGCGATAATGCGTTTTACTGCGGGATCACGTTCGTCGAAGTATCCCATTTGTCCAAGACGTTCTGAGTCGCGATCAATCATAAGTACTCCTTGTGTCATGTCGTTTGAGCCGATGCTAAAGCCGTCGACTAGTTTGCTGAATTCGTCAGCCATAATTCCGATTGCGGGTGTTTCAGCCATGAACCAGATTTTGAAGTCCTTGTTGCGCTCTAAGCCTTCTTCCTTCATGATTTGTAGAACGGCTTTTGCTTCCCAGAGCGTTCGAACCATTGGGAGCATAACGTAGACGTTTTTGAGCGCCCATTCTTTGCGGCATTTTACTATGGCTTGGCATTCTAGACGGAAGGCTTTGTCGTACCATTTGCTTATGTAGCGGCTGCATCCTCTCCAACCTAACATGGGGTTTTCTTCGACAATTTCGTATTTGTCGCCGCCTTGTAAGCCTCGGTACTCGTTAGTTTTGAAGTCGCTTAACCGTACCACGACTGGTTTTGGCTGGATTGCTCGGGCAACGGTTGCAATGCCGTCTGCGAGTTTATCGACGAATTGTTGGCTTTGGCCTGCATCGACAAATGCCATTGGGTGTTTTCCGATGGCGCTGGCTAAGATGAATTCTGTACGCATTAAACCGATGCCTTCGAAGGGCAAGTTCTTGTATTGCTCAATCATCTCGGGAGTTCCGAGGTTCATGTATATCTTTGTGGCGGTTACTGGAGCAGCTTCTGCAACTTGCATTGATACACCGCCGTTGATTGATGCAGCTGGTTGAACTGCTTGGGCCATTATTCCTTCGTATATAACGCCGTTTCTTGAATCCACGGTGTATTCTTGACCTGTTTTCATTACTTGTGTAGCATTTTCGGTGCCGACGACACATGGAATGTTTAATTCTCGGCTAACGATTGCTGCGTGAGAAGTGATTCCACCTTTGTCTGTGACGATGGCGCTTGCCATTTTCATGAAAGGCACAAAGTCAGGGTCTGTCATGCCTGTTACGAGAATATCTCCTTTTTTCATGTCGCGATTGGCGTCTTGAAGGTTTAGGACAACTTTTGCTTTTCCTATGCCGTAGCCTCTTCTTCCAGCAGATATTCCTCGAACGATAACTTTTAGGTCTTTAGATTGGTTTTCTTCCATCTTTGCGGCTTCCGTTTCTTTTGTTCCGAAAATAGTTTCTGGACGAGCTTGAACTAACATCATGTTCTCGGGGTAGGACAGGTCTTGGTCGATTGCCCATTCTATATCCATGGGTTTAGCATAGTGTTTTTCGATGCGTTTGGCAAGCTCCGCAAGCTTCATGAGTTCCTTGTCGCTTACGCAGACTGTTTTCTGCTCATCCTCAGGAATGTCCAAGTGCACTGTTTTTCCTGTTTTAGAATCTCGAATGAACTTGATTGTCTTGCGGGCGATTCGTCTTTCTTTGATCTGCATCGTGTTCTTGTCTATAATGAAGTCGTCTGGGTTAACAGCGCCTGAAACGACGGTTTCACCCAAGCCGAAGTTTCCTTCGATTACGATTTCGTCTCTGTCACCTGAGACCGGGTTAATTGTGAACATAACTCCGGCACAGCGTGAATTAACCATTTTTTGCACGCCCACACTTATGAAGACTTTTTCATGTGGGAACCCTTTTTCGTTTCGATAGAAGATTGCGCGTGGCGTAAAGAGGCTTGACCAGCATTTCCTCACTTTGTCGATCAGGTCGTCTGCTCCTTTAACGTTGAGATAAGTTTCCTGTTGACCCGCAAATGATGCGTCAGGTAAATCTTCGGCGGTGGCGCTTGACCGTACAGCAACAAAAGTGTCTTTCAATTCAAGGCGTTTGTTCAGTTCCATGTACGCTTCTCTTATCGCGTTCTCCATATCTTTCGGCATATCCGTTTTTTCGATGAGTTCACGGATTTTCCTAGATGCAACATCGTATTGTTTTGGGTCGTTTGGGTTGGTGACTGTTTCCTTAATAATCTTGTAAATCTGCTCAGCAATTTTTCTTTCTTCAATATAACGTTCATATGAAAAAGCAGTTACTGCAAAACCAGGTGGAACGGGTAATCCCGAATTAATCATTTCTCCAAGGCTGGCGTTTTTGCCGCCAACAATGGAAACATCAACATTTCTTACATCTTCAAACCATAAAACGAGCTCTTTCTCTTTTACGGTCAAGTCGACTCCGTCTCCACTTCGGGCGTTTCGGATTCGGTCTCGTCCGCTACGGCTATGATTGGAGGAGCTACAATTTTTGAAATGACTATTTTGCATGGAATTGGAAGCTTTGCACTTCCTCTTTTAAGAGATTCTTTAGCTATAACCTCTTGACCTGCTTTTACTTTGACAGTTATGATAGTTTGGTCCACTTCAACTTTTGCTGCTGTACCGATTGGTGTTCCGAATGAACGTCTCATTCCCTGTTGGAGTCGGTCAGCGTGAGCACCAAAAATCATTTTATTTTCTCTTAGGATAATGTGTGGATAAAGATTAACAACCATATAATAATCATTTATGAGTTTATCCATCAAGATACGGTTTGTGGCAACGCGTGCTGCTTCCAAAGCACTATGGCGAACTTGGGCGCGTTCTAAAGCAATAAGTTTTGCTTCAATTCCAAAAGTCCCTTTTGTGTCACCCATAGAGAATTTCACTATTTTTGGTGGTGGAAAACCTCTAACATATTTTTTTCTGGTGTAAGCTCGATTCTTAACGTGCCTGTAATTTCTCGCTTGCATGCTGCGTCCCTTTTTAGCATACTACTTTAGCGGTATTTAAACGATTTGTAAATCAGTTAAGATACTTCCGTGCATTTTTCAACTTACAGTTATTTACGTAAAAGGCACTATTCAAGTGATTTGAATCATTCACTTATATACTTAGTTTACTTTTGATTTTCTAAATGTCAACTGAATTATTTATTTCAGGAAAAAATTGGATGCTCTCGCTAGCGGAGCTCACCTGCTACTTTAAAGCGAGGGAAATTAGGTTTGAAATCCAGTTTTTTTCCGGAGAATTCTTCTCTTTATCATTTGACAAAATCTTTGATGCTTCAGCCATCGCCGATTTGGGTGGAACCATAAAAATCGGGGAAGTAAAAGCAAAGTTCCCTACTGAAACCATCAAAGAGGCATTCCTTAAAAAAAACAAACAAACTAAATCACAAATAACCGAGTCCATAGCATCAAGCGGTTTAGTCGACGAAATATCAAAATCGTCCGAGAAAATACTGTTTGGAGTGAGCGTATATTGCACTGAAAGCACTCTTCGCTCGTCGTCTGGGGTAATTCAACGGTTTGTCGGAAGCGCTGTTAAAGATAAACTCGATGATTTAGGACAGAAATCGAGTTTTATGGGTTTTGGCAATGAGAGAAAACAAGCTCAGCTCAGCCATGTTGAAGTCATAAAAAAGAATTTGGTTGAAAACAAAGCTGAAATATTATTCTGTATTGGCAGAACAGAAACTTGGATAGCAACCACTGTTGCCGTGCATAATCCCTTTGAATTTCAGAAAAGAGACATTTACAAACCAAACCAACGAAAAATCTTTGGTATGCCTCCAAGGTTGGGAAGGATTATGGTTAACTTGTCTTCATGTAGGGCTGGAAAAACATTGCTTGACCCATTCTGTGGCGTCGGCACAATTCTTCAAGAAGCGCTGTTGGAGAAGGCTTTGGTTGTTGGTATGGATGTTAATCCTTGGTGTGTTAAAGCGGCGACCGAGAATCTTGAGTGGTTAGTTAAAGAGTATGGGCTTAAAGATGGGGATTTTCGGGTTTTGCAAGGGGACGTTAGCCGGCTGGTTGAGAAGATCGGGCAAGAAACAGTAGATTGTATTGTTTGTGAGCCAGATTTAGGTCCAGCCCTGCGTCAAGTCCCTACCGGACCATATGCAGAAAAAATTATTCAGAAACTTGAGCCACTTTATTTTGGTTTTGCTGAACAAGCATATTTAGCGCTTAAGCCTGGTGGGCGTTTGGTGTTGGTGACTCCATACATGAAGGCGCGTTCAGGGCAAGCAGTGACTATGCCCATCGGCAAGAAACTCGAGAGTTTAGGGTTCAAGCGGGTTTATCCATTCTTAAAAGAAATGTTCGCGCAAAGCGCAGGCGGACTCGACCGAGTGACCAACTCCGCGTCGCTAGTTGAAATGGATGAACGCCACATGATAGGCAGAGAAATCCATACCGTTGAAAAATAACTATCCGACAGATACAATTTATTAATTTGATTTGGGAACTAGTTTCTAAAACGGTTCGAGGCAACTAAAAATGAGCATTAATCCAAGACCTAACTGGGACAGGTATTTCTTAGACATGTGCGAAGCTGTGGCTGCTCGGGCGACCTGTGATCGAGGAAAATGCGGTGCCGTAATCGTGAAAGACAAACGCATCATGACTACTGGCTACGTAGGGTCCCCTGCAGGGTTGTCCCATTGTGATGAAGTGGGGCATGATATTCGCCAGGTAACTAACGGTAACGGTGAAGTAAGCCAACATTGTGTGCGCACCCTGCATGCTGAGCAGAACGCAATACTTCAGGCTGCCAGGTTTGGAATTCCACTTGAAGGTTCAACGTTGTTTTGTAAGATGACGCCGTGCCGAACCTGCGCCATGATGATAATTAACGCTGGAATCCAACGGGTGGTCTGCGCGAAACGCTACCACGCTGACGCTGACACAATAAATATGTTCAAGCAGGCTGGAATAGAACTAGCTATCATAAATGATGTAATAGAAAAATACGATAAGCAATAGTACGCTAGTTCTCACGGCAGTTTATAATTCCTTATTTATGGGGCAAGCAAGGGCTTTAACTTATTTTTTTGAGGGAATAACCATCCATTTAACGTTATCCAGCCCATACTTCGTTACGAGCGGGTCGATGAAATTCGGGGATAAATCATCATCGATTTCTGCAAAAGCCACGGTATCGCCAATCCTATAGACGATGCAGATGATTGTAACGTCTTTTAACGCGGCATATTTGCCTTTGATTTCCCAGTATCCAGGCTCGTCTTTTCCAACTTCGATAATCCAGGAATATTTGTCTTCAGGATGCTGTCCCTGCATAAAGTTGAAAGCGCAAACAACGTCTCCAACAGCTTTTGGGTCTTCATTTGTTTTGACATAAAACCAAAGTGTCATAGCTAATACCAATTAGTATTGATTGGTTTCCGCCTTTAAATTGTTTCTTTTACACGCCAGTGCTAGCTTCCACGAGGTTTAAGGTTTCGAAAAAAGGCAGTTTCTGTTGAGCTTTTACGTAAGCTTTAAGTCCCTGTTCGATAAATTTTCGAATTGTCTCTTCGACGCTTGTGAGCGTGGATTGCATCAAGAGAACCCTGCCATTAGGCTTCAAATGTAATGGAGCTTCGCAAATAAATTGATCCACCACTTCACGTCCGTTAACGCCTCCTGCCCAAGCACGCCCAATCCATGAAGCTTCCTCACCCTTTTCAGACGGCAAGTAAGGCGCATTAAATAAAATTAAGTCAAATGTTGCACTGAAATTTAGAGCTGTTAATAGGCTTGCTTGAACAAAATCAATTTTACCTCGTAAACCATTGATAACTGAATTTTCCTTTGCGCAGCGAATAGCTAAGGGATTAAGATCAACTGCAACCACTCGCTCAGCTTTTTTTGCAGCCAAAATTCCAAGGAACCCGCAGCCTGTGCCTAAATCCAAAACATGTTCACCTTCTGTGACCTCAAAGTTTTCGGCGAAGAGAAAAGAATCTTCTGCAGGATCATAAACTTCTTCGTAAATGTTAAAAGTGTAGTTATCAAAGTGCAATCTTTTACTGGGGTAAGGCATTTGCTAAAGCTCCAAAATATGTAGGTGACAACTCTCGGACGCGCCTGTCGCTGGAAGGCAAACTGAGAGCCAATTTCTCTGCGTCTTGTTTACTCATTTTGAAGGTGCTCTTGATAAATGGCGCAATTGCTTTTCCTAGTTTTTTGTTGCGTTGGGTAAAAAGCCACTTCATCATTCGCACAAAAAACACTTGATCCTTTACCTCGAATTGTTTGGGTCTCCAGGGTTTTAGACTAACAATAACTGAATCGACTTCTGGCTGTGGATAGAACATGACTTTGGGCACTGAATCTAATAGCTCAACCGCCGCGCCTTGATTGGTGACAACAGTTAACCAACCATACTCTTCACTACCACAAGATGCGACAAGGCGATTAGCAAATTCTTTCTGCAAAATCATAACTGCATAATCAACCTTCCTTTCTAAAAGCCACAGGACCAAATGAGAAGACATATAGTAAGGGGGAATCGCTACTACTTTGTTGAATTCGGGTAAAACTGCTTTCAATACGTCATCCTCAACAACGGCAACGTTGCCTAAGTTATTAACTTGTTCACGAAGAACGAGCGCAATATATGGATCCTTTTCAACTGCCACAACACTTTTGCATTTGTCCGCTAAGAAACAGGTTAACCACCCGAAGCCTGCGCCAGCATCCAAGACGACATCTGCTTTGCTAATTTCTGCATAAGTGCAAAGTTTTGGGTAGAACGATGGCTCAACCATAAAGTTTTGTCCCATAAGCTTATTCGGGGAGATTCTGTGGGCTCGAAGCAGCTGTTTCGTTTCCTCAAGACTCATCGTTATGCCTTATTGTGCCCTTGTGAACAATCGGTATTTGCTGTCGCCCTCAAGCTCTTCCATTACGCGTTTCGTAATCAATTTTACGGGGTTAGGCAATTCGGTCCTTTTCTGCAAGTCCTCGAAGCTTTCAAACGGTTTATGTTCACGTTGATTGATAACTTGCCACATGTATTTTTTTCCGATGCCTGGAACCAATTCGAGGGCATGCATACGTGGAGTAATTGCACGCGCAGTGTTGAAGAAACCAACAAACCATTTTTCTCGGTTTGAAACTATTTTGCTTATGACGCTGGGAAGTTCTGCTTTTGCTGAAGCTGTCAATTCTTCATAGCTGATGCGGCCTATAATATAGGTGACCTCTTCGCGGGAATCTTTTCCTACATACACTCGGTCACCAGGCTTCAAAACTAGTTCTTCTTTCACTAAGGCTTCTAAAAGGGTAAAGAATTCTTCACCGACACATTGAATTAGAGCTCCCGCTCGGTAACCTGCCCTTCCAGTGGGTCGAAATCCTGGCTTGCCGTGCTGAAGGAAATCTAACACGTAAGCGTGCTCTTCATAGCGCTTTTCCATAATAGTCACAGAGTCCTTCCGCTAGTCTATTCTCGCTTACTGCTTAAAAATACTTAGTTGATTTCAGCTATTTTAACGTTCGATTCTCATTCAGAAGCTCAACAATCGTGTGCAATTTAGTGGTTTCAATGATTTTGCGACCTCCCGCTAGGAAAATCCTCAACTCGTCTACAGTCTCAGGCATGCAATTAATGATTTGAACTGCCTCAGCTTCGTCAAGTTCATATTCTTTAAGGAGTGATTGAAGAAGTTCTTCAGCTTTATCAGGGTCACACTTGGAGAATTTGCTTACGTAATCGAGTGTTCGGCGTTGGAATTGATCCAGGTTTTCTTCGCCAATGGTTTGCAAAACTTTCTTAACTTGCGGTAAGGTTAAGCGGCTTTCGCTTACTTCTCTCTTGCTCATTTCTCTCACTTACCTGTATATGGCTCTAAATGTTCTGAGCGAGTAATAATTTCTTTTATAGCGTTACCCTGTGGTACACTAACGACATATCCTCTACCGCGTTTTTCCACTATAACACCGATTTTGCCATGGAATCTTTTATGAGGCATACTCTTTTGTGTACTAGAATCCATCTTGATAATTACTTGAGAACCAGGAGAATAATCCTGAAGGGTTTTACCAATATGTGGTTTACCTTTTTCACGAGTTGGTTTGCGCAGCAAACTGCGTGTACCTGTGTAGTAGCCTTTTGAACCTCTCATTCAATTTTCACCTTTAATTATCATCCATTATTACATTAAGAACGTCAAGCTTAAGCGTCTTCGCTCTGTTTTTGAGCAAATCTGAAATGTTCGGCACTGTTCTTCCTTCATCTCCAGACACCAATTCTTTAACGTAGAGCCCACCTTGGCAACGAATTTCCAGTAGAGCCCTCTTAAGCGACACCTTCTTAACTTTAACCTGATATATGTACTTTTCTCGGATTAAGTCTGCCCGACGATGCATAACACGCAATGGTGTCTGTTGTTTAATGCATACACTAGAAAATTTTTCTTCTATTGTACGTAAATCTTGGTCTGATAACTCATTTTCAAACTCAGCTAACAAATTATATTCTTTTTGCGCGCCCTCACCTTTCTTAAGGCGTCTAACTACATCTTTGGTTGTAAAATGTAATCCTGATACCTCGATTTTCCCTATTGCCACAGCGTTAACTTGAGTTTCAATCATTTTCAAATCAATGAACCGCCTCTTGGGTCTAGAAACCTCAATTACAAAAGGTCTGCCGCTACCAAGCATTCGTGCATCGATATCTTCACGGCCCGAAGCATGAAAAAAGCTTTCTTCACCATGGGCGGCCTCAAGCAACTGTTTAGAAGACAACTCCTCCACTGATTCAGGATACATTTTCCCAGTTTCACCACATTTCTCGCAACCTCGACCTCGGCAATTAGAACAGAACCACTTCGACTGCGGAATAGTTCGCACTAGTTTGCGGTATCTGCCTGCAACAAAAAGAGGGTTAACTTGCACCCTGATCTTTTCAAGGAATGGGTTGAAGATAATGACAATGTCGGGGATTAAGTAATCAGCGTCTTTTCCTGTGCGTTTTCCAAGTGCTTTGCCAAGCAATCTGCCGAGTTCATGCTTGATGTTTTCTCCGTATCCAATGTTGACGACAGCCTTAAACTCGTCCTCTTGTTCTTCAATTCGGGTAGGGAGTTCAATTCCTACAAGAAAAGTTGTAAACTCATAATCAGCGAGTATTTCTAATGCTTTATTCGTTAAATTGTCAACAATCTCAAATTTACCTTCACAAAGGCTACATTTTTGAACGGTATCTTTCTTTGACAAATGTTTATTTAGGTGCTTCAACGTTTTTTGCGCTTCTATAGAAAAACCATTTGTCACAAGAACCTTAAGCCTCTTCACACCCTCATCTTTCTTTTCTGCGATAAGGTCGTTAGCTTGCATTGTTAAACTAATTTTTAATGATTGACCGCGAAGATTGTTTTCCATGCTGTAACCGAGTAAGGCAAACTGTCTGCCCAAACAATGGTCACAAAGCGGATATTTTCTAAGAATTTCGAAGGCTTTTTCTAAAATATCCATTCTATGTAGCCTACTTGAACCCTGTGGGCATGCCTTTACCGCCGCCTAAACCAAAAGGAAGCTTCTTCTTGTGTTTGAACATCTTTAGCATCTTACGCATCATTATGTATTGTTTGAGGAGTTCCTTGACATCTTTTTCAGTGGTTCCTGAACCTCGAGCAATGCGCTTAGCCCGTGAAGAGTTTAACAATTTAGGATTCTCTTTCTCCTCGGGAGTCATAGATTGGATTATTACTCCCCATTTTTCCAGTCGCCCTTCGGCGGTGTTTAACATCTCTTCAGGAACATCAGAAGAAGACATTCCTGGGATCATCTTGAGAACTTTTCCAAAAGGCCCCATTTTTTTAACAGCTTGAAATTGTTCATACATATCGGTTAAAGTAAAATTACCACTCATGATTTCTTTAGCTTTCTTTTGAGGAACTTGAATTTCAGCATCTTTTACCTTTTCTAATAAAGTTTCTAGATCACCCATACCTAAGAGTCGACCGACAAACCTGGAAGGAATAAAAGGTTCAATGTCTTCGATTTTTTCTCCTGTGCCTATAAATTTTATGGGCGCTCCGGTAGCAGCAACTGCTGAAAGTGCTCCTCCTCCCCGTGAGGATCCATCGAGTTTAGTTACTATAATGGCGCCGATGGGTGTTGCTTCATGGAATGTTTTTGCTTGTGCAAGTGCTTGTTGACCGATTGTACCGTCGATGACCATTATGACTTCGTCGGGTTTGATGTTCTTTTCAAGGTCCTTCATTTCCTTGATCAAATCTTTCTCTTCCTTATGCCTGCCAGCGGTATCAACGATGATTAGGTCCTTCTCTCCGAATTGTTTTAGACCTTCTCTAACCACTTTAACCGGGTCTTTTTGTTTTAGGTCGCCAAAGAATGGCGTATTTGTTCGAGTTGCAAGTTGTTGAAGTTGGGCATATGCTCCTGGACGATAAGTATCAGCACAAATCAAGCCTACCTTTAAACCTCTCTTTTGGAAATACCTCGCCAGTTTAGCGGCGTGCGTAGTTTTTCCTGAACCTTGGATGCCTACTAACATTATGATTTTCTTTTTGCCCGGCTCCACTTTGAGGGGAACTGGTTTGTCGCCTACAAATTTAGTTAGTTCTTCGTATACTACTTTTATGACGTGTTCTCGTCTTGAAACTCCTGGTGGAACTTTTTCTTTAAGTGCTCGTTCTTCAATGTTTTTGGAGATTTGAAGAACAAGTTGGACATTAACGTCTGATTGAAGCAGCGCGCGCTGGATGTCGCGAACCAGTTCTTTCACTGTGGCTTCATCAACTACGCCAGCTTTGAAAAGCTTCTTTATGGCGTTTGTTAGAGATGAACCTAAGTTGTCTAGTGCCATCAGATTCTCCAGCCTAAACATCTATTGTTCTTTTAAATAAAGATTGCAGCCTGAAGTTGAAACAACGCAGGGTGATTTTTGGTTGAAGCCTCAGTTCCCCATTAAAATATTCTTCACAAATCAGACGGCTCTTCATGCATCATTGGCTTCACTGGAAAAGGCTTCAAGCTAGAACATAAACTTTAACGGATAAAGAAGAAAAAAATATCTTATTGATTATTTTACTCGGACGATTTTTACTTTTCCAAGTATCGCCCAGTATTCGATTTCTGAGCCAGCAACAAGTTTTGTTTTTAGCTCTGGCTCATCTGGGAATGGTGCATCTAAGTACTCATAGGTTTCCAAGTCCATTATCTGAACTCCAGTTGGGTTAATGGCGAAGACTTGGCCTGTTCTCTTATCGATTATGGGGACTTCTGCTCCTAGGTCGACTGGTTTTACGAATTGTCTTTTTTGTCCGTCAAAAACGCCTATTGCGACGATTCTGGCTTTAGCTGAACCATGTTTTCCAGGTTTAGATTTGGCGATGTCTACTATGCGGCAGGGTTCACCCTCAATCATCATGTAGCCGCCAACGCGTAATTCTCCAACATCTACTGGTTTACTCATACGCTCACCACAGTATAGTTCTGTTAATGCAATTCTGAACAACACGCATATATAGATTAAGGTTTACGCTAGTTATGAGCTGTGGAAAAGTGTTCAAAAGCGTGGGTTTAGTTGCCCGTTACGATAAAAAATCGGCGCTGAAACTAACTGAAGATTTAACCGATTACCTAAAAAAGAGAGGTTTGAAGGTTTACGTAGAAGATACTCTCACAGACAAAGTATCTACCAAAGAAGAATTTATTCCACTCTCAAAAATGAAAACTGATTTCATAATTACAATTGGCGGCGATGGAACCATACTGCGAACTTGTCTCAATATTCCTAAGCCGGAACCTCCGATATTAACTATAAACATGGGAGTTAGAGGATTTCTAACAGAAGTTGAACCGAAAAGAGCCTGTGATGCAGTAGAAAGAATTCTTATAGGCGAGTACAAAATAGAAGAGTGTGCAAAACTAGCCGTCTCAATTAGCGAAGAACCAATGCCCGACGCTTTAAACGATGTTGTCATTTCTGCCTGTGAACCATCAAAAATACTTTATACGCAAATATGTAAGGATGGGAAACCAATCCTAAAATGCCAAGCAGACGGCTTAATCGTTGCAACTCAAACAGGATCTACAGGCTACTCGCTTTCGGCAGGGGGACCAGTTTTAGACCAAGAAGTTGATGCTTTTGTTCTAACTCCTATTTGCTCGTTAACGGTTTTTCATTCGCTTGTATTTCCGGCAGACTCAACTGTAAGCTTCAACGTTGAGAGACCAAGAGAAATGCTCGTTTTAATCGATGGCAATTACAGGAAACTTGTAAGTGCTGATGATATTCTTAAAGTCACAAGGTCCAAAAACGTGACGTCGTTTATCCGTTTTGAAACCGATTTTTATGACAGGTTGAAAAACAGGTTGCTTTTTAAGGGAACAGAATGAACCGCCAAGTCGACAACCAATGTAAACGCATTTTTGTTCTAGATACTTCGGCTTTTTTGGCTGGGTTTGATCCTTTTTCTCTGTGTGCAGAACAAGTTACGGTGCCAGAGGTTGAAGAAGAAATACTTAGAAATACTATGATTAAGATGCGTTTTGAAACTGCGGTCGAATCCGGCAAAGTTAGAGTTAAAGCACCTATGCAGCAATTCTCAGTTGTTGCTAAAGCTTCAGCCAGTAAAGTTGGTGACTCGTTTAAGCTCTCAGAAGCGGATTTCCAGCTTTTGGCGTTATCGCTTGAACTGAAAGGAGCGGGGTACACACCTCAAATTGTCACCGATGATTATTCAATCCAAAACGTTGCTACTCAAATGGGAATAGATTTTTTGGCTCTTGCTACTTTCGGAATCAAACGGCTTTTAGAATGGGTAAGGTATTGTCCTGCTTGCCATCGTCAGTACCCAGCTAACTGCAAAACCTCGGAGTGTCAAGTTTGCGGCACAGAACTCAAGAGAAAACCGCGTCGAACAGCGAATAAATAAGTTAGAATAATAGTAAAAGTAATAGTAAAACTAACCCTTCTGCCCCAAAGATTGGAACAACTATATGTTTTGCTTTAGCAATTGCCTTGTCCACAAGTGTTGTTACTGATTTAAGACGCTCTTTACCGATTACTCTAACATGTGGCACGATGAAGGTTCGGCAACCAGCATTGCATTCTTCAAGGTTGGCTTCTGCCTTTTTTGCTACTTCATCTATGTACTGAATAAGCAATGGGTGGTCCATTACCTCACCTATGGGATGGTAGCCTTGCCGTCCAGTAATCGAAGCAGTAACAGCATGAGTGTCTGTGGTGAAAACTTCACTAGCTTCAAACCCTAATTCAATTAAACTATTCAGAATTTCTTCGCGAAGACCAGGTACCATATTGTTGCCATCTATAACTACATAAGCTGTCTTTTGGTTTTCTAATTTAACAACTATTGATGTTATTCCCCCTGCTCCCATTCCTGCTTTAAGGTTGAATTCATTGGGAAAGACCGTATGGGAACCGACGCTGAATGGTTTTTTCGATAATGCGACGGCTTTTTGAAGGCATTTAAAACCCACTTTCTGCAACTCATCAAGATACTCAGTTGAATCAACTACGTTTGTTAAACAGTTGTGACAATTGACAACCACGGCATTTAGGAGCCCTAACTTTTTTGCAGTCTCAGCGACTATATGTCCTAGCTCTTGAGGTAAATCTTCAGTTGTTTTTGGAGCTAGTGTAAAAGACAAGAAAGCTGTGTCCCCGAAGATCTGACAAGAGGCTGTTGCAACGCCCTCTTTGACTTGGACAAAAGGCGAAGCCAAGATAGATTGAGGTTCAAACTTTGCAGAAGAGATAACCTGCGCAACTATTTTGTAGTTTTGCGCTTGTGAAGTTAAGTCAAGTTCATGCCCAAGTAGTCCCAGTGGAACACAGACGTCAGCACCTAATTCTTTTTCAACCTCGCTCTTGAGGAGTGAAGGCAAGAGACTGCTGCCTATGTTTTTGAAGGGCCCCGGATGGATAAGAGGAACGATTATAGCAGCTTTGGTTTTGCGATTCCCAAACTTCAGTAACGTAACTGAAATATCTGCATCTTCACCCATATCTTCCAGATACTTTTCAAGAGGTGCGTTCTGGTTATCTACCCAATTAAGTAAGAAGGCTCTAAACAACGGCAAAGCTGGTAAAGAATAAAGATTCTTTCCTAAGCGATCGATAGATGAGAGTAATAAAAAAACGGCGAGGAATCCCACTATCGGTGCTACAACAACAAAGATCAACATTTGCCAACTGACAATAACGATACTCGGGTAACCTGTCCAAAAGATAAGGAATGCAGAAATACAAAGGATGGGTTGAAGTAAAATTGATGTCAACCGCTTCCATGTGGACGCAGACGAGGTTGCGGTGAACACTATAAGCCTCAGAGTTACGACCACAGCGAATCCTGATAGAGAAAGTTTTACCCAGAATATCCATCCGAACGCGAAACCTAACCCCACGCCTAAAACTAGAAAGATAAACCATAAAATCCAGCCAACTAGGGAAAGTACTAGAGTTCTCCGCATCAAAAAAATCGGGTCTTCTTTCAAAATTATTTTGCTGGTTATTGAGTCAGCGAAAAATGTTATAATTAAAAGAATGATTCCCAAAAACAAGCTGTTAATCACGGGAAAAATGGCAGAAGCGCAAAGGCTAACTCCAACAATACATGTTACTGCGATTGCAAGGAGTGCTCTTCTGTATGATGGAAGAGTGAACATGGAGGAATAATGCTTTTTCGCGCTATCCATTGAAGTATTAAGAGAATTATCTGTCGCCAATTTGTATCCTTACAATGGAATTGACCTGCCTTATTAAAATTTAGCTAAGTTTAGGTCTCTACTTAGTACAATAAAGACAAATTTTGTTATAACCTCAAGTAAACAAAGTTTTGTTTTATCATAAAGTAATCAAAAGCTAATGTCAACCAAACATCAACTCGCCATAAGAACATAAAAAGGTAACATACTCCAGCGGAGATATTGTTTTATCTTTAGAGTAACAATTATATTAATTTGCTAAGCTTATGCCAGATCAAGAATTGCCCCCTTCAATATTCCATATGCTGGAGAGAAACGTGGGCAAAAAAATCAGAGTGATATTAGATCCAGCTTACGGTTTCGAAGGAACCTTAACAGCGGTTACCCATGAACCATCAGGAATCTGGCTCTCGGACGCCGAGGCAATAGTGTTGCGTTCAACCATCGCTCAACCTATTCCTCAAGTTGCGAGCCGAGAAGAAAGAAGTGAATTATTTCTGCATTTGAATTCAGTTCAAAGAATAGAAGTCTTGCACCCAACTACTCCAAGACGTTAGAAAATTTAAGCTGGGAAGAAGACTTTTGCCAAAACCGATATAACGATTAATGAAACTGCAAAGACTATTAGAAGTTCAGGTCGAATTTTTACTCCTTCTGTTTCTTCTTCGAAGAATCTGAGCAACCCTGCACTTGCAGCAGGCATTGGACCAGAATCTTTCTTTTTCTTTCTACTCAACAAATCTCCCTCTAAGTTAATGTGATACATGCCTTATCTTTTATTTAACTAATTAATCTTGTGCCAAAACCTAAAAAACATATTCGGATAAACCTTTGAGACTCTTTAAATATGAATACGGAAGGATTTCTTTAAAGCAAGGAAAAGGACGGTTTATCCTTAAATATAAACCAAAAACAAACTCATTCGGGTAAGTCTTTATGCAGATACATGAATTCCAAGAAATGATGAAGCGCTTATACTTCAAAAGAGATTTTGAACGTGGGTTAAATGGAACATTCAACTGGCTGGTCGATGAAGTGGCTGAGTTAGGGGAGGAGTTAAAGGGAACAAACAGGGAAGCTACCGAGAAAGAGTTTGCAGATGTAATCGCGTGGCTTGCTTCCCTTGCCAACATCATTGGAATTGATCTTGAAAAAGCAACCCTCAACAAATACAATAACAAATGTCCAAAATGCCAAGGCTCACCGTGCCAATGCACTTTCTAGCCCAAACGTTTCTGCCCTAAACCTGTCGCCAGCCAAACATACCGCTTATTGCCTTTCCTTTCAACGGTACCTTCGTTTTTCAAAAGCTTAAGATGATAAGCAACAACACCATAAGACAAGCCTGATTGTTGGGCAATCTTGCTAGAATTGAACCCTTGAGTTTCAAGCAGAGCCAAAATTTTTGTTCGGGCTAAAAGACCGCAATGTACGTTTCTGATGTTTTTTAAGTAAGCATTCGGGTGCATATTTTCTTTGATTCCTTATTCCACCATGAAGCATGAGATGTGGATTTGAACTGAAAAGCTTTGGTCTACTTAAAATCAAAAAGCTTCGATTGTTTTGGCTTTTTGTTATCAAACATTGTAGCTATCTCTTCCTTGATTAAGTCCATGCGTTGAGTATAGTATTTGGGTAAACCGTATTTATCAACTAGCTCCTGTGCAGCAACAAGATATTTCTCTATTCCACCTCGATAGACAGTAAGCGTTAGTTTTCCACTACAAGATGGACATTTGCCTTGAAGAGGTAATCTTCGGAATTTTTTGTTACAAGATTTGCATCTGAACCCTTGGGTTGAGAAAGCACGCAGGTTACCCGCTATGTCTCGCATTAAATGCGTGTTTAATACTTTTAAAGCGACTCGTCTAGCGTCCACGGCGTCAATTTTTTCACCCAACTCCAGCTGCATATGAAGTTTATCGATCATCGACTTGAATTCTTTGTACGAACTGTCAGCATTGCCCAGATTAATGCTTGAGCAAGGAGTAGTAAATTGGAACCCTTCGTATTGTGCTTCTGTACCTAATCTATGACTAATTATATCCATAATCGCACTGGCTGGTCGAGCGTCGAACTTTTCCAAAGTTTTCTTATAGAATTCGATTGGATAGTTGGAACTAACGTCGAAGTCGTGGGCTTGGCGTTGCACCTCTTTAGTGTTGACAAACGGAATAAGCAAAATGGGGGCGTCCATTATTCCACCTATCTGTGCAGGCAAGAAAATGCGAGAGAAATTAAGAAGTGTATCCAGCCCAAGCATAATTGCGTCTTCGTCACCGTCACAATCACGACGTTTAGCCGAATGCCAAACTGGATGAGCATAAATAACATTGCGGTCAGTAAAACCAACCACTCTACCCAAGATACAAGCACAAGTGTGAGGTGCTAACCCAAAAAGTAGGTGCCCAACCAAGTCCTCAGTTTTCGTTACATTATAGAATAGAGGTTGATCGTAAACGCGTACTAAGAGGTCGTCGATGAAGGCAGCAATTTGGATAAAGTATTTGGCCGCACTCCATGGAATTACGACGTCTTGGATTTTGAGTTCACAGACTTGATTAATATCTGTTAAGGGCAATCCTTGAGAGTCAGATATGTAGCCCATTTGATGCATCTTTTCGATAGAGACGCCAATTTCTACAGGTGTGATATGTGTTAACGGGGCATTTGTGGCATCAAAACGTATGGTACCATCCTTGTAGACGGATAAACCATGTTTAGCGCGTAAGATCCCCTTTTCAATTATTTCTGGAGTCTTATCTAAGTTTGTGAGCCCCTTAACTCCGCGTAGCATTTTAGGAGATTGATAGCCAAGAGAGGTACATGCGTTACCGATTAGGTCTTTAAAGTTAATTGGTTGTCTCTGATACATTACCCCGTCTGTCATACAAGCGGAACAACCAGAATCCTTTACAGGTCTTCCGCATCGAGGGCAACTTTTCTCGTGGACAGTTTCGCAGCCACAAGCATTACATTTTATTCTTACCGTATAATTTTTGCAGTTGGGACATTTTCGTTTTGTTAACTCGACAAAAACGGGTCCCTGTTTCGCGGCTTCAACAAGGTCACGATGTGAACCACCCTTCAAACCGACTGGGAATAGAACATGAACAAGCGGTTTCATTTCACGGTGCTTGGCTTTTTCTGGTCTACCCATTCGTCCGCCTACGTATGTTGGCGCTTTGTCTTTAATCTGCACGCCTGCGAGCAGACTTAGCAACTCAAGAACCGAAGCCGCTTGGACTGATTCGTATAGTCGGTTTGTACCGTAGCCAAGAGTAAACCCTAACGCAGCCGCATCCTGACCTGATAACACGACTTTGCCGTCGATGATTTTGTGGGGGACAAAGATTTTTCTTAGCGATTTAACGACATTTTCGATGATTGATCCTGTGATTTCCGATATTATTCCATCCTCAACTTTGACATCTGCGGAAATTAACCATTTTTTTAGGTTTTCAACTTCTTGGATAATATCTAAGCTTGTCCAGAATAACGTGGCACTAGGCGCTAAGGGAACACCCATATTTTGGCTAAGCAATATTGCCTCATTTACTGTTGGTTTGTTTTTGAATGGGTCAACTAAGAAGCTTTGTAGCTTTTCTACAGAAAGTTTGCAATTCTCCGCCGCTTTTCTTAAGTTAGTCCCATATTTTACTAAAATAGCCTTCTGGAGGTCTTTAGCCCACCATTCTTCCACATATCCCGAAGGTGGAAGTGCTTTGTTACAATAGAGGAAATCGCCAAAATCTATGAGCATATCGCCTAAGAAGAGGATTTTTTGAATCTTACCTTTAACTGTAGCATAGTTTTCTAGTGATACTCGAACCACCGAGTCATCCTTTAACAAAACTACAGGTTTTTCAATACTATCAACAGGCATTGTGACACCTCCTTTCCCTGGCAATTCCAAACGCATCTGAGTACCGGCGGCTAGGAAACTCTCGACAACAAGCATCGTCGCAGGATGAATTCCAACAGCTGAAAGCCCAGTGTTTCTTGACCTTCCATATCTAAGCCTAAAGCCACCTCGTGTTGAAGGAAAGGCGAAAATTGGTCTTCCTGCAATAACATCATCCATGAAGCCGCCAGATTTTTTTTCAGATTTCTTTTTAAAATTTTTGAGCCATTCCCAACCTTGGAAGCCTAATTTATCAATAATTACATAGACTTTCTGTGCACGTCCAACGATACCGTCATTGACAACTCGGAGTGCTCCTCCTCGAACTCGGTTTGTTTCAACTCTTTCTAAATTACGGTAAGATGAGACCTCCACAGGGTCTGATTCGGTTCCAGTGCATTCAACTGGAATTAAGTTTAGGGCTTTTCTCAGTTCTTCGTCAGGGATGTGGTATTGAAAACGACCGACGGAGCGCTCGTAGAGTCTAAGTTCTTCTATGAAACGGGAGACTTCTTCTTCAGTTGGCTTATACTTATCAAGATCCAATTCTCTTCGCACGTAATCGCCTACAACCAGCGTTAAAGCTTGGTCTGTACCACCTGCTGAACGAATAGGTCCAGCAAAATAGACGGCAAGGTAATGTGTTTTGTCAGAATTAGTTTTAATTTTGACTTGAGCAATACCTTGAATTGGCGCTGCCGTTAAGCCTTCAGTAAATATTGCTAGTGCGGTTCGAATTGCCTGTTCGGCTAGTTGCTCTTGTTTTTGTTCTGGTTCGGAGAACTTTCCTTGAGCAATTTGTTGCGCTACCTTAAAAGCTACTTCTTCTCTTGGCATCTTCGTACTCAATTCACGGATGCTAAGTGCAACTCCTTTTGGTCCTACCAAGCCTTCCACTAAGTCAGCGATGTCTTGGGCAACGATGCATTCTGTTTTTAGAGCCGGATCAAGTCCTTTAGATCTGGCGATATCGCTTATGGCATATAACCGTTTAAGCTCAGTTTCCATTGCTTCAACGTATTTTTGATAGCCCTTGCTGATATTCAAAGTAAACTGCTCACCCGCAAGATATGATGGAATGGGTTATTTTGGCTTTCTAAAAGAACCAGAAAAACCAACGAATAGCAATTAGACCTTAATTCCCTTTATAGCACAGATAATTTCAGAAACGCGTTGCTTCGCGTCACTTGATTCAGTGACATTTCCCGTGACTATTATATCTGCGCCCGCAGAGGCTGCCACAAAGGCTTGTTCTTTAGTCTTTATTCCACCGCCGACTATAAGTGGAATATCTATCAGGTGTTTAACTGCACGAATCATTTCGGGAGGAACAGGGTTGGCTGCTCCAGAACCCCCTTCAAGATAGATAAAACGCATTCCAAGGTATTGTCCTGCAAGAGCGTGAGCGGCTGCAAGTTCAGGTTTATTATAAGGAACAGAGATCGCTTTTCCGACTATCCCAGCAGTTCCGCCGTCGCCTACGATTATATATCCCATTGAAATTGGCTCCAAACCGTACTTTTTTACAAGAGGTGCCCCCAAGATTTGAGCGCCTATTAAAAAATAAGGATCAACTGAATTAAGTAAAGACATGAACCAAATAGCATCGGCATGAGAACTTATTCCAGTTACGTTATTTGGAAAAAGAATTGTAGGAAGATTCACTTTGGATTTAATGGCTTTAACCACTTCATCAAGATGATTCTCAGAAACAAATGTTGAACCCCCAATCATTATAGCAGCAGTCCCACTATTTTTGGCACTTTCAGCAATACATGACGCATCTTTAGCAGACACTTTTTCAGGGTCTATTAGGGTTATGTGGATTGAGCCATCGACTTTTATTTTTTCGAGCAAGTACCTTTCAATAGGCCCTAGCATAATAGCAATCCTTCAATTACTCTTTTTTTATGTTTGTCACAGGAGTCCTTTTCTGTGGACCGTAAACTCGATCGGTTAACATGCAATAAACATCAACTTCGCCTTGTGCGGGTTTAACTGGAAATTCTTCTTTAAGACCACAGCTACTGCATTGTGCAATAGAGTGCCCGTCTTCTCTGAAAAGTTCTACTTTAACTGTCTCTTTTCCGCATCTAGGGCAAGAGAAGAACTTAGGTAAACGCTTCTTCGGAATATGAACTACTTTCTTCCTTCTTCGCCCCATTTATAATAACCTTCTAAATCGACTGGTAATGGTCAGTAATATTTATCTTTGCCCTTAAATACTTGCCTACTAACCATGAATTATGAGGCTGCAATAATAAGTGAAGTTAACGCCTTCCCTGTTAGAGATAGATTTTTCTGAGACCTCAAAAAGAATTTGCCGTTTCATCAAAGAATACGTAGAAAATGCTGGGGCAAAAGGAATTGTGCTCGGACTCTCCGGAGGAATCGATAGCGCAACCATAGCGGCACTGTCAAGCCTTGCCATTGGAGGCGAAAACGTCTTAGGGCTAATGCTACCAGAAAATGAGAACTTTAATCAGAAGGACGTCGATGACGCAAATATTGTTGCAGAACAATTTCACCTGAAAACACAAATATGTGAGATGTCAGAGGCCCTTAACGGCATTTACACCGCAATTCCCGTGTTTGACCAATCGGACAAGCTCTGCAAAGGAAACGTCAAGGCTCGAATAAGAATGATCTACCTCTATTACTACGCCAACAAACAAAGTCGAATAGTCTGTGGCAGCTCCGACAAGTCAGAAACGATGATGGGCTATTTTACCAAGTGGGGTGATGCTGCAGCAGACATAGCTCCAATTATGGATTTGTATAAGACTCAAGTTCGCAAACTTGCGATACATTTAGGAATCCCTAAAGATCTTGCACAAAAACCTTCTACACCAGGGTTATGGCCAAATCAGTTGGCCGAGTCTGAACTAGGAATCAAATTTGAAAATTTGGACCTAATTCTCTATGGGCTTGAACGGTTCATGACGCCTGCAGAAGTTGCCGAGCAATTGGGTATCAAGAAGGTGCTCGTTGATAAGGTAAAGAACAGGTGGTTAACAAATGAGCATAAAAGAAGAATGCCGCTTGCCCCAAAAATTGGGTTTAGAAGCGTGGGAAACGATTTTAGGCTTCCAAGACATAACTATTGAAAGTGGACCTGAATGAAAAATAAGATTAAACTTGCGCTGGCCCAGATAAGCAGCAAACGTGAAAACAAAAGTAATAATCTGTTTAAAATAGAAAAGTTGACGTTGAAAGCGAAGCAACAGGGAGCAGAATTAATCATTTTTCCCGAGATGTCGCTTACAGGCTATGTCCTTTTAGATGAGGTGTACGAATTAGCCGAAACAATACCTGGACCGTCCACCCAGAAAATTGAGGATTTAGCAAAGAAGACAGGGATGCATATAGTTTTTGGGATGCCTGAGCTAAGCGAGAAAAGCCGGGCAACAGTCTTCAACACTGCCGTTTGTTATGGACCCCAGGGATTACTCGGCAAATACCGCAAAATGTACCTTCCAACGCATAGTGTGTTTGAAGAGAAAAGGTATTTTCGTCCTGGGTACGAGGTAGCTGCGTTTCCAACCGAATTGGGAAACATCGGGTTAACCATTTGTTATGATGTTTTTTTCCCCGAAGTGTATAGATTGACTCGACTGAAGGGTGCTCAACTATTAATCTGCATTTCAGCTTCTCCAGCTGTGCGTAGAAGTTACTTTGAAATCTTAACTTCTGCCCGAGCACTGGAAAATACGGCTTTTCTTGCGTATGTTAATCTTGCAGGTGTTGAGGATGGTTTGCAGTTCTGGGGAGGAAGCCGTCTTGTTGGTCCAACTGGGGATGTTTTGGCTAAAGCAAAGTACGATGAAGAGGATTTTTTAGTTTGTGAAGTAGATTTTGCCGATTTAACGACAGCCGAAACGTTTATACCAACTCTCAGAGATCTGCGACCTGAACTTTTCGAAAAATTAAAGCAATATTCGGAGCTTTTTTAAACGTCACACTAAGAATTCTCCTCCGTAATTGCGCATCACAAGAACATCACAACGCGTGATATCAAAATAGTTATGGTGAAATCACAGTAATTATTGTTTATAATTGGTGATATCACGAGCATTTCAAAGAGGTGAAGTGGTTAAAAGTAACTGCAAAAACTGTGTTTTAAATGAAGTGAAGAGGAAAATACCATTACATTTCTGTTAAAGATGTTTAAAAAAAAAGCTAATCACTTTTGAAGAAGATTACAAAAATGCATTTTTTATTTAAAGTTGCGATATAAATTTGAGTTGGATAAACGTAATTTTAGCCCTATTTATGTTAAATATGGCAAATTATCCCTAAAACTTAAAAATAAGCTCTTAATTTAAATATTCGGGCATTTAATCTCCTAATTGCAGAGTTTACTTATGAACAAATGTCTTATTTTAGCTACGTTAAAACTTAAAAAGCATGCAGGGAATACAAAACTGTATCCATTCAGAGCAAGGGAGAGAGATGCATTTTGAAGCTAAAAGACGGTGTACAAGCATGGTTAAATGGGGCATTAAATGACCCCATAGTCAAAATACTGGCTAAAAATAGCCAATTAACTAAAACTCAACTCGAAACTTTACTAATAGACGTTTTAGCTGAAAATATATCCGATAAACAGCTAAAATACGATGATAAGGCTGCATTAAGGCTAACAAAGGCTAAAATAAGCCGTGGTTCGTTTAATAGGACTTTAAAACAGTCCAGAGAAAACGTAATAAAATCAATTTATACAGTGCTACTTTTAGGATATTTGGGTGTTTTTGAAAGCACAACTCTTGACCCGTATCTCGAAATAGCCAATAAACTGCACGAATATGTCGAGGCGCATCAAGACATTCCAGGCAAGGAAGAGGAACTAAAAGACCATATAAAAGTCATAGAAATCATCCGAGAGGAGCTCGAAACGAGCCTAAAACGGCTTTCTAGTCCATCAAAGGAGAGGTTGTGATGTCACAAATCACATTATAAATTAGCTTATTTATTTATTCAGAAGACGATTAATTGATCAAAAATATAACATCAATTATTTGGTTAAATGGCAAAATAACCTCAGTTTTAGGCGCTTTAATATTACTAAAATATGCTATTTGGAATATCGATTTTTATGTGATGTGTGATGTCATAGTATCATTGTGATAATGTGACCAAAAACCTTAAGAAGTCCATGGAATTACTGTGATGTGTGATGCATCGGCTTAAATCACGCTTAAATCACAGGGGTAGAATATCACGGTTGACTTAGCACCAATACTCATAGGAATATTGTTAGTTGCCACGATGGCAGCTTCGGTTGAGTATTACAGGCAAATACGTAAAGCACAAAGAGAATACGAGAAAGCAAGGGACTTTGTCGAGGATATTGTGCTAAGTTTCAACAGGGAACTTAAGCGTGAATCCGACAAATTGGATTCAATAACATTCAAAGTTGAAGGAAACTCTGCAAAAGCGGATACCAACCTAAAGAAGATAGAGAATGTAGAAAAAAGGATAAAGCCATTCGAAGAACAAATTGGCGCTATAGCACAAACAATTTCTCAAACTCTATCACAAAACGATACAAGCATCCTATCTGGATTGTCGGGTTTAGAGCTGAAGATAAAAGACATAGAAGCAACGCAAGAAACTCTACGAGCAAAGATATCGGATTTTGAAGAACAAATCCAAAAAATCACCGTTGCCCCTTCTGAAATTAGAAATGAACCTGTTATAATACTGAAACGCGACAAAGCTATGGCGGCCTTAACTGACACTGAAATTGCAGTCCTAGAAATGCTATCCAAGGAAGGGGCAAAGACTGCGCCAGAAATCAAAGAAAGAGTTCAGCTTAGCAGAGAACACACAGCAAGGCTAATGAAGAAGCTTTACGAAGAAGGATATTTGGAGAGAGAATCTGGCAAGATTCCGTTCAGGTATAGCATCAAAAAAGAAATGGAGAATCTGATGCAGAAGGCTGAAAGCAACCTATCGTAAGTTGAGGAGCTTTTGATAAAATGATTTGTAGATCAAATCATTCGCATCTAATTCGAATTAATTTTTTAGTCTTGGCTATGGTGTTACTTCATACGTTGTTTTATTGTTGTTGCTTGAGAAAGGTTGGGGGCAGTCTTGTACTTCAAGCTATTAGATCCGCCTGTTCTAAGAAGCATACCCTTTGTTGACATTCTTGAAAGATAAGTAGAAACCGTACTAAGGCTGACGGGTTCTTTTAGTTCCTGCTCGTAAATCGATTGTATATCTTTTGAAGAGAACCAAATAAGAGGGAAATTTTTCTGAATAACCATTTGAACCTTTTCAAAACGTGACAAAGACTTGTTGGGTAAAGCAATGCCGGCATTGGTATTTGGGTTTTCTCCGGGTGCACTACCAAGTAACTCTACCAGATCCAAGAGGCGGAGAGCTTTGTCTCGGGTTACTTGACCCTCAAAAGCAATAGTATATCGATTACCATCGCTATCGAACAGCTCAACACGCATTTTACGAGCCGGCACTGGTATTCACCTTAAGGTTGTTCACAGCTTTATGCTTCACACCTTATAGCTGTTATGGTGAATCATAGGAATAAAAAAATCAATATTTGTGCTTATAATCTCCTATCTACCAATATTTGGAGTTTGTTTGCGATTACCAGCTTCACAGTAAAATCAATCACTTGAAATAATCAAGTTCTACCTCAGTTATGCTTTTCCAGTAGAAGTGTAGGGGTGCCTTGTTCACTTGTAAAAGACATAAAAAGAGTAATTTATTTGAAATCAATCCTGAAAAATCAATATCTTCTTTGTCATTTCACATCTGTTCACAGTTTTGTGAAGGAAGAACTAGTAAAATCAAACGAAAAAAATTGTTGAGGAAACTTTGGTTTGAATTCAAATAGACCACAGTACAATCTGTTGCATAAAAGCTGTTTCATGGATAATTTAATATGGAAAATTGGTTGCAGACGCACCCCTATGTTTCCTCTCGAAGTATTTTAGATAAAAAGAACATAGGAGTGGCTGAAAAAATAATTGCTGATTGTTTGTCTAAATTCTTGGATAGCAATTATTAATATACAAAAAAATATCTTACCTATCAGAGTATATTATCATATATATAATAAATAGTGATTTTCTTTTACCATGCTTTTTTTCCAGTAGAAACTTTGGGGTGTGTGTGCTCGTGGTTTGTTTGGTTATAATCGTTTGATTTCATTGTTTTTTAGGAATGTTGTGTTCTAAAACCATTTTTTTGTACTATATGCTTTATCTGTTCCACACGAAGTAACGGTGTTACCTCTGAAGCAGTGGGGAATGGTAAATGGGCAACTCAAGCGTATTGGATGATGTATTCGAAAACTTCGTAAACGGAGTTAAATTGTTTAAAGATCGAGAGGTCTTAAGGCATGATTATCTTCCCGAGAAACTTCCACACCGTGAAGACCAAATTCGACTTTTAGGTGCAACTGTAGCTCCAGTCTTGAGAGATTCACGCTGCTCAAACATTTTCATATATGGAAAAACTGGAACGGGAAAAACAGCCGTAACAAAGTATGTCTTAAGCCATTTGGAATCCAAAGCAAAAGAGTATGGTGCACAAGTCAAATTCTGTTATATTAACTGCCGCATGACAGGTTCAGAATACAGAGTTTTTGCAGCCTTAAGTCAAAGTGTTGGCTTAACCATCCCCTTCACAGGCTTATCTGTAGGTGAAGTCTTTGACAGGTTTCGTTTAGGATTAGAACAATCAAGGATAATATTCATTATCGTTTTAGATGAAGTTGACGCATTGATTAAGGAACATGGCGACGCCTTCATGTATGAGTTAACAAGAATAAACGAAACGTTAACCAAAAGCAAAGTTGCCTTAATTGGAATATCAAATGATCTGCGGCTAAAAGAATTTTTGGACCCGAGAGTATTCAGTTCATTAAGTGAAGAAGAACTTGTCTTTAGACCATATGATGCTGGAGAACTTCGAAATATTTTGCTCGAACGGTCAAAACTGTCCTTTCAAGATGGAGTTCTTTCAGATTCAGCCTTGAGTATTTGTTCAGCTTTGGCTGCTGCAGAGCACGGAGATGCTAGGCGTGCTTTAGATCTTTTGCGTGTTGCTGGCGAAGTTGCAGAACGTTTGGGTGCAAAAGCGATTACTGAAGAACATGTGCGCCAAGCAGAGAAACATATTGAACACAACCGAGTTATTGAAGCCCTCAATAACCTAACGTTGCATTCAAAGTTGGTCCTGCTGAGCGTTTACCATCTAAATAGGTCGAGCGCTACTACAGGCGAAATATATGATATTTACAATGAACTGTGCGGCGAAATGGGCGCTGGGCTTCTAACACAGCGTCGTTTAGGTACTTTGGTCAACGAGCTTGATTCTATGGGTCTTGTGAACGCAAAAGTTGTAAGCATGGGACGATACGGCAGAACTAAAAAGATCAGGCTGGAGATATCTCGCAGTTTGATTAGAGACGTCTTTAGCAGCGATAATCGTTTTAACAGATTGATTGAGTATTCACCCCAAGCTTCCCGTAAAAACCGAAACTCCATCGCTTAAACATCATTAAAAGATAAAATGGTGGTCTGAAGAGTTTGAAGGTTCACGACGGGCACTAATCCTGGTGTGGGAACCAAACCCAACTTTTCCATGTAATCAGTTTGTTCTTGCCACCCGCCAGAGTTAACCACCAGTACTCCACGGTAATTGCACAATCCATTAACATGTACGTGTCCTGCATGAAAAATGTCAGGAACTTTGTCGATTACGAGGTAATCGCGGTTTTCCGGGGAAAGCAAGGTTTTTCCACCATAGACGGGTGCCAAATGCCGCCCTTGCATTAACAAACGCATGGATTTTTCTGGGTGCTGGTGGTCCATGCCAGGGATAACTGATACTATGTCATCTAAACTTCTGCCATGGTACATGAGTACTTCTACGCCGTGGATGCTTAGTAGGCATGGACTGCCGACTGAGTGAATGTTCTTTTTACCTTGAATTGCTGATAGATATCCTTCTGGTATGGCGGGTTGCGGCAAGGATTTACGGGCTGCATCATGGTTACCTGGGGAAAGAATTATTTCAATATAATCAGGGACTTTTTCTAAATATTTGATTGCAAAATTATATTGCTTATGCAAATCCCGAATAGTAAGCTCGTTTTGTTGACCGGGATAAATGCCTATGCCATCCACGATATCACCTGCAACGAGTAGATATTTAACACGGCTGGCTATCTGACGCATTTCAGGGGTTCCATACTTGCCCCTCAGCCAGAGGATAAAGCGTTTGAACGGTTCTTTAGTAAATTTTGTGCTACCAATGTGAATGTCCGATGTAAGGACAGCGTAGACTGGTTCTTGTGCTCGTTGTGGTACCTTTCTGCCTACATCAGGGAAAATTATGTCTTCAGCCATCAGTAGGTCGCCTCTTGTTTTGACGACAGCAGCACAGAAAACTTGGTCAGGTAGAAGTGTGAGTGCTTTCTTCTTTACTTCTTCAGGCGCTTTTTTAGATACAATAATTGTTGCGCTTCCATGCAAATCCTCGACGGCGAGAATAGTGTTATTTTTTGAGTCTCTTTTCTCAGTTAGCATACATATGATTTTGAGCTTGGTTTTTGGTGGTGATTTGAGGGCTTCAATGATTGGGGTTGCAGCCTTAACGTCCATCCTTTGTCTTAGCAGTTTTTCGATACGTTTGAAGCGGTCCTGAAAATAGAGCACATACTCGTCCAATGTGCCATTAGATGTAAGTTTTCCAGTTGCGTCTTCAAGTATTTTGAGTTCTGACGGCATATCTCTGGCGTATGGATAAAACTCCGTTTCGGATAAACTTTGAATATTCCTCAAGAGGCCGCAGTTGAGGCTGTGGTATACTTAGAGTTGGAACGTATTGTGGCTCAATGCTTTGAATTTGTGGCGCAGGTTCAAGGGTTTGCAGAAGTGCTTCTAGGAAGCTTTTCTCAATAAACAAGGGTTTATCTTGCAACCCATGTATTCGCTCAAGCGCTAAGTTCATGATGTTGACAGGGTCATTAGTTTGGGAGTTTTGGATTAGAAACTCGAATGCTTCGCTGTTCAATTGGTATCCAGCTTCGACATTGTTGCTTGAATTGCACGTTGAAGTTTTTCTTGAGCGCTCATCAAATTCTTGCCTTTGACCCGTGATTACAGATTGTTTTTAATGTTAGGCACTTATGCTCTTGAGTTATTAACTGTTTTTCGTTTGCCGAATTTTTTTGCAATAAGAAGGATTGTTGATGCATTTTTTATTTGAGAATGACCTATAGTTGATGAGAATGTTGCTGATAATATTTCTAGAGTTAAGTTATTGTAAATTCATCTCAGTTTATATAATTGAACTTTGGTTTAGATACATTATATCTTGCTCAGGTGTATCGATATGGGTGATTTACGCAAGGTTCAGCAAACTCCGACAGGTACTTTCTTTGTTTGTGTTCCACGAGAATGGGCACAGAAGAATGGCTTAAAAAAAGGCAGTTTAGTCAATTTGGATATGACTGCTGACGGCAAACTTCTTGTGGACTCCAAATATGATGTTGAACAGCAACCCAGAGTTGCATCTTTGAAGGTTGGTCCATTTTTGGGACGTGAAATTGTTGGGCACTATCTTCTTGGATATGACGTGATTCGTATTGAAGCAAAAGATCGAATTGACTCTAATGTTAGAAACCTGGTTAAGTCGACTGCTGAATCTTGGCTGGCTTGATGATTGTTGAGGAAACCACTTCGATGATTTCTCTTCAGTGTTTGATGCAGCAGCAGCCTTTTACTTCACCCGAAAAAATTTTGCAGCGCAATCATGCCAGTGCTGCCCGAATGATTCGTGATGCTGCTAACTCTTTTGTTAATGGCGACATGGATTTGGCTAAGAACGTTATTGAAAGGGATGTGGAGAACAACAAGTTCTATTTTTTATTGGTTAGAATCTTGCGGACGATTATTCAGAATCCACGGTTAAGTGAGAAGATTGGAATTACCCCAATAGAATGCTTGGACTACCGTTTAGCTGCAAGCCTCATTGAAGGTATAGGTGATGCATGCGTGCAAGTTGCTTCAAATACTATAGCGCTAAACGGAGTTAAATTATCTGATGACCTTCGAAAGTTGCTAATTGAACTACAATGTGAATGTTACGACGCCAATGAGCAAGCTCTCAAATCATTCTTAACTAAAGATATCTCACTGGCTGAGGATGTACGTAACTTGCGTGGAAAAATCGAAACAACCTGCTTAAAAGTTGAAGACTTAACAAAAGAATCGTCGGTGGATTTGATGCCGCAGATTTTGGCGACGGTATCTTTTCTCAGACAAATTTATGAAGGCAGCGTTGACATGGCTGACTTAGTTGTTTAATTCTTCCCTTTGCTCTTTTAACATTTATTGCTTTCAGAATTCGTCAACAAAGACCCACCTCTCTATCTTTTCTGTAAATAATTGAAATTATGATGTTGATAAGCTCCAAATTTGATGGTAAAGGGTTAAATTTACTGGTTCGTATTCACAACAGGGATAACTCGTATGGCAAATACTGTTGATAAAGTAGCAAATGCACTCTACTTGTCAGGCTGCTTAAAGTTCGGTAGCTTCAAAATCAAGTCAGGCGCAACAAGCCCATACTACATTGATCTTGCCCGTGTTCTCTCTTCACCAAAGCAACTGTGCACTATAGCTGAATCTGCCTCCCAAAAAATTACTCAGATAATGGCTACCGATAAAATCGACAAATTAGCCTCTATCGAACTTAAAGGTGCGTTGATTGTGCCAAGCATTGCCTGCATCCTAAACTTACCTTGCGTTATTATGAGAAAAGAGGACAAATCATACGGTGTAACAGGGCGAATCGCTGGTGCAGATGTAGCTGAAGGCGACAACATTCTCTTCTTCGACGATGTCATCAGCGAAGGTTTATCAAAAGTTGAAGGCATAAAAACCCTCCAAGAATTAGGCGCCAACGTCAAGCACCTGTTAGTTGTAGTAAACCGAGAACACGGAGGAAAAGAAAAACTGGAGAAACTCGGTTATCAAGTACATGCTTTAGCGAAAATCACAGAAATCGTAGATTCTCTCTATCGTGAGAAGCGTATTTCTAAGGATCAGGCCGACAAAGTCTTGGATTATGTTAAGAACTTTCAATTGGGCTAAAATACAAAGCTCTAGCAAAAATGGGAACCCCTATATTTAATGTCTAACAATTCAAAAGATTATACCTCAAAGGAAGCCTCTATAAAATGCAAGGATCAAAAGCAAGTAGTTGAAGCAATGCTTAAAGCCAGAAGCGTATGCTCAAGACCCTGGCAAAATCGAATTAATACAAACTCACATATCCTTTGTCTTCTTAACAAAAAATTATGTTTACAAAGTAAAGAAAGCCGTAAACTTTGGGTTCTTGGACTTTTCGACTCTTGAAAAAAGACATTTGTTCTGTGAAAAAGAGTTAGAAATTAATAGGCGTCTTTGCCCGGAAATATATCTTGAAGTCGTTCCCATCAAAAAATCAAACATCATTAAGGTAAATGGAGAAGGCGAAACCATTGAATACGCCTTAAAAATGAAGCGGCTACCCCAAGAAAGAATCATGACTGTTCTCCTTAAAGAACATAAAGTAGACAAAAAAACTATTGATGACATTGCCCAAATAGTCGCACAGTTCCATTCAAGAGCCCAAACAAACCCTGAAATAAGCCAGTTCGGCTCTCTGAAAATAGTGAAGACTAACTGGGACGAAAACTTTTCTCAAACCACAAAATACATCAACCAAACAATATCTCAAACAGAATTCCAATTCATCCAAAACAAAATCAACACTTTCATGGAGAAAAACAAGGCTCTTTTTGAAAGCAGAATAACCAACAATCGAATAAGAGATTGTCACGGTGACTTACATTCAGGAAATATCTTCATAACTGATAAAATATGCATATTCGATGCAATTGAATTTAATGATCGCTTCAGGTATTCCGATGTTGCCGCAGACGTTGCGTTTTTGGCTATGGACTTGGATTTCCAGATCCAATCTGACCTCGCAAACTATTTCATCAGAACGGTACCTCGCATACTCCAAAGACCAGCAGCTAACTCAACTTCTCGCATTCTACAAATGCTACAGGGCATATGTACGGGGTAAAGTAATCAGTTTCAGAATAGACGACCCAAATATAACATCTGAGGAAAAAATATCTGCAACTAAAGAAGCTCATGCGTACTTCAAATTGGCCGCCAAATACGCAAAAGACCTTTAACCATTACTATGTTTTTGCGAACTGGTCTGCAACCCAATCAGGAATCTGAACTGTTCCCATTACGATTGGTTTTTGGTGGCAATCACTGCCTCCAGTCATTATTAACTCTTGTTCCGATGCAAATGCCACATAATGATTTGTTGTTTCTATGGTGTTCCTTAAGTGCCAGCATTCAACGCCATCAATGTAAGGATAACATTTTTTCTTTAATAATTTCGGTTTGTTCAGCGAGTACTTTTGTTAACGATGTCAGCGAGGTTCCATGAGGGTCGTTGGGGTGAGCCAGCACGATTTTTCCACCTGCATCCCGGATAATTTTTGAAGCTTCTTCTAAATGCAGAGGAAATTTTGGGACATCGCATTTAACTAGATATTTGTCGAAGGCTTCTTGGCGATTTTTAACGATTCCTTTCTTTATTAAGTAGTCCGCTATATGGGGCCTTCCAAGTACCCCATCAACTGACTCTTCAATCTGTTTTAAATCATCGTTGGTTAACTTTGCAATATGTTCTTCTTTAAATTCAGTGTTGAGGTTATCGAGGATTTTAGCTGCCCGCTCCTCTCGATACTTAGCCATTTTATCCAGTTTGCTCTCCAGTGCATTATTATTGGGATCGAATTGATAACCTAAAAAATCCAACGAAACTGCTTTTCCGTCATGGTACTTCGGATGAGAAAAAGTCACGTTCAACTCTACTCCAGTGACGTATCTGACGCCTTCTTTTTTTGCCATTTCGAAAGCTTGGTTTTGGCAACAGATGCAATCATGGTCGGTAATCGACAGGAAATCGATGTTTCTGTTTTTTGCTTCTTTTAGGATTTCTTTAACGGAAAATTTTCCGTCTGAGTTTCTCGAGTGAATGTGCAAATCAATTTTCATTTATGACTTTACCTTTTCTCTAATCCAACAACGAACCAACACTCAGTCTCATCATGGCATGTGTCAACCGTTAAATGACTCACTTTAAGAGTTGGATATTTTTTCTTCAAATCATCAATGTCAACGGGTTCAAACTTGTTCTTGTTAGCAAGGTATGCTTCTTCTGTTAGGGCGTTTGACTCATACTTTTCTTTAGTTCGCTTCATAATTCTAGCGATAGACACTTCTTGGGGGCAACTAGTTTGCAATATAACAAACGTCATGCTGTTTTTTGCTGCTATTTCAGCTGCGCGTCTGCGAAGTTCCTGTGTAACGAAAGTAGCATCCAAGATTAAGCCGCCACTACTTTTTGCTGCAAGTTCGTCTGCACGTCGGAACACTTCGTCATAGACTGATAAGCGCTTGTTCATGTTTCCAGCAACTTTTGCATCAAAAATATCTTCGTTCTTGAGTACTTCTAGCCTGATCAAGTCACTGCGAAGGATTGGGTACCCCTTGATTTTGGAGACTACCTCTGCGGTTTCGGTTTTGTAGCTTGCAGGTAATCCACAGGTTATTAGTAGTGTTCTTGGTTCTAATTCTTTTTTGATAAATGAGGCGAAGTGGCTCTTTCATTAGTATCCGCTCAGATGTAGGTCTGAGTATTGGATAATTAAACTTTTTCGAATATACAACGCATTGTATGCGCAGGTTGGTGAAGCAAATTCTAAATAGGAAGAAGTTACAATGTTTTGAAAAGAAGGAATATTCATGGAAGAATTCCAAGTTAAAGATAAAAGTTTAGCACCTCAAGGTCACTTACAGATTGAATGGGCAGCAAAACACATGCCCGTCCTAAACATTATAAAAAATCGATTTGAAAAAGAAAAACCGCTAAAAGGTCAAACCATAGCTGCATGCCTCCATGTAACCAAAGAAACTGCAGTACTCATCAAAGTGCTTATTGCTGGAGGCGCCAACGTCGCACTTTGCGGATCTAATCCTCTTTCTACCCAAGACGATGTGGCCGCAGCTTTAGCAGACAGTGGCGTACACGTTTTTGCTTGGAGAGGACAAAACACAGAGGACTACTACAAATGCATTGACAAAGTCCTCGACTTCAAACCAACGATAACAATGGACGATGGAGCTGATGTTGTCGGTATGCTTCACAGCAAACGTCCAAACCAAATTAAAGACATCAAAGGTGGAACCGAAGAAACCTCAACTGGAGTGGTCCGCCTAAAAGCTATGGAGCAAGATGGTAGCCTCAAATACCCTATCGTGGCCGTTAACGATGCTTACACAAAGTATCTTTTTGACAACCGTTATGGAACAGGTCAAAGCACCATAGATGGTATTATGCGGGCAACCTCAGTTTTGCTTGCTGGCAAAAATTTTGTCGTCGGTGGATACGGATGGTGCAGCAGAGGTATAGCTATGCGTGCAAAAGGTTTAGGCGCCAACGTTATAGTTACAGAAATTCAACCAACCCGTGCACTTGAAGCAGTCATGGACGGTTACCGAGTCATGACCATGGCCGAAGCAGCGCCTATTGGTGACATATTCGTTACGGCTACAGGCGACATAAGCGTTATTCGCAAAGAACACATGCAAAAGATGAAGGATGGCGCCATCATGTGCAACAGTGGACACTTCAACGTGGAAATCAACATTCCTGACTTAGAATCGCTCACTAAAGCCAAACGAACGATGCGTCCAAACATGGAAGAATACAGCTTAAAAGACGGCAGAAAGCTCTACCTTCTCGCAGAAGGAAGACTGGTAAACCTAGCAGCTGCAGAAGGTCACCCCTCAGAAGTCATGGACATGTCCTTTGCAAACCAGGCGCTATGCTCTGAATACATTGCCAAAACCGCTAAACTGCAAACCAAAGTTTACACGGTGCCAAAAGACCTTGATGAGAAAGTTGCTGAGTTGAAGCTGAAATCGATGGGTGTATCAATCGATGAACTTACCGCTGAGCAGAAAAAGTATCTTTCAACTTGGGAAATGGGCACTACCTAATCAACCGAGCAATGAAAAACATGACAAACTTTAAATTGATTAAGCGAATACATGGCTATAAAGTGGTGAATCACTAAATGGTTAGTAAAGATCAAGCAATAGGTGGAGCAATACTACTCGTTTGTGTAGTTGTCGCTGTAGTTTACTTAGTAGCACTGTTTGGTTATCAACAATTAATTCAGCCTTGGCTTAACATTGGCTCATCGGCTGATGTCAGATTCTGGCTTATTGCTGTACCAGTATTCGTAGCCTTCGTAGCTATTCTTTTCATAGGCGCATGGATTGGCTGGACAATGGCAACAACACCTCCTCCAAAACCAATCGAAGAAATCACAACTGAAATCGAAGATAAAAAAGAAGAACCAAAAGTCGAAGAAACCGAATCAATGAAAGCAACTGAAGCGCCATCTACCGAAGACAAACCATCAGCAAAGAAAAAGAAGTAAATTTACTTCAATCTTTTCTTATAATTTTCCTTTTCAGTTTTTTTGTTTTATTATAAAATTAACCTGAATTAAATAAGCCAAACTATAATCTTTAACATGCATTCAACTATGTCTTTGCAAACAAGACAGACATCTGTAATTTGGGTTTTGGATTTCTATACTTAAGTGGCCAAGTTGATAATGACTTGCCGCCGGTTTTTCTGCTGTTGAGTTTTTGAAAGACAGTTATCGCTTAATAGTTTTTTGGTTGATAGACACACCAAGGGTCTTCGGTTAAATAATCGCTTTTTAGTTCGGATGGTTCGTGGAGGTCGCCGCAGTAATCGATGAAGTCGCTTGAAAGACCATAAGCTCGTGCCCTACAACCGCCGCATAAGGTGCTGTATTCACATGCACCGCATTTGCCTTTCAAAGATTTCGGGTTCCGCAGAGTCTTGAATACAGGTGAGTTTATCCATATTTCTTTGAAGGGTTTCTCTCGAATGTTTCCAAGTTTGACTGGAAGATATGGGCAGGGGGTGATGTCACCGTTGGGGTAAATACGACAGTAGTATAATCCTGCCATACAGCCGCGGATCCATTGTCTCATGTCTAATCCCATGCCTTTTGCGATGCGCATGAATTGGGGTGCGCATGAAGGTCTTACGTTTAACTTATGTCTTGTAACTTTTGCGAATGTGTTGGTTATCATGTCTTCATATTTTTGGGGTGAAATGTCTGCTATTTTGGTTCCGCGTCCTGTTGGGACAAGGAAGAAGAGGTGAAAGTTTTCAACTCCTATTTCCTCAGCCAGCGACATTATATCGTCGATTTGATTGTAGTTCTCATGGGTCAATGTAGTGTTAACTTGGACAAGTATGTTGTTTTTCCTTAAAATTTTGCAGGCATTGACTGCTTTTTCCCATGCACCAGCCACACCTCGGAACTCGTCATGTTGTGCTGGAATGTTTGAGTCTAAACTGATTGAAACTGTTGCTATTCCCGCTGCCTTGAGTTTAGCTGCGACAATGTCGTCGATGAGGCTTCCGTTGGATCCAAGTCCCATCTTCAAACCCTTGGAAGTGCCATACTTGATTAATTCGTAGATGTCTGGGCGCAAGAGAGGTTCACCACCGCTCAGTATTAGAAGTGGCTTGCTAACTTGACATATTTGATCCATGAGGTCTTTGCCTTCTTGAGTGGATAGTTCATTGGCAAGTTTGTTTTCTGTTGCGTTAATGTAGCAGTGGCTGCATTTCATGTTGCATTCTCGAGTAACGTTCCATGACATTACTAGCGGAACGTATTTTTCGGATTTTTGGGCTTCTGGTGAATGGGCTAGTTTGAGGTAGAACTCGCAGTTTCCATCTGTGGCTATTAGTTTTGGTTGCCAAAGAGTAAAAGGAAAAGGCAAAACTGTGTCAAGCATAGCTTTTGCGTGGGCAAAACAGAAATGTTTACAGAACAGCGTCGAAACCATTGGGTTTATACCAAATTTTTCCGATGCATATTTGTGGCTTCCAAAAATTGGACAATTCAGAAACTCCATTTTTCCATCAAGGGTTTCGTTGCTCATGGTCATGTTGATGAAGTGGTCGCTTAACATGACTGACTGTAACTTTTCTCTGCGCATGCCAACCTTTAAAGTAACGTCAAGGGCAATGCTAACGGTTTCTTGACCGAATTTTTCCTTCACTGAAGCCATAGCTTTTTCAAGTGCAGGTAAACCCATGGCTTTGGCAAGTTCGGCTGTAACCAGTAAACCCTTGATTGTTTCATATTCTTGGATTAGCCGCATTTGTATGACTTTTTCTGCCCAGTCACCAAATACTTTCTCCATTGCTTCTGCTACTTTGGGGTTTTTGCTCGTTAATAGTGCTTCAACTTCTTTGGTTTCTTGCTTTAGCATGTTGAAGAGCTTGATTTTTTGCTCGGTTGTCAACTTTGAACTTATCGTTATTTCTCTGTAAGATATGGGGATGGGAGCAACTTCTTGAAGAAGCTTCTTAGCGTCGGACTCAAAATCACAGTAAATCTTGCTTAACTGCAAGGATACATTAGGTAAAACAGAGCCCAACTCTTTTAGGAGCACTTGGGTTTCTGACTCCATCTTGCTAACCATGGCCATATGGTACAAAAGCGAACCAGCCATGCCTGGGTCAGCCTGTTTGCCCATTAACCCATTGACGATTTGGTTAAACAATCTTCTTGCAAAATCAAAATCATCTTTTTCGATTGCTGCTTGGGCTTCGCAGAGTTTTTCTTTGCGGTCGACTAAGAGTTGTGCCCATTTATGGCATTGCCTAACGTCGAAATTTGTTATGTATCCAACCCCCTTAAGACATAAAGATTCGTTGCGTATAGTAAAAAAGCTAGCGGTATACAACTGGTTTTTCAATCCTATATCTTTATGAATGTTCGGCGTTCGATAAACTAATTAACCCCAAAACGGAACATAGCCTAAATAGGGTGAACTGTTTGGATTTCGATTTAAATTTAATTAATTTGATTTTTGCTTTAGTTGGCTTCCTTATAATGCTAGGCATTCTCGGTGGCATAGGTATCAATAAACCCCGTGGGATGAGCGTGAAAATGTGGTGTGTCGGTTATCTTGCAGTTGCATTAGGGTTCGATGCGATAGCCGTTGTTGGGTTGGTTGGTGGTTATACATGGCTAACTTATTTGCTGGTCGGGCTTTCGGCAGGTGCTGCTACCGGATTAGCTATCCACGTTATGCATCACATCAACGAAGAAAATATAAGCCCAACAATTATGGGTTAGCTTGTTACTATTCAACAAACATTAGGTAATAGTAGCTTTCACCTCAACTCAAAAGAAGTCCAAACAAAAATAATGAGGAATCAATCGTTTTTCTATGGTTTTCTGTACTTCATAATGAGTTCAATTGGTAAGGTAAACGTTGTAGCTACCACTTCAATAAGGTCGTACACTTTTGTTGCCTACAAAATGCAAATGTGCTTTCATTTGTTCTGCTTAGAAAAAAAATTGAATAATCCATTCACCAAAAATCTGGTAGGCTTTCTCAAGGATTACTCTGTTTATGAGTTTGTTTCCACTTCATTATTTCTTCATAGAATTTTCCTGATCTCCAGGATCAAAGGTAATCGTAACAAAATATTTCTGTATCGACTTATCCATAGAAATGCCGAGTAACTTTTTTGATTTCATTCAAATATTCATGATTGCAGGAAATCAGCAGCTTTCACAAAAAACTCAAGAAATTGAGTTAGTTGCCAAGAAGACAATTATTGTATAAAGAAATTCTATTACAAGATTATTTTTTAGTCAAGAAAGTTTGACTAACAGTTAGTCCAGAATCCTTAACGAGAATGCTTTTACATCAAAGAAACAAGAGTTTTTTGGAGAAACCGGGCGGATAATCCATCCTGCCCGATTACCAGAACAAACGTAGGTGTATAAAAATGAGTACTGTCCTTTCCGGAATTCAAAAAACTGAAAATGGTAGCTACTTTTTTGAAATTTTAAAATCACTTGACTCGGAATGCAGAAGTTGCGCTCCAATAACTCCTTTAGAATGTTTAACGAGATGCCGAGTGTATAGGTTAAAAAATGAGTTAAGAGTTCTTCGAAAAAACCTAGATAACCCTGACTACCTCAAAGAGCTTTTTAATGTACTAAAAAACGAAAAGAGACTTCATATTCTGAACGTATTAGTTAACACCAGATATCCGTTAAGCCAGCTTCAGCTTGAATTAAAAAAAGCTGGATACCGTCACAACCAAAGTGCTATTAGCGAAGAAATCTTGCAGCCTCTAATATCTTTAGGATTAGTATTTGAATTGCAAGGCGAATTTAATTTGACCTTGTTTGGAAATCGTTTAACCAAATTGCTGGGATACTTTACAGATTTTGCTCCAACGCTACCTGCTAGCTCAAAATGTTATGAAGAAATCGTCTTACAACATTTATTGTCAGGGTCAAAAACGTTTGAATCAATAGAAGCAGTCATTTTACTGCAGAAATGTTTCACGGACAATCAAACGCTTGCGTTCAACTGGATTCATTAAAATATCAGCTGGCAGAGAATACGTTTTCTTCTTCAAAACCAAACGAGATTCAAACAAGGAAACCTTGACAGCTACTGAGCAAAGAATTTACGATGGGATTGCCTCATCAAGGAATTTCCGCTGGAAAACTTGCTATTCAAACAAGGGTTTCTACAAGAGTAACCTATAGATGCATAAAACACTTGAAAGGAAAAAAACTTGTGTTCCAGCGAAGAACGCCCAAAGCTTATGATTTAACTGAAAAAGGAAGAGAGTTGGCTACTGCACTCCATGATCTCCAACAAATAGTTGAAGATGCTTGGTTTTCTTTTCAACAAATTTCTCAAAATAACATGCTTACAATTAACGTGGGGCTCTCTCTGCCAGGAGTATTCATGCAGTAAATCCCGTTTCATATTAAACGTTAGGATTAGTCGCAAGATCTGCGCTCATGTTCATTAATTTCGGAAGTTGGGTCTCTTCTAAAACAAGCGAACAAATACTCCAAATTACGATAATTAAAGTAATGTTTTGAATTGTATGTCTTAAAGTTGTATCCATTACTTGATTACTTGTCTTTCAAATCTAATAGTTAAAAACAATGTAGATATTGTTGCCTTTCGCTTCTAAAAATAGCGTTTTTTTGCATTTCTATCAACGATTATCAAAAAACTTATAAACAAATTGAAAAGAAATAAGATCCAGTATAAAAATTAAAGGAAAGAAAAAAAATGCAAAAATCTAAAACAATAATTACAATATTTCTACTATTGACCTTTGCAGCTTCAATTATAATTTCTACACCGACCACTCAAGCGCAGCCACCTGCACCCACACTGAAAACTTACCCAATCATCGATGCTGTTCCCAACCCAGTAGGGGTTGGTGAAGAATTGCTTATCAGAACAGGCATTATACAAGCTACAGGCGATGTTTCCTATGGTTGGACTGGGATAACCGTAACGGTTATGAAACCAGACGGAACAAACCAAACCCTTGGTCCCATCACCACTGACTCAACAGGTGCATCATTCACTATTTACACACCAGCTCAAGTTGGAACATACAAATTTATTACAAACTTCCCGCAACAGACAAACCCAGTTACATTCTTCAATACTGAAGGCGGTAACGTGATTTTGGCAGGCACTATTATGAAAGCTAGCACGAGCCAACCACTAAGCGTAATTGTCCAACAAGATCCCTTACTTCCCTATCCAGGTCATCCATTGCCAACTGAATATTGGTCTCGTCCAATTGACCCACAGCTTAGAGAATGGTATTCAGTCTCAGGCAACTGGTTAACTCGATCTGAAAACGCAATTGCTCTCTACAATGATGATGCACCAGAAACAGCTCACGTACTATGGGCACAAGCCATGACTACTGGAGGTTTAACTGGAGGTCTATGGGGTGAAGGACAAGTTCCATCATCTGCTGAAACAGGTGACGCGTATGAAGGCAAATTCGCAAATTCTGTTGTAATGAACGGAGTACTGTACTACAATGTTGCTCCACAAGGTTTTGCTGGTCCAACCGAAACAAATGGTGTCAGAGCAATTGATTTGCACTCAGGAAAAGAACTTTGGTTCAAAAACAATACTTTCCTATCGTTTGGCCAAATTCTTTACTTTAATAGCTTCAACTACGACGGTGTCTTCGACTACATATGGGATACAAGTGGATCAACATGGAAAGCATATGACCCATTCAACGGTGAATGGCTATACTCCATGATTAATGTGCCTTCAGGTACACGAGTCTTTGGTCCAAGCGGCGAAATACTAATCTACCAAATTGATTACGCAACCCGTCGACTAGCTCTGTGGAATTCAACTGCAGCCGGACAACAAAACTTAGCTTTATTTGATGTTGGCAGCTGGGGTAGATTTGTACATAAAACAACTGTTGACGGATCAAGCCCAAGAAGTTACTCATGGAACGTATCAATACCCGCAGGACTAACAGCAGGCCAATCCTTCTTCACACCGATCCTAAAAGTCTTCCCTGATAGAGTAATGTCAGTATCATTCAATCAAACCCATGTTAGAGTTTGGGCAGTGAGCACTCTTGCTTCAACCAGAGGAAGTTTGCTGTTTGACAAAACATGGGCTGCTCCCTCTGAATGGCTAGAAGGCTCAAACACACTACACTATGTCGGGGCAACAGACCAAGTAAAAGACGGCGTAATAGCAATGTGGAATAAAGAGTTGACTAAACATTATGGATTCAGCACTGAAACTGGCGCTTACCTCTGGGAAACAGAGTCTGAAAACTGGTTAGATGCATACGGCTGGGGTAACGCAGAACACACATGGTACTTCGCATACGGCAAACTCTTCTCTGTCGGCGTCGGCGGCACCGTGTATGCTTACGACCTTAAAACAGGCGACACAACATGGAATTACAACATGACCGATCCCTTCAACGAACCAGTAACAGGCAACAAATGGTGGGGCTGGATAACACTAATCGCAGACGAAAAAATCTATGTTGGCACAGCTGAACACTCAGCAGAAATGCCTATACCCCGTGGAGGACCACTCATATGTCTCAATGCATCAAATGGCGCTGAGATCTGGCGAGTTAACGGTATGTACCGAGCTACACGATGGGGCGGCAACGCAGTAATGGGAGACAGCATCTACGCAACCATGGACACCTACGACCAACGCATATATGCAGTAGGTAAAGGACCAAGCGAAACAACCGTTGTGGCTTCACCGAAAGTTACTGGCCTTGGAAGCTCTGTGCAGATAGAAGGTATGGTTACAGATGTTTCGCCAGGAACAAGCAGTGATTCCTTGACTCTTCGTTTTCCAAACGGTGTCCCAGCAGTATCCGATGCTAGCATGAGTGAATGGATGCTATATGTGTACAAGCAATTCTCTCGACCGTCTAACGCAGCAGGTGTTCCAGTTACTTTAAGTGTTGTTGACTCGAACGGAAACTTCCGCGAAATTGGCACGGCAACAAGCAACGCAGACGGATTCTTCAGTTTCAACTGGAAACCAGACATTAGCGGTCAATACCAAGTTTACGCATCCTTCGGAGGTTCAGCAGCATACTACCCATCACATGCAGTAACTTCTTTTGCAGTTGACCCAGCACACCCAACTGATGCACCAGCAGCAACGCCGATACAATCTACCGCTGATATGTACTTTGTTCCCGCAATCGCAGGTTTGTTTGTCTTGGTCATCGTAGTAGCCATTGTACTGGCTCTGTTGATGCTCAGGAAACACCCATAAAAAACCACAAACAAAAAACTATCTTTCCCCTTTTTTAGTTTTACAAAGAATGATTGGAGAAAAAACAGGGGCTGAGTAGGCTCTGGTTAAATCCACGATAACTGCCCATAGTGATCGTGATAGAGTGTTTGCATTTGTCTTTTCTCCTGATTGGTCCAGAGCCTCAGCAAACCCTTATTCACTAAAATTTCACCGCGTTCGGTAATATTATTCAAATATTGAACGTACTAATATTTTTCTTAGATTAAAGTCTAAATCAAAACGTGTAGCGAAGTTGCGACATTACTTTCAGATAGTAGAAATATATTGTTGCGGAGTTGGCCATTTGTCTGGTATTTTTCTTGAGCTAGTTTCAAGTTGTGTTACCCCGTGAACTCGGGCTATTTGATCTTGAAGAGCGAATGATTGTTCTACATCCCTTATCATAGCCGTTATCTGTAAGTCGTAGTCGCCGCTAGTCTTTGTGATTATTAATATGTCAGGTATCTTTGAAAACGATTCGACAATATTATCTGATAGACCGCGAAGAGTAGTGAATGCGATGTTAAAATCCAGTATTGAGGTGTAACCCATCTTTTTTGGATCAATTTGAATTGAAACCTTAATTGTGCCGTTTTCCACAAGGTGTTTGTATCTTTTTATAATGGTGTTGGTAGAGAATCCACTCTCTTTTGCCAGTTTTGCGAATGTTATGCGTCCATTAACAGTGAGTTCTTGTAGTATTTGTCTATCTATATCGTCAATTAAGTTTTTGTTAGTTGATTTGCAGATTGGCGCTTGTGAGTTACTTTGACTGCTTTCGTTGATATTACCCATATGACCGTTGAGGTTTAGGTTTTCAGGAATATTTCGAACGCCCATCCAAATATAAGTTTTTAAGCCTATTATAGGAAGTTTGCGCCTAATGATTTGCTTAATATAATCCAACTCATTTAGGTTTTTTAAAGTTGCAAATGCTCTAATATTGTAAACACTATTGTATTGTCGATAAGCGCGGATTTCAGTTATTTTTTCTATGAATTCCATGACTTCTTCAATTTGTTGTGCTTCAACACTAATAAGAAGAGTTGCAAGCGCTGCATAACCGAAATCCTCAAAATTTAATTGAGTTGTTGCTCCGGTAATAATGCCTTTCTTTTCCATTACCCTGCATCGCTTCCAAACTTTATTTTTTGATACTCTGCATTTCTTTGCTAATTCAACATAACTAATCCGTCCATTTTTCAAGAGATTCCCAAGTATTTTTCCATCCAATTCGCTCATTTAGGCGTCCTCTATGCCCTCGATTCTTCTTTTCAAATCTTAAATTTAAGACTGCGTTTTCCATTTTTTGAAGATTAAATTCTCAGTTATTTTAGTTGGTAAGTTTTGAGCTTCAGAAGGTTGAAATGTATTGTCGTGGAGATGGCCATTTTGTTAGGATCTCGTTAAAACGCAACAATTCCAAATCGAATTTACTAATTCCCTGAATCTTTGAGATTTCTTCTTGAATGAAAAGTAATTGATCAATATTTTGAATGATTGCATAAATTTGTAAGTCGTAATCTCCAGTTGTTTTCATAATGCTAATTACTTCGGGTATTTTGCTGATTTGCTGAATAATTGAAAGAGAATTTTCACCTGAGGTAACTGTGAAAAAAATGCACATGGCAGAGTAACCAATCTTTTTTAGGTTGACTTGAATTGTAATTTTTAGTATTCCGTTATCCTTTAATTTTTCATATTTTTTTCTAGCAAGACCAGTTGTAATGCCTATTCTTTTTCCAAGAGCCTCAATAGATATACGTCCATCCTCAGCAAGTATATCTGCAATTTTTTGGTCAATTTCGTCAATTACTACTTCAGTAGGTTTCTTTCGTATTTCTAATTTCGGCAGAATATTTGTTCCTTGTAATGAAGATTTACGGATATTGTCAGTTATTGCTATATTCTGGTTCATTTCTTTTACGTCTGTCCAAATGCCAGTTTTTATTTCCAGGATTGTGAAGTTACTTTTGAGTAGGTCCTTAATTCGATTTAGTTGGTCGAGTGTTGTGAGGATAGCAATAACATCGATGTTTCCTTTTATTCCTCTGCTGTAGAAGTTATAAACCCAGGGCATTTTTTGCAAGAATTTTTCTAGTTGATCTGCTTGTAATGGATTTACTGTGATTAAGATATGTGCAACCGCTTTGTATCCGAATAATCTGTAATTAATGTGGGTTGTTGCACCAGTGATAATTCCCATTTTTTCAAGTTTTTCATAATTAATTTTAACAGTTTTTTTTGTTTTTCCTATTTTTTTCGCTATTTCAGCTACATTTTGTCTTCCATCTACTATTAGTTCTCTGAGAATTTTTGCTTGAATATCACTGATAGGTTGTGTGAAGATTGACGCCCCTTGTCAGAATTCATGCGTCAATTCATCATATTTAAATTAATCGTAAGAGATTATTGTTCAGCAGTCTCTTGATAAAATTCGCCAAATAAGCAAATAATAATGAGAGATCATTTGTATTTGATCTTTCTCTTTATCAATAGTTTGCAGAGGTTAGAAAACCCTATTGAAGTCAAAATAGATTAGATTAATTTTATAAGCAAAAGTCTGGAATTATAAGTCAATATCCAGATGATATTTGTCATATAAATGACAAGGTTTATATTAGAAAAAGAAAGACAAATCTTTCCAAAGGATGAGGCAATATGGGAAATTCTCTTACTCGGAAGATACTAGAAAAGCATTTGGTAGTGGGCGAATACATACCAGGAAAAGAAATAGGCATAAGAATTGATCAAACCTTAACTCAGGACGCTACAGGAACGATGGCTTATTTACAGTTTGAAGCAATGGGCCTGAAACAAGTGAAAACCGAGCTTTCCGTTAGCTATGTAGACCATAATACCATTCAAGTGGGTTTTGAGAACGCGGACGACCATAAGTACCTGCAGACTGTCGCTGCTAAATATGGCATCATTTACTCGAAGGCGGGAAACGGAATTTGCCATCAAGTCCATCTTGAAAGATTCGGCAAACCAGGCAAGACGCTTCTTGGTTCCGACAGTCATACAACAACTGGAGGCGGTATTGGCATGATAGCCATTGGAGCTGGCGGCTTAGACGTTGCTGTCGCTATGGGTGGCGGGGAGTTTTACATAACTTGTCCAAAGGTTTACAAGATAAATATGAAGGGTAGTCTCCAGCCTTGGGTAAGCGCCAAAGATGTGGTCTTGAAGATGCTAGAAATTTTCACGGTGAAAGGCAATGTAGGCGTCATCATGGAGTATGACGGGCCAGGCGTAAAGAACCTCTCTGTTCCAGAAAGAGCCACAATCACCAACATGGGAGCAGAGATGGGTGTTACAACCTCCATATTTCCATCAGATGAGGAAACCCTAAAGTTCCTAAAAGCCCAGGGTAGAGAGGCAGATTGGGTCGAGTTAAAGGCTGACGATGATGCTGAATACGATAAAGTCTTTGATTTAGACCTTGACGAACTAGAGCCTTTGGCAGCAGCACCACACAGCCCAGGTAACATAGTCAAAGTAAGTGACTTAAAAGACTTAAAGGTAGATCAGGTTATGCTGGGTTCATGTACTAATTCATCGTATAAAGAAATAGCCACCGCCGCCAAAATCATGAAGGACAAAAAAGTTCACCCAGACGTATCGTTTGGGGTTGCTCCAGGCTCAAGACAAGTCCTCCAGATGGCTGCAAAAGACGGTTACATCGGTGATCTTATAGATAGTGGCGCTAGACTGCTTGAAGCAACCTGTGGCTTCTGCATTGGCAACAGCCAAAGCCCTAAATCAATAGGCGTTTCTCTTAGAACAAGTAACAGGAATTTTGAAGGAAGAAGCGGCACGGTGGACGCTCAGGTTTACCTAGTGAGCCCCGAGGTTGCGGCGGTGTCAGCAATCGCTGGCAAAATGACTGACCCCGAACGGCGGGCATAAATTACCCTCAAGTGGATATGCCAAATCAGTTTCTTGTTGATGATTCCATGTTCATTTTTCCCGAGGACACAGACAAAAACGTTGAGATTGTAAGGGGACCCAACATCGGCGCGCCGCCAGTTAACGATAAAATGCCAGAAGAAATCAAAGGCGTTATCGGCATAAAAGTGGGTGATAAAATCACAACCGACCATATCATGCCTGCCGGAGCCAGACTTAAATACCGATCTAACGTGCCTGAATACTCCAAATATGTGTTCGAACCGCTTGACAAAGACTTCCCAAAAAGAGCAATGGACGCCAAATCTAAAGGATTAGCAACTGTTATCGTGGCAGGGGAATCTTATGGACAAGGAAGTTCAAGAGAGCACGCTGCCCTTTGTCCAATGTATCTAGGAGTTAAAGCAATTATTGCAAAGTCCGTTGAGAGAATCCATGCAGCCAACCTAGTTAACTTTGGAATAATTTCGCTGTCTTTCAAGAACATGGATGACTACAACAAAATCGATCAGGGTGACGAAATTGAGATTCCTTCCCTGAAGAAGAAAATAGAGAACGACGAATCAATCGTTTTGGTAGATAAGACTAAAAACCTCAAAATAGAGCTTAGCTACAACCTTTCGCAGAGACAGAAGGACATTCTCTTCGAAGGCGGCTTACTACCTTACACAGTGAAAAAATAGAGGCGAAAATTCATGAACAAAATAAACGTTAAAACACCAATAGTTGAAATCGACGGTGACGAAATGACTCGAGTGATGTGGCAAATGGTAAAAGACCAACTTCTTTTGCCCTACCTCGACATGAACCTTGTCTATTACGATCTGCAATTAAAAAAAAGAGATGAAACAGACGATAAGATAACGCTTGAAGCAGCCGAAGCAATCAAAAAATTTGGTGTTGGAGTTAAATGCGCCACCATCACGCCCAATAAGGATCGAGTGAAAGAATACAACCTCAAGCAGGAATGGAGTAGTCCCAACGGAACTATTCGAGCCGCACTAGATGGCACAGTTTTTAGGGCGCCGATTTTGGTTAGTAATGTTTTGCCTGCAGTTAGGTCATGGAAGAAGCCCATTCACATTGGAAGGCACGCTTACGGCGACGTGTACAAGAACTGTGAGTACCGAGTGCCAGAAGCAGGAAAAGCGGAATTGGTGTTTACTAATATCGCTGGTAATGAGATTTGGCGGGGAACAATCCAGGACTTCAAGGGTGCCGGAATAATTCAAGGGATTCACAACACTGATAAATCAATCCAGAGTTTCGCTAAAGCATGTTTTACATATGCTTACGATCAGAAAATCAATTTGTGGTTCGGTGCAAAGGACACAATATCTAAGACGTACGATGCTCAATTCAAGAAGATCTTCGAGCAAGAATACGAAGTTAACTGGAAAGCCAAATTCAAGGAAGCTGGGCTCGATTATTTCTTCACGCTGATCGATGATGCGGTTGCAAGAATTATGAAGACTGATGGTGGTCTGTTGTGGGCCTGCAAGAATTATGATGGCGACGTTATGAGTGATATGCTTGGCTCAGCCTATGGAAGTCTTGGCGATGATGACATCGGTCCTTGTCAGCCCTCAGGGGTACTACGAATTTGAAGCTTCCCATGGTACTGTTCAGAAGCATTATTACAAATATCTAAAAGGTGAAATGACCTCAAGCAACTCCATGGCTCTAATATTTGCCTGGACAGGCTGCCTCAAAAAGAGGGGAGAGTTAGATCAGACACCAGAAGTCGTAGAATTCGCAAAGAAGCTTGAAGAAGCGGCACTTGAAACTGTCGAGGGCGGAATTATGACTGGCGATTTAATGGTTGTTGCCACACCGAACCCAAAGAACAAGAACGTAACCACCGAAGAATTCATTGCTGAAGTAGCAGAAAAACTCAAGAAAAAGTTTGATTAGAGGATAAAAAAAATGGCGCATAAAGCAATTAGAGAAGCAGACGGAAAACGGATGCTAGCCCGATTATTCAAAGACTACTCCGACGGAAAATACGAAATATCGGATAAAATCGTTACTGTTGGACCAAACACCGACATGACAAAGCTGTCTAACCAACACAAGTGGCTAGCCACCGAAAAATTGGTAGTCAAACCTGACCAACTGATAAAACGAAGGGGAAAAAACAAACTTATCCTTGTCGGTGCAAACTTCGACCAGGCTAAAGAGTGGATAAAAGAGAAGTCCAATGGACCCATAATAATCCACGGTCAATTCGACGCTGAGGGAAAACCAACTGATAGAGGAACAGTTGGGCAATTAACACACTTCATCATTGAACCAATGATCCTCCACAAGGATTCAGACGAATGCTACCTTGCAATAATATCAACAAAAGACGGCGACACCATCTTGTTCTATAACCAAGGTGGAGTGAACGTTGGAGATGTAGATGCCAAAGCGATGCGTCTAGTAGTGCCCATCGGTACATTCCCAACGTCGGCGGAAATTGAGAAGAAACTTCTTGGAGAAGTCACCGCTAATCGTAAAAAACGTCTTGCAGGTTTCATCGAAGCTTTGTTCAAATTCTACGCAGACCTAAACTATACATATCTAGAAATAAATCCGCTTGTAGTGACTAAGGATTTAGTAATTCCACTTGACCTTGCAGCGAAGCTTGATAGCACAGCTGAGTTTGAGAGCGGAAGCAAATGGGGCAACATAGATTTTCCTGCACCTTTCGGTCGAGCACTCACCAAAGAAGAAGCTTACATTGAGGAATTGGATTCCCAGACGGGGGCTTCTCTTAAGCTTACAATTTTAAACCCTGAAGGAAGAGTCTGGACAATGGTTGCTGGAGGCGGTGCATCAGTAATTTACGCTGACACCATAACTGACCTTGGCTTTATGCATGAATTAGCTAATTACGGCGAATACTCTGGAGACCCAAGCGAGGAATTTACATATCTTTATGCCAAAACGATACTTGACGTCATGACTAGGAAGGCACACCCGAAGGGCAAGTTCCTACTAATTGGGGGCGGCATAGCGAATTTCACTGATGTAGCTAACACCTTCAAGGGCATAATCAAGGCTCTACAGGAATTCCAAACTAAGCTTCAGGAGAATAAGGTCAAAATCTTTGTTCGTAGGGGAGGGCCAAACTACAAGGAAGGTCTAAGTCAGATGCGGTCGTTGGGCGAGAAGCTAGGCGTGCCAATTGAAGTTTATGGACCAGAAACTCACATGACCACAATTGTTTCTATGGCTTTGAAAGGGGGAAAATAAAATGGCGAAGAAACAGCTATCTAAGATGACTTTCCAAAATGAACTATTCAGTTGCAACACTCAATCATTCATTTATAATAACCAAGTTAACGCAACGCAAAGGATGCTTGACTTCGATTATGCGGCAGGTCGCAAGATACCTTCAGTTGCAGCAATAATCAACCCTGCTGGCGTAGACAGCTTCTCAAAGTTCTTCTTTGGAAAAAGAGAGATTTTGATACCCATATACAAGACCTTAGAAAAAGCGGCGAAGATGCATCCCAGCGCCGATGTGATGATAAACTTTGCATCTTTCAGATCAGCTGCACCCTCTTCTGAAGAAGCTTTAGCCATTCCGCAGATACGGACCGTTGTTATAATCGCAGAGGGCGTGCCTGAGAGGAGGATGAAATTGGTCACAGCCAAGGCCAAAGTCCTTGGAAAAGTCATCATTGGTCCAGCAACAGTGGGAGGAATAAAAGCTGGGTGCTTCAAAATCGGCAATGCTGGCGGCACAATCGAAAATATCATAGACTCAAAACTTCACAGACCAGGCTCGGTGGGATTTGTATCAAAATCCGGCGGTTTAAGCAACGAGGCGTACAACATCATTGCTCGGAATACGGATGGTTTGTACGAAGGAATAGCTATAGGAGGAGATACTTACCCAGGTTCCTCGCTGCTTGATCACCTTTTAAGGTTCGAGAGAATTCCTGAAGTTAAGATGCTTGTTTGCTTGGGCGAAGTAGGTGGAAGCGCTGAATACGAGATTGCTGAGGCGCTTAAATGTAAGAAAATAACAAAGCCGCTTGTGATTTGGGTTACTGGTACATGCTCTAAAGCATTCAAAACCGAAGTTCAGTTTGGGCATGCAGGTGCAAAAGCTGGCTGCGAAGTGGAGACCGCTGACGCAAAGAACGATGCTCTCCGAGTTGCTGGCGCTATAGTTCCAAATTCATATGACGACTACGACTTAAAGATAAGAGAGACATACGAGAGCTTGGTCAAGAAAGGAATCATCAAGCCAAAGCCTGAACCTCCAGTCCCGAAGATTCCGATGGATTACGCAAAGGCGCTAAAAGAAGGACTCATTCGTAAGCCATCAAACTTTATCTGCACTATTTCAGACGATCGAGGCGAAGAGCTGCTCTATGGAAAAATGCCTATTTCCGAAGTGATCAGACAGGACATAGGTATAGGTGGCGTTTTAAGCATTCTTTGGTTTAAACGTCAGTTTCCAGCGTATGCAACTAAGTTCATAGAAATGGCGATTATGGTTACAGCTGACCACGGTCCCGCGGTCTCAGGTGCACACAATGCCATCGTTGCAGCCAGGGCAGGCAAAGATTTGATGTCGTCGGTTGCAAGCGGGATGCTTACTATCGGACCAAGGTTTGGGGGCGCTATAGATGGTGCAGCTCTTAGCTTCTCAGATGCTTATGATAGAGGCTTAACCCCCGCAATGTTTGTAGAAGAAATGAAGAAGAAAGGCGAAAACATTCAGGGAATTGGTCACTTAATCAAGAATGTAAACAACCCTGATATGCGCGTAAAAATCATGAAGGAATACGCAAAGAAGCACTTCAAAGCTACACCGCTCTCTAGATTATGCGCTTGAAGTTGAGAAACTGACGACTGAAAAGAAAGACAATCTCATCTTAAACGTAGATGGCTGCATAGGCATTTGCTTTGTCGACATGCTCAGAAACGAGATGCCAAAAGAAGAAGCAGACGACTACATCAAGATGGGTGCCCTCAACGGTTTGTTCTTGCTGGGCAGAACCATCGGCATGACAGCGCACTTTTTAGACCAGAAACGCCTCAAGCAAGGTCTCTATAGACATCCGTGGGACGATATTACATACATGACATAATAGGTGTTCTGGAAATATCTAAGTTTTTTTATAACTATCTATTTTTTGATTTTTTCAATTAAAGGATGTGACTTAAGTGCTTTCCATGCTTTATCTTTCTAGGCATCTGAGCCATTCTAAATGGTCACTTCCAGAAAACCATTTAATATGTGGTTTCTCTAAACTCTTCAAAGGTTCAACCCGAACAAAATGACGTCCATCTGAAGTCTTAAACAAGTCTGCTTTGAAATCACCAAAGTCACTTATGCCCTCAGCAATTTTCTGCATTTTGCTAAACCACTCAACAACATCTTTGTGAGGTTTTAGATATAAAATTTACCCAAATTAGCGGTCTGCCAAGATGACATTTATCCAATGTATTTTGATTGCATCGGAAAAGAGATTCGCATTCTTGAGTTTGAGGAAATATCGCCAACTATATTGTATTCTCAGTAGCCATTTTCCTTGTTTTCTTCTTCTTAATTCAATCATGTACAGTTTGTTTTTGTTCTCTTGTGTGGGTGTGTTGGCCTAAAATTGCACACCACACTTGTGGCTTTGGATTTGTTTGCTTTTTTGGTTTAGGCTGTTTTTGGATTGGTGTTTGGGTGTGGGGAGATGGATTGTGCCACACAGTCAACATGGATACTATGTTGGGGTGTGTGGGTGTGAGTGTGGTCGAATGTTGACGATTCCATTTTTGTGACTTTTAGGAGTTCTTGCGAGATGCATGATTTTTTGCAAACCAATTTTCTCAGGCCAAAATGGCGCCGGGGAAGGGATTCGAACCCCTGCGAGCACGAAGCCCACCAGCTATCTTGCCATTTTTCTGGCTTTAGCCCTCTTTTGTTTGATCTCGAGGCTGGCGCGATAACCACTCCGCCACCCCGGCTCCAGTCTAAACATTTGTTGTTGTATCTAAAAGAGTTTTCATTGGAGATTAACATAATTCAATTCACTTTTCTTGACGGTGCTGTTGATAAAACACCTGTCCACAAAAGTTTGTTCTGTTTCTTAACCCACTTTTTAATATAACTACGTCCACAATATGTTCCAAATTGTAAAAGGCGGGAGATTAACAACCTGACACGGGAGAAGATGCTGCTGCTGATGCTGCTGCACAAGCATTTTGGCACAACGATTGTTGCATCTTTCAGAACTAAACCGAAATTATCCATCTTAACCCTCACAAACCATAGATTAACTTAGAATCCCTGAACTCCCGAATACAATCAAAAAAGAACTGCATTAAGAAACAACCATTCAAAAATGTTCTTTTAAGAGAAATCTTCATCGTTGCAAACGATAGCTAAGCGCAAAAAGCTAATCTAGCACTGCTAAATAACCTGAAAGCGCCTGAATGCTTTTTCAACAGTTGTACCATCCTTTTGCGTTTTTGAAGGCAACGTTTATAACCCCTTTTACTATTTGGTAGAGGCGCGAAGCGGAAGTACTATGGGACATCGTAAAACTCATGCTCCAAAACATGGTTCATTAGCCTATTTGCCAAGGCATCGTGCGAAGAAACCAACAGCACGAATAAGATACTGGCCAGAAATCAAATCTGACTCTCCTAAGCTCTTAGGTTTTTCAGCAGCTTACAAGGCAGGAATGACTTATGTATTTACTATCGAGGACCGTAAACGGTCTCCTCATTTCGGCAAAGAAGTTGCACGGGCAGCAACCATACTAGAAACGCCACCTATACTGATCTGTGGCATTAGAACTTATACTAAAACACCATACGGGCTCCAAAACATCTCAGAAGCCTGGATGAAAGACCCTCCAGTCATACTAGATCGAACGCTAGTCTTACCAGATAACTTTAATACTGAAGCAATGCTCGAGAAACTTTCTCAGAACCTCGAACAAACAGACAAAGTCCGAGTCATTGCTGCTACTCAACCATCGCAAACGAGTCTCGCAAAGAAGAAACCTGAAACAAGCGAAATCCAAATCGGCGGCGGAACAATCGCCCAACAATTCGAATACGCAAAACAACTTTTGGGCAAAACAGTTACCCCTGAAGAAGTGTTCAAAGACGGACAATACATAGATGTTGGCGGCATAACAGTGGGCAAAGGTTTCCAAGGTCCAGTTAAACGTTGGGGAGTAACATGTCTGCAGCATAAAGGCAGAAAAACAAAACGTGGCATTGCCACTTTAGGTCCCTGGAATCCACATCACTTAATGTACTCCATTCCAAGAGCAGGACAGATGGGTTATCACCAACGAATCGAATTCAATAAACGAATATTAAAAATCGGCAAAAACGGCAAAGAAGTCACCGTTAAAGGAGGCTTCATCCGATACGGCGAAGTAACCGGACCATACATCCTAATATCCGGCAGCATACCTGGAACAGAAAAACGACAAATCCGTCTTCGCGTTCCTGCACGTCCCCCCACCGAAGTTCCAGAAGCAGCACCACAAGTAACATATATCTCACTGGAGTCCCCACAAGGAAAATAAGGTGAATTAAGCAATGGCACAAAAAACAGCAGAAATCTTTGACTTGCAAGGCAAATCAACAGGCAAAATTGCGCTTCCAAGCGTTTTCTCTACACCCCTAAGACCCGACGTGATAAAACGCGCCGTCTTAGCTATTCAATCTAACAGACGTCAGAAACAGGGCAGAGACCCTATGGCTGGCAAGAAAACCACAGCAGAATCACGAGGAACTGGTAGCGCAACTGCAAGAGTTCCCCGCATGAAAAGCGGCGCCGGCAGAGCAGCTTTTGCTCCAAGCACCGTTAAAGGAAGACAACCCCATCCGCCAAGAGTCGAAAAAAGAATCCTAAGAGCCATTCCAAAGAAAGAAGCCAAATTCGCTTTAATTTCAGCCATTGCAGCAACTGGACAAAAAGAAACAGTGACCTTAAGAGGCCACAAAATTGGAACAGTTCCGCAATTCCCATTGATAGTTGAAGATGCATTTGAGAGCTTAACTAAAGCCAGCGAAGTTGAAGATGCATTTACCAGCTTTGGCATGGCTGAAGACTTAACTCGTGTGCGTGATAGCCGTAGTGTTCGAGCTGGCAAAGGCAAGCGCAGAGGCAGAAAAATGAAACAAGCCGTTGGACCACTCATAGTAGTTGTTGACGGAAAAAGCTTGGTTAACGCTGCCAGTAACCTTCCAGGTGTCCAAGTAACAACCGTAGCTAACTTAAACACTGAAATGCTTGCACCAGGAACTCACGCAGGACGATTAACAGTTTGGACTAATGGCGCTATAGAAAAATTAACCACTCTTTATGGAGAACAAATGTAATGGATATTAATGAAATAATTAATTTTCCGTTGATGACGGAATCCGCCAGCGTAATGGTTGAACGAGACAACAAACTAATCTTCATAGTCAGCCTCAAAGCTGGAAAGAGTGATGTTAAACGCGCTGTTGAAACTCTCTACGAAGTTAAAGTTAAGAAAATAAACATGCTCATTACTCCTCAAGGTGTAAAAAAAGCGTTCGTGAAGCTAAAACCAGAATACAAAGCTTCAGACGTAGCAATAAAACTTGGAATACTCTAACATAGAAGGCATGACTTATGGGAAAACGAATTCGTGTTCAAAGAAGAGGTCGCGGTGGACGAAACTTCCGAGCCTCAACTCACAAACGTGTTGCTCCTGCAAAATATCCTGCAATAGCACCCAAACAAACCTTTGATGCCCAAATAATGGGTACTATCCAAGAACTTGTTCATGATCCAGGACGCGGCGCGCCACTTTCACTAGTAAAATTTGATAATGGGTTATCAATTTATACAGTTGTTCCAGAAGGTGTTTTCACAGGGCAGCAAATCTGCCTTGGCGGAAAAGCTCCAGCTGAAATAGGTAACATTATACCTTTAGGCAAAGTCCCTGAAGGAACAATTGTTTGCGACCTTGAACTACGCCCAGGCGACGGAGGAAAAATGGCAAAGTCATCAGGCGCATACGCAACTGTTGTCGGTCACACTCCACAAGGAACTATGATTCGCTTACCCTCTGGAAGAACAAGGTACGTTGACGATTATTGCTTATCAACTGTCGGTGTAATTTCTGCTGCCGGACGCATCGAGAAACCGTTCCTTAAAGCAGGCTCAAAATTCCATCTAATGCGCGCCAAGGGACACACATACCCAAGAACTAGCGGTCGTAAAATGGTTCCAGCATGTCACCCATTCGGAAGCAGTAAACGTAGCTCTCGCAGATGCACAACAACTTCGCACGGTGCTCCCCCAGGACAAAAAGTTGGATTGATCGCGGCAAGGGGTCCAGGACAGAAGAAGAAACGGGCTATCCGATAAGGAAATTATAAAAGAGGATAAATTAAATTTAAGGAATGTTGAAAAATGCCGAAAGAATTTAGCTACCGTGGACATAACCTCAATAGTATAACAGGCATGTCTATGGATGAATTCATCAATATGCTTCCCTCACGCCAACGAAGAAGCCTACAACGCGGACTAACACCAGAACAACGAATACTGCTCGAAAAACTACGTGCAGCTAAAGAAGCTCAAAAACAAGGCAAAGAAGTCAGCTTAAAAACACATGTTCGAGACCTAATCATTCTGCCAGAAATGGTGGGCGCAAAAATAGCCGTTCACAACGGAAAAGAATTCGTCGCCATTGATATCAAACCAGAAATGATTGGACACTACCTAGGCGAATTCGCCATAACTAACAAACCAGTTAGACATGGAACCCCAGGTATTGGTGCATCACGTTCTTCAATGTACGTGCCTCTAAAATAAACAACTTCTTTTCTTTGTTTTCTCTTTTGTTTTTAATGTTTTGCAAAACAAGACTTTATTGTTTTTACCGATAAGCGATAGTGTTTTCCTTTTCAATCCTCCGCGTCAAAGTAAAAACAAATAGAAAAATTGCGCACTATTTCCGCAATAATAAGTTGCTATTTTGTCCGTAGTCACGGATTAAAGATTGAAGTTTGGTTTTCAAATCTGAAATTAGTTAATAAATAACGTTTTCAAGATGCCTATGACGCGACCCACAATTTGGGTTTCCAATAAAACTTAAATATTGCTGATGCTGCGGCAAAGTAATTTATAGGTTTTTATTTAGGCGCTGTAATCTCGCCCTTCAGGTTTTGCGCTTACGGGTTTTCCAGCTTCAGGAATCTGTGGTAGAGGAATCGGCGGCGGAATATTCAATGTCCTTGAAATCAGAACTGACTCGATAAAAACAACGTTAGATATTGATTGAATTATTATTTGGGCTGGTGGCTTCTTTTGATCGTAATCTTTGAGGACTTTGTCAACCTCTCCTATTTCGCCATTTACGAAAGCGTTACCTTTCAAATTCATCTGGGCAATTGAAGGGTTATAAGCAATCGATAAAACAAACGGAATCTCTAAAGATTCATCCTGTTTCTTTTCCATACCGACAATGTTAATATTAGTGCTAATTTGAATAGGTGGAATAGGTTTTCTAATGTCCCAAAAGCGTTCGGCAGAAACGCTAGTAATAACTACGTTTACTTTAAGCATGACAGATCAAAAAGAGTAATTGTGGTGGAAGATTTAAAACTGTTTATTTCGGCTTATAGCGTGTGAAGCCACAGTGCCCACATGTATACCTATCATGGTGATCTGCAGTAAAGTAGCCGGGTCCACATCGCTCGCAAGTTGGACGTGTCCTTGAAACTTTTTCGCCTTCAGTTTTGTACATTGCGTGGACGCCTTTTTCTTCTTTATGTTTTTTCTCACGTTTTTTCTCAGCTTTCTGAACTTTGGGTGCTGCAGATGCTTCTGCGGCTGCTGGTTTTGCCTCTTCTTTTTTTGCTGGTTCTTCTTTCTTTGGTGCTGGTTTAACCGGCATTATGCTTTCGCCTCTTCTTTGGTCTTTTCAGGTGGACTGTTACGTTTTCTAATGTATTCAGGCTCAACGAGTTTTGCTTGATTAACGGACTGGTAAACATTAGCAACTCCAACTGTAATGCTAGTTCCAGTTTTTGTCCTCATTCGCTTAATGAAAACTACGTCGTCGCCTAATTGCATTTCAACAGCTACGGCTTTCTTAACCTCGAGTCTTGGGGGTGTTTTCTCTTTTGGACCCGAAACAATAGTGAAACCTACTTCTTTCCTTTTTAGTAGCGGGTTATTCTTGGTTGAATCTATTTTGACTTGCATTAATGTTCACTTAAAGCGTAAGTTCATACCTTATTCTGCTTATTTAGCTTTTCGAAGCTTTCATAGTTTTTAGGAACTCCAGCACTCGAGCTTTTCTCTCAGGATTAACTTTAACGACCACAATCCCTGAATAAGGTTGACCATAGACCACAAAAGAATCTTCTGGCGCATACAAAACTGCAATAAGTGTTAGAAGGTCTTCCTCACCCTTAACAACGATGTGCGTATGCTGGTTACTTTCTAATGCCTTTTTAACGGCAAAGATTGATTCTTGAGTTATCGTTCCTTGAGGATTATCTACACAAACCGTTTTTTGTACCGCGGATTCGACAGGTATTTTTTGGGTTCTCTGAGAAATATTGTCAATGATTGTCAATTGTGGATGTATGTTGTGTTTGTGCAGATTTTGGGAAACTATGTCTCCAACAGAAATTATTTTGGGTGGCTTTTCTTTTTTGACTATTTCTTTCAATTTGCCCATAGTTTCTTCAGGTGTGCCTTGGATGAGATTGCCAAAAGGTTCTTTTAATTTTATGTTTAGCTCAGGTGTTAAAAAGTACTCTATTGTCATCTTTTGATCCTTACAAACTAGAAAATACCTGGAAGGTTATGAAGCTACCGTGGAGATTTAAAAGATTAATTTAACGCACTTTAAGTGCGTATCGCCCTTTCTCTTTAATATTCATCGCTTTAGCAATGGCTGAGGTTTCAGGGTCAAACATTACTACTAAGCCACTGAAATCTTCACTAAAATTAGTGGATTTGCATCTTCCGCAAACATTGTCTTTAGTTATGAAATGGCAGTTTGTACATGCTTTTTCACTCATTCAATATCCATCCTTTTTATGCTGCTTTCTCAGGATTGTCGGGTGTTTTCTTGTCAGGTGTAGTTTTTGGTGCTTGATCCATCTTTAGCCAGTCTAACTTTCCTAGGAATGGTTGTCTTGCGGTGACGCCGATTTTTCCTGAGCTTCCTATTCTTCCAAGCGAAACGGCGGTTATTCTAACTCGAACTTGGTCGCCTGTGGTTAGTTTGCGTTTAGTTTCTTTTCCTAAGAGGACTCCTTGTTTCTCATCGTAGGAAATGTAGTCATCCATGAGTTGTGAGACGTGAAGTAACGCATCGACTGGTCCGATTCGAACGAAAGCACCAAAATCCGCTATTTCAACTACGTCTCCCTCTACTATCTCTTGAATTATAGGATAGAAAGCTAATAGTGAAAAGGTTACTTTATGAAAGGTTGCACCGTCGCCAGGTATAATTTTGCCAATTGGGCTAACTTGAATACCTGTAACTGCAATGACATAACCTAGTTCTTCATCCACAATTCCTTCGTATTTTTGTTTAACTTGTTCGCGGCCAACTTTTTCTAGTGGCTTGCCGAAGGTTTCTGGTGGAATGCGAATAGTATCTTGAAGAGTAATCAGTTTAAACATTTAAGATATCATCCCGTCAATGTCTAGACGCGATTTTTGTCTCACATAAATCACTGGCACACTTATATCTCTTAGCTTCTTCTTTAATTGTCTATCGTTGGTGAATACTGGAGAATTCCAGTTTTTAGCCACTTGAACAATAGAGTCGTCCGTTGTTAATCTTTTATCATTTTCAACCTGCACATATTTGCATTTTTCAGCTAGCTTCAAAGCAAAAATAGCTTCCCGTCGAATCTTAGGTGAATTTTTAGCTGCAAGCATCTCAAGCTCATGCTTAACAGTTGAAAGCAATACGGGATCTATTTTTCGATTCAACAAATGCCCAAGCTCCTCAAAAATATCAATCTTAAACTCCAATGGAACATATAATGCGTTGGAATCTAAGATGACTTTTAGAGGTCCAGTTTTTTTAGGTGATGCAGCCAACTTAGAAATGCACCTGATTTGTTAACCTTAATTTTTTGCATGCTTAAACATTTTGTTTGTGGGTATTAAAACTACAAGTTGCTATTACTTTAAATAACCGAGTAAACGAATTGAACACAATTAGGTGAATGTAGTGATTCGCGAGAAATCGTGCGGTGCCGTCGTATATCTAATACAGGAAGAAAAAACCAAATATCTTCTTCTTAATTATGCAGCAAGACACTGGGATTTCGTCAAAGGCAATGTCGAAACCAATGAGACTGAAAAAGAAACAGTTCTCCGCGAACTCAAAGAAGAGACAGCTATTGTAGACGCAACATTCATCGAAGGCTTCAAAGAAACAATAGCTTACTTCTATCGAAGACAAGGCTTAACTGTCCATAAAGAAGTTGTGTTCTTCGTAATGGAAACTCACACAGAAAAGGTGGAGATATCTTTTGAGCACATTGGTTACATTTGGCTAGATTATAAACAAGCCATGGAAAAATTATCCTTTAAAAATGCTAGAGATGTTCTGCAGAAAGCGCACGATTTTCTAAAGAAAAAAGAAATAGTAAAAGACTAAACCTTATTATTTTACGAGTCCGTAGCCAATAAGTCTCCAACGTGCAGTGATTTTTCTGCTGATAGCGACTCTTGATCCTGGCAACGCGCAAATCGGTCTTGTCAACTTTACTTTAATTATGTTCTGTTTGATAGAAAGGACTTTGCCAACGTTCACGGCAGAACCAACATGAAGCAATAAGGTTTCGTCAGGATTAATTTTTTCAACTTTTAAAAGTTCTTTGGTTCCAACCGCGCGTTCCAAAACGTGTGTTTCCAATGTAAGTTCTGTTAAAGTTGGGGGGAGCTGACCTGTTTTTCCTGCAATGCTGCCTGTTAATCCATCTGCTTTTGAGTAAGATGGGTCAAGGCATGTGCCTACTCCGACAAGGCCGCCGCAGGTAGCTTCTTTTACATCTTCGTTACCCGCTTGAAGGCTAATGATTTCGCTAATTAGAGGGTCATAGAATGTTTTACCTTCTCGTTCAGCCATTACGCCTGGGCGTATTTCTATTTCTTCTCCTACAACAAATTTGCCTTGCGCAATGGTTCCTCCAATTATTCCGCCTTCCAACCCTTCAATGGTTGTTCCTGGTTTGTTAATGTCAAAGGACCGTATAATGAACATCATTGGTGGTTTTGTTTCATCTCTTTTTGGTGTTTGAATGATGGTTTGTATTGCGTTGAGTAGTACATCGATATTTATTCCGCGTTGGGCTGAAATTGGGATTATAGGCGCGTTTTCTGCAACAGTGCCTTTGATGAAAGATTTTATTTCTTTGTAGCTTTCTATGGCTCTTTTTTCATCTACAATGTCGATTTTGTTTTGAACGATAATCAGGTTCTTTATGCCACTAACTTCCGCCGCTGCAAGGTGCTCTCTTGTTTGCGGTTGAGGACAAGGTTCATCAGCTGCAATAACAAGAATTGCGCCGTCCATTATTGCTGCCCCCGATAGCATTGTAGCCATTAAAGCTTCGTGTCCAGGTGCATCGACAAAGCTTATGGCTCGTACAAATTCTGCTTCTGAATTGCAGCTTTCACAAAAAGGCTTAATTGTATAGTTTTTTGGTGGTTCACACTTAGGACATTTATATATTGGCATGTCGGCATAGCCTAGTTTTATTGTAATGCCTCTTTTGAGTTCTTCACTATGTCGTGATGCCCAGGTTCCAGTTAACGATTGAACTAAAGTGGTTTTTCCATGATCTACATGGCCAATGGTGCCGATGTTAACTTCAGGCTGTTTTGGCAGTACTTTACTAGTGTTACTCATACGATTCTTCTTCTTTTCAATAAATACTGGTGACTAAAGATTGAATAAATTATGGAAGTTTATAAGGTTTAAGCATGTGGTATAGCAAAATTGCGATTATTTCGCAGCTTGCTCAGGCTTAGCTTCGACCGGCTTCGCTGGTCTCTCAACAATCTTCATGTTGATTTGAACTATTTCATCGGTAATGATATTTCCGCGGACGGTTTTGCGTTTCCTTTCACCTTTTTTCTTTGCAGCAAAACCTGTTCCACCGCTTAGAACAACTCTTCTTCTTACACCGCCATGAACGTTTCCTAGCATTGGGACACCGTCTTTGTCGGAGCCTCCGAGTATTTGGACTGTGTGTGCTGGTAAGTCTACAGCTGAGCCGTCAATTGTTTCTCCAAGTCTTCTTCCTATGAATGGAGCTGCACGTGCTTCTTCTATCTCTACAACCTTTGATGTTCCTGCTTGGGGATCGGAAACTATTACCTTAAACTTTGCCATGATTATCTCTCCAGCGGAGTATGAAATTGGGTGCTCTCTCTATTAAGGATTTATGAAAATTTTTCTTTCAAAGCCCCTTTTTAAGCAAGTTAAAATTATTCGGGTAAAAGTTTTAATTCGACATCCAAGTGGTTTGTGGCTATGTGGCGGCTAGGGTTCTTCTTTCATGACATGGCGTTTGGATTACTAACAGTTTTCATACCGCTTTATGTGGTGGTTTTCTTGGGGGGTCCCCTTATTGCTTTAGGTATTATGACTTCTATTGCAATATTCTGCTCAATTCCAGCATCGTTTCTTTGGGGATATTTATGTGACAAAACTAGACACTACAAAGCATTTATTCTTCTATCCTTTGCTTCAACGGGGCTTATTCTTTTTATTATGTCACTTTCATTCGCTCAAGACTTGACTGTTTTCATCATTTTGTATGTTATTATGCAAATGCTTCATGTAGCTCATGAATCTCCGAAAAATGTGCTTATTACGGAGAATTACAGCCGATGTGATTGGGAAAAATCCTTCGGATTATATGAGGCAATTACAGAAGTTGGATTCATAATCGGCTTAATTGCTGGAATAATCCTATTTGCCTCTGCTCTTAGTTTTTCGGTCTCGGCAACCTATTCTTTCTATTTTAGTGGTGTTCTAAGTCTCGTGGCCTTGGTTTTGGCTTGGGCACTTATTGCGGATCCATTGATGAATTTTGAAAGACGTTTAGTATGCATAGAGAGAGACGCTTGACTTTACCCATCGAGGCTTAGAGGGCTCATCAAGACTCATGGATGGATTACGTTGGAACGGTTCGCTTAAAAAGGATAGTTTTCGAGGATTTGCCCTTGCGATAATATTGTTTTCTCTTGCTTCAAGCTTATTTTTTACACCGCTGCCTATATACCTTAAAGAGGTTTTTGGAGGACAGCAACAATACGTATATCTAGCTTTTATCATAAACTCAGTGGGTGCAACTGTAGGTTTCTTCTTAATTCAAAGTAAAGCAAAGTCAATAGATATAAGAAAGCAAATGCCCCGGTTCATTTTTCTACGTAGTCTTCTTGTTTTTGCTTTAGTTGGAGCGATTTGGTTTGTCATTGCCCCTACAATAGTAACATTCATTCTCTTGTTCTGCCTAGGCTTTGCCTTTGCAATGTACTATATTATGATGTTGTCTCTTTCAATGGAGTTGATACCTCAAGGAAAGGCTGGCTTTTTTGATGGAATAGTCAATTTAGGTGCTGCAATAGGAGCTTTTCTTGGGCCATTTCTAGCTTCAAGTTTGACTTATTTTCTGACATTTCTTATTGCAGCGATAATTTTCTTAGTTGCTTATGTTACACTTAAAATTTTTAGGTAAAAAATTAAAAAAAGAATAGAAACGAGCTTTAGCGATAGATCGGCTTTTCTTTATTCCTTTTAAGGATGACGATGTTTCTTCATTCGTGCTTTGTCTCTAAATCTTTATATTTGAAGGCTAATATTGAAAGCCATATTTAACGAGGAAACTCGATGTCTTGGACTGACTGGACATTATTTGGCTTATTCGTACTCGGTTTCTTGTTGTTCCTATACGGCGCCAACACGTATAATGCTGTTATCGGTTACAGTGGTGTTTACCTTTTTATCGGCTCAATCGCAGGGTATCTTATTATCTATATCTACAAAGAATTATCGAAGAAAAAGCCTGTTCTTGCTTAAAACCCGTAGAGCTCACTGTATTTTTTGGTTAGGTACTCCAGGTATGGCCGCGCGTCTATGTTTGTTCCTGTTGCTTTCTTGATTAGTGTTTCTGGATCATAAAGGTCGCTCTGATTGTGAATATTTTTATTAAGCCAAGTATTGACGTTTTCGAGTTTTCCCTCTGATAATTGAATGCGCCAGTTTGGAAGATCTTTTGTGATGGCAGCAGTTATTTGGCCGCTGTAAATGTTACCTAAGGCGTAGCTGGGAAAGTAACCATATAAACCGCTTGCCCAATGTGTATCCTGCATCAAACCCTCAGAGTCATTCTCGATTTTTACGCCAAGGTAGTCAGCGTATTTTTGGTTCCAAGCCTCTGGCAACTCGTCGACTGTGATTTTGCCGGCGAAGAGGTCTCTTTCAAGTTCAAAGCGGATGATAATGTGTAGGCTATAGGTGACTTCGTCTGCTTCGATTCGGATTTTTGATCGTTCAACTTTGTTTACAGCTTGAAGGAACGGGTCTATTTGGAGGTTGTTTATACTTGGTGCAAATTGCTTGATTTTTGGCAGCATTATTGTCCAGAACTCTTTGGAGCGTCCAATTATGTTTTCGTAGAATCTTGATTGGGATTCATGTATGCCATATGAGCAGGTAGATCCGATGGGTTGGTACTGCCACTCTGGGTTGAGGTTTTGTTCATAGATAGCATGCCCAGTCTCATGGAGAACTGAGAAGATTGAGCTGGCAAAATTATTAGGATAATAATGCGTAGTTATGCGTACATCATTATAGTACCCAGTTGTAAACGGATGCTCTGTTTCGTCTACTCTTCCACCAGCATCCGAGGAAGACAGTATCGTATCCAAGTACCGCAGTTATGAGTTGAGTAATTTTGCGTTGATTTTCCAATTGGACAAGCTGATTGAGAATCGCTATGGAAGGTCCTGTTTGGCAGTCTTGAATTTTTGTCAATTAACGGCTTTAGACCAGCTAATAGTTGATTGAAAGTTTTAGTTATTTTCGGCGCGGGCATTTTTGGCTCAAAATTGTCAAGTAAAGCTTCATAGGGTGTTTTAGTTTGTTTGACTTTCATAAGTATTTCAGCCGCTTGTTTGCTTAGGTCTAAGAGTTTTTGAAAATCAGTTTTGAAGAGGCTAAAATCTTTTTTTGCCTTCGCTTTCTTCCATTTGTTAACTGTTTTGACCTCTTGCATAGCGAGGTCTCCGACGAGTTTTTCAGGAAGAGCAGTTTGTTCTAGGTAGTTTTTGTTGATAAGGTAGAGGTTGCGTTTTTCTACTTGTCCCCAGCGTTAGGTATGTGCGGGCTTGTTTGAATTGTGTTTAGAAGTTTTCCTATTTCTGGGTCTGTTCCCAATTTATGGTGAATTCGACTTAATAGTGCAAGTTGTTGGCTACGTTGCTCCACCGCCTTTGGAGGCATATAGATTTCCATATCCCAATGAATAATGCCTATAGCTGTCGAGAGTACCACGGCATCTTTGGTTTTTGATAAAAGTTCTCTGTAAGCACTATCAATTCTGCTTGTCAAGGGTGATTCTCCGCTCAAGGTTCAATGTTAGCGTCGTCTTTATTTACTCTTGGGTGACGAATTTTATCTTATTCAAAGAGGCCTTATATTTCGTAAGATGGAAATTTACAAATTAGTATGTTGAAAAGTTGATGGCGGGCCCGATGGGATTTGAACCCATGACGTCCGGCTCCGCAGGCCGGTGCCCTAATCCGTACTAGACGACGAGCCCAATGATTTACCCCAGAAACTAAAAGGGCAGAATAGTTAATACTTTGCTTAAACTTAAAAATAGTGGTCTTGAACTCACCTGTTAATCGGGAAAGTCGATTTGGAAAGGTGTTTCTTTACCGACTTTGCTCTCAATCGTTATCGTGCCGCCCTTAGCTTATAATAAACGGATAGCTAAAAGCATCACCACTTAGATTTGGTATGAAGAATTGAAAAATTTTTGGTTTTACATTATAATGTCTTTTTCTCTTTAACGAAGTTTTAGACTTTTGTTATCCGAAAAATTAAAGAAATCACAAATACAATCCAAACAACAATCCACCCCAAACCAAAAAGATGTGGACAATACTTGATGAAAAAATACTTTGGCTTTTATGAAATGTATAACCGTAGAGTAATCCTGAAGAAAATCTCCAAGCAGCGTACACCATAGCCAAAGGAATATTTCCAGAGAAACAAAAGTACCCCAACGGAAAATTATAAGCGGAGTAACAAAGTGACGCAACACCAATGCCTATAGCTGACCCGCTGTAGGAAACCAATCTTGTTTGGATATAGCCTCGAAATACGATTTCTTCTCCAATACCAAGAATCACATAACTCAAAAGCAAATAACCAGTCGCTACAGAAAACCCTGCAAGACCACCACCCAAAAAAGGTGAAAGAGCTCCTAAAAACAAAATAAGCGTTAAACTCGTCAATGTGCCAAGAAATAAATTCCTTGCAAAATTTTTGTTAGTGACTGCTATGTCTGCAAACGTCTGCTTTGAAAATCTTAATGCACCAACAACGGGCAAAAGAAGTATAACAATTGCTATTGCATCCCTTAGGACATAAAGCGGATCAGCCGTCAAAGTAACGCGAATCCAAACTCTATCGTAGAACCCGTAAATTCCAAATGCACCCGCAAACACAGCAACAAAAACAATTAAACTTAAAATTACTTCTTTCTTCTTTTTAGAAAAAACAAGAGTTTCTGGATGCAACTTTAACGTTTTTGAAAAAACAAAAACCGAAGGAATCCCTACTGCAAGAACTAAAACAAAGCTTGCGAGATCCGTTAAAGCTGGGTAACTCAATTTATGACCGTTCTCCAGATTCAATCTTTAGTCGTGAATATTTATTTTTATCCGTTGTTGAAAAGAATGAAAATAAAAGTTGAATAAAGAAAAAAAAGATTTGGCTGCTAACTTTTGCTTAAAACTCTTTGCAGTGCTTCGATTACGTTTTGTTTTCCCATCGCAAGTACATATGGACCCAACCGTGGACCCTGTGGTGCACCCATCAAAACCTGATATAGCGTCTTGAAGAAGGCGCCTGGTTTTATGCCGTTATCTTTGGCTGAGTTGAAGATGGCGTTTTGGATTTTATCTGGGTCGTTTTCGATTTGAAGTTTTGCGGTGAGTTCGGCTATAGCTTTCTTTTCTTCAGCGGTTAATTCTACTGCAGTTTCTTTGATTTCTTCAAAGTCGCGTGTCCAGTTCAAAGCGTACTCTATACGTTGCAATAGGTTGGCGTCTAAAGTTTGAGTCTTCTGCAAATATCCATAACTCTGAAGTTTTTCAGTCACATAGTCGTTTAGGCATTCTTTAGGCGCCATTTTAACTAGGAACGCCATGAGGTTATAGGGCACGTGGATGCTGGGTTTTGCGGGTGGTTTCATTACGTAGCAGTAAAGGTATAATCCTTTGAGTTTGGTAGCTTCCTTTTCGCTGATTTGTTTTTTTCCGAAGTAAACGTCTTCTAAAGAGTCAATCTCATTCATGTACGCTGGAATGTCGGAAACATCCAAGGTGCGTGTGCCAACGAACCGCTTAAGCATGAGCAACAAAAGCGATTGAGGCGAACCATAATTGAACCAGACTTGCGGCGTAAACACGTTGCCTGCTGACTTTGATATTTTCTTTCCACCCTTGTCGAGGAACATCTCGTATTTTGCGTGAGATGGTGGCTCAAAACATAGGACTTCTCGGCAGATTCGGTCGTTGATTCGAACTGAGTCGGCGATGTCTTTGCCGTAAGCTTCAAACCTAATGTCAAGCGCTTTCCAGCGCGCAGCAAATTCGCTTTTCCATGTAAGTTTGCCCTCACCGGTTTTAATGTCTACTTCGCCTTGATGCCCGCAGCCAGCTATGAGTTTGCCTCGGATTTCAAGACCTTCACATTTGTAGGAGACTCGATCAGTTTTGGGGTCAAACTTGTAGGCTCTTGTAGTGTAGAGGTGTCCGCATTTCTCGCAGACAGCAAAATACGGTAAAACCTCCATGTAGGTTTCTTGACCTACTTCTTCTTTTACTATTTCGCCGATTTTCTTTGCGTTTGTTAGTATAGTTCTGATTTCTGTTAGAATTAGACCTTTTTGGTATACTTCATTAGCGGAATAATACTTGTATTCAATACCGCACTTGTCCAATGCGTCAAGCAATAGAGAACTCATATGTTTGCCATAGCTCTCATGGCAACCAAAAGGGTCAGGAATGCTTGAGACTGAGTATCCAAGATACTTTTCCATATCTTCTGAGAGTCCTGTGGGTACCTTGCGTAAACCGTCTTTGTCATCGCAGAAGGCAACCAATTCAGAGTTGCAGTTCAGGTTCTTAAGTGCTAAGGTGACTGCGAAGCTTCGGGATGCATCACCAAGGCTGCCGATATGCGGGAAACCTGAGGCTCCAAGTCCCATCTCTGTTCGGATTTTGCTCATATCTCGGTTTAGCGTTTGTTCTCTTTCGATGACTTTCTTAGCCATCATATCGTACCATGTGCCATGACCGATAATTTCTTCACTCATTAGCGTGCCTTCTGCATCATGACTATACAAGGGAATAGAAAAATGTTTAGAGCCAAAAAGGCTCAACGGAGTTATTTGCGTCTTAATGATGTCGCAATGACTAAAGCGGCGATTGCAAGAAGGATAACCACAAGCGAATAAAGCCAGTTGATGCCAAACAGATACCATGCTGCACCCAAAGCTATGAGACCTGCGCCTGAAGCCATCGTACTGAATGATCCACGTTCATACTTCTGAGTTTTGCTTGCTCGTATGCCACCTAAAACAATTGCCCATAAACCGCACAGCACCGCAACTACTGGGACAAATAAGCCCCAGCTGATTATTCCTGCAATAGTTAGCAATATTCCTACAACTATGATTATTAGGAATACTCCGAAGCTCAGCAGTTGACGGTCGCTATTGCTCATTTAATGGTTCTCCTTAAGCAATTTTGGTTCCGCATTCTGGACAAAACTTAGAATTGGCAGGGATAGATTTGCCGCAGTTTGGACATGTCATAGCACCTTGTGATGGTGGTGTTAGAGTTGTTCCGCAGTTGGGACAGAATTTGCTTGTTGCGGGAACTTTTTCTCCGCATTTTGGGCAAATGACTAGTGCTGCTGCGGGTGCTGCTTGTGGTGTGCCAGTTGGTGTCATTATTTGAGGGATGAGTACCATGCCTGCTCCGAGGGCTCCTGAGCCTCCTCCTTGCCCAAGCGATGCTGCTGCATTTTTTAAGGTTTCCATGCGTAAGACATCTCCAGGAGCGGTTTGTCCAGTTTTGAGCCAGAATAATCGTTCGCGGTATTCGGGTGTTGTGTCTATTCCTTCGAATCTTAGATCGGTTAATTCGATGCCGACTCGTTTGAAGTAGTCAATTAGGGAACTCTTAACGATAATGGAGGTTTCATCTAACCGTGTGAAGACTGTTATCAGATCGTAGTGGCTGAGTTCGTCTATTATTTTCTCGTTTAAGAAACCTCGGAGGAAATTGTTTACTCCGTCGGTCGTGTAAGCGTTTTGACCACCAATTACTTCGTTAACGAATAAAGATGCGTCGCCAACTTTGAACCAGAATTGCCCAAACACTTGTAAAGGCGCCAATTCAGTGGTTTGTGCACGTGTGCCCCATTTGCCTGCAAAGACTTTGGTACTTATGTAAAGGACGGTTGCTTTGAAGGGTTTGTTGCCGCCAAAGCCTGCTAGTCGTGTTAACAGGCTTGTTAGAATCGGTAGATTTAGCGTGGTGAGTGTATGTCTGCCTGGACCGAATACATCGTAAGCTTTCCCATCTCGGAAGAACACTGCCATTTCGTATTCATGAACGATTAGTTGAGCTCCCCAAGTAATGTCCTCGGTTGGGTAGCGCCAGACTATGTCTTCGGAACCTACATTTTGCCATTCTATTACTTGTGGCATTATTGAGTCACTCCTAAGATTACCTGTTCTCTTTTATCAAACGTGTCTTCGAGTAATTCAAACTTGTCTGTTATCGTTTGAATCTTGTCTTTGAGGTTCGCAAAGTTGTTGCTCAATAATTGAGTTTTTAAGTCTTCTATGCTTGCAGTTAAAGCGTTTACTTCGTCGAGGAGTTGGTTGTCGAAAGTTATCATTCGGTCAAGGTTTTCTTCCTTGATTTTGACTATGTCGTAGAAGCCTGAATAACCGTATGAGGCGTGATTTACCTTTTCGGCTATACGGTCCATTTTAGCGTTTAACCTGTCAATGTCGGTTAAAACATCCATATAGCGTTTATCAGCGATTTTCTGTGAGATGCTTTTGATGTTATCTTTGTCTTTGGTGAGTTTAAGGTATAAATTATTTCGGACTAGTTTGTCTGATTCGCGCCGAAGTTCCTTCTCTTTATATCCGCGGAACCCTGGAAGCGCTGCCGCAATGCGTTCTGAGAGCCTCATTTGGCTCTTAGCCTGTCCATATACATCTCTATTTTCGCTCATTCCCTAAATCCTCCATTATTTGTATTCCGTTATAAAAAAAGGGTTACTTTTAAAGTTTATTAAATAAAAGCTAAAACTTGGAAGAGGGTATATCGCCTTTTAAAACCATTCCTGTTGCGCCGTCAACAATTATTTGGTAAGTGTTGCCTTTGTACTCGTATTTTATGAACCATATTGGTGCGTGCAAATAGACCATTTGCTTCAAATTAACGGTCGTCGGGGCTTCAACGATTCTATCTATATCTTGCTGAAGCAGAAAACGGTGAAGGGTCTCAATCTGCTGCTTAGCAATTTCTAATGCTTCTTCACGAGTCATTTCGCTGTTGAGTAATTTGGCGAATCCTTCGATTTTCCTAAAATCAAAAGGAATTTTGCCCGTTAAGGGTACGTTGTATTCTCTTGTTGGGAAACCTGATGCTTCACGGGCTAAAACAAGCCAATTGTACTCTTTTTGAATTTGTCCTTCCTTGACAATAGCTGGAGTAATACGCTCAAAAATTCCTTTGTATTTGGTTGTGGCGTCTGTGGAGACAATCCAGAAAGGTAGGTAAACCAGATTTTTCTCTATTAATTTAGCTTTTTTAGCTAAATCACCTGGTTTCATGAAGCCTGAACGCATCCAATCACGAGCCAAATTTTCAATTTGGTCTTCAGAGTAAGTGTTTAGTAGTAAAGAGTGCTCAAATGTGAATGCTTGTCCTGTTTCAATTACCGTGGTGAAGCCGCAGTATTTACAAGTAGCTACAAGTTCGCCTGGCTTGAATTCGACTGGTGCACCGCAATGAGAACATCGTATATTTTGAGCAATAGCCATTTTTTTAAGCCTTCAGTTTTTCACGTTTGAGAATCTCTCTTGCAACGATAACACCTGAAGCTGATGCTTGGATGAGTCCTCGAGTGACGCCTGCACCGTCGCCGATTGTGAACATGTTCTGGATTTTGCTCTCTAATGCATTGTTTAATTGCAAGTGGGAGCTATAGAATTTTACTTCGACACCGTAGAGTAATGTCTCTGGTGAATAGACTCCAGGGGCTATTTTGTCGAGTGCTTGAAGCATTTCTCGTATATCGGTTAAATAACGATATGGTAATACGAAACTTAAGTCACCTGGAGTGGCGTTTTTAAGAGTTGGGGTTAGGACGCTGTGGGATAGTCGCTCGGGTGTAGAGCGTCTTCCATGGTCAAGATCGCCTAATCGCTGTACCATTACGCCTCCGCTGAGAAGATTGGAGAGCCTTGCAATGTATTTGCCATATGCAATAGGTTCTTTGAAGGGTTCAGTGAAGGATGTACTTACTAGTATGGCAAAGTTTGTGTTGGCAGTTTTTGATTCTGCGTGACTGCCGCCGTTGACGGTTAAGACGCCATCATATGATTCAGTCGTGACTTCTCCGTGGGGAGAGACACAAAATGTGCGGACCTGATCGTCAAATGATCTTGAAAAATAAACGAGTTTTGGCTCATAGAGGGCTTTTGTTAGAGTTTCCATAACTGAAGCTAATAGCTCAACACGTACACCAATGTCGACTGGGTTGTTCACTGTCTTTAAGCCTCGGATTTGCGCTTCAGTTTGCAGCCATTCCGCGCCGCTTCTGCCCGGGGCGATGACAACGTATTTTGCAAGGAATTTTTCACCGTTAACTGTTTCGACTCCTTGGATGACGTGGTCGTTTACGATGAGCCCTTTAACATCGGTTTTAGGTTGGAAAGTTATTTTTCCGTTAAGGTATTTGCGCATACGCTGTAGGGTTTCGAGGCATTTGTCAGTGCCCATGTGGCGAACTTGTTGCTTGATAAGTTTTAATCCAGCCAAGGATGCTTTGCGTTCGATTTCGTCTATTTCCTCGTTTTCGCCTCCAAAGACTTGTTCACTTGCACCGAATTTTATGTAGATATCATCACAATACTTTACCAGGTCAGCGAGCTCTTTTGTTGAAACGTATTGGTTTAACCATCCGCCAACTTCTGTTGATAATGTTAGTTTGCCGTCGCTGTAAGCCCCTGCTCCACCCCAGCCTGAGAGAACTGAGCAAGGTTCACAATGGACACATTCAAAACCTCGGCTTGAAGGGCACTTGCGTTTATCAATATCTAGTCCTCTGTCAAGAACCAGAACGTTAAGGTTTGTTTTCTCAGTTAGCTCTAAGGCTGAGAAGATGCCTGCTGGACCTGCGCCCACAATTATTACGTCATATTTCAAAGGATTTGCCCCCTTGGAACCCAGAACTACATGTAACATGTGGCATATATTTCTTAGTGCAGCTTAATATTCGGGCATTATTTTGGGCTTGCATAGGTATTTTTTAGATATATCTAAAGAACATTTATTACAGCAAAATCACCCAATAAACAAAGAAATCATATGAGTAATGAAATCCAACCGACAAACATCGACGATTTAATATCAGATTTCTCACGCTTCTACATACTAACAATACTCTACGAAGGACCCGCACATGGCTATAGCATAATTAATCAATTTAAGAAACGCGTAAAAAAAGAAATTAGCCCAAGCCTTGTCTACCCATTTCTGCAACAACTCGAAGAAAAAGGTTTAGTTACACATACTAAAAAGTCTGTTGGAGAGAAAGAGAAAAAAATCTTTGAACTTACATTAGAAGGCAGAGAGATGTGTACTGGACTCTTCAAACGTTTCGCCACTTTAGTAGCAATAGCCATTGAACCAAGCCTCTATGTATGTGCTCATTGTGGTTGCAAAGTCTATGAAGGTGGTTACAGAGAAGTAATAGCTGGTAAAGAGACAGCGTTTTGCTGTACGCACTGTGCTCGTTCATACAAGGAAGTTAAGAAATCAACTAAACAAATAATATAACCGCGATTTTAATAAAAAACTTAAAACAGAAAATGAAACGTTTAGTCTTTTATGGCTTCAATAAAACTCATGACATTCCAGAGTTTTACCCTTGTGTACGGTGGCATGTTTGGGTCTTGCAAAATCTCATCTAGCATCGACACGGCATTTGAAGCTCTTACAGCAGGCGTATATTCTCCGCTTTGCAGGGAATTCATTGCGTCTTTTGCTGAACGGCGTATGTTTCGTGGCGTTGTGCTGTCTTCAGAAACTTCACCGAGCACAACTAACGCTTGCTGAATCTTTGCCTCATACTCATCTGATTTTTTCTTCCGCACCATAAAATATTCCCCTTTAATGCTCTTTGGCAGTGACCAAGTTATATAAGCATTGATATGTATTTACTTTGGGGTTCTGAATGCAACAAAAACCTGATAACGCATCTGTTAAAAGAGGGGCAAACCTGCTGGTGCAAGGTGCAACTTTAACGGATCTCTCATGCCCAGCCTGCTCATCTCCACTCTTTAGGCTAAAAGACGGCACTCTTTGGTGCGCAAAAGACGAAAAGAAGGTGCTATTTGTAAAGGAAGGCGAAGAACCGCCGAAACAGACCGCCGTGCCCAGTACTTCGTACGATAAACTAGAAGCAACCTTGATGGCGAAGATACAGAACATACAGGGCAAGATTGAAAAAACCGAAGATATGGATGAATTACAAAAACTTAACTGTGCATTGTCAGAATTGTTGAATAACGTTGAGAAAATTAAACAAATGAAAAAAGCTTGAGTCCGACCAGTTTTGACTTTTGGTTTTTATGAGAAATTCCCCTCAAACATCCATAGAATCGACAGTTTCAATTCAACACTTTCAAGCAAACAACTCCAGCAAAAGCTAATCCAGGTTTTCCATAAAGTAAACCAAAATGAATTCACTTTTGAAGAAGTCGCCAACCCAACTGTACCTCAGGGCACCATAATTTTTGAGTTTGGGATAGCGGAAACAGGAGACTTTAATTTTATAGATAACGAGGAACTTAAAAAAACAACAAAGTTTTTGGCAAAAGAGACTTTGCCTACGATGGATTTTTTCTGTTCCATTCGATATTACAAGGGCTCAGGTGAAAATAGATCTCCTCTAAAGTTTGATTATTATATGCTAAGAACTGTCTTTAGCAAAGATATTATTGAGGTTCAGATTTTTCATGAACGCGGACCCAGATACATTTCGCCCGACGAGTTGACGACGTTTATCTTCAATAAGGTAAATGAAACGTCAAGTAATAAAAATAAGAAAGTTCTCAAAAAGAATAAACCATGTCTGAACAAAAAGCACAATTTTATATTTAATTTATAGCCGAAAGTTATATTTCTGGCAGACTATACCTAAGAAAAGACAACATCTTACAATTACAATGGAGTTTAACAAGGTATGTCCTCGATTGAAGTCTCATCCTTAAGAAAGAACTACGGAGAGTTAAAAGCCGTCGACGGCGTCTCCTTCACAGTTAACCAGGGCGAAGTCTTCGGACTACTAGGCCCAAACGGCGCAGGCAAAACCACAACAATCGAAATAATGGAAGGGCTACGTGAAAGAGATGGCGGAGATGTAAAAGTTCTCGGTTTTGACCCATGGAAAAACGGTTATGAACTTCACAAGAAAATCGGTGTTATACCGCAAGAATTCACCTTCTTTGAGAAAACCACTCCCAGAGAAGCCATTATTTATTATGCTGATCTTTTCAACATAAAAGTTAATCCAGACGAAATTCTAAAGGAAGTTCTTCTAAGTGAATCAGCCAAAGTAAATTTCGACAGTCTATCAGGAGGACAAAAACAAAAAACTGGTCTTGCCCTCTCCTTGGTGAATTCACCTGAATTACTCTTCTTAGATGAACCAACCACAGGATTAGACCCAAACGCAAGAAGAGCCATATGGGAAGTAATACGCGGATTAAAAGCTAAAGGAAAAACTATCATTTTAACCACCCATTATCTTGACGAGGCACAGCAACTAGCTGATCGCGTAGCAATAATGGACCACGGTCACATAGTAGCTATGGGAACTACGGAAGAAATCATTCAACAACATGGATCAGGCGAACGCTTAGAGATCCATGGAAGCGAGAAACTGGCCGATTACATTAAAGCAAACACTGAATTGCAAGTTGACTTCAACAAAGCCAAAGGAGAAATCATAATACCGCTGAAAAAGAAAATTGATGCACTCGCGGCGTTAGCGGCCGCTGAGCAATCAGGTTTGGAATGGGGCGATATCCAGACGCGACAAGATAGTTTAGATGACGTTTTTGTTAAACTCGTTAACGAACCTGTTGGTGAACAAGGAGAAGCAACATCAGAAGAGAAAACCAGCAAGAAACGGAGGCGCTAAAGATGGTAAGTGGAAAAAGAATCTATTCTGACTTCAAAGTCTTCAGCCGCGGATACCTAAGAAATAAGTTTGGGTTATTCTTCGGCTTAGTGTTCCCAGTAATTCTAATTTTGATTTTCGGGGCAATCTTCGCAGGTGGAAGCACTGGAAAGGTAAATGTTTACGCCCAAAATCAAGATACGGGACCATTTGCTACACCACAAATGGATATAGCATCTAACTTTTTAACTGCACTTAACGATTCAAGCACAATCACAGTCATAACCGTAGATACTTCAGAAAACTTCTCACAGTATCTAGCCGACCATTCGTCATCTGACGGTATCGTTATTCCCTCAGACTTCTCAGCGAACTATCTGGCTAGCCATCAAGTAAACGTAACAGTCTATGGCAACCCGACCTCAAGTACAAGCGGTATCGTAGCCGGAACAGTTGGTGGATACGCCAACTACTTCAACTTACAACGATTCAACGGCACATCGGTCATAGGCTTAACATCTGCAACCGTAAATACTCAGCAGTCAAAATACATCGACTTCTTGATTCCAGGCTTAATCGGCTTCTCAATACTCACCAGCCCAATGTTCTCACTAGTCAACATTTCCTCAGAGTACAAGAAGACAAAGCTGTTCAAGCAACTCTCGCTTACACCGCTCACAAAGATGGAGTGGCTTGTATCCAAAATGATATGGTACATTGTTTTGACAATTGCTGGCTTTTTACTTATGGTTGGAGTGGGCGTCTTTGCTTTCGGCGCACACGTCGCTATAACGCCTTGGTTAATTCCATTTTTAGTCTTAGGTCCAATGCTTTTTGCAGCGCTAGGTATGCTGGTCGGAACAGTGACAAAGAACCCTGAAACCGCAGGCGTTATAGGCAACATAGTAACGTTCCCCATGATGTTCCTCGCAGGCACCTTCTTCCCAATTAGCAGCATGCCACAGTACCTGCAAACCTTCGCCCATGTGCTACCACTATTCTATGTTACAGAAGGCTTAAACAACGCCATGGTCTACGGAAACACCGCCGGCACAATAATCGACATAGCCGTCCTTGGGGTTATAACGTTAGTCATCTTCGTTTTGGCAGTGAAGCTGTTCAAGTGGAGAGAAGACTAAACCTTTTCACTTTTATTTCATTTTTGAAAATTATTCTTAGATTTTTCATTGAATTTTTAAATTTCATGTATGTAAGATAATGGATCAGTTATTCCTTAAACTTGAGGGGCATCAATAAAGGTGTTTTTTCAGACTTTAAGTATTAGATCTTAATTAGGAAACAAAACCCTTGGCATTCTTAAGTAAAGTCGAAACCTTGGCGTACAACTCATCGGCTACAAAATCCTTAGGTTTGTCACCGTCAACTCGGATAAGTTCACCCTTCTCGACATATTTGAGGTACCCTTCCCGAACCCTCTGCTGTATCTCCAAGGTTTCCATAACTGACTTTCTTCGTCGCAAACGCTCAATCACCTTTTCTGGAGACACATCAATGAAAATGCAGAAATCAGGTTGCAAAGCACGAGCATTGATTGTTTTTATCCAATCCAAACTTAAACCTGCGCTTCCCTGATAAGCTAAAGATGAATAGATGTATCGGTCGCATATCACCAGCTTTCCTTGGTCTAAAGCAGGTTTTACTTCATTATGCATATGTTCGATACGGTCTGCGGCGAAAAGCAATGCTTCTGCTTCAATCGGCAAACGGGTTTCTTCATATAGACAATCTTCGCGGATGAAGGAACCAATTTTGCCAAGGCTAGGCTCAGCTGTCAGCAACACATTGTGGGTTTTCTCTAGTTTTTTTGAAAGTAATTTAGCTTGAGTGGTTTTTCCGCTTCCATCTAAGCCCTCGATAACGATGAAGATGCCCTTCTTACCCATATTTGTCATCTCAGCTAGTTAGCGTTACACATTATAGGAAGTTACATAAATATAACTAACCAACTGTGAGGATGAGTTTGTGCCTAAGGCTTACTGGGGAGAAATTAAAGATCCTGTACATGGTTACGTGTACATTACTGAAGCAGAGAAAAATATTATCGACACGTATCCGATGCAGCGACTCCGTAGATTAAGGCAGCTAGCAGGCTCAGAATATGTTTATCCAGGTGCCAACCACACACGCTTTGAACATTGCCTTGGAGTTATGTACCTCGCTGGTCATGTTCTGGAAAACCCGAATATTTCACGCATCGTCAACGATGAAGAAGTAGATATGTGCCGCATATCTGCGCTTTTACACGATTGTGGACATGGACCTTTTTCGCATGTCTTTGAGCACCTGCTAATCAAAGATCTCGAGAAGACCCACGAAGATATCACTTCATGGATTATAGAAAAAAGTGAAGTCAGCGATAAACTATCTAAGATGGGTTTCAACGCAAAGGAAGTCGCCGGGCTAGCTGTGGGAAGGTTACATAAAAAAAATCGGGCTTTCCTTGATCAAATAATAAGCAGCGCCGTAGACGTTGATAAACAAGACTTCATAGTTAGAGACACCTATCATACAGGCGCCGAATACGGTTTCATAGATGTTTACCGCTTGATCCATGCGCTCGACGTTTTGGGAGAAAATTTAGCCGTCGAATTAGGCGCACTGTCAGCTTTAGAAGCCTTCGTTATTGCCAGAATTGAATCATTCAAAAGCATATATTTCCACCGTGTTGGAAGAGCCGCTCAAATCATGCTAGCAACCGCTATGGATAAAGCAAACAAAGAACTGGGTTTAACCACCTTCAAAACACCTGAAGAATATTTAGCACTGGACGACTACACTGTTTGGGCTGCACTCAGAAAATGCAAAGAATCTAATGAAATCATCAGCAACCTAGAAAATCGTCGTATGCTCAAATGTGCTTATGAACGGACTTTCTACGAGAAAGACGCCATGATATCTAATTTATTCGGTCGTGAATCTTATCGGTATCAGGTGCAGAGTGAAATCGCTAGGGAGGCAGGTGTCGAGTTGGATTCTGTTATTATTGATGTGCCAACAGTTCCATCTGTCCCTTACCATCATGCAGTACTTATGGAATCAACGGAGATTCCAGTCTTCACACGAAGTGCAGGGGGCGAAAAGAAGCTCCAGCGGCTAAGTGAGAGCTCCAAGATTTTTGAAACCCTAAAAGGTTTCATGAATATCCTGCGTGTCTACACTTCGGAATCGGACCGAACAAAAGTGGAGAAGGCAACGGCCAAGATTCTAGGTAAGATTCCTTCAGCCGCAAAAATTTCTTTCTAACCGCAATGTGCTTTTTCTTAAATACTAGGTATTACTTAAGAAAACAACAGAGAAGCTAAGTTAGCATCGAGAAGGGAACTAAATGTCAAAGGACAATGCGGACGACAAAAGAATCATAAGTGTAAGAATAAAAAGAAAACCCGAGCCAAAGACTGAATCCTCTTTGCTTTATTCAGAAAAAGACATCCATCGATTCGTTTCAGAGTTTGTTTCTTCATGGATTCGAGGAGACATTATTATCCGTTTTCCTACGGCAGCTGAACTTTCAAAGAAGAATCCATTAAGTATCGCGTTCCCAACTGACCCTTCAGTTAATGCTGAATTAAAAATTAAAGAACACTATGTTGACCTTCTATCAGTCATCGCCGGTACAAAGCCTGCGTCTTTGGAGGAACAGCAAAGAGCCATCGATGAAGTTTTTAAAATGCTGCTCATGTTCCGTAGCGCAAACCGCATCGAAGGCAAAATCATATCAAACGACCTCGAAAAAAGAATCCAAGACCTCGAAAAAACCGCAACCACCCAAATCAAACTTGTCGAGCAAATAACTGCCTTTTTGTTTACCCCAAAAAAAACCAAAGCAGACAAGCCGGTTAACTAAAGTATGGTTCTCGAAGGGTAAGGTTTATTCGAGGGAAAAAACATTCTGGTTGATGCTTTATTGTAAAAAGCGCTCCGGTAGTATAGTCCGGTCAAGTATACTGGCCTTTCGAGTCGGCGACCCGGGTCCGAATCCCGGCCGGAGCACCAACTCCAATTCTCAGGTACTCTTTCCCTCGGGATAATGCTCATTCAAAACGTGTTTGCCAAGTTGGTTTTTACTTGAAAAAGCAAAATCGAGCTAATGTCAGTCAAGTTCTTGTTAGACTTAAAGTCACTCTTTTTATTACCTCAAAAAGGCGTCTCTAAGTAGTGGGCCATAAAAAGAATTGCAGGCAGGCTACCGCTTATATGTTTTAAAAAAATAATTAATTAAAAAAGAAGTTTAGATTATTCTCTACTTGAGAGAACAATGATGTAGTCTGCTGTATCAGCGCACATATCTGCAGCTTGCTCGATGAATTCAACTAAGTCATCAAAAATTACCATGGCTCCGCAGTTAATGGTTGAACCATATTTAACGAATAGGCTTTTAGTTTTGAGATATTCAACATCGATTGAATGTTCTATTTCACCGACTGCTTTTGCCTCTTTTATAGCTTCGTTGGGGTTAGATGAGATTTTTTCTATGCTGCCTCTTAATGCTTGAGCTATCTCAACAAGCTTTCCCGTCATAAAAACAGTCTTCTGAGAAAGTTCCTGTGGAATTTCTACGTCGCCTAGCATTTCGATGCATCGGGCTGCATCTTTGGTGTGATCAGCCAACGTATCTAGACGTTTGACAAGATGTAAGAGGTCTTCGCGGTAATCAGCGACTAATGCTGCTCCCTTTGACAACTCCATGAAAACGTCTGTTCTAAGAAGGTCAACTTCCTCTTCAGCTTTGTAGAGGTTTTCAATGTACTTTTGGGATTCCTTAACATTATTCTCAGCAAAGCTTTTAGTTGCTTTATGCAGCCAAGTAACTGTGTCAAAAGCCTTAGTGATTTGATCGTGAGCCAATTCTAATCCTCTGGTTTTGCGGCGTTGCTCAAACCAATCGTAACTTTTTTTCTCCACCCACAACATCTCCGAGTATTAAATAATAATTCCCATTTGCAAATATAACCCTTCTCTTAATATGACTTTCACTATCACTCTTACACTCGCGTTTTTCTGTCAAACTTTTTTCAGATTAAGCAAAACATCAATTGCTAAGAGCCAATCCAAAAAATCGACTTTTTCAATTTTGGATTGCTTTTTACTAGCGGTTTCTTGTTTCAATATTTTCCCTCAAAAAATTTAACCATATGTGATTGAAGTACAATGAAAGTTGAATTTTTCACTCTGCACTTTGGGTTGATATTTTGCATGGTATTATACCTTAAAAGAACATTTGTTTCTCTATCCTATTTAGAGTACCCAAATAATCTATATAGATCACTTTAGTCTATTTTGGTAAGTTTAGTTTTCCAGAACGACCTTCGCCAAGGCAACCTTATCTTCTAAATTCTTCATAACAGTATTAGTTACTTTCACGTTAATTCCAAGGTTTTCAACCCTGCTCTTTGACCCAGAATCCTTTGTATCTATCACAAATGTATCAAGAAAATCGGAATATAGTCTTGCAACTCCATACGTTGAAACTTCAACGCCTAAACCGCGTAGCATCTTATCTGCAGGACCCTTAATTGGCATGCCAGCAACGATAGGGCTAATTCCAATCACTCTTGCGTTTGTGCGCTTCAAAGCATCCCTTACCCCGTTAACCGCTAAAATAGTACCGATGCTGACAACGGGATTGCTTGGGCAAACAACAACAGTATCTGCATCCCATATTGCATTCAAAACCCCCGGAGCTGGTTTTGCATCGGCGGCGCCAACAAACTCAACCCCTAAGACCTCGTCCTTCGCTTGGCGTCGAACAAAATACTCTTCAAAATGAATGGACCCTTCGCTTGTTATCACCCTCGTTTCAAACATGTCATTAGTCATTGGCAAAATCTTGTTTTTAACACCTAAAATGCCAGAAATCTCCTGGGTAATTTGTGTTAACGTATACCCTTTTTTTAAGCTCTCAGTTCGGTAAAGATGAGTTGCTAAATCCCTGTCGCCCAAACCGAACCATGTATCCAATCCATGGGCTTTGAGCATTTCAAGGCATTTGAATGTGTCACCCAAAACTCCCCACCCCTTAGCTTCGTTAACAATACCTGCCAACGTATAAGTGACAATATCTAAATCAGGCGAAATGTGCAATCCAAATAATTCTAAGTCATCGCCAGTGTTTACAATCACCGATAGAACTTCCTCTTTAACAAGCCTTGTTAAGCCTGTTAGGAATCTGGCTGCGCCCACTCCACCAGCTAAAGCAGCAATCAAAAACAGATCACCAAAATACTAATGACTATGTCGTTCTTTCTCCGAAACCCAATACTCCGAAGGTGAACCTTTCTTGTCGGTTATACATTCTTTTTTGAAAACGGGAGCTTCACTCTTGTACCTCTCAACAGCCTCCCTGAGCACAGGAAAAACATCGGTTCTGTGTGCGCCTGCAACAGCCACATAAACTAAGTCGTCGCCTACATTGAATTCACCCAGCAAATGGTGAATTTGAACATTAACTATTCCATGTTTCTGAACCAAATCATTACTTATTTTTGTTAGAACTTCTTTAGCTTTTTCCTCATATCCTTCTATGATGAGTTTTTCAACTTTTTCATCTTCAAAGGTTTCTCCTCGGACAACGCCGATGAATAATGCTATGGCTCCTGCTTTTGAGTAGTTGGGGTCTTTTTTGATGTTGTCTATAGCATCTTGGGCATTAAAGGTTCCTTTCTCATGCACATCGGCGTTTGTCAAAATTTGCGTTCTCCCGATTAGAAAATACTAAAGACCGGTGTCTAAAACTGTTACGGTTAAAATAAAATAATAAGAAACAAAGAAATTGTGGTTATGCTGGGGCTGCAACTGGCGCTGGTTCTGCTACTACTGGTGTTTCTGGCAGTTTTGCTGGTGCCGCGATTAATTTGGATTTTCTGATGCCGACGTGTCTTAGAGGTGCAACGAGTTTGGCTTGGTTGTAAATGTCTGAAGCTATTTTTCCAAGGACCATTTCTTGAACGAATTGGTCAAGTGTCAATGCAAGGGCTTTTTCCTTGATTGTCTTTTCCATCATTGTGCGTATGATTTTTTCTTGTGAAGTCTTTATTCTTGAAAGTGTAAGGGCTGAAACTGAAATGCGGAGTTTGTAGCCGTCTTTTGTGGTTAAGTTGAATAAGCCGTCTACTTTGGTGGTTCTTCTTCTAACTAAGCTGCGAAGATAATCTCTTGAGTATTCATGTCCTTTGAAGAGTGTCTTGGCGGATTTGCCGTCAACTTCGTTTATCTGGAAGAACATTTTCAAGTAATGATGAGAAAAGTCACCTGTAATGTCATATAGGGTTGCTTCGACAACTCTGCCGATCATTAATTTTTCATCTTGTGCAGGTATCGAACCTAACTCTATGTTACCAAAGAACGATGGCGCAACTACCATGTACCATGATTTGCCTCGCCACTTATCGCGTACGTGTTTTGTTTTGGAAGACAAATTTATTTCTCCAAACGTGCCACATCATTCTCATAGAAATATTAAAAGGTTTAGCGTTTTCTATCTATTTTCTCTCTGTTACCCATGTATTTCTGCAACGCTTCAGGGATATTTATGGTTCCATCTGATAATTGATTGTTTTCTAGAATAGCCACAATGGTTCTGCCAGTTGCAATGGCTGTTGAATTTAATGTGTGGACAAAACCTTTTGGAGCTGCTCCCTCTTTCTCACGGTACTTGATTCCTAAGCGTCTGCCTTGATAATCGGTGCAGTTGCTACATGAAACCACTTCGCGGTAGCCATTCTGTGCTGGCATCCATGCTTCAATATCGTATTTTTTAGCTGCAACCGTGCCAATGTCGCCTGTGCAAACATTAACCACGCGGTATGCTAAACCAATTTTCTGGAGAAGTTCCTCAGCGTTTTGCAAGAGTTCTTCGTGGAGTTTCGGGGAGTCTTCTGGTTTGCAGAAAATGAATTGTTCTATTTTGTTGAATTGGTGAGTGCGGAAGATTCCGCGTGTGTCTTTTCCGTGTGCACCTGCTTCTTTGCGGAAACATGTGCTTATGCCTGCGAGTTTCACCGGCATTTCTTGTTCTTTTAGAGTTTCGTTCATGAACATTGCAGCCATAGGATGCTCGGAGGTGGCAATTAAGTACAAGTCCTCGTTTTCAACCTTGTAGAGAACCTCTTCAAAGTCGCCCAGTGCGGTGACACCTTCATAAGCTGCACGATTCATAAGCAAAGGCGGAACAACTGCAGTATACCCTTTTTTTGATAGTTCTTCGATTGCAAAACTCATTAGAGCCATGTCTAACATGGCGATTTCGTTTTTAAGATAGAAGAACCTTGAGCCGGAGACTTTTCCAGCACGTTCCATATCAATTAAATCAAGGTTCAATGATAAGTCTATATGATTTTTTATTGGAAAAGTGAACTGCGGGATATTTCCCCAAGTTTTCAACTGTACGTTGTCGTTTGAGTCCTTACCTAAAGGAACAGAATCATCCAGTAAGTTTGGCAGGCTTAAAAGGTAATTGTGTGTTTTCTGTTCTTGTTCCGCTACTTGTTTCTCCATCAACTTTATTTTTTGGTCAATGTCTTCTGCCCTTGTAAATTCGTCTGTTGCTTCTTTGCCTGCTTTCTTGAGTTTTGCGATTTCAATTGTCACTAGTTTTCGGTCGTGACGCAACTCATTTAGTTTGGTAAGGTTCAAACGCCAGGCTTTATCAACAGTAATCAAATCTTCGAGCATTTGCAGGCACTGGGGTGTGCCACGTTTGGCTAAGTTAACTTTCACAAGTTCAGGGTTCTCGCGGATAAGCTTAATATCTAACATGATCTCACGGAGTAATTCTCTATCTAACAAAATCAGCTATTTAACTTTACGATACAAACAATCAAGCCTGAATTGAGGTTGCTTGTTATTCGTCCTCTCAAAGAGACCTACCTTTCCATAAGTTTCTGCAATGTTTGCTATTATGCTTGAAATATGATGGTGAACAAAGTTTTCAAATTATTGCCCAGTAAGAAAACTACGTAAACAAATCAAAAAATAGAAGAAGTATGGTTTAGGGTTCTAATTTTTTGTAGTCTATTTTACTTTTTAGTTAGAGTTATCTCCATCGTGGAAACCATTCTGGACCTGGTTTCTCCCTCACGTGGTGGCATCTCGACTGTTCCGATTGCAATCTTACCAACTTTTAGGTCTTTAACGAATCGGTTTCTTGTGATTTCAGCTACGTCAACAGCAGTTGTTATGGCCTGACCTCTTGCTTTTAATGTAATTTCTTTTAGGTTTCCAGCAGATAGGCTAGTGATGATTGCTAGAACATAGCTCATAGGGGGTTTGTTTCCCACGAAGATAACATCTGAATTGTTTTGGGTCATTTTTGTTTTACTTCCTTTTGTTGTTTGCTTTGTATAACGTTGCTGTATTGCGCTTTGCTGCGCGGCAGAACGTCAATTTTCAATATTACGGTTCTTCCTAATAAGTTCATTGAAAAATCACTCTCGAATAAAAAATGTTCAACATAACTCTAAGAAAGGCTTTTCTACAGCCTCCCCTTAATTTGCAATATCACCTGCCTGTCGAGAGTTCACTTTGCTCACCAAACTCAAGAAACAAATTCAGGAAATGCTCACTTCACAAGCCAACGTTGCGCACAAGTTAGGTTTTACTCCTAACAAAATAAGCGTAATCGGGTTTATACTTGCTTTAGCTTCGGCGGCTTCATATGTTTTAGTCACAGCTGCGTTCTCGTGGTTACTCATTTTGGCGGTAGTTTTTCTTTTGGCTTCGGGATTTTGCGATACATTGGATGGCATTGTGGCACGAACTTTCCAACAAACTACTGTGTTCGGTGGTTTCTTTGATTCAGTCCTTGATAGGTACGCGGACGCTGCAATATATGCCGCTTTAATAATCGCTGGTTTAAGCAATCCGGCTTGGGGTTTCATTTGGGGGGCTGTTTGGGGTTTAGCAGCACTGACAGGTTCTGTGATGGTCAGTTATACTCGTGCAAAGGCGGAAGCTGCAGGGATAAAAATGGAGTCAGTAGGGTTTGCTGAACGTGCCGAGCGTATGCTTATTTTAGCTGTTGTATCCATAATTGCTTACTTCTGGTTGCCAGCGTTAGGTTACGGAATAGCCTTGTTGGCGGTGCTTACAAACCTAACAGTTATACAAAGAGCACTGCATGTTTACAAAATATTGAAGAAAAAAGCAGCAGATTAGCCGCTTAATATCTTTTCTTATAACCTTTTGAATGGCGTTCATTTTCAGCGCGGACCTTAACGATGCCGCGGTGAACTGCACATGAAATACAATAGAATTTTGTGTCTACCCAAGAGGCTAAGTAAGTACCGCTTTGCCTAAGCTCTTTAGCTAATTGTGGTTCAACAAAGGATACTCTGCGAGTTGACCGTTTTGCTTTGTCTCTTGGCACTGACGCACCGCAATTCGCACATTGAACAAGAGTACTGCTTCCTTTGTTTCCTTTTGACCTTCCTCGGCTTTTTCGCTTAACAGGCATTATTTTGACCTCTTTCCTAATGTTCCATTTATTGACTTAACTATCTTATATATCTGCCCGTAATTTTAGCAGCGAAGCGACGTTTGCGTCTTGAGTTATCTGGGGAATAATCTCTCCATCGGGTGAAGTCATTAAGGTTGTCACTCCGGGTCCATGGCCAGCCGTAACGCAGTTTGTGTGAACAACTACTCCTACAGAGACGGAGCCTTGACGGTAAATTCTACCAAAAGAATGGTCTGCGTCAATAATCGCGACTAAATCGCCCAATCTCAGACTTTCAAGCCCATACTGCCTAACAACTGCTTCATCGAACAATTGAATATCATAATCTCCCGAGTTGACTTGATTTGAACCCAATCCAGAACCCATAATTGCAGCAGGTACAATATGAGTGACCGGCACTTCTAATTTAACACCATTTGGTTTCGGGTTCCATGCCTCAAGGAAACCTGGGTCCATGTTAAGCACTTTTATGTTTGGAAAATCTTGAAGTTTCAAACCTAAGCCCAAAGCTTTTACTATTATTCTATCGCCTATCAAAAGTTGTTCTAAGATTTCAGATGGGAAATCAATTAGAACATGCTCTATCCCACCATGTTTTCCTGTGACGACGCCTTTTGCGCCTTTTTTTTCGCCTGTAGCGACTGTTGCTTGATTACCGACACATGAAAGAATATTGAAAGCAGTGTTGGCCGCTTGTCCTGAACGTGAATCGTTTTCCTTGTTTTCCAAGCTTACGCCTGGTTCTACATGGTCTGCCTCCCAGCCACATGCAGGGTCACCAACTCTTAAATTATAGGTTATGCCGCCTACGCCTGGAAGAACCACAGCTTTTCCCGTAGCTGAAATATTGTAGACTGAGCGAATTGTTGGGCTGGCGATTTCACCCATAACCGATATTTTGATGAGTTTTTCAGCGTTTGTTTTAAGCATTAACTAGTCCCTTTGGTATGGGGTCTATTTGCGTGGGAGCTAATAAAACTTCACGGACTCCATTCTTGTGTTAAGCAACTCTTAAATTATGCTTTTCTTTATTGTTGATGCAGAACTTATTTATCTAATTTGTAGGAAGTGAGTTATGACATGGCTGAAATTGGATTAAGAACAAAAATGTTTGTAAGAGACATCATGAGCAGCCCAGTAATCACAATTGATGAAGATGAAACCTCCAATAAAGCTGCTGTGAGCATGGAAAAAAACAATTTAGGTGCTGTAATAGTTACTAACAAAGCAGGAAAATCAATCGGCATCATAACTGAACGCGACTTAGTTATAAGAGTTATAGCCAAGAATCTTAAACCTGACACTATAAAGGGCAAAGAAATCATGACCACTCCCTTGGTTACAATAGAACCTGAAGCAACTATAAGCGATGCAGCAAGAAGAATGACAAGACTCGATATTAGACGGCTCGGCGTAATTTACAAAGGCAACCTGCTTGGAATAATTTCAAGTAAAGACATCCTTGGAGTAATGCCCGAGTTAATTGAGACAATGGTAGAAAAATCACGTATCGAAGGCGAGGCCCGCATAGAAGAAGATGAAGAAGTTCCGATGTCAGGATACTGCGACCAATGCAGTGCTTACAATGAAAACCTAAAGGAACGCAATGGTCAAAACATCTGCGACGAATGTCGCGTAGAACTTGAAGATGAAAAATAATTAATTTCTTTCAATTATTTTTAACCAAAAAAACTTTAATTAACTAAACCACTCGCTATTCAATTGGACCGTGACTCCTTTGATTGTAGACTCTGTTTTCACAAACGCCAAAGCGTACATCAACGGACAAATTATTGATTGCAGTATAGCTATCGAAGATGGAAAAATCCAGAAAATCGGCAAAGAGACCCAAATGCCAAACGCTGACGAAAAAACTGACTTGCATGGTCTTCTGTTGTTACCTGGGCTGATTGATGAACACGTTCATTTGCGCGATGAGGGCAAAGCCTACAAAGAAGATTTCACGTCTGGAACCGCTGCTGCAGCTTCGGGAGGCTTTACATCGGTCTTGGATATGCCTAACAATGATCCAGTTACAATGAGCGTTAGAACCCTGCGTAACCGAATGGAAATTGCCCAAGAAAAAATACTTGTTAACGTGGGTTTCTATTCTGAATTTCCAACAAAACTGCCTGAAGTACAAGACATTGCTAAGGAAGGTGCGGTTGGATTCAAGCTTTTTATGGGTTGCCAAATAGGCGGATTAACTTTAGATGACGACCAAGCCATTCAGGAAGCGTTAAGAGAAGTTTCCAAATTGAATGTTCCCGTGGCAGTGCACGCCGAAGACAGGGCTTTATTGGCAGTTAACGAGGAAAAACTCAAGCAAGCAAAAAAAATTGGCACTGCCGACTTTCTGAAAGCACACACGCAAGAAGTCGAATTAAAAGCGATTCAGCGTATCCTAAAACTAAGCGAACCAACGGATGTGCGGCTGCATTTCTGCCATGTCTCAACAGAACAAGGCTTAAACTCCATCTCTGAAGCAAAAAAATCGGAAAGAAAAGTAACCTGTGAAGTTACGCCCAATCATCTGTTGTTGTCGAGCGAAGATTTGAAACAATATGGGCAGCTCGCGATTATGTCGCCACCTCTTAGGGATAAAACCCACCTTGACTCTCTCTGGAAGGGCATAGAGGACGGAACAGTGGATGTCGTTGGTTCAGACCACGCTCCTCACACTAAAGAAGAAAAATCATCCGACAGCGTATGGGAAGTCAAAGTTGGTGTGCCAGGACTAGAAACAACTCTCCCACTCTTCATGACTCAAATCAAGAAAAATCGCCTAACCCTATCTCAAGCGATTTATTTGCTCGCTGAAAAACCTGCAAAAATCTACGACCTAAACAACAGAGGACATCTGGAACAAGGCAAAAACGCCGACCTAACTGTGGTCGATTATAAACACAAATTCAAGATAGACTCTTCCAAATTCAAATCCAAAGCCAAGTTTTCACCTTACGACAACTGGGATGTCCAGGGCAAAGTAGTCAAAACTATCGTTTATGGGCAACTGGTCTTTGACGAGGGTGAGATTGTGGCCAAAGGCGGAAGCGGTTGTATTATTCGGAGAGGCAACGGTTGAAGTTCCTTGCTGACGGTATGCTTGGGAAACTGGTTCGTTGGCTGCGCATGTTAGGAGGAGACGTTATCTATTCGGTCGAATTTAATGATTCTGAGCTTTTAGAACTGGCAAAAAAAGAAGATAGGGTATTGCTGACGAAGGATTTGGAGCTCTATAAACGTGCTATCGTCAAGAGCATAAACGCTTATTATGTTGAAGGCAAAACAGAGCCGGAGCGATTAGCACAAGTCGCCAAACGTTATGGCTTAACTTTAACGATTGATATGGATAAGTCGCATTGCCCTATCTGCAACACAACACTTAACCTAACCCCAAAAGAACAAATCCAAAATGAACTGGAAAAAAATACGTTTGTTTACTACGACAAATTCTGGAAGTGCCCCAACTGCGGCCAAATATATTGGCAAGGAGCACATTGGACACCAATCAACAATAAACTACAACAAGCACAAATAGAACTGCAAAAACTTATGAAAAATTGAGGCTCAAGATAGCCATTTTAATGGAATATCTTGAAAAGTCCCATCTGGCAGGGTTCTTCTGATAGTGATTGGCAAGATTCCCGCGTCAAGCTCACTGAGTGCAATGTCTATCGGGTTTGTGTTTTCTGCTGCATCTACCAAGATTGGTGCTCCCATCGAGATTTGAAGCGCACGTGCGCCCACTATTCGTGCTTTCTCGAAGCGAGTAATTTTTGGGGGTCCTACAATAATTGTTTGTGCTGACATTTTACATCATTCCACCCGGCATTCCACCCATACCGCCCATTCCGCCTGGCATTCCTCCTGGTGGCATTGGAGGTGTCTTCATTTTCTGCGAGGCTATGACGTCGTCGATTTTAAGAATCATCGATGCTGCTTCGTTTGCTGACTTGATGATTTGCTTTTTAACTGCGAGGGGTTCGTAGATGTTTATTTTTGTCATATCTTCGACTTTGCCTGCGAGAACATCGATGCCTGCCCATGTTTCACCTTTTTGGTGTCTAGTTCGTAATTCTGAAAGGATGTCCACTGGGTCTAAACCTGCGTTTTCCGCGAGGGTTGTTGCAATTGCTTCAAGAGAATCCGCGAATATGATGATTGCGAGTTGCTCTCTTCCTTGTACGGTTTGAGCGTATTTTTTGATAACGTTTGCCATTTCCATTTCTGGAGCGCTTCCTCCAGCGACGATTCTTGGATCTTCAATAAGGTCTTTGACTACGCATAGCCCATCGTGTATTGAGCGTTCGGCTTCAGCAGTCATCCGTTGAGTTCCACCCCTAATTAAGAGCGTAACTGACTTGGGGTTCTTGCAGCCTTCAATGTAAGTCATCTTGTCATCGCCAGTTCTGCGTTCCTCCACTAAAGCTGCGTAACCAAGGTCTGAGGCTGCGAGTGCGTCGATGTTGCTTATGATTTTGGCACCGGTAGCTCTTGCGAGTTTTTCCATGTCTGATTTCTTGGCTCGTCTAATAGCTATAACGCCTTTTCTGGCCATAAAATGCTGAGCCATGTCGTCTATGCCTTTTTGGCAAATGACCACATTGGCACCTGAAGCCAAGACCTTATCAACCATGTTTCTTAACATGGTTTCTTCTTCCTTTAAGAAAGCTTCAATCTGATCGGGAGATTCAATGCTGATTTTCGTGTCCATCTCTGGTTTCTCATTTTCAAGTGACGCATCAAGCAACGCAATTTTTGCTTTTTCCAAGCGTTTTGGCATGCCTGAGTGAACGATTTCTTTGTCCAAAACTATGCCGTTGATTAGGCCAGTGTCTTTGAGGGATTCGCCTGTTTTCTTCTCAACCTTCACGTCATCTACGTCTGCTCTGAAGGTACCGTCCGCTTGTTTCTCAGCGACAGCCAACATTGCTTTAACGGCTAAATCTGCCAAGTAATCCTTGTATTCAGCCACGAGTTTGCTACCCATTGATGTTGACGCTGCCTTCTTGAGGTAGTCATGTGATTTTAAATCAATGGTTATGGCTATTTTCTCAAGAGTTTCCAAAGCTTTGTCAGCAGCTTTCCTATAACCATCAATTATGACTGTTGGATGAATGTTCTTATCGATTAATTCTTCAGCTCTGCTCAAAAGTTCGCCAGCAATAATGACTGCGGATGTTGTTCCGTCACCCGCTTCTTTGTCCTGTGTTTTTGCTACTTCAACAAGCATTTTTGCCGCTGGATGCTGAACATCCATTTCATCGAGAATAGTTCGACCATCGCTTGTTATTGTAACATCGCCGAAGCTATCAACCAACATTTTATCCATGCCCTTTGGTCCAAGTGCGCTTCGGACGCTTTCAGCGACAACTTTAGCAGCCATAATGTTGTTATGTTGGGCTTCTCTACCGCGAGATCTATCTGAACCTTCTTTAATAACGCGAATAGGTATCCCGCCAGCTGTTGATGATGACAAATCAAGTAACCTCCAATAATGCGAACAACAACAAAACGTACCTAACCATATAAGTTTTTCTAGTCAAGGCATGATGAACGAACCCAAGGCGAACAGTATTTACATCATTAACCCTTTTTTTGGGTTCTGACGCGTTTCATTTTTGCCAGAGCTTAATAAACTGAAACTTTAGCTACACCTGAAATTTTTAGCAATTCAGGGATTAATTCTCCGGGAATTTTCTTTTCAACAATCAAGGTTAATTTTGGTTCAGGTGAAAGCTCGGGGTCATCCACAATTGCTTGTCTGATGCTTAAACCTGCCCTGTTAAGCAGCGTTGCCGCGTTTGAAAGGATTCCTGGTGACTTTGCGTTTATCGGGGTTATTTCTAGAACTCCTAGGTTGAGGTGTTTTGCGATTTCTTTTAGGGAGTGTCCTGCTGGGCGGATTTCTTCAAAAATCATCTTTAGCTCTGGGTTAGCTTTTATGGTGTTTAGGGTTTCGTTTACAGTTCGTCTGTCAACACCTGCGACTCTTGCTATGCGGACGGGTGGGATTTCGATTTGGTTTAGGTATATTTTGTCGTTTTTGGTACTTAATCCGTTTTCTATGAGGACCCGAGCTACCTTGAGTCGTTCTGGATATTCTTGGAGTTGGGTTTTGATTTGGTTCCACATTTTGGTTCTCTTGTGTGTATTTTTGTTCGTTTAGGTATAAATGTGTTGTTTAAGTGGGTACAAAACTGTACGCAAAAGCCTTAAATAAAACTTTAAGGTACGCTTTTAACCCTGAACACAGAAGGCGAAAAAATGCCCGACAGAAAAATTCTATTAAACGAAAGCGATATACCAAAACAATGGTATAACATAGTGCCCGACTTGCCTCACCCGCTCCCACCATTCATAGATGTGGAAACAAAACAGCCAGGCGTCGGCATAGTCCCACGAATATTTCCCAAAGAAATCATCGGACAAGAAATAAGCCAAGAACGCTGGATAAACATCCCAGACGAAGTCCGAGAAGTCTACAAAATATGGAGACCCACCCCGCTTTTCAGAGCGCTCGGGTTAGAAAAGGCGCTTAAAACACCAGCCAAAATCTACTACAAGTACGAAGGCACAAGCCCTGCTGGAAGCCACAAACCCAACACTGCTGTGCCCCAAGCATTCTACAACATGAAAGAAGGCACCAAACGCCTCTCAACAGAAACAGGCGCAGGTCAATGGGGGTCCGCTCTCGCGTTTGCAGCTGGCATGTTCGGTCTAAAAGCTACGGTTTACATGGTTCGTGCGAGTTACGACCAAAAACCGTACCGTCGAATGATGATGAACGCTTTCGGTGCAGAATGCATAGCCAGCCCAAGCAACAGGACTGAGGCAGGAAAAAAAATCCTTGCTGAAGACCCAGACAACAAAGGCAGCTTAGGCATAGCCATCAGCGAAGCCGTAGAAGATGCATTAGTCAACGAGGCTGAAACCAACTATGCAATCGGCAGCGTCTTCAACCACGTGTGCCTGCACCAAACTGTTGAAGGCTTAGAAGCTAAGAAACAACTTGAAATGGTAGATGATTACCCGGACGTTGTTTACGGATGCATCGGCGGAGGTAGCAGTTACTCAGGAATCATGTGGCCTTTCTACTACGACCAAGTTATGAAGAAAGCACCTAAAGAAACAAAGTTCATAGCCACCGAAGCAACAGCCTGCCCCAAAGTTACCAAAGGAATATACCAGTATGACCACGGCGATACAGCAAAAATTACTCCACTCGTTCCTATGCACACATTAGGGCACGACTTCATACCCGCCCCAATCCACGCAGGCGGACTACGCTACCACGGCATCGCTCCAACCATCAGCGTACTGGTACAGGAGAAGAAGATGACTACCGAGGCCTACAGCCAAATAGAAGTTTTTGACGCTGCAAAACTTTTCCTACAAACTGAAGGAATCATCCCAGCACCCGAACCCTCACACGCAATCAAAGGCGCCATCGACGAAGCACTCAGATGCAAACAAACCGGTGAAGCAAAAACAATTCTGTTTGTGCTCTGCGGTCACGGATTCTTTGACATGGCAGCTTACGATGAATACTTCAGCGGCAGACTCCAACCCTACGAATATCCTACCGAGAAAGTTGCTGAATCTATGGATAAACTGCACAAGCTGTATCCATGGTTAAACGAAGTCAACAAGAAATACATAGGCTGCGAAACATACTAAATTTCGCAGATCAACTTTTCTTTCTTTTGTTTTTCTTTTAATTTTTATCTATCCATCTACCTATTACTATCGAAGGTTCTTTGCAATGAGCAAATCACAGAATGTCATTCCGACAAAGATCGTCGGATTCATAGTTAATCCAGTTGCTGGCATGGGCGGAGCTGTCGGATTAAAGGGCACGGATGGCAAAGCGATCCTAAATCAAGCCATAGCTTTGGGAGCTAAACCCATAGCGGCTCAAAGAGCCGAAACGTTCCTAACACAACTAAACTCAGTCAAAGAAAGCCTAAAACTAATCGTTGGCGCGGGAGAAATGGGACAAAAACAAGCCCAAAAATTTGGTTTCAGTTACAAAGTCATAGGCGAGAGTAAAAAAGAAACCACTCCTGAAGACACACAGTTTATCGCAAAAGGTATAGTTGCATCAGGGATCGACTTGTTGGTTTTCTGTGGAGGAGACGGAACAACTCGCGACATACTAAGAACCGTTGACTTCAAAGTCCCTGTGCTCGGTGTACCAACAGGTGTTAAGATGCATAGTGCAATATTCGCGGTTAGTCCTCAAGCTGCAGCAAGAGTGGTTGCCACTTTTCTATGGGGTGGATTGCCGCTTCATGAAGCAGAAGTTATGGACGTTGATGAGCAAGCGTTCAGGCAGGGACACTTGTCAGCTGAACTTTACGGCTACCTGCTAAGTCCTTATGAACCGCATCTTATTCAAGGCAATAAAATGGAGAGTCCAATGACGGAGAGCGAAGTAGAAAATCAAGCAGCCATAGCAATCTATATAATCGAAGAAATGAAATCCGAAATCATCTATATTGTTGGTCCAGGAACAACAACTCGGACAATAAGCGACCTCTTAGATCAGAAAAAAACTCTCCTAGGCGTAGACCTCTTCCAAAACAAAAAAATAACAGCAAAAGATGTTAGTGAAAAACAAATTTTGCAAGCCTTAAACAGAAAAACAATCAAAATAATTGTTACTCCGATTGGGGGTCAAGGCTTCATTTTCGGCAGAGGTAACCAGCAGATTAGCTCAAAAGTTATCCGTCAAGTAGGTTTGGACAACATTATTGTGGTTGCAACTAAGAGCAAATTAGATCGGTTGAAGAGTTTAAGAGTTGACACAGGCGACCCAGAATTAGATAAGCAATTTAGGGATCATGGAATTAAAGTTATAGTAGATTACAAAGCAATTAGAGAAATAGAAATCGAATAACTTTCTATCAATTTACATTTTTCTTTCCGATATTTTGTTGGTAAATGAAATATACCCGAAGACTACCTGTATCTAACAAAAGCGAGGTTGAAAACGTTGATTACAATTAACCTGCCAAAAATCGGCGAAGAAGAAGTTCAAGCAGTGGTAAAAGTTCTGAGAAGCGGCATGCTCACAAGCGGACTCGGAGCAGGCCCCCAAGTAACAGAATTCGAAAAAAGTTTTTCAGATTTCGCTTGCGCTAAACATGCCGTTGCTGTTAACACTGGCACCGCAGCTTTACACTCTGCAGTCTTAGCGGTTGGCGTTAAGCAAGGTGATGAAGTCATTTTGCCCAGTTTCACTTTTGTAGCTACAGCCGAAGCAATAGTGTTAGCAGGTGCAAAACCAGTTTTCGCCGACATCGACCCAAAAACTTACAATCTTTCTCCATCGGCAGTAGAAAAGTCAATTACCAAAAAAACTAAAGCAATAATGCCAGTAGACCTTTATGGATTTTCAGCCGATATGAAACCCCTAAGGGAAATAGCTGAAAACCACAGCATAGCCATAGTTGAGGATGCGGCGCAAGCCCATGGAACAACCTACGGGGGGAAGCCTGCAGGTGCTTTTGCAGATGCCGCTTGCTGGAGTCTTTACGCAAGCAAAAACATCACTACCGGTGAAGGCGGAGTTGTAACTACCAATAATGATCAAATAGCCGAGACTTTGCGAATGATTCGAACACATGGAGAAAAAGCCAAGTACTCATCCCTTATGCTCGGAACTAACTATCGCATGTCAGAAATACAAGCTGCAATAGGAAATGTGCAACTGCAAAAGTTGCCTTCGTTTATAGAAAAACGTCGTCAAAACTCAGTGCAGCTAACAAAAATTCTGGCAAAAAATAGTACACTGGTGTTGCCCTATGAATCAAAAGACAGATTACACAGTTGGTATCTCTATACCGTAAAACTAAAGGACGGTACGGAAGATGAACGTAACCATCTTGTTGAAGGACTAAAGAAAAAAGGGATAGGTGCTGAAGTTTACTACATTAATCCAGTGCATCAGATGCCGTTTTACCGAGAAAACTTTGGAAGTGCCAAACTTCCTGAAACCGAGATAGCGTCAAAACAAGTGTTCTCGTTGCCAATTCATCCAGGAGTCACCGAAGAACAGGTTCAATTCATTGGGGAAACAGTTCTAAGTCTCCTGTAACCAATTTGGCTTTGTGTATGTAGTGTAAGAGTTAAATTACACTTCACATACTATACCTTCTGATTTACAGGAATTATTGAATTTTCTTTGAGGGGTATGAGCAGTTTGAGTATCGAAGCAGACGTTTCACATATAAAAATAAAGTTTCTCATTGAAGGTTTAGGTGAAGCTGAAGGTGAGCTTGTTAGGTTTCTTGCGCCAAGAACAATCGACACCATTGTACGTAAACTTCCGATTGAGGGAAGAGCTGCATTGTACAAAGAAGAAGTCTACTTTGAAATTCCTATCAAAATGGGTGAGGAAAAAGCCAAATCAACCGTCGAAGAAGGTACGATTGCTTTCTGGCCAATGGATGGTGCATTATGCGTCTTTTTTGGTAAATCTCAACCCTATAGTCCAGTGAGCATACTGGGAAAAGTAACCAGTAACCTGGAGATTTTTAGGCAGGTTAAAAGCGGATTAACAATAAAAGTTCAATTAGTAACAGCTTAGAACGCAAGCGAGCTGTCTTTCCACATTTCCAGTAGCCGCTCACACTCTTCTTTTACAACTTTATCACTGGTTTTTTCTTTGAGACTCTGCAAGAACTCAACACGTTTTTCAACTGAACGTTTTTCTGCATTGCCTCCATAGTAAAGCTCACCCTCTAAGTATTCTTTCATCTGGTAAGCCTTTTGAATAAATAGGCTCGCCGCATCAACTGGATTTTCCACAGCAAATTTGCCTGCCCAAATGGCAACTTCGGTTTCGCGTAGTTGAGAGATGCCGTCGATTTCCATGATTTTCCTAACATAGGTTCTCAAAAGGTCAAAGTAACCTGCGGATTTAATCATTTCAATGGCTCGGTTTACTTTTTGCGTAAACTCAGTTGATCCTTCAACCACTAAACTATGTTTGTAACCTTTGTTAACTAAAGCTTTGGCGCTTTCTACTTCTTCTGTAGTATAGACTCTATCTGGAAAACTCATAAGACAAACTCCAAAATTTGACGAAATTATATTAAAATAAAAGATAATTTGTGCAGTTAGGCTGCAGGCTTGTAGATTTTGATGTTGTGGCTGCCAGAAACTAATTGTACTGTACCAGTTGCTTCGAGTTGTTCAAGAAATTCTTTGGCTGCACTGATGCGTATACCATAGCGAGTAGCAACTGCGTATGGAGTCAAGACACCCATCTTTTTAATTTCGCTGATGTTTTTACCGTCTTTCGCATCTGGAACCATTATACCAATTGTCTTCCGTTCTTTTGGCGGGCCAGCTTTCTCTTTCTTCTTTGCTTCCTTCGCTTTGTCTTCGTCAGTTTTGACCTGCTGCTTCTCCATCTGCTTTATGCCGAGCTTCTTTTTTCCACCCATAACTTTTCACTTTAATTCTTTTGTCTGCATTTTTATTGTGGTTGGCTTATTTCAACCTTATGTTGTGCTTTCCAATCTTTGAGTGGAACGCCAAGTTTCTTTTCAACTTCAGCGCGGTGGATGGAGTTCATAGTGCAAAAGGGAATAATCCGTCCGTCAGGAACAGCATAGTGAATTAAGCAACGTTGTACTCGCTCTAAGTCAAAATTGTAAGGATCCATGAAATGCATTGAAGTAAGCAAAAGCGATTTGCGTTGCAAGTCGCCCAAACTTTCATAGGTGCCTTCAGTCAATACGCGCAACACATATTTGCGGAGGAAATTGAACTTCATAAATCGAGCTGTTCCTATTAAGCGGAGTTTAGCACGATTTTTATTGCCTTTGGCTGCTTCTTCGTAAACTTTTTTCATAGCAGCATTAAACTTCTCAACGTTGGCAATGCGTGATACAGGAGTGGTTTTACCGTTTTCTGTGAACAGGTACGTTGCCATTCCGCAGTGGGGATGTGCTGTGAATTCTAGGTACCTTTTGTCTTTGAGAGCTCCAACTGCCTTGGCTATCGGTGCAACTGTTGGAACAGGGTAGAAGTCTGAAGCTTTAACCATGCCATTTGTCTGCTCTTCCACCAAACGCATGAAGTCAGGGATAGTGATACGCATTTTTTCCCTTTCTTGTGCTGGTAAACGTCCACAAAGTGAAACAGGTTGTACATTGACGCATCGAATAACATCGAAATTAGCTAAAGCAAAGTTTACAATGTCTCCCAATTGCTTGTCGTTAACGCCTTTAACCAAAGTGACTACAAGGACTATGCTTTCAAAACCCGCTTCGCGCAGATTCTGTATAGCTTTCATCTTGATATCGAGCAGATCTATGCCGCGGATAAACTTGTAGACATCAGGGGTTAATCCGTCAAATTGTAGATAGATAGTACTGACACCTGCGGCTTTAAGCTGTTTAGCGTATTCGACATCTTTGCTGATTCGAAGGCCATTCGTGTTAATTTCAACATGTTGGAAACCTAATTCCTTTGCCTTTCGAATAAAATCGATGAGATCCTTGCGGATGGTTGGTTCACCACCTGAAAACTGAAGCGCAGTTGCCGCTACGGGTTTGTTAGCACGTAGGTTCTCGAGCATTCCAACGATTTGCTCATTTGTAGGCTCATAAACGTAGCCTGCAGCAGCAGCGTTAGCGAAGCAAACAGGGCAGGTTAGATTGCATCTATTAGTTACATCAATAATTGCCAACGCTGTATGGGACTTGTGTTCAGGGCAAATGCCGCAGTCGTTGGGGCAACCGTTTTTCTTTTCGGTTCGAGGGTTTTCCATTCCTTCGCCCTCAAAGCGGAATTTTTCTGCACGAACATATTGGTCGTAATCTGACCAGTAAAGTTCATTGAAAGCCCCATGTTCAGGGCATGATTTTTTCATGAAAACTTTTCCATCGTCTTCGTAGATGGTTGCGTCTATTGCCGTTAGGCATTCAGGACAGATGCTTCTAGTAGGTTTGATATTTTTCAATACACTTGCCTTCTTAAATCTAAGCGTTAATTTCGAAGTGCTTAAGTGCAGAAGTAATGATAATAAGGTTTCCAGACGTTTCCTAAGGTGAGTGAGGGGAGAACATGTCAATTAACGAAAATACTCGGGTAGCACTTCGCGAAATGGGCTTGAATGCATACGAAATCGACGCTTACTTAGTTCTTTTGGAATGTGGGCAAATGACTGCTATGGAGATAAGCCAACAAGCAACAGTGCCCTACAGCAAAATGTATGAAGTTCTAAACTCCCTCAAAGAGAAGGGTTGGATTAAAAGCAGTGAAACCCGACCCTTCAAGTACTACCCTGTTCCGCCTCTGGAAGCCACACGATTCACCAAACTTCGACTAGAAGATAAGTACTTGAACTGGGAAAACACAGTTGCCGAAAACCTCCAACCTCTCTACGAAAAACGAGAACTCGTCGAACGCCCTGATATGCTGATTCTACGCGGTCAACAAGCCGTCTTAGCAAAACTCGAAGAAGTCCTCAAAAAAGCATCCCTTGAAATTGTAATTGCAGCCCCTGAATTCGCAAAACCGGTAATCACCCTTGCCGAACCTTTGCTCGGGAGTGGTTTGAAGAAAACGGTTAAGTTGAAACTAATGGCGGCTGGCAAAAAGGAAGATTGGCTTTTTCTAAAGAAATATCCTGGATTGAGCGAACTGCGTACCCGTGACCACATGTTCGGGGGCGGCGTAATCGCTGACGGCAAAGAAGCCATGCTGTTCCTTGGCGAAGACAAACCAACTCTTGTAATCTGGAGCAACCACGTAGGTTTAGTTGGGTTTGCACGAGAGTACTTCCAGTTTCTATGGGACTCTTCAGCCATCGCCTAACTATCTTTCTATCCTTTGAGAAATCAAGATAGCAATAAATGTAAGTGAACGAAAAATTTTGGTTTTCTTGAAAGCATGTTTAGTCAAGAAAATTTGACTACCCTTGGTCAAGAAACTTCTACGAGAAGACTTATAATGAAAATCAGTCCCAGACATAAGTAAGGAAAGAGTAAGCAAGAGTTTTGCAGTATTCATTATTCTAATATTAGCTATCTCAAATCTAAATCTACTGATGTAAAATCTGCATCTGCTCAGTCAATACCTAGACCATCGATACCAGCGTTTACAATAAAATATGTAGAGCACCCATTTGATGGTAGAATCGACTTATCGGATAGACCCATACTCTGGAGAGAACATGACAATCCAAGAAGGTCACCGTGTTCAAAATAGGTTTATAGATTTAATTATCAAGAATCAACCTTTTACTGTTTTCAAAGATTCCAACGGAAATCAAATTGAATTATTTTATAATGTCAGTTCTTAAGGACACTTTGGAAATAATTGGTGCTATTATCCTACTTGGATGCGTACCTTGCCTGTCACAACTTTGAATAATGAATACACTGTCTTGTCATTTGGTTTAGACATTAACTACGAAAAAAATAATCAATATTGCTTCTGGTATGGAGGCCTTTCTACTGGTGACCAAGCGGATTTTCGTGTCCAAGCTCTAATAGGGTTTTACAATTATCCATTATACAATAGCTCTTGAATACAATAGTCTTATTGGTGAATCAAACGGGTGGAGTAATACACAAACTGTAAAGAAAGATGAAACTCCTACTTCGCCAAGCCCAACAGCGGTAACATCCAATACTTCTGCACCAACGCCTACCGTTCTAGAGTTATCATGGATAGTTATGTTGCCATTGGCACTTTTTGTTCTCTTTATTGTTATAGTTAGGTATCGAAAGCCCGCCGTGCAAACACTAAATCAAAAAACAACCTGAAAACCAATCAAAAATTCAGCAAGAACCCTTACTTTTCTTCCATAGACAACAAATACTTCAGGTAACCTTCAATCTATAATCTAGAAAGATTTAAAACAAAAAAAGAAGAAAGGGAGAAATTGTTAAGTTGTGAGCTTGCTTATTTTCCCATGATTTTTCTAGCGGCGATTTCTATGTCTTCCGCTTTTATGGTTTTTCTTCCAGCATGCATCGCAAAATCGAGTGCTTCTTTGGCGATTTTTACGCCGATTTCTTCTAGTGCCTTTGCGAGTTCTTTTGCTGCTGCTTCGCTTACTCTGTCAGCGCCTGCTTTTTTGCATAATCGGTGCATGGGGGCTACGGCTATTTCTAATTCAGTCATATCGACATCTCTTTCGTCTCTTTTTCTCTTTAAGGCAATATTTAACCTTTGTTATCGGTTTTTTCCCTAAATAGCCCTTAACCATAAATTTGCGTTATTGCAAAGAAAAATTATAAAACCTTCAAACACGAAATATAGCGCTGAACAAAAATGAAACTAATAGATGCACATGTCCACCTCTCTGATGCAGAATACGTCGGTCACATCGATGAACTGGTAACTGATGCAAAAAATGCGGGTGTAGCTGCATTAGTTACTAATTCGATGGATCTGAAAACTTGTCAAAACGATGTTACACTAGCCGAAAGATACCCTGGTCTTGTTTACCCAGCTTTAGGTATCCATCCATGGAACGTAAACGTCATCGAAGACAAGGAACTTGAAGAAACTATAGATTTCATCCAAAACCAAAAAGGCATAATTAAAGCAATCGGCGAAATCGGCTTAGACTACAAGTACGAAACCATCTGGGAAAAACAAACAATGGTTTTCGACAAAATGCTGCGCCTTGCCGAAACGCTAGAGTTGCCCGTTATCATTCATTCACGGGGAACAACCGACAAAATCGTTGAAATGCTCCCATCATACCGCCTAAAACGTGTGCTTTTACACTGGTTTAGCCATCCTATGAGCGCCTTAAGTAAAGCCTTAGACAATGGCTACTTCATAACCGAAGGTCCACCAGTAACTTACTCCACTGGCATACGCGAAGTTGTAGATAAAACCCCCATAACAAACTTGTTAACTGAAACCGATGGCCCAGTAACATATTGGAAACAACCCTTCAACGGGCAATTAACTAAACCCTCCTACATACGCAATGTTGTTGAGGCAGTGGCGGAAATTAAGAAAATGCAGGTTGAAGAGGTTGCCCAACAAATAATCAAGAACTTTGAGGTATTCTTCAACATAAAAGTAAACTAAAAAGTCAACTTTTTTCTTTCAACTTCATCTCGCTGCTTATCGGTCACTTAATTCGTAGCTTTAAGGCGTAAACTTAAATTAACGCCACTCATCTATTGAGAGTTGCTCCTACGTTTTTAAACGTCGGAGAAATTAAAAATCGTTAACATCGGAGGAATACTAACTGGGAAAAGTAAAGACTGATCAGATTAAAAAGTTGGGCAAAGAACTAATGGCTCGCTTTCCAAGCAAATTCAACACTAGCTTTGACGAAAACAAAAAATCAGTTGACGCTTTGACGAAAGGCTCAACGACACGTGTTAGAAACCAAACTGCAGGTTACATTACAAGGACTCTTTCATTAGCTCAAGCCAACTCAGAAACTGAATCTGAACTTGAAGATCAAGACGAAATAGCCGATTAATTCTGGACATAAGAATCATGATGGATGAGTACAGAAAAGGTTGGGCACTCAGGTACCTGCGCGAAGCCAAAGCTGAACTCGAAGCGGCGCGAAAAATCCCGTATATGGCGCCAAGCTTGGTTATAGAAGCGATAAGAAAAGCAAGAAACGCCATTTACTACAGCCTTGGTGAACCAGCTTTTATTGAAATACTTATCCGCGAAGAAGTAACTAAAAACCCCGCAACAAACGATTCTGTCCTGCGTTTTTTAATCGAAATCGAAACTATTGTACAGCAAATATCACAATTGGAAGAAGTTAACGGTGACGCCATGATGAAGCAGGCTGATTCAATCGTTGACATCGCAACCGACATCGTTGAAACTTTAACGCAGGAAAAATTTGAAAGTTTTAGCTAAATTTTTAACCCGCTTATTCTATATGTTAAGAGTGAAAATTAGGTGCCTTTAACTATAAAATTCATAGGTGCTCTACGTCATCTTTCAGGAAAAACAGAATTCAGAGTTTCTTACCAAGAAGGCATATCAATAAAAAAATTGGTAGATAAAATCACCCAAGAATTTCCGGAGCTTAAGCACACTTTTAGCGACCAAGAACTCAACGATTCAAGGTCAAACTCACTTGTACTCGTTAATGGTCAAGAAATTAGCGTTTTATACGGCTACGAAACTAAACTTAAAGATGAAGACGAAATCGTGTTTGTCCCAGTCGTCCACGGCGGTTAATAATAATGATAACGTTGACAAGTGATTTTGGGTTAAAAGACCCTTACGTGGCAGAAATGAAAGGAGTTATCTTAACCTTAAACCCGCAAGCCACCATAATCGATGTGACCCACAGCGTAGAAAAATTCAATATCCGATTAGGCGCTTTCATGTTGGCTTCAGCTGCTCCTTACTTTCCAAAAGACACGATTCATATCGCAGTTATCGATCCTGGTGTAGGTTCGGAAAGACGCGCCATTCTAATCCAGACAAAAAAGGGCTTTTTTGTTGGACCAGACAATGGCGTTTTGATTTTAGCTGCCCAAAACCAAGGCATAGAACACCTCTATGAGATCTCTAATCCTAAGTTTATGCTCTCCAAAGTCTCAAACACTTTTCATGGCAGAGACGTTTTTGCTCCTGTAGCCGCACATTTAGATAAAGGGGTAAAAGCTTCTGAATTTGGTCCAGAAATAACTGAAGCCACTTCACCCAAGTTTGCAAGCGTAGAGCGAAGAAATAATTCTTTAACAGGTGAAGTCTGGCATTTAGACGACTTCGGAAACATAATCACAAATATCCACCAGAAAGATTTACTTCAAAACCGAGTAATCAATGTAAAATTACCAGGGGTTCTTCAAAAAATTTCTTTTGGCAAAACCTATACGCAGGTTAATACCCACGAACCTTTGGCTTTGATTGGAAGCCACGGCTTTTTGGAAATAGCCCTAAACCAAGGGAACGCAGCCGAAAAGTTCCATGCGAAAGCTGGAGACAAAATCGAAGTATCGCTTGATTAAGACTTCAATATTTGAGTCTTGTAGTTTTCCACAACTTTTCCGATAACATCAACAGGGTTCTCTAAATTAGCAAGTTTATCTTTCACATCAACTCTTTCGCCTAAATACTTCTTAGCGTACCCAAGAATTCTTTGCTCCGTTGTAATAAACAATGGAAAACCCTTCTTTGCCAAATACTTATTCACATAGGTTTTCGCCATGTCAGAAATTGCTAAACTGGGAACACCTTGAAGAGCAGCTTCCCTGGCAATAGTTCCTCCATAGCTAACCACTAAATCTGCATTCGCAACTAAACTCGCTGAATCCTGAAAACTCGTCTTTTCACAAAATGCTTTGTCTTCTTCATTATACCTTTCGATTAAGTGCACGTTTCCAAGTTCCTCAAGCTTCTCAACCATGGATTTTGCATTGTCTTGTTTTCCTTTAGCATAAGCGGCTTTGGTCTCCATCTGCCTGACAACTATCAAAGGTTTCTTCAGCCCTGAGATTCTTGAAGGCTTAAAATTCTTGATCCAAGCAACCTCATCCACCCCTTTGAAAGAAACTACGTTTTGGGCACAATATTGTTTTGTGAAACTCTTAGGGAGTGCTTCGGAAACCACAATGGTATGCGCAAATGGTATTGTTAGTCTATTAGTCGCTAAAGCGTGTGGTGTGTCAGCTGTCAAAATTATTGGTATTCCTAAGCCGAAGGCTGTGCGACAAAGCTCTACTGATTGATGTGCGATGGCGAGGTCTGGGGGGTTTTCTTCGAAGAGTTCTGCAAATTCTACTACGCGTTCAGCGCTTTCCTCCAACCTTGAAGTAAGTGTGGTAGGATTGTATTTGCCTACAACGATGGGTTTTTCTCCGAGGATTTTAGCGAGTGGTATTGTGTCTGGGTGCTCTCGCGTAGTTAAAACGAATTCGTGACCAGCTTCTCTTAATCGCTTTCCGATTGCAATACCATACCTTGTGTGTTTACCGGTGCAGGCATCGTACCAGATTTTCATTTTGGCACCTTGCTTTGTGCATTAATGAAAATGTCACGTTTAGATTCATAATCCTTTAAATTCATGACAAATTTTGCTGGACATCCAGCTACAATTGTTCTTGGCGCTACATCTTTTGTAACAACGCTTCCGCCCCCCACGACGGCTTTTTCTCCTACAGTAACGTTGGGCAGGATAGTGACACCTCCGCCGATTGCAGCGCCGTCTTTAATGATTGGTGGATTTAAGAAGCTGCTTTTTGGATACTTGTCGTTTAGAAGGCTGCTGTTTGGCGCTATGAATACATTATCGCCCAGTACGCAACCGTTTGAGATGGTTACGTGAGCTTGGATGTTGCAGTTTCTGCCTAAAACTACATTCTTGCCCAAGTCAACGAAGCTTCCAATTGTAGTGCCGTCGCCGATTTTGGTGCCATCACCTATCACAACGTAGTTCCATATGGAGACGTCTTTGCCAATTTCTACGTTGACTCCTGATACTATACCAGTGCCTTTCTTAGGACTCTGCATAGCTTGTCCTTTCGGACTTCAACTTTAAATAGTTTAAGATTAACTGACTTTCCTACGAATGGTGGCTTGCGTTTGGCTAAAGAAACCGTTTTAATTGTTGGTTTAGGCGAAATAGGTCATACCCTCTTTGCACTTTATAATGAGGTTAAAGAAAAATTTTCAGTTTACGGCTTGGATTTGGACCAGAAAAAAATGAGTTTGCTTAGCCAAAGTAAAGATAAAGTTCCAACCAAAGTTGACACCCTGCAGGTTTGCCTTCCATGTAGCAGCCAAGAAAAATTCACCGAAATAATCAGGGGCTATGTTGAGCAATACAAGCCAAAACTCACAATCATCAACAGTACCGTTCCGCCTGGAACCACGCTTAAAGTTGCGGGGTCATGCACGTGCCTTGTTGCTCATTCTCCTGCGCGGGGTGTTCATATAAACTCTGAACATATGATTTGGGAAATGAAGCGTTGGACCAAATACGTCGGCGGCGCAGACGCTGTTGCATCCAAATCTGCTCAAGCCCACTTTGAGAAGATGGGGCTAAAGGTTAAGTCTCTTAGAAGTTGCAGTGAAACTGAACTGGCAAAGCTTTTTGAAACTACATATCGCGCTTGGATGATTGCTTGCTTCCAAGAAATGCATCGTATCTCAAAGGCTTTTGATGCTGAATTCGACGAAGTCGTAGACTTCCTTGAGGACACCCATCGACAACGTTTTGATAGGCCAATCATGTTTCCTGGTGTAATAGGAGGACACTGTCTCATCCCAAACACTGAGTTGCTGCTAAAAAGCTACGATTCAGAGTTCCTTCGACTAATCTTGAAGTCTAACGAGAAGCGCAAAGAAGAAATCAATGATGTAACCATAAAAGCAGAAGCTGACAAAGTTGCGGCAAGAGCTATTGCACTTGAGAAACAACTTGCAGGACCAAAAAACGTAATTTTAGACGAGAAGAACCCCATAAAATGCACATAATATCTTTGGAAGATTGTCTCTCCCTAAACTATTGCTTTTAATCTCCATGTTGATCGAGTAAGGTCTCTTTTTTTACTGAACTTTTTTCATCATTTAAGACAACGTTGACTTAGAATTAGGACAGCGTTATATCTACAGCTTTTCGATAATCAGTTCTTTTGCGAACCCTGCGATAAACTCGACGTTCAACTTTGTCAGGTACCAGAAAGTTGGCACGCTCAAGTTGCTAAGCGCCGCAAACGGAGTAAAAATAAATCTTGCAGCCATTCTTCTTACAAGTTTGTAGGGTCCAAAATGTCCGTATCGCCTATACGATATGCCGATTATGACATAGTTTTTTGAGGTACCCAAATGAGTTGCGCCGAGAAAGGGCAGAACTTTCCATACATAACCTGTTTTCTGAACGTAGCGTTTGAAGTATTGGTCTTCACCGAAAAACAATCGGGGAGGATTGTAGTTCTCCATTAGTTTGCGGCGAATGATGATATTGTTGATGTGTGGGTTCGTATCTAATTTGCTTAGATTGTAAACTGTACCTACTACACGCTCGTATGCAGCAACATGTTTGTTCTTGTGCACTGCAACCGTGCCGATTGCGCCTACTTTTGAATCAATTGCTTTAGTTACCCGCTTTAGCCAGTTATCTGGTAAAAGCATGTCGTCATCGACCATCGCCACCCATTCAGTTTTTGCCTTTAGAACTCCGTTTTTGCGTGCAATGCTTAGAGGTTTTTCGTGGGTATTTATGACTTGACCTGCATATGGCATCTGCTCAATTTGGTGCAACAGTGTAGGGTTAGCGTTTTCTCTTGAGGGCACCACAAAATCGACTTTCATGTCATTGTTGGAGCAGGATGGCATAGGGCATATTGTTCTAGCTTAAGTTAAATAGTTTATCGCAACCGACAAATTCGTAATTTGGCAGAAAAGAGATCACATTTTCAAGATTTTAGCGGCTTTTTGAGACAGCTCTCTTGTTCTTCTTTGTAATCATGCCTTTCTGTATGCCGTTAAGTAACTGCAATATCATACCTTGTTTTACATGTTCAACCATCTGTTGTTCGCTGATGCCTGGTAGACGCATGCAGTTCCCGATTTTAACGTTGTAGCTGGCGATTTCATACTTCTTTGCTATTGTATAGAGTTTGGAACCAATAATAGGGTTGGTTATAGACCAGGAAATATACTCTATTAAATTTTCGCTAAGACATTTTCGGGCAAACTCTAATGTATTATTGACTTCTTCAGATGATTCGTACTCAAGTTTGCTATTTGACTCCCATGCATTATAGAGCATTAAGAAACCGTAGACTTTGATATGATGCTTCTTTAGAAGCTCAAGAGTTCGTATATTGTCAGTCTGAGTCGCATTCTTGCCTATTCCTTTTAAGACTCTATCGTTAGCTGATTCGAGGCCTATGTGAACAAGCCACACATGAATATCGTTGAGTTTCTGCGCTAATTCATCGTTTAATTTATCAGCTCGTAGATTGCATTGGAAAGTCATGCCTATTAGGCCTAACTTTTGGATTTCATTGCAGACTTCAAGGCACCATTTAATATCAACGTTAAAAGTATCTGATCGCAGATAGATTTCTCGAATGCCTCTATCATACAAGTATTTAATTTCTTCGGCGATGTTTTTTGGGGAACGTTGCCGTATCCAAGGCTTCTCAAGCTTCCAGACTGGATTTGAACAATAAGTGCAAAAGTTGGGGCACCCCCTGATTGGCAGCAGGTATGCCATTCTTTTCTTTTTGCTTACCGCGACGTCATAGTTTTCGAAGTCTATTAGTTCCCAAGCTGGGAAGAAATCGATATCTTTTAGGAGCGGTCGTAATCCATTATTTTTTCGATCAGACACTGTTCCAACAACGTCGATGATTGATTTTTTTTCTTGGACTTTTTCTATTAATTCAGTGGTTGTTTCTTCGCCTTCACCGAGTATGCATACTTCAATTGGAGTGTTTTTCAGGACGTCTTGGGGGTCAATAGTTGGATGGGCTCCACCCGCAACCATAAGCATTTTGAAACCTAAGGCTTTCACTTTAGTTATCGTTTCAAAAGCCAAATCTCTTCGAGGAGTAGTGAACGAGATGGCATAAATGTCAGGTTTGATTTCCTTAACCTTTTCAAGGTGCTCCCCCATTGAGAGGAACGGTTCCAGATAATAAAATTCCACTTCAGTCAAATGACGTTTAGCATATCCAATAATATAGAGGATTCCAAGGTTCGGCGATTCCGTAACGGCTTCACCTTTAGATTCACGACCAAAAGGTGGGTCAGCAAAAACAACTTTAAGGTTCTTTTGTGTGGGCGCAATGATTTCTTGCTTCACTAAAGTGCCATCCACTACTCACTTTCCATACGGTCGTATATGTTTTGCTACTTTAAGCATTTGTATAAGCATCGCAAGTAAACTTCATAAACTCCAATAATGAAATGTAACCCATTGCATACTGACCTGGGGCATAATTGAGTTGGCAACCTTCCTTGTAGTTCACCCATACCTCGATATATATGGCGGAGGAGAACGCGTCTGCCACAATGTAATTAAAACCCTAGTTGCTCACGGGCAAAAAGTGGAACTGTTAACTTTCGACTTTGATGCTGTCAGGTACAGAGACATTGTTGGAGAAGAATTCCCAAAAGAAGTTGCAGTGCACTCATTAGGCAAAAGAACCGAGGAGAAGCCACCTTTTACCATTTACAAACGGCATCGAAACTTCGCCAAGCTTCTAAAAAAATACCAAAATCAACTAGACTACGATTACCTGTTCTCCACTCAATCATCCTCACCCTTTGAACCCGTGTTCCTAAATAAAGCCAAAAAAAACATAGCCTACGTACATTTCCCAGAAATCCACCACGACTACGAGAGAGGCACAATCAAACGGAAGCTCTACCTCTGGTTATTCAAGCATTGGGTCGAGCAGGGTATCGACAAGTTGGACCTAGTTTTCTGCAACAGCAACTACACCAAAGAAGCTATACAACGCTACTGGAAAAGTTACGGCGTAAAAGACCCAGTTGTTGTTTACCCAGCGGTTAACCTTGAGAAGTTCTGGAGTGAAAAGCCACTGTCACAGAGGCAAAAAAGAATCGTCTATGTAGCACGTTTCATCCCTGTGAAGCGGCATGAAATCCTAAAGCGGTTAGCCGCAGATTTGCCAGGCTACGAGTTTGTCAGCGTCGGAGGCTTAATCGAAGCGGAAAAAGAGTGGTTCAGCAGATTCAAAGAAAACCTGCCCTCGAACTACACTTTGAAAACCAACTTGCCTGGATCAGAACTACTGAAAATCCTCCAAGACTCCCGAATCTACGTACACTTAATGGAGGGAGAACACTTCGGTATTGCCCCGGTTGAAGGTTTAGCAAGCGGATGCGTTACACTGGTGCATAATAGTGGCGGAATGAAAGAGTTTATTCCCGAAGAGTATCGATGGGAAAACTATGAGAGGTTGAAAGAGAAAATCGTCAAATCAATGGAAATGCAAGATAAACATTGGGACATTACACGTCAAGAGCTATGGCGCAAAATTTCAGTTCTAACTCCCGAAAATTTCGAAAACAACATATGGTCAAACGTTGAATCCTTACTAAGAGAAACGACTTAGTGCCTTTTATTTGTCGTACTTTCCCGTTTTCATTTGGATTTTTCTAAGGTATTCATTTGTCGGAAAGTCCTCGTGCAGGTAAGAGCCATGCTTAAAGGTTAACCGCAGATATTTGTGGTTTCGCATCCATGAATCAACCCTTTTCTCGAAGGTTTCACCGCCGTATTTGGGGTACCTCTCGGAAGCAGCATTTACTTCATTGTATATGGGTGCTTTGAAGTCAGCGGTGCGGACCAAGAAACATTGGTCTGAAAAGCCAAAGCCAACATAAAAATTTTCCAGTTCACTTGACGCTTCCATTTTTGCGTCATCAAACTTGCAATTCCAAACCAAGTTGGCTACTTTATAATCTGGGTTTTTTTCAAACTCAGCAAGTGCAGATTGCACCCAGGTGACTTTTTTGTCCAGCCATGTATCGCCAGTGTAGAACAGTAAGTAATTGGTTTTGCATAGATAGACGCTGGCTAATTCATGATTGGAATAGTGGTATCCTTTGCCAAGTGCCTCCTTTGTCAATTCAAAGTATTCCAATGCTTCGTCGATATAGTCTTCCACAAAAAAATAGTCTGATATCACACCCTTATCGGCTGCTTCTCTTGCGTATTCTTCAACTTTAACGCGATTATTCACGTTATTTATTATCAGGGCTTTTTTTGCGAAATCGTAATCGTTGCGTTCGATTTTGTTTTGTAAAAACTTTGTTCTAAGAAGGATGTCCCAGTCCCTTTCCCAACAACTCGTTGCAAAAGTCACCGACATCAAAATGTTGCCCCTAAAAATTTAACTTGCTCTTGCAAGGGTCTCAATGCTTTTAGCAACAGATTTGCGGTCTAGTATTGGTCTCCAAAACGCCGCTGTCTTTTCAGGACTATACTCGGCGTTATCCCATTTTATGGCATCTTGCAGGAGAGCAGCCAAGATGGCTTCTTTATCAAACGTTGATGATATAGAGCCGGAGAAACCCTGCATCGAGAAATATCTTAGGGCTTCAGCGGGTGTTCCAACTATCGAGCAGCCTGTGCAAAGGGCTTCCGCAGCTGCAATAGAGAAGCTCTCCCACCTTGAAGGCACAAAAAGTATCTTGGCGCTTTTCAGTATTCCTTCCACTTTCTCGTGCTCAATAAATCCCTGAATTATTATTCGATCCTTTACATTCTGTGAGGCGACTTCTAGGAGTTCTTTAACTCGGTCAATTCCTCCCCCAAAAATAATGAAGCGGTAATCTTGCCTCTTAGTCAAAAACTCAACGACGGTTTCCACCATTACAGCAGTGTTCTTAACCGTATAATCATCCCAGCGTCCATGAGTAACTGCGATGTTTTCTTTTTTACCTATTTCGCCTTCGACAAACTCAGGAGTCACCGGGTTAGGTATGAAATGAGTTTTCTTGATGAGGTCGCTTCTGCCCCATGACGACAAAAAATAATTCAGGTTACTTAAGGCTTCAGGGCTTTCAATTACTGTCGCGTTGCAAAGTTCTATTTGCTTAGTGATTTCTCCCGCAAACGCCGTATGTTTTCTGCGTTTCAGCGATTTAGGCGCCAGACGCCAATATGTATCACTTATCAAGTTAGCAATGGTCAAGCGTTCTCGCAAAGGGACCCTATGATGATGCCTCTGGAGTGGATAACCGATTTTTCCATCGCTATCTAACTTAAGAATAACCTTTTTCCCGCTTAATTTCATCTTCTCCATTAGGGGCACATTAGATTTTCCTCGCGCATGATAAGTCACAATTGTATCTGAATTATTTTTTAACCAAAAATCTCCGTAGAATTCATTTACGGTTTGTTGGGTGACTTCAAATTTTGGCTTATAATTCTCAAGTTCTTTTTTGGCAACAGTGATAATGCCTGAATGATTCCATTATCCATTAACCCGAGAGGAATCTGACCAGGATCCTTACTCTCGTGGAAAGGACAAGTAGACTGTCCGAAGAATACAGATATTTCGAAAGAGGTCACTTTATTTCTTTTAGTTATGCAGTTCGCATTTAAAGATATGCTTGAGCTTATCCCTCTCATGAAACCCGACAAGTTCTATTTGTTCTTACGCAAAAGCCTAATTCCAGCTCTAGGATGTTTCAGAAAATCTTTCGGTGTTTCAATAATTTGCGCCCTTGCTCTTCGGCCCAAATCCTTTGTGAAATCGTCAATAACCTGCCGAATATCCTGCTGGGACCATTGAGCCGTCGATATCATCGGGTTTCCAGTTGTCTGAGTTGCTATTGATAGTTCCTCGAAAGTCGGGTTGCCTTTTAGCAAGTTATCGCGTACACATATCTCATAGAGTTCTGTTCCGTAAAGCGGCGTTGCAACCATAAGATGCGGATGAAGGTCATAATCTTTGTAGAGTTTGAGTGCTAAATTGATTGTATCTTTCATCTCACTAATTATTTCTCCAGGAAAACCAATTACGTAGAATGCGTTAGCAGGAATTTTTAGTTCTTTGCAGTTCTTCACAATTTCCAAAATATACGGTAATTTTGTTTTCTTCTTGATGACTTCGTCGAGCACTCTTTGGTTTCCAGATTCTATAGCTAACGTGATTTGAACGCAGCCAGACTTCTTCATCTTTTGTAAGATATTATAATTCAATGAGTCAATTCGCACACCATTTGGCGTATCCCATTGAATTTGCAGGTTTTCCTTGATTATACAATCTAAAATGGTTTCAAACCTTTGCTTATCAAAGGATACGTTATCATCTTCAAAATGAAAATGGGTTATGCCGTACTTGCTAATGTATAGTCTAAGTAGCTTCATAACGTACTCGGGGGAATGAGCACGGTATTTCTTGTCCCATATGGAGTTTAATTGAGCAGAAAACGCAGCTGTAAGGGCATCCTCGACTGGTAATGATTGAGCTGGATTTTTTGTAAATTTTGCTGCGAATTCTTACAAAGCGCTTCATTTTGAAGGTATAGATTCATATCGACAAGATCAAAAGCTGGAAAAGGCAATGCATCCAGATTTGCATTAAAAGGACGAGACTCAAATCGAATGTCTCCTTTATCTTTTAAGCAAGCCCTTTAACGCCTTCCAAAGTTGAGTGTGATGAAACTTTTTTGACGAACTCATAGAATGTTTCTTCACCTTCACCAATGATACAGTAGTCACAATAGTCGTTTTCAAGAATATCTTTGAACCGCACCGAGGGGTCTGTCGCCCTCCGAAAACTGTAATTATCTTCGGGTTAACTGCTTTGGCAATGATGGCAACACGTTCTGCGTTTCTATATTGAGAAGTGAAGGGGACGGAAATGCCAACTATGTCAGGATTTTTCTCAGTTATTACCTTCTTGATATCTTCAGATGAAGCACATAACGCACTGAATTGCCCTCTCTTGGTTCAACTTCTGACGTGAGGCAATCGAATATTTCAACGTGACAAATATCCCTAACAACCGCTCCTAAATACATCAAACCAAGCGGAAAGTAAATTGTACGACCAATTGAGGCGTCGTAGAATGTCTGGGGAGGATTAATTAATAGTACTTTTATCATCGTAGCAATTCCGTTTTTGGATGAATGTATTAATGAAGTTGGCATTCTTAAATAACTTGACATATACGTTTTCCACTCTGGTCAAAAAAGAATTAA
>CAWHSD010000025.1:0-55059 GCA_963831895.1 Candidatus Bathyarchaeota archaeon
ACTATGATTTCTCTTATTAAATAAACGAGAAAATTAAGGAAGATAAACCAGTGATTTTTGGAGCCGCCCAAGAGCACATTTTGACAAAACAGAGAAAATCATGGCAACTACTCCAAATTTCTGTAACAAAGAAAAAAAAGTTGGGGTTTTGAGATTATTTAGGGTCTTTTTCTAAGCACGAGCAATATCACTGCTGTAGCCAAAGCAATTGCAACGATTATACCAATTACCGCTGGGATAAAGTACGTATCAGATACCGATGCAGTCGTAGCCGTGGGACCAGGAGTTGCCTCCGGTGATTCTAGAACACCAAGAGCAGTTTGGGCGTATGATGGCCAGTAACCTTTAGTGCCAGCGAAAGTAGCGACAATCGTATATTTTCCTGGAACCTCAGGCTCCCACATCAAACTGTACATACCATTTGAGTCACTCGTGGCGGTGCCTATGTCGTAGGTATTACCGTTGGGGTCAATTACTTTTAAGGTCACATCAACACCGGTGGTGGTAGTCGGACGAGGCTTCTGCATGTAAACATACTCCATCCAATCACTCATGCTAACATCTGAGACAGCGGGAACACCATATGGAAACCGAGCAGCTTGTTCATTTTGCGTAGTGCCAGCAGCAATGTCGGTAACTGTGCCTTTTATTAAAACAGACTTACCTAGCGGTTGAACATCTGGTGGCGCTGAGACCGTGGTAGCGCTTGGACCTCTGCCTATACTGTAGATTTGCATGTCGTAATGGTTCAGGTATACTAAGAAACCGTCAGCTACAGCGAAACCTTCACGTCTATGGTGGCCGCCCCATCCTGTTAGAGTCCATATTTCTTGCCCTGTTGTAGCGTTAAGAGCACGTACTAGCGAATCCTTGTATAATGGTGGTTGAGCACTATGTTCACCAGTGTCTAAGTAGAGTATTCCGTCAACTATTGGACCTGGGTAAATTGGGTATCTGCCGTAAGCTAAAGCGGTTCCAGAATAGGTATTGTTGCCCGGACCACCGTTGCCGTAAGTCCATTCTATTTGTCCAGTTTTGATGTCAAAAGCATGCATTATTCCACCGTATCCACCAAAGTAAACGAGTCCGTAGCCAATTTGCATCCCAATAGCGCCCAAGTAACTATAGAGGATAAAGTCAGAAGAATCAGCAGGAAGAGTTGATGCCCACAATTGTTCGCCGCTGTCAAGACTAAAGCCGATAAGTTGTGATACTTCTTTATCGTATGCAATGAAAACGCGGTTTTCGGGATCAACAAGTTTTCCTGGATAAGACCGTGTTACTCCTGGAGGATCAATTGTCTTCATCCACAATACTTGTCCTCTTGCCCCTTTCGTCTCGTTCAAGTTTATGGCCCAAACAGTGTAGGGGTTGTGATTTGCAGGTGTAGGTAAAGTACCGTTTCTTATGATCATCATTTCATCCAAGATCGTGTATATGATTGCCGCGCCCGATTGTAGTTCTGGCACTGTGATGTTCCAGTCATAACGAGTTGTTGTAGCTGTTGCTTGTGCTGAAGGAACTAGAGCCCATGCTGTACCATTCCAATTCCATGCTTGTCCTGATGGTGCCGTGGTTGGTCGTGCTGGAGTTATTGGTACATTTGCGACCACTGTAGTAGGTATAGTTGGTGTCGTTCCAAATGTCCATAGCTTAGAGGAGTTCCATTGAGCCACCCACTTACTCGCAGCGTTCAGTTGGTAAAGGTATACAGTTCCATCTGGACCAAGTGCCTCTGTACCTACGCTCGTTGATGGGCTAATGGATCGAGTAACAGGCATGTTGGTAACATTAAACAATGGGTTTCCTGTGAGTGCATCAAATGCGCGTGCAAAGTCGGCTGTAAACAATATTCCTGGCCATGTTCCGTGCATGTTGGGGTTATCACCAGAAGTGTAGACGTATCCGAATTCGAATATATTGTTAGGGCCTGGAATTCTCTGGGACCAGATTTCTTCGCCAGTTCGCAGATCTACTGCTTTAGTTTGCCCACCTGAAGTTGTAGTTGTAACTGGGATACTTTCTGGTTCTGTGTAGTAAAGTATGCCGTACATAATTATGGGGTTGTTGAATCTTCGGTTGTATGTGGTTCCAATGTAGTAGCCTTCGCCGGGAACAAAATTGTTGGTTCCTCCGACAACGCCTCCCTCTTGAATTGGTTTTGTCCACATAACGTGGGGAGTGAATGAAGCTGCTCCATCTTCAGGGTCTCTAAGCCTTTCTTCTGCAAGTTGAGGTGATTGTCTGCCCAACCAGTTTGACGAAATTGTCCACCAGTCAACGTTTTGTCCTTCTATTGGACGTGTCCAATACTCAGTCGGCATCGGATAACTGGTTATGGGTTCAGGTATTGGTTCTTGCTGTACAATAACTGAAACTAATTTGCTGCTGCTGGCAAGGTAGGTATCATTTTCGTAAGCTGCGTTGGCCGTTGAAAGCCCTGGGGTATTGGCTGTATTCCAAATGTATTTTTGTCCAGGAAATTCGAATTTGAATGTGTAGTTGCCGGCTTTGTCAGGGTAGTATAGATATGGCTTAGATGAAGCTGTGTCGGTAATAAGTTCAAATTGTTGAACTTCAGTGGTTCCATCTGGCTTGGTTATTGTAAGTTTGAAGTTATGGAATCTAATTTGATTTTCTACGGCTGCTCCAGGTAAAACGGCGTCTAGCCACATTACGATGAACAAGCGTTGTCCTACTCCGATAGGGCTAGGTGCAGCACTCAGGTAAGCGTATGTGGGTATCTCTCTTGGGGGAGTAAGTCCGTTAGCAGGTGGTAAGATTATTAGCGAAATAGTCATGGTTAACGTTAGAAATATCGCGGTTGCTATTGTTAGAATTTTGTTCTTCATTTATTCCTTCTCCAAAACTCTTGTTTTTTTCTTTATTCGATAATACTAAAATGAATTTGACAGCTTTTAAAGATTTTTAATAAGGTTATCCAGCACCTAACTTCTCTTTATTACATCTTCTGGTCTATTGCAATCAGTATGTCTTCAAAAATAACGATTGCCAATATAACCTATCTTTTTCATCTCAATAGGCCTTTAGCCGAGTTGAATTTGCTGTGGGCATGAAAAAACACTACAAAACTAAACGTTTCTAAGAGAAAACTAAATGCAATAATTTACTATTGATATATAGGCGTACTTAAATCGAATCGAGTTTAAATATTTACAAATGGTCAAAAGAAAAAAGGGCTATCCGGTACAAATTAGCGTCTGGGAAAGGCTACTTTTTCCCTATCTCAGGTTTCTACTGTTTTCTATTTTGTTTCCGCTGATTTCCCTGATCATTCGTTTTAATGCTAAGGACACGCTACTTTACCACCAATTTTTTCTTCTTCAAACCTATTGCGTTCATGCTCTTTTTTAGGAGGACAGAAAAATCAGTTTTATCACAAAAACACCATTTTTCTTTCAAACAACTACAGCAAAGCATCGGCATTCAAGAAGACGAAACACATGCAATCTAAAAAAAATTATTGGATGTTCTATCACTTCACTCTGGTGTTGCTATTACCATTCAAGCAGTTAACAGTAGAAGAAGTGCAAATTTTTTAATCTTCTTCTTCTCTTAAATACTTATTTTTTTGAGGAATAGCTTGCTTTAGGTAAATAAAAGTAGACGTTGTTTTCAATTACAAATCAGATTCTTAGGAACATAGAAAAGTTATTTTTTTTAAACCCAAGCTTATAGCTAAGCCTTTTTAGCCGAAATGAGAGCAAAAAGAGGATAAAAACTAATTAGAAAGGCTTAATTTCGTATGGATTTATACCTGAGCGCCCTTTTCATCCGGCTACCAACAAAAATATTGATTTTATGATTCAGATTTATATAATAAATCTACTATTGAATTTCAAAGAGAAATATTTGGGTGCTATAACTTGGCTGATTTGAAAGATTGCCCTTTTGGACAAGACATTAAAGATGATTGTAAAAACTGCGATTACTCTAAAAGTAATCATTATGATCCAACGACTGCAAAATGCGTTAAAAGATAACTATTTTTTTGATATTACAATTGGTTAATGATTTCTAAGCGAGCTTACCTATTTTTCAACAGGCATATGTTTCTTTAATAGATTGATCCTGTTAGACAACAAAGGCAAGATTTTCTCTACTGCAACAAACGCAACCACTGCGTAGGCTATTCCACCTAAAACATCAACCACATAATGTTCGCCCAAATAGACTACGCTAAACCAAGTTCCCACAGGAATCGCCAAAGCTGGAAGACTCTTCCATCTCCAAATTTTAAAAGCAAAAAGGAAAACTAACAAAGGCAAGGCTGAATGCATACTTGGAAATGCAGCATTGACATTTCCGCCCAAAAAATCGAACAGTGTTTTGTAGACGGGGAGGCCTAAACTAGGATCGACTGACCCTGTTAAAATTCGCAATGTGACATCTGGCAGTAGCCTTCCACGGAGGAGCCACGGGGTAAAAAAGAAAAGTTATCAGTGCTGAGTATGTAAGTACGCCAAAGGCAACAATGTATTTCCAATAATTCTTAGGGCTTTTTCTCCATACAATAAATGCGAAGATAGTTGGAATAAAGAAATATGATCCATAGTAGATTGCTCCTAAGTAATCTAAAGCTGGGTACCTAAAATTCTGCTGCAATAAACAAACTTGGAAGCTGATTAAATAATTGTAACTCCAAATTCTGAGGTCCAGAATGAAGATTAAACTCCGAGATTTTACCTACGAAACCATACATCATTTCATATGAGATAAATACGGTCACGAACGGGAGCCAATCTTTTAAAGCGCTCCAAGTTCGTCGATCATAAGAAGCATAAAAGAGAATCCCTAAAACAAGAAATTCTGGTCCGGGCATAACGGTGAATTCCAAACAGAAGATAGTTGCTGCGATGACGTAGATTCCTAAGAAGAGAAGAGAAAAGAACCTTGATGAATGGTAGTCAAAGCTCAACTCATGCTTTAATTTTTCTATCTTGAGCTTTTTTATTTCTTCCTCTTTCTTCACCATTATTTTATCGCTCAACTTCAGTTAAGTTATATAGCCCTTTTTAAATGCGTTTTCCCAATTGTCCGAAAAACTGATGCTCAATAAGATATGACTATTCTCTTTTGAAATACGATAATGTTGAACAAGAAACTTTAGAGACCTTGAAAATCCTATAACGTCTGTGGAATAATGGAAAAAGTATGGGTTGACTAAAAAAGATCGAAGCCCAAGCGGAGCAAATCCAAAATGATGCTCAAGAACGAGCGAAAAACCTGGTTCTATTAACGAAACAAAACTCTGAAAAGCTTATCTAAAACAGCAGAGTCTACGCAGAAGAAGAGTCACAGAGACTTTTGGCTAATGCAATTAAAGAAGCTAATTTGAATCGTGATGAACATTTGAAAGCGAATCAGGAAGCCATTGAAAAACTATAAGCGAAAGCTGAAAAACAAATAGACAAAGCTGTTTTACAGATTTGAACGAAGTTCTTGAGGACTGCTTGTAATTGCTGTAATCTTTGTAATAACTTGGCTATTGACAGGCAAAAAGACTGTGGAAATGACACTATTCCTCTTTTGTAATATTTTTCTTCTAAAATAAAAAAAGTCAGACTTAAATGCAAAAAAGGTTCATCAATATTTTGTAATGCAAGAGAGCGTTAGGTTTAAAGGAAACGCAAGAGTAACATCACTAAAAACCATACTCATTTTATAAACTCCAAAACTTTATCGGGTTATTAAGGATGAAACAAGTTCCCCAAAATGTTATCTTGGAAAAAAAATCGAAACACATCTCGGAAAACATTCGTATGGGGTTTAGAGTTTATAGCGGTTTGGTTTCAAACCTATTGGGTGTAAAAGTTCCTTTTTTCTGCGGCCACAAATTGACTTACAACTGTAACCTTAGGTGCAAGATGTGTCCTTTTTGGAGAAGACCCAGCCCAGATCCAAGCCTAAAGCAAGAGAAAGCAGTTTTGAAACAAATTTACCTTTCAGGTGCTGTCGGGGTCGCTTTTGAAGGTGGGGAACCATTGCTTAGGAAAGATTTAGCCGAAATTCTTGCATTTTCTAGGTCTCTTCCTTTGCATACCAGCCTTATTACTAACGGAACCCTTCTTGAATCGAGAATTGAGGAAATATCTCCTTACATTAACGGGGTTGTTTATGTTTCGTTAGATGGCTTGGAGAAAACTCACGATGCGATTAGGGGAGTTGGCGGAAGCTTTAGAAAGAGTGTTCGGGGCATAAGTGCGGCGAGGGAGAAAGTTCCCGTAACCATAAACACAACTATAATGGCTGAGAACATTGATGAAATAGAAAACATCGTTGAGTTGGCAAAGGAGTTGGGGACAAAAATATCCGTAGCTGTTGCTCACGAATACTGCAACGCCTATGCATCCTCACCTGCTGATAACAAAATTCCAAAAGTAGCAAATAAACTAATGAAAATGAAACGCGAAGGCTATCCCATCGCCAATTCTATAGGTTACTTCAAAGTGATGGCTAAGGAAAAAAAATGGCAATGCAAACCCTGGACTATGATAAACATTGATCCTCACGGAAACGTAGTTTTGCCATGCTATGTGCACAATGATTATGCAAGCAATACTTCAATTTTTGAAAATGGAATTAGAGCTTCCATTTCCAATTTTGATTGGGAAAAAATAGAGAACTGCCAAAGGTGCAGCCTCCACTGTTATGTTGAGCCTTCTTTGGTGCTTTCAAGAAATATCAGTGCGTATATGCATTGGGCATTTCGAGTTAGTATCTGATTTTTTGGTTAGTGTACGAAACTTGCGGTTATATCGATAAAACGGTTTTATAGGAAGCAAAAAAGTTATTGACGCCAAGTTCTTATTTAATGGAGCCAAATAATCTGATGGAGTCAAATGGAGAACGAAAGGGTTAACTTAAACACAGGCGAAAAAATTCGGAAGAGAGAGGGGGAATCACTTCGCCTGCATTTAAGCTAACCTTTTCCTGATTAATTTTAAGCGTTTTGTGTAATAAATAATGATGTGATTGTGTTCTTACAGTTACAAATTCAGTAGGTATCCTAAATTTTGGGGGCAAAAATGGTTGTTAAGCGGATTTAGCCACGGGCTAACATTGAAAGGCGCAAAAACAGTGGGGGAACGCCATTCTTGTATTAGCCGCCAGACCCGCTTAACTTGTTGGCTCTTAGTAATCTCCTTGCTAACAACACGTTAAGCTTCTAAATAATATAAAATAATGTTGTCACAGACTGAAGCCACAATCGATATGTGGTAAACCATTTGGGGTACTCGAATCTATCATACCAGCACGTCTAAATATGTGCCGCGGGCGGCTTTTTAACGAATAAAAATAACCACTTGAATCCGATTCTCTTTATCCGTTTTCTATCTTAACTAAAAAATTTCACTTGCCAAAAAAATGTGTTACTGCAATAGGAAAGCTAAGAAAACCTTAAAAAATAGTAAAAACGACCTAAATTATTTTTACAATACCTCACAAACCTAAGCCAGATACATTCAATCGGATTCACAATCTTCGTATACATGGAAAAGAAACGTTTATATCAGTTGACTAGGCTTCTGTTAGAATTCAGCTATAATTGCTAGCCCCGCAATTTTCACATGGCGGCGGCTCAACCCCTACCGAAACGGCGATTTCGCCTTGCAGGAATGACGGAGTTGGCCTCCAATTGCGGGGACAAAAAAATAGTAAATGTGGACCTGACTAATTGCTCAGTTAGGTCTGAATTGGGCTTTGACGTATAATTTGTGGAGAATGTTTCTCCCTCCAAATCCAGTTAGGCATAGATATGCGAAAAGTGCAGAACGTACCACACAAAAAACAAGATAGTAAGATCCGCAGAAATTAATACGGAGTGTCACAACTCCGGTTGATCCTGCCGGACCCCACTGCTATCGGGATAGGACTAAGACATGCTAGTTGAGCGCTTCCAGCCAACACGGGAGCGCAGCGCACAGCTCAGTAACACGTGGCTAATCTGCCCTTGGGACCGGAACACCCCCGGGAAACTGGGGCTAATTCTCGATAGGTGAAGAACTCTGGAATGAGTCTTTGCCAAAAAGACGTTTACGTTATGCTCGTAGACGTCGCCCAAGGATGAGGCCGCGACCGATCAGGTTGTTGGTGAGGTAATGGCTCACCAAGCCTTTTACCGGTGCGGGCCGTGAGAGCGGGAGCCCGGAGATGGGCACTGAGACAAGGGCCCAGGCCCTACGGGGCGCAGCAGTCGCGAAAACTTTGCAATACACGAAAGTGTGACAGGGCTATCCCGAGTGCCATCCGCTGAGGAAGGCTTTTACCCAGTCTAGAACGCTGGGGGAATAAGGAGAGGGCAAGTCTGGTGTCAGCCGCCGCGGTAATACCAGCTCTCCGAGTGGTGTGGATGTTTATTGGGCCTAAAGCATCCGTAGCTGGCTGAGTTAGTCCCTTGTTAAATCCACCGAATTAATCGTTGGATTGCGGGGGATACTGCTCGGCTAGGGGACGAGAGAGGCAGACGGTATTTCCGGGGTAGGGGTGAAATCCTATAATCCCGGGAAGACCACCAGTGGCGAAGGCTGTCTGCCTAGAACGCGCCCGACGGTGAGGGATGAAAGCTGGGGGAGCGAACCGGATTAGATACCCGGGTAGTCCCAGCTGTAAACGATGCAGGCTAGGTGTTTGGACGGCCACGTGCCGTTCTAGTGCCGCAGGGAAGCTGTTAAGCCTGCCGCCTGGGGAGTACGATCGCAAGATTGAAACTTAAAGGAATTGGCGGGGGAGCACCACAAGGGGTGAAGCTTGCGGTTTAATTGGAGTCAACGCCGGAAATCTCACCGGGAGCGACAGCAGAATGAAGGCCAGATTAAAGGTCTTGCCAGACGAGCTGAGAGGAGGTGCATGGCCGTCGCCAGTTCGTGCCGTGAGGTGTCCTGTTAAGTCAGGCAACGATCGAGACCCGCGTCCTCTGTTGCAACTAGCTTTGAGCTGGGCACACTGAGGAGACCGCCACTGATAAAGTGGAGGAAGGAGCGGGCCACGGCAGGTCAGTATGCCCCGAATCTCCCGGGCCACACGCGAGCTGCAATGGCAGGTACAATGGGTTCCGACCTCGAAAGGGGAAGGCAATCTCGAAAGCCTGCCGTAGTTGGGATCGAGGGCTGCAACCCGCCCTCGTGAACATGGAATCCCTAGTAATCGCGTGTCATTAGCGCGCGGTGAATACGTCCCTGCTCCTTGCACACACCGCCCGTCGTTCCATCCGAGCGACTCTTGGGTGAGGCGCCGTCTTTCATGGCGGCATCGAATCTAAGTTTCGTAAGGAGGGAAAAGTCGTAACAAGGTGGCCGTAGGGGAACCTGCGGCCGGATCACCTCCTAAGTAAAAAGCGCATAGAAGTGCTTGATTGGAGGAGCAAGGAGAACATTAGTGAGCAGGCCACAAAGGTTACGTCAAAGCCCAGTAACATTAGCAATATAGCTCCGAATCAACCGGGTTGCAAACAACAATCTTTCTTTTCCTTTAATTAAGAAATTAATGTTATTTTATATTAGATAATTATTGAGACTTTACTATTTCGTATATTTTTCCGTCTTGAGCACAGATGTACAATTCTTTATTCTGATCAATGCCGAAAGAGGTTACATCGAGGTTGGTTTTCACATTGTAAAAATGGTCAGTGCAAAGATTGTTTTGTGGCTCATTTTAAAACAACTTTCAGCTTTTTGGTTTGTTTTAGTTTCTTTTTTTCTAATAGGCTGTTGTTTTCTATGGATATGACTTTTTAGATAGCGATTTTTTACCCACCTAATTAACCTTTATTTCAGAGCTATCTTTCTGGATTCATCAGCTTCTGCTTAATGAATGGAAATTGAAACGAAGGATACAAAAGCTTAGGTATTATTCAGCGATTGTTTTGATATAGTCCCAGATTTTGTCACTGACATAATGCAGAGTTTTAACCACTGGACCCTTTTTAGTTTGTTTAGCATTTTCGGTATCAAGCAAACTTTCTCCTAAGGCTAAGGCTTTGCCGTGTTTCATATCTACGACCAGTACAAGATCACTTTTGGCGAATTCGCCCTCAACTCGCACAATTCCCGGAGCCATAACGGTTGCACCTTTGCAAACATATGGAATAGCTCCCATGTCAACAACTATTTTTGGGGCTATAGCGATGAACTCTGAGAAGAGAAGTGTAGGCAAAATCCTATCGTCTGATTTGAAGAGGATTGGTTTTCCTTCTATAAGATAGATTTCACCGACATCAGATTCTACAACTTCAACATTAGCTTTGGCACCAAACAATGCGTCAAGGTCAAGCCGCAGTTTTTTTGAGGCTTCCTCTAATATTTGCTTTGCTTCTTTGGCTTTTAGTGGGTACCTGCGTTGTTTTGTTGGCATATTTGATCTGTCTTTAATGGGTTCTTAACTGGCTTTATTAGGTTTTCTTGGTCAGCTTTAATTTTCTGTGCACTTTTTCGATGTAGATACTTTTTAGAAAGTTTGCCGATATCCACTTTCAACAGGATTACTGTTATAATTACTGTTAGAATGATCGATACAACTATTGATAAAACGAATATTTGTTCGGGGCTAAGCCAACCTGCAAACAAGTTACTTGCCTCTTGTCCAATGAATGCTCCTGCAACCGCAATTGTGAGTTTGCCTAGGAAATATGCTGAAAAAAACTTCGCAGGACTGTACTTCATTAATCCAAGTGGAATAACAACTGGTTCATCAGGCAGAGGGGATGCTGCAACCAGGAAAAGAAGTGGAAAAGCCCATTTTCTGATTTTATTTGCGTCAGCGTTAAGACGGTCTTGCCTTTTTTGGCTCAAACGTCCGCTGATGAAGAATGTTACCATATAGTGTATGCCTTTTGCTAGTGCCGCCCCTAAGCCAATGAGGCCTCCAACAATCAATAGTGTGGTCGGGTCAGCGTTTCCTAAACCTATAGCAGCCGTTGACGCAATTAGCAAGTTTGAGGGTCCTGCAAACGGTATTAAATTAAATGCGAAACCTGTAAGGAAAATAATTATGAACTCAATTATAACTGCCATTGTATCGTGCTGCCCACTTGTTTCTTCTCCAAAAATTAGGCATCTCACCCTAATAAGTTCAAGCGATCAAACCAGCTAGACTTCAAGAATTAAATAGTCTATTAGTTACCCACAGCATCACAATACCTGCTTAAGATAGGTTTAAATTGGAAGAGTTCAAGTATAGAGATATAATATTATAAGGGGATTCCAAAATGAGCGAAATGACAACCGAAATCCTTGAACAAAATCTCAGCAAAATTGTACTTGTCCGTTTAAAGGGCGGAAAAAGCCTCAGGGGAAGACTGAAGGGTTTCGATCAACACTTAAACTTAGTTCTAGAAGAGACTGAAGACACAACAGTTGTTGAAGACCAAAAGAAACTGGGGCTCATCATTGTCCGAGGCGACAACGTAGTCCTTATTTCACCACCACCCAGGTGAGTTAAATGGGTAAAGGTACTCCATCACAGGGTAAGCGCCAAGGCAAAACTGTTCACATCATGTGCAGGCGCTGCGGCAGACGTGCATACCACGTACGACATAAACGTTGTGCGGCATGCGGTTTTGGCGAACAAGCAACCATCAGACGATATAATTGGCGAACAAAGACTCTGCAAAGGCAAAGAGTCCTCTAAACCGCCAAACTTAATATTTTTTAAATCAAAGTTTTATTATTTAAACCTAAATCAGAAGGCAAAGTTGTCCTTCGGTTTCCATAATTGCTAAACATTAAATCGTTAAGTTTTAGTGTTCATAACTTCAATTGGAGTTTGTATTAAAGAAAAATTTATCAAATAAAAAGAAATTTTAGCGCTTATTCGTTTAGCGCGTTATAGTAGCCTTTGTCTATCTTAACGAAGATTAGTGGACCCCGGCTTTGGGCCATTTCTCGAGCTTTTCGAAGAGCACAGTTTAATGTTGTAAAAAGTCTATCTCTGTCGCTGATGCTCTCAAGATTTTTTTCTCCAAGCTCCATCTTCAACAAGTTCTCTGCCAAGATTTCAGTTCCACAAATCTCTCCGTTCTTTATTAATGTGGCTACCACGACTTCTTGAAGTTCTTGCTTGTGCTCTATTCTGCGCCATAATGGTTCAACATTGGCAAGGGTTTTGGACATCTTGTTCCATTTGTTAGCGTTCTGATTACCAATAAGAAGCTTAACCCGTTCTTTCCACTTCTTGAACCAAATGCCCGTCCAAACAGTCAAAAACGCATCTAACTCTGCAGCATCTTCCTTGAACAGCTTCTCCAGTTTCTCCACTAGTTCACATTGGTTTGATTCCTTTCCAATCAAGTTCCAATGAAACTTGAGGTAATTAGTGAAGTCTTGGCAGGCAACCTGCAATACTTTGCGGTCAGAGCTCATTATATCTAGAGCTGGATCTGCATCTTTCAATTTCTCCCCTAACATAATTTCTACAAAGTTCATACTAATTCCCGCTGAAGCCCTCTCCACATTCACTTAAGATAGAGGTTTTAATTAAACTTTATTTTTCCAGCGACATATAACTGCCTTAGGCAGATAATAGCAATATGTCTAACTTCGATATACCCAAAAAAGTTTATTCGATGTACTCTGGGAGAACATTTACATCGAATAGAATCAAGTCAGGGTGCTCTTTTGTGAGTTCTTCTCGATGAAACAGCCCTGAGAGTAAAGCAACAGTTCTTGCGCCTGCGGCTTTTCCTGCTCGCACGTCATTAACTGAGTCTCCCACTATGATACAATCGCACATTTCTAGGTCCAAAGCTTTTGCACATTGAATTAATGCTTCAGGTGAAGGCTTAGGTTTGGAAGTGTCTAAGGCCGTTACGACATGAGTGAAGTATTGCGCTATGCCAAAACAGTCAAGTTCTTTTTGAACGACTTGGTTTGGACAATGGCGCATAGTTATTAACGCCAATTTAGCTTTTGATGATAGTGCCTCAAGGGTGGCTAAGATGTTAGGAAAGAGTTTGGTTTTTGATTCTGTGACAGAATAATATGCTTCTAAATAGATTCGCATGAATTGTTTTGTATAACCATGTGACAAGTCGTCGATTGTTAAGTGTTGCTCTATTCTTCTTGGGATTTCGAGGAGAATTTTATCCTCGGGGGTCTTTTTTCCAATTGCGTGGAATGCAATTCTGGCTGCTTCAAGGTAAGCTCCTGTTGAATCTACGATTGTGCCATCTAAATCAAGGAAAATGCCTTTTGTTTTCAATCTATTATGGTTCATTTCTGTCTGTTGTTGAGTGTTTTCTTGGTTTCTTAAAGGTTCCTTTGGTGTTTTTGTTTTTATAATAATCAATTTTTTCATATTCATTCGAAATAGCGATAGAACTTAAAATTAAAATATGCAATTAATTATTTGATATTTAACTTCTCAAAACCACGCTAATATAGGCGCTCTAATATAATATTGTAGAGATAGTTTTGAATGTCTATTGACATAGAAGCTTTTAAAGTGGCTTTTGGAAAAACAATTGATTTAAAAGGTTACGATACAGAATGGGTTCCAAAATGGTCATTAAAAATGGAAGAAAAAGAAGGCAAAAAAGCTGCAAAAGAACAAGCTTTGAAACTTCTGGACTCAAATAGGCAAAAACTGATTGATTTACAAGAATTGTTTTGGGCAAGCGATACGTATTCGATGTTGATTATTCTTCAAGGAATGGATGCCGCAGGAAAAGATAGCATAATCAGACATGTAATGTCTGGGGTTAATCCGCAAGGTTGCCAAGTAACAAGCTTCAAAACTCCATCAGCGGAAGAATTGGATCACAATTTCCTATGGCGACATGCAAAGGCTCTTCCAGAACGGGGACTCATAGGAATTTTTAACCGGTCATACTACGAGGACGTTCTAATAGTTAAGGTTCGACCAGAAATCTTGGAAAAACAGAAATTGCCTATCGAAAAGAATAGTAAATTATTCTGGAATCAGCGATACGAAGACATAAACATGTTTGAACAACACTTAGTTAGGAACGGTACCGTTATCTTGAAATTTTTCCTCAATGTTTCAATGAAAGAGCAGAAGAAACGTTTGCTTGAACGCCTTGAAAACCCAGATAAAGAATGGAAATTTTCTCTCACAGATCTTTCCGAACGACAAAAATGGTCAGACTACATGGAAGCCTATCAAAATATGCTTAACAAAACATCCACTAAATGGGCACCATGGTATATCATTCCTGCTGACAAGAAATGGGTCGCACACGCATCGGTTTCGGAGATTATTCTTTCACAAATTAAAAAACTAGATTTAAAATATCCGATTTTAAGCAAAGAAGAATGTGGAGCTTTGGAAAAAGCAAAAGCTGAACTTGAAAAAGAATAAATGTTTCCAATTTTGACTATGGACTTGGCGAAAATATACAATGTGCATTTAGTTGCTTTCCAAAGGCTTCAAAGAATGCTTGACGATTTTGAAAGATGCTCCATTGTTCTAAGCTGCAGTCAGAGTCTGAATAAAACTCCAATAATACTTGATCTTTATTTTCTTTAATAAATTCTGCTTTCTTTACAAGGCAACAATGACTTCGGTCAAGCTTTTCTGCAAATCGTAGAAACGTAGAAAGCACTGCAATAGCGTGATTTGTTTTTTCATCTAATCCAGTTGTTTTCAAAGCTTTCTTGGATGGTAACTTTTTTCTGTGGAAACGCGCTATATTAGCAATTATTTGTATTTCCTTTTTGTCAAAACCAAGGAGTTCGGCGTTGCTAATAATGTAGTGAGAGTGCAGTTGGTGGTCATTAAATGAAAGAAAATCGCCAACGTCATGCAAAGTCGCAGCATTCTTTAAGAGTTCTTTTTCTGTCTCCCCAAGGTTGTGCAACCCAATTTGTTTGGCACTTTCAAAGAGCTGTAATGCCAAAGAAGCAACTGTTTCGGAATGTTTCTCGTCAAAGTTGCATGATCTGCCTAAATGCAGAATACTCCTGTTCCTCATCGGCGACTTTTGTAATTCTCGGAAACCCTCAAAATTCGACAGGTACTCAGCAAGCAGTCCATCGCGAAGTTCTCGATGGCTAACGCAGATTTCCTCAATTCCAAACTCCTCCATGATGGCTTCAACTACAGCTGTACCCGCAATTATTATGTCAGCTCGATCTGGATTAATAGCGGGCACTTTTTTTCTTTCTTCAAGGGGCAAAGAGCATAGAATCGGTGCCAACTTTTTCAAGTTTTTTCTCGACAAAGTGAGATCGCCTCGGTTGCCAGTCTTTTTGAAAAGCTTATTTGAGATTTCAGCCAAGTTTATCATTGTGCCTGATGATCCCCATGCTCGTCTGGCACCGTACTCCTGAACCTTCGCTTTTAAAGGATGAACTTTGTTGCATGCGTATTGTCTTATTTGCTTGTATATGCTGTTTTCAACTCGACCAGTCCAGCCTTCGCCAATGAACTGAGATGTTAACCTAATTGCCCCTAGCCTGAGGCTGTCCAAAGAGAAGCATTCATGTTGATTGCCTACGGCAATTTCGGTGCTGCCCCCGCCCAAATCTATAAAAATCGATTTTTCTTCCCCAATATCTATTCCGCTTGATACGCCTAAACAAATTAATCTAGCTTCTTCTTGTCCCGAAATAACATTAACGTTAAGTCCAGTTTCATTATGAAGTTTTTCCAGAAACTCACGTTGGTTTTGTGCTTCCCTAATCGCTGAGGTTCCCACTGCTATTATTTCAGAGGCTCCATAAGTTTTGGACAGGCTAGCAAATTTTCCACAGACAAAAATTGCGCGTTCCATGGCTTCGGGTTTAAGGATGTTATCCTTGAATTCTTCTTCGCCAAGCCTGACAACTTCTTTTTCTTGGCTAATGATAGTATAGGAAAAATTAGGGTTTATCCTTACCACTAAAAGACGCACTGCATTTGTACCGATGTCTACAAACCCAACTACATGTCCAGCGGTTTTCACGGTTCCTTCCATATAAGCACCATTTTCTTAGCGAAGACCTTTTCAAACAAATCTTTTTTCTTATTAAAAGCCTGTTCTTCCAACATAGATTTCTTTTTGAACATGCATTCAACAGTTATTCTCTTTGTACCCATCTTGACTATTAAAACATCCACAACTGATTGATGCGAGTAATCCAAGCCATCTGCTATTCGAAGAAGACTAGCCAGAACTTCTACTTTATGAATGGTTGCTCGGTCAAAGGATGCGAGGTTATAATGTGTTTGTTGGGGCAAACCCTTGCGGTGATATCTGGCGATGCTTGCAATAATCCTTCTTTCCTGCGAAGTAAAGGGCAATTGCGTGTCGTTTAGAATTAGTTTGGCTGATTTTTTGTGATGGTCTCCTCCTGATTTGGAAAAGCCAACATCATGGAGAACAGCAGCACATTCAAGCCAGCATCTTTCACGCATACCTAAATGGTGCAGTTTGATTAACCCGTCAAAGATCCCCAAGGCAAGTTTCCTAACCTGTTGAAAATGATCAGTATCAGGCCAATATTTAGTCGAAATATCATGGCAAACCTGGACTGTTGCTTTGCAGTCATTAACCATTAACTCCTCTTTGGTTTGATCCTCTTTGATAATATTATCCAAAGATACGCCCCGCAGGAGCATTTGAGCGAAACTTTCAGGCAAACCCTTTTTTCTAATCGCGGTTACAGTGCCCTTAACATTATAATCCAGACGAATCAACTCAACTTTAAAGGGATTAAAACTCAAGACAGCATAAGCAGCTTGAGGGTTTCCATCGCTGGGTCTTCCTACGCTTCCAGGGTTGACGAAAATGGCACAATTTGCCTGTTTCCAGAATTGTTCATGGGAATGCCCAACAATAATCAAATCGGAGTTTGCTTTATCGGCTAGGATTTTGAGCCGCTCATCTGGAGTGTCATGGTAGATGTGCTCTTCAATCGACTCGGGGCTTCCATGTGCTACAAGCAGTTTTTTGCCTGCCACTTCAAACCTAAGTGTACGCGGCAAAGAATAAAGGTAAAGTTCACAGGATTGTGCCAACTCCTTTCTAGCAAATTTCAAAGCAAGGTTTTTTTCGCCTTTATTCTTGGTTTTACCCTCGATAACCTCAACGTCAAAGTTACCCAAAATACTCAGCACATTTTTTTCGGATAACAACTCCACAGTTTCGTTTGGACAAGGACCAAAACCAATCGAGTCACCCGCATTTATATAAACGTCAACTCCACGCTCTTCAGCATCCTTAATGACTCTTTCCACAGCATTCAGATTGGCGTGAACATCTGACAGAACAGCGATTTTTATATTGGGCTTTCCAAGAGTACTGTTTATTTTAACTTCATCATTGAAAGAAAACTTTGCATTTATTCTATTTCTGAGTAGAACAAAAAAACCTTCCTTTTTATTTTCATCCCATAAACGAACAAATTTCGCGTAATGTTCCTTTCTTTTTTCTTTTATGTAATTTAAGAAGTTTAAGAGCGCATTTTTAGCTTCTTTTGTGTATGCTTTTTTCTTCTGCGTACATATGTTTTTGGAGTCTGTTTGTTGCATGAATTTGGGGATGTATTGAGTCCAGACATCGCAGTCGTGCATTTCGCCAAGTATATCTTGGAAAGTTTTGATTATTTCTATTTCTTCCGCAAGTTTATTTTTGTAAAGCAATGCGAAAGATTCCATAGTGTAGCGGAGTTTTTTTGCATGTATTCTCATTTCATGGTGCTTTAAAACTTTGTTTTCTATGTGAACCCAGTTTTCCAATGCCAAGAAATCGTCTAATTTAAACGATATTTGCCATTGAGATTTTTCCAAGACCTTTTGGGGATAAAAATCAAAATTTGATGATTCTGTGATAGTTCTTTCACAAAACTTTCCAAGGTTCCCTAATACGCCGGTTGCTTTTAACTCCTCCATCCCATAAATGATCGATGGTTGAATACTTTTCCTGTGGTTTTTATGAGCATTAAGCAGTAAGGCGATGCCTGCTTTCTCGGCTTCAGAATTTAGTTTTTTCATGTACTGCTCTAAAAAGACTATCTGAACGTCAAGATCCCTTGCATCACCGAGCAAACGCGTAACTTTCTTAATCTCGCACGACCATTCTGTGTATTTTTTTCTGGGTAGGCATTCTTTGAAAAGTGGAATGGCAGCTCTTAATCTTCGAGAAGTGACACGAGTTTTATGAACATATTCTATGTCATTACTTTTAATTACTCCATCGATTTGGGTTTCAAAAACTGTGAGAAGTTTTAGAAGCGTTTGGGCGCCAAATGTGCAGAAACTTCTGTCAATTTGGCATTTTTGACCCTTAATGGTCGCGTTCATTCCAAATGCCTCTGTTTTTAATAAGCCAAACTTGAGAATTGATGACTTCTTCTCCTTGTTTAACTGCAACTCTCTCATATGTCCCGTTGGGTAGTAGTCTTCTTGCCTTAACGTTGTCTCTAAGTGAAATCTTGAGCATATTTTCAAGGATGGCTTGCCGCAGGTAAGGGTCGGGCACCGATAGGAGAACCTCGATTCTTTCGTTGAGGTTTCTAAACATCATGTCGGAGCTTCCGATGAGCACTTCACCCTCCGAATCATCTCGGAAATAATAGATTCGGGCATGTTCAAGGAAGCGTCCCACTATTGAAATAACTGAAATATTGTCGCTTACACCTGGAATTCCAGGTCTTAAGCAGCATAAACCTCGGACGTTGAGGTCAATCTTAATTCCTGCCATTGACGCCTTGTATAGAGCTTGGATGATTTCTTTTTCTTCGAGGTTGTTAAGTTTAAACGCTAAGTAGCCCCTGCCCTTTTTCAGGTGAACACTTATTTCCCTATCTATTCGCCTGAGAATTTCTTTCTTCAAAGTTCTCGGAGCCACGAGCAGATGTTTTGTTTCTTTTTCTTGAACTCCATTAATTATTGCATTGAATAAATCTTCCAGTTCCAAACCTACTTCGGGGTTTGCGGTAAGGTAGCCGATGTCACCATAGATTTTCGCTGTAACCGCATTATAGTTGCCTGAACCAATGTGCGAATATCGGACTATTATGCCCGTTTTTTCTTTTCTGGTGATTAGGCATAGTTTTGCATGTACCTTGAAATTTGGGAAGTTGTAAACAGTGTTTACGCCGCCGCTTCGCAGTTTTGCAACTAGAAGGATGTTGTTTTCTTCGTCAAATTTGGCTTTTAACTCAACTATGGCAGTAACTTTTTTGCCATTCCGTGCTGCTTCAATCAATGCGTCAACAATCGGTGATTTATGATCCATTCGGTACATTGTTAAGCAGATTTCCAAAACATCACCCTCAATAGCTGCTTCCCTCAAAAGGTCAATTATTACCTCAAAGCCATCGTAGGGGTGATAGAGAACTAAGTCTTGTTTAGAGATGGTTTCAAAAATGTTAATATCAGAAATAACAAGCGGTGAGATGCATGGGAAGAAACTTTTATCTTTGAGGTCGGGGCGGTTTATTTTCAGCAATTGCCAGAAGTCAACAAGACCCAGTGGGCCATTGAACTCGTATGTTAAGTACTCTGGCAAACCCACTTTTTTGATTATTGCTTGCTTTATTAAGTCGGGTGTTTTCTTGTCAACTTCAAGTCTTGTGGGGAATCCGGCTTTTCGTGTTGAGAGGCTTCGTTGTATTGATTTAATGAAATCCGCAGATTCGTCCATCAGGATGTCTATTTCTCCATTGCGCGTCAACCTGAATGAATACGCCGTTAGGTTTCTTTCCGATGGAAAAATTATATCCAAATTATTGATGATTAAATCTTCCAACAATACAAAGTAGCACTCTCTACGTTCTGTATCTTTACCTGCTTCTACTTGCTCTTCTTTTGGGATGCTAATAAGTCTCCCAAATTTTTGAGAGGGAACATCGAGCAGGATGCAGAAATACGGTTGATTCTGGAAGCCTGACACGTAAAGGGTTACATGCAGATTCTCGATTGATACGCTATCAAAACCCACTTTTGGGACTCTAATCGATGGTGCAATGGCTGCTTTGAAAAACTCTCGCAAGTCGGTTTTGTTTTTTTCGGGTAAATCCATAAAATTTCTAACGTAGATTTCTTCTTTAGCTAAAGCGGGAACAAGCTCTTCTTTCCAGCACTTTGCATGATTTTCAATTAGCGGAAGAATTTCTTTGCGAGTGGTATCGATTTGTTCCATGAAGCTCATTCCGTCCATGGATTTTTCTTCAGAGCCAGCCTTGACTTTTTTGATAAGTCGAGGAACCCGGGTCATAAAGAACTCGTCAAGGTTGCTTCCGCAGATGGCGATGAATTTTACTCTCTCGAGAAGAGGATGCCACAGGTCACGTGCTTCCTCAAGAACACGTCCATTAAATCTTATCCAGCTAAGTTCTCTGTTAAGAAAATAGCTTGGATTATCTAAAATTTTTTTTGGAGGTAAGGCATTGTTTGGGTCAGAATCGTAATTGTTTGGTGCTAACAAAGTCTTCTACCTGTAGTTTCCCATCGTTAATGCCCTCTACTACTTCAGAATAAGCATAAGAACGCTTGTATTATCATCATCGAAGCAATCTAAAAAAATCTTTGCTTTCAACGTTCGTGTTTCTTTATCGAATAGTTGTTTTCCACACATTTTGGTCTGCGAACCGCAAACGTTTCGTACTCGAAGAGGGGAACTCTTTTGTCCATTCCAAACTACACCTGCTGCTTTCCATTCTGTTTGAGGTTGCCCTTAAGGGCATTCAAAATATTGTGTATAGCTCTCAATAGTCTATGTAGGAAAGGTTAAATTTCTGGCCCATTAACTATGAAACATGAATTCTTTAACTCTTAAAGAAAACGGCTTTGCTGAATTCATCCCATTAAAAAGGCTATCATTTTCATCACTGCCATTCGATAAAAGCAGTGTTTTTGTTCTCGCTGACAGCACCCTAACGGGAAAATCTATATCTGACATTTTGTACATCGGTAAATCCAAGAAACCGACAAAAAGAGTCTTCGGCGGATATCTGGCTGGATACGGCGGCAAAACAACCCGAAAAATCAATTCAATGCTTCTAAATGACGGATACCTCGAGAAAGTTGCTATCAGCTGGATGCTGAGCGAAAACCCAAAGTTGACACAAAAAGAGTTCTTAGAGAATTTTAAGAAAGAACACGGCGAATACCCAGCTTGGAACGTTTCAAAGAAGGTTCCCGTAATTCTTCAACCAAAATCGAAAGCAGCGCCAAAAGCCGCTAAACCTCGATCCACCCAAAAATAACCTGCCAAACGGCTTATTCACGAAACGGCTATTTTGAAGAATAATGTCTAATCAATTCTGTAGTTGACCAGGGCAAACAATCTTTCTCTTTAAACCCCAACAATGCTGCATATTTGTAGATTAAATCAATGTTTTCAGCTTCTATTTCCAAAAACTCAGGAATAAACCCATTGTTGCCAGAGTAGCAATCAAAATCAAAACGCGCACCATCAAGCGTATAGCTGACCCTGTGTTTCTGCATGCTTTCAATTACAAATAAACCTAATAGCTCAAGTATTTTCTCCATGCTTTCCAGACTTGAAACGCCCACGGAGTATTCTTCTGCAGCTTTAGCCTTGGAGGCAAAGTGGACTTTTTTATATGTTAATTCAATTTTATCCGGCTCTTTTCTTAGACGGAGAACATTTTTTTGTTTAATAATTGTGCCTTTTTTGAAATCAAAGAACATCGTTTCGATGTCGCCGTCAAAAACTTTTTCGGCGCCTAAATTGGTGAGGGTCTTCTCAGCTTTTGCCCTATTCACTTCTAGAATCTTGACTTCTATTTCTTCCATAAAAACTAAGAAAGGGTTTAGCGGTTAAAAACTTGGCGATTAGCAAAATTATAGAGCATTTGCTTGATTACTTGAAAATTGGAAAATGCATAGTTATTGCTAATTATTATTGGGTTTTGTTTGTTATGATTGCTAAATATTTTTCAAAGTTCACATGCTTCGCTTTTTATCAAACAATAGAGGAACCTTCAAAAGCAACATTTCAACAATCCATTGATCAATGATACCTGTTCTGAATGTTAATTGGCAAAACCCTCCAGCCGACTACAGCTTGAGCGAACGCGATGCCGACGTGTTGGCATTAATCGAAAACGAGGGCTTAGCTACCTTCACCTTCGACGGGTTAAAACGAAGAACAGGACTTCACCCCGAAACGCTCTCACGAATACTTAGCCGACTGGAAGAAGAAGGCATCGTGAAAAAAGTGCATCAAGGCTACAAAGTAACCCAGAAAATAACCGAATTAAAACTCAGTCAACCACTAAAAGAAACCCCCACCACACCGCTTCTACAGACTTTCTTGCCCTCTGACCTAATGACTCAGCAGCTAATTTTGTCTCTTAAAGGCAAATGGTTTGGCCTGCTCCGTTGGTTTGGCATATCCGAAAACACTCAAGGAGTTACTCTCAAATGGATTACCGAAGATGGTGCAATTCAAATAGCCGCAAACATCCAAGGCACAGCTCTAAACATCGAAGCTAAATTCTTAACAAACAACAACGTAAACCTTGCCTTGAAAGCTTCCTACCAATTGATGTCACACATCGGCAAACTTTGCATAACCTCTCAGTCTGCACGACAAGTTATGACCCGAAACGTTGGTTACTTCGGCAGCTCATGATGCCCGCTTAATTTGTGACTGACTACACGCAATCCTTAGTCAACAAATACCTTTTTGCTCTTATACTCTTTTGGAGAAAAACCAAATGAGTCAATTAACTAACCCATTAGAAGTCTTAAAATCACTCTCAGAAGCAACGAGCACCTTAATCAAAAAAACTTCAGAATCCGTCGTAAGTGTAAACTCACAAATGTCGCACGGTACAGGCGTCATATTATCCAAAGACGGCTACATAGTAACATGCAACCACGTGCTCTCAGGATGCAACACAGTTAAAATCGGAGTAGGCGAAAAAAATGTTAACGCAAAAATCGTTGGCACAGACCCATACAACGATCTAGCCTTGCTTAAGGCAGAGAAAGGAGAATTTACACCAATCGAGATGGGCGATTCAGAGAAACTGAACGTGGGGGAATACGTCTTGGCTCTCGCTAATCCATTCAACCGTAATCAATTAACCGCCACTTCAGGCATGGTTACAAGCGTAAACGGTACTATCCGTGGTTGGCGAGGAACAGCCATGGAAAACATTATTGCAACCGACGCCCAGCTAAACCCAGGTTTCAGCGGTGGGCCGCTCATAGACGTAGAAGGCAGATTAATCGGCATAAATGCAGCTTACGTTTGGCAAAGAGGCATAGCCATCCCCATAAACAAAGTTAAAGCAATCACTGAACGCTTAATGACTGGAAAAGTCGCGCAAAAAGGGTATTTAGGTATAATTGCCAACACAGTCGCCATCCCTGAGGAAATCGCCGAGGCAGCAAACTTAGACCAAGAAACAGGCATCATGATATTCTCAGTTGAACCAGGATCCCCAGCACGCAAAGCAGGATTAGCAATGGGAGACGTACTAATCAAATTCAATGGCAAACCCATAACTGAATTCTACGACCTCCCAAGACTACTCGACCAAGATGTCATCGACAAAGAAACGACATTAACAATCATTCGTAAAGAGAGTCTAATTGAAACATCGATCATCCCTACAGTTCGCGGAGGCGAAGAAGACTGATAAATAAAATTCCCCTCGAACTTGAACCGCCATCGCCAATGCAGCCACCACCATTAAGAAAAGAACCATTCATAATCCCACAATTAGGAAATTCAAGCTATGTTGCTTTAACAGTTCCTTGTGACTAAGTCGATTTGACTTTTGTCTTTTTTTCAATTTTATCTATTAACTTATAAGCAAATTCTACTATCCTCTTATGAGGTAGTTTGTATGCATGCTTGGCTAGCTTTCCTCGCTGGAGTACTAATAGTCGCCTCTGGGTCGCTTATTACATCCGCCAGCTTAGGCATAGCATTCGGATTAGCCATAGAAATAGTCGTAGTTTTAGCCATAATTCTTCTATTTATAGCTGGGATTGCGGTTTGGCTGTTCTACGCTGGTATCAAAGCTCAGTATATACGCGTAAAAACTGGCAAAGAAGCCTTAATTGGTGCTAAAGGCGTCGCAACCTCCGATCTCAAACCCAAAGGGGAAGTTCGCGTGCTCGGTGAATTCTGGCAAGCAAAGGCTAAAGATGTCGTTATCGCAAGCGGTCAGGCTGTTGAAGTGGTATGTTTAGAAGGTATGTTTCTCGTGGTTAAGCCGACTGAGGAAAAGCTTAACTCTCCAAAATGCCAATAGCCTACTTGAGGGTGAATTGAATGGTTGATATTCTAACTCCAGTTTTAGGGTTTGTGGTTATTTTGGTTGCATTGTTCTTCTTGAGTGGTATACGTGTACTTAAGGAATGGGAACGCATGCCAATTTTACGTTTGGGACGGTATGTGGGATTGAGAGGTCCAGGCATGGTTTATCTTATTCCTTTAATTGACCGCGCACCCATTAAAATTTCTACTCGCCTTGATACTATACAATTTCGCACCGAGTCCACACTAACCAAAGACAACGTTCCCGTAAACGTCGATTCAGTTATGTACATGAAGCCTGTAGATTTGGAAAAAGCAGTGCTACAAGTCGAAAATTATTATCAAGCAACGCAATTAGCGGCACAGACAACGCTCAGGGAAGTCATAGGCAAAGTTAGCCTAAACGAATTGCTAGCAGAAAGAGAAAAAGTCGGCGCCCATCTGCGGGAAATCATCGATGAGAAAACTGAGGCGTGGGGAATAAAAGCCACAGCGGTCGAAGTCAGGGATGTTATAATCCCAGGTAACCTGCAAGACGCTATGAGTCGCCAAGCTCAAGCGGAACGGGAACGTATCGCGAGAGTCACTTTAGCCACAGCGGAGTTTGAAGCGTCAGCCAAAATGATTGAAGCAGCCAAAATGTATGAATCAAGCGAGCAAGGTTTACGTTTAAGATGGATGAACATTCTCTACGAACTCGGTCAACAAGCGGGGACAAACACCATAATGCTTGTGCCAGCATCGATGCCGGAAGCAGGTTGGCCCCCCATCGGCACATACGGATTAAAGGAAATACCCCGAGGACAACCGGGCGAAAAACCCTCAAAAAGAGCAGCCCCCCAACCCGAACAGTCAACATCTGAGGAACCGCAAGAATAAACGCTAAGAGGTTCTTACTGCCTCAATCGTTCGCTTTAACAACAAAGCGGCTACATCTTGAGTGGGCCAGCCGCCTAAACCGCAGTCAGGACCCGTAAATGTCATCCGTTCACCATACTTTTCTTTGGCAAAACGGTACCTATTTCTTATTATATCCACAGAATCCACTAGCTGTTCGTTGGATGGTTTTGTGATGCCTTTCTCGTTGAGTTCAGACCATATAGAGTCTATGTCTGTTCTGGTGATGCCTACGCGGATTTTCTTATCGGCTTTTTCCAGTATGCTTTTTGGGACCGCTTCGATGTTCTTTGGGGATGCCGCATATTCAAACGATAGAACATCAAGACCTTGTACGGTTAGTAAATCATGGATTCCCGAAGAGAAATGCAGATGAATCTGTTTAACTGGTCCATGAAAGTTATAGGCTTTTTCGAGTGTTTCGCGCATCAATTCTGGTGTTGCTGAAAGATTGGTATGGCCTAGGCTGGGTTCATCAATTGAGATGACTTCAGTTTCGATGTACTTGTTGTTTAAGATGGAATTTTTTGCAAAGCGATTTATCGTTTGGGCAAATCCATCTAACACGTCAGGAAAAGCCGTTGTTCCAACCTCAGCTAAGTATTGCTCAATTGGACCAAAGATTGAAACCCGCAGCCGGATTTTCTTGCCAAAATCTTCACTTAGTTTTTTTGCTTCTTGATTGAGAACGAATATTTCTGGAAGAAATGCTCTCTTTTGGTCAACTATAAATGAGCCGTTTTCCATAGCTGCGTGAATAGCATCACCAACTTGTTTGATTCCACTGTAATGTTGAGGAAAATTTATTACATCTAAGCCTGAAACAATTTTTTTCTTAAAAGAATCAACAACTACCGAACAAAAATTATTTTGGACAAATTCGTCTTCTGCTGGGTTTTTACCTTTAATTATTGCTTCTCTTGCAAGTTCATACGCTTTGCTGTAGGCTTCTCTTCCAATTCCTTGAGGCAACGGAAAACTGCCGATATCATCAACTAAAGTGTCCATAAAGTATTACTAAATATAGAAATTTATTTAAAGACATATCCTACCAAATAAACGGCTGAAAGGTATGACTCTATGTCCGAATGTGTTTTCTGCCAGATAATATGCAAACAATTACCCGCAAGCGTAGTCTACGAAGACAAGCAAGTTATCGCTTTTTTAAGTAATCGCCCCGTAAACGAGGGTCACACGCTCGTGTTGCCCAAAAAACATTATGAGAACATTTATGAGATATCAGAGGATGAGGTGGCATCTCTTTTCAAAATTGTTAAACGGGTTGCACATGCGGTTAGGGTTTCAATGGGCGCCGAAGGCATAAGAGTTGTGCAAAATAATGGGCGGGCAGCTGGGCAGGTAATTTTCCACTTACATGTGCATATTATTCCCATGCTGCCCAATGAAGGTTTTAGTCACGGCAAGGCTTATCGAGATCCAACGCAGCCGAGGAACGAAGAATTGTTGGAGAACGATGCACAAAAAATTAGGAATTTCTTAAGCGATCTACCTTGGAAATAAAATCAAAATTTTTGTTCATCTTTAATTTTAGCTGTGACAGACATTTCTCAACTTCAACATAGCTCTAATAGCATTTATTAATTGCAAATTCTAACCAAGCGTTAGAACGGGCAAGATTTCTTTTACCAAAGTAGGCACATCCTTAAAAGTGTGAAAAACAATCATTGCTCATTCAAAAGACGGATAAACATGACTCAACAACCAAACGAGCAAAACAACAACGATGAAATAACCCCCCAAATTGAAAAACTTTTAATCGACAATGACTCTATGAATTTTCCGTTTCACGCCGCATACCTTGTTTATGAAGAAGCTTTCGACAAAGCAACGGAAGCTCAAACAAAAACAGAGTTAAACCAGAGCATTCAAGACCTAAAAGAAAATAAAATAGACCTTGAAACGTTCTATCGGAATTTGGGACCATTCAGAAAACTCGACGTTCCTCGTCAAGAAAGGTTCTCGATGCAGACTCAGCGAAAGAAAGATTGGCGAAAGAAAACGCAACGGCAAGATCGAATTAAAAGGCACAAGAAATAGCCAACAACACTTTCTTCAATTTTCTACCTAATTCAAATACTAATCTTTGTTTAAGCAAGTTACTCCGATTTTACTGTTTAATCATGTTTAAACGTTATATACGGAATGCTTAATTGTCTCAGAAGTTTTCAGTGATAAACTTAACGTGGGAATAAAACCTTGAAAACCATTGATATTGCAGCTTTCGCGTTAAATGCAGCATTATATGTTGCTGCTGGAGTTTTCTTTTATTCGGTTATGCCGTTAAGTTATGGACCAGTTAGGTTTTGGCCTCAAGCCGTAATCCCAGCAATTTTCGCCGTGGTTTTCGGTCCATGGGTCGGCGGATTAGGTGCTGGTTTGGGCATATTTCTAAACGATGTTCTTCTCAATGGTAATCCGTTGTTGAGTTTAATGGCGGGGGTTACCTCAAATTTTGCTGGTTTCTATCTATTGGGGTATATTGCGAGACATAAAATTAGTTGGGTATGGGCAATAGTAACCTATGGATTAGTCACAGCTTTGCTTATGGCAATCGCTTATGTTTATACTGAAATTATATACGTTATATTAGTAGCAGTTAGCTACTTTATCTTCTTGGCTCTTGCTCTATTGATTCGAAGGTATTTTAGCCAGAAGTGGCAAAGCTATCAAATAGCATCGGTAACTGGTTTACTTGTCGGCAGTGCAATAATTGGTTTGATGGTGCCCGTTTACTTCCAGTATTTTGCGCCCACTGTAACCCCACTTACTTTAGGTGGTGGGCTCGCTTACTTCATCTGGACGTTTACCACTGAGATTGGGTTTCTGCTTATTCTGGGACCGCCGATAATAGCTGTTATTTACAAGGCGTTCCCAAACTTCAAGCCTAACGAACAACAAAGTGATTCTCAGTGAAGTTAACTGCTAGAGCTTTTGCGCCAGCGGCCATCTCGAGTTTCTTTGAAATCCACGACACTCAAGACGATAAACCAATCACTGATTTGGAGAAAGTTGGTGCTATAGGTGGAGGTTTCGGGCTTGAAAAAGGCGTCGTAACCACGGTGTCCGCTCAGGAAGCAGAAAAAAACGTCATCAAAGTTTTCATAAATTCCAAGCTGACTGAACAAGCAAAAACAACAACGAAAGTAATAGAAACACTTCTGAATAAAACAAACACAAAATACGATGTTACCGTTAAACACGGGATTGAAGTGCCCATTGGAACGGGGTTTGGTACCAGTGCGGGCGGAGCCTTAACCGCTGGCTTGGCGCTTAGCGCAGCTTTAGGGTTACCGTTGACGTATAATCAGATAGGCAAAATAGCCCACGTAGCCGAAATCCAATGCCAGACTGGATTAGGCACAGTGAGTTCCTTAACGTTTAGCGGCGGCTGTGTCCTCGTGGTTGAACCAGGTGCACCAGGCATTTGCCAAATCGACCGCATACCCATAACCCCCGACTACGTGGTCGTGGCCGGCTTTCTCAAATCAAACATCCTCAAGAAAACCATACTTACCTTGCCACAGAAAAAGAAGGAAATAAACCGCTACGGCAAAAAGACTTTGGAAGCAATCCTTTTAGAACCAAGCCTGGAAAATTTTCTGGAATGCTGCTGGGATTTCTCTCTAAAGGCGGGATTCTCAACCGAAAATACGCGCCAACTAGTTTCTTCAGCTAAGAGGGCTGGAGCCGTGGGTGCAGCCCAAAACATGATTGGCGAAGCAGTTCATGCTATAGTACATGAAGAGAACGCTAACTCAGTAGCAGAAGCTTTTAAGCAAACCTTGCCTTCACAACAAGTGATAGTTAGCAAGATAGATTTTCAAGGCGCTAGGCTGGTAAAATGAAAAAATTCCAAAAAGTCGCCGTTGGCGGAACATTCGATGAACTACACATGGGACACAAAACTTTACTTGGAAGAGCATTTGAAGTCGGAGACATAGTGATTATCGGTTTATCTACAGACGAGTTTGTTTCAAGAATGGGCAAACCCCACGATACCGCATCATACAAAGAAAGACGAAAAGAACTCGCTGCTTTTTTGGAACTATCCGGTTTAACTGCAAGAGCTGAAATTGTGCCATTAAATGATCCATGCGGTTTAACAATTTCGGGTAAAGGCTTGGAAGCTTTGGTTGTTAGCAAAGAAACTCAAAAAATGGCAGAAAAAATTAACGAAAAACGCCAAAAAGCTGGGCTTGCTCCGCTCGAAATTGTCGCAGTTAACATGGTTCCAGCTGAAAACAATACACCAATTTCCACAACCCGGATTCGAAGTGGCGAAATCGATCGCAATGGGCATATTTTAAAGTAAACGCTTCTCTTTAGAGTATTTCTCCCACTAAATTAATAGGTTTAGGAATCAGCGAAACCAAATCCTCAAGACTCTCTCTATCGATTGTTGCAAGAACAACGGTAGCTGGACCAGCAGACTTATTCAAATCTAACCCTTGAACTTCACAGATTTTCAATTGTCTTCCAACCCCATAAGCCATCATTTTGGCTTCACTAGCAATACCAAATCCTCCAACAGGCCAAATATCATGGACGTACTTTCTCTGTGAGAGTTGTGTGATATTTTTGAGGTCTGCAATTTCGCCTCTAGCTTCTGCAACAATTACTTCATCTCCGACCTTGGGTTTGCCAATCGCAACAATCAAATCGCCAGGATACGTTTTTCCAATCCTAAGTTCCTCCTCATTTGCGAACCCAATCACTGTTAACCCTACCCCTGTCTGTAGGGTTTCAAAATTGTCCTCAGTATTCTCCATTATAACTTGGTTAGGGTCAAGACCGATACTTCTGGTTTCTCCCCGTATCCCTTCAAGTATAGCATTGCCTGTAGGTTCCTTCTCAACACCTAAAGTAACAGAAAGAAGCAAAGGAAATGCACCTATTGCAGAAACATCCATTAAAGCAACTCTTGCCAAAAACTTTCCCAATATACGCCCGTCCACTTTGACTTTGTCCATTTCTTTAGGTCCAATTGCTCCAGATGATGTTGATCCTGCCACGATGGCATGTCCTGTTGGAACTTTTAGTATTGAAACATCACCTCTTCTCGTGTAACTTATTTGGGCAGGTTTCACTTGAAAAACTATGGGTCTAAGCATCGTGCCCACATTTTCGGTTATGTGAAGATAGATGGTTAACGCTTGACGAATGACTTCTGAACGGGTTAGGCTGTGTTTCTTGGATAATCTATCTATATCTTGAGCCAATTTTTCCGGTAAACGTACATTTATGACTTCCATTATTAGTCACTGTCCTGAAATCTATTGTTCTTGAATTCTCTTATCTTTTGTCCTGTTCAATATCACTTGGATTTGTTTTAAAGTTTCATGATAAAAAGAATCACATTATTTCTGGAATTTTTCGATGCCTTTTGCAAAGTAGACTTAGCAAACTAAACAAGGAGCGCTTGTTAGAGAGAGCCAAAATAGATTAAGCATATAATAGTTAAACACGGTGCTCTTTTCTAATCTATATTAGAATAGCGCAAATGTTATATGTATTAAAGGCTAAAAAAGTTCAGGAGTGTCCCAAATTGAAAAACAAAATTCTAGCTCTAAGTCTACTATTCATTTTAACAACTATGATGATAATGTCCTTTTCCTCAGTCAAAGCTGTTGGTGAAGGACAATGGATAACGACATATTCAATTGAAGATTCGTCTGGGCAACTTCTGGTTCAATATAATCCCACAACAAACACAACCAACATATTAGCCCCAGTATTACCTGGAGCCGACATTAAAGTCACATTCACTATCAATATTGTTGCACTAGGCGCAGATACACTTAGACTTTCAACTAGCTTACTAAAATCCACATCTCACCCCAGCGGATACTGGGACCTTCAAACCTCAACCTATGACATGGGTTCCTCATACAACCCAGCTTCACAATCTACAACATTCAAATGGACCGCGGGAACCTTTGACATGGTTCTTTATGGAAAGGTTCCAACCAGCACCACAACCGTCGCACAAGCTGTTAAAGTAGTTAGCTTATACGGTGGTTCAGGCGGAACTGCCCTCGACGAAGTAACCGTTCAAGCAACCAGCGCTGATTTAGCCAACTTTAACGTCCTCTATTCTCAACAGGAAACAAAGTTGAAAGGACTCATATCAAGTGGTGTTGCCCAAGGATACATTGATATTTTCACTAACGTTCTCAACGCATCAAGAGCAATTGCTAACGCAGGTGACGTCAGCGATGCAACAGCTCTCTTGAACAGTCTCAACACATCCAATCCACCAGTAACTTCATCGACTGAAATTCTCTTTATACCCGTAATAGCTGTGCTAGCCGTTTTAGCAGTTATCTTCGTGGTTATGTTCCTGAGAGTACGGGGAAAAGTTAGCTACTTCCAACTTATAGTTGAGGATCAAATCAAAGACTTAGAAGGCTTAACAATCAGAGCCGCTAAAATCGATAGAGCAATGTCCTCAAATCTTGAGTCAGTAAAAGACAGACTAAAAAGATTAGTTGGGATGTGATAGAATACGCGAATCTACCAAAACAGCGTTCAGTTAATAGGTCTTGGTTCAGCAGGAACAAACATAGTTGAATCTTTCTTATCAAACAAGAAAACCAAAGAACTAATGGAAAATGACCTAACACGTCTTTCTCTTTTAGCCATAGACATAGCTGACCCAGAAATCAGAAGCCTACAAGAAACATATGAACAAACAGTCAAATCAATGATTAAAGCAGGTATCCCACGCGAACGAATGCGTTTAGTCGCACAATCAGTCAAATTCCCCACTGCCGAAGCAATGTTTGACTTCGTCAACCAAAAATACGGAGAATACTTAATTGGTGAAGGTTCAAAACTCGAAACCTTTGTCCCATGGCTACAAACAACAATGGCTATTCCACCAATGGCAGGCGGCGCAGGTCGAAGAAGGGCCCTTGCAAAAGCAATCTATGCATTAAACTACTATCAACTAGGCATAATTCGCAATTGTATCAACTCGTTTAAAGAACAGGCGCTTTCATCAATTGTAACCCCGACAGTGGCCTTGGTCTATGGACTTGGCGGAGGCACAGGCAGCGGTTTATTCTTCGACTTCGCTAGACACCTGCGAAAAGTTTTAGGTTCAGGTGTGCCTATCATAGCTTTCGTTATCACTCCATGCGGTGGAGATGATCCTCCTGCAAAAGGCTGTTCAGCCTTCGTAGCTATGAACGAACTTTCACTATTGCTAAACAAAGACTATAACGAATATGTCATCAAGAATTATGGAGAAATCTACCGAAACCCAATAAATGCCCTAGTCTACCTACCTTTGCTACCAGCATTCTCAAAAGTTGGCAACATTGTAAGTGCAAGACAAGAAATGGATCTAATGGTCGTAGACTTATTGTATGTTTTAATGGACTTCGACTTGGCAGACTTGCTAGGCGGTATAGGAACTGAAGTAGGTCTAACCAACAATTCATCGCATACCTTGGGCATGACAAAAGTGACCTATCCAGTTGAAGACTATATAATGGCATACAAGTTGAACTTTGAAGGAATGCAACTACTGCAAGATTCAAGAAAAGAAAAACTAGATATCCTTGAAGAAATTAACAATGTCATAAAAGTAGATAGTGAAATTACCAGAGATCTCTTCAAAAACTATCTTATAAAAACAGGCACTTACAATGAAGAACAATTCGAAGAAAAACTTAAAACTACCATAACCAGCAACCCACGACTCGAAGACGACACAACTTTACATGTAAAAGGAACTGAGATACAAGTCAAAAACTGGCTAAACGACATAATGAAATTCCTATCCACCATAAAGCTAATGGGCAAAATAGGCCCCATCGAAGAATCAATTATAAACTTAACACTACGCAAAGATGGCAACAGAAAACTCGATAACCTAGAAATATTGCTTACAAATCTACAAAAAACATACCTAGAATTCCCACAACGTAAAGCAGCAATCATTGAACGCTTGAACCAACTTATTCCAAGCTCACAAATCTTTACTCTAAGACAAAAGAAAGTAATAGAAGACCTTGTGAACATAGCTGAGCTAACAGAAAAATCATTATCTATTCTCAAATTCTATGACGAAACCAGATACTTAACAGACGCATTAATGCGATACTACGAAGTTCTCCCAGATTGCAAAGCCGAGCTAGAAGACTTAAAGGCTATCCAGACAGAACTCGGAACAATCTACCTAGTAATTCAACTTATGCTTAGAACGCCAGCCGACGAATCTAAAATGATCGATGAACATCTTACTTACATTAACGAAATCTTAACACAGCGTATGCAAAAAAGAGGAAACTTCGACAACGAAGTCATGAGAGTTCAAGAGATAAAGAAACGCAAAGAATTTGATAAAACTAAAATGGAACGACAACTTAGAAAGTTCCTTAGCGGAAAACGCTATGCACGAGAACAACTTCTGGACATAGATCGAGAACTAAAGAGAGTTGAGCAAGAAGAATCTTTTGCGCTTGAGAATCTCAACAAAGTTGACAGCACAATTAAACTCTATGAAAAATTGGCCAAACGATTCGAATTAGTTTCTGAATACCGCAAACGATTAAACAAGATTGTTGATTTACACCACGAATACAATGGAAAGATTGCTGAAATAGGTTCACAAAAGCCTTACTTCGAAAAATCAGCGGACTTAACAGAACGCGAACAACTCAAAATAATATTCAAAATACTTACAGAGCAAGAAGATACATTGACACGCGAAGTAATCTTCAAGCAAATCCTTGATATGGACCACTTTAAGGATTACATGAAAAGCGTTATCCGAGCTTTTAAGACACCAAGCATTATGGGTTTCAAAAACACATACAAAACCGATTACATATGGGTAACCATCTCAACACCGCCAAACATGTGGTCTGAAGACCTCTCTCAGGAAGTATACACTGCATTAGCTGGATATGTGACAAGCGAAGTCTCTAGAACAATCACTGTGCGTGTTGTTGAATCAAGAGATGCCTGGACAACTCGAGTCATGGTAGTCGGTGGACGAGCCAAATCGGAAGACTTGGAATCCTACGATGAAATGCAACTCCTATATAGCAAATCCAGCGATTTCGAAAGATATCTGTCACGCTCATTTCTACTGGAACACGGAGTACATGCAACTAACATCATTAAAGCATTAAACAACCACAACAACGCTAACGACAAAAAGTAAGCTCATTTCAAAGGAGTTTTACGCTCCTTTATCTAATCTATTTTTCTTCATCCAAGTTTTTAGTTATTGCTTTCTTTGTCCTACGCACTCTTTTTGATACGTCAGAAATCTTTGGCTCTTCAGCAATTTTTGGTTGATCAATTAATATCAATGCCTCAACAATTTTTGCTTTATCTAAACCCACAGATTCATCGACTTTTTTTGGAGCTTCATTCGTTATTGCTTCATTTACAATTTTAGAATCTTCTATTTTTGAAGGCTCTACGGTTTTTAGAATATCAGCGATATTAGTTGAATTTTCAATTTTTGAAACAACTTTCCAATCTTCTGTAATAAAACCTTTCCGAACCGCATGATCCTTTAGAGACTTTACCTTTGTTTCCATATCTGAAAGCAGTTTGGTTGATTCAAAACCGCCTATGAATAATACCGCATCTATTCTGTCGGTCAAGTCTTGAGTATAGATAGGTTCAGTTATGTAGATTGATTGCAGGTTTGTTTTTTCCTTAAACCAATTTGTTATTGTTGACTCGATTTTGCTTCTCGTAAGCTTATCTTTCATGATCAAAGGCATACGCAAAAGTACATATAACAAAGGAGCGTTTGGCAAATCAAATGTAAAGAAAGGTTTTAGCAACGCAGCGTTTAACATATTATCAAAGGAACCGAATATATTGTAGCTTGAACCAGTAACTAACAAAGCTGTAAACAGTTTAGTGTTAAAAGTCCTTGACAACTCTGCAATTTCTTCAACAAGAGAGTTCTTGGCCAAAAATAGGTTTAAAAGATAATTTGCAGCTATATCGCCTTTAATTGGTTCACCTTTTCGATCAACACCCTCATAACTATCAATTTGGTCTCTTTCTAAAAGCAAAACTGTTGCCCCATCGGTAGCTAAACATGTTTCTAAAGAACCACAAGCATTGAATTGGGCATCTTTAGGCTGAATTTTCGAGGGTAAAATCATTATTGAAAGTGAATCAATATTTGATTCTTTGAACTTTCTAATATATGTTGGAAGCGATGCACTACCGACTCCATCCCAAACTGAAGAAAAAATTATTACCCCATGGATTTTTTCAAAAGAATTCTTCCTCAAACTCTCCAAAACTGAATTATCTTTCGAAATAGTAGGTAAAACATTAAACCAGAAATGTGTATCTACGCGTTCTTCTTCAAGCCCTAAAATAAAATGCGCATCGTAACCTTTTGGAAGCCACTTGTAAATTTCATCGCTTGACTTTTCAATTAAAATTGGTAGAGCAATATCTTTAGTAATTATAGGCTCTTTTAAAATTGTTTTTATAGGATATTCGCCGATGCAAACCAAAACTTGTTTTGGCAACAGCGGCTTTAACCCTTCAATATGTTTTTCTATACTTTCTAGCACGTTGAACGTTGCTTTGCCATCATTCATCCGAGGTACCTACATAAGCTTTAAGAGGAGTTTACCTAAAATAAGGTTTTAGGTAGATTGCGTGAAAAAACCTTCCCTAAAAATTTCTGGCATCATCCCTTCGGTTAAAACCAGTTTACAGAAAAGAAAAGACAATGAAGAGCAAGAACGCAATCTTGAATCTTCAACACTAAAAATGATTACTTTTCTATTAACATCTGTAGCCATGGCTCTAGGAATGTCCTTCTTGCCGATATTCCCTCAACCAGTACCAATTTTTCTCGCAGTATTGGTTGCATTTGTTGTCTTCAAAAGTCCACGTTTAGGCATGCCTATAGGAGGCGCAATCATTGGTATAGGGTTACTATTCCATTTGGCTCAATTAAGATTTATCTCCTTCCTTGGAGATACAACAATTCGAGTTGTATTTATCGCCATTTGGCTTTCTTTATTTATTATTTTGCCTCTCATTTCTAACCGATACAAGAGTGCACTTGCCATTGATTTTGGCATATTGGCAGTAACGATGCTATTCTTTGCTCCGACTTACTTTTTAGCTATTCCATTGATTTTAGCTTCAGCGGTTTACTTCAAAAAGAACGTTGTTCTTTCAATAATATATTACGTTTTAATTTCTGTGCCTCTACAAATTTTGCAATATTACAATGATGTTGTTACTCAGATTGTTAGGACTGATTGGTGGGTTGCAGCAGGGTCAAGTCCACCACTTTTGGTATCGTTGAGCTCAATTTCTAAAAGCCTTAATTTGTCCGGCACTCAAGTTCGACTATTCGATATATCTAATGTTTTCTACGAAATTGCAGGTCAAACTACCTGGGTTCCCGATTGGACTGGACGCACAATCAAAGACGCATTGGCACAATATCTAGATTCTCTTCCAGGTTTACTTATGTTTGTAGTCATTGTAGTAGGGCTTGCTTTAACACTGATTTTCTTTACAAAAACTATGGTTAAAGAAGGCTTAATTGGTAAAGGAGATAGGCTTTTTCAAATATTTACCGCTACCATTGCAGCAGCACTTGTTCTTCATTCTACTAAGTGCCCTTCAAGTTCCATTAGCTTTCACAGCTGACGTGAGTGCTACAACAATGGTTTTAGGTATTTTGGCAACACTAGCATTTACTTTGCCCGTGGCTTTCATCGATTCCTCCCCAAAGAATAGATCTTCGAACAAAGAGATTCAAGAAAAAACTAAAATACTTCTAAACAAAATTCTAATTTTTGAAGGACAACTTGATAACATAAATAACAACATTCCTGTGACTATAACAACACCACAAGGAAAAATGATAGTCATAAAAGATTCACTTGAAGACACATTGAAAAATGCTGAAAAACACAGGTATGGACAAGAAGAGTTAGACCAAAAATTTAACCAACTAAACCAACTAGACAAAGACATCGAATCTTTAGAAACTGAACTAAATGTTATTTTGTCTGAATACCACATTCTAGCAACTTGCGAATATTCAAATTGGGCAGGAAAACTCAAAGATGCAGGTTTACCAATCAATACAATAATTAGTGAACCCTTTCAAGAAAAAATAACTTTAGAACAAAGAATCGAACATATAAAGCGAGTTTTAGAAGCCGGAAGAGCTCTCGCAAACGAAGCCACTCTGGTAGTTGACCCAATCTACAAAATCATAAGACCGCTATATGACCCTACTCTTCCTGAGAAATGCCGCGCAACAGAATTTGCAAATGAAAAGCTAAAGACAAAAGAGGCACCTTGGATTGTCCTCGAAGCATTGTACAGTTCACTCAATAACTGGAAACGTCAATACGGCAAAGAAATTCAAGCATCTATGAAACTCCTTCAAAATTCACTAACACCGATTGCTAACATAAGCTCTCAAAGTGAAGATTTGCTAGCGGTTTTTGGCGAAAATACCCCCAAAGTGCTTGGTTATGCAAAGAAAGCAGAAGAAATGACAGTCGACGCTCAGAAAATGATTGAAAAAGAAAAACTGGACATTTTAGATATCATCACTTTACAATCAGATGTTCAATCATTTCTAGGTATAGCTAACGATGTTCTAGCTATATTGTATACTGGATTGATCAATGATGAAGACGTAATCGATCGCTTGCTGCCTACAAAAGATTACTTGTGGGAGAAAAACTCTACATTGCTGGAACGTCTAAGCAAAGCAACTGAGATTCTTGCTAACCCCTCAAATTACAGGATCAACCAGGTAATGGAAAACTTGCCTCTCTACTTATCATATATGAACGAGGCCATACAAACCTTATCGGCTTATAGAGAGCGCAAAGAATTTCTGTTAAATTATCCAATTGCAGAAGCAGCAATCGAAGAACGCCTCAAAGTGAAAGAAAAACTTTTACCTGAAGATTTGCCTTTTCAACCACGTTTTGCAGCAGAATACCTAAGACTTTACTACACACAAAAATACGGTGAATATTCATTTGACAAAGACAATGCGGTTTTAGTCAAACGGAAATAGCTCAAAAAATAATACTTAATAGTTTTTATTTTCTTTTTAGAATCCCCAACTTAAATTCTAGATCACAAAACAACCAAACAAAAAACAGCCTTGAGATTGAAGAAAAGTTTGGATTAAATGAGTGCACCTGCGATTCAAATGTGTTTAGGATATTGGTAACCATTTTTATATTGGAGATTGATCATTATTTTAGCAAGTAACTTTTTGAGGAATATAACATGGCTTTTTTTGTTGATCGAGTGGATGCTGGTAAACGTTTAGCATCTGCTTTGAAGAATTTTTCAGGAAAAAAAGGGATGGTTCTAGCAATTCCAAGGGGCGGAGTGGTTGTTGGGTATATAATTTCTAAAGCTCTTAATTTGCCATTGGACATAATTATTCCTCGCAAAATTGGTGCACCCGATAACCCCGAGTTGGCTATCGGCGCTGTTGCTGAAGACGGAACCACAATTCTCGATCAGAACTTAATTAAATACTTGAGAGTTGACCGAGAATATGTTAATGAAGAGACTGAACGTCAAAAACAGGAAATCAAACGCAGACTCAAATTGTACAGGCAAGACACATCCTACCCAGATCTCAAGGGACTTGATGTCATAGTTGTAGATGATGGAATCGCGACTGGCTCAACAATGAAAGCGGCCTTGACTTCAGTGAAAAATAGGGGGGCTGCCAGTATAACAGTCGCAATTCCTGTAGGTCCACCTTCAACCATTAACGAACTTGAAAAAATGGCTAACCGTGTCTTATGCCTCTACACACCTGAATTCTTCCAAGCAATAGGAGAATTTTACAAGGATTTTAGCCAAACGTCCGATGAAGAAGTCATTAGCTTGCTGCAAGAAAACAAAAGAAACATCAACAAAAAATATGAAAACAAGGCGATTATATGATTCATAACAAAATAGACATAAAAATTCCAGTAGGCGAAGTAGTTATCGAGGGAACTTTGGCTATCCCCCCTTCCGCTAATGGGGTTGTTTTATTTGCCCATGGAAGCGGCAGTAGCAGATTCAGCACAAGAAACCAATACGTTGCAAAAGAATTCGACAAAGCGGCGATTGGAACTCTACTATTTGATTTGCTTACACAAGAGGAGGAGGAAACAGATATAGTAACAGCCGAATACCGCTTCAACATCCCATTGCTGGCTGACCGCCTCATTGGGGCAACAGAGTGGCTAAAAAACGACCCCAAAACAAAGCGACTATCTTTCGGATATTTTGGAGCAAGCACAGGTGCAGCTGCAGCATTAATTGCCGCTGCAAAACTTCCAAATGAGATTTCAGCTGTCATTTCGCGTGGAGGACGCCCTGATCTTGCAGGAAAATACCTCTCAAACGTAATGGCTCCGACCTTGCTGATAGTAGGCGGTTTAGACACTGAAGTGATAGAACTTAATCGCCAAGCGATGAATCAAATCAACGTTAAAAAGAAAATAGTAATTATCCCAGGCGCTACGCATCTTTTTGAGGAACAGGGCACACTTGAAGAAGTTGCAAAGGTCTCCATTGATTGGTTTCTAAAGTACCTGCGATAAAAAACGCATGTTATTCGCCTTTAGGTTGCTTGATCATATTGAACAACTCATAATTCTCATCAATATCAGCCGTATAAATTACGCTAAATGCTAAAACGGCTTCCAAAGGTACATTCATGTAGACCCTTTCTTTTGAAGCACTCAGAGCTTTGGCGTCGGAGGTTAGAATTATATTTAAGACATCTCCCATTTCCAGTTCATCACCAATTCTGTGGTCATCCTCAGATTCCTCATCAAGAGCAATGCCTGTTTTCCAAGCATCGCCACCGCCAAAATCAACAATGAGGTATGGATGTCCCATTTGTATTATAGACGAAATAGAGATTGAAGGCATACATTTCCTGCATTTCCCAACCAATCGAACCATTTCGGTTTGGGTTAAAGGCACTACAAGAACTTTATGCTAAACGCTTAATTTGTCTATGACCGTAAAGAACTGCATAAAATCACTAATTAGTAGTAATTTGAAAAGCTTTAACTTTTTCTGTTCAGCGGAGCTAATGCTAGATTATAAGAGAAAAAAAAATAATGGTTTTGTTTTTTGATTCGTCTTAATTTATTGTGGAGGTGGCGGAGGTGATGCAGGTTGATTGTTAACATTGACCGTTACGTGTTGCTGGTTTTTATCTTTCTTTCTACCCATCGTTAAAAGCGTGAAAATTAGCCAAGCTATAAACGCGTAGATGACACCGTTGAAGACTGCAATTATTGCCGTTACTGCGTTAACAGTGCCTCCGATAAGGTAGCCTGAAGCCGCTTCGGTGTTTGGCAAAACTGCATCGTAGATGAGTTTTCCAGGTGGAATGTTTGTATCGCCCAAAGTTATGACGACGACTATTGCAAAAACTACTAAGAATACTATTGCTCCCTTCATACTCAATCCTTAAACTAACTTATTCAACACTCAAAATATAAGCTTTGTTTCAGAATGCACTTTATGACTGCAATTCAGATAGGAAAAAAACAAAAGAAGACATTCTTATTTAGAATAACAATAGTTATTCTTTAATTGTCTTAACTAATTTCTCAACCTGATCAATGATGTAAGCGTTTATTTTTTGCCCTTTATCCGCAGATGCATCAGTTGGGTCACCTTGGACTCCACTTGGGAAATAAATTTCTGGATGAGCAACAACTTCAAAACGAGGCATCTCGGTGAAACTTGCTGAACCTTTTGTTTTGATAAGTTTTGGCTTGATTGCCATCATTCGCGAGGTCTCCAATGTGCCCGCATGTCCATCTTTTTCTGAAGCGTATTTTGGCGTTAATTCCTTTGCGAAGTCGTAGTCTGAGAGGACCATAATCCGAGTTTTCTTTTTTACCCCTGAGGCATCATTTTTAATTATAATATCTTGAGCTGCCAATCTCAATGCGACCATATGTGAATTTCCAGCGTGACCACTAAGAACAATGATTCTATTGAAACCGTTGCGAACTAACTCGGAGAGAATATCATTCACTATCTTGTAAAACGTGTCAAATCCAATAGTTATTGTTCCCGCAAAATTACGCGTGGCGTTGCAAATCCCATACCTTAACGTAGGCGCAACAAAACACCCGGTTTTCCTAGCAACTTCCAACGCGACGTATTCAGGTTGAATGCTGTCAGTGCACAAGGGTAAGTGGTCCCCATGCTCTTCGACGCTCCCAACAGGAAAAATCACAACTGCGTTATCTTTTGCTGCTTTTTCTGCTTCTTTTGTGCTTAATTCATCAAGCCATAGCGCCCGAGGATTCCGGGTTTCATGCACTGGATTAGGTTTTGACATAATTGTAAGTTTGTGGTTCTCTTTTTCTATCTTGCGGAAAAAACTCTTTGAATAACGAAAATTGAGCGGGTCCGACGGGAGTTGAACCCGCGACCCTCGGATTAAAAGTCCGATGCTCTAGCCTGACTGAGCTACGGACCCGCAAAGATTCGTTGCGGCTGATAGAAAAACACGAGGGGGTTTTTTAGTATTTCTATTGAATTAATGATAAAAAGAAATTATTATTGGGTTGTTTGTGCTTTGAGTATTGTTGACATGAAACCCTTGATTTTATCATGTGAATTCATAATGGTCGCGATAGTTTTTGAGCCTTTTTCTGTAAGTTTATAGACTCTTTTTCGTTCAATCCAAATTCCCTCTACTAAGTCGTTTCGTCTCAAGTGAATAAAGTAGGGAATAGACTGTGCCCGAGCTGGCGAGGAATCCGAACTTGTTGTGGATAAATGAGATTACATCATATCCGCTTATCGATCCATTTTGCAGTTCAGCCATTATTATTGTATCCATGAATGTTTTTATTACACGTTCATGCATTTTTTTGATTATTCTGGCTTCTGATTTTTCTCCGTTTAAAGCGATTGTTAATGCTACCATATTTTGCACGCATCACTCTTGTTTATTCTTGTTTAGATATATAAGAATTATTCGGATTTAGAATAAAATGTTATAACAAAGATGCAAATGTTTAAACAAAAAAAACTAAATCGAACTTCAAAAAATGTCTCAAGGGAAAAAACCATCAAAATCTGCTCAACATTCTTTCGCATATATGGCTACATAACATATTAGTAGACACATTATAGTTAACATAGATGTGTCATTTTATCTCCATCAATTTGAAGAATAATTACACTATTTATATACATAAACCCATACAAACAGAACCTAGTTTTTACTTTAAAATTACCATTTTTCTGCCAACCTAAACGAATTTAATAGTTAGCGATATATGTGCATGTTAACAAACGTTATTTCATATTTTCGCCTAAGCAAGCTACGGTGCCCTAAACGTGATTTCATGGAAATATACCTTTAAACGATTAAATGAAGAATACGAAATCGCCGAGAAAAAGAAGCAAGCTTTAGACAATCTTTTTACAACAGGCAAGATCTCTCAAGCTACTCGCGACTCTTTTACTGGCGACATAAACAAAGCAATGGTCGAAATCGAAACACAACGACAAGACCTAGCTCAAAAGATGCAAGCAAAAACCCTTGAATTAGAAGGTCAACTAAAAACCTTAGAAACTCTCCTCGCTAACTATGAAATCCAACACGTTGTTGGAGAAATCGATGAGGAAAGCTACGGTCGAGAAATAAACCTTCTCTCAAACACTCTCGAAACAACAAGAAACGAATTAGGCGTATTAAAACAAGCAATTGACCAAATTTTTCCAAGCGCACAAACAATGCAAGCTCCTGAACCAGCCCCAATAATGGAAGCTCCAGCAGTTCAACCAACGGCGGTAGAAGCGGCCCCTTTAGAGGTCCCCGTGGAAGCTACACCTGTTGAGACAGCGCCAATAATAGAAACTTGCTCAGTTGAAGCAGCCCCACTTGTTGAGGAAGTTGCTCCAGTTGAAGCTCCAGTGGTCGAAGCAGCCCCAATTGAGTGTGCTCCAATAGAAACTGCTCCAGTTGAAGCTCCTGTTGCAGAAGCAGCTCCAGTGGAGACAGCGGTCCCTTTAGAGGCCCCAGTGGAAGCTCAAGTTGAGCAAGCCACCATCGAAGCCCCAGTTGAAACCGCTTCAGTAATCGAAAGCACACCAGTTGAAGAAGCAGCCCCAGTTATTGAGGCTCCAGCAGTTGAAACAGCTACAGAAGCTGCACCAATTGAAGTTCCAATTGTTGAAGAAACTCCAATTGTAGAAGCATCTCCAATAATTGAAACACCAGTCGAAGCTCCAGTAGCAGTTGTTGAAGAAGCTCCCGCACTAATCATAGAAGAAGCAGCCCCAATAGAGACAGCCCCAATTGAAGTTATCCCAATTGAGGAAGCCCCAATTGTTGAGGCTCAATCAGTTGAAACCATAGTTGAAGCTCCAGCAATTGAAGCTCCAATCGTTGAAGTAACTCCAATTATAGAAGCCGCCCCAGTGGAAGAGGCTCCAGCAGTTGTAGCTGAGCCAGAAGCAGCAGTTGAAATAGTAACCGAAGCAGTAATCGAGCCAGCAGTCGAAGAACAAGTAATCGAAGCTGCTCCAATCATCGATGAACCAGTTGAAGTGCCAGCCGCAATCGTTGAGGAAGCTCATGTAGCAGTTGTTGAAGAAGCAGCTCCAATCGAGCCGCCAACTATCGCAGTTGAAGAAGCTCCAGCACTCACAGTTGAAGCAGCCCCGATAATTGAAACACCAGTCGAAGCTCCAGTGGCAATTGTTGAAGAGGCTCCAGCAATAATTAAAGAAGAAGCCTCTCCAGTTGAAGCAGCCCCACTTGTTGAGGAAGTTGCTCCAGTTGAAGCTCCAGTGGTCGAAGCAGCCCCAATTGAGTGTGCTCCAATAGAAACTGCTCCAGTTGAAGCTCCTGTTGCAGAAGCAGCTCCAGTGGAGACAGCGGTCCCTTTAGAGGCCCCAGTGGAAGCTCAAGTTGAGCAAGCCACCATCGAAGCCCCAGTTGAAACCGCTTCAGTAATCGAAAGCACACCAGTTGAAGAAGCAGCCCCAGTTATTGAGGCTCCAGCAGTTGAAACAGCTACAGAAGCTGCACCAATTGAAGTTCCAATTGTTGAAGAAACTCCAATTGTAGAAGCATCTCCAATAATTGAAACACCAGTCGAAGCTCCAGTAGCAGTTGTTGAAGAAGCTCCCGCACTAATCATAGAAGAAGCAGCCCCAATAGAGACAGCCCCAATTGAAGTTATCCCAATTGAGGAAGCCCCAATTGTTGAGGCTCAATCAGTTGAAACCATAGTTGAAGCTCCAGCAATTGAAGCTCCAATCGTTGAAGAAACTCCAATTATAGAAGCCGCCCCAGTGGAAGAGGCTCCAGCAGTTGTAGCTGAGCCAGAAGCAGCAGTTGAAATAGTAACCGAAGCAGTAATCGAGCCAGCAGTCGAAGAACAAGTAATCGAAGCTGCTCCAATCATCGATGAACCAGTTGAAGTGCCAGCCGCAATCGTTGAGGAAGCTCATGTAGCAGTTGTTGAAGAAGCAGCTCCAATCGAGCCGCCAACTATCGCAGTTGAAGAAGCTCCAGCACTCACAGTTGAAGCAGCCCCGATAATTGAAACACCAGTCGAAGCTCCAGTGGCAATTGTTGAAGAGGCTCCAGCAATAATTAAAGAAGAAGCCGCTCCAGTTGAAGCAGCCCCACTTGTTGAGGAAGTTGCTCCAGTTGAAGCTCCAGTGGTCGAAGCAGCCCCAATTGAGTGTGCTCCAATAGAAACTGCTCCAGTTGAAGCTCCTGTTGCAGAAGCAGCTCCAGTGGAGACAGCGGTCCCTTTAGAGGCCCCAGTGGAAGCTCAAGTTGAGCAAGCCACCATCGAAGCCCCAGTTGAAACCGCTTCAGTAATCGAAAGCACACCAGTTGAAGAAGCAGCCCCAGTTATTGAGGCTCCAGCAGTTGAAACAGCTACAGAAGCTGCACCAATTGAAGTTCCAATTGTTGAAGAAACTCCAATTGTAGAAGCATCTCCAATAATTGAAACACCAGTCGAAGCTCCAGTAGCAGTTGTTGAAGAAGCTCCCGCACTAATCATAGAAGAAGCAGCCCCAATAGAGACAGCCCCAATTGAAGTTATCCCAATTGAGGAAGCCCCAATTGTTGAGGCTCAATCAGTTGAAACCATAGTTGAAGCTCCAGCAATTGAAGCTCCAATCGTTGAAGTAACTCCAATTATAGAAGCCGCCCCAGTGGAAGAGGCTCCAGCAGTTGTAGCTGAGCCAGAAGCAGCAGTTGAAATAGTAACCGAAGCAGTAATCGAGCCAGCAGTCGAAGAACAAGTAATCGAAGCTGCTCCAATCATCGATGAACCAGTTGAAGTGCCAGCCGCAATCGTTGAGGAAGCTCATGTAGCAGTTGTTGAAGAAGCAGCTCCAATCGAGCCGCCAACTATCGCAGTTGAAGAAGCTCCAGCACTCACAGTTGAAGCAGCCCCGATAATTGAAACACCAGTCGAAGCTCCAACAGAGATAATAATCGCAACCGAGCCAATTGCAGAGGCAGCCCACGAAGAACAACGCGTAATTGAAGCTCCACTCCAAGACTTCGAAGTAACAGAGCAAGTTCCAATCGAAACTACCCTTGAAAAAGTTCTTGAAGAACCAGCAATAGAAACTATTTCATTGGTGGAGGGAGGCACACATTCCGTCCCACCCTTCAGAAGTGCCCCAGCAGGCGCATTCGGTCCTGATAACGGAAGCGGACAACAGCGACCAAACCCCCCAAGCAGAAGAAAGCGACGAAAACACAACTGAATAAAATAAATCCGTATTCTTCTTTCTTTTCTTTTTGTTTAAATTTAGTTTGTTTTTACTGTAACTGTCTTATTGCATCTTAAGAGAGTTAATAACCAGTTCTTTCAGTTTCTCCCTCTTTATTTGGGTGCTGCGTCTTTTAATCTGCCACAACCCAGCAGAAGAGTGAAGCCCTGATTTTGTCCTGGGTTTGTTTTTCAGCTTCTGTTTCGGTGTGGGATAACCGATTTTCTCCACATGCCAAACATGGCGTCATGTTGAAGAGACAACGATGTGGATGTGAAGGCATGCTAAATCAGCTAATCAATCATTAGCCATCAAAGGATATCAATGAACAGCAATGACAGCGCAATGAAATCCGGCACTATCATAACCCACTCTGAAATCTCCGTCCCAAAAACCCAAACCCTCAACCACCCCTATAAACAATCCCACCAAACAAAAAAACAAACAAAAACAACAACGCAAAATAGCCGTTGTTTGAATGATTACTAGTAGAAATTATACTTATAAACGATTGACATTAGTTATAGATTTAGTAAGGCATCCCTAAAATGGCTAGCGATTACACACCTAGTGGTATTAGGCGGTCTGGAGATTATTATCAGGACCTTGTTGCGATAGAAACCATACTTGATTTTCTCGGAAATAAACAGAACTATAAGTATATCATGGTTGAAGTGCCTGAAATGGGTTCATTAGACGATGTTGTTGCCGTTAGAAAAGATGATAGTTTAGAACTTAAACAAGTGAAATTTTCTGGCCATGCCGATGATACAAAGGACCAATGGACCTGGGAAGTGCTAACTAGAAAGAAGGATAAACAAAAGTCTTTAATTGAAAAATGGGCGGACTCGATTCAAGATATAAAAAAGAAACATATAATTCACAGCGCATCAGTCGAAACCAACAGACGTTCCGATGAAATCCTAAGATTTCTAGATAGCCATAACCATATAATATTTAAAAACCTTGATCAGGCGCTCAAGAAGAAGTTGGTGGAGCAAATTGGCAGCAAAGAATTGGCCGAGGATTTTTTCGCTATTTTTTGTTTTAATCTTAATCGACCGAACATAGACGATTTTGAAGGTATTTTGAAGAGACGATTTTATAAATTAGAGTTTACTGAAAGCGACTGGAAAAGCCTGAAGGACAAAGTTGAATCATGGGTAAGAAAAAGGAGAAGCCAGAACCTGACGGAAAGATAACCTATGAAGTAATTCAAGACGCAGTTAACTGGCATATTTTAAAAAAACTAGATGAAAAATTTCCTATCCCGTCAGATTTTGTTATTCCTTCGGAAAAATTTCACTCCATGCTCTTAGCAGAGCTAAATAATATGCGCTCCGGTTGCACTGTTATTGTAGCCGCTCCCGGCATGGGAAAAAGCACCTATCTGAGTTTTTTGTACGATCGTTTTAAGGAAAATGGCTTACCCATAATTAGACATCACTACTATCTCTCTGAAAGGGATGGAACAATTGGTCGATGCAACCCCGAAAATATTGCTGAATCTTTAATGAATGAAATAAAGGTAAAGTACCCTGAATCTTTGGGGTCGCTTAGATTTAATAACGCAAACTTCAACGACTTATCCACATGGTTGGCTAAGTCCGGAGAGTTTTTTAGTAAACTGGAAAAGGCTTTGTATGTCATAATTGATGGTCTAGATCATGTATGGCAAGAAAGTCAACCGACTAATGGATTGGAACGATTGTTTGAGCATATCTTTCCCACGGCAAATGGAATCGTAGTAATAATCGGTATGCAACCAATCAGTGATGAAAAAATTCCACGTCGACTATTGCAGGCATCACCGCGAGAAAAATGGTTGCAATTGCCTCCTCTGGACATCAAAGCGATGAAGCAATGGGTAAGAAATCATACTGATACAATTAATCTTCCAGATGACACCCTCCAAAGAAATAATATTTTAGATATGTTGGCACAGGACTTTCATAAAAAAACCGGTGGGTTTCCACTATATCTACGCTTTGCCTTAAACTTAATAGAGCACGAAAAGCGAGAAATAAATTATAATACAGTTGATGATCTGCCCGACTTCTCACAAAATGGCGTATTAGGTTACTATACATTATTACTTCAGAATTTGCCAGAGGAGCAAAAGCAAATACTATACTTGCTAACGGTTTGCTCATTCCCCTTAAAGCAAAATGAAATTGTGGAGTGCTTAGAGCCCAAGATAGCACTAACCACCATTACTAATTCTATCCGTAAAACCAAGTACTTACTAAAGGAGGATTTTGCCGGTTTGACGCTTTTCCATAATAGTCTCCGTGTTTTCCTCCAGCAGCAATCAGATTACCCTGAATACGCTAATATGTTTAGGCATCTTATTAGTAACTGGGTAGATAACAAAGCACCTGAATTCCTTAAACAGCAGTATTCTTGGATAATGAAAGCCGAATTAGGTGATAACGAACCTTTAATTTTAGGGCCAAATAGGAAATGGGTTATACAGGCTGTTGCAAAACTCTTTCCCCGAACTGGTATATCTCAGGTTTTATCCAAGAGCGCGCTAGCAGCGCTCGAAAACCGAAACTTTGCACGTGTAATAGATGTTAGTTTTTTATTAGACTATTATAACACAATTTTTGAATATTGGCCAGTAAGTCTCGAAAACCTGTTTTATTCCCAGCTAACAGTAAACGATGATGTTCACTTTAGTCGTTCGATGGTCTCGGATATTTCATTGTTTACTCACAAACAATTACTATTGTTGTCTGAACACAATATTGCTGAACAAGAACTATTGAAGTACTGCTTTAATGAATTAGACGAGCGCCAAAAAGGAAACCGATATGATAAGTATCGGAGAAATTACGAGCAGGACGAGTCCTTACTCAATTCTTTTATAGGTTCTGCCGCGTTATTGGACCAAGATAGTTTTTTGCAGTTCGCAAATCGCTTACTTAATGTCAAAGACCCAGAAATTTCAGTTGCAATTGAAATTCTATGTCGAGCACTTAGAAAAAATAAGAAATCAATCAGTCTCAGAAAATTGTTGGAACTGCCTTTTTCTCATAAGGAGACGAATATTATTCTCCAGTACGCAATTCTGCTATCATTCGAAGAAAAATTTGACCTATCAAATGAAGTCCTGTTCAACTCTAAGAATCCTTTTGCTGCGATTTACGCTTCAATAAATGAGTTGAATGATTATTCAAATGGTCTCATAAAGTTACCGTCAGCTGTTCTTTTTGAAACACTGAAAGATAATCCATATTCCGAAGAATTTAATGTTAAAAAAACTCTTTATGACACCTTTTTTATTTTTCTCGCAAACCATCTATGGCAATGCAGTGATAGAAATGATCAATGGATTGAAGAACTGCCAAATGTCTGGCTAAAACAACTAATAATTATTTTTAACGGTGCAACAAAGGAATTATCGGAATCACTGAGAGGAAAACAACAGGTCAAATTTGACTGGCTTTATAAAAAAGTTGATGTCCTTAGAAAGCCCAATTGGACAAAAGACCATCATCTAGCAGTGTTTGGTGTGTATGCAGAAAACGCTATTCATCAAATTGTCTTAGATCTATTTTCGATAATGAATAAAATTGATGACTCAAAAGTCACAAAGCCTGAGTTAGAAAATGCTTTTTCCACTCAATACTGTATTCCGTGGAACTTAATTGATGCTTTAAACTCACACAAGAGCCGTTTGTTATCCGATGAAGCATTAGACTGGTGCAAAGCTAAGTTAGAGATATATTTGGATTCATCAATCAATCCCTTTAATGAACGTGCAATTAAATATGGCCAAATTGCTAATTTACTTGCACTTCACAATCACAAGAAAAGCTGTAAAAATTTTGTTGAAAAATCTAGCGAAAATTTGCTCGCTTACGGTGGACACAAGGATCTAACTTTGTCTTTAACGCTGGATACCATAAAATTGTTCTATGAAAACAAGATGTCTGAAGCCAAAGAAATGCTTAGACGCATAATACCTGCAATTTTATCTGTGAAGGTGTACACTGATGGCGATGAAACAAAACATCTTGTTAGAGTTTTGGGCGATATTATTAGTAAATATGAAACTGATTTATTGTTCAGCCATTATAATTGGCTGGTTAGTCATAACGAAAGCTACAATGCTCAAGAATTAATCAATTCAATAATAGAAAACTCTGACTTATCTGATCCAATGAATATATCGCTGGTGAAAAATAATCTCGATTACAAGGGCTTGTCGCTATTAAGGAAGCGAGCAAAGACTGATGGAAGCGCTAGAGATCTTCTGAGCTCAATCGGTCAACCAATTGACGAAAGATCTCAATTAAACAATTGCGACAAGACAGAAGAAAAATCGAGTGCATTGAAATATCATGACTTGCCAGATCCAGAAGAGTTTCCACCCGAAAAATTCAGAGACTACATGAATTTGGCAAAGTTCAATTTCTACTCCAAAGACATCGTGGAAATTTGGATACGTTATTGGATGAATACTCCTCAAAAAGTACTGGCGTATGAAAGCTTAAAGAGTGAACTGGAAAGAGGGATGGTTTTTGATGCCTATGATTCATTGTTTGAATTAGCCTTAACTGTTGCAGGGAAGGAGGAAGCTTATCCCTGGTTGGTTAAAGCTCATATTAAGCGATATGGTTGGAACCGTTTTTATAGTCACGATTCAGCAACAAAACGATGGTCTATTATAAAACAACTTTATCCGACGCTCTGGCTCCAATTTATTGACGATACTCTGAAACCAATGTTTAGTAAGGACCGCTGGATGTTTGTATCAGCACATATTTTTGAGGTTCTAATTGAGTACTTTTTATTTTTCGATAAGGGAGAATTAGCTAAAGTATGTGGAATACAAGCAGTCCGGAGTGTTCAGGAACTTGTTTCGCCCATGATCTTGCCAAAACCAACGTGGCTGTCGGAGGAACAGCAAAACAAGTCAAGTAAATCTGTTTTTTACTCCTAATTTAGTTGTGGCTATTGTGGAAAACGCCGAAATTATTACTGAGCAGGTCCAGACAGTAGCTAAAGTGCATCTTGTTATGATAATTTTTTATTTGTGCTTGCCCCTCTGAGAATGAATGCGATTATAATGGGGTATTGTTTTATTCAGCTGCTTCCCTAATTGTCTAATCTTTTGGTGTTGCTATTTTTCTAGTTGCGATTTTAACAGGTTTATAGCTGACCATGCTGCAAGGGCGCTGGTGTGGGGGTTGTCTGGGTGGGGGTCATTGGCAAGCTGAAAGTTCATTTCGCCGTAGCGCCATTTAACATAGATTTCGTGGGTATTGCGTACGACGGTTGGGTCGGACACCACTTGCACTTTCACTTTGGCTGGTTTAACGGTTAAGGCTAATGTTGCTGCAACGTTCATTTCCCTTGGGAACTGTCTTGCTGCTTCCTCTGCATAACCTTCATACACGGTTTCCTCTAGGCTGTTTGTTTTTCCAAGGGCTTTGGGGGGTTTGCGGGTAGTTAGCGTGACTTCGGTGATTCCAGCTAAAGCAGCAGGAGAAATAGCGTCTAGTCCTCCGATAGCGCCTGAAGGAAAGTGCAATTTAGGGGTATTTGTGTTTAAGTCTAAAAGTGCGCCTGTGCTCATGATAATGAAGTCGATGTTTGCCGCTAAAATTTTGTTATAGTATTCTCGCACGGCTTGCTGGGATGCTGCTTCAACAACTATTGACGGCTTGGACGCAAACAACTCATCCACGTTCGGCATGATTTTTACGTGGAATTTTAATGATTCTTTGAGTTTCTCTGCTTTTGCCGCATCCACATCGAAAATGATCAGTTCATCGCAGACCACTATCTTACGAGCAATGGCTTCAGCAAGAACCGTGCCGATGGAGCCGCAGCCAATCAACCCAACCTTTTTCATTTCTTGGTTACCGTCCCGAAGATAACGACAGGAATTACCCCTGGAAATTGTGGCACTTCCTGTCCTTGACCTGCTTTAAGAATAACGTTAAAATCATCTATATCAACTTTGAGAGTCCCTGCGATGTCTTCTTTGCTTGATATGATTATGTCAGCACTTGTTTGACTTTCTGTGTAGACTTCAAGGGACAAAATGGGAATATTTAGAGGTAGCTTTTGCGCTGCTTTTTTTCTTCGCACATCCTCAATTAGAGCCATCACTTTGTCTCCTTGGTCTTCTACTGTTTTGTCGACGAGGGTGTCATCTACTTTTGGCCACTGTGTTATCTGTAAGCTTTTGAAGCCTTTATCTTGAGCGTACATATTTTGATAGATTTCTTCGGTTAAGTGAGGGGTTATTGGGGCTAGCAACTGTAAAATTTTGTACAGTACCTCGTAAAGGGTCTGTTGTGCTGCTCGCCTTTTTGCTGCACTTTCTTTCTCTTGGCGATAAAGTCTATCCTTTACAGATTCAATGTAATAGTCGCAGAAGACATGCCATGTGAAGTTTCGGATCTCTTCGATAGCGATGTTGAATTGACATTTTTCGAAGGCTTCTGTAACTTTTTTAGTCAGATTTTCTGATTTGCTGAGAATCCATTTATCGAGTAGTTGTAGGTCAACTTCCGCACTGGCTTTGGGGTCGTAATCTGCTAAGAGGTTGGTTGCAAACCCAGTAACGTTCCATAGTTTAACCAAAAAGCGTCTTCCGTATTCGACGTCTTGGGTGCGGTATGGGATGTCTGAGCCTGTGGCGCCTCCGCCAGCAGCCCACTGTCGAGTGGCGTCTGCGCCACTTTTGTTTAATACTTCAGGTGCTGCAGCATAATTTTTCAGTGATTTGCTCATTTTTCTGCCATCAGCGCCCAGCACCATGCCGTTTATGAGGACGCTATTGAAGGGGCGTTGATCGAATAATGCTAGGTGTCGTACCATGAGGTAGTATGCCCAGGTTCGGATAATGTCTGTGCCTGAGGGATGCATGCTTGCTGGGTACAGGTGTTTCCAGTCAGCTCTATCTGGCCAACCAGCATGGACAGCGCAGGTAATTGAGGAATCCATCCAAGTGTCCAAAACATCAGTTTCGCCCATAAATTCGGTTCCGCCACATCTAGGGCATTTTTCAATTCGGGGTTTTTCCATTCTTGGGTCGATTGGAACCCAGCTTTCTTGAGCAATGATAACCTCGCCGCAGCTCTTGCAGTACCAAACTGGAATTGGTGTAGCAAACAGTCTTTGGCGGCTTACAACCCAATCCCAATCTAAAGCGCGAGTCCAGTCGATTAAGCGGTTTTTCATATAATCGGGGTACCATGGGATTTCGTTAGCATTCTTCTCTACAGCTTCGCAAAGTGGAAGGGTTTTCATGAACCACTGTTTTACCTCCAAGATTTCAACTTGGGCTTTGCAGCGATCGCAGACGCCGACTTCATGTTGTATTTTCTCCGTCTTTTCAAGTAGTCCAGCGGCGGTTAAATCCGCAACTATTGCTGCACGAGCTTGATTGACGTATAAGCCTGAATATTTGCAGCCAGCTTCGCTAATTTTTCCGTTCTCAGTTAAAAGACGGATAACTGGGAGTTTATGTTTGATAACCGTTTTTACGTCTTCTTTATCGCCGTAAGTGCAAATCTGAACCACACCTGTACCAAACCTGGGGTCTACCGATTCTTCGGCTATTATTGTAACCTCGCGGTTCATTAGGGGTACAGAGATTTTTCTCCCAATGTACTTGCTGAATCGTTCGTCTTTCGGGTTTACTTCAACGGCGACGCATGCTGGTATGAATTCAGGGCGTGAAGTGGCGATTAGCAAGTATTCGTTGCTGCCTTCAAGGTGGAAGCGAATATAATGCAGGGTACCATCCTTTTTTGACGTGATCAACTTCTGCATCGGCGATTGCAGTTTCGTCTCTGGGACACCAGTTAACTGGGTGAGTACCCCGATACATGTAATCTTTTTTATGAAGTAAAATGAAACTAAGTTGTGTTCGGCGCCAATAGTCTGGGTCCATAGTTTTGTACTCGGTGGTCCAGTCAATGCTTGCACCCATCTTGAGAATGCCTTCCTTCATCATCGCAATGTACTTCTCGACTAAGTTCGATGCACCAAGCGCGGAACTGGTCTGGGGGAACGTCGCGCTTGCGGATGTTTCTTGGCTTTTTCAACTTGGATTTCTATGCCTAAGCCGTGGCAGTCCCATCCCTGCGGAAACAGCACGTTGAAGCCCTGCATGCGTTTGAAGCGGGCAACCATGTCAAAGTAGGTCCAGTTGAGAACATTTCCCATGTGTAACTCGCCTGATGGATAAGGCGGTGGAGTATCTATGCTGAAAGGAATACGCTTCTGTATCGTTCCAGTCATAATGGTAAATACCCATTTCTTCCCATTTACTCTGCCATTTACGCTCAATTTCCGTAAAATTGTATTCTTTAGGCATAGGCTGCATGCGAAACAATCCTCTAAGTTGTGTGAAGGTAGGAAAACTAAAATACCACCTAAAAACATTATCCCCTTTAGTTCTTGGGGAGCTGGGAAAGTGACCTGGCTGAGAGGACGGCTGTTTGCTGTCGACCCTTAGGAACCTGAACCAGGTAATACTGGCGGAGGGAACACAAAACTTGAATCGAAATACTGAACAACCTAGAAAAATATTTTCCAAACTAAACGTCAAACTATTTTTCCAACAAAAATCCTCGCAGAAATAATAATATTTGTAGCTATGGGTGGTGCGTTAGCTTATATCAGCCATTCGTTCTTCAGTTTTGCTTGGTTGCAAGGCGGCTCTATTAACTTGGGTATGGTGCCTATTTTTTGGCTTGCACTGCGGCGTGGTCCAAAAATAGGAATATTCGCAGGAGCGGTTCTTGGAGTTGTTGACCTTGCGATTGAACCGTTCGTTGTTCACCCCATCCAGTTCCTGCTTGATTACCCACTGCCGTTTGCGTTTCTCGGATTTGCAGGTTTCTTCCGCAGGTTTTCAAAAGTTGGTCCAGTCTTAGGTGTGGTGGTTGGGGGCGCGGGTCGTTTCCTTTGCCATTTCACTTCAGGTGTCGTGTATTTTCCCAATTACGCTCCAGCAGGCATGAATCCAGTCGTTTACTCAATCTTGTACAACGGAACATACCTTGTGCCAAGCATTATAATCTGCGCAGCCGTAATTGTGTTACTGCAGAAGAGCAAGACCCTGAACATTTACCTGTAGGAAACAAAATATGGGGAAACTATCAAATCCTGAA